>NZ_JBQFJM010000001.1:0-1982500 GCF_056536285.1 Ruegeria sp. AF3 | reverse complement strand
GTCAAAGAACAAAACACCCAGAGCCAAAAACCAGACCGTAACGCCAATCCCTTAGCGCAACCGCCTAAACCTCAACCTCAGATGCCCACCGTCTCTCCGGTGCGTCTCAACCGTCTTTCCAGTCCGTCAGGCCAACCTCAGCTGCGCCGGTGAAGGGGTATTTACGGATTAGACTCCCCACCCGCAAGCCCCATTTTGAAAAAACTTTGCTTTTCTCACTAAATTCTAAATTAATTATTATAACTCAGATGTTTACACGTTTATTTCGCGATTTCCGCCAGCCACTTCAGGTGCAGGCTCATCAGAAGAAGTGGGTGAAATCTGCGCTTTGGCTGGAATCGTTGGCCCCGACAGCGAACGACGACATTGATATCCGTCTTGAGTCTTTCGATCGACGCGGGCGTACCGTTTCGCTGAATGTCGAAGAACACTTGGAAACTGACTTCAGGTCACAATTGTTTTTTCACTCTATTGACGCAGTCTCAGGGAAGCCTGGCTCGGATGACGAACAGCGGACCAGCGCATTATGGTTCTGATAGTAGGGAAGCCAGCATGCAGTTCGACTATATCATCGTGGGCGGCGGGTCGGCAGGATCCGTTCTTGCAAACCGCCTCAGCGAGAACCCGGCTTCACGCGTTTGCCTGCTCGAAGCAGGTGGGAACGGAAAGGGCCTGACAGTCAGGGTGCCGGCAGCTGTCGTGGCAACCCTTCCGGGACGCCCCAAGATCAACAACTGGGCTTTTGAAACCATACCGCAACGTGGGTTGAACGGACGCCGGGGGTATCAACCCCGCGGTAAAGCACTGGGTGGTTCGAGCGCGATCAACGCGATGCTTTATGTCAGAGGTCAGCGGCAGGATTATGATGGGTGGGCCGATCTGGGCTGCGACGGCTGGGATTGGGACAGCGTATTGCCGTATTTCAAACGGTCCGAGAACAATGAGCTTGGTGCAGACAGCTGGCATGGTGACAAAGGCCCGTTACAGGTGTCACAGCAAAAAGAACCTCGCCCAATCACCCGCGCGTTCATTGAAGCCGCGCAGCAACTCCAACATCGCCACACTGAAGATTTCAACCGAGGCGATAACGAAGGTGTCGGGGTGTACCAGGTAACGCAGTATCATGACCCTTCAAAGAATGGAGAGCGGTGCTCAGCGGCTGCGGGTTACCTGTTCCCGATTGCCAACCGCCCGAACCTGACGGTCATTACACATGCCTATGCGAAAAGGCTGGTCTTTCAGGGTAAGCGCGCAACTGGCGTTGTTTTCAGGGTCAAAGGCAAAAAGGCAGACACCACCGTTACCGCCACGCGCGAGATTCTCCTGTGCGCGGGAGCATTAAAAACACCTCAACTGCTGCAAGTCTCAGGGATTGGAGCAAGCGCTGATCTTGAAACGCACGGGATCGCTGTTCTGCATGAACTGACGGGTGTGGGGCAGAATTTGCAGGACCACCTCGACTTTACGCTGACCTACCGAACCAAAGACACGAACAACTTTGGGATCGGCGCGACAGCAGCGGTGCGACTGCTGAAGCACATCCGTCAGTGGCGCAAGACCGGTGTGTCAATGGCGGCCACACCGTTTGCCGAAGGAGCGGCGTTTCTGAAGACCTCACCCGAGTTGAAACGCCCGGATATCCAGCTGCATTTCACCATCGCAATGGTCGATGATCACGCCCGCAAGCTGCATTACGGTTACGGGTACAGCTGTCATATCTGCAAGCTTCGCCCGGAAAGTCGGGGAACTGTTGGCCTGAGCAGCGCGGACCCAATGGCAATGCCTGTCATCGATCCGGGGTTTCTTTCAGATGCACGAGATCTGGACACCATGATCAAAGGCGCGCGAATGACGCGAGACATCCTGCAAGCGCCGGCTTTGGCCAAATATCGGCACAAAGAGATGTTCGGAACGGATACGGCGAAATCGGACGCCGATTGGGAGGGGCATATCCGCGCCCGTGCCGACACGATCTATCACCCGGCTGGCACCTGTAAGATGGGCACCGACGATCTGGCGGTTGTGGATCCTGAACTACGGGTGCGGGGGATCGAGGGGCTGCGCGTGGTTGATGCGTCGGTGATGCCAACGCTGGTATCGGGAAACACAAACGCGCCAACAATAATGATCGCGGAAAAAGCCTCGGATATGATTAAAGCAGCCGCGCAGTAAAGAACCTACCGGTCCTTCATCAGCGCCTCCAACCCCACCCGGTAGTTTGGATAGATCAATTCGACACCCAACTCATCCTTGATCCGGTCGTTTCGGACGCGTTTGTTCTCGTTATAAAAACTGCGCGCCATCGGTGTCAGGTCAGCCTTGTCAAATGAAACCGCCGGGGGCAGAGGAAGCCCCTGCAATTCGGCGGCATACCCGATGACATCCTGTGGCGGGACAGGTTCATCGTCGCATACGTTGTAAACACTGCCCGGATTCGGCCTTGTCATCGAGGCTTGCAGAACCTGCGCAATGTCATCCACGTGGATACGCGAAAACACTTGCCCCGGCTTGATGATGCGCCGCAGCCCACCGCGTGTGAGCTTGGAGAACGGCCCACGACCTGGGCCGTATATCCCTGCCAGACGGAAGATGTGAACAGGCAGGCCCGGCACAGCCGCCCATTGCTCTTCAGCCAGCATGCGCCACTTTCCACGCTTGGCGGTCGGTGTTGGCGGGGTGTCTTCGTCAACCCAGCCGCCCTGATGATCGCCATAAACAGCCGTTGTCGATAAATAGCCCACCCATGTGAACTGACTTGCCCGCTTTCGGATCTCATCGCCCATTGCCGCCAGTACCGGATCGCCCGCCTCGCCCGGTGCCGTCGAGATCAGCAAATGCGTCACCCCATCCAGATTTGGGACCTCACCGGGCCAGATCAGCGGGTCCGCGCCAGAGGCACGTATCGCATCTGCGCCTTCGCCATCTCGTGTGGTGCCAAAAATCTGCCAGCCTTTCGGGGCAAGAATTCGGGAAAGGGCCTGCGCAGAATAGCCGTGGCCAAATGAGAAGAGTGTCTTGGTCATGCCCCGTTGATGGGCTTCAGCGCATCGGGATGCAAGCGCCGCATGGACGCACTTGAATCGAATCTTCTGATGCGCCTTTCTGTGGATATGAGCAAAAAGAAACCAGACCTGCATTCTGCCTACGCACTGAGCTCTCCGGACGAAAACAAACGCCTTTATGCGGAATGGGCCGGGGATTATGACGACAGCTTTGCCGCGCGTGAGGATTATCAGCTTCATATCCATACCGCGCGGGCGTTTGTGGGCGCGGGCGGTCAGGGGCCGGTTCTGGATGTCGGTGCGGGAACGGGCCTGTGCGGCGCGGTGTTGTCTGGGCTTGGCGTTGGGCCGATTGATGCCACGGATATCAGTTCGGAAATGCTGGAACAGGCTATGCGCAAGGATATCTACCGGGACGCGATCGAGGCTGACCTGACCCATGGCATCCCGGTTCCGCCTGACAGCTACTCCGGCATCGTGTCATCTGGCACGTTCACGCATGGCCATCTGGGTCCCGAAGTATTACCCGCCCTGCTTCGCGTCGCACGGTCAGGCGCGACGTTCGCCCTGTCAATAAACGCCCACCATTTCGAAAAGATGGGCTTCAAGGGCAAGCTGCACGAACTGGAACAGGATCAGATTCGCAACCTGACCCTGCCCGAGGTTCGCATCTACGGTGATCTTGCCGCGGGTCCAAACAAGGATGACACGGCCTTCATTGCATTGTTCGAACGGGTTTAGGCCCCGGACAGGTCCAGCCGCGTCAGGTGTACATCTGCTTTTTGTAGGCACGTGTGCGTGTCGTCGCCTCGGCCGAGCCATCGTGATAGGTGCCAAACCACTTGTCGAAAGGAATTTCGGATGTGCCGTAGTTGCACTCGAAATACCGGTGGTGGAGCTGGTGAAAAAAGTCGCCCGCCCGCGCGGCTTCGGTCTCACCGGCCTTTATCTTCTCGAACCCAGAATGGGACAGTATCGGGCTGACCTGCTGGAACGAGCTGTGAAACAACACATGCAGCGGATGGGATGGCACGATCAGGTGGATGAAATACGTCGTGAAATACAGCATGTTTTCATACCAGTGATTCGAAATCCCTGACCACGGCCCGGTATTGACATTGCGGTGATGGACCGCGTGCACATGTTTATAAAGCCTGGGATGATGTTCCAGCCGGTGCACCCAGTAAAAATGCAGGCCGGACCACATGGGAATGAACAGCATCCAAACCACAAACCACACCGGCGCGCTGGCCCAGGTAATCGTCGGAACCCAGCCATTTGCCATCGCCCAAAAGATGACCCACTGGTAAATGGTCGCCACCGTCATGGCGCTGCCCAGCGTCCACCAGATATTATCCCAGACCTGATTGCGGAATGTGAATGTTCCGTTGTCCCGCGTCAGGTCTCTTCGATCGAACTTTTTGTACATCCCCTGCCCTTTGCGCATGTACAGCCACCAGTGCAGGCTTCCTGCTATCAGAGTTTGCGGCACCATGTTCAGCAACCAAATCCTGAACATCCAGCCGGGTGCAAAGCTCTTCATCGTCTCTAATGCAGGGAAAAAGAACGCATAGGCGATGACGGCCAAAGTCATGCACAGGGTCAGGGCGGTGATTTGCAACCACGCTCCGCGGTACCATTTCAGCACGGCGGATGGGCGCGGCGGCCAACTGAACAGCGGATTGAGGCCTACTGGCCCGTCGGGGTGGTAATGCCAGCGTGCGGCTTCGGGGTCCTGCGCGGTATCTCGCATGTCGGTCACTCTGTCTTGCATCAGGTTGCGTAATCCGAGCCTTCTGCATCGAGTATTGCCTTGATCTCTCGCAGATGCGCTTCGGCCTGATCAGGGTAGTCGTCCAGTTCCTGCGCTGTTTTCTCGGCAATCTCATCCGACAGCACCCGCAGGGGCAGACCTGTTTGCAGTGCCCGGATGTATGTTTCGGCAGCGCGCTCGAAATAGTAGAGCCTGTTAAAGGTATCCGCCGGGTCACTGCCCGTAATCAGAACCCCGTGGTTGCCCATGATCATGACCTTCTTTTTCGGATCAGCCAGCATCCCGGCGCACCGCTCTCCTTCGCTTTCAAAAGCCAACCCGCCAAATTCTTCGTCAACAACGTAGCGATTGTAGAAGGTCGCAGTGTTCTGATCGATTGGCGGAAGCGTACTGTCGGCCAGTGAGGCCAGAACAGTTGCAAAGATCGAATGCACATGCATGACGCAGCGCGCGTGTGGGCAATGGCGATGGATCGAGCCGTGCAGGCCCCAGGCCGTGGGATCAGGTGCACCGGGCTGTGACATCACATCCGGATCGTTGGCGTTCAACAGCAACAGATCAGACGCGCGAATACGCGAGAAATGCGCCTGATTGGGGTTCATAAGGAACTGCGTCCCGTCTTTGTTCACAGCAAGGCTGAAATGGTTGGCAACGGCTTCGTGCATATTCAGCCGGGCTGTCCAGCGAAAGGTTGCGGCCATGTCCACACGTTCTGACCAATGATCGATATTGGGGCGAAGGCTAGTGAGGCTCATGTGTGGAGTCCTTTGACAACTGCGAATGACCAAAGCCTGCATTTGGTCCAGCAATTTGACCAACGAAAAAAACGCAACTATCCCATTAGCTGAACTTATGCCGGAGTTATGTCGATGCAAAACAGGCTTCCCCCGCTGGGCTGGCTGCGCACATTCGAAGCCGCAGCCCGCCATCTGTCATTCACCGACGCGGCGCGGGATCTGAACATGACGCAAAGTGCGGTCAGTCAGCAGATCAAATCGCTGGAAGGTCATCTGGGTCAGCCATTGTTCCTGCGACGCCCGAAGGCGCTTGAGCTGACAGAGGCCGGGATCACCTATTTGCCGGTAGTGCGCGAAGCGTTTCGGACGCTGATACGGGGCACTCAGGCGGTTACTGGCGCGCAACAGAACGCGGTACAGGTTCAGTGCAACATCAGTTTCGCCGTGAACTGGCTGGCCCCGCGCCTGCCGTTATTTCGGACTGAACACCCGGATGTTCAGCTGAACATCTTCACCGAACTGTGGGAACCGCGCGAGATGGCCGAAGGCGCAGCGGTCGAAATCAGGTTTTCCCTTCGACCCTCGGATACGACCCGGACAGAAATGCTGCGCTCTGAATATTACTATCCCGTCTGCGCGCCGGGATATCAGGTGTGTCTGCAAGACCTTCAGGAAAAACCCCTGTTCGACTGTTCCAACCTTTTGACCAACTGGGCGACATGGGCGGAAGATCAGGGTCTGAATTGGCAGAATCCTTCTATTACCTACGCGACAACCTATCTGGTTTGTTTGTCAGCCGCGATGGCCGGAGGTGGCCTGTGCCTGGCCCATGACACCATCGCGGGTCACCTGGTCGATCAGGGGCGGCTGATCGCACCATTTGAGCATCGCGCCCCGATGCCCGAGGCGTATTATCTGCTGCTCTCCCCTCAGGCTGAGGATACGCCCGGGGCCGTCACCTTTGCGAACTGGATACGGCGAGAATTCGGGTCCGAAACGTAAACTCGACGGGTTCCTGGGCGCTGTCGGCACCTATGTCAGCTTTCGATGGCCGGGTTGGGCAGATTTGCAGGATTGTGATCCGTCGGCAGTAGTGAAGAACCGGGGTTGCACCCGCGCGCGCATTCGTGAAAGTTGAGCCATGGAAAACACACCCTTCCCAACTTGGCCCGATGTCGCCCCCCGATTGATCGCAGTTGCTGCCGGACGTGAGGCAGCAGATACGGTAATAACGGGTGGGACTTGGGTAAATGTGCACAGCCGCGAACTGCTGCCGAACCATTCTGTTGCAATTGCCGCAGGCCGGATTGCATTTGTCGGTCCAGACGCCTCGCATTGTACCGGACCAGAGACACAGGTTATCGACGCGCAAGGCCGCTATATCCTGCCCGGCTTATGCGACGCGCATATGCACATCGAATCGGGGATGCTGACCCCCGCCGAGTTTGCTCGCGCGGTGATCCCCCATGGCACAACCAGTATGTTCACCGACCCGCACGAGATCGCCAATGTGTTGGGGCTGGATGGTGTGCGCATGATGCATGACGAAGCAATGATTCAGCCGGTCAACATCTTCACTCAGATGCCCTCCTGCGCACCCTCTGCACCGGGGTTAGAGACGACAGGCTATGAAATCACCCCCGAAGACGTCGCCGAGGCGATGAACTGGCCCGGGATCATCGGCTTGGGTGAAATGATGAACTTCCCCGGCGTGATTCACGGCGATCCCAAAATGCTGGCCGAGATTGCGGCCACGCAGCGGGCAGGAAAGATTGTTGGCGGGCATTACGCATCCCCTGATTTAGGGCCTGATTTTGCGGCTTACGTGGCTGGCGGACCTGCCGATGACCACGAAGGCACCTGCGAAGCGGATGCCATCGCACGGGTCAGACAGGGAATGCGTTCGATGATGCGGTTGGGCTCGGCCTGGTATGACGTTGAAAGCCAGATTACCGCAGTAACCGAAAAAGGTCTGGATGCGCGCAATTTCATCCTGTGCACGGATGACTGCCACTCTGCAACGCTGGTCAATGAAGGGCATATGAATCGCGTCGTGCGCCACGCCGTTGCCTGTGGCTGTGACCCGCTTGTGGCCGTGCAGATGGCCACAATCAACACCGCCACGCATTTCGGTCTGGAACGCGAGATCGGATCGGTCACGCCGGGACGACGGGCGGATATCATCCTCAGCTCTGACCTGACCGAATTGCCGGTCGAACTGGTCATAGCGCGCGGGCAGGTTGTCGCGGAAAACGGGGTGATCAAGGTTGATTGCCCCCATCTAAACTGGCCCGACAAAGCACGTCGCACGGTTCATCTGAAGCATGCGCTGACCTCGACCGATTTTGAGATCACGGCGCCGAAGGGCGCAAACAAGGTAAGGGCCAACGTCATTGGCGTGGTAGAAAACCAGGCCCCCACTAAAGCGCTGAAAGCCGAATTGCCGATTATCGGCGGGCTTGTTGAAGGTGAGGGTGACGTATGTCAGATCTCACTGGTCGAACGACACCGGGCGACAGGGGGCGTCACCAATGCCTTTGTCTCGGGGTTTGGATATCAGGGAAAAATGGCCATGGCCTCGACCGTGGCACATGACAGTCACCACATGATCGTCGTCGGCACGGACCGTGAACAGATGGCGCTGGCCGCGAATCGACTGGCCGAGGTGGGTGGCGGCATCACGATCTTCCGGGACGGCCAGGAACTGGCGATGGTCGAACTTCCCATTGCCGGTCTGATGTCCGACAGCCCGGCCGCTGAAGTTGCGGCCAAGGCGGACAGGATGGTTCAGGCCATGCAGGAATGTGGCTGCAATCTGAACAACGCATATATGCAACATTCGCTGCTGGCGTTGGTCGTCATACCGGAACTCAGGATCTCTGATCTCGGGCTGGTTGACGTGCGCACATTCAAAAAAATTGATCTTCTGGAACCCTTGGCATGACGACACTCCTGACACCTGAAGCCCTTTCGCCAGAACAGTTCACCGATCCCGCAGCCGCAGTTGCGCGACTGGAGGAGCTTTACACTCAAGCAACAGAATTTCTGTGCGACAGCTTCTCGAAGGTACTGCAAAATGGAGCACCAACCGCCAGATACAGAGCCTATTACCCCGAGATTCGCATAAAGACGTCGACCTATGCTCAAGTCGACAGCCGCCTGAGTTTTGGGCATGTGGCGGAGCCCGGTGTTCACGCTACAACCGTAACGCGCCCGGATTTATTCCGGTCCTACCTGACTCAACAGATTGCCCTGTTGATCAAGAATCACGACCAACCGGTGACGATTGCAGCGTCGGACACACCTATTCCGGTGCATTTTGCCGTGGCGAATACGTCAGGTCTGGTTGTGCCGCATCAGGGGGCGGCTGCTTTCACCCTGCGCGATGTGTTTGACGTGCCGGATCTGACCACCACGAATGACGACATCGTTAACGGCGTGCACGATCATGAAGACGCCGTCGGGCCCTTGTCATTGTTCACTGCCCAGCGCGTCGATTATTCACTTGCGCGACTGGCACATTACACAGCGACGGATGCCCGGCATTTTCAGAACCACGTTCTGTTCACGAACTATCAGTTCTATGTCTCGGAATTCGAAAACTACGCCCGTGAGCAGTTGGCTGATCCTAGCAGCGGGTATACCAGCTTTGTCTCGACCGGGAATGTTGAGATCACGGAGCCGGACGCAGAAATCAAGCAACCGCTGAAACTGCCGCAAATGCCAACCTATCATCTGAAGCGTGAAGATGGTTCGGGTCTTACTTTGGTGAACATCGGTGTCGGTCCCTCGAATGCGAAAACTGCGACCGACCATATCGCGGTTCTGCGCCCGCACGCGTGGTTGATGGTTGGCCATTGCGCCGGATTGCGTAACACGCAGGCATTGGGCGATTTCGTTCTGGCCCATGCATATCTACGTGATGACAAGGTTCTAGATGATGACCTGCCGGTCTGGGTGCCCATCCCGCCCCTGGCCGAAGTTCAGGTCGCGCTGGAACGCGCCGTGGCCGAGGTGACCGAGCTGGAAGGGTATGAACTGAAGCGGATCATGCGGACGGGAACAGTTGCATCGGTCGACAATCGCAACTGGGAACTGCGCGATCAATCCGGACCGGTTCAGCGCCTCAGCCAGTCGCGGGCCATCGCGCTGGATATGGAAAGCGCCACCATCGCCGCGAACGGCTATCGCTTCCGCGTTCCTTACGGCACATTGTTGTGTGTGTCGGACAAACCTCTGCACGGCGAACTGAAGCTGCCGGGCATGGCGTCGTCCTTTTATACCACCCAGGTCAGCCGTCATTTGATGATCGGGATACGCGCCATGGAGCACCTGCGTGGCATGCCGTTAGAGCGTTTGCACAGCCGGAAATTGCGTTCCTTCGATGAAACTGCCTTCCTCTGACGCAAAAAAGCAACGTTTTCCCCATATTTTTAGGGGTTTCTGCGCTACTATTCGTTGTGTTTGGCCACAATATCCCGTTACAGTTACGCGGTGAGGCCCTATAGATCGGGCACGTTAAGGAGACCAAGAAATGGCAAAACCTATGACAAAGACTCAGCTGGTAGCTGCTCTCGCTGAGGAAATGGGAACCGATAAGAAATCCGCGAACTCTGCGCTTGAGGCCATCACCGGCCTGATCACGCGTGAAGTTTCCGCAGGTGGTGCAGTAACCCTGCCCGGCGTCGGCAAAATCTACTGCCGCGAACGCCCCGAGCGTCAAGTCCGCAACCCGGCAACCGGTGAGACCTTCACCAAAGAAGCCGACAAGGTTGTGAAAATGACCATCGCGAAAGCACTGAAAGACAGCGTGAACGGCTGATCCAAAGCGCTTGGAACCATGTAAAGGGGTGGCGGTTACGCGGCCCCTTTTTTTGTGCCTGAACTTCACATCCTACGGCCCGCGTAACTAAGTCATAAGGCATTAGGTTGTGACTAAAGGCTACAATTCAGCACTGGATGTCCTTGGCACGTTTTTTTCGGACAACCCTTTGATTTCCTGCTCGGCCCGCTAAATCCCAGTTCTATGGAACAGGATATTACCTTCACGCGACTGCCCCTCGTCTCAGCGCCTGAGATACTGGCGCATATGAGAAATCCAATTCTTGCCGAACACATGCCTCTCCTGACGCAGGATTGGGATGAGGAAACAGTCGCCGGTTTCATTCACGCGAAAGAGTCGTGTTGGGCGCGGGACGGCCTTGGTCATTGGGCAATTCTGCACCGCGGACAATATGTGGGATGGGGCGGTTTTCAAAAAGAAGGTGAAGAGTGGGATTTCGGGCTGGTCCTGAAGCCCAGTGCATTTGGACTGGGTGCCAAAATAGCGCGTCAGGCCATCGCATTCGCAAAGCAGGACAATCGTATTCCATTCGTGACATTCTTGCTGCCGCCCTCACGCACGAAACTGCGCGCAATGACTAAACTCGGCGCGTATTTTGTTGGGCAAGTAGACTACTCTGGCCACAGCTTCCTCAAATATCGTCTCGACACGGAATGAGGCGCGAACCGGGCAGCGCCAAAACACGGCTGCGGGCCCCGATGTCGAGGCCCGCTTTTGTTTTGGTAGGTTAGAAACAATCAGTGAATCGTCTCAACCTTGTGGAAGTCCAGATCACGATCTTCCGGCATGGCGTCGATACTCATCACTTCTTTGCGCTTGGTGACAAGGATATAGACCACACAAGCCAGGTAGAGACCGACTACGACGGCTCCGATCCATTGGATTTGCAGCCACTGGCTCTGGAACAGCAGGGTCAGGACAAACAGCAGCGCGACGTTGCCGGCGACATAGGTCGCCTTGCCAAACCGCTCGGCGGTCATGTTCAGGTTGTCCGTATAGAGCCTAATTAGAGAGTCCAGCGAGTTGATCACAAAGGTCACGCCCACGATTACCATCGCGATATTGGTGATCCCTGCGGTGCTGATACCGTTCAGATGATAGTAGTAGAGAACGGTGAACCAGATCCCCAGCGGGATCGACGGGAAGATCAGCAACGCCGCCAGCAACTGCCAAGTCTTCAACCCGCCCACAAAGCGCGAAGTAAACTGGCCAATCATGATTGACCACGCAAACCACCAGAACAGGTAGAAGGCATGGTAGTCAGTCAGCGGCAGGACAAATTTGTGCATATTGGTGAAATAGGCGCCAATGTTACTGCCGGTTTCGACAAACCCGGTCATTCCCATACCAGCGGCCGCCCACATTCCCAAGATTAGCGCCATGAATAGGAAGGTCGAGCCCACCGACAGGATCCGCACATATTTCAGGTCGGTCGACGAGTATGCCGCCGCCAATATGACTACAAACACGATGACGTAGAAGGTGGTAACGACAGATTCGCCATCTCCGACCTCTGGCAGGTAGCCAGGCAGGTAGATCAGGAACAGGCTGGCGGTAAAGGCGCAGGTGCCAATAATGACCACGTTGTTGATCAGTTTGACCAGCGGGATCTCAAAGAAGTTCACGCGCGGTTCGATCACGCAGAAATAGAAGGCTGTCAGGAAGTAAAACGCCCAGATCAGAAAACCCCAGAAACCGAATTCGATCGCCAGTGGATTAGCAAAGGCATATGCCGGATCTTCGGCATACCCACCAAATTCTGTCAACGGGAACATGATCAGGCCAACATCCAGACCGGACGTAAACAGGATCGCGATGAATGTGAAAAGGTGAACAGGTGTCACGCCAACGCAGCGCAGGTTCCACCATTTCACGACGAAGAACGCGACCAGGCCCAACGCCAGTAGGACGCCAAAAGATAGAATGTATTCCAGAAGCACCGACAACCCTCCCTTGATATGTCAGATCCCGGAGCTGATAGCTTTAATTGGTCAGTCAATCAACGAAAACGTAAGGGCGACTTTCTTGTCATCACATATGCGTCTTTTATGACGCGCAGCGCTTGCGACCGATCACAAAATCGGGGACAGTCCGCGCAAAGTGACAGGGGGTCTCCATGGATCTGCGCGCCATAGCCATGGGGCTGACATTTGCCCTGATCTGGTCGTCCGCCTTTACCTCGGCGCGGATCATAGTGGCAGACGCCTCTCCTTTGTTTTCGCTGGCTCTGCGGTTTTTGATCTCAGGGGTTCTGGGGGTTCTGATTGCCCGGGCGATGGGGCAAAGCTGGCACCTGACTCGGAACCAATGGCGGGCGACAATTCTGTTCGGTATCTGCCAAAATGCCCTGTATTTGGGTCTGAATTTTTACGCGATGCAAACGGTCGAGGCTTCGGTTGCGGCGATTATCGCGTCCACAATGCCCTTGCTGGTGGCACTGGCAGGGTGGCTTATTTTTGGCGAGAAACTGCGCCCTCTCGGTATTTTGGGTTTGTTTGCCGGATTCACCGGCGTCGCCCTGATCATGAGCAGCCGGATCAGTTCTGGTGTCGACATGTTCGGCGTCGCGCTATGCGGCATCGGAGCTTTGGCGCTGACCTTTGCCACCCTCGCGGTTCGCGGCGCAACCTCAGGCGGCAATTTCATGATGGTCGTGGGCCTGCAGATGCTTGTAGGTTCCGCCACGTTGTTCGTGGCCGCTCCGATCTTTGAGACCATTTACATCCACCCGACGCTGCCACTGGCATTGGCGTTCACTTACACAACCCTGTTTCCTGGGCTGCTGGCCACGCTGATCTGGTTCCTTCTTCTGGATCGCATCGGCGCGATCCGCGCAGCCACGTTCCACTTTTTGAACCCGGTATTTGGTGTCACGATTGCGGCCATATTATTGGGCGAAAAACTGGGCGCGATGGACGCAATTGGCGTTACCGTCACGACGCTGGGTATTCTTGCGGTTCAGCTGTCACGCCAACCTTCTGGCAAAACGGCTTCGGCCTAAAGCAAGGACCCAAATGTTTGCGTCTGACCGACTGCACGACTGTGAGAGCTGTTTGAAATATCGCTTTGCTTTCTACCCTGCAGCCCCCAGATAATGGCTCAAACGTCAAATCAGCCGGAGGATCCATGACACGCTACACCAAAGACCCCACGGTTATCGCGGCGCTTTCGCCCGAAGAGTTTCATGTCACCCAACGCAACGGCACCGAACGACCGGGGACAGGCAAGTATTTGGGGAACAAGGAACCGGGCATCTACGTGGACATCGTGTCAGGCGAGCCGCTGTTTGCTTCGACCCACAAATACGAATCCGGATGTGGCTGGCCCAGCTTCACCAAGCCGATCCTCCACGAGCATGTGGAGGAGTTTCGCGATACGACGTATGGTATGATCCGGACCGAGGTTCGCTCGAAACACGGCGACAGCCATCTGGGGCATGTCTTCCCCGACGGCCCGCGAGAACATGGTGGCCTGCGGTATTGCATCAACTCGGCCTCGCTCAGGTTCATCCATCGGGATGAGATGGAGGCTGAAGGTTACGCCGAATTCCTGATCCACGTGGAGGAAATCCAATGACTGAACAACGTGCTGTACTGGCCGGAGGCTGCTTTTGGGGTATGCAGGACCTGATCCGCAAGCTGCCGGGCGTCTTGCGAACCCGGGTGGGCTACACCGGAGGCGATGTGCCCAACGCAACCTATCGCAACCATGGCACCCACGCCGAAGGGATCGAGATCTGGTTTGACCCGTCGCAGATCAGTTACCGCGACCTGCTGGAATTTTTCTTCCAGATTCACGACCCGACCACGGTGAACCGGCAAGGCAACGACCGAGGCATGAGCTATCGTTCCGCGATTTACCACGTCGATGAAGCCCAAAGAGCAACTGCGCTGGATACTATCGCAGATGTGAATGCCAGCGGCATGTGGCCGGGAAAAGTCGTAACCGAAGTCGAACCCGTCGGCGATTTCTGGGAGGCCGAACCCGAGCATCAGGATTATCTTGAGCGCATCCCGAACGGATATACCTGCCACTTCCCGCGCCAGGGCTGGGTTCTTCCCAAACGTGCCAGCGCCGCAGAATAATGCACCACCTGCCATGCCCCTCTGTACAAGTCAGAGGGGCTAGCCCGTCGCAACCCGCGGTCGCCCGCTTGCCTCGACCGTGATCATTGCCTCGACAAACACATCATTGGCCTCGACCCGCGCGGTTTTGATGTCGCGATCCACGATCACGCGGATATCTTCTGCACCGGCTTCGCGCACCGCACCTTCAGCTTCCGACCTCAGAACATTTTCCAGCAAAGCCAACGCGTCTTCTGATGCGGAAAAATCCTTGGGCCCGCCCTCGAGATGTACACGATACCGCCCTTCGGCAGGGCTTGTCACCGTGCCCGATCGCCGTAAGGTCAACCGTCCCACGACGGCGCCAATCGCATTGGCTACGCCCGCATGTTCCGGCAGGATCATCCGGCAGTGCAGCCGTTCACCAACCGTCGGGTAATAGCTGGGGGCTGATGCCCCAAGCCCCACAACATCAACGTTTAGAGCTGCGGTCAGCGACAACAAACCGCGATGCCGCGCCAATCCGCGCTGTGTCAGGACATGCCGCGCCAACTCCTGTGGCGGCAGCCCGAAACTGTTCGGTTCCTCATCAAAAGCAGCCTCTAACAAGATCAAACTGGTCTGTTCCGTCAACTGGTCCACGATCATTTGCGCCAGCGCCTCGGCGGAACTTGCCAACATATCCCCGGACCCGACCCGTTTGCGCGCGACCAATTCAAGTGCCTTACGGGCGGCTTCAGCATCCCAGGCATCCACCCGCCCCAGTACATGGCTGGCATCCGACGGCGTCACGCCCGAGATCTGAACGATCCCGCGATCCACCAACCGGGTCAATGCGCCGCTTTCCATTCGGGACCTAAGCAAGGAACCAATCGGCAGAACCTGATCTCCCAACCGCTCCAACAGGGCTTCTTCGCGCACATCTATACCGTCGTCACGTATTCCCGGCACGCGTCGGGCAAAGCGCGTATCGTGCTCACCCACCGTCGTGGCCCGCAATTGCTCGTCCAAAACGGCATGAACGATCTCGGGCGCTTCCGAGGCGATCAGGGACACCGGAAGAACGCGGCGCGGCCCCAGAAACACACCGCCCTGCAATCCCTCGGTAACGACATGCACCTGACTGTCGCCTCCAAGGCCATGGGTGCGCATCGCAACTGCCTCGACCATGGTGCGGAACCCACCTACCTGTGCCCCTGCCGAGTCGATCGCGGGCTTACCGTCACGGATCAACGCCACGTCAGTTGTCGTACCGCCAATATCCGACACCAACGCATTCTCTGCGCCAGTCAACCAGCGCGCGCCGACAATTGACGCGGCAGGTCCGCTCAGGATCGTTTCAATGGGGCGTTCACGCGCCTGTTCAGCACTCATCAACGCCCCATCACCGCGAACAACCATCATCGGGGCCATAATCCCCAACTCGCGCAGCCGGTCCTGCGCCCGCCCGATCAAACGGTCGATCATCCCGATCAGCCGCGCGTTCAACACTGCCGTCACGGCGCGTTTCGGCCCATTCAGCTTTGCCGACAAGTGATGCGAACATGTTACCGGAGCCGCGGTTCTTTCCGAAACGATTCGCGCGGCTTCAAGTTCATGCGCGGGATTACGGGTGGCAAACTGAGCGGCTATGGCAAAGCCTGAAATCCCCTTGTGAGTGTCTAAAAACTGCTCCAGCGCGGCAACATCCAATGGTGCAGCTTCGCTGCCAGAATGGGAATGCCCACCAGACATAACCAGGGCCGGGTCCCCTTTTAACGCGTCCTTCAAACCGTGCTTTTCAAGGTCGCTGTCTTTGAACCCGATATAGATCAATGCAACGCGCCCGCCCTGCCCTTCGACCAAGGCATTTGTCGCCAATGTAGTGGACAAAGAGGCCATTGAAATCTGATCCGGCGCAACTTTTGCCTGCTCCAAAACGGCAGAAATCGCCTTGCCTACACCAATTGCCAGATCCGCACGTGTGGTCAGGGACTTGGCCGAGGCTATTACCTCTTTTTCATCCCGGATCAGTACCGCATCGGTATAGGTTCCACCCGTATCCACCCCCAAAGCCAGCGCCATCGGGTTCTCCTTACTGTTCGCTGCAGATTGGTGTAGCGATTGGGGCCGACACGTCCAGCCTGTTTGCGGCAATTATGAAAGTTGTTCCACCGCCCAGCGCGCTGCGTCGGCCACGGTTTCATCTGGGTCATCTGTCAAACTTTGGGCCGCGGCCCTCAGTTTCGACTGCCCCGAGTTTCCAATGGCATAAAGCACGTTGCGCACAAACCGGTCGCGCCCGATCCGTTTGATGGGTGAGCCCGAGAATTTCGCTCGGAACGAAGTATCATCAAGCGCCACCAGCTCTTCCAGCGCAGGCGCCGCCAGATCTTCGCGCGCTGCATAGCGCAGGTCGCTTGCGGCAACCGCAAACTTGTTCCACGGGCAAGCCGCAAGGCAATCGTCACAGCCGTAGATTCGATTGCCCAGCTTTCTGCGAAGCTCAGGCTTCACAGGGCCTTTATGCTCGATTGTCAGATAGGAAATGCACCGCCGTGCGTCCAACTGATACGGGCCCGGAAAGGCGTCCGTGGGGCAGCTGTCCAAACAGGCCCGACAAGACCCGCAGCGATCAATCTCAGCGGGATCCGCGGGTATATCCAAAGTTGAAAAAACAGACCCTATAAAGGCCCAATTACCCCACTCCCTGCTGACCAGATTCGTGTGTTTCCCCTGCCAGCCCAACCCGGCGGCCTGCCCCAAGGCTTTCTCCGGCACGGGTGCAGTGTCAACAAACACCTTAACCTCGCCGCCCGCCTCGGCAATCAGCCACCGCGCCAGGCGCTTCAGTCGCTTTTTGACCAGATCATGATAGTCTTTGTTCTGCGCATAGACAGAAATCGCCCCGTGGCCGCGTTGCTTCAAGACGTCTGTAGGATCATGTTCCGGCGTGTAACTCTCGGCCAGCATGATCACTGATCGCGCCTCGGGCCAAAGGGCCGCAGGATCACCGCGCCAATGCGTCCGCTCGGCCATCCATCCCATCTGCCCATGATACCCTGCGTCCAGGAACGCTGCCAAACGCTCGGGAACTTTTGGAACATCCCAGGGGCGGCAGACACGGCACGCAACAAACCCTTCTTCAAGGGCCTGCTGTACCAGCTTTTCCTTCAAATCAGATCCGCTCTTCATCTGGTTAAAAATATCCTCGGGGGGAATCGCGCAGATGCGCGATGGGGGGCAGACAGCCCCCCGGGCGCACCCTATCAGAAATCCAGATCCGCGTAATGGGGCGGCGGCCGGAAACCCGGCACCTGATCCGCAAGAATAGAGCGAAACGCAGGGCGCGATTTGATTTTCGCATACCAGTCCTTGACCACCTGACTGCGGTTCCAATCCACATCCGAGATATAGTCCAGCGACGACAGGTGCGCCGCTGCCGCGAAATCAGCCAGTGTCATCTGATCACCGGCCAACCACCGGCGGTGATCCAACAGCCATGCCATATAATCCAGATGGTACTTGATCGCTTTGGCACCCTGTTTGACGTTCTTGCTGTCAGGATAGCCCTGACCCGTCACTTTTTTGTTCACCCGTTCGTACAGCAGCTTCGACGTCACCTCATGATGGAATTTGTCGTCAAACCAACCGACAAGGCGCCGTACTTCGTATCGGGCTTCGGGACTTTTTGGCATTAATGATGGTTCGGGGCGGGTTTCCTCAATATATTCGCAGATCGCCGCGCTTTCCGACATCATTTGTCCGTCCAGACGCAATACTGGTACTTTACCCGCAGGGTTTCGGCGCAAAAAGTCGGGATCCTGCTCCCAGTATCGCTCTTCGACAAGCTCAACCTCGATCTTCTTTTCCGCCAAAGACAGCCGAACCTTGCGGCAATACGGAGAGAGGGGAACATGAAACAAACGCGCCATGGGCTTCCAATCGAACCAGTGAGTACCCGACAGATTTAGCCTTGGCAGGCGACGGGTTTCAATCCTCGAAACAATCTGCGCGACCATCTGCGCGGATGGTGGCCGCCCCATCCAGAATAGATGCCGCCCGTCTGCGCGTACGCGCCGTCGGATCTGTGACTGACCTGTTGCGCGGTGACGGCAGAATGGCGGCAATCCGCGCTGCCTGAACTGGGGTCAGTTTCGATGCGCTGGTGTTGAAATACTGTTGCGCGGCAGCCTCGACCCCAAAAACGCCATTCCCGGTTTCGGCAACGTTCAGATAGACCTCAAGGATGCGCCGCTTGCTCCAGAAAATCTCGACCACAGGTGTGATTGAAGTTTCCAGCGCCTTGCGTATCCAACTGCGCCCCTGCCAAAGGAATACGTTCTTTACCACTTGCTGTGTAATGGTCGAGGCGCCGCGATTTCCGCCATCCTCAAGCGCATCTCGAATGGCCTCTACATCAAATCCCCAATGCAGGCAGAAATTCGCATCCTCTGCTGCCACAACCGATCGCGCCATGATCGGGGCCATGTCCTCGATCGGTACCCATTCACGCTCAACCTTTCCCAATCGGCGCCATTCTGACCAGATCGTATGGGTTACAGGTGGGTTCACAACCGAATACAACAGGATTATCGCAAGCAAAGCTCCTGCAATTGCCGCAACCGCACGAGTCAGCCAACGGCGTATCTGACGCACCGTTGGTGATTTCCTGCTGGATGCCTTGTTTTTCTTACCGCTTGATTTGCGGGCTGCTTTCTTCGCCATACTTCAGCTATACGACGCGCGGTCCGGGTTTGAAACGGCCTAAATTGCGAAGGCGCGCGCTTCGCGCGGGTGAACAACCGGGCGTGCGGTTTCTACCGACATCGGATCATGACCTGCCAGTTCAGGGAACAGATGCAGGACCTCGCTCTGCGTTTCGCGGTCCGAGGCCGACAACGCATGCCCCGGATAATAGCTTTCGCTTTTGGCACCATTGGCGATGACGATCTCGTGCTGCTTGAACAAAAGGTGGAAATACTCCACCTCACCGCCTTCCACGCGGGTCACCGTTTTTCCATTGACCAGAGCATGTGCCGGAATCAGCGCTTCAGCGTGCCCGGACAGATACGAGGCTCGCCAGTCTTCAATCAGCATCCTATGCTGAGGCGAAACAAGCAGCGGACGATCCAGGTCGAACACTCCGGCCTCAAACCGGATCGGGGCCAGCTTTCCTTCGGCGGCTACCACTGTACGCCCAACCCAGATCAAAGGCTGAGGGCCATGATCCACGGTCGTGACCAGATCACCGACCTTAAGATCTTCCACCGCGCGTTCCCCATCCGGGGTCATTATCATGGTGCCCCGCGTAAAACAGGGCGGGCCCAAATTGCCGACATTCAGCGGCCCCTGTGTGTTGACGAAGGTGGCTGAAACAAATGTTCCCGGCTGCAAGACCTGGCCGTCTGTCGGTGTAAAAACCCGAGATCCATCAGCCAGATAAAACGTGGTGCCGGTATAGGTTACATTCCCGACGCCCGCGACGTTGATGGTAACAGTGTCTCCTGGCCAGGAATTCGTAACGTCTTGGCCATTGACTGTATCACCACTCGGTGCATCAATTTCGTTGTCATCATCTGCATCGATCAAAGTGAAACTGCTAACCGCGACAGCCGTTCCCGCAGGCGGCGGGTTTGCTGGATCGAAAGTATAAAACTGATCCTGATACGGTGTTGGCATCCGGTTGCCCCTGTCTGCTTATCATCTGGTGCCTAGATTGGCCCATGATTATCGCCTGAGTGTGAAGAAAGATTGGCGATTTTCGGATAAACGGGCAAGATCTGCACTGAAACGTCGTTAATATACGAACCCCGCGTGGTGCAAATGACACGCGGGGTTTCGCGAGGTAAAAAGTTTCGGCTTATTCCGCCGGAACTGCTTTGACTTCAACACTCAGTGGGTGGCTAAGTTTGTTCAGCATTTCCTTCGGGCAAACCTGCAGGAAGTTGCCTTTTTCCACATCCCAATGCTGAAGAATATCAGCAGCCTTGCGGCTTTGTGATTCAGAAGCGTGACGCATGATAAGCGTTTTTAACTGCTCTTCCCAGTGGTCCACAGTGACCGGGCAAGTGACTAGCGTTTCCCTGTTCATCAGCGCCTCTGCCTTGCCTTCGGGATCATACAGATAGGCCATTCCGCCTGTCATGCCCGCACCAAAGTTGGCTCCGATCGTTCCAAGGATAACAGCGACACCGCCGGTCATGTATTCACACCCGTTGGAACCGCACCCCTCGACAACAACCTTGGCGCCAGAGTTCCGCACCGCGAACCGTTCACCGGCGCGACCGGCGGCAAACAGATACCCATCAGTGGCCCCATAGAGAACCGTATTGCCAATGATCGTATTGTCATCTGCTTTCAGCGGGCTGACCTGCGGTGGGCGCACGACGATCATACCCCCGGACAGGCCCTTACCGACATAGTCATTGGCATCGCCCGACACTTCCAGCTTCAGACCCGGGGCCGCAAAAGCTCCCAGCGATTGCCCGGCAGAGCCTTGCAACTTCACATGCAGATGGTCGTCCTGAAAGGTGTTCCGCATCCCGAAATTCTGCACAATATGGCTGGACACACGGGTTCCAACGGTCCGGTGCGTGTTCTGCACGGCATAAGACAGCTGCATCTTTTCACCATCCTTCAGGAACCGGGCCGCATCACGAACGATTTCGGCGTCCAGCGTATCCGGCACCGCGTTGCGCTCTTTGTCGCGGTTGTAGACGATGTTATGTGCCCCATCGACAGTGATCAGCAGCGGATTGAGGTCCAGATCGTCCAGATTCGCCGATCCCCGGCTGACCTGAGCCAACAGGTCGGCTCGGCCGATGATCTCGTCAACCGAGCGCGCACCGAGGCTGGCCAGCAACTCTCGCACTTCCTGGGCATAGAAAGTGATCAGGTTCACCACCTTGTCCGCATTGCCGGTGAACTTGGCGCGCAGGGATTCATCCTGCGTACACACGCCCACCGGACAGGTGTTCGACTGACACTGACGCACCATGATACAGCCCATGGCGATCAGCGCGGCGGTACCGATGCCGTATTCCTCGGCCCCCATCATCGCGGCCATGACAATGTCGCGCCCGGTACGCAGACCACCGTCGGTCCGCAGGGTGACGCGATCCCGCAGGTTGTTCATCGCCAGAACCTGATGCGCCTCGGTCAGACCCATCTCCCACGGCAAACCGGCATATTTGATCGAGGTCGCAGGCGACGCGCCTGTACCGCCATTGTGACCCGAAATAAGGATAATATCCGCTTTCGCTTTGGCTACACCGGCAGCAATCGTGCCAACGCCCGAGGACGCTACCAGCTTGACCGTCACCTTGCAGCGCGGGTTGATCTGCTTCAGATCGTAGATCAGCTGCGCCAGATCCTCGATCGAATAGATATCGTGGTGCGGCGGCGGCGAGATCAGCGTCACGCCCTTGGTCGAATGGCGCAGGCGCGCGATCAGGTCGGTGACCTTCATACCTGGCAACTGACCACCTTCGCCGGGTTTTGCACCCTGAGCGACCTTGATCTCAAGCTCTTCACACTGGTTGAGGTATTCCGCAGTCACGCCAAACCGGCCCGAAGCCACCTGTTTGATCTTGGCCGAAGGGTTGTCGCCATTGGGTTCAGGCACGAAATGTGCCGGATCTTCGCCACCTTCGCCACTGTCGGATTTCGCACCGATCCGGTTCATCGCCACGTTCAGTGTTTTATGCGCTTCGGGCGACAATGCACCCAGCGACATACCTGGCGTGACAAAGCGTTTGCGGATCGAGGTGATCGATTCCACCTCTTCGATCGGCACCGGCTTGCCCAACGGTTTGAAATCCATCAGATCGCGCAGATGAATTGGCGGGTTCGACTGCATCTTGGCCGAATACTGCTTCCACAGCTCATACGAAGCCTTGTTGCAGGCCATCTGCATCATGTGCATCGAGGTCGCTTCCCACGCGTGGGTCTCACCTGACTTACGCGCCTTGTAGAAACCACCGATGGGCAGTACATCCAGACCGCTGTTCCAACCCTTGGCATGGATTTCTTCGGCCTTGGCCTGAATACCTTTGATACCGATACCGGAAATCCGGCTCGTCATACCGGGGAAATACTCGGCCACCATGGCACGGCTGAGGCCGACGGCCTCAAAGTTCAGACCACCGCGATAGGACGAAATGACCGAGATGCCCATCTTGGCCATGATCTTCAACAGACCCTGATCAATCGCCTCGCGATAGCGCGCGACGTTTTCTGTCAGGGTTCCGTCCAGCAAACCGCGGTCGATGCGGTCGGCCAAAGAATCTTCGGCCAGGTAGGCGTTCACCACAGTCGCACCACATCCGATCAGAACGGCAAAGTAATGCGGGTCCACACATTCGGCCGAACGAACGTTCAACGAACAGAAGGTCCGCAAACCCTGACGCGTCAAATGGGAATGCACAGCGCTGGTCGCGAGGATCATTGGTATCGCAATCCGATCCTCGCCCGACCGCATATCAGACAGGACAATATGCCCGGCACCAGATCGCACCGCCTCTTCGGATTCGGCTCTGATACGGGCCAAAGCTTCGCTCAATGCGCCTTGACCAGCCTCGAAGCTACAGTCGATTTCCGCCAGCGGCGCATCAAAGTTCTCAACCAGTTTGTCCCATTGCGCGTTGCCGACAAAGGGGCTTTCCAGAACCACGATCTCGGTCTGGCTGCTGTCTTCGTCCAGCACGTTCTTGAGGTTGGCAAACCGGGTTTTCAGCGACATCACGCGGTATTCACGCAGGCTGTCGATCGGCGGGTTGGTCACCTGGCTGAAGTTCTGACGGAAAAAATGGCTCAGCGGGCGGTATTGTTTTGACAAAACGGCCGAGGGCGTATCATCCCCCATGGATGCCAAGGCTTCCTTGCCATCCTCCGCCATCGGAGCAAGGATTTGTTCCAACTCTTCTACCGAGTATCCCGCAGCAATCTGGCGCTTGCGCAACTCGCCACCCGCAAAGATCGGAGCTTCGGTCACACCCGCAAGCGTTTCGTCCAGGTCGTTTATCTTGCCAACCCATTCGCCGAATGGAAGCGCGCTGGCCAGTTTGTTCTTGATTTGGGTGTCGCGGTACAGCTTGCCTTTTTTCATGTCGACCGCCAGCATCTGACCCGGCCCCAATGCGCCTTTTTCGGTCACGGTGGCTTCGTTGATCGGCACCATTCCGGCCTCCGACCCTGCGATGACAAGGCCATCGCCAGTCACGACGTACCGCATGGGGCGCAGCCCGTTCCGGTCCAGACCAGCGCAAACCCAGCGTCCATCGGTCATCGCCAGCGCGGCCGGACCATCCCATGGCTCCATCACCGAGTTGCAGTAGGAATACATGTCGCACCACGCTTGCGGCAGCTCGACCGCCTGCTTGGACCAGCTTTCCGGAACCAGCATGGTTTTCGCCATCGGGGCCGACCGCCCCGCACGCACCAACACCTCGAAAACCGAGTCTAATGCGGCGGAATCTGACGAACCACCAGCGATGATCGGCTTGATGTCTTCGGCATAGTCACCAAAAGTTCCGCTAGCCATCCGGATTTCATGGCTTTTCATCCAGTTGACGTTGCCCTTGAGGGTGTTGATCTCGCCGTTATGGGCCAGCATGCGGAATGGTTGTGCCAGCCACCATTGCGGGAAGGTGTTCGTGGAATACCGCTGGTGGTAAATCGCAAACGCCGATTCAAAGCGGTCATCCATCAGATCGGGATAGAATACAGCGACCTGTTCAGCCAGCATCATGCCCTTGTAGATGATCGACCGGCAGGACAGCGACGCAAGATAAAGGCCCGAAATGCCCGACGCCAAGGCCGCTTTTTCGATGCGACGACGGATGACATAGAGTTCGCGCTCAAAAGTTTCTTCGTCCACACCCTTGGAGTTCGAGATCAGGATCTGCTCAATCTCGGGTCGGGTTGCATTGGCCTTTTCCCCCAGGCAAGTCACATCGACAGGCACGTGTCGCCAGCCATAGATGTAATAGCCCATACGCAGAACTTCGCTTTCGACGATAGTCCGGCACCGCTCCTGTGCGCCAAAATCGGTGCGGGGCAGGAAGACCTGACCAACTGCAATCAGTTCATTCAGCTTTGGTTCGTGGCCCGTGCGGCGGATCTGATCATAGAAGAAGGGAACTGGAATCTGCACGTGGATGCCCGCGCCGTCGCCGGTCTTGCCATCCGCGTCCACGGCTCCGCGATGCCAGATTGCTTTCAGGGCATCAATCCCGGCATCCACCACCTTGCGAGACCGTTTGCCATCCACGGACACAACAAGGCCCACACCACACGAAGAATGCTCTTCTGCCTCGGAGTAGAGACCATTTTCGGCCATCCACTTGCGTTTTGCTTCTTCTGCCCGCACCCAATCGGCATCATATTTGGTCATTGGCTGTCTCCTTCGTCAGAGAGGGAATACATGGCTTCGACCTCGGCTTTGGTCATTTGCCGACGTTCGCCTGCGAACGCGTATCCCTCGGGCTTTTTGTCGATATAAAGTTCAAGTTTCAGCGGGTTGCCTGTTGCATTTTCAAACAGGCCAGCCGCCATTTGTGTCTGTCCGTGCATCTCACCCGGTAGCGTGATCCGGTACCAGAGCGAGGATCCGCATTCGTCGCAAAAGGCACGTTCTGCCCAGTCGGACGAGGTAAATGTCTTGACCGGGCCTAGCGCGGCATAGCCTTCTTTCGCCTGAAACGTCACCAGCATCGAACTGGTCCACCGACGGCATTGGTCACAGTGACACGCCCCCAGCGCATCCCGCGCCGGTGTAGCTGTTACAGTGACCGCACCACACATGCATTGGCCTTGAAGTTCCGACATTTCGAACCCTCCTGAAAGCTGGGGTTATTCCGCTGCGACGGCAGTCTTGGCATTAAACCGGTCGATGATCGCGTCGGCGCAGTCGCGCCCGTCACGGATCGCCCATACAACCAGCGAAGCACCGCGCACGATGTCGCCAATTGCGTACACACCTTCCATTTCGGTTTCCCCGGTCTGGAATGCTGCCCGGACCGTTCCCCATCGGGTGACGGGCAAGTCGGGCTGCCCGAACAGCGTTGGCAGGTCTTCGGGCTCAAACCCCAATGCCTTGATCACCAGATCGGCGTCCTCGACATAATCCGCGCCTTCGATCACTTCGGGGGCCTGGCGACCGGATGCATCGGGTTGCCCCAGGCGCATTTTCTGCACCATCACGCCGGAAACCTTGTCGTCGCCCGTGAACCCCTTGGGTGCACTGAGCCATTCGAATACCACGCCTTCTTCCTCGGCATTCTGTGTCTCGCGCTGCGAACCCGGCATGTTAGCCCGGTCACGACGGTACAGGCATTTGACTGACGTCGCGCCCTGGCGGATCGATGTGCGCACACAATCCATCGCGGTGTCACCACCACCGATCACGACAACCTTCTTGCCCTCGGCATTCAGCCGTCCGTTGTCGAAATCCTCAACAGCATCACCAAAGCTTTTTCGGTTTGATGCGGTCAGGAAATCGATTGCCTTCTCGATCCCGGCAAGACCACTGCCCGGCATGGACAGATCCCGCGACTTGTAAACGCCCGTCGCGATGATGACCGCGTCATGCTTGGCGTGAATTTCCGCGAATTTGGCAGCGTCCACGTCGCAGTTCAAAACGAACTCGACACCGCCGTCAGCCAACAGGTCGTTGCGCCGCTGGACGACTTCTTTTTCAAGCTTGAAGCCCGGAATGCCATACATCAGCAACCCACCCGCACGGTCGTAGCGGTCATAGACCGTGACCTGAATACCGGCCCGACGCAGCATGTCTGCCGCGGCAAGACCGCCCGGCCCACCACCGATGATGCCGACGCTTTCACGGCGCTCTGCCGCAGGGACCACTGGCTTGACCCAGCCTTTTTCCCACGCCGTGTCGGTAATGTACTTTTCGATCGTTCCGATGGTAACTGTTCCATGACCGGATTGTTCGATCACGCAATTTCCTTCGCACAAACGGTCCTGCGGGCAGATGCGGCCGCAAATCTCGGGGAAGGTGTTTGTCGCCTGGCTGGTTTCGTAAGCTTCTTCCAATCGTCCGGTTGCAGTCAGCCGCAACCAGTCGGGAATGTTGTTATGCACCGGGCAGTGCGATTGGCAGTAAGGCACACCGCATTGACTGCAACGGCTGGCCTGTTCTGCTGCTTTCTCGGCAGCGAATTCTGCATAGATCTCGTTAAAGTCTTCTCTGCGGTCATTGGCGGCACGCTTTTCCGGCATGACGCGGTCGATCTGCACAAATTTCAGCATCGGTTGCTTGGCCACGGGTCAGACTCCATGAATTGGCTTGGTTCGATTTCTTTATGCGATGCGCAAACGGATGAAAAGTCATATATGCTGACCTAATATGAGAATTTTTCGCCCTCCCGCTCGAAATCGGCAAATAATGGAGGGAATTTTAGGTACGATCCGGACCTATATGAAGGCTTTCCTTTTCCCCACTGCCCTTATAGCCATACACAACAAGAAAATCGTGGCGACAGCACGGCAGGGCAGATGAGTCTCTTCCACCTGATTCTCGTGGCAATCATTCAGGGAATAACTGAGTTTTTGCCCATTTCGTCTTCGGGTCACCTGATCCTGCTGCCGAATTTGTCAGGCCTTCAGGATCAGGGTCAAGCCATAGACATCGCGGTGCACGTTGGAACCCTCGGAGCGGTCGTTCTGTATTTCTGGACGGATGTGAGGCAGGCCCTTGCCGGGTTGCCGCGCGCCTTGACCGGCCGGACAGATACGCCGCAGGCCCGTTTGGCTCTGGGCCTCATCATTGCAACAATTCCAACCGTGATTGCAGGTCTGATCCTGCATCTGACCGGGTTAAGCGAGGCCATGCGTTCGATCGCTGTAATCGGATGGACAATGCTGGGCTTTGGCCTGCTGCTTTATTGGATTGACCAGAAAGGCCCCCAGACGAAAGGGGCGTCTGATTGGGGTGTGCGCGATGCTTTCATCATGGGGCTGTGGCAGGTTCTTGCGCTGATCCCCGGAACATCGCGATCCGGGATCACCATTACAGGAGCACGTCAACTGGGCTATACCCGAGCAGACGGCGCACGGATTGCCATGCTTATGTCAATCCCAACCATTCTGGCCTCAGGCACACTGCTGACACTGGATGTGATACGCGACGCTGATGCGCAACTGGCACGGGACGGGGCCATTGCCGCGGCATTTGCTTTTGTCTCGGCACTTCTGGCGCTTAGCCTTATGATGCGACTGCTGCGCAGTGTCAGCTTCACGCCCTATGTGATCTACCGCGTCATACTGGGCGCGGCATTGTTGTTCATGGCCTACAGCTGATCAGATACGCAGGTTTTTCGCCGAGTTCTGAATGTCGTCATACTGCCCCGATGGGCGGAATTTCCAAAGATATTCCGGCAGCACCGATTCCAGAGTGGTCGGCGCAATGCCAAGATCCGCAAAGGACTTGGCCCCGTCAGATACCACGTTGTCATGACGCAGATTCCTGACCTGGTCGCGGGTCAGAATGTTGTTCGGGAACAGCTGGAAGCTGACGAATTTCGCAATATCCAGCACGCCCGCCATAATCCGGGCAGCAAAGAACGGCAGACCGACAATGATGCGCCGCCGGTGGATCACTTCAAGCATCTGTTGCATCAGGGCGCGGAAGGTTTTCACTTCCGGCCCGCCAAGCTCGTACACGCCCGGCTCAGCCTGCCCCAGAATACCTTTGACCGCTGCCTGGGCCACGTCGTCCACGTAGACGGGTTGGAATTTGGTCTCAGCACCAACCACCGGCAGGAACGGACCCATGCGAGTCATCCCGGCAAATCGGTTAAAGAACTGATCCTCGGTACCGAAGATCACAGATGGGCGAAGGATCACCGCATCCGGCATGTGCTTCAGCACACCCGCCTCGCCCAGCGCTTTGGTCCGGGCATAATCGCTGGCCGCGTTTGCATCTGCACCAATAGCCGAGATATGCACCATTCGACCAATGCCCTGCTGTGCGGCCAAGCGCGCAATACGCTCGACCCCTTCGGTCTGAACGGCATCAAACGCGTTCTTGCCCAGTTCATTAAGCACACCCACACAGTTCACCACGACATCGGCGCTCTGCATTGCCAGCGCGACCGAGGCGTCATCGCGGATATTGCACAGCACAGGCTCAACCTGTCCCACGGCGCCGTAGGGTTTCACGAACATGGCTTCGTTCGGGCGTCGTACAGCCACCCGCACACGCCACCCCTCTCTCGCCATGCGCCGCGCGATGTAGCGACCGACAAATCCCGATCCGCCATAAATCGTCACCAGTTTCGACATGAGAGGGCTCCTGCTGAGAAATTGCGCCCTAGAACTAACGCCCGCAGGCCAGCCAAACAAGGCACTAATTCGCCGCGCCGGTCATGAAATATTCAGGCCAAAACTTCAGTTCGAAAACCGAACTTAAAAAACTTTCAAAATTCATTCAGAATCCGGTTGACGCCCCCCGCCAGTCAGCTTAAACGCCGCTCCACGACACCTGCCCAGGTGGCGGAATTGGTAGACGCGCTAGCTTCAGGTGCTAGTGTCCGTATGGACGTGGAGGTTCGAGTCCTCTCCTGGGCACCATTTCTTCCCAAAGAAAATATGGAAGCAGCCGCCTAATGAGCTGGTGATGTCTGAATCGGTGTCTTATCGCTTCAAATCATCTTTGAAACAGCGGCGATTCTGTCATGACAAGATAAACCGCAATAAAGGGTCCTCGTGTCGCTATGTATACCCGCTTGGTTCTGGGTCGCCTATCGCCTCCTGCTTTTGGTAAGCGGCAAAACCAAAGAAGGGTAAGGCAGCACCGGTATTACGCGCGCTTTTCACTGATCGAGGTTACGCCCAGAACATCCAGCACCCTGGCTTCGATCTGCTCGGCATTCATACCCGCAACGGCATACATATCCGCAGGGCTGGCCTGATCGATGAAGATGTCGGGCAAGACCATCGAGCGGTATTTCAAGCCCCGGTCAAAAACACCCTCATCCGCCAGAAGCTGTGCTACATGGCTGCCAAATCCGCCAACAGCGCCTTCTTCGATGGTGATCAACGCCTCATGATCCGCAGCCAGATCCAGGATAAGGTCCCGATCCAGCGGCTTGGCAAAGCGGGCGTCGGCGATGGTTGGGTTGATGCCTTTGGCGGTCAGAGACTCGGCTGCTTTCTGAACTTCAGCCAGCCGCGTGCCAAAAGACAAAAGTGCGACGCGCGCGCCTTTTCGGATCATGCGGCCTTTGCCGATCTCCAGTACCTCACCGCGTTCGGGCAAGTCCACTCCAACACCTTCGCCGCGCGGATAGCGGAAGGCGATCGGCCCTTCATCATGCGCAACAGCGGTTGCCACCATGTGCATCAATTCCGCCTCATCCGCAGCGGCCATGACGACCATGCCCGGTAGATTGGCCAAATAAGCAATATCGAACGACCCGGCATGGGTGGCACCGTCAGCGCCCACCAAACCTGCGCGATCAATGGCAAACCGAACGGGCAAGCGCTGAATTGCGACGTCATGCACAACCTGGTCGTACCCCCGCTGCAAAAAGGTCGAATACATGGCGCAGAATGGTTTCATCCCCCCTGCCGCCAGCGCCGCTGAGAAGGTCACGCCGTGCTGCTCGGCAATCGCAACATCGAAACAGCGCGACGGGTACCGTTCGGCAAACAGGCCCAACCCGGTGCCATCGGGCATCGCGGCAGTCACTGCGACGATCTTGTCATCGTGCGTGGCCGCATCCACCAGAGCCTTGCCAAAGACAGACGTGTAAGAAGGCGCGTTTGACGGAGCCTTTTTCTGCTCACCCGTGACCACATCGAATTTGGCAGTCGCGTGGCCTTTGTCGCGGGCCTGTTCGGCTGGTGCGTACCCTTTGCCCTTCTTGGTCAAGACGTGGATCAGGATCGGCCCGGTTGCCCGCGCCTTGACGGTGCGCAGAACCGGCAGCAGCTGATCCAGGTCATGCCCATCAATGGGCCCGAGATAGGAAAACCCAAGCTCTTCAAACAGGGTTCCGCCCACGGCCATACCCTTGAGCATTTCCTTGGCGCGCTTGGCCCCTTCGCGGAACGGTTCGGGCAACAGTGAAACAGCGCCCTTGGCGGCCGCCTTCAGATCGTGGAATGGTGCCTCGGCGTAGATTCGGGACAAATAGCTGGACAAGGCACCTACCGGGGGAGCGATGCTCATCTCATTGTCATTCAGAATGACGATCAGGCGTTTCTTCAGGTGACCTGCGTTATTCATCGCCTCAAAGGCCATGCCTGCGGACATCGATCCATCACCGATCACGGCAATCGCGTCGCCCAACCCTTCCGGAGTCACACCGCCCAGATCACGCGCAACGGCAAAACCCAAAGCGGCGCTGATGGACGTACTGGAATGCGCGGCGCCAAACGGGTCATAGGGGCTTTCGCTGCGCTTGGTGAAACCGCTCAGGCCGTCTTTCATACGCAACGTGCGAATGCGGTCGCGCCGTTCGGTCAGGATTTTATGCGGATAGCACTGATGGCCAACATCCCAGATAATCTTATCGCGCGGCGTGTCGAAAACTGCGTGCAGCGCGGTCGTCAGTTCCACAACGCCCAGACCCGCGCCCAGATGCCCCCCGGTGACAGAAACCGCCGAAATCGTCTCGGCCCGCAATTCCTGCGCAACCTGATGCAGTTGCGCGTCCGAGAACCGCTTGAGATCAGCGGGGCGGTTCACAAGGTCCAGCAGGGGCGTTTTGGGGCGGTCAGACATTTGGCGCGTTCCTGGCTTAGCTGTCCCGGGCAATAACGAAGCGAGCGGCTTCCTTCAAGGTTTCTGCCGTCGGGCCATACCCGTCCAGTGCGGCACAGGCCTGATCAACAAGTTCACTGGCGCGGGTTCTGGCAGCATCCAAACCCAGAAGCGATACGAAAGTAGCCTTTCCCGCATCCGCATCTTTCTGAAGACGTTTGCCTGCCTTTGTCGCATCACCTTCAACATCAAGGATGTCGTCTGCAATCTGAAAAGCAAGACCAAGGGCCCGGGCATATTGGCGCAAGGGCTCTGGATCCGCTTTCGCCAGACGCGCACCCGCACAGGCGGACCATTCGATTAAAGCGCCCGTTTTGCCGCCCTGAAGCCGTGTTATCGCATTCAGCGTCAGAGGCTCAGAAGCGGTTTCCGCCGCGATATCAAGCGCCTGCCCCAAAACCATACCTTGCGCACCGCTTGCCCCGGCCAGTGTCAGTGCCAGATCAGCGCGAACGTCTCCACCTCCAACCTCGGGCCGGGTGCACAGCTCAAAGGCCAGTGTCTGCAGCGCGTCCCCGGCAAGTACAGCCGTGCCTTCGCCCCATTTCACGTGAACCGTGGGACGTCCGCGCCGCAGGTCGTCGTCATCCATGCAGGGCAGATCGTCGTGAACCAGAGAATAGGCGTGCAGGGCCTCGATCGCGGTCGCGGGCCAGATCGCGCGGGACTCGTCGATTTGGTGCAGACGCGCACTTTCCAGAACCAGAAACCCGCGCAGCCGTTTACCGCCCCGGGTGGCGTAGGCCATTGCCCGTGTCACATCCAGATCGTCCAGCGCGCCCATTATCAGGTCAAAATGATCCTGAAGGCGCGCCGCGTCCTGCGCCAGTCTTTCCTGAAACATTTACTGACCTTCGACAGGTGTTGTCCCGGTCGGTTGGCCATTCGCGTCCAGAGTGATCGCGGCCACTTTTTCCTCGGCCCGCTTCAACTCGTCCTCGCAACGCTTTTTCAAAGCGGCCCCGCGTTCATACAGCGCAATCGACTGATCCAGCGCCACATCGCCGCGTTCAAGCTGGCCAACCACGGCCTCAAGCTCTTTCATGGCCTGCTCGAATGTCATCTGCTCAACTGGGGTATCGGTCATCGTGCTGCCTTCATCAGTTCTTCCACATGGGCGCGTGCCGCCTCGGCCAGTGCGTTCAGATCATACCCGCCCTCCAGAGTCGAGACGATACGGCCCTGACATACCTCATCGGCTATCCCGCACAGCTCTGCCGTGATCCAAGCGAAATCGCCAGTCGACCAGTTCAGATTGGCCAGAGGGTCGTCCTGATGCGCATCGAACCCGGCCGAGATGATGATCAGTTCCGGCCGGAATGCCCGCAGGCGCGGAAAGGCCTGCGTTTCATAGGCGGATCGCATCTCAGCCCCGCCGGTGCCCGGGGCAAGCGGGATGTTCAGAACGTTATCGTAAGCGCCTGTCTCGTCCGGGCGGCCCGATCCTGGCCATAACGGCATCTGCTGGCTCGTGATTACCAGGGCCCGATCTTCATCCCACAGCAGGTCCTGCGTGCCGTTGCCATGATGAACGTCGAAATCGACCACTGCGACCCGCTTCAGCCCGTGGTAATCCAGCGCATGTTTCGCAGCCAGCGCCGCATTGCCAAACAGGCAGAACCCCATAGCTTTCTCGGCTTCGGCGTGGTGCCCCGGTGGGCGAATGGCACAAAAGGCGTTCGGCGCCTCACCGCCCAAAACCAGATCAACGGCCCGTACCGCCGCACCAGCCGCACGATAGGCCGCATCCACGGAACCCGGTGACATGAAGGTGTCCCCGTCGATTTGCGCAAACCCGTCAGTAGGGCGTGACGATCTGATGTCTCGGATATGGCTTTCGGGATGAACACGCAGCAAATCATCGTCTGCCGCCAGTGGAGCGGTCACGCGCTTCAGGTCAAGTCCTTCAAGCGCGTGCAGGATATGCTCCAGCCGCGCCACCTGTTCCGGATGACCTTGCGGTGTGACATGTCCAAGGCAATCGGCATGTGTCAAAAGGGCGGTTTTCATCGGGATCCCATCTTCATCTGGCTAAAATATCCTCGCCGAAGGCTTAAATCGCCGCACAGCGGCTCATTCAATCGGGCGCCAGCATATAGCCCGCGCCCCGGACTGTCTGCAGATACCGGGGCTGTTTCGGGTCCTGTTCGATCTTCCGGCGCAGGCGGGTGATCTGCACGTCCACCGCACGTTCCTGTGCCTGTCCTTTATCCCGGCCCAGATCTTCCACCAGTTTTGCGCGGCTGATTGGCTCACCAGGTTGGGCCGAAAAGATTTTCATCAGCTGGCTTTCGGTCGCGGTCAGGCGGACTGGCCTTTCGCCCTGCCACATTTCACCGCGTTCAATGTCATACCGGATGGGGCCGAGATGCAGGATCTTCGCCGCTGTTTCCTCGGCCGGGGTTTCCGGCATCCGGCGCAGAATCGCATTGATCCGCAGTAGCAGCTCTTTCGGCTCGAAAGGTTTGGCGAGATAATCATCCGCCCCGGCTTCAAGCCCTGCAATCCGATGCTCGGTCTCGCCCTTGGCGGTTAGTAACAGGATCGGCGTCGTATGAGTGTCACGCAGCGACCTGGTCAGACTGACGCCATCTTCGCCCGGCATCATCACATCCATGACGATCATGTCGAAATCCAACCCCGACAAAACCCGCCGCGCATGGGCCGCATCCCGTGCCGCCGTCACCAGAAACCCGTTTCGCATCAGGAATTTCTTGAGTAGATCGCGAATGCGTTCGTCATCATCAACAATCAGCAAATGTGCATCTATTTCGCTCATGATGTCGTATCCCGCAATTTCGTATAGGCATGACGCATATCAGCATCCATCATTGCTTCAAGCACTTTGCGAAACCCGGCCACGGCCTCCGGACCGGCATCCTTGAAGGCCGCGCGCATTCTTGTTCGTTGCGCATCTGACAACGTGGCCTCCAACGTTTCGCCCTTTTCCGTCAGAAATAGATGCCGTTCGCGTTTGTCCACGGTTCCGACCCGGCTTTCCACCAGACCATCCTCGATCAACGTCCGAAGGACCCTGTTCAGAGACTGTTTTGTAACCCCGAGGATCGCCAGCAAGTTGTTCACCGTGGTGCCCGGAGCGCGATTGATAAAATGGATCGCGCGGTGATGGGCGCGGCCATAGGCCATTTCGGACAGGATACGATCGGGATCCGCGGTAAAGCCGCGATAGGCGAAGAACATGGCCTCGATCCCCTGCCGCAATTGTTCATCCGTCAAAAACAACAGGCTTTCGCCCCCATATCGCGGGGCCGGGCGGATTTCGGACATATCATGCCTCATTCGTTACTCGGGTTCGACTTTATGTCAGCGTTATTGACATTCCAAGGGCAGAGCGGTATCGAATCGCAGTTTTTGCGCAACATTGTGTCCGCATCGGACCTAAGTAGCGCAACAATCGGAAATTCAACCCGGTTCAGGAGGTTTCGCATGGCAGGGTATGATGATCGTGACGGTGTCATCTGGATGGATGGCAAGCTGGTGCCCTGGCGCGATGCCAATGTGCATATTCTGACCCACGCGATGCACTATGCCTCATCCGTGTTCGAGGGGGAACGCGCTTATAGCGGCAAGATCTTCAAAAGCCGCGAACATTCCGAACGTCTTATCGCCAGCGCCGAGGCACTGGACATGCCGATGCCTTATTCTGTCGATCAGATTGAAGCAGCCAAGGAAGAGACCCTGAAAGCCAGTGGCCTTCAGGATGCCTATGTCCGCGCATTGGTCTGGCGCGGGTCTGGCGAAGACATGGGCGTGGCGTCGGCCCGCAACCCGGTACGGATGGCCGTCGCGGTCTGGCCTTGGGGTGCCTACTATGGCGACGCCAAGATGCAGGGCGCAAAACTGGACATCGCCGAATGGAAACGCCCCAGCCCGGAAACCATCCCGGTTCACGCCAAGGCTGCGGGCCTTTACATGATCTGCACCATTTCCAAGCACAAGGCCGAAGCCAAGGGATGCTCGGACGCGCTGTTCATGGACTGGCGTGGTTACGTGGCCGAAGCAACAGGTGCCAACGTGTTCTTCGTCAAGGATGGAGAGGTTCACACCCCGCTGGCGGATTGCTTCTTGAACGGCATTACCCGCCAGACCGTCATTCAGATGCTGAAGGATAAAGGCATCACTGTGCATGAGCGGCGCATCAAGCCCGAAGAAATGGCTGATTTCGAACAGTGCTGGCTGACCGGAACCGCGGCCGAGGTCACTCCGGTCGGGCAAATCGGCGATTACACTTTCGAAGTCGGCGACCTGACCCGCGAAATCGCAGAAGATTACGAAAAGCTGGTCCGCTCGTAATAACTTGCAAAACCCCGCTTCGGCGGGGTTTTTGTTGCAGATCGTGCAAATTGTCGTGCAAAGCGTTCCGTGATCTGGACGATCGGATCAGTTCCCGTATTTTCAACACATGTTGGATCTACTCAGCGATATTCTCACCCGCCTGTCCCTGCGTGGCACGTTCTACTTCCGCACGTCGTTCACACCACCATTTGGTATTCAGGTGCCGGAATTCGAAAACGTCGCGCGGTTTCATTTTGTTCAACGGGGTGAGCTCAAGGTCCATGTCTCATCCACCGGGGAAACGTTGCGGTTGCGGCAGGGGGACCTGATCCTGATCCCTCATGGGGCGCCACATGCGTTGTTGTGTGCCGAGGTCAGGCCACTGGATGCGCTTCCTCTGGAACAGGTTCTTGAGATTGCCGGCTACAAGGGCGATGGCGTTCTTGTCTATGGCGGTGCAGACGAGGACCGGGACACACAACTGATCTGCGGTCATTTTTCATTCACCGGCCCAGCAGGACGAAAAGGCACCGGGCATATGCTGATCGACCGCCTGCCGCCCTACATCCTGATCGAGAATTATGGCGAAGAGGCCGGATCGTGGATGGAATCGACCCTGCGCATGATTGGATCCGAAGTGTCCGGGGCCCGTATTGGCGGCGATCTGATTGCCCTGAAGCTGTCCGAAGTTCTGTTTGCGCAGGCGATCCGAACCTACCTGGAACGGCAAAGCCCTCAGGACACCGCCCTTGCGGGCTTTGCGGATACACGCATCTCACGCGCATTGACGGCGTTCCACCAAGCGCCAGCGCAAGACTGGAGTGTTGCGACACTGGCGCGTGAATCCGGCATGTCGCGCACGGCCTTTTCTCAGTTGTTTGCCCAGAAGATGGGCACGACGCCGATGCAATACCTCACCGACTGGCGCATGCAGATTGCGTGCCATGGCCTTACAGAGGCACGATGGAACGTCGCAGATGCAGCAGCCGAAGTTGGATATGCCTCTGAGGCCGCGTTTTCCCGCGTTTTCAAGAAGCAGGTCGGCTTGTCACCAGCCGCATATAGGTCCATGCACTAAAACGCCGAATATTCTGTACGATCTGCAAGATTTTTGAAACGATCAAGAATTCAGCGTTCGGGTCAGGCTTTCTATCTTTCTTTCATCACTGATTGAAAAGAGGAAAATCTTATGTCCCTGCGTTTCGTTACCCGCACTGTCCACGCGTATCTGGACTACCCGGTTGCCATTGCCCTGATGACACTGCCATTCCTGCTGGGATTGGGTCAGTCCAACCCGCTGGCGCTGTGGCTTTCGGTTGTCACTGGCGTCGCCGCCTTTGTCCTGACGGTTCTGACCGACCATCATTTGGGAATTTGGCGCGTTCTACCCTACAAATTTCACTTGGCCGTGGACCTTATTGTCGGCATCACCTTTCTGTTTGCACCTAGTGTACTGGGGTTTTCAGGATTGGATGCGGCGTTCTACTGGCTGAACGGTGCGGCCGTGGTTCTCGTCATCTCGCTCAGCGCGCCCGAGCAGGAAGTCGCTGCCTGAGCGCTGTGCCTCTGCATTGGCAACTTTGTCCAAATACTGCCAAAAAAGCTGAGCTGCCTGTTTTAGAAATTGGCGGCTCAGAGCAGAGAAGTGTATCGACCGGTCGGGTGAATTTACTTGAAAAAGCTGACTGAATTCATCAGATTTATCCCAGTGCGGGGTGAGGTCACAGATGACAGACACGCTTGACGAAATCATGGCCCGACATGATGCGCTAGTTGCGTGCGGGTGCAACTGTTGCGAAGGCGACTATTGTGCCTATGCTGATCGCCAGAACCGGGACACCGCAACCGCAGAAGAAGCCCGGGCACAAGGCACCGTCCGTCAACGCAAGTCGTTGCGATATATCTTTGAAACTGTGCTAAGCGGCAGAGGATAACTGCGCAGCAATACGGGCTGCGCTATTGCAAGGTTCAGAAATCCACCCCGCGCTGGGCCTTGATTCCCGCCTGGAACGGATGCTTTTCTTCGGTCATCTCGGTGACCAGATCTGCATAATCACGCAGCGCCTGCGGTGCGTCGCGGCCTGTCAGGAACACACTCGTCTTGTCCGAACGCGCGTTCAGCCCGTCTATCACCTGCTCGACCGAGAGATATTCATAGCGAAGCGCGATGTTGATCTCGTCCAGAACCACCAGATCGTATTCGCCACTTGCCATAAGGGCGCAAGCCTTGTCGAAGGCGGCATTGGCAGCTGCAATGTCGCGCTCGCGGTCTTGTGTATCCCAGGTAAACCCCTCGCCCATCGTGTGCCAGGTGACCAGATCACGTTCTTCGAAGAAACGGCGCTCGCCGGTTTTCCACTTGCCCTTGATGAACTGCACCACGGCGACCTTCTGACCCCAACCAAGCGCGCGGATAACAACGCCAAAGGCCGCAGATGACTTGCCTTTGCCCTTGCCGGTATTGATCAGAACAAGGCCGCGTTCGGGGTCGACGGCCTCGGACACTTTCTTGCGGTGCTGGGCCTGCACCTTTTGCATCTTTTCCTTGTGATCCTGCGCGTCGCTCATTGGGGAACCTCATTGATTGTCCGGCCCAACCTAGGGAAAGAATGCAAAAGGTAAAGTCACGCTTTGGGGTCTGTGACAGAACGCGCCTTGCCACGCTCAAGCCCCAGCTGGTGTTCGCGCCAGATCACAACAACATTGCCTGCGATCACCAATGCGGCCCCGATCAGGATCGCAACGGTAGGCAATTCATCAAACACGAAATAACCTATCACAATCGCAAAGAGCATTGTTGCATAGTCATAAGGTGCCAGCATCGATGCCTGTCCAAAGCGATACGAGGACGTGACCAAAATCTGCGCAACTCCGCCAATTAACCCCATGGTGATCAGTATTAGAGCCTGAGTCAGAGTTGGCATTGTCCATCCCCAGATCGCCGTCAGGGCCGAAAGCAACGTCGCGGTCAGCGAGAAATAGAACACGATTGCAGCAGGGTGATCGACCTTGACCAGTTGGCGGATGTGGATCTGCACAAAGGCCCGGGCAAAAGTCGCGCCCAGTACGCACAGAGCTCCGATAGTTGCAGCCGTTTCCATCTGAGTGCTGCCAAGCCTGGGCCAGATCATGATCATCACGCCCAGCAGCCCAAGTGCCACGGCACCGATGCGAATCATGCGGATGCGCTCGCCCAGCATCACTGCGGCCAAAATCAGGGTGAAAATCGGGGTGGCATAACCGATTGCGGTAACTTCGGGCAGAGGCAACAGGCTAAGGCCAGTGAATGTCAACCCCATGGCGCTGGTCCCCAGAACACCGCGCCAGAAATGACCCATGGGTTTCTTGACGACAAAGCCTTGCGCCAGCTCTCGGCGCGCGATCAGCCACAGAATGATGACCGGAATAGCAAATAGGGACCGGAAGAACACCAATTGGCCCGGTGGGAATTCGTCAGATAAGGCTTTGACTAAGGCTGACATCGACGTGAACAGGAACAGCGCGCCAAGCTTCAGCGCCACAGCCAGCAAAGGTCGATGCGATGTTAAGGGTTTTGTCATCGGCGCGACCCTGCGCCTTTGTAGAAAAAAGATCAACGGGGTGGATCAGGTGATGGTCCACGAGTTCGGTATCGATGCGCCGATTTCCGCTGCAAAAGCCTCAAGGAACTGAAACATCCGGCCTGCCCTTGCTTGCGCGATCTGCTTGCCTGCATCCGTCAGCATGTCGTCCGGCAGGGTCAACAGCTTAACCTTCCAGTGATCAATCGAATACCGCAGATCGTCCAGCGGGCGCGCCTCTGCGAATGGATCAGCCGGATCATAGAGAACACGCCCCAAAGCACCCGATACAGAAAATGTGCGCGCAATCCCGATGGCACCCAAGGCATCAAGGCGATCCGCATCGCGCAGAATCCGGGCCTCCAGCGTTTCAGGTGGGATGTTGGCCGAGAAGCTATGGGCCGCTATCGCATGTTGTGCGGCCTGAACCTGATCGTAGGAAAAGCCCAGTTTTGTCAGAATAGGCCCTGATTCAGCCGCTGACTGACGTGAGGCAAACTGTCGGTTCGGGTCATTCTTGGGTAGGTTGACCAGATCATGAAGATAACAGGCTGCCAACAGGACGGGGATGTCCGCCCGAGCGTCTGCAATGGCCTGAGCATTGGTCCAAACACGATCCAGATGGGCCAGGTCATGGGCCGGATCAGTTTCCATGCGTTGCGCGACAACGGCACGCAAACGCGCGCGCAGATCAGCCGATCCGTCCACGGTTTTCTCCGATCTGACCACGGTGCAGCAGTAGGTGGTCCAGGATGACACAAGCCATCATCGCCTCACCGACAGGGACAGCGCGGATGCCAACACAGGGGTCATGACGACCCTTTGTGATGATCTCGGTCTCTTCACCGGATTTTGTAATGGTCTTGCGGGTGGTCAGGATCGAAGAGGTCGGCTTGACCGCAAAGCGCACGACAATGTCCTGCCCGGTCGAGATGCCGCCCAGAATCCCGCCTGCGTGGTTTGAACTGTATTGCGGGCCATCCTGACCCATGAAGATTTCGTCGGCATTGGCTTCACCAGTCAGTTCGGCGGCAGCCATGCCTTCGCCGATCTCGACGCCTTTGACAGCGTTGATCGACATCATCGCGGCCGCAAGATCAGTGTCCAACTTGGCGTATATCGGCGCCCCAAGCCCTGCCGGGACACCGCGTGCCACAACCTCGACCACGGCACCGACCGAGTTGCCGGATTTGCGCAGATCATCCAGATAGATGGCCCAATCCCCGGCCGCCTGTTCATCAGGCGTCCAGAACGGGTTCTGTTCAATCTGCGCCCAGTCGAATTTGGAGCGGTCGATCTTGTGCGGACCGATCTGGGTCATGTAGCCGGTGATCTGCACATTGGGCGCAATCTGTTTGATGGCCTCGCGCGCCAGTCCACCCGCGGCCACACGCGACGCGGTTTCCCGGGCTGAACTGCGCCCACCCCCGCGATAATCGCGGATGCCGTATTTCTGCCAGTAGGTGATATCGGCATGGCCCGGACGGAACTTGTCCATGATGTCGCCGTAGTCTTTCGAGCGCTGATCGGTGTTTTCGATCATCAGTTGCACGGGCGTGCCTGTAGTTTGGCCTTCGAACACGCCAGAAAGGATCTTGACCTGATCCGGTTCGCGCCGCTGCGTTGTGAACTTGTTTTGCCCCGGTTTGCGCTTGTCTAGCCAATGCTGGATCATCGCCTCGTCAATCGCAACGCCCGGCGGGCAACCGTCGACAGTAGCGCCCAAGGCGGGCCCATGGCTTTCACCCCAGGTGGTGACGCGGAAAAGATGGCCAAAGCTGTTCATCGACATGGGGCGTGCTCCTTTGCGGATCGTGATTAGCGGGCAAGGCCCCCGGCCTCAAGCGGATTTGGCCGTTGATGGTTTGAACGCCGCCCGTCGGGCGGCGCATTTTTGAGTATTTTCGAAAAGATGAAGATCAGGCGGCCTGCGCGATTTTCGCACGGAGTTCCGAGATCATCAGCGCGGCCTGAGCCGCTTCGCGCCCTTTTTGTACGAAATGGTCGCGATAGATAGAATTGTGATGATCGGTTTCCTGATATTGGTGCGGGGTCAGCGAGACCGACAAGACAGGAACCCCTGTATCAAGCCCGGCGCGCATCAGGCCATCGACCACGGCCTGCGCAACGAAGTCGTGCCTGTAGATGCCGCCATCAACGACAAAGGCAGCGCAGGCGACGGCGGCATATCGCCCGGTCCGGGCCAGATCACGGGCCAGCAGGGGCATCTCGAACGCGCCGGGAACGTCGTAGACATCGACTTGTTCCGAGGGGACGAGTTCGAGGAAGCCGTCGAGCGAGCGGTCAACAATATCGGAATGCCAGTTGGCTTTGACAAAAGCATAGCGGGTGTGTGTCATCATGATCTCCTTTCAGTTTGGTGGCCTGCCGGCAGTCGCGAGAACCAGATCCCATTTCGCTGCCAGCCCGGCATGACACGTCACCCAAGGCGATCACGAGCAGGCGCGCCGGTTCACCGGCGCGGCTTGCACGTTCTCTTTCATCCGGACTGTAACCGTCGGCTCTGGCCTCTCACCAGATCTGCTGACACCCCGAAAGCCGGGGCCGCTCGCGGGCTTGCGGGCCGTGGCCCGCATACCGCCGGTGGGGAATTCCGCCCCGCCCTGAGAACGAGGCGGACCTTGCCAAGAACTGCCCGACGCTGCAAGAGAATTGACAGGAGGACATTCATGCACCCTAACCCCGCTTTTCGCGCCGAGGATCGAGCCCGGCATGTTGAATTCGCCCGCGACCGGGCGTTCGGCGTTCTGGCACTCTCTGCCGAAGAGGCCCCGCTATTAAGCCACGTCCCGTTTCTGCTGTCCGAAGACGGTTCACTGGCTGACCTGCATCTTGTGCGCTCGAACCCCATTGTACGAGCGCTGCGCGAGCCGCAGCACGCGAAGATCGCGGTGCAGGGGCCGGATGCTTATATTTCGCCGGATTGGTACGGTGTCGAAGATCAGGTTCCGACTTGGAATTATGTCGCCGTGCACCTGATCGGAAAACTTGAGCTGCGCCCGCAGGACGAGTTACGTGACGTGCTTGACCGCCAATCGGCGTTTTACGAAAAGCGGCTGCTGCCCAAGGCCCCATGGGTCACGGGAAAAATGTCCTCTGACGCGCTGAACAAGATGACGCGCATGATCGTACCGTGCCGCATGCGTGTTGAAGATATTCAGGGCACCTGGAAGCTTGGTCAGAACAAACCCGAGGGTGCGCGAAATGCTGCTGCTGATCAGGTATCCACTGGCTTTGGCAGTGAAATCGCCCGGCTGGCCGCCTTGATGCACAAGGCGTAGCCAGCACCGGGCGCCGGGTTTACTGGGGGCTGAAAGTCGCCAGATAGGCGGCAATATCGTCCGCACCGCTCTTGAGTTTGACGCTCATGTTCGGACGGGCAGTTTCGTCATCCAGAAATTCCTTGATGAAGCCGATAGGATCCTGCGCATAGGCAACGATGTTTTCCTCGGTCCAGACCAGACCTTCCTCGCCGGCACGGATCATGTCGTCCGTGAACATACCAATCGGCAGGCGCTCGCTTCCATAGCGATAATCGTTTTCGGACCCGGCCACGCGGCCGATGACGCCGTACAGATTCGGGCCGGTGATTCCACCTTTGACCAGAACTTCACCATCCTTGATGATCGCATGACACGAAGAACAACGGTTATATATCGCCTCACCTTTTGCGGGATCGCCCGCGGCAAGGGTCTGAGTGGGAAGGGCCATTGTGCACAAGGCAGCGGCCAGAACGATCTTTGACATTGGGGTCTCCTTGCGGGAGTTCGCACGCCTTTTGCGCTGTCCTTTATTCGCGCGGAAAGTGCAACAGGTGGGGCGCGTGCAATTTATAATTTAAATCATCTATTTAGCGAGTATGTTTTTGCTGAAAACAATCCCCGTTTCGAAGTCTTGATTATGTACTTTGGGGCGCAAATCAGCGGTCCACGAGACAGGCTCCAGATACCTGATCCAGGTGACGGAAGACAGGGTGGGTAAGCGAATCAATGGCGCATGAATCGAAGTTGCCAACAAAGTCGCACGCGAGATTCACCAAAAAACACCGTCCGCAGCTGCTGGAAACGACACATGCGGCGTATTGCGCGTTTATGAACGCTGGACGAACACTATTCTCCCCGATAGTAAGCGCGGTTAAGACACCGCATTCGTGCGGTGCGCGAGCTATTTGCCCGTCCGCGGGCGCCAGACAATCGGAGATAACCTCGTGTCCCACGCAGAAGACCACGAAGGCACCCGCAGAGATTTCCTGTACTACGTCGCTGGCGGCGCAGGTGTCGTTGCAACGGGTGCAGCCGTATGGCCCCTGATCAACCAAATGAACCCATCGGCAGACGTTCAGGCGTTGTCCTCGATCCGTGTGGATGTGAGCGGTGTTGAGCCGGGTACGCAGCTGACCGTCAAATGGTTGGGAAAACCCGTCTTTGTCCGTCACCGCACCGGTGCAGAGATCCAGGAAGCTCAGAAACAGGACGCCGAAGGTGTTGATGCGCTGCCCGATCCGCTGGCCCGCAACTTTAACCTGAGCGCCGATGCCCCTGCGACCGACGCAAACCGGGTGATGCCGTCGCCGGAAGGCGAAGCGCCGGGTGCATGGGTCGTCCAGATGGGTGTTTGTACCCACCTCGGTTGTGTGCCTCTGGGTGATGCAGGCGACTTTGGTGGCTGGTTCTGCCCCTGCCACGGTTCACACTACGACCTTGCCGGTCGTATCCGCAAAGGCCCCGCGCCTGAGAACTTGCCCATTCCGCCCGCAGAGTGGGTGGACAACGGCACAATCAAACTCGGCTAAGGGAGACCCAAACTTATGTCCGGAATTCCCCACGATCATTACGAGCCGAAGACAAACGGCGAGAAATGGCTGAACAGCCGCCTGCCTATTGTTGGCCTGCTGTATGACACCCTCATGATCCCAACCCCCAAGAACCTGAACTGGTGGTGGATCTGGGGCATCGTTCTGGCGTTCTGCCTGGCGCTGCAAATTGTCACCGGTATCATTCTGGTGATGCACTATACGCCGCATGTTGATCTGGCGTTTGCCAGCATCGAACACATCATGCGTAACGTAAATGGCGGTTACTTCATCCGTTACCTGCACATGAACGGCGCATCGCTGTTCTTTGTTGCGGTCTACATCCACATCTTCCGCGGCTTGTTCTATGGCTCATACAAAGCCCCGCGCGAGATCACGTGGATCGTCGGTATGCTGATCTACCTGATGATGATGGGCACGGCCTTTATGGGCTATGTTCTGCCATGGGGTCAGATGTCTTTCTGGGGTGCGACTGTGATCACCGGCCTGTTTGGCGCCATTCCGTTTGTGGGCGATGCCATCCAGACCTGGCTGCTGGGCGGACCTGCGGTGGACAACGCCACGCTGAACCGCTTCTTCTCGCTGCACTATTTGCTGCCGTTCATCATCGCGGCTCTGGTCGTGGTGCACATCTGGGCGTTCCACACTACCGGCAACAACAACCCCACAGGTGTTGAAGTGCGTCGCGGCTCGAAAGACGAGGCGAAGAAAGACACGCTGCCGTTCTGGCCGTATTTCGTGATCAAGGACCTGTTCGCGCTGGCCGTGATCCTGGTCGTGTTCTGGGCTGTTGTCGGTTTCATGCCGAACTATCTGGGTCACCCGGACAACTATATCGAAGCCAACCCGCTGGTTACGCCTGCTCACATCGTGCCTGAATGGTACTTCCTGCCGTTCTACGCGATCCTGCGTGCCTTTACCGGTGAGGTCTGGGTTGTACAGTTCGCGAGCTTCATCACCGGTGGCATCGTTGACGCCAAGTTCTTTGGTGTTCTGGCGATGTTTGGTGCGATCCTGGCCATGGCGCTGGCGCCTTGGCTGGACACGTCGAGCGTGCGTTCGGGCAAGTACCGTCCGATGTTGAAATGGTGGTTCTACCTGCTGATTATCGACTTCTTTGCCCTGATGTGGCTGGGTGCGATGCCTGCGGAAGAACCCTATGCGACCTTCTCGCTGATCGCATCGGCCTACTGGTTCGCCTATTTCTTCGTGATCCTGCCGATCCTCGGCGTGATCGAAAAACCTCTGGCCCAGCCCGAGACCATCGAAGAAGACTTCAACGCGCATTATGGCAAGGCTGACGCCGACGCCACGCCGGCCGAGTAAGAAGAGGGACCGGAAACATGTTCAAGAAACTTGCAATCGGCGCCGCGTTTGCTCTGGCCCTGACCCCTGCTGCTTCCATTGCAGCAGGCGGTGGTGAGCAGCATATCGAAGATTTCGCCTTCTCGTTCGAAGGCCCGTTCGGCACCTGGGACCAGCATCAGCTGCAACGTGGCCTGCAGATCTATACCGAGGTCTGCGCGGCTTGCCACGGTCTGCAATATGTGCCGCTGCGCGATCTGAAAGCGCTGGGTTACTCGGAAGAAGAAGTCATCGCATACGCGGCTGGCAACTTCGAAGTCTTCGACCCCGAGCTGGACGATTTCCGTCCGGCGATTCCCACCGACCACTTCCCGGCCAATACCGGCGTCGGCGCACCTGACCTGAGCCTGATGGCCAAGGCCCGTGCCGGATTCCATGGGCCTTATGGCCTGGGCATCAACCAGCTGGTCAAAGGCATGGGTGGACCGGAATACATCGCGTCTTTGCTGCATGGCTACACCGGCCACGAAAAAGAAGAGGCGGGTGCGGTGCTCTATGAAAACACTGCCTTCCCCGGCGGCTGGATTTCGATGGCGCCTCCGCTGGCTGATGAGCAGGTCGAGTTCGCAGACGGGCACTCGAACACGGTCGAGCATATGGCCGAGGACGTTGCCGCATTCCTGATGTGGGCAGCCGAGCCAAAGCTGACAGACCGCAAGAACGCAGGCTTTGTCGGTGTGATCTTCCTGACCGTTCTGTCGGTGCTGCTGTACCTGGTCAACAAGCGTCTATGGGCGCCGCACAAGGGCAAACTCCGCAAGGAAGATTGATCCGATCCGTCCTACCGGATTTTACTAAATCAGCCCCCCGCGCCGTCAGGTTGCGGGGGTTTTCTTTTGCCAAGCCGCCATCAGCGCGCGCTTATTTGGTCGAAATAAGCGCCGGGTCAATGGATTGGACAGCTTCACAGGCGCACATCAGCCACAACGGCTGATCAATTGCCGTTTGTCTGAAACACGGAGTCACGACAATGAAACTTCCTATTCTTTTTGCCTCAATTCTATTTGCAACGCCGGTATTGGCGCTGGATCTTGCACCCAATGCGGAACTTGGAAAATCCGAGGCCGAAATTCGGCAAACGCTGACGGGCATGGGATTCGATGTCCGCAAAATCGAGGCGGAAGACGGCAAGATCGAAGCCTATGTCGTCAAGGATGGTAAACTGGCCGAGGTTTACGTCGACCCCGCAAGCGGCAAAGTCGTCAAGATTGAGGATCAGTAACCAGAATGTCCGAAACAGAATTGATGCATCGTGGGCGCACAGGCGCCCACGAAGTTCAGGTCTGGGATCCTTTGGTCCGGCTGGTTCACTGGGTCGTAGCCTTGTGCGTTCTGATCAATGCGGCGATATCCAATCCCGAGGGCGCGTTCCACGAATATGTGGGCTATGTCGTGCTGGCTTTGGTCTTGTTGCGGTTGCTTTGGGGGTTAACGGGTCCGGCTTTTGCCAGGTTTGCAGCCTTCCCTTTCAGCCCCCGTTCGGCACTCAACCACCTGCGCGACATGGGGCGGGGTGACCAAAGCGTGCACCTTTCACACAACCCTCTGGGGGCCCTTATGGTCTATAACCTCTGGGCGACACTGCTGGCTTTGTGTGTGACAGGGTTCATGATGGGGACGGTTCGGTTCTTTGGCATCGAATGGGTCGAAGATCTGCACGAACTGGCCTTCAACTGGCTGATGCTGTCTGTTCTGCTGCATGTTGCCGGGGTTGTCATTGATCAGCGGCGAACAGGTGTCGCTTTGGCAAAAGCTATGATAACAGGGCGGAAGAATATACCTGAGGACTGGTCAACCAAATGATCAAATGGATCAGCAGCCATTGGCGGCCCGGCGATGCAGACGCTCACCGGGCTGTACTTATGTCGATAATGATCGTTGTTCAGGTACTTTGCGTGGTGTTTTACCTTGGCGACGTTGCTCTGGATTTGAAGGAAGGCGAGGGGCCTTCTCATGTAAGTCTTGAGGCTTTTGTCGCATTTGTTCTGCTTGCCGGAGTTGTTTTTTTCATGATTGAACTTCGACGCCTGCTGGCAAGGGTGGAACAGACCAAGCTTGGCCTACAGGCCGCGCAGGGTGAAATGAGCGTCGTCATCAACACGTTCTTCGACCGTTGGGGACTTACCACCGCCGAGCGTGACGTGGGTCTATTGGTTCTGAAAGGGCTGGATAACGAAAACATCGCGCGCATCCGGGGGCGGGCCGTAGGAACCGTGCGCGCGCAGACCACCTCGATCTATGCCAAAGCCGGGGTTGACGGGCGTGCGCAGCTGATAAGCGTATTCATGGAAGAATTGCTTGTCGCAGATGGCGAGGCTGCGGACCTTCAGACAACCAAACTGTGATCATTCGCCCCAATGGCTCGGGCGGTTACGATCTGACCTTCGGGCTGAGGTGCATTGAACGTAACTTCGGTGAATTGTTCCGTCCGCCCCATATGCGGGTTCTCCATCAGGATTAGGTGGGTTTTGCCGATCTGTTCTGACAGGTGTTTCCTGACCTGAACGTCCCCAGCCGCACGCAGACGGGCGGCGCGATCCTTGATTACATTTCCGTTCACCTGTTGCGGGATGCGAGCCGCTGGAGTGCCTTCGCGTTTCGAATATGGGAAAACATGCAGCCAGGTCAGATCGCAATCGGTAACCAGTTTCAGCGAGTTCTCGAAATGCGCTTCGGTCTCGGTCGGGAAACCTGCGATGATGTCGGCACCAAAGGTCATGTCGGGGCGCAGTTTCCGGGCCTCTTCAGTAAATCGAATGGCATCGTCGCGCAGGTGGCGGCGTTTCATGCGCTTCAGGATCAGATCGTCGCCATGCTGAAGCGACAGGTGCAGATGCGGCATCAGGCGTTGTTCGGTTGCGATGGCCTGCATCAGATTCTCGTCCACTTCGATCGAGTCGATCGAACTGATCCTCAGGCGAGCCAAGTCCGGCACCAGTTTTAGAATACGCATCACCAGATCGCCCGGTTTCGGCTGCGCAGGCAGATCGGCCCCCCATGAGGTCAGGTCAACGCCGGTTAGCACCACCTCATGATAGCCCCGATCCACCAGCCGCTTGATCTGATCCACCACAACACCGGCAGGCACGCTGCGCGAATTGCCCCGGCCATAGGGAATGATGCAGAAGGTGCAGCGATGGTCACACCCGTTCTGGACCTGCACATAAGCGCGTGAGCGTGTGCCGAACCCGTCGATCAGGTGCCCGGCCGTTTCGGTGACAGACATGATGTCATCGACCTGAACGGCCTCGGTCTCGCCGATAAAGTCGGCGGCCATGCCTTTCCAGGTTTCTGGCCGCATCTTTTCCGTGTTGCCGATCACCGCATCGACCTCGGCCATCTGCGCGAAGGTGTCGGGTTCTGTCTGGGCAGCGCACCCGGTAACAATCAGCCGGGCGTTCGGATTTTCACGTCGAAGTTTCCGGATCTCCTGCCGTGCCTTGCGCACAGCCTCAGCCGTGACGGCACAGGTGTTTATCACCACGGCATCCGTCAGTCCGGCTTGTTGCGACAGCTCTTTCATCGCCTCGGTTTCATAGGCGTTCAGGCGGCAACCCAATGTAGCGAATTTGGGCGGGTTCATCCCAGTGTCCCTAGAAACTCGGGCGACAACGTGCCCGAGAAGACGTGGCAGGTTGGCCCGGTCATCCAGACGCCATCCTCGCGCCAGTCAACCCAAAGGGTTCCGCCATCAAGATCAATCTGCACCTTTCGCCCCGCCAACCCTCGCCGCGCCGCAGCCACAGCAGTTGCACAGGATGACGACCCTGATGCAAGGGTGATGCCCACGCCACGTTCCCACACCCGCATGCGGATATGATCCGGACCCACGACCTGAGCCACCTGCACATTGGTGCGCTCGGGAAACAAAGGATGGTGTTCATAGCGGGCGCCGAACTCGGCCAGCGGAATCGCCGCGGCGTTTTCAACAAAGAACGTGCAGTGCGGATTACCCATACCTGTCGCTGTCGGGGCGCCCTCGATTGGCAGTTCCAGCGTGTCCATCTCTTCAGCCAACGGAATTTCGTGCCATTCCAACTGAGGAAGACCCATATTGACCGAGGTCAGCCCATCACCTGCGTCCTGCGCAACAAGCGTTCCACGTTCGGTTGTCAACGACAGTTGGGTTTTGCCCGTCTCATCCATCAACATTCGCGCGATGCATCTTGTGGCGTTGCCACACGCCGCCGAAGTTGATCCATCCGAATTGTAGAACACCAGATGCGCGTCAGCCGCACCGTTTTCGATTACGGCCAGCTGATCGAATCCCACACCAAAATGCCGATGTCCGATTCCTCGGGCCAGTGCCGGGGTAATCAGAGCATCCTGCGCACGCGCATCAACAATGACGAAGTCATTGCCCAACCCGTGCATCTTAACAAATGGCAAACTGATATCGCGTTTCTGTTGCATGGCGGCGATATAACGTCGGTCGGAACATGAATCCACCCTGTCGCGTAGAATCGTGAAAAAAGGGGTTGACCCCCCTGCGCCACCTGCCTAATTAGGCCGCCTATCGGGTCGCTGGAAACACAGGTTGTTTCAGCGAAACGAGGCGCAAAATAAGGGCTTGAACCCGGTTGGGAAATTGCCGTAAAGAGCGCCACGGATCGAGAAGATCCAACAAAAGAGTGGGCCGTTAGCTCAGTTGGTAGAGCAACTGACTTTTAATCAGTGGGTCGCAGGTTCGAATCCTGCACGGCTCACCACTTTTTTCAATATAAAACAGAATATTATGGAATGCGCATCATTACTTTGTAGGTAGGCGCGTCCGGTTTTCACGGACTATTCACGGACGACATTGATGCAACAGGTCAACATCAATTTGCCTGTTGCGTTCTCTCGCATCAGGCGGAACGGTTTGAACCTCCATGGAATGCTCAGAGCGGACTAGAACCTTCCAGTGTGGGGGGGGCGGGGCGCACCCCGCCTGAAGGAGTCCCGCTGATAAATGCACCTCCCCAGCCATCCGACCGAGCGAAGACGGTTTCTCAAATTTGCCATCGTAGTATTGGCCCACACACGCCTTAGAAGGACGATTGTGCGTCCTATTTAGGCTAGGCTTAGCCTGTACTGACTGTAAGGAAAACGCGGGATGGCAGCAGCCGACTGGGCCAAAAGAGCGAGGTTCGCCGTAGCCTATGCTGAGTGTGGTAACGCCACTCAGGCGGCATTGCACGCAGGGGTCCCCAAACCTTCGGCGCACAGCATGGGCTATAGGTGGCTGCGTGATCCGCAAGTCACGGAGATGGTGCGCGACGCCATGAATGACCGTTTGAAGGCATTGGGACCTGCCGCGTTGGGGGTGGTTCAGGAGGTACTAATGAGCCCCACAGTCAGCCCTCAGCTACGCTTGCAGGCCGCACGGGACGTGCTGGACCGGCTCGGGTGGGTGCCACCCAAACGCCCCGAACCAGTCACCAACTCTGGGCCACGTGATCTGATCGAATGTTCATTGGAGGAGTTGGAGACGATGGTGTCCGGAAGCCCATATGTGCGGCTGGACAATGAATCTCTGATGAAACTGTCAGGTCAGGCGTGACGAGGGATGCTGTCTCAAGCCCATCTGTTGGGAGAGTTCGCACAGGTTTTTAACGTGTTCCAGTTCGAACACTTCTTTCGCTCGGTGTCGACATACATACATACTACTTAGTTAAGTAGTATGTATGTAGTGTCTGACTGAAGCGTGTATGAGGCTAGTGTTACGCCAGCTATTCCACCAGCCACACATAGTTCGACGAAGCCGCAACACGACCCAAGCCTTCCAGCCGATTAAGTGCGTTTTTCAGGGCGCGCCGCTTCCTGCTCATGTCAGGGAGGTCGAAGCGGTTCGCACCCCAAGACGTGAAAGTATTCAAATCGGCCGCCATGACAATCAGTGTCTCGTCAGAGCCGAGGTCCACGCCGACTTCTTTGCCGTACTCAGCCAGAAATTCTTGAAGCGCATTAAAGGCGATCAAGTTGTTACCTTTGAGCAAAGGTGAATCGTCGGAGCCTGAAGGCAATGTTACATACTCGACACATGCGGAGGACCGCCCAGTACCACTCACGACTACGGGTTTGAGGTTAAAGGCACATACTTGCCCCTCCTCAAGGTCCTTCTGCCTTTCAGCGTTTACGACGACACCACCTTTGGACGGCATTAAACGAAGCGCGGTGTCACAAGCCGCAAACAACGCCGAATGCCCACGCAATCCGCGTTCCGTCGCCTTTCCTGTATGGTGAATCAACATTACGTGGGCACCGGTCGCTTCGCGCAGCATGTCTGTCACTTGCGTGAGGGTGCCCATAGTTGAACTGGAGTTTTCATCTGCTCCTTGTATGCAACGCGCCAGTGTGTCGAAAACGATCAACCTCGCAGGTCCGTGGAGGCTCTCCAAACGTTTGATTTGCAGGAGCAGCCCCATGACATCTCTATCAACGTCGAACAGGTTTACGGACTGAGAGATGACCTGTAGGTGTCGGTTACGTCCATCGCGCAAGCTCTGGACTCGGAGCGACATTCCACCCTCACCCTCAGCGGCGATGTATACCACCAATCCTTGAGTGACCTGAGCGCCGTTCCATGTGCCTCCGGTTGCGATGGTATTGGCCATGTCTAGGGCCAGAAACGTCTTACCGCAGCCCGGCTTACCGTACATCACGGATAGACAGTTGAGGTCCAATACACCTTCGATCAACGGCGTCGGCCCACGCATGTCCATCGGGTCATCTGGCAACAAAGCCTGCTCAAAGCGCTGTGCTACGGCAGCAACGCTCTTGTCGTCAGCCCAACCGGCTTTGATGGGCCTGCCAGCGACCTCCCTCAACACCGGTTTGGCTTTCGGTGAGCTGCGATTGCCTTGGGATGCGGCGACCTCCCTGAAAAGGTCGAGACCTGCACCGGCCTCATCCGCCATTTTTTCAAGTGCTCCACTGTTAATCTCCCAACCGGAGCGCAATGACGCCCATGTTTCCGCAAGCCAACTCTCGTCAAGATGCCCGCCTGATTGCCAGTCCAAAACAATGTCCAGCACGTCTTGAGAACCAGCCCCGATTGCAAACGCGTCGCAAATGAGCTTTCGGGCGGTGCGTTCATCAATCTCCGGGCTGACATGTCGGAAACACTGCTGAAGGTACATACGATAGCCGGAGGGAGCGCAGGCTGCTTGAGCTTGGGTCATTGCTCAGCCCTCCGCCTGCTTGAAACAGTTCGCCGTTTTCATCTTCTGCTCGGCGTGCTCAAGCGCCTCTTGGACGTTGTGCACCGCCTTCTTATTCGGATGCCAGACAGTCAATGGCCATGTGCGGATTGTGCGTGCGGTTACAGGAAACATCCGCTTGGTGATGATGGTCGCCAAGGTCTGGCGGTCCGCATATTCGGGAAGTTCTGCACCACAGGTGCAAACGGATTGGGGGGTCCTGACAGGACGGGTCATAAACCGACTCCTTTGGTTGTGATTCGCCTCCAATTGACGCGATTCGTCGAATCCGGTCGTCCCATCTGAACGTCTTTTCTGAAATTTCTGATGCTGCCTGCCAGGTAATTTTTTGGCGACATTCAATCGGTACCACGAAGAAAGATGGAACCGGCGATATACTCCGCTCCACCATAATTGCACCGGACGGTGCGGCAGATTGATAACCGTTCCGAGCATTAATTGGAGCCTTACATTTCTTAATCATAGATCGCTTTAACATGTTGCACCTAACTAGCCAAAAAAATGTTGCAGATTTTGGCTAGTTAGGTTATGAACAATATAGAAGGAGCGAGACGATGAACAAAGACGCCAAACAATCTGTTTCTGCTTTTGAAATCTTGACCAAGTTTCCAGATGAGGAGTCTGCTCGCCTGTTTTTTGAGGCGAAACGGTGGCGCGGAAAGCCTGTTTGCAGCCATTGCGGTTCGGGTAGAGTGGTCGAATGTAAAGACCACAAGCCTATGCCATATCGCTGCAAAAACTGCCGCAAGCACTTCAGCGTTAGAACAGGTACGGTCTTGGCGGAGAGCCGTCTCCCATTACAAAAGTGGCTGATGGCTGCTCACATGCTCACAAGCGAACGTGAGGCCATATCCAGCACTCGTATTGCGCGCAAGTTGGACGTGACTCAAAAGACCGGGCTGTTCTTGGTGCAGCGCATTCGTGACACATGGCAGAATGTCCACGATGTCCAACTTCCGAATGATGAACACATCGTAAACGTGCGCTTGGATATTAAGCGCACCCAAAAAGCTGACGAAAAAGGATCAAATAATGACTGACGACTCCAAGATCATTGAGCCTCTTGATGGTGAATTTGACGAAGTGGTGGGGGCATTGGTGGGAGGCGGCCATGATGAGAAGGCTGTTCTGGATGCCGTGTACAGCGGACAGCTTCCAATCGGAGAAGTCGAATTGGATTGTGCGGTTCTGGATGGTGGCGTGCGGGTGCTGTCTGAACGCGCTGTCCATAGGGCATTTGGAAGTAAGCGCGGTGGGTCACACTGGAAGCGAATGAAGGAAAATGAAGGCGGCGCCAATCTGCCCTCATTTTTGTCAGCAAAGAACTATTCTTCTTTTATTTCCAAAGACTTGGAGGCGGCTCTGATTGACCCCGTTGTTTACAGAGTGAACCCCGGCGCGACGCCTGCTCACGGAATTAAAGCCGAATTGTTGCCTGAAATCTGCGGGGTCTTTCTATCGGCCCGTCGCGCAGGAAAACTTCATCCGTCACAGGAGCATCTGGCCATGCAGGCCGAGATTCTAATGGAAGCGTTCGCCAAAGTCGGAATTGTTGCCCTTGTGGACGAAGCGACTGGCTATCAACGGGACCGGAGCCATGACGCTCTGCGTCTCTTGCTATCGAAATACATCGCTGAGGGGCTCCAGAAATGGCTCAAGACCTTTCCGGATGCGTTCTTTGGCGAGCTGGACCGTCTTTATGACAACGACACAAGCCACGGCAAACGTCCGCAGTATTACGGACGCTTTATCAACAAGTACGTCTACGATCCTATCGAAAACGGCTACGTTAAGAAGGAATTGGACAAACTGAATATTACAGATAAAGGCAAGCGCAGAGCACGGTTTCATCAGTGGCTGAATGAGGATGGGCGCAACATGCTGATTCACCAGATCGGGCGCGTTCAAGGCCTGATGGAAATGTGCGGCGACATTGAACAATTCAAAGGCGCCGCCAAGAAACAGCGTAGCGTGTCAATCGCACCTTACCTGTTTGATGAGATGAACAAGATCATTGAGTGAACTATGGCGCCGTTAGCGCGGCGCCAATTTCCATTTTGCACAGAAAGCAAACCGTGCATTGGAGATGAGCAATCCAATGCCCAAACATCGACGGAAGACTGTGGCGTCCACGTGAACAGATAAGTGGGCGCATCATAAACCGTGGCTCTGTTCGTTCAGAAGTTCGCCCATAGTAAGGATAAGATATGAAGAATATTATCACCGCATTGACCGTTTCTCTCCTGTCGCTGAGTTTATTCACTAACACTGCAAATGCAGATGGTTTTCTGTCAGGCTTCTTTGAGCCGAGAATTCATGACATTCAGAAAGATGCATGTGAGAAGGCGGTAAAAAAGGAGCTCACGCACAAATTGGGCTACGAGGGGGTCCCTGTGCAGAGTGGCTTCATCATCCCTGATGTATTCGAGGTGGAATTTGTTTCTTCACGAGAAGGCGAAGGGGATCACATGTATTTCTTCAATGTGCGAGCAGAAGGGGAATGGTATCTGGCGCTAGAGCGTGACCCATTCAGCTCTAGTCGGTATTTAACTAGTCACAGATTAGTGGATGAGTATCGAGTCGTTTCTTTGGGAATACTGACTGAACAAGAAGCCAAGCCCAGCACGTTTCTTGAGTTTGAAAGCCCTAGGCACATCGGGTTTTCAGGAAAAGCATATTGCAACTATTTCAGCAGTGACAGCAAGACACCTAGGCTCGTATCTGTGCGCCCGGGCAATTGGTAATTGCCGCTCTATCGCGCAGTCCACATGGATCAAGGTATTTGCTCAGGCGTTTTTGCTTGAATTCGGCGCTAGCAGGCGAACGTATCTATGAACAACTGAACGGCCGTCAGAACGACTTGGCGGCGCTCACAGGCGCCCGCCCCTCTTATCCTTTGGTCGTCAATCACTGATCTTATAGCAATTGCTGACAGCCCCTCAGGGCGTGTGGCTCATTGCTCAGGCTGGTTGACGGAAGTCTAGGACTTGACTCTCTGCTTGCCACACCCCTTCAGAGACCGCTTGTTGCACAAGCTTGGTCCAAGTCTCCATCATACTGACTTTCTGAGGCCATAGGCGCGCGTGATTGTACGCAGCTAACACCCCTGCCCGTGTAGCAGATTGGCGATGGTTCAGCAGGGCGTCAGCCACTGTCGCGTCACCTACGCCCAACTCGGCTAGCGTCGTGAGGAAGGTGCGACGCAAGTCGTGGAAGTTGAAGTCCGCCACGTCAGAAGCCACACGGATGCGCTTGGCCAGTGCGCTGTGCCCGGAAAAAGGTTTTTCGGTTGAGGACAGTGAGAACACACGCTGACCGTCAACAATATCAGTCTCAGCCTCGTCCAGAAGATCAAAGACGGGCTGAGGCATGGGCAGCGCAAAAGGATCACCGTTTTTAGTGACCTTGCCCGGTAGCAGGAGGCGCGCTCTTGCCCGGTCTACATGTTCCCCCATTAGATTGGCCAGTTCACCCAACCGCAGCGGCATGAAGAGCGCGCAGCGCAGGAAGAGTAGTTCCTTGGCGGGCAGGGCCGTTGCTGTGTAAAGCGACTGTACCTCGGATGCTGAGTAGTACCGCGTACGTGGTGCGGGCGGTTTAGGGCGTTTGGCCTTTGGCACCTTCTGGCAGGGGTTCGATGACACAAGCTCCCTGCTGACAAGGTCTTCGAAGAAGCGATCAAGAGCGCCGAAGCGATGCACCGCCATCGCGCGGCCCTTGTGAAGCCTAAGCATGTCAATGACAGCGGCAGTCGTCACCGTTTCTGGTCCGACCCCTTCAATCTTCATTTCTTTGATGACATTGCGCAAGGCCCCCTTCTGGGTGACGCAATGATTGGTCGAGCCCGAGAGATTGATGGCAATGTAGTCCTCAACCAAATCTCTCACTGTCCTTGCCCGGGCCAGTTCCAATTCACGTTCAGCGCGCTTGGTCTTGCGGTCATTCGACGGGTCGTGGCCTTGGTGAACCTGCACCTTCAAGCCTGCCGCAACTTTGCGCGCGGATGCAACATCATGAGAGATCGGGGTGCCGATCTTGAAGGTCTGAGACGGCCAGCGACGGCCATCAGGACGTGTTCCCGGCTGCCTGTAGTCAAGGCTGTACGTCGCGTTGCGCGGCCCAACCCGGAGCATGAGGCCCTTAACTTCTGTGTCGCGATAGATTGTGGTTGTGGCTCGTTCCTTGAGGGCCTTGTCCACGACGGCGTTGGTCAGTTTGACGGTCTCAGTTTTCGGCATGACTTTCACGGACTATTAACGGACAGCTTTGTGTAGAGGCTTGCCCCGACATGTCAAATATTGGAGGGGTGCATCCCACGAATGTCAATGTTAACAATGATCTATGTCAGAATTTGTCAGCTTGCGTCAGTTTCAGCCAAGGTGACAAACTGACTTTTAATCAGTGGGTCGCAGGTTCGAATCCTGCACGGCTCACCACTTTTTAACAAAAAAATATATTGCGATGCGCATGCCATTGCTTTGCGGATAAGTACGTCCGGTTTTTCGAACTAATCACGTGCGACGCCGATGCGACGGGCCAGTATCACTTTGCTTACCGCTTTCTCCGGTGTCGGTTGGGGCTGCGCAATCCTCCTTGGAATGCTCAGAGCGAACCAGATCCATCCAGTGTTGGGGGTGGGGGTACCTCGTTGGTAGGATTTCCGTTTACAGATTCATCTCCTATGCCTTCAGACCGTGCGAAACCGTTTCTCAAAATTGCTGTCCTCGTGCTGAGTCACCCGCGCTTTGGTGATTTCACCGCGGGTTACAAACTTGCGCGTAGTCTCGCCACCTTCAGCGGTTCCACACCTTGCGAATACATCAACAAAATCTGGGGCGCGCATGCGCCAAAGAAACGATGATCTGACAGGTCGGGCGCTTGTTACCCGTGATAGGCGGCCACTGTCTTGAGTTGTGAAAAGCCATAAAGCGCCTCAAAGCCTTTCTCGCGGCCGTGGCCGGATTTGCCCACGCCGCCAAAAGGCAGTTCAACGCCGCCACCTGCCCCATAGTTGTTGAGGAAGACTTGACCCGCGTGCAGCCCTTTCGCCAACCGCATCTGCCGCGCACCGTCGCGTGTCCAGACGCTGGCGACAAGGCCGTAGTCTGTGCTGTTGGCAATGATTAGAGCCTGTTCCTCGGTGTCAAAGGGGATCAGAACCTGGACCGGGCCGAAGATTTCATCGCGGGCGAGCGGGTGATCCGGTGGCACATCCGCGAACAAGGTGGGCCGGACATATGCCCCGGTTTCTGGCGCATCCTGTGTGATCGTCCCTTCTGCCGCAATGGTCAGATCGGCGCCTTTGTCCAGAAAGCTGTTTACGATATGCTTTTGCCGCTCGGAAATCAGCGGCCCAACGCGAAGATCCTGCATCGCGGGCCCAACACTAAGCTGTTCATAGGCCGCGGTCATGCGGGATTTGACCTGATCATAGACACCGCGCTGTACCAGAATGCGGGAGGAGGCCGAGCAGGTCTGCCCCGCGTTTTGAATGCCCGCATTCACCAGAAATGGCAGAGCGGCATCCAGATCGGCATCGTCAAACACCAACTGCGGGGATTTTCCGCCCAGCTCCAGCGTCACAGGCACAACGTTTCGCCCCGCAGCCTGTTGCACCAGGCCCCCCGTGGCGACCGAACCAGTGAACGAGATATGGTTGACCCCCGGATGCCCGGACAGTGCGGCTCCGGCCTCGGCCCCCAGACCGGGCACAACATTCAGTGCACCTGCTGGCAGACCCGCTTGCTGTGCGAGATGGGCAAAGGCCAGCGCGGTCAGGCAGGCCTCCTCTGCCGGTTTCAGAACACAGGCGTTGCCCATGGCCAACGCCGCCCCGACCGAACGCCCAATAATCTGCATCGGATAGTTCCACGGCACGATGTGGCCCGTCACCCCATGGGGTTCGCGCAGGGTATAGACGGTATAGCCATCGAGATAGGGAATGGTCTCACCCATCACCTTATCCGCTGCACCGCCGTAGAATTCACAATAGCGCGCCAGCGCAATGGCATCGGCGCGAGCCTGCGTCAGGGGCTTACCCACATCCATCGCCTCAAGCCGCGCCAGATCGTCCACGCGCTCCAACACCAATTGTCCCAGCCGGGTCAGGATGCGACCACGCTCCAAGGCCGCCTTGCGCCCCCAGTCGCCCTTTAACGCAGATCTGGCGGCGGAGACCGCCGCGTCAATATCCGCGCCCGAGCCGCGCGCGATCCGGCAGATCTCGGTCCCGTCTGACGGGTTGGTCAACGGCAATGTTTCGCCCGATGCCGTAGGCGTCCAGTTTCCACCGATCATGCAAAGGGTGGGGTCAAACCAGAGTGGTTGGGTCATTTTGGCCTCCATTCAGGCTCTAACAAAGGGTTTTACGCCGACAACTTCCCGATTTCAGGCAATTGGGGCGCGGCGGCGATCAAGGTTTGCGTGTAGGGATGCTGCGGGTCCGAGAATACCTGTTTGGTCTTGCCTTGTTCGACAATTCGTCCGGATTGCATCACCAGAACATGATCGGTGATGGTACGCACCACACTCAGATCGTGGCTGATGAACAGGTAAGTCAGATCATAAGCATCGCAGAGTTCGGCAAGCAGATCGAGGATTTGGGCGCGCACCGAAACGTCGAGGGCTGAGACCGCCTCATCGAACAGGATCAGTTCCGGCCGAATGATCAGAGCGCGGGCAATGGCGATCCGCTGGCGTTGCCCGCCCGAGAACTCGTGAATGTATTTGCCCGCATCATCGGGGCCGAGGCCCACTGCCGTCAGCATCTCTGCGATCCGGTCCTGGCGTTCGGAACCCTTTGGTGGCGTTTCCAACAGGTGAAAGGGTTCGGTAATCAGGCGCGCGACACGGTGGCGGGGGTTGAAGCTGCCATAGGGATCCTGAAACACGACCTGCATCTTGCGACGCACCGCAAGGTTGGGCCTGTGGCCGGTGAAAACCGGCTGACTGTCCAGCAGGATCTGTCCGGATTGGATCTCTTCCAATCCCAGAATAGCCCGTGTTAGGGTCGATTTTCCGCAACCGGACTCGCCCACCAGCCCTAAACGCTCCCCTCGGTTGAGGGTAAAGCTGACACCATCCACCGCGCGGTGGTGGCGCGGCGCATCCAGCAGACCTTTGCGGGGAAGGCGGTAATCCCGGACGACCCGCGAAACCTCCAGAAGCGGGCGTTGCTGTGTAGGTTCAGGCAGGGTGACCTGATGACCAGAGGCTTCGAACAACATGCGAGTATAGGGGTGCTGCATATCTCGAAACAGGTTTCGGGTCGCGCCACTTTCGACGACCTCGCCGTGACGCATGACGACAATCTGATCGGCCATGTCCGAGACCACAGCCAGATCATGGGTGATCATCAGCAAGCCCATATCATATTCGCGAACCAGCCCTTTCAGCAGACCAAGGATTTGCGCCTGCGTTGTGACATCCAGTGCCGTCGTCGGCTCATCCGCGATCAAAAGCCTAGGGCGCAATGCGATGGCCATTGCAATGACCACACGCTGACGCTGCCCGCCCGACAGCTCATGCGGATACCGCGACAGAGGGAACCTGTCGGGCGGCAGGCCAACCCGAGTCAAAACCTCTGCGGCACGGGTCCGAGCCTGAGCAGGAGGCATTGCCTTGTGGATCAGGATGGTCTCCATCACCTGATCGCCGATGGTTTTCACCGGGTTGAGTGCCGTCATCGGTTCCTGAAAAACCATCCCGATAGACGCGCCACGCAAGGCGCACATCTCGGCCTCGGATTGCGTCAGCAGGTCTGTGCCGTCCAGTCGGATTGCGCCGTCTGCCGTTGCCCCGTTTGGCAGAAGCTGCATCACAGCCAGTGCTGTCATGGATTTGCCCGAACCACTTTCACCTGTCACCGCCACGATCTGGCCTGGATCGATAGACAGGTTCACCCGTTTCAGGATCGGCACCCCGTGGATCGACAGGGACAGGTTTTCGACTTGCAGCAACGTCATGCCCGCGCCACCCTGATCCTTGGATCCAACCAGTCGCGCAGACCATCACCCAGCAGGTTCAAACCCAGCACGGTGACAATGATGGCCATGCCCGGAATCAGAGCCAAATGCGGGGCAAAACTGACCATTGTCTGCGCGTCCGCCAGCATCCGGCCCCAGCTGGGCGTCGGCGGCTGTGCGCCCAGACCGACATAGGACAGGCCCGCCTCGGCCAGTATGCCCAATGAAAATTGGATGGTGCCCTGAACGATCAGCAAGTTAGCGACATTGGGCAGGATATGTTCGGCTGATATCCGTGCTGCGCCTTTGCCCGACACACGGGCGGCAAGGATGAACTCGCGCTCCCACAGCGACAATGCGGCCCCGCGGGTGATGCGGGCGAAGACGGGGATGTTGAAAATACCGATCGCAATGATCGCGTTGATGGCACCGGCACCGAACACAGCCGTTATCAGGATGGCGATGACCAGCGAGGGAAAGGCAAAGACCAGATCGTTGCCACGCATGATCACCTCATCCAACCACGATCCTTTGCGCGCGGCGGCTGTCAGGCCAAGGGGTACGCCCAGCGCCATGCCGATCCCCACAGCCACCAACGCCACCGCAATCGAAGTGCGCGCTCCGACCATGATCATCGAGAACATGTCGCGGCCGAAGTGATCCGTCCCGAACCAGTGCCGTGCATCGGGCGTCTGAAGTTTGTTGGGGATATCCAGCGCGGCATAGTCGTAGGGTGTCCAGACAAACGAGATCAGCGCCGCCAGCACCACCAGCGACGACAGCGCCGCGCCCAGAATCAGGTTGCGGCTCATGACCGGCTCCTTAGCCTTGGGTCAACGGCTGCATAGGCCAGATCCACCAGAAAATTCACGGTGATCACCGCAAAGACCAGCAGCATCACCACCGATTCGACCACGATCAGATCGCGGGCCGAAATGGCCTGAAACACCAACCGCCCGAGGCCGGGCAGGTAAAACACCTGTTCGATGATGATCGACCCGGCCAGCAGGAAAGAAAACTGCAAGCCGATGATCGTCAGCACCGGGATCAGCGCGTTTCGCACCCCATGCCGCCACAGAGCCTGACGACGCGACAACCCTTTGGCTCGCGCGGTGCGAATAAAATCCTCGCCCAGAATATCCAGCAGCGCGGATCGCATGACGCGGGCCAGGATCGCGGCCTGAGGAAGGGCCAACGCAATGGCGGGCAAAGTCAGCGAACGCAGCCCCGCCCAAAGGCCCTCGCCCCAGCCAACAAACCCACCGGCATTGAACCAGCGTAGGTTTATGGCAAAGATCAGCACCAGCATCATCGCGAACCAGAAATTCGGCACCGCGATACCAAGCTGTGTCGCCCCCATCACCGCCAGATCCCCGGGCTTGCCCCGACGTGCGGCGGCATAGATCCCGGCGGGAAAGGCGATCAGTGTGGACAGCGTGAGCGCATATAGCGCCAAAGGCAACGATACCCACAGCCGGTCCGCAATCATCTGCGACACCGGTGTGCGGTAGGTGTACGAGGTGCCGAAATCCCCGGCCACCATCCCCCCGACCCAGTTGAAATACCGCTGTACCCTTGATCCATCCAGACCCAGTTCAGCCCGCAGCGCGGCCAACGTATCCTCCTGCGCGTTGACACCCAGCATGAACGAGGCCGGGTCCCCCGGCGCGACCTCGATCACGGCAAAGATAACCACCGAGGCGATAGCAAGGCTGGCAAGCAATGAGATCAGTCGTTTAAGGGTATAGCGAAGCATTGAGGCCACGTTAGGGTCTCAGCCGTCACGGGTCCAGCATCTACGGCATCGCCAGACCGGCAAATGGCGCTGCGCAACCTTTGTCCCTTTCAGCCTGTCAATCCGAATGAGGCCCCTGACCCCGATTTTCGCCGTGTTTGTTGCGTGTTTTTTCGATTTCGCACGTTCCGTGTTTTGCTACACTTGTTCGAACCGTTTCCGCAGGCCAGAGCGGCCAAGGACCAATTCGGGCCGAACCGAGATTTTACTGATAGTGTAGCGCTCATGCTGACAGAAAATAGAATTGAGATCGGGTTTCTGCTGTTCGACGGCTTTCCGATGGCTTGCCTGACCTCGGTCATCGAACCGCTGCGCGCCGCAAATGAGATCGCCGGGCAAGAGGCATTTCGCTGGTCTCTTATTGCGGAAAACGGGGGAAAGGTCAGCTCCAGCGCTCAAGTGCGTTTTGAGGCTGAACGCAACCTCTCAGACTGCCAGCCGATTGATATTCTGTTCCTGCTCAGCAGTCCGACCTCGGACTTCAGAAACCCGACCCAGGGGAATGGTGCGTTGCGGGCCTTGTCACGACACGGGACAATTCTGGGCGGTATCAGCGGCGGCGTTTTCCCGCTCGTGCGCTCGGGGGTCATGACCGGCCATCCGGTATCGGTGCACTGGTGTTACGAGGCTGCATTTCTGGCCGAGTTTCCCCAGATAGATGCGCGGCGCGAAGTGATCGTGTCGGATGCCACGCGGTATACTGCGGCCGGGGCGGCGGCCGCGTTTGATCTGGCCCTGCATCTGATTCAGGACCGGTTGGGCGGCGAAGTCGCACATGAGGTGGCCTGCTGGTTCCAGCATCCGATGATGAGAGGGGAGGGTGTTCAGCAACAGGTGCCCAGTGCAAGCAAACCTGCCACGGGTGAAAAGCTGCCGCCGCTTGTGGCGCGATGTGTCGACCTGTTCGCAAGCCGTATCGGCAATCCGATCTCGATCGCGGACATAGCGGATCAAACGGGCGTCACCTCCCGCCAGATCGAGCGCGCCTTCAAACAGGCCACGGGGCAAAGCCCCAGCCATTATTTCCGGTCCATGCGGATGAAGGCGGCCCGTCAGATGGTTGTCTATACCAAGGACCCTATTGCCGACATCGCTGCGGCCATCGGATACAGCTCGGTCACGCCTTTGGTGACACACTATCGGTCCGCCTTTGGTTTAAGCCCCAGCGAGGACCGGCGACGGATCAACCGGTTTCGGGTCGAAGACAACGCCCCGCTGCCCTCAAGCTGACCTTGCCTTCAAAGCGCCGATTTCATTGCGGCCACAATCGCATGATGCAGTGACCCGGCAGACGATCTTGGCCCGTAGACACTGAACGAACCAGAAGCACGGCACAGGACGAAACATCCCAGGTGATGGATTGACGTGCGGGATGCGGCACCGACCGCCATTTTTCGGCAATCCAGACTGCTTAGCAATTCCAGCACTGCCAACACGCCCTCTCCGTCCAGATCAAACCTGACCCATGCGTCTGTCTGTTCGGAAACCGATGCGTTATCCCCAGTGCTTTCTTTCACCAGATGCGCCAGATCTTCATGCGTCACAAAGGGCGCTTCTATCATCCATTGATCAGGCCCGGTCCAGAAGGCTACGATCGGCCCGCCGGTAAACTTACCAACGCCAGGCGTTTCCACTCCGATCAATTGAGATACGGCGTTCCGGGTCTTGTCTTCCCGACCCAGCCGAGCGGCGACCGAGGCCAGCGCCACACCCGGAGTTTCGGTACAGGTTACGTTTCCGACCCTGTCGATCTTGGGTTCGGTTCCACCCAGCGCGGTTATTGCTACAAGATCATGCACGAAGCCGTTCTCCCTCGGGGTCGACGAAATGGGCCGAGACGATTTCAACCTCGACGGTCAGATCGGTCACTGGCGACACAAGGCGCATCTTTTCGCCCTGACGTGCGCCGCCGTTTTTCAAAAAGCCAAGGCCGATATGGCTGTCCAGCGACGGCGAAAATGCTGCCGATGTGACATAGCCCTGATCATGGGCAGCATCCACGGGACCCGTGGCATTCATCAGATGCCCTCCGGCGGTTACCTTGTCGCCAGCGTTCACAGGCTTGATGCCAACCATCATCAAAGCATCTGGTTCGTTCAGCCCTTCACGCTCGGACAGGACTGAGCCGATGCTGTCTTTCTTCTTGGATACCATCCGACCCATTCCAAGGTTCAGGGCGGTGGTGGTTCCGTTCAACTCGTTGCCTGCGGCGTGACCCTTTTCGATCCGCATGACGCCCAGCGCTTCGGTGCCGTAGGGTACGACATTGAACTCTTCACCTTCCTGCATCAAACGCCGCATCAGCGCGTCGCCGTATCGCGATGGCACCGCGATTTCAAAGGCCAATTCGCCCGAGAAGGAAATACGGAACAACCGCGCGCGCAACCCGCCGCATACGGTGATTTTGCCGCAAGCCATGAACGGGAAGCCTTCATTCGAGATGTCGAACTCGGGATCCACGATCTTTTGTAGAAGTTTGCGCGAATTGGGCCCGGCTACCGCATATTGTGCCCAGGCTTCGGTGGTCGAGATCAGTTGTACATCCATGTCCGGGAACAGGCATTGCCGGACAAATTCCATATGCTGGTAGACCTTGACCGCATTGGCGGTTGTGGTGGTGACCACGAAATGATCCTCGGCCAGACGCGCGGCGGTACCGTCATCCATCGCAATTCCATCCTCGCGCAACATCAGCCCATAGCGAGTTTTGCCGACGGCCAGTTTGGCAAATCCGTTGCAATATAGCCTATTCAGGAAATCCGCCGCATCCGCACCCTGAACATCAATCTTTCCAAGCGTGGTGCAGTCGCACACCCCGACCGAGGCGCGGGTCTGGCGCACTTCACGGTCCACGGATTCCCGCCAATGGGTTTCACCGGGCAGCGGGAACCACTGTGCACGCAGCCAATTGCCGACCTCGACAAACACCGCGCCGCGTTCCTTGGCCCAGTAATGTGACGGGGTCAGGCGGGTTGGATGAAACTCCTTGCCTTTCATCCGGCCAGCAAAGGTTGCAATCGGAACGGGCGTATAGGGCGGGCGGAAGATCGTTGTGCCGGTTTCCGGAATGGACTTACCCGCAAGCTCGGCCATGATCGCAAGCCCGCCCATGTTCGATGTCTTGCCCTGATCGGTGGCCATGCCCAACGTGGTATAGCGTTTCAAGTGCTCGACCGAGCGGAACCCTTCCTGATGGCTGAGCTTCACATCCTTGACAGTCACGTCGTTCTGCTGATCCAGCCACGCACGGCTGCAACCCTGAACATACCAGAATGGTGTCTGCGAGATCGGGGTATCTTCGGCCTTAGGCAGATCGGGCGGCGGGCCTTTCAAGCCCAGCGCCTGCACCGCGCCTTCTGCCCCGGATTGCAGGGCGCCATGGGTGGACATCACGCCATTCGCCGCCCCCGCGACGGACAGCCCAGGCGGCAAGTCCGTGCCAGGCACAAAGGCCGCCAGATCGTCGTTCCAGGCGGGACGCCCCCGTTGATGGCACGTCAGATGCACGTTGGGGTTCCAGCCCCCCGAGACGCCAAGCGCCCCACAGTCCAGCGTGCGCGACGACCCGTCTGCCAGCTCGACCTCGACAAAGGTCAGCCCCAGTCGGCCTTTGGTGTCCCTGACCTGCGCACCACGCAGAACTTCATAGTCATGGCTGGTCGGGGCGTCGTCACGGACGTCGACGACGGCAGCAATCCTAACACCTTTTGCGTGCAGGTCCGCAGCGGTGCGGTGACCGTCATTATTGTTCGTAAAGATGGCGACACGTTGCGCCGCCGTGGTTGCAAACCGATTTGCATAGGTGCGCAACGCACTGGCCAGCATGATGCCGGGTCTGTCGTTGTTTTCAAACGCGATGGGTCGTTCGGTCGCGCCAGCGCATAACAAGGCGCGTTTGGCGTAGATGCGCCAGAGGATCTGCCGCGGTTTACCGGAAGGCAGAGAAGCAAGATGATCGCCCGTCCGCTCAACTGCGCCATAAATGCCGTGATCAAAGGCACCGATCACGGTCGTGCGCGACATCATGCGAACGTTGGGCATTGCAGAAAGTTCAGCGACACTCTGTTTAACCCAATCGGTCGCTTCGCTGTCGTTCAGCGAAAAGGATTCGCTGTTGAGCCGCCCGCCAAGTGCGAAATCCTCATCCGCAAGAATGATCTCGGAACCGGCCCGGCCCGCCGTCAGTGCCGCCATCAGTCCGGCTGGACCCGCGCCGATAATCAGCAGATCGCAATGTCGAAACCCCTTGTCATACTCATCGGGGTCTTCCTGCATCGACAATGACCCAAGACCTGCGGCACGACGGATCATCGGCTCGTACAGCTTTTCCCAGAACGCGGCAGGCCACATGAAGGTTTTGTAGTAGAACCCCGCCGTCAGAAAGGTCGAAAACCTGTCGTTGATTGCCAGAGCGTCAAATCTCAGGCTAGGCCATCGGTTTTGGGAATGGGCCTCAAGCCCCTCGAACATCTCAACGGTCGTGGCACGAGTGTTGGGTTCCTGACGGCTGCCCGTGCGCAGCTCGACAATGGCGTTGGGTTCTTCCGAACCGGCAGTCAGCACGCCACGCGGGCGGTGGTACTTGAACGACCGGCCCATCAGGCGCACGCCATTGGCCAGAAGGGCCGAGGCCAGCGTATCGCCCGGATGTGCATGGTAACTGCGATTGTCGAATTTGAAATTCAGGGTTTTGGTGCGGTCGATCTGACCGCCACTCAGCCTATTGTCTTGAGTCATTTGGAACGCCCCTGTGCCCGGGCCACGTCACGGGCCAGTTCCACTTTGGAAATCTCATGTGTCGCGGTGTTGCGAGTAACAACCAGCCAAGATCGGTCGCCCCCCTCGTGGAACCACAACTCGCGGTGTTCGCCGGCTGGATTGTCGCGCAGATAGGCGTAGTCATAAAACGCTTCGGCCGCGTCTTCGGCCAGCCAATCGGGCCTGTTGATCAACGAAGCGTCTCCCAGATAGACGAATTCGGAACTGTCGCGCGGGCCCAGCAAGGGATGATGGATGATCATGGTGCTGCTCCCCTCAGTGCAGGTTGGGCTGGTTGCCCATACCTTTTTCGTCGATCATGCGGCCAGTGCGGAACCGGTCGAACCGATAGGCGGTGGCTGTCGGGTGCGGTTCATCCTTTGCCAGCAGATGCGCAAAGCAATACCCCGACGCCGGAGTTGCCTTGAACCCGCCGTAACACCAGCCGCCGTTGAAATAGAGGCCATCGATGCCGGTCCGGTCGATGATGGGCGATCCATCCATGGACATATCCATGATCCCGCCCCACATCCGCAGAAGACGCGCGCGACCGATCATCGGCATCAGGGCCATGCCGCCCTCGCAGACATCTTCGACCACCGGCAGGTTGCCGCGTTGTGCGTACGAATTGTACCCGTCGATATCGCCGCCAAAGACCAGCCCGCCCTTATCGGACTGGCTGACATAGAAATGTCCCGCGCCAAAGGTGATCACGCCGGGCAGAACCGGCTTAAGACCTTCTGAAACGAAGGCTTGCAGGACATGGCTTTCGATTGGCAGCCGCATACCCGCCATGCCCATGACACGCCCCGAATTTCCGGCCACGGCACAGCCAACCTTGCCTGCGCCAATGAACCCTTTCGAGGTCTCAACCCCCAGACATTTTCCGTTTTCGATCCGGAAACCGGTCACTTCGCAGTTTTGGATGATATCGACACCGTGGCTGTCCGCCGACCGGGCATATCCCCAGGCCACCGCGTCGTGCCGAACCGTGCCGCCGCGCCGCTGGGCCAGCCCGCCCTTGATCGGGAACCGGGCATCGTTGAAGTTCAGGAATGGGTATTCCTTGCGCACCTGTTCGGCATCCAGCAGCTCGGCATCCGCGCCGTTCAGGATCATGGCGTTGCCACGTCGCGTAAAGGCGTCGCGCTGGGCGTCTGTGTGGATCAGGTTGATGATCCCGCGCTGGCTGACCATCGCGTTGTAGTTTACGTCCTGCTCAAGACCTTCCCACAGTTTCAGCGAGAACTCGTAGAAAGGTTCGTTGCCGTCCAGCAGGTAATTGGAGCGGATGATGGTTGTATTGCGCCCGACATTGCCGCCACCAATCCAACCTTTTTCAATCACCGCCACATTGCGGAGGCCAAATACCTTGGACAGGTAATGCGCCGTAGAAAGGCCATGACCGCCACCGCCGATGATGACGATGTCGTAATGTGGCTTGGGCTCTGGCTCGCGCCAGGCCGGTGTCCATCCTTTGTGCCCGGTAAGAGCCTCTTTGATGACCTTGAAACCAGAGTATCGCATGAATCGGACCTTTTTTTTCAGAATCTGCGAAAAAACGGGTTTTGGATACTCTTGAATCCGACATCTGTTGCGTTGAATCAGACACCACGGCAATCAGCAGGGCATGGTTAATCTTGCGATTTTCGCTGTCGCTGGCAGCGCGGTGTCCGCCACCCTATCCTGCAACGCCGACAAGGGTCAGAACAGCCGGTAGCCAAAGCTATACACGCGATTTCAGAACCACATAGATGTGGGATTCGGCGCCTAAGACGTCATCAGAAAGACAACGACGGCATAGCCGATGATGGCGGCATATCCCAACGGGTAAATCCATTTGATCGCGTAATTGTCGAGCTTTCTGGCCGTCTCTTCCCGACCGGAAACTTTCAATTTACGCAACATCACGCTGAAGACGATAATCGTTCCTGTCATCAGGAACATGCATTGCAGAATGAAATCCAGAAACGTCAGATAGCCAAGCTTGGGCAAGTCAGCGGAAATGGCCCAGTTGAAGGCCACAAAGACCAATAGGTTGCCGCCTGCGATCTCGATCCGTTTTCGGTATTCATCCAGAAAGAAAAGCGCCCATCCCACTGTGATCAGCACCAGCATCGGCAGGAATATGCGGATGGTGTAATAAGTCAGGTGCCGGGTGCCTTCAAAGACAAGTTCGACCCGGTCGCTTTCGTCGCCCGACAAACCGGTCGTCGTTGAAGTCAGAGCCCTGGCATTGCCGAGTTTCCATTCCTCTTCGCCAAGCATGTCACCCAGACCGGAGTATTCATCAAGCGAGTGATAATGAACGAACTGCGAAGGAAACACCGATACGACTTCGAAGTGAAATTCCTGTGTATCGAAAGGATATTTGCGAAAGTTGAAATGCGGAGCCTGCAAAGTCAGCGAGGATTTTTCGACAAAGGTTACATGACCGTCATGTCGCACGGCAACTGCAGATTCATGAATCCATCGGTTGGATTGTTGGTTGTGGATAACAAAAGCCGGGGTTACGACGTCCAGTTCAGCGGCGTATTTCACGAAAGCGGGCGGTTCAAAAACCCGAAAATCACGACCAAGGCTTGCCGCATCAAATGCCAGTTCCGGGTCTGTCCATTCGAACCGCAAAACAACCACGGCACCATAGTTTTCCGATTGCTGATCGACGCTGGTAATCTGGTCGATCTTGATACCAACCCCGACTTGCAGCGGGTTGTCGGGGGTTCCCACTAGCGTGTCCTGCTGTCCTTGGAACAAGCCCTGCGCAAAACCTGCGCCTGGAAGGACAGACGCGAAAAGAAAAAGAACGATTCCGGCAACAAAGCTTTTCATGATCGTTAAGAAACGCATTTCGCAATGGTGAGACTGGGCCCGTCAAGCAGGCCCAGCCAACTGGTGTCATTCCGACCAGGAAATGGCAGTCAGGTCGATAGCCGCAGTTGGTGCGTTCTCCCACAGGCCCTGAACACCGGCCTTGGCGACGCCCAGCTTGGCCAGCTGGAACAGGTACCCGTTGACATAATCGTTCGAGATGAGGCGCTGCGCCTCACCCAGAAGACGGGTCCGTTCCTCGGGGTCGGTGGTGGTGTTCAGCGTCTCCATCAGTGTCTGAAAGTCGATGCTGTCATACTGGAAGTAATAGTCAGGCCGCGCGTAGATGCCGATATCCATCGGTTCGGTGTGGCTGACGATGGTCAGACCAAATTCCTTGCCCTTGAAAACCGATTCCAGCCACTGGGCCCATTCCACATTGATGATTTCAGCCGTGATGCCGACCTCGGCCAGCTGTGCGGCGATGATTTCACCGCCCCGGCGCGCATAAGATGGCGGTGGCAAGTGCAGAGTTGTCTCGAACCCGTTTTCAAACCCGGCCTCTGCCAGCAAGGCCCTGGCCTTTTCGGGATCATACGCGGACTGGCCCGTCAGATCGACATAAGCGGGGTTGTGTGGCGCAAAATGCGTGCCGATTGGGGTGCCGTATCCGAACATGGCGCCGTCGATGATGGCCTGTCGGTCAATCGCATGGGCCAACGCCTGCCGGACACGAATGTCATCGAATGGCGGCTGTTTGTTGTTGGTGGACAGGATCGTTTCACCCTCGGTCGATCCAACCAGAACCTGAAACCGCGGGTCAGCCTCGAACTGAGGCAGGTTCTCCGGTGCCGGGAAGTTGTCGAACACGTCCACATCTTCGGCCATCATGGCCGCAAATGCGGCGGTCGGGTCCGAGATGAATTTGAACGTCGCAGTCTCTAACGCCGGTTGGTCGCCCCAATAATTGGGGTTGCGGTTCAGTGTTATGCTGTCGCCCTGAACCCAGTCGCCAAAGGTAAAAGCGCCGGTGCCAACCGGGTTTGTCTTGATGTTCTCAATGCTTTCGGGCGCGACGATCACCGCGTCACCCCAGGCAAGGTTGAACAGGAAGTTGCCGTTCGGATCGGCCAGGGTGATCCTGACCGTCAGTGGATCCACGGCCTCGACGCTTTCGATCCCTGCAAACAGAGCTTTCTGCGCGTTGGCGCTGTCCTCGGCCGTGGCCCGGTCAAGGCTGAATTTGACATCCTCGGCATCCATAGTCGTGCCGTCATGGAAGGTCACGCCGTCGCGCAGTTTGAAGGTATAAGTTTTGCCGTCTTCGGAAATCTCCCAGCTTTCCGCAAGGCCGGGCACGACCGAGCCGTCGCCCATGAAACGGGTCAGACCTTCGAAGATGTTGGTGTAGACAACCGAATCGATGGCCTGAGCTGCGGCGCTGGTCGGATCCAGATGCGGGGGTTCCAACTGCATGGCGATGGTGATGTCGGATTTGGCCAAAACCTGCGTCGCCAACAGGCTGGCGCCAATCGCCACGGTCGACGCGAATGTTCGAAGCACGTGTTTTGTCATGTGAACTCTCCCAACTGAAAATCTGCGCCCATGTTTTCCGGGCCGTTTTATCGGCAGTGTTCCTTTAAACCTGAGGTCAATCAAGGGAATGTTCGCGCAACCGGGGTTTCTTTGGCCCCGGCCGATCTGCTATGCCGCACTGCAACATAAGCCCTGCAGGAGCCAACCATGAGCGCCACCGCCCGCAAAAAGGCCCCGAACGCCGAAGATATTCGCGCCCGAAAAGGCGGCGTGCCTCTGGTCTCGCTGACCGCATACACAACGCCTATGGCGCGCCTGATGGACACGCATTGTGACTTTGTTCTTGTGGGGGACAGCGTCGGGATGGTTTTGCACGGGCTGGAATCCACCCTTGGTGTCACGATGGAGATGATGATCCTGCACGGTCAGGCCGTCGCACGCGGGTTGAGCACGGCGATGATGGTCATCGACATGCCGTTTGGCAGCTATGAGGAAAGCCCGGCACAAGCGTTTCGCAACGCGGCGCGGCTGATGGCGGAAACCGGTGCGGGGGCAGTCAAGCTGGAAGGCGGTGCCGAGATGGCCGAAACCATCCGCTTTCTGGTCAAGCGCGGCATCCCGGTGATGGCGCATATCGGTCTGACCCCGCAATCGATCAACACGCTGGGCGGCTACAAGGTGCAGGGGCGCGACGAACAGGCCGAAACCGTCATGACAGATGCCCGCGCCGTGGCCGAGGCCGGTGCGTTTTCCGTGGTGCTTGAGAAAGTGCCGCAAGGTCTGGCCGACAGGATCACCGAACAGGTTGCCATCCCCACCATCGGAATCGGAGCGTCAGCCGGCTGTGACGGGCAAATTCTGGTCGTCGATGACATGGTCGGCTTTTTCACCGCCTTCAAACCCAAATTCGTCAAACGCTATGCCGAGCTTGGCCCGTTGGCTGAAGCCGCCATCGCAGATTACGCGGCCGAAGTGCGTGCGCGAACATTTCCGGCGGACGAACATGTGTTTGCTGATCAGGCTCCGGCGAAAGGACCAAAGACGTGACCGCGCCGATCCTGCGCTCGCTGGCGGAACTGCGGACCAAGACGACAGAATGGCACCGCGCAGGTGACGTTATCGGCGTTGTTCCGACCATGGGCGCATTGCACGAAGGGCATTTGTCGCTGGCGCAGGCCGCCAAGGAGAACTGTGACCGGGTGATCGTGACGATCTTTGTGAACCCCAAGCAGTTCAACAACCCCGAAGACCTGGCGAACTATCCCCGCACGGAACATGAAGACGCCCTAAAGCTGGCCCCTTATGGCGTGGATGCGATCTATGTGCCGGACCCTCAGGAAATCTATCCCGACGGCTTTTCCACCACGGTATCCGTGACCGGTTTGACCGACATGATGGAAGGCCCGTTTCGCCCCGGCCATTTCGAAGGCGTGGCCACTGTAGTGGCCAAACTGTTCCTGCAAACGCAGGCGGATCGAGCCTATTTCGGGGAAAAAGACTATCAGCAGTTGCTGGTGGTGCGCCGCATGGCCCGCGATCTGGACATTCCCATCGAGGTTGTCGGCTGCCCAACCGTGCGCGAGCCTTCTGGGCTGGCAATGTCGTCGCGCAATCTGCTTTTGTCGCCTGAGGGCGTAAAGGTCGCGTCCCGCATGAACGAGATCATGCGGCGGGTGGCAGATAAGCTTGCCGCTGGCAAGGATTTCGCGGCGCTGGCGCAAGACGCAAAAGCCGCATTGCTGGACGCTGGTTTTACCGAAGTGGAATATATCGATCTGCGCTGCGCCGAGACGCTGGAAAGCCTGCCCAATGCCAACAAACCCGCGCGCTTGTTCGTTACGGCCTGGGCCGATGGCGTCCGCCTGATCGACAATATTCCCGTCGATCCGGTCTGATTTCTGCTCTGGCCCCGGCGCCGTTGTTTGCGCTAAAGTCGCGCAAAATGACACCGGGGAGAGCGGACATGACCTTTATTCTGGCAATTGATCAGGGCACCACGTCCTCGCGCGCGATCCTGTTCGACGGGCAGATGAACCGTGTTGGCACCGCTCAGCAGGAGTTCCCCCAGCATTTCCCGCAAGAAGGTTGGGTTGAACACGACCCCGAGGATATCTGGTCCAGCGTTCTGCATGTGTGTCGCGAGGTAATGAAAAGCGTCGGTGTTTCGGCTGACCAGATCACCGGCATCGGCATCACCAACCAGCGTGAAACCACCGTGGTCTGGGACAAGCAGACCGGCAAGGCCATCCATAACGCGATTGTCTGGCAGGACCGCCGCACCGCCGAAATCTGCGCCCGATACAAGCAGGCCGGGTGTGAGGATGACGTCACCGCCCAGACCGGCCTGCTGCTGGACCCTTATTTCTCGGGCACCAAGGTCAAATGGCTGCTGGACACCGTTTCAGGCGCACGCGCGCGGGCTGAGGCCGGAGAGTTGCTGTTCGGCACCATCGACAGTTTCCTGATCTGGCGTCTGACCGAAGGTCGTGTCCATGCCACTGACGCCACCAACGCCGCCCGCACCCTGCTGTTCGACATTCACAAAGGCGCCTGGAGCGCTGAAATTTGCGAGTTGCTGGATGTACCCGTTCATATGTTGCCGAACGTGCAGGATTGCGCCTCGGATTTCGGCGCAACCACCTTGCTTGGTGGGAACATCCCCATTCTGGGTGTGGCAGGCGATCAGCAGGCAGCCACCATCGGTCAGGCCTGTTTCCAGTCCGGTATGATGAAATCAACCTATGGCACGGGCTGTTTCGCACTGCTGAACACAGGTGCGCAGCCGGTTGAATCGAAAAACCGTCTTCTGACGACAATCGCTTACCAATTGGACGGTCAGCGCACCTATGCGCTGGAAGGGTCGATCTTTATCGCCGGGGCCGCCGTGCAATGGCTGCGTGATGCGTTGCAGATCATCGATTCGGCCCCGCAAAGCGGCGATCTGGCGGCGCAGGCCGACCCGAACCAGCATGTGATCCTGGTGCCAGCCTTCACGGGTCTTGGGGCTCCTTACTGGAAGCCGGATTGCCGCGGTGCGATGTTCGGTCTGACGCGCAATTCCGGCCGGGCCGAGATTGCCCGCGCCACGCTGGAAAGCATCGCCTTTCAGACCCGCGACCTGTGGCACGCCATGCAGGGCGACTGGGGGGCCGAGGCGGATGTCATCCTGCGCGTCGATGGCGGGATGAGTGCATCTGACTGGACAATGCAAGGTCTTTCAGATTGTCTGGGTGCCCCGGTGGATCGCCCGGTTATGCAGGAAACGACCGCCCTTGGCGCCGCATGGCTGGCAGGTATGAAAGCCGGGATATACCCGGATCAGGCCGGTTTTGCCCAAACATGGGCGCTGGACCGCCGGTTCGAGCCCACGCAAGAACAAGCCGAACGCGACGCGGCCTATGATCGCTGGCAACGGGCGGTTCAGGCGGCGATGGCGTTCTAGCTGTGATCTTTCAACAAGCGCTGCTTCTGCCTTGACCAGTCACGCTTGGCCTGAGTTTCGCGCTTGTCGTGGGTTTTCTTACCCTTGGCGATGCCGATTTTAACCTTGGCCAGTCCTCTGTGGTTGAAATACAGAACCAGCGGCACCAGAGTCATGCCCTTGCGCTGCGTCGCGTTCCACAGGTTCGACATCTGCTTGCGGGACACCAGCAGTTTGCGGCGGCGACGTTCTTCGTGCTTGAACATCTTGGCCTGCTCATACGGCGCGATATAGCTGTTGACCAGCCAGAGCTCTCCGTCATCGACCGTGGCATAGCTTTCGGCGATGTTCGAGCCGCCCGCGCGCAGGGATTTGACCTCGGACCCTTGCAGGATGATGCCACATTCAATGTCCTCTTCGATTGCGTAATCGAAGCGGGCGCGCCGGTTTTCGGCGATTACCTTGTAATTCGGGTCTGTCTTCTGCTTGGCCATGACGCGTTGATTTAGGCGGCTTGGGCCGCCCTTGCAAGGCAGGGATTTTCGGAGTGCGTCAGGATTTGGCAGAAATGATCAGGTCCGGGCCGAAAATCGTGTCCGCATGGTTGTGCAGGTAGATCTTGAGCCACGGTGTAAACCGGTCCGGGTGGCGGGCCACTTCGGCCAACAGGTCATGGTAGTCGATCCAGCGGATATCCATGACTTCGTCCGGATTAGGTGCGATTTTCAGCGGTCCGCGCACATGGGCCAGAAAAACGTCGACAACTTCGTTTTCCACCATGCCGTTCCCAACATCGGCGTGGTATTCCAAACGGTGACGGTATTCAGGGTAAAGACCTGTAATCCCCAGCTCTTCGTTCAAGCGGCGCACGGCGCAGGTTGACGAGCTTTCGTCCCAGTCGGGATGCGTGCAGCAAGTGTTCGCCCACAGGCCGGGCGTGTGGTACTTGCCCAGCGCCCTGCGCTGCAACAAAATCTCGGTGCCCCTTACGACAAACACCGACACGGCCTTGTGCTTGAGGCCCTTTTCGTGAGCTTCAAGTTTGTCTACCGGGGTCAATTCACCATTGACCCAAGCCGGGATCATAATGCCCATCTGTCCTCTCCTGTTGCCAATCCGCCTGACGGGCGCTGATGTTGGGTTTAGCTATTGCCGGGTCGGCTTGGCGTTGCGGCACACTCTGCGGTTTGCCGTCAGATACCAAAGTGGCGCTGTTCTACACTGGTATCAATCGCACCAAAGGCCGCAGGGGCTGCGGCCTTTGGTCCTTGTGCGTGGGTGCACAATGTTAGCGTTTATTCGCCTGATACACTGACGATATAGGCAAAGACGTCTTCACTGCCACTTTTCAGCTTGAAGGTCATTTTCGACTTGGCAGCGGTGTCGTCCAGATAAGATTGCAGGAAGCCCTTAGGGTCCTGCGTGTATTCCACAAAGGACGTCTCATCCCAGACCAAACCCTTCTCACCGGCTGCGACGATGCTGTCGCCATATTTGAAGTCTTCGTAGGTTCCGGCAGTGCGGCCAGCGACGCCATAGAGGTTGGGGCCGGTTTTTCCGCCTTTGACGATGACTTCTCCGGCCGGATCAGCGATCATGTGGCAGGACTTGCATTTGTTGAAAGCTTTCTCACCGGCTTCGGCATCGCCTTCGGCATGAGCGGGCAGCGCCAGCAGGCCAGCGATTGCGATAGTGAGGATACGATTCATAGCTTGTGCTCCGATACAAATTGGCTGCACCGAATGGACCCCCGGCGCATAAAAGTGTCAACGCGCGGATTGCCGCGCGCATCTACAGTGCCACTGCGACACATGGTGTGTCCTTAACTTAAGTCATGTACAGTGGTCCAGCAGGGCAACAGGTCTCCTTCCGCCGGGGTCGCCAGATAGACCGCCCGCGCAATGGCCCGGGACAGGCACAGCGAAGCCGAGTGCCCGATCAGAGCGAGATCGGCTTCGGATGCGATGGGGCGGGCGCCGGTACTGACGCCAAAAACCAGATCACCGTCGCCGGGTGTGTGTGCGGGAAGGATCGCCCGGGCAATTCCGTCGTGGGCGGCAACGGCCAACCTTTGGCATTGTGGTTTGGTCAATGCGGCATCCGTGGCAACGATGGCGATGGTCGTGTTTGTCCGCTCGGGTTGCGCTGGCCTCATGGCCATCGCTTTTCGGCTGGGGCAGATCCGGCTTTGATCCGGCGACATATCGGGGCCTAGCCCGCCAAATTCTGCATCTTGTTCAAAGGGCGCCGCCCAAAAGTGCCGGTCACCCGGTGTTGTGACACTGCCCAGCGGGTTCGCCGCAACGAGTGCCCCGACCGTGACTCCATCAGGCAGAATGGACGAGGCAGAGCCAAGCCCGCCCTTCTGCATTGCGGCCAACGCCCCGGTGCCCGCCCCGACGGACCCCAAATCAAAATCTCTTGAAGCGCCCAGATAAGCAGCCCGCCCCAGCGCACGATAGGGGTTTTCCGCCCAATCCTTTGCACCGCCATTGAGCAGGTCAAACAGGATCGCGCCGGGAATGATCGGAACCTTCGCTGAACCGACGGGAAACCCGCGCCCTTCACCCCACATCGCATCTGAAACACCCGAGCAGGCGTCCAGTCCAAAGGCCGATCCGCCGGACAGAACCAGCGCGTCCACCCCTGTGACGGTTTTATCAGGCGCAAGCAGATCGGTTTCGCGCGTACCCGGTGCACCGCCCATCACATGGACCGACGCAACGAACGGTTTATCTGCCGTGAGGACCGTGGTCCCGGACTTCAGCGCATCGTCCTGAGCGTTTCCAACTGCCAGGCCGGGGACATCGGTAATCAGGTTTCTTGGTCCAGGGATCATCTTGAACTCGGGATTGGTGCGGGGAAGCGCGCGGGCGCGCGCTGCCTCCGGCGGGGATATTTTTGGCCAGATGAAGATCGGATCAGATACATCGGCCGCCATCGACCTCGAGCGCGGTGCCGGTGATCATGCTGGCCTCGTCCGAACACAGGAAACAGGCGGCGTTGGCCATATCTTCGGGTGTTGAAAACCGTCCCAGTGGGATGGTCGCCAGGAACTTGGCGCGGATCTCGGGCGTGTCTTCGCCCATGAAAGATTTCAACAGCGGTGTTTCGCCCGCCACTGGGCAGATCGCGTTCACGCGTATGCCGGTTGGGGCCAGTTCGACCGCCATGGTCTTGGTTGCCGTGATCATCCACCCTTTGGACGCGTTGTACCAGTTCAGATTCGGGCGCGGAGACAGGCCCGCCGTCGAGGCTACGTTCAGAATTGCACCCGCGCCGCGCGCCTTCATATGGGGAACAAATGCCCGGGCGGTCAGATAGACGGACTTCATGTTCACCTTGAAGACCCGGTCGAAATCATCCTCGGTGACATTTTCCAGAGGGGTTGGCAAGTGGGTGACACCTGCGTTGTTTACCAGAATATCGAGCGCCCCAAAGGCGGCGAGTGCCGTGTCCGCCATCTTTTGAACTGAAGCCCTGTCGCCGACGTCGACCTGGTGCGCCAATACCCCGGCCCCAAGTTGCCCCGCCATATCAGCGGCTGCGTCACCATTGATGTCCGCGATCATGACGCGTGCGCCTTCGGCCAGGAATTTCTGCACGATCCCCGCGCCAAAACCCGATGCACCACCGGTGACGATTGCGGTTTTTCCCTCCAGCCTCATGACGTTGCCCTTTTGCAGCCTTTGCGGGCCAGACTATCAACGCCCCGGCAAGATGCCAGATCAATCTTCAGACACCTTGCCCCGCAGCGCCTTGACGTCGCCACGCGCCTTTTTCGCGGCAAGTCGACGCTTGACCGAACCATAGGTCGGTTTCGTTGCGATCCGCCGTTTGGGTTTGACCAGCGCGCGGGCGATCAGTTCTGCCAGCCTCGCGCGCGCGATTTCACGGTTGCGGGCCTGCGAGCGTGTTTCCTCACATTGAATGATGATTGCGCCATCTTTGGTCCAGCGTCGCCCGGCCAGTCGCTTTAGCCGGGCCTTGACCGGATCGGGCAAGGACGGTGAGCGTACCGCTTCGAAGCGCAGCTCGACTGCGGTCGACACCTTGTTGACATTCTGCCCTCCGGGACCGGACGATCGTACAAAACTTTCGGTCATTTCCCAGTCTTGCAGAGCAATATCTTCGGTGATGCGCAGCATGTCAGTGTCAGCTTGGTGACTTGGGCGAATAAAAAGGAAGAGTCGCGATCCTGACCCGAGCCGTCGGAAACCCGCAACAAGCGGGCGGGCGTAAGCCATAGCGGCACAGCATTTCAGCAAGTCTCCTCATCCTCGGTGCCTAGCGCAGTGCATATGTGCGATCAAGCCTGCTTTGGCAGTTCGCGCAATTCAGAATCCTGGCGGTGGCTGGGACGTCCGTTCGCATCAGTTGCGTTCGCCGTCAGGTATTCCAAGCCCAGTTCATTTAACGTCAGGTGCCGCCAACGCTGTGGCCATATTGCGTTACTTATGCAGAATCGAATGCGCGAAGGGCTGCAACGATCTTTCGTGAATGTTGGTTATGAAAGGGACCGTCATGGATATGAGGCGCGTGCTCGAAGACTTTGATGAAGCGTACAATCAGGCATTTAACCGAGGCGATGCTGCTGGCTGCGCTGCGTTCTTTACCGAAGACGTCATGTTGTTGGCGCCCGGAGAACCCCTGCTGCGCGGGCGCGAGGCGTTCATCGCAGCCTATCGTGAAAGAATGAAAGAAAACACCGGTGGAACGCATACAAATGAGTTGATCGATTTCAGTGTGGATGGAGATACCGCCTATCAGGTCGGGTCTTTTGCTATCGCTGATTCTGACCCGCCGGAGAAAGGGAAGTTTGTGAACGTCCTGAAACGCCAGACGGATGGCACCTGGAAAGTCAGCATTTCCATCTTTAACAGTGACTTTCCATAGCGGCCTTGAATGTAGAGTGAGCAGACATGGAACCGGGGTGTCAGGCTATTGATTGGCCCTGAGCACCGCGGGCGATGTCACGCAACACATTCAGCTCCAACTCGTCTTCCTCATGCACCCGTGCCAGGATTTCTTTACTGCTGACGATGGCAATTGCTTTTCCATTCTGAGTTACGACAAGATTTCGGATTTTGTGTTTAGCCATCAGATTAAGACCACTGGACAACTTCGAGCCCAGCGCGCAGGTGACAGGTTTTTCCGTCATCCAGTCACCCACTGTCTGCTTGTAGAAAGCCGAGCCGGAATCCGCCAGGCACAGCAGCACGTCATGATCCGTGATTATCCCGACCAGCTTCCCTTCGCTGAGAACCGCCAGCGCGTTCACATCCAGCAACGCAATGGTGACGGCCGCATCGAACACCGTTGTGTCAGTGTCGCAAAATGGCGGCTTTTTAAGGTTCTGCGTTTTGACAATGCTTGAGATCGTCATGTCTTCCTCGTGGTTGAGCGCCCGACCCCTGTGTTGATCAGGGCGCATGAAAAACACTAATTCAGGAGCGGCATCATCGCCGTTGCAAGGCTCAGGACCAGGAAAAACCCTGCCATGTCCGTGATCGTTGTCAGCAAAGGGCCACTGGCGACCGCCGGGTCCTGACCGATGCGCTTTAACAGCAAAGGCAGAACGCCACCGATCGATACCGCGATGATCGTGTTCAAACCCAGCGCGCCGCCAATCACCAAACCCAGAAACGGGTTTCCTTTCCACATCCAGGCAACGAGTCCGATCAGCAGGCCAAGGACACAGCCGTTGATGATGCCGACCGAAACCTCTTTTAGCCAGACCCGCATAGCATCAATGGGCCGGACCAGACCAAGCGACAGCTCGCGCATGCTGACCGCAACGGCCTGATTGCCGGAACAACCGCTCATATCCGAGACCATCGGCAGGAACACAGCCAGAGCGATCACGGCAGAAAGGGTCTGTTCATAGGCGGCAATCACGCTGGCCGCGATTACGTTGAGCACGATGTTGGCCGACAGCCATTGAAGCCGCCGCCGCGCCCTGAGCGGCAAAGGCATCGATCGCAGTTCGTCTCCAAAGACACCATGGCGTTTCAGGCTTGCCGATTCCGCGCGCTTCAGCAGGGCCTCATTCACGGCAGAGCGGGAAACGACACCCACAAGATTCCCATCCGTTTCGACAACCGGCAACCCAAGAAAAGGGTGCTCATCGAAAAGGTCCTCCAGTTCTTCCAGCGGCATGCTGGCCGGAACCGTGATAGGGGGCACCATGATATCGGTGAGTTTGATGCTTCGCCGTGTGGACAGCAGGCTGCGCAAGGACAGCACCCCGACAGGCACGCCATCGGAATTCAAAACGTAGGGGTGCTGGCCACGGTAACGTTCAAGGTCGTACTCTTCATGAGCGAAACGCCGCAGAACCTTTCCGACTGTATCGCCATCGGAAAAGGTGAAGGCTTCGGCCACCATCAGACCACCGGCGACATCGTCGTCATATTCAACCAGTCGCCGGACATCCGCCGCATCTTCCGGGTCCATCCGGGCAAGGATCGCTTCTGCATCGGCGTCTTCAAGTTCCCCGATGACATCCGCCTGAATGTCGGAATCCAACTCGAGGATAATTTCGGCGGCCTGTTCGGAAACCATGCGCTCAACAAGATCGACCGCCAGCGCGTTTGGCGCTTCTTCGACCAGTTCGGCCGCACGTTCCGGTGGCAGCAACGAGAGCGCGGCGCTTCGCTGGTCAACGGGCAGGTTGAGCAATTCCCGCAAGGCATCGCTGAGCGAAAGCGGATCAAGCAGGTCTGCCAGCGCCGCCCCGTCGCGATTTTCCAACGCCAGCTGAAGCTGCGTCCCTGTTTCCCTTGGTAAGGAGTCCGTATCGCTCATCCGCCGACCTGTGGGGGTAAAAGTTTCTTACTTTCACCCATATAACAGAAAATATTTGCCTATAGACAAAAAAAATTCTGATTTGTAAGAAAGTGCATGCAGGAAAATGACTGGATATCAGCCGCAGCCGAACGTCTGGCCGCCTTGTACGATCAGGAGTTTGGCGGCAAGGTCAGCGGACGGTATCGCATTCCGGACAAGCTGGTGCGTCGGATCGCCAGGCGCAGGCGTTTGTATGAAACAGATATCCGCGCCCTGTCGATCGCGCTTTTTGAACTTGGGTACGTGTTAATCGATATGGATAGTTTTTACGTTGTAATGAGCGCGAATTCGTTTGTGAATTACCGGCGCGCCAATGATGACAGCGTGGCTTAGTCGCCATGGTCAAACAAACAGGATACCCCGAAGTCATAGGATGGCGCGAGCGGATCAGCCTGCCTGATTTCGGGATCGAGCATATTCCGGCAAAGATAGACACAGGTGCCAGAACCGCAGCCCTGCATGCCGTGGACCAGACCGTGTTCGAGGTTGATGGCGAACGATGGGTCGAGTTCATGATCCCGGTCCATAACCGCCGGTCATCGGGCCGGGTGCGTACGCGGGTTGTAGACGAGCGGGAAATCAAGAACACTGGTGGCATTCCGGAACGACGGTTGATCGTCAGAACACAGCTTCTGCTTGGACGGCATCGGTGGCTAATCGACGTTTCGCTGGCTAATCGCGCGAGGATGGAGTTTGATCTGATCCTTGGCCGTACCGCCATTCGCAGGCGTGGGATCCTTGTCGATCCCGGCCACTCATATCTTCTGGATGCACGAAAAGATCCGAAAAAGATGAAAAGCAAGACAAGATCCAAGGACGCAGAAGGACGACATCAATGAAGCTTGTCATGCTTGCCCGAAATCCAAACCTGTATTCCCACCAGCGTCTGAAAGAGGCTGCTGAACAACGCGGGCACCAGTTGGATATCGTGAACACGCTACGCTGTTACATGAATATCGCGTCGCGCCGACCCGAGGTTTATTACGACGGTAAGAAGCTTGGGCGCTATGACGCGGTGATCCCACGGATCGGCGCTTCGGTCACATTCTATGGGCTGGCCGTGTTGCGGCAGTTCGAAATCATGGGTGTCTTTCCGCTCAACGAGTCGGTTGCAATTGGCAGATCCCGTGACAAGTTGCGGTCCATGCAGCTGATGGCACGTGACGGGATCGGATTGCCGGTCACCACCTTCGCGCATGACCCGAAACAGACCGACGAAGTTCTCAAACTGGCAGGGGACGCTCCGCTGGTGGTCAAGCTGCTGGAGGGCACGCAGGGCATCGGCGTGGTGCTTGCGGATTCAAACCGGTCGGCAAAATCCGTGGTCGAGGCGTTTCGCGGTGCCAAGGTCAACATCATGGTACAGGAGTTCATCAAGGAAGCAGGCGGCACGGATATTCGTGCGCTTGTGGTCGGTGGAAAGGTGATCGCGGCGATGCAACGAAAAGGGGCCGAGGGCGAGTTCAGATCAAACCTGCATCGGGGTGGCAGCGCCAAGCCCATCAGAATCTCGCCCGAGGAACGCTCGACAGCCGTGCGTGCGGCCAAAGCGATGGGCCTGAATGTCTGTGGTGTCGATATGCTGCGGGCCAATCACGGTGCCGTGGTTATGGAAGTGAACTCCTCACCCGGGCTTGAAGGCGTTGAAAAGGCCACCGGCATCGATGTCGCGGGCAAAATCATCGAATTTCTCGAAAAGAATGCGGCCAAAGGCAACACGAAGACACGAGGCCGTGGGTAGAGGCGATGCGCGGTCCCTTTGAAATCGGGGGTTTTCGCGTACCGCCCGGTACACGAACCACTCTGGATTTGCCGGTCAGCGTGCTGTCGGATCATACCCCAGTGAGCATGTCAGTACACGTGGTTCACGGCCGCCGCCCCGGACCGGTCCTGTTTGTCAGTGCCGCCGTTCACGGCGATGAGGTGATCGGCGTGGAGATCGCACGGCGGCTGCTTCGGGCGCCACAGCTTGACAAGCTTGCGGGTACCTTGCTGGTTATCCCGATCGTGAATGCCTTTGGTTTCATGACACATTCCCGATACCTTCCTGACAGGCGCGACCTGAACCGATCCTTCCCCGGCAGCGAAGGAGGGTCGCTGGCCGGTCGGCTGGCGCATCTTTTCATGACCGAGATCGTCGAGCGGTCGGACCTGGGGATTGATCTTCATTCTGCCGCGATACACCGCACCAATCTGCCGCAGATCCGCGTCTCTCCGGCTTCGGATGTCACCCTCAAATACGCTGATGCGTTCGGTGCGCCTGTTGTGCTGATTTCAAAGCTGCGCGACGGGTCACTGCGCAAGGCCGCGCAAGAGCGTGGTGTGGATATCCTGCTGTTCGAGGGTGGTGAGGGTCTGCGTTTCGACGAACTGTCTGCGCGGGCGGGGGTTGCAGGCATCCTTCGGGTGATGAACGCAAAGGGAATGGTTGCGAAGCGTGGCATCGCCGCTGTGCGCGAAAAGCCTGTCCATGTCAGGTCAAGCTCGTGGATGCGCGCGCCCGCCGGTGGCCTGTTGCGGACTTTCAAAGCCGCCGGAGAATACGTGGCCGCCGGTGACCTGCTTGGACGCATTTCCGACCCGTTCGGAGAACTCAGGACCGATATCATCTGCGAAACCACGGGTATCATCGTTGGGCGTACAAATCTGCCTGTCGTTCATGAAGGCGACGCGTTGTTTCATATTGCTGAAACGACCGGCTCGGATGTCGAAATGCGGGTCGATACGATTGCCAGCCAGCTTGACGGCGATCCGATGTTCGATGAGGACGAGATCATTTAGATTTTGGAGCCAAAAGAAAACGCGGGGCAGTTGTCCGCCCCGCGCCAGCCTACAGGATCGCACGCAATCTGTTGCTCGCCAGCGCCTCCCAAGCGGCGAGCGCGATCAGCGCAGATCCCGTGAGCCAAGCATTTGCCACTGCCACACCATGACCGGTAAAATGCAGCACCTCCGGCGCGGCGATCAGTATTGCCCCGACCGCCAATACCGGAGCCACCCGTGCGAGAAGGTGGCCCCGGCCGCTAGCGCCTGACATGACCAACACACCAATACCGATCGTCATGAAGGCGAGCGACTCACGGTCAGACGAACCGTGAGCTAGGGTTTTCTGGCTGAACAGTACAAATGGGGACAGCACTAACCAGATACCCATCCCGGCAAGCATCCACCTGTAGGGTGGAGAGGGGTTTCTCATGTTCTTGGCAACCCCGGCTTATTCGTCACCTTTGGGATCAGGAAGCAACTCGGCCTCGACCGCGGCGACCATTTCTTCGTCATTGACGAAACCATCGGCATCCGTGTCAATTTCGGCAAAGCTCTCACTGGTAATATCGGGGTACTTTGTCTGTAGCTCGGTCAGCGAAGCCAGACCATCACCGTCCGTGTCCAGTCCTACCGGCAAGGCAGCGGCCGGAAGGGCAAGGAATGACGCGAGCAGAGCAACAACAGAAACTCGACTCATTTTGTTCTCCATCAGGGAATGGGCGGTTTACCCATTGAGGGGTTGGTGCAGCGCTAGGGTGTCGGAGGCTTATCTAAGGCAGACAGATTGCACCTGTTCCGCAGATCGGGTTGTCCACTTTGCGATGAAAACTGTTGATTGGCGGTCCGATCCGGTGGGGGCACTTTCGCGCTACAAAGCGTATATCGCACATTCGCATAGCGTTGAATAACGAATTTATATCGCCAATAATATCGAATATTCAAATAGGTGAACGATGGATATTGAACTCGCCCGAACCTTCCTTGCGGTCGTTGAAACCGGCACTTTTCTTGATGCGGCGGACAAGGTCCATGTTACGCAATCGACCGTTAGCATGCGAATCCGAACGCTCGAACAACAGCTTGGACAGCCCGTGTTTGAACGCAGCAAGTCTGGTGCGACCTTGACCATTGCCGGGCGGCATTTCCTCAAACATGCACAGGTTCTGGTGCGAACGTGGACCCAGGCCAAGCTGGATGCCGGTCTGCCTGCCTCGATGGCAGCTGCTTTGGAAATCGGCGCAACACCAAGCCTTTGGGACGGCTATCTGATCAACGCCCTTCCCGAGTTGATGGCGGCACTACCTGACGTCGCTATCCGGGCGACAGCGGCCCCGTCGGAAACACTCACGCGCGAGATCGAGGAAGGCAACCTGGATCTTGCCATCATGTACCGGCCGCGAAACGCACCTGGCTTGACCGCGCTCCAGCTTTTCGAGGACGAGTTTGTCCTTGTCAGCAGCGGCCCGGAAGCCCTCCCCGCTGATCTGGGTAACGCTTATATCCTGATAGACTGGGGCCCGGAGTTTCGCGCCGATCATATGCTGAACTTTCCAGGGCTTGATGCGCCGCGCCTTCAGTTGGGCATAGGCACCCTCGGCCTGCAATATCTTCGGTCGGTTCCCTCGGCCGGATATTTCCCAAGGCGCGTTGTCGAACCGGAACTTTGCAACGGGTGGCTCAAGCTGGTCGAAACGGCACCCAGATTCGCTTATGCCGCCTATGTCGTGTTCGATGAAAGTGAGGAAGAAGGATATCCGGGTCAGGCCGCTCGGCAGCTTTGCCAAACATCAAGTACACGCGGCCAGGCACCGAAGCTTTGACAACACGTATTCACGCCTTTTCCGCGATCGGGTTCTAACAATGGATCGAACTCATCCAGCCCCCGCGCATAGTACAATTTGATCGCCCTCAGAAGGTGACGGCAACAAAAAGGGCCGCCCCAGCAGGACGGCCCTTCGAAAGTTCAGGAGGTCGGGTCGGTTAGATCAATCGACCAGCCGGAGCGAGCGCTCCGCCAAGGGCTGCCCTAACGGGCGATCCCCCCGGTTGTTCCGACACCTCTCTCCAATCTCTTTCTTGACACTGGATCACCTCCTTTTCTATCTGTTGCGGTTGAAAAGAAGCGTGCCACAATTTGTGCCATTCTCAAAGCGTTTTTTTACACAGGCTGCGCAGTCAGCCGCGCAACGATCACCTTGAACGGGATCAGGGCGATCAGCGCCAGTGAAAGCTTCACCATCCAGTCCGCGAAAGCCAGCGTCACCCAAAGCGGTGCCATCGGGCCGGACAGCATGAAAGGAACAGGTTCCCACGCCCAGTTGATTGCAGCGTCGGCATTGGCGCCGAAGAAGGTGACCGAAGCCGAAAAGGCAAGCGTGAAGAAGATCGCGGTATCCAGTGCCGACCCTACCAGCGTCGACACCAGCGGCGCACGCCACCAGCGACCACCGCGTAGGGAATTGAACACGGTAACATCCGTCAGTTGCGCGATCAGGAAAGCGGTTCCCGATGCAACGGCGATGCGCAGCGGTACGGCAGCATAGGTGAACCCGTCACCCTGCAACATGATCTGGCTGCCGATCAGCGAACAGATGACACCGGTGGCAAATCCGGCAAACACGACCTTGCGGGCCGGACCAACGCCATAGACGCGGTTCATGATGTCAGTGACCAGAAAGGCCAGCGGATAGGTGAAAGCACCCCAAGTCAGCAGCCCGTCAAGAATCAGGAACTGGACCAGAATGTTCGAGGCCACAACAATGGTGGCCATGGCAATAATGCCGGGAATAAAGTTACGTTGCATGTTTTGATGCCCGTTTTGACAAGGTAGCGGCGACTTGGCCAAGGGACCGTCCCAAGGCAAGCCGTGCCTTTAGACCTTTGCCTGCGCCCTGTCAATTGGGCAGCAGGTATTCCACAAGTTCGGTCCGCTGCACCGCCAGAAAGTTGTCATCCGAAATCATCGTGGCGCGCAACAGGCCCTGCCCGTCGCGCCAGACCGACAATCCTTCGAGGTTGTCATGCGCGCCCGTTCCGGTTTCGAACAGGGTTTCCTCGGCGTCTGGTTTCTCGTTCTCCACGTCCCATCGCCGCAGTCGTGATCGGAAACCGACCAAGGATACCTTGCGTTCCAAAACGTAAAACCGCCCATCGGGACCGAAATCCGCGGCAACGGGTTTAAAGCCGCCACGCTGTGGCAGAACAAACGGGGTCGACCATGTGTCGCCATTCCAACGGTAAACCGGAATGTCCCCCTTAGCGGTGCGGTTCTTTTCCGGCAAAGTGTAAAGCCAGCCGCGTCCATCAATGGCCAGAGCTTCGAAAGAACCATTGTCGGCAAGGTCCCGAAACGCATTCGGGCGAGGTAACACACGCGCGCTGGAACCCGGGGCGGAGTAAAACGCGACACGATGCACCCCTTCGAACGAGATAAATATCCCGCCATCCGGCGTCACCGCGATGCCTTCGGAATCGCCGACGCCGCCTTTCATGATATGCCCATTGCTGGACAGCACCGGCCATTGACCAAGAACGTGAATATCCGCGATCTGGCCTTCGCGCCGCTCAATCCGCGCGATCACGATCCGCGCCCGGTCGCTAAGCGCAATCATCTGGCCTCCGTCGTCCGAGATATGAAGCGCTGAAAATCCGCCAAACCAACTTGCTGGATGCCGCCAAACGAAACTATTCAGGTGGGCTGCGGATTTCACATCCAGCGCGGCGGCCACCGGGGCAAGAAACAGCGCTACACTCAGTTGGATTGCAAAACGGCGGAGCATTGTTGCGGCAAGTCGGACAGAACGTATTCCCGGCGTTTCTTCGGCGGCGGCGCATTCGGATCGGGTGGCGGCGGGTTCAGGATGTTGTGCACCCATTGACGGGCCTCAGCGCAGCCATCGCCCTTGGGGGGTGGGTCTTGATTCACACAGCCCTTTGACCCTCTGGGACAGTTCAGTCGCACGTGGAAATGATAGTGATGTCCCCACCAGGGCCTTATCTTACGTAGATAGTCGCGGTTCCCCTTTTCATCGTCGCACATCTGAACCTTGGCCCCAGGAAACACGAAGATCCGGGCGACGCGCTTGTCTTTTGCCGCTTCGCGCAATAGCGCATGATGCTGCTTGGTCCAGTTTCCGTTGACGTAAGCGCCATTGGAACGACGAAGAGAGATGGACGAGATGTTTTCGCGCGACTTGCGGCTCAGGCGCATGTTATCGCCGGGCAACATCCAGACATCGATGTCTAGCCCCAACTGATGACTGCGATGGCCCGAGGTCATCGGCCCGCCGCGTGGCTGGCTGATATCCCCTATATAGAGACCGTTCCATCCCGGCTGGCTGGCTGCAAACCTGCTGAGGTCCTGCACGTAGTCAATCGTCTGCGGATGCCCCCAGTTGCGATTGCGCGACAAGCGCATTGCCTGCCATGTAGGCCCCGTTTCAGGCAGTTGAATTGCCCCCGCAGCACATCCGCGCGAATAACTGCCGAAAGCGGCCGGTTTTTGCTGGGAAGCTTGTTTCTGTGCCCCGAACAACTGCTTTGCCAGCGGTTCTGCCGCCGCAGTGCCTGCAAAAGCAAGCGCAGCCAAAACGATCAAAAAACGTTTTATTTTCATCTGCTCTGATCCCCTTCAGGTCTCACCCAGCGCATCAGGAATAGACCCAGAATAAACAACAGAACGATGGGTGACACCCCCAGACGAGCGCTACCGGTCACCGTGGTGGCGATCCCGATCAGAAGTGGCGCAGCAAAGGCGGTGGCACGACCCGACAGACCATAAAGGCCAAAGCTCTCGACGGGGGTTGCCGGGTCCGTATGCCGGACCATCATCGACCGGCTACAGGACTGTAGAATGCCGCCCATGCCTCCGATCAGGATACCGCAGCCAAAGAAAACCACATCCGGCAAGCCTGACCCTTCGGACATGGCGATACCGAAAATCTGGGACCGGTCCATTGAGACGATGGTGATGCAGACAAGGATCAACACCCAGATCGCAACGATAATCACGGGCTTGGGGCCATATTTCTTATCCAGTTTGCCGCCCACCCAGGAAAAGGCCGCTGCGGCCAGAACGCTGACGATGCCGAAAACACCGATCTTGATCAGGTCCCATTCCAACACCAGCCGGGCATAGACCCCGCCAAAACTGTAAAGCCCGTTCAGCGCATCCCGATAGAACATGGATGAGCCCAGGTAACTGGCCAAACTGGTGCGATGGCGCAGGTTAGACACTGATTTTGCCAACAGTCGCAGCGCCTCGGCAACGCTGCCCTTTTTGTTTTTCGGTTCGTCGTCATGGACCCAAAGGAAGTAGGGCACCATGAACAGAATGAACCACCCAGCAGTAAACGGGCCAACAAAGCGCGTGCCCTGCTGTTGCGACGCATCCAGCCCAAACAAGGGGTCCATTCCGATCAGCGTTTTGCCGTTGGCCTGCTCCACAAACAGCGCAAGCATGATCGCCAGCGAGATCAGGCCACCGAAATAGCCAAAAGCAAAGCCCGAGCCGGAGATTTCGCCCACTTCGCTGTCATCACCCAGATCGGGCAGTTGGGAATTGATGAAAATCAGGGCGTACTCCGCACCGATGAAACCCAGACCGAAGGCAGACAGCATCAACCACATGTTCGAGCCATCGGGCATCGTGTACCAAAGCGCGCCGGAACCTACGGCGTACATCACGGAAAAGGCGAATATCCAGGGGATGCGCCGACCCGACACATCAGCCATCGCCCCCATCAGCGGCGCACCGAAGGCAATAATCAAACCGACTATGGTCATGCAGTTGGCCCAGACCACCTGTGCCTGTGCGTCTGCAGACCCTGCGTCCAGGCCGGATGCCAGATAATACTCCGCAGCGACACCTGCGAAATAAGGGCCGAACACGAACGTTACCAAAAGGGTGTGATAGGGCTGACTGGCCCAATCGAAGAACCACCAGCCCCAGATACGCCTGCGCTTGGATATTTCTGCCATTTCTGCCCCTGTTTTCTTGTTGCGGTCATAAAACGGGGCTTTGGGGCAATTCGCAAGCGCAGAGTTCAGCCTACTTGCTCTTTGCTGAAAGGGTGCTTAGGTCTCGTCCAACAAGAAAACGGAGACCCCATGCTGTCGCTGATCCAAATCCTGCTGCTGATTCTGGACATTGTCTGGTTCATCATTCTGGCCCATGTGATCATGAGCTGGCTGATCAACTTTCAGGTGCTCAACCTGCACCAACAACTGGTCGCACAAATCTGGTACGGGTTAAATCGCATTTTAGAGCCTATTTACGGGCCGATCCGCCGCGTTCTACCTAATATGGGTGGGTTGGATTTGACCCCGCTGGTGGTGCTGATCGGCGTCTATGCCTTGCGGATCATCCTAATCAACAACGCGCCCTATTTCTACTGACCACTTGTTCACTGAATCTTAGTATGTGATTGTCCTGTCTTAAGAGCAGATAAACCTTAAAACAGGGCGCCCCCGCATATGTTCGACGCCGCACCCCTGCTGCGAGATGTCTTTGGATTCGACGCCTTCCGCCCTGGGCAGGAAGAGATTGTCGACGCCGTGAAGGCAGGTGAAAACGTGCTGGCGATCATGCCCACGGGTGGCGGTAAATCCTTATGTTTTCAACTGCCTGCCCTGCTCCGCGACGGGGTGACGGTGGTTATATCTCCACTCATAGCCCTGATGCGCGATCAGGTACGCGGCTTGCAAGAGGCCGGGGTCGAGGCCGGTGCGCTGACATCCGGCAACACGCCCGAGGAAACCGAGGCCGTTTGGGATGCGCTGGAGGACGGGCGGCTGAAGCTGCTTTACATGGCGCCCGAACGTCTGGCTGCCGGGTCTGCGCTTGGGATGCTCCATCGGATCAACGTCAGCCTGATCGCTGTGGACGAAGCCCATTGCGTCAGTCAATGGGGGCATGACTTTCGCCCTGATTACCTGCGGATCGGAGAGTTGCGGCGCGCCCTGAAAGTGCCGCTGGCCGCGTTTACCGCGACGGCGGACGCCGAAACGCAGGATGAGATTGTCGAAAAACTGTTCGATGGCATTGAGCCGCGCAAATTTCTGGGCGGATTTGACCGGCCAAACATTCATCTGGCCTTTGCCGCAAAGGACGGGCCGCGCAAGCAGATCCTTGATTTCGCAGATGCGCGCAAAGGCCAGTCCGGCATCGTTTATTGCGGCACCAGAAACAAAACCGAGGTGATTGCTCAGGCCCTGCGCGCCGAGGGACACTCGGCCTGCTACTATCACGGTGGAATGGACCCCGAAGATCGCCGCATTGTCGAAACCCGTTTCGCGCGTGAGGACGGGTTGATCGTCGTCGCCACAGTGGCTTTTGGCATGGGCATCGACAAACCCGATATCCGTTGGGTCGCCCATGCGGACCTGCCCAAATCGATCGAAGCCTATTATCAGGAAATCGGACGCGCCGGACGCGATGGCGGCCCGGCCGAAACGCTGACCCTGTTCGGCCCCGATGACATTCGCCTGCGGCGTTCACAAATTGACGAGGGTCTAGCGCCGCCCGAGCGCCGCATGGCCGATCATGCGCGCCTGAACGCCTTGCTGGGTCTGGCCGAAGCCTTGGAATGCCGCCGTCAGACATTGTTAGGTTACTTTGGCGAGACCACAGGGCCCTGCGGCAAATGCGATCTGTGCGACAGCCCACCCGAAGTTTTCGACGGCACAACTCCGGTACGTATGGCCCTGTCCGCGATCCTGCGGACCGAGGAGCGGTTCGGTACAGGCCATTTGATCGATATCCTGTTGGGAAACGAGACCGACAAAATCTGCGCCCGCCGCCATGAGGATTTGTCCACCTTTGGCATCGGAAAGGATTGGACGCGCCCGCAATGGCAGGCCATTTTCCGGCAGATGATGGGCCACGATCTGGTCCGCCCCGACCCCGACCGTCACGGCGCATTGCGCATGACCGAGGCGGCAAAACCAATCCTGAAAGGCGAGGCGCAAATCAACTTACGCAAGGATACGTTGCGCAATGCGGTACGTCGGCCTGCGGTCAAGGCAATGGTTTCCGAAGAGGACGCCCCGCTGCTGTCAGCGCTCAAGGCCAAACGCCGTGCCCTGTCTGAAGCTGCACGTGTTCCGGCCTATGTGATCTTTCCCGACCGCACGCTTATCGAGATGGCTGAAAAGCGCCCTGTAACGCTGGACGATATGGCCCGGATCGGCGGTGTTGGCGCCAAAAAGCTGGAGCGCTATGGCGATACGTTCCTTGAAGTAATCGCGGGCGAAGCAAGAAGCGTTCATCCGGCGCGCCGAAAACTGGCTGGACGCAATCAGGGTGAGATTTACGACCGTTTGATGAAAGTTCAGTCTTTGCTGTCGCGCGGTCCGGACGGGATCGACAAGCCCCTGACCTGCTCGGCCTCGCAATTGGCAAAGGTCGCGCAACTGCGCCCAGACGATCCCCGTGGGATTGCGCAGGTGCTGGGTGATCGACGTCACGAAAGGTTTGGCGCCGCTTTTCTGGACGTGCTGCGTGAGGCGGGCTAGATACCCCCGAACAGGCAAGAAAGAGGGCGGATATGCTGATCGTGATTTCCCCGGCCAAACGGCTGGACTGGGCAGAGCGGAATGTCGGGGTAACGCAGCCCGATTTTCAGGAGGATGCGATCCGGCTGTCCAAAACCGCTCGCAACCTGACGCTGGGTGATCTGAAGAAACTGATGGACCTGAGCGACGATCTGGCACGCCTGAACCGCGACCGGTATCGCGCTTTTTCGGATGCACCCGACGCCAAGGTCACACGCCCGGCTGCGCTTGCTTTTGCTGGCGACACATATCAAGGACTTGAAGCTGCATCGCTGGACGAAGACGAGCTGTCATGGGCGCAAGACCACTTGCGCATCCTTTCCGGCCTTTATGGTGTGTTGCGACCACTCGATGCGATACAGCCCTACCGGCTTGAGATGGGCAGCAAACTGAAAACCCGAAGAGGGAAGAACCTTTACGAATACTGGCGCGACCAGCTGAGTAAGGCACTGAATGCACAAGGTGCCGAGATTAACAGCAACATTCTGGTGAATTGTGCCAGTCAGGAGTATTTTGGTGCGGTGGATTTGAAAGCCCTGAATCTGCGCGTCATCACACCGGTCTTCATGGAAGATAAGGGCGGCACCCCAAAGATTGTGAGCTTTTTTGCCAAAAAGGCGCGCGGTGCCATGGCGCGGTATATCATCCAACACCGCTTGACCGACCCTAAGGGACTGCTGGATTTCGACAGTGGCGGCTATGAATACCGCCCTGATCTGTCGGAAGCGGATAAGCCCGTTTTCGTCAGACCTTATGCGGCCTGAAACCCAGGTCACTTGAACTTGCATCCTGATGGCAAACGCCTGAAGTGTCAGCCTGACGAGGTCGGATTCGGGTTTTCGCCCCGCTCACGCCGGATTTTGACACTGGGCATGGTGTCTGCGACCGAGCAGACGCAATCGGGTTGGTGTTGCAGGATCATCTGGTGAATTCGATTCTTGTGTAGCGGTTTGGTCAGGTAGTGGTCCAAGCCGGCTGACAGAATACCCTGATCATCCCCCGCCATGGCATGGGCCGTCAGGGCAACGATAGGAACGTGACGACCGGTTGCAACCTCAAGCCCGCGAATTTCCGCTGTTGCCTGTTTGCCGTCCATCTTCGGCATTGAAATATCCATGAAGATCAGATCTGGCTCGAACGCCTGATAGATCTCAACCGCTTCAATCCCATTCGAGGCAAAGCGAAGATCGATATTCAGATCCTTGACCATCTTCTTCAGGATCAATTGGTTGGTGCGGTTGTCCTCGGCGGCAAGAACCCTCATGCGTCGGGGGTGCGCAGATTCAGAATCTCGCTTTTTAGAGACTGTTTTATCCACATCCAGAGCGCCCCTTTCCAACGATGAGCCGTCGAGTGCCATCAGCCTGCCATACAACTCGGACCGAGGGATGGGTTTCTGCAAGACACCGTCGATCAGGTCACGGGCAGGATGCGCGTGAATCAAACCGGGGCTTGCAGACATCACGACCACCGGAATGTCACCCCACCCGCGATCCCTGAGCGCGACCGCAAGATCCAGCCCATCCATATCCGGCAGATCGTGGTCACAAAGAACCAGATCAATCTGATCATTCATCTGTGACAGCGCCTCGGTCCCCGACGTGCAAACCGTCACCTCAGCCCCCAGTCGCCCAAGCTGTTTGGCAAGAATGGCCCGGTTCACGGCAAGATCTTCGACCAGCAGGACATGTTTCAAACAATCCGCCAGGTTCGGAGGCTCGGGTTGCGGGCCTTCTACCGTGGGCAGTGTCACGCGAAAACCGAAACAGGATCCCTGTTCCGGTTCGCTTTCAACCCAGACCGTGCCGCCCATCAAGGTGATCAGCCGCTTGGTGATGGCAAGGCCAAGCCCGGTGCCTTCAAACTGGCGGTTGCGCTCGTCTTCGACCTGATTGAACTCGCCAAATATGTGGTCGATTTTCTCGGCGTCGATGCCAATTCCGGTGTCTTCAATCGCGATATGGATGTCGCAGATCTGCGCATCCGGGTTGGGCACCCCTGTCACCCGGACCAGCACGTAGCCTTCGGAGGTGAACTTGACGGCATTGCCGACCAGATTGGTCAGAACCTGCCGTATCCGACCAGGATCGCCCACAAAAAGGGTTGGCAAGAACAAGTCGTAATCCACCAGCAATGTCAGCCCCTTATCCCGCACGCTGGGCTGTAGCAGCATCGCAACCTCAAGAATGCAACGTTCAAGATCAAACCGTTCGGGGTGCAAAGTCAGCTTGTCCGCCTCAATCTTGGAATAATCCAGAACGTCGTTGATGATGACCAGCAACGCCTCGCCCGAATTGCGGATCGTGTTGACGTAAAGCCGCTGCTCTTCGTCCAACGGTGTCTCGTCCAGCAATTCGGACATGCCAACGATGCCGTTCATCGGGGTGCGGATTTCATGGCTCATATTGGCCAGAAAGGCCGACTTGGCCCGGTTTGCTGCTTCGGCCCTCTCGCGCGCCGCCTTAAGCTCGATTTCGTGCCGGACCGACGCCGTGATGTTGAGAGCAAGGCTCACCATATCGCCACCGCTGCCGCGCTGGTCGATCAGACGGATATAGTGACCGTTCCAAAGCTGCATAACGATTGGTGGCGGGTTGGCGCGGCTCCAGCGGGCCAGCATTCTGGCCTGCCAGTCTTCCGCGGATTCATCCCCGATATCGACAATACCTTCTGACGTCAGCAAATGCAGAATACGGGGGTATGATATCCCCGGCGCGACTTCGTCCAGGCCTTCAAAAACGCTCAGATACGCGGTGTTTGCGCCGATCAGCCGGTTGTCACCGTCAAAAAAGGCAAATCCGTCCTGAATTGTCTGAATCGAGTGCCACAAGCGGCGTTCGGCAACCTCGATCTTGGCGTTGGCCACGCAGAGGTCGGATTTGACCTTTTCGTTTTCATCCCGAACGGTTTCAACCTCAGCCTGCGTTTCGCCAATTCGTTTGGTCAATGCCATGGCATGTTGACCCAGTTTGCGATTGGCTGCCGAAAGCTCGGCCTGCTTCAGGGCCAGCATTCGTTCAGCTGCCAAGCGCGCGCGCCGTTCCTGTGCCAATTTATGTGCAAGACTCATTGGATTGATTCCAGAACGTTCTGCACCCAGCATCCCGACAGAGGATGAAAAACTGTTTAAGCCGTTGCACAACAGGCGCACGCCATGCAACGCTGTGCCCAAAGAGGAGGGCACCATGCGCCGCTTTGTTTTTATTTCAATAGCTTACGTCATTTCGCTTTTGGTCCTGCCCAGCGCCACCCAGGCGCAAGATGCAGTGCCTGAATTCCGTTACATCACGACGCGGGACGCAGATTTTTATGGCTCGGATCTGGACGCCCTTTTCGATACCGATCTGAAGTCCTGCATTCAGGCCTGTTCCGCCAATACGCGTTGCACCGCGTTCACCTACAACACCCGATCCAATGCCTGTTTTCCAAAAAGCGGTGTAAACCGGCAAGAGGCCTATCAAGGGGCTGTGTCCGCGCAGAAGGTGTCTACCCCAGATCAGACCCAAACATTGGCAAAAACGCGTGCAAATGCGTTGAGTGTACTTGGTACTGCTGACCTGAAGCAGGCCGCAGATCAGGCACGCGATCTGGGCTTTGTTCATATGGCGCAAGGCAACGACCTGCAGGCTGTTCTGGGCGCGGCGCGCAGCGCGAGCAGCCCGCGACAGGCGATGAATTGGACTGGTGTGGCCGTATCGCTCAGTGACGCGCCCGATCTATGGGTGGAATACGCGCGCCTGTTGTTGCAGACAAGCTCTCCGGACTGGAGTGAAAAGCGCGATCTGCGCAACCGTGCGCTGAATGCTGCAACCAATGGCTACTTGCGCGCCGATACTCCCGGCACGCAGATTGCCGCCCTGATGACATTGGCCCGCGCCCTCGAGGAGGTCGAGCGTGGGCGCGATATGATCCCGGTGCTGCGGCTGGCCGAGCAAATCCAACCGCGCGAGGATGTACTGGCCACACTGAATGATGCCATCGGGAAATACGGGTTTCGCGTGGTCGACAGTTCTGTCGAAAGCGACGCCGCCGCGCCGCGGATCTGTGTTGAGTTTTCGGAACCGCTGGTCAAGGCGGGGGTCGACTATGACCCGTTTGTCCAGCGCAACGATGACGGGTTGGTGGTACAGGCTGAGGGCAGGCAGCTGTGCGTTGACGGTGTCGCCCATGGTCAGCGCTATCGCCTGACGCTACGCGAAGGCTTGCCTTCCGCCTCGGGCGAGGCGCTGAACCGCAATGTTGAGCTTACTCATTACGTGCGCGACCGGGCGCCTTCGGTCCGGTTTCCCGGGCGCAGCTACGTTTTGCCGAAATCCGCTGACGCCGCTTTGCCTGTTGAAACAGTCAACGTCACCGAGCTGGATTTGATCCTGCGGAGGGTCAGCGACCGGAACCTGTTGCGCGCGGTTCAGCAGGATTTCTTCGGCCGCCCACTCAGTGAATGGCAGGAAGCAGAATTTTCCGATGAAATTGCCCAGGATATCTGGACCGGCACCGCCGAAGTGGCCAACGAACTGAATCAGACCATGACTGCGCGCCTGCCCATGGCAGAAGCGATCGCGGATCAGCCCGCTGGCATCTATGCGCTGACCGCCCGTGTTCCGGGGGCCGATCCCTATGACGACCCGGGCGCGACGCAATGGTTTGTTCTGTCCGATCTTGGGATCAGCAGCGTGCTTGGCACTGACGGGCTGCACGTCACGGTGCGCGGGCTGAGCGACGCGGCTCCCCGTGAAGGTGTCGAGGTTTCACTGGTCACAAGCGCAAATGCGGTCATCGCCCAAGCGCGGACGGATGAATCAGGTTATGTCCGGTTCGACCCCGGTCTGACGCGCGGCAAGGGGGCCAGCGCGCCCGCACTGGTGATGGCTTCGACCGGGGACAGCGATTTCAGCTTTCTATCCCTGACCGATCCTGCTTTTGACCTGTCAGATCGCGGTGTTGAAGGGCGTGCGCCCGCGGGGCCGGTCGATGTTTTTCTAGCCACGGATCGCGGCGCTTACCGGGCCGGAGAGGTGATCCACCTCACCGCCCTGTCGCGCGATGGTGAGGCGCAGGCTATCGAGGGTCTGCCCCTAACCGCAATTCTGTATCGCCCTGACGGCGTGGAATACCGCCGAACCGTCTCGGATGGCGGCGTCGCCGGGGGGCATATCTTTCGTCTGCCTGTTGCGGCAGATGCACCACGCGGCGCTTGGCGGATCGAGATCAGATCAGATCCCAAAGGCGATGCGCTGGCGCGACAAACAGTGCTGGTAGAAGACTTCCTGCCGGAACGTATAGATTTTGAGCTGAACCTGCCGGACGCGCCCCTGCGTCCCGGCGACAGCCCACCGCTTTCGATCGACGCGCGCTATCTGTTTGGTGCGCCGGGGTCCGACCTGAGCATCGACGGTCAGGTTATCGGACGCCCGGCGGACACAGTGTCAGGCTACGAGGGGTATCGCTTTGGCCGCTATGACGCCGAGACATCGATCAAAAGCACCTATTTCGGTGACACGCGCACAGACGCAAACGGCAAAGCATCCATAGCTGTTGAAATCCCTGCATTAGAGACGGAAGGGCAGCCAATTGAAGCCGAGGTTATTGCGCGACTGGCCGATGGCTCGGGCCGCCCTGTTGAACGTCGCCTGAGCGTTCCTGTCCTGCCGTCGCAACCTGTGATCGGTGTCAAACCCATGTTCGAGGACGTAATCCCCGAAGGTACCGAGGCCACGTTTCAGATCATCGGCCTTGCACCCGACCTGACCCCCAGCCCGATGCGCCTGCGCTGGACGCTGAACAAGATCGAAACGCGGTATCAATGGTATCAGCTTTACGGAAACTGGAATTGGGAACCGACAACCCGACGCACTCGAGTTGCCACCGGAGAGATTGACGCCGCCACTGATCCTTTGACGTTGTCCCAGCCCGTGGACTGGGGCCGTTATGAACTGGTGGTCCAACGTATTGATGGCACCTTTACGGAAACCGCTGTCGATTTCCACGCAGGTTGGTATCAGGCCGCAGATGCTTTGACCACGCCTGACCGGCTTGAGATGTCGCTGGATCGCGACAGCTATCGGGCCGGGGAAACCGCACAACTGCGCATCGTTTCGCGCATGGCAGGTATCACCCAGGTCGAGGTGCTGTCGAACCGCCTGATCCATCGCCAAATGGTTGCCGTGCCGGAAGGCGAGACAGTTATCCCGATAGAGGTGACAGAAGATTGGGGTGCAGGTGCCTATGTCACGGCCACAGTGATCCGACCAATGGATGTTGCCGCCGGTCAGAACCCGGCACGCGCCATGGGCGTCGCCTATGCCGCCATTGATCCTGCGGATCGCACGCTGTCGGTTGCCATTGAGGTGCCCGAGGTTACCTCACCCCGTTATACACAGAAGGCCCTTGTTAGGGTCGAAAATGTTACAAGCGATGATCCAGTCTGGCTGACCCTTGCTGCTGTGGATGTGGGCATCCTCAACCTGACGGGGTTCGAAAGCCCAAGCCCGCAAGCGTACTATTTCGGGCAACGTCGGCTGGGTGTGGACCTGCGTGATGTTTACGGGCGGCTGATCAACGGCATGAACGGAACGATGGGTACGGTTCGCTCTGGCGGCGACAATGACAACGGGATGCGCCGCCAATCCCCGCCACCGACGCAAGATCTGATGGCGGTGTTCAGCGGCCCGGTTCAGGTCGGTGCGGATGGCGCGGTTGAGGTCGACATCCCCCTGCCCGCCTTCAATGGTACGGTCCGACTGATGGCCGTCGCGTGGTCACAAAAAGCCGTCGGTCAGGCCGAAGCTGACATGATCGTCCGCGATCCGGTGGTGGTTACTGCCAGTCTGCCGCGGTTTCTGGCCCCCGGCGATCAAAGTCGGATGCGGCTTGAGATTGTCCATGCGGATGGCGCATCCGGAGACATGGCGCTTGGCCTGACCACCACCAGTGGGCTGGAACTGGGCCCGGTACCGGCAAGCTTTCTGCTGGAGGATGGTGGCAAAGCGGTGTTCGACATCCCTGTAACGGCCCATGTTATTGGCGATCCAGAGATCAGCGTTTCCATCACCACGCCAGACGGGCGCGATCTGTCGCAAACCCTGCGGATGCCGGTGCGGGCCAATGATCCCGTGATTGCCCGGACACGGCGCTTTGCGCTGGGTGCGGGCGACAGCTTTTTGTTTTCGCAGGATGTTTTTGATGGGTTTCAACCCGGCTCGGCCAAGGCCATCCTGTCCGCCGGAGCACTGGCAAAGTTCGATATGCCCGGCCTGCTGGATCAGTTGAACCGTTACCCTTATGGCTGCACCGAGCAGATCACAAGCAAGGCGCTGCCGCTGCTTTACCTGTCATCTGTTGCGCAGGCCTCGGGGCTGGGCAATGGCCCGGAGGTGAATCAACGCATCACGGAATCAATCCGAAGCATCCTGACTCGTCAGGCTGCAAACGGTGCCTTTGGCCTGTGGCGTGCAGGCAGCGGTGATTTCTGGCTGGACGCCTATGTGACCGATTTCCTGTCACGCGCCCGCGTGCAGGGACACCCGGTGCCGGATCGGGCTTTTGCGCAGGCCATGGATAACCTGCGCAATCGGGTCAATTATGCGCCGGATTTTGACGAAGGTGGTCAGGATATCGCTTATGCCCTGATGGTTCTGGCGCGGGAAGGCGCGGCGGCGATGGGCGATCTGCGCTATTATGCGGATGTCAAAGGGGATGCTTTCGACACGCCGTTGGCTGCAGCGCAACTGGGCGCTGCGCTGGCCTCGTACGGGGACCAGACCCGCGCAGACGCGATGTTCGTCCGTGCGGCGCGGATGCTGCAACAGGTGCCGAACGATCAGGAAAACCACTGGCGCGCGGATTACGGCACCCGCCTGCGGGATGCGGCGGGCCTGCTGACTCTGGCGGTAGATGCGGGCAGCGAGGCGATTGACCGCAACGCATTGATCCAACGGGTAAGCACGGGCCGCACTCCCCTGTCCACGCAAGAGGCCACATGGTCCCTGCTGGCGGCGCACGCGCTGGTGTCTGATCCGTCCGGCTCCGGTTTGACGGTCAATGGCGTGTCAGTATCCGGCCCCTTTGTTCAGGTTCTGCAATCCGGGCAGGCGGAAGAGGTCAACATCACTGCGACCGACGGTCAGGCAACCGATATCACCCTGACGGTGACCGGAATTCCCGAAGATCCGCCTGGGGCCGGTGGCACCGGCTATGCAATCGAACGGCAGTATTATTCGATGGACGGCGATCTGATTGACGCGGGCCGATTTGCCGTGGGGGACCGGTTCGTCACGGTTCTGACGGTCACGCCGTTTGAAAGCGGTGGGGCGCGTCTGATGGTAGACGATCCTCTTGCCGCCGGGATCGAGATTGACAACCCGAACCTGCTGCGATCGGGCGATGTACGGTCGCTGGACTGGTTGAATCTGTCTGATGCCACGCATACCGAGTTCCGATCGGACAGGTTCCTGGCTGCGGTTGACCTGTCGGGGCGCCAGACCGTGACGCTGGCTTACGTCGCCCGTGCCGTCACACCGGGCGTGTTCCACCATCCGGCGGCCTCGGTCGAAGATATGTATCGCCCCCAGAACCGCGCACGAACGGCGACGGGACGGGTCGAGGTGCAGTGACCGGCCATCGTTCATATCCTTGTTTGGGCGGCGCTCATGCCTAGGGTGCCGCGCCTGTTATTTGCGTTGGCCGGCGCTCTCTATCTGGCGGCATTGGCGCGGGATGGCGTTGACCGCTGGGTCGACGCCACAGTGCTGCCGCCTGTTCTGACTGAAACTTCGGTCGAGATACGGGATCGTAACGGTGACCTCCTGCGCGTGTTTCCGGTTGCAGATGGCATCTGGAGGCTGCAACCCGGTGCGGTCGATCCCAATTTCACCACCATGCTGATCCGGTACGAAGATAAACGTTTCTGGACCCACGCGGGCGTGGACCCTGTCGCATTGCTGCGCGCAGCCGGGCAAAGCCTTTGGAATGGGCGCGCGGTTTCAGGCGGTTCAACCCTGACCATGCAGGTCGCGCGGCTGATTGAAGATGGATCGACCGGACGCTGGAGTGGAAAATTTCGACAGATTAGGGTCGCATTGGCGTTAGAGCGGCAGCTGAGCAAGACACAGATCCTGAACCTCTACCTGACCCATGCCCCCTATGGCGGCAATCTGGAAGGTATCCGTGCCGGTGCCCGCGCATGGTTCGGCAAAGAAGCGACCCGGTTGACTGCCGCACAGGCGGCCCTACTGATCGCTTTGCCGCAATCCCCGGAAGCGCGACGCCCGGATCGCAGACCCGAGGCAGCCCAAATTGCCCGAGATCGGATTTTGCACAGATTGGAGCGCCACGGCGTATTGACCAAGGCTGAGATGCACGCAGCCCTGACGGAAACCATTCCTGATCGAATGATCCCGTTTCCGCGCCTTGCACCCCATCTGACCGACCGCGTGAAAGGCCAAACCCTTGCAAACGGTGTATTTGATCTGACCCTGGATGCAGGGGTGCAAGCCCGGTTGGAAACTTTGGTCGCTCGGGCCGCGGCGCGCATAGGGCCGCGCGTGTCCGGAGCCCTGATCGTAGCAGATCATCGCGACGGCAAGATTTTGGCCTCGGTCGGGTCAGCCGGGTATCAGGATGCACGACAAGGGTTCGTGGATATGACCCAAGCCGTGCGGTCGCCCGGATCGACGCTGAAACCTCTGGTTTACGGGCTGGCATTCGATCAGGGGTTGGCCCATCCGGAAACCCTGATCAGCGACAGCCCGGTGATGTTCGGGCGTTACGCCCCGCGAAACTTCGATGGCGTTTTCCGGGGCGATGTAAGGGTTCGGGACGCGTTGCAATTGTCGCTGAATATCCCTGTCGTGCGCCTGACACACGAGCTGGGCCCTGCGCGCGTGATGGCGGCATTGCGGACAGCAGGATCAGAACCGCGCCTGAGCAGTGGTACACCCGGATTGGCAATATCCTTGGGTGGTGTCGGGCTGAGCCTGCATGATCTTGTACAGATCTACGTGACGCTGGCCGCTGGTGGGCAAGGCCCGATCCTGCGCCATGACGCTCTGGCTGATGCACGGCTCACCTCTCGTGTTTTGTCCGAAACCTCGGCATGGCAGATTGCGGATGTCCTATCCGGGATCACACCACCCACGGGCAGCACTTCAGGGACGCTGGCCTTCAAAACGGGGACCTCTTATGGGCACCGCGATGCCTGGGCCATTGGCTTTGACGGGCAACATGTCATCGGGGTCTGGCTGGGACGCGCGGATGGCACACCTGTTCCCGGCGCATTCGGAGGGGACGTTGCCGCGCCGCTTCTGACCGAGGCTTTTGGCCTGTTGAAACCCGAACTCACGCCCTTGCGCCCACCACCGCCATCAACACTGTTGGTTGGCGCAGCACAATTGCCGCAACCGTTGCAACGTTTCCGGCCCCGCGCGGCGGCTTTCGAAACGGACCAAACCGCACCTGATCTGTTGTTTCCACCGGAAAACGCTCTGTTAGAGACTTTCGGTAGCCCTCTGACAGTGAAACTACGCGGTGGTGTCGGGCCGTTTTCTGTTCTGACTAACGGCGTGCCTGTATTGACCGGGCAACGGCAGCGAGAATTCGAAATTCCCAATCCCGGACCCGGATTTACCTCGCTTGTTGTGGTGGATGCACAGGGCCAATCCGACCGGGCCTCGTTCCGGATCGACCAGAGCGCGCCCGGTTCCCGTTAAAAAACAGCAACGGGCCAGCGTTAACGCCGCCCTTCCCGCAGCCAACCGCCTAGCAGGAACCCCCCAGCCAGCAGCAAGACAAGCCAGGGTGGCAGCAACCCGGCCTGCGTGACATCCCGCGTTTCATACGCGTTGCGTGGGGTCAGACCGATCCAGCCCCGACCGGCGGCGGGGCGTCCGGCGCGCACGTTGCGGATCGATGGCATCCCATCTTCCAGCCGGATCACACCGCCCCGCAACCCGGCCAGCACCGGTTCGAGGACATCACCTGTCGCGATGGTACGCTCGAACTCTTTCGGTGCAGCAGGGCCAAGGCCGATCACAGCCATGTGGTCACCTTCCTGCAAGCGATAAAGGCCGATCTCAGGGCCGTAATACTGCGCTTCAAACCGACCCGGAGAAACCTCTTTCAAAGTAATCTCCAACGTCTCGCCATTCGGCAAGGTGACTGTTACAGGGCCGACCTCTGTCCCAAGCGTCTGACGAATGATGCGCATGGACTGACCGTTGGCCTCGGCCCACAACGCTTCTTCTTCCAGTTCCGGTTCTTTCATCATCCAATGGGCCAGCCTGCGCAACAGCTCCAGCTGCGGGCCACCTCCTTCGAAACCGCGACTCCAAAGCCAGGCGTGGTCGGACGCAAGCATCGCAACGCGCCCTTCGCCAACACGGTTCAGGACAAGCAGCGGACGATCCTCGACCCCGGTCATCAGCACGTCGCCCGAGCGGTGTTTCACGTCGATCTGACGCAACCACGCCCCCCAATCCTCGGACTCTCCAAGATTGGTCGTGACCGGGTGACGATGCCCCAGATCACTGACCATCGGCACATATCGTTCCTCGATCACCCGCGCGGTTGGCTGGGCCGGCAGAACTGGCGCCAAGGGAGAGCGGAAGATGCTGTCGGCACCAGCGAAATCGGGACCGGCGGCAACCAGGACCGCGCCGCCTTCGTTGATGTAGCTTGTGACATTGTCCAGATAGATCGCAGGCAGAATCCCGCGCCTCTTGTAGCGGTCAAAGATGATCAGGTCGAAATCGTTGATCTTTTCCAGAAACAACTCACGAGTCGGAAAGGCGATCAGCGACAGCTCGTCCACCGGCACACCGTCCTGCTTTTCAGGCGGGCGCAGGATAGTGAAATGCACCAGATCAACAGAACTGTCAGATTTCAACAAGTTACGCCACGTGCGACCACCCGGATGCGGCTCGCCCGAGACCAACAGCACACGCAGGCGGTCCCTTACGCCGTTCATCTGGATCAGGGCCGTGTTGTTGCGATCAGTCAACTCGCCTTCAGCCTGAGGGACAGAAAACTGGATCACGTTGCGCCCACCATGGGGCAAAGTGACGGGCAGTTCGACATCGCGACCGATTGGAATGCTGAACTGCTCGGGCTCGCCCCCATCCACCGAAATTTCCAACGGCGCAGATGTTGCACCTGCAGGGGCTGCTCCGCTGTCTTCCACGCGCAGGGTCAACGTCACCGATTCACCAATGATGGCGAAAGCAGGGGCGTTTCGAACAATAAGCCTGCGATCCCAGTCGCTTTCTCGCCCGGTTTGCAGCAGGTGCATCGGTGCGGGCAGATCCGGGGCCTGATCGACATCATGCACAATCCCGTCGGACACCACGAGGATACCGGCGATGCGCGCGCGCGGCTCTTCCGCCAGGGCTTCGTTCAGGGCTGCCATGATCTGCGTGCCCTCATCGCCTTCACCATCGCCGACCCGGATGCGTCGCAGTTCTGTATTGTCGCGTGCTTCGATCTCGGCGGCCAGATCTTCTGCGGCCATTGCCGTTTGTACCACCCGGTCTGAAAGCGTCTGGCTGGCGCTTTCATCCTCGAACATCAGAACGATATCTGTCAGCGGTGCACGATCCTCAATCTGGTAGACCGGGCCGGACAGCGCAGCGATGATCACCAGCACCGTCAACCCACGCAAAGCCCATCCCGACAATCCGCGCCACAAGGCCAGCACGACCCCGGCCACGGCAATCATACCCACGACAAGCAGTATCGCCCACGGGATCAGCGGATCAAAGATGACGGTTCCTGTCATTGTCCCAACCTGTCCAGAAGGGCGGGCACGTGAACCTGATCGGATTTGTAGTTCCCCGTCAGCACATGCATCACCAGATTGACACCAAAACGATTGGCCAACTCGCGTTGCCTTTCCCCGGCATAACCGCGCCCGACGGGCAACAGGGCCTGCCCGTTGCGATCCACCGCCCAGGCACCGGCCCAGTCATTGCCGCCAATGACCACCGGCGTCACATTGTCGTTCAGATTGCGGAAGGGCATCCCGTCGATCTGTTCTGCATCCAGCGGCGCGGCTTCGACCCAAACCTCGGTGCCTGAATATCGGCCAGGAAAATCCCGTAAAAGGTAGAACGTGCGTGTCAGAACATGATCACGCGGAATCGGCTCTAATGCGGGTATATTCAGCGGTGTGGCCAGTTGTTGCAGTTTGCGGCCATTTGGGCTGGAGGCACCGAAACCCGCGATATCCGCGTCACGCGTGTCAAACAGGATCATCCCTCCGGACCGCAGATAGGCGTTCAGCTTGACATAGGCTTCGGCCGAAGGTTGCGACTGGTTCGCTGAGATCGGCCAATAAAGCAACGGAAAGTACGCGAGTTCATCCCGTTCCAGATCAACACCGATGGGGTCTGCTGGTTCAACCGATGTCCGATAGAGGAGGGTTTGACCAAGCCCCCGCAACCCGGCTTGCGCAATATCATCTACTTGCGCATCGCCAGTCAGGACATGCGCCAATACCAGTTCGTGGGTCGCAGCCAATGCAAACTCGGTGTCCTCAGGCGTTTGTGCGTGACCTTCGGGTACCAGAAGGAAACCGGCCAGCGCCAAGGCCGTCGTCCGGGCCAGACCCAACCTGCCCGACAAAGCAAGCGATGCAATAACATCGATCGTCAGCAAAATCAGCGCAAGGCTGAGCAACAGACCGCCGAGCGGCATTTCCGTGCTGACCTCCTGCCCTTTGATCGGCACATTTGCGGGCCAGACAACAGGACGCAGCTGAGTTTCTTCTGAGACGACGTTCAACGCCAGCTTCTGCTTGCCACTTTCATAAAGACCCGGGCGCAGTTCCGGCCCAATCTGGCGCGATATCAGCTCAACCCCGTCGACACCGGCCAGGGTTCCGGCATCTGACAATGTGCCAAACCCGTCCATGATCTGTACCGGCTCCCATGTTGTTCCCAGTAACTGAGCCTCTTGCCGTGACTTTGCGGCCGAGGCCACGGCCAGCCGATCCAGCATTTCAACGAACAGGCCCGACAGTGGCAGGCTGGACCATTCTGCATCGGCGGTCACATGGAACAACACCACCTGCCCCAATCCCAGCGCCTTACGTGTCACCAAAGGCGTGCCGTCAGACAGCGAGGCAATCACACGATCCGCCAAGTTAGGGTCTGGTTGCGCCATGACCTGAGTGGAAACGACCACGTCATCAGGGATGTCCAATCCATAGAAAGGCGAGGTTTCGGGGAATGGTGCCAGGGTCTTGGCCTCACCCCAGCTCATCGCGCCGCCGACAGATCGCCCACCGCTGCGCAGCCGCGCAGGCAGCAGGGTGTCTTCGGTGTCACGCCCAAGATCGCTGGCCGCCATACGCGGGCCGGCAAAGCGCAGCAGCAAACCGCCCTGTTCGACCCATTCAATCAGGTCCGCCTTTTCAGGTTCCGACATCTGGGCCACATCTGACAGAACAATGACATCCGGATTGGCGGGCAGAACCTCAGTCAGACCGCCATCGACGAAATCCGCCGTGGGGCTCAGGACCTGAGTCAGATAATGCAGGGGTGACAGCAGCTCCAGACCTTCGCGGTTCAAACTCCCGGCAATCAGCGCGACCTCACGGCGACGCAGGCTGTCATCGGTCAAGGTCACGGTCCCGGCGGACCTTTGGCCCTGGATTTCGAACCGCGTGATCCGGGCGCGGAGTTCGGATGGCAGCGCCAGATCGACCTGCGCCGATGAATCCCCGGCTTCAAGGGTCAGTTCCACAGAATGCAGCACTCGGGCGGTTCCCGCCGGGTCGCGCCCTTGTGCCAATACTGTCACACGTTCCTCGGGGCCGGGGCCTGCGCGCTGCACTGTCACTTTGATCAGCCCATCCTGATAAGCCGCTGGCAGGATCGCCATGGGCCGGGACGCCGCCTGATACACCACGACATCGCCACGAGCCTGCAAGCTGGAGACCAGCGCCGCATGATCCACATAATCCAGCCGGTCACTGAACCAATGGGTGTCAAACCCCCCATCAATCGAATTTATAGCCGCAATGGCCTGTGCGATCTGAGGTTCGGTCGGCTGCCATGGGTTGGGCATCAATCCCGGCAAATGTCCCCGCCAAGCCTCGGCCCCCTGAAAAACGGGTGTTTCCGGTTCGGTCAGGCGCAGGATAGCCACCGTGCGCCCTGCGCGACCGGCCTCGGTCAGTTGCGCATCGATCTGATCCAGCGTGGCCGACCATCGGGTCGCGCCTGCCCAACTGGCGTCCAGCACCATCAGCAGCGGCCCGGACCCGATCTCATCCCGCGACGGGTTCAGAACCGGACCGGCCAGACCTATGATCACCGCTGCAGCTGCCAGCATCCGCAGCAGCAACAGCCACCACGGCGTGCGGTCCGAAACGCTTTCGTCATCCTTCAGGCCCAGCAGCAGCGTCACCGCCGGGAACATCCGGCGGATCGGCGCGGGCGGCACCGCGCGCAGGATCAGCCACAGGATCGGCAGGGTCAGAAGACCCAGCAGCACCCATGGAGCGGTAAAGCCGATGCCTGCCAGAACCGTCATCGCGTTCCCCCGTCCAGCGCACGGTATATCCACAACAGAGCCGCTTGTGCGCTATCGCCCGTGTGATGCAGGCCCAATTGCCAGCCAGTCGCCCGGCAAAGCTGCGTCAGCGCATCCTTACGGTGGGCGAGGCGTTTCAGATAGCGATCCCGCAGCTCTGCGGCCTTGAGCGTTTCGTGTCGGACGGACCCACCGACGCTTTCGAAAATCGTACGTCCACGATAGGGAAATGTCTCTTCTCCCGGATCCAGCACCTGAAGGATCACGCCGCGAACACCACGGTCGGCAGCTTTGGTCAGGGCCAGTTCAACTTCATCCATTGGACCAAGAAAATCCGAAATGAACACGGCACGGGCATGCGGGATCATGGCGCGATGTTCGGGTGGCGCGTAATCCGATTGATCATCCTCGGACCAGGCTTGCGCCAGCCGGATGATCTGTGCATTGCCACGCCGGGGTGGCAAGGTCGTCCCTGTCAGGCCCACACGTTCACCGCCGCGGACCAGCAAGATGGACGTTGCCAGCCCCAATAGCCGGGCGCGATCCGCCTTGGTCGGCAACGATTTGTCGGACGCAAACCGCATCGACGCCCCCTGATCGACCCAAAGCATTACCGATTGCGCGATCTGCCATTCGCGTTCCCGCACATATTGCTGATCTCCACGCGCCGAACGACGGTGGTCGATCATCCGGCGGCTGTCCCCGATCTGCGCAGGGCGGTATTGCCAAAAATCATCCCCCATGCCAGAGCGCCGCCGACCATGGTCTCCCAGCAGAACGGTGCCAGCCAGATGTTCGGCCCGCGCCAAAAGGGGCGGCAGCCGCGATGCCTCGGCCTCGGATCTTTCGCGAAGGGTCAGCGCGGCATTCACGCCGCCGCCTCGGTCCGGATCAACCCGACAGCGGTCGAGTCGATCAGGTCAGCCAGACTGTCACCGCGTGCCCGTGCCGCAAAGTTGAGAGCCATCCGGTGGCTAAGCACCGGGCGCGCCATATCCAGCACATCCTCGGCATTGGGTGCCAGACGCCCCTGCAACATCGCACGTGCCCGAACCGTCATCATCAGCGCCTGCGCAGCGCGTGGACCAGGACCCCACGCGACGGTTTCGGCAACCCGTTCGGATATGCCAGCTTCTTCCGGGCGGAAGGCCCGCACCAGATCAAGGATCAGCTCCACAACCGAGTCCCCGACCGGCATCCGACGCAACAGGACCTGCGCTGCCAGCAGTTCTTCCTTGCTGAAAATCTGGTACGCTTTGTCTTCTTCAACACCGGTCGTGGCCAGCAGAATATCCCGCTCGGTCTGGCGGTCGGGGTATTCTACATCGATCTGCACCAGAAACCGGTCCAGCTGCGCTTCGGGCAGGGGATAGGTGCCTTCCTGTTCGATCGGGTTTTGCGTGGCCAGAACATGGAATGGCACACCAAGGGAACGGTCCTCACCGGCTACTGTCACCGTACGCTCCTGCATCGCTTGCAGCAGCGCGGATTGCGTTCGCGGGCTTGCCCGGTTGATCTCGTCCGCCATCAGCAGCTGACAGAAGATCGGGCCGGGAATGAAACGGAAATGGCGGCTTCCATCGTCGGCCGTATCCAACACCTCGGACCCGAGAATGTCAGCGGGCATCAGGTCGGGCGTAAACTGAATGCGATTGCCATGCAGGCCCATCACGGTCGACAGTGTCTCGACCAACCGTGTCTTACCCAAGCCCGGCAGACCGATCAGAAGCGCGTGACCACCGCACAAAAGCGCAGCCAGAGTCAGGTCCACGACCCTTTCCTGCCCGATGAAGCGGCGGGTGATCGAGGCCTTGGCCTCTTGCAGCTTGTTTTCCAGCGCTTCGATCTCGGCTACGAGGTCGGCAGGTTCGTTCATGACTTTCCCTTCCGTGGACGAATATGATTGAAGTGTATCGCGCTGAGAGGAAATGGCAAAAGCAATGAGCGGACAAAAACCTGTGAAACCCTCGCCCGACGGATTGGCCGCATCGGTAAAAGCCGCCAAAACCCGGGGTTTACCGCCCGTTCACCTGTGGAATCCCCCGTTTTGTGGCGATCTGGACATCCGTGTCGCAAAAGATGGTACATGGAGTTATTTAGGCTCGCCCATCAATCGGTTCGAGCTTGTGAAGCTTTTTTCCTCAATTCTTAAGAAAGAAGACGGGAAATACTATCTGGTCACGCCGGTTGAAAAGGTGGGAATCACTGTCGAAGACGCGCCTTTTATCGCCGTGGATTTCGAGCAAACCGGCGAAGGTCACACGCGGAACCTGACCTTTCGCACACAAGTGGACGACGTCGCTGTTGCAGGGCCCGCGCATCCGATCCGGATTGTTATCGATCCTGAAACAGAAGAACCGTCACCCTACATACTGATCCGCACGAACCTCGAAGCGCGCATAGATCGCAAAAGCTTCTATCGCCTTGTCGAGATTGGTAGCCACTATGAGGGCTGGTTTGGTGTCTGGTCAGGCGGGCAGTTCTTCCCGCTGATCCCTTCAGCCGATTTTGGTTGACCGCGGTGCGCGGTCCTGAGCCAGCACGACGGCCAAAGCGACCACGCCCGCGCCCAGCGCACGGGTCCAGTTCCAGCCCTCCCCCAGCATCAGCATGATCAGCATCACGTAAAACGGGGCAATATTGATGTGAAACGAAGCCAGCGCCACGCCCAGCTTTCCCACAGCCGAGATGAACAACACCTGGCTGAGCCCCAGTGATATCAAGGCATAGATCCCAAGCATCCCCCATTGCTGTCCATCAATGGCCGCGGTTGGCAGCACATCCATGCCCAGCTGGGCCGCCCCAAAACTCAGCACCGCGGCCATGAGCAACCCACCGACGAAGGTAATCGTGCAGCGCCCGATCTGACTAAGCTCCGGGAAGTCGCGCGCAGTGGCCATGCTACCCCAACAAAACAGGCCCGTTGCAAGGATCGCCAGAACCGCACCCAGCCCCAGCTGTTCGGGCGCGGCGGTGCTGGTTGCAATCAATCCACCCAGAACCGACACCAGAACACCCAACGCAAAGGTCCACTTCAGCCGTCGGGTTCCTGCCATCAGTTCCAGTACTGTTGCAAGCAAGGGCGCACAGGATGCAATGATCGCGACCGTCACCGGATCCGTCATTTTCTGCGCGACGATCAGCAAAAACATGGCAAAGCCAAAACCAAAGCCGCCGACAACCATCGCCCGACCCCATCTGGCGCGTAACACTCTGCTTGGACCGTCCAGCAGAATCCAGACCGGAATCAGAACGGCAACCGCCAGCACCAGGCGCGCGGTCAGCAATGCAACAGGGGGCCAGGTTTGCAGCAGAACTTCGGCCGCCGGGAAACCCGCTGCCCAGGTAATCATGGAGGCAACCGCCAACCCATTCCCTGACAACGCAGAGTTTTGACCGCCGGGCAGAGCAGTAGTTGCCCCGCGTACGGGTTCCGGGCTCATCGCCATTGGATTCGAACCTTTTGTTAAGGCGGCACCCGTAATGACGCGCCGCGCTGAGCGGACCCTTGCTGATTCGGTGCAGGCGATCTGGTCGATTTTCGACAATCTGTCGTTTTCGATCCCTTCCCCAAAAATCATCCCTTGGTTATGGTCGGATAACCACAACCGCTGACCGCCTATGCCCAAATTTGCCGCCAACCTTTCGCTTCTGTTTACCGAAATACCTTACCTGGAGCGGTTTCAGGCGGCGGCAGATGCCGGGTTCACCGCAGTCGAGGTTTTGTTTCCCTACGACATCGCCGCGACGGAAACCCGTCGCGCTTTGCTTGCCAGCGGGTTGGAGCTTGTGCTGATCAACGCGCCACCGCCCAACTACACCGGCGGTGCGCCGGGTTACGCAGCGATCCCCGATGGTCAATCGCGGTTCCAGTCGGATATCCGCCGTGTCCTGCGATATGCCGGGGTGCTGCGCCCCGGCCTGATCCACATCATGTCCGGATACGCCACAGGGCCGGATGCATTGAATTGTTTAGTGCAAAACCTGCAATGGGCCGCCGAATTCGCCCCACAGCAAAAATTCACCATCGAACCGCTCAACCCGGTTTCACAGCCCGGGTATTTTTTGAACGATTACGATCTGGCAGCAGATGTGCTCAACCAGGTGGATCGCCCGAATGTCGGCCTGCAATTTGACAGCTTTCACGCTCATATGATCCATGGCGACGCGCTGGCTGTCTGGGACCGCTTTCATCCGCAGGTGGTCCATGCCCAAGTTGGCGCAGCCCCGAATCGCACGGAACCGGGTCGCGGACCAACGGATTTCAAGGCCTTGTTCTCGACCATGGACGCGGTAGGTTATAGCGGCTGGGTCAGCGCGGAATACACACCCACAACACAACGCACCTGCGACACACTTGACTGGATGCGGGACTGACACTGGTAATTTTCATTCAAATACCGCACATCAGCGGCATTGTGACCATTAGGATGCCTGCCATGATACCAGCCCGCTATGCCCGTGCCGTTTTCAGCCTGATCATGTCCGGCCTCATGTCCTTGATTGTAACAGGGATCGCGACGGTCAAAGCGATTGGGTTTAACCCTGGCACAGTTGGCGACTGGATGGCGTCCTGGGCTTTTTGCTGGCCCATCGCCTTCACCGTAATCCTGCTGTTTGGCCCGTCTGTGCAACGAATGGTGAACCGCATGGTCAGGCCACAGGGCTGACCCGCTGCTAGGACAGCCCGCCGAGACCTGATGAACAACGCCGCTAGTGCGCCTCGGCCCAGTTCGCACCCTTCCCGGCATCCACGACCAGCTTCACATCCAGCTTGACCGCAGGGTCCGAGGCGCCCTCCATCACGTCACGGGCCACGTCGATCACCTGATCCACCGCATCTTCGGCCACCTCGAACAACAACTCGTCGTGAACCTGCAACAGCATCCTGGCAGGCAATCCGGCGATCGCGTCCGGCATTCGCACCATCGCGCGCCGGATCACATCCGCTGCCGTACCTTGAATTGGTGCATTGATCGCCGCGCGGCGCGAGAACCCGGCATGTGGCCCCTTGGCATTGATCTCGGGCGTGTGGATCTTGCGCCCGAACAGGGTTTGCACATAGCCGTGCTCTTTCGCGAATTCGACTGTGTCGTCCATATAGCGGCGAATGCCTGGGAAACGTTCGAAATAACGATCAATAAAGCCCTGCGCCTCGGCCCGTGGAATACGCAGGTTCCGGGCCAGTCCAAAACCCGAAATGCCGTAGATCACACCGAAGTTGATTGCCTTTGCCTGACGGCGGATATCAGGCGTCATCTCACCCAACGGCACATCAAACATTTCGGACGCAGTCATGGCGTGAATATCCAGCCCGTCCGAAAACGCCTGTTTCAGAGCCGAAATATCAGCAATATGGGCCAGAATCCGCAACTCGATCTGGCTGTAGTCGAGGCTGACCATCACATTTCCCGGCTCGGCGATGAAAGCCTCACGAATACGCCGCCCTTCTTCTGTCCGCACCGGAATGTTTTGCAGGTTCGGATCGGTCGAGGCCAGACGCCCCGTGTTCGCTCCGGTGATCGAATAAGACGTATGCACCCGGCCTGTGTCGGGGTTGATATGGGTCTGTAGCGCATCGGTATAGGTCGATTTCAGCTTGCTCAGCTGCCGCCAGTCCAGAACACGGCGCGGCAACTCGTGTTCGGTTGCGAGGTCTTCCAGAATATCTGCCCCGGTCGAGTATTTCCCGGTCTTGCCTTTCTTCCCGCCTTCCAGACCCATCTTGTCGAACAGGATTTCGCCCAGCTGAGCGGGTGATCCGACATTAAAGCTTCCCCCGGCCAACTCGTGAATTTCAGCCTCTAACCCGGCCATTTTCTGGGCAAATGCGTTGGACATCCGGCTCAGGACATCTCGGTCGACCTTGATGCCATGCATCTCCATCTCGGCCAGCACCGGCACAAGCGGCCGTTCCAGCGTCTCATAGACCGTTGTCACCTGCGCCCGATGCAATTGCGGTTTGAACAGCTGCCACAAACGCAGGGTGATGTCCGCATCTTCGGCGGCATAGGCCGTGGCCTCGTCAATCGCGACCTTGTCGAAGGTGATTGCCGACTTCCCCGACCCCAGCAGCGGTTTGATCGGGATCGGTGTGTGGCTCAGATAACGTTCGGACAGAGTGTCCATCCCATGCCCATGCTCACCGCCATGCATGGCGTAGGACATCAGCATCGTATCGTCGAGGGGTGCCAAGTCGATGCCATGCCGCCTGAAGATCTTGGCATCATACTTCATGTTCTGCCCGATCTTGAGGACCGACGGATCCTCGAGCATCGGTTTCAAAAGCCTCAGGGCTTCTTCCAATGGCATCTGCCCCTCGGCCAAAGCATCCGACCCAAACAGATCATCCGCTGATCCATCGCGGTGGGTCAACGGGATGTAACAGGCTTCTCCGGCCTCGACACACAGCGAAATACCCACCAGACCGGCAATCATCTCGTTCAGGCCCGTGGTCTCTGTGTCTACAGCAACCCAACCACGCTCATAGGCCTGGTCAATCCACTTTTGCAGGGCCGCTGCATCACGCACGCATTCGTATTTCGAACTGTCAAACGGGATCACCTCGGCCTCGACCTCTTCCACCGCTGGCGCAGGGGCGTCGGCAATCACCGGAGCCTCAACCCCCAGCTTGTCAGCGATACGCTTGGTGAGGGTGCGGAACTCCATCTCGGCCAGAAACGCCAACAGCGTGTCTGCATCGGGGTCCCTCACCTCAAGGTCATCCAAGGTGAAATCCAGCGGAGTATTCTCATCCAGTTGAACCAGTTTCTTCGAAAGCTCGATCTGGTCTCGCATTTCGATCAGGGTCTGGCGGCGTTTGGGCTGCTTGATCTCATCTGCCCGGTCCAGCAGGGTTTCCAGGTCGCCGAATTCATTGATCAGCAAGGCCGCCGTCTTGACCCCGATCCCCGGCGCGCCAGGAACATTGTCGACGCTATCACCAGCCAACGCCTGAACATCGACCACACGTTCCGGTCCGACCCCGAACTTCTCGACCACGCCATCCCGGTCAATGCGTTTGTTCTTCATCGCATCCAGCATTTCGACGCCGTCACCGACCAACTGCATCAAGTCCTTGTCGGAACTCACGATGGTCACGCGGCCACCGGCATCCCGTGCCTGAACAGCAAGGGTCGCGATGATGTCGTCAGCCTCATAGCCCTCCATCTCCTTGCAGGCGATGTTGAACGCTTTCGTCGCCTCACGGGTCAGTGGCATCTGTGGGCGCAGGTCCTCGGGCATCGCCTCGCGGTTGGCTTTGTAGAGGTCGTAAAGATCGTTCCGGAAGGTATGGGAGCCCTTATCAAAGATCACCGCCACATGGGTCGGCGCATCTGGCCCCGTATTTCCCTCGACATATTTCTGCAGCATGTTGCAAAAGCCCGAAACAGCCCCAATTGGCAACCCATCCGACTTGCGGGTCAGTGGCGGCAGCGCATGATAGGCCCGGAAAATAAAGGCCGATCCATCGATCAGATGCAGGTGACACCCTTTTCCGAAATTCGTGGTCATTTCGCGCCCTCTCTGATCACTTGCGAAAACACTAATGCCACGGGCGCAACGATAGAGCCACCCGCACCGCGGCCGCAATCTTCATCTTTTCATAAATACTCAATGCCCGCACCGGGCAACACGGGCTCAGGCGTCAGTCTGATGCCCGGCCAGAACATATTTGCAGTCGCAATAGGGGCACTCGACCCAGCCCGTGTCTTCGGGGATCTGCAGCCACACGCGCGGATGACCCAACGCACCTTCGCCGCCATCACAGGCAACACGGGCGGTTTCGACGATCTTGGTTTCCGGCGCTTCGATGGTCACGGCTGGCGATCCTTCTTCGGTTGTCGGCCTCGCGGGCATGTATTAGGTGCGTTTATGAGCGATGATCAAACCGGGGGCAAGTGCCACATGTATGACGCGGCAATCAGGATCGAAGGGCTGCGCAAAACCTATCGCGGTGGCAAGGGTCAGCCCGAGAAACATGCGCTGAATGGCATTGACCTGACCGTCCCGCGCGGCTCGGTTTTTGGTCTGCTGGGTCCGAACGGTGCAGGAAAATCGACCCTGATCAACATCCTGGCTGGTCTGGTGGTGAAATCGGCGGGCCGCGTAGCGATCTGGGGCTTCGATCAGGATCAGAATCCACGCCAGTCACGATCGGCCATTGGTGTGATGCCGCAAGAGCTGAACCTCGACCCGTTTTTCACCCCGCGCGGCGCGCTTGAGGTTCAGGCCGGCCTCTATGGCGTTCCGAAGTCCGAGCGGCGCAGTGATCAGATTCTGGAACTGGTCGGTCTCAGCGACAAGGCCGAGGCCTATGCCCGCACTCTTTCGGGCGGTATGCGGCGGCGGTTGCTGCTGGCCAAGGCACTGGTGCATCACCCGAAAATCCTTGTGCTTGATGAACCCACAGCGGGTGTGGATATCGAACTGCGCCAGATGCTCTGGGCCAATGTGCGCAAGCTGAACGAACAGGGCATGACCATCATCCTGACCACCCACTACCTGGAAGAAGCGCAGGAGATGTGCGACGAGATCGCCATTATCAACCACGGTGAAAAGGTCGCGCAGGACAGCACCGCCAACCTGCTGGGCCGCATGGACAGCCGCACCATGGTGATTGTGCCCGACAGCCCGATCACTGATCTGCCTGCGTCAGAAGGCGTCGAGGCAGCTCTCCGCGATGATGGCAGCCTTGTCCTGCAATACCGAAACATCCAGACCAGCGCCGAACAGGTTCTGGAATCGGTGCGCGCCGCGAATATCCGCATCCGCGACGTCCGCACCGAAGAGGCCGATCTTGAGGATGTATTCCTTGCCCTGACCTCGTCCCGTACCGAAGATCATCCGGCGGATGATCAGGATCAGCCACGCCGGGGCATCCACCGCGTCAAGCTTTAAGCCCGGTCTATTCGCGCCTGATAGCAGTTATTCCGCGCAGATCGCACGTGAATATAGGCAACGTCGGATCGGGAAAAGATATCCCTGACTTTTGTGCCGATCTGATCCGTCGGCGTGATCGCCCCGGTGCCATAGACGATCCTGTCATCCGTACCGTAGCCCTTGATCAGATAGTCGGGCGAGGTGGTCAGAATTTCGGGCAGCGCGTCTTCTTCGTACCGATCACATGGTGTTGCGCACAGAAAGATCGGGCCGGTTTCTGCATAGGGATGTGTCTTTGAAAAAGGTCGATGTGCCAATATCAGCATCTCATCGCCCTCGGGGATATGTCGCAGGCAGTGGCGGCACGGGTTACCTGCACCCGTCGAAACAGCACGTTCCGGCGTTGAACCATATGCATCCGCGCCACCTGTCTGAAGGGCGCGTACATCGTTGGTGGGCAAAGCGGTGATTTTGAACATCTCGGATCTCATTTTTTGCTGACCATGCCCGTGCGGCCGGACCCAATCGACCCGTTTCCTGCGCAAAGGACTCGAAAAAGAACAAAACGTGAATATAATGTGGAATCGCCATGTATGCCGAGCTGTCGATCACGTCGAATTTTACCTTCCTCACCGGGGCGTCGCACCCCGAGGAGTATATGGAGCGTGCCGTCACCCTGGGCCTACCCGCCATTGCGATTGCCGATGACAACTCGGTCGCCGGGATCGTCCGCGCCCACACTCAGGCGCGCGAGATCGCCCGCAAGGTCCGCGAACGGCTGGCGTGGGAGGCGCAGAATACCTCAATCGGTCCACCCTGCCCCGATCATATCCCCAAGCCGCCCTCCTATCCCATCGACGCGGTTCCCCGCCTGATCCCGGCGGCGCGGCTGATCTTCACCGATGCGCCCACTGTCACCGCCTTACCCCTGAACCGACAGGGCTGGGCCAACCTGTGCCGCATCCTGTCCAGGGGTCGCCTGCGCGCCGAGAAAGGTGATTGCATCCTGCACCTGTCTGACCTGCTCGAATTTTCCGATGGCCTCCACCTGCTACTGTGGCCACAGGCGGCGGGCTCTCCAGGCGGCGCGGGCGCGTGGCGGACACAGGCGCAGCAGCTGACGCGCCGCTTTGCCGGGCGGATGCATCTGTTGATGCGCCCTCGGTATGATGGCGCCGATGGTTCGTATTTCTCTTTATTAGAGATTGAGGCAAAACAGCTTGGCATCCTCACGCTCGCCAGCGCAACACCGCTGATGCACCACGGCACCCGCCGCAAACTGGGCGATGTGCTGACCGCCATCCGCCTGCGCCGCAAAGTGGACGCATTGGGCCGGGACGCTTTGGCCAATGGTGAACAGCGCCTGCGCTCCGAGGCCGAGATGCTACGCATCTTCAAGGGTCATGAAGGTGCCGTTGCCCGCGCCCATGTGCTCAGCGAAGAGTTGAAGTTCTCGCTGGGTGAGCTGCGTTATGAATACCCCAGCGAGGGCAGCGAACAGGAAACCCCGACCCAGCGCCTGCACCGTCTGGCGCATGAGGGGCTGAAATGGCGCTATCCCGCCGGGGCGTCCGAAAAGGCGAAAAAAATGCTGGCGCATGAGCTGACGCTGATCGGCAAGCTGAAATACGAACCCTACTTCCTGACCGTCCGCGATATCGTCCATTTCGCCCGTTCGCGCAGCATCCTGTGCCAGGGGCGCGGGTCAGCGGCCAATTCGGTCGTCTGCTTTTGCCTCGGCATCACCGAGGTCAGCCCCGAGATGGGCACCATGGTGTTTGAACGCTTCGTCTCCGAGGCGCGCGATGAACCGCCAGACATAGATGTCGATTTCGAACACGAACGCCGTGAAGAGGTGATCCAGCACATCTATGACCGCTATGGCCGCGAACGCGCGGGCCTCTGCGCCACTGTCGTGCATTATCGCGGCAAACGCGCCATCCGCGAGGTTGGACGCGCCATGGGCCTGACCGAAGATACAATCTCGGCGCTTTCCTCACAGCTTTGGGGTTTTTTCTCGGCCTCGGGGCTTGAGGCGCAACGGATGCGCGAAATTGGCCTCGACCCCGAAGATCGGCGCCTGAAACAGACTCTAATGCTGGTTTATGAGATCGACGGCTTTCCCCGCCACCTCTCGCAGCATGTGGGAGGATTTATCATCACCGAGGGTCGGCTGGATGAGCTTGTCCCCATCGAAAACGCCACGATGGAGGGTCGCACGGTCATCTGCTGGGACAAGGACGATATCGACAGTCTTGGCATCCTCAAGGTCGATGTCCTCAGCCTCGGGATGCTCACCTGCATCCGCAAGGCGTTTGACCTGATCGGCCAGCACCACCAGACCAGCTATACCCTTGCCACCCTGCCACCCGAGGATCCGGCAGTCTATGACATGCTCTGCAAGGCGGACAGCATCGGCGTGTTTCAGGTGGAATCACGTGCACAGATGAACTTCCTGCCGCGGATGCGGCCGCGTAATTTCTATGATCTGGTGATCGAGGTTGCCATCATCCGCCCCGGCCCCATTCAGGGCGACATGGTCCACCCCTATATCCGCCGCCGTAATGGCGAGGAGGAGGTCTGCTTCCCCTCGGACGCGCTGGGCGAGGTATTGGGCAAAACGCTGGGTGTGCCGTTGTTTCAGGAACAGGCGATGCAGATCGCCATTGTCGGCGCGGGCTTCACCCCGGAACAGGCCGATCGGCTGCGGCGGTCGCTGGCAACCTTCAAGAAACATGGCAATGTCAGCGAATTCCGCGCGCTCTTTTTGCGCGGGATGAAACGCAACGGGTATGAACAGGATTTCGCGGAACGTTGCTTTTCCCAGATCGAAGGCTTCGGCTCGTACGGTTTCCCGGAAAGCCACGCGGCCAGTTTTGCGCTGCTGGTCTATGCCTCTGCCTGGATCAAATGCCACCATCCGGGCATCTTCGCCTGCGCCCTGCTGAACTCGCAGCCGATGGGGTTCTACGCGCCGGCGCAAATCGTGCGGGATGCGCGCGAACATGGGGTGCAGGTGCGCCCGGTCTGCATCAATGCCAGCTTTTGGGACAATGTGATGGAGCCTGATGGCCATGGCGGTCTGGCGCTGCGGCTGGGCTTTCGCCAGATCAAGGGCCTGAGCGAGGAAGACGCCAGCTGGCTGACCGCCGCACGCGGCAATGGCTACACCCAGGTCGACGATGTCTGGCGCCGCGCAGGCCTTGGGCCGTCGGTGATCGAACGGCTGGCCGAGGCTGATGCCTTCGCCGCCTGCGACCTGACCCGGCGCGAGGCGCTCTGGCAGGCCAAGGCAATTGCCACCGCCAAACCTCTGCCACTGTTCTCGCAGGACTTGGAGGGCGAGGCGCTGGATGAACCCAAGGCTTACCTGCCACAGATGACGCTGGGCGAGCAGGTGGTCGAAGATTACGTCGCCACCCGCCTCAGCCTGCGGGCGCACCCGGTGGCCCTGCTGCGGCATCTGCTGACGCCGGATGGGCGCGACAAAACCACCTCTGTTCCGTAACGCCGGAACACCCTATCTGCCGAAAACAGAGTTGAAATTCAGGCTGTCATGACCAGACCCATCCTTCCCCCGCGCTTTCCCGCGACGCCCGAGCAGATCAACGCGCAAGTTCGCGCCTTTTATGCCCGTGTCCGGCAAGACGCGGTTCTTGGGCCCGTATTCGCAAACCACGTCACCGACTGGCCCGCGCATGAGGACAAGATCGCCGCCTTCTGGCGCAATGCCATCCTGTATGAGCGCTGTTATGACGGTAATCCGCAACGGGTCCATATCGAACGGCCCGATGTGAAACCGGAATTCTTTGCCCATTGGCTGGATCTGTTCGAAGAGGTCGCCACCCGGACCCTGCCCGCGGAAACGGCCACCCCATGGGTCGCCTTGGCCCGCCGCATCGGTGTCGGTATGAAGGCAGGTGTTCAATCCGCACGACAGCCCAAAGATGCGCCGCCGATCCTGCGATGATCCCAGATCATGGTGGTTTTGACATGTTAGCGGTAAAATAAGGGCTATTCGTGCCCTCAGAATAGGGTTAAGCAGCAATAAAGACAGCCGGGAACCCTGCCTGCGCTGCCACGATGTATCGTCACCACACCAACATAGGCCGAGGCCGGATCGATGAGCGCTCAAAACAACACCCTTCGGGGGCTTGGCTATGCATTTCTGGGATTTGCCGTCTTTGCCAGCCACGATGCGCTGATCAAGGTGCTGGGCGGCACCTATTCAGTGATGCAGATCATCTTTTTTGCCACGCTGTTTTCTTTCGTTCCAATGGCGGTCACGATCCTGACCGACCGAACGACGGGAAACTTTCTGCCGCATCACCCATGGCTGGTATTGCTGCGCTCGGGCCTGATGGTTACAGCCATGTCCTGCGCATTTTACGCGTTTTCGGTTCTGCCACTGGCCGAGGTCTATTCCCTGCTGTTTTCTTTCCCGCTGATCGTCACGGTACTGTCGATCCCGATACTGGGTGAAGTGGTCCGCGTCCAGCGCTGGGCTGCGGTTGGCGTCGGCCTAATTGGCGTCCTGATCGTTCTGCGCCCCGGTGCAACGGATATCACACTAGGCCATATGGCCGCCCTGATGGCCGCCTTTTGCAGCGCCTTCGCCTCGGTCCTTGTGCGCAAGATCGGGAATGAGGAACGCTCGGCCGTGCTGATCCTCTATCCGATGCTATTGGCCATCGTTGTGATGAGCCTTGCCCAACCGGCTGTATATCAGCCGCCTTCCCTGCTGCACCTGGCGATGATGGCGCTGGTCGGGGTGTTCTCGGTCATCGCCCAACACCTGATCATTCTGGCCTACCGCGCCGCGCCCGCCGGTGTCGTCGCCCCCAGCCAGTACAGCCAGATCATCTGGGCGACGCTGTTTGGCATGATCTTCTTCGACGAGCGCCCTGACATCTGGGTCGCCGTCGGGGCTAGCATCATCATCGCGTCCGGCGTCTATGTTGTGTGGCGAGAAAGCCGGGCCAACACCACCTCGGCCAATACCCCTGTTCTGCGGGTTCGTTCACCCCGGGCGGACACAGGGGCAACACGGCCTGGAAAGTAGGTCCAACAAAAACGGCGCGCCGATCAGCGCGCCGTTTTCTAGAACTTTGGTGTTTACTCTTAGTAGATAACCACCGAGCGAATGCTTTCGCCCTTATGCATCAGGTCGAAGCCGTGGTTGATGTCGTCCAGACCCATGGTGTGGGTGATCATCGGGTCGATCTCGATCTTGCCTTCCATGTACCAGTCGACGATCTTGGGCACGTCCGTGCGCCCACGCGCACCACCAAATGCGGTACCGCGCCACGAACGGCCGGTGACCAGCTGGAATGGCCGGGTCGAAATTTCGGCCCCTGCAGGTGCCACGCCAATGATGATCGACTCACCCCAGCCCTTATGCGCCGATTCAAGTGCTGCACGCATCACGCCGACATTGCCTGTGGCGTCAAACGTATAATCCGCACCGCCCTTGGTCAGGTTGACGAGATACGGCACCAGATCGCCTTCAACCTCTGACGGGTTCACGAAGTCGGTCATGCCGAACCTGGTGGCCATTTCCACCTTGGAGGGATTCAGGTCGACGCCGACGATCTGGTCTGCTCCGGCCAGACGCAGGCCCTGAATGACGTTCAGGCCGATACCGCCCAGACCAAACACGATTGCACGGCTGCCGATTTCCACCTTGGCCGTGTTGATGACCGCGCCGATACCGGTTGTGACACCACAGCCGATATAGCAGATCTTGTCGAACGGCGCATCCTCGCGCACCTTGGCCAGCGCGATTTCAGGCAGAACCGTGTGGTTCGAGAAGGTCGAGCAGCCCATGTAATGCAGGATCGGATCGCCATCCAAGGTCGAGAAACGAGAGGTGCCATCGGGCATCAGACCCTTGCCCTGTGTTTCCCGGATCGCCTGACACAGGTTGGTCTTGGGGTGCAGACAGTATTCACACTCGCGACATTCGGGGGTGTAAAGCGGGATCACATGATCGCCCGGCTTCAGGCTGGTCACTCCTGGGCCGACCTCGACCACCACGCCTGCGCCTTCATGGCCCAGAATGGCCGGAAACAAGCCTTCGGGGTCGGCACCCGACAGAGTGAATTCGTCGGTATGACAGATGCCGGTGGCCTTGATCTCGACCAGAACCTCGCCCGCCTTGGGGCCTTCGAGGTTTACATCCATCACTTCCAAAGGTTTGCCTGCCTGAATGGCGACGGCGGCACGGGTACGCATGCTACTTATCTCCCTGTCACTTTTGCCCCGACCCTGCGTCAATTACAGGGTGTTTTCAACCGTGCTTTCATGGCAGGTTGGCTAATTAATTGATATTGCAGAAACGACATTGCCAGAATGAGGAACGCCAATGCATCGATTTTTCCCGATCCTGATCTTTCTGGCGGCCTGCGCTGAGACCCCGCCCGCGCCCGAAGACGCTTTGCTGCCACCGGAACCTGCCCCGGTCGATCTGGCCTTTTGTCAGGGCGAAGATTTTTCGGATACCGTTGGCCAGCCTGTTTCAACCATTCAGGCAAACCTGCCCGCGCGGTCGCGCGTGCTGGGGCCGGATGACATCGCCACGCAGGATTACCGCATCGACCGGCTAAACGTATACGTGAATGGTGACGGGATCATCCAGCGGCTGACCTGCGGATAAGGGCGGACTCGACTCAGGCATCGATTCTCACTTAAGAACAAAGTAAGAACGTTATGATGCTTGAAAATGCCCAAACGCCGAATACTTTCGCTATGGTTCCCCCGTCTGGGGGCTGAACGGCTGATCCGCGCTGCGCGGGGGCTGCATACCGGACCTTTGGCCATCGTGGCCGAGCAGTCGAACATGCAGGTTATTACCTCGGTGAATGCCGATGCGCAGGCTGCCGGGCTGCGTATCGGCCAGCCGGTGCGGGATGCTCATGCCATGTGTGCCAACCTGATCACGCGCCACCGTAACGCCCCGGCCGAAGCCGCGTTCCTGGCCGCATTGCGTCGCTGGGCGGGAAAGTTCAGCCCATGGGTGGCCGAAGAGGCCCCGGACGGGCTGATCGTCGATCTGTCAGGTTGCACCCATCTGTTTGGCGGAGAGGAGGCGTTGCTGAACGTTCTTGAAACCGACTGCGCGGATATGGGCCTCAGCGTACAGATGGGCATCGCCGACACGCTGGGCGCAGCCTGGGCTTTGGCGCGCTATGCGGGGCAAGCGGCCACATCCGACCGCAATGGCGACGCCATCAGTCAGGAGGCCCGTGCCACCCGCGCCCGGGCGGGCAAACGGCGGCACTGGACCAAAGGCGGCACCGCGCCGCAAGTGAGGGCCCTGGGCGGAGGCGCGCGGATCGCACCGCCGGGGCAATCTTATGGCGCACTCAGCCCCCTGCCCATCGCCGCGCTGCGGTTGGACGATCAGGTTGTCGTGCAGCTGAACCGTCTGGGCCTGCGCCGCATCGGCGATCTGCTGGGCCAACCCCGCGCCAGCCTTGCGCGGAGGTTTGGGCGCGGGCTGGTTCTGCGGTTGGATCAGGCCATGGGCAGCGCGCCCGAGCCTGTCTCGCCCGCCCGCCCGCCGCATCACTTCGCGGTCCGGATGACCCTGCCCAACCCGATTGGTCTGGTTGAGGATGTCATGGCTGCGGTTGATCGGGTTCTGCCAACGCTTTGCACCAAGCTGGAAGAAAAGGGGCGCGGTGCCCGCACCCTGCGGCTGGAGGCGCACCGTGCCGATCAGGCGGCTGAGGTTATCGAGGTCGGTCTGGCCCGCCCAACTTACGATAAACACCGCATTCGCCCTTTGTTAGAGATGAAAATCGACAAGATCGACGCAGGCTACGGCATCGACATGCTGCGGCTTGAGGCGGTGCAGACGGAACCCATCCACGCCCGTACCGTGGCCGGCCATGCCGAAGCCCGCCGTGTGGCCCGCAACCGGCTGGCGGGCAATACCGCCGTGGATGACCTGATCGGCAAGCTGGGCGCGCGGGTGGGGCTTGAGGCGATCACCCGGCGCCATCCGGCGGCCTCGCACATCCCTGAGAAAACGGCGCAAACGCTGGCGGCGGCATGGTCGGAACCTGCCCGCGACTGGCCTGTGCCGCCACGCCCGCGCCCCCTGCTGATGTGGCAGCCTGAGCCGGTAATGGCCCCGGAAACCCCCGACGTGCCCAGCGCCTTTCGCTGGCGCGGACGTAACTGGCAGCTGGCGCAGGCCACCGGCCCGGAACGGATCGCACCGGAATGGTGGCTAGATGACCCGAACTGGCGCAGCGGCGTGCGGGACTACTGGGTTGTGGTGACACAGCAGGGCGAGCGGTTGTGGCTGTTTTACGGCCATGGCGGAACCATGTCTGCAGGCTGGTTCTGTCACGGGCAGTTTGGTTAGGGTCTATTTCCCTCAGTAAATCTACAGATCCGGCGAGCGGCATTGCCGTTTGTAAACAGCCAATCCCGTCCAGACCTTGCCATCAGAAGAAAATGAACTCGTCCACCGGTATCTGCACCAACCTTCTGGTTGCGCCTGCCATGTTTACACTTGAACCGTCCGGCGTTGCAGCGTCCTGACGGCCTCCGTCTTCAATTTTCAAACGGGCGCGCTCAATCTCGCCCCACAAGAAAAAAAGACCGTCCCGTTTGCCTACAAGACCGGCAGGTATCGTGGTCCGCAAAACACGAGTTTTTGCCTGTGACATCTGCTCTCTTACTGCCTCCGGTGTTTTCCACCTTTTACAGAAAATCTACCGGTTATTTCGGGGAAAGCCAATTTTTTATGGGCAGAACCCGATTTTCAACCCTCCGTTGACAGGCGTGTTGGCAGCTCTCGCTGAAGAGTGTTGTCTTGACTGAGTATTTGCAGACACCGCCGATTGCCGCTCCTTCGGTTGGCGGCGGGTTTCACCGCCTTGTCGACAGTGGTCCCTGCTTTGATAACCTCTCGGCTATGGAACGCCCCGGATCATGCAGCCGACTGCTCTGACACGATCTCTCCGAACCGCGTAAAAAACTTTGCCGACAACTTCTTGGCGGTTCCTGCAATCAACCGACTGCCGAGCTGAGCAATCTTGCCACCAACATCAACCTTCGCCGTGTATTTCAGCACGGTTTCGTCCCCTTCTTCGGTCAACGATACGTCTGCGCCGCCCTTGGCAAATCCAGCCGCCCCGCCCTTGCCTTCACCCATCAAGGAAAACCCATTTGGTGCATTGGCCGTGTCCAATGTGACCTCACCTGCAAAGCGCGCTTTGACCGGGCCTATTTTCAGAACAACTTTCGCCTCAAGCTCGGTTGGTGATTTCTGCGTCAGTTCCTCACATCCCGGGATGCATTCCATCAATATGTCGGGATCGTTAAGCGCGCGGTAAACGACGTCCCGTGGCGCTGCGATACGGATTTCATCAGTCAGTTCCATTCAGGTCTTTCCTTTGTTCAACAACATCTTCGGAATACGCACGTTGCAACCTTGGCTATCCTTTGTTCCAGCCACGCAGGCCACATGCGGTAAAGGCGTTCAAGCAAGCTTTTCATCATGCGACACCTTTGCTGCCTTTTCACCATTCCGCCACATCACGATCTCAGCCAAAATCGACAGGGCGATCTCATGCGGGTCTATGGCATATATGTCCAAGCCCGCCGGAGATTTCAGGCGCTCAACCTTCAAAGGGTCCAATCCCTGGGCGATAAGCTTTGCAGTCAGGGCAGCTGCCTTGCGGCGACTGGCCACCATCGACACGCGTGCCGCGTCGGTTTCCAATGCCGCCTTCAAAGCGGACGCATCGCTGCGCCCCTGCGCAGCCACCACGACATAGTCCCGCGGCTCCACGCCCAACACATCGACCTGTTCCAAGGCGAACCGCACATGGTTTCCAGCAATATCAAGCCCATCCTCGACAACCGTACGAAACCCCGCCAAAGATCCATGCGCCGCCAGAGCTTTGGCAATCAACCCCTCGCCGAAAATCACCAGCCGGGGCGCGTGTTGATAGGGCTCGACCAATAGATCAACGGTACCGCCGGACGGGCACCCACTTTTGAATGTTTGTACACCATCGGGATCCGTCATGTTCACCACCTTTTCCGAAGGTTTGACACGGATTATCTGCGGCATTCCGGACGCCCAAGCCTGTTGCGCCGCTGCCCGGACCGCGCGTTGCACACAAGCCCCACCAAGATGACCCAGAATTTCACCCGCCTGGGTAACCGCCGCCTTCCCCCCAGCTTTGGCCGAGGTCGCATCCGCCGTGCGCAAAACCGTCGCCACACAAAAGGCCTCTCCGGTTCCGCGCAGCTGATCGATGGTGTCAAAAATGTCGAAATTCGCCAAGGTCAGACTCCTTTCACAGCTTTTGGAACTGCAGCTCAAGCGCCGCCAATGCATCCAGCGTATTGGCCGGTAAATGCGCATCCAGATAGGGTTCAGCCGCCTGCATCGCTGCCGCAATTGGTTGATAGTCCTTCCAGCCCTTCAAGGGGTTCAGCCAGACGATACGGCGTGCCTTGCGCCTGATACGCGCAAGCATATCCCCCAGAGCCTGCGGATCAGAACTGCAATATCCGTCCGACAGGATCAGAACGACAGTACGCCCGTTCAGTGCCCGCGCGCCGTATCCCGACAGAAATCGCTCAAGACTGCCGGAAATATCGGTGCCGCCGCCGAAGCCTTCGGCCATCAGCGACAACCGACCCGCGGCCCGGAGAGTATCATGGTCGCGTAACGCATCTGTAACCCGCATCAATCGCGTGTGAAACAAATACGCATCTGCTTTGATCCCGCTGCCGATCAACCCTTTCAGGAAAGCCAGAAACACACGTGAGTACACGGTCATCGAGCCGCTCACGTCGCACAATGCCACAATCTGCATCGGGCGCGGCGGCCGCGCTCGGCGATACAGGTCCAGCGGCTCACCGCCACGCGCCAGACTGGCGCGCTGTATTCGGCGCATATCCAGAACAGCCCCGCGCAACGCCCGTTTCCGGCGGCGCGATCGCCTGTCCCGAAATGCCCGCGCCAAGGTCAGCGCGGCTGTTTCAGCCTGTTTTAGGGCCTCTTCATCCATCAACTCTCGCAAGTCCCGGCGTGACAGGTTGGCCGTTCGCGTGGCGATCAACTTGCCGTCCACCCCTTCGGCTTCCCCTTCACCGCAGTCAGGCAGAGTGGCTTCTTGCTCCGACCCGGATCGTGGTTCGTCCTCACCCTGAGTTCTGGTCTGCCAGATCATTGGCTTGGCGGACTGCACCCGCACATGCTTGTTTTTCGCTTTTCCCGAACGCTGTGCGCCAGCGTTGAACCAATAGGCGTCAAACAGTTCATCAAACCGGCGCCAATCTTCCGCATCTCCGGTCAATACCGCGCACATGGCTTGCCGGGCCTGTTTGGCATCCGTTGCATCCACTTCGGACAAGGCGGCAAGCACGTCCCCCGCATCCGACGCGCCCAATTGCATACCGTTCATTCGCAAATGCGCTATGAAACCCGACATACGGTCGGCAAGACCCGAGGCCCGAGAGGGAAAGCGCGTAACCTGCATCACGCGACCTTTCCAATCAGGCGATCCATCACCTCGGGCGGTGCCGCATTGTAATCTGCGGCAGTTTTCAGCAAACACACCAGCGTCGCCTGGACGTCTTCGCGGGATTTGGCCAGATCATTGACACCCAACCCGGACAGGGCTGCTGCCCAATCCAGCATTTCGGCGATGCCCGGTTTCTTCTCAAGGTCTTCCTGACGCAGCGCCTGTACAACACCGATGATCTGACGCGCCAGAATCCCCTCGATTTCAGGCAGTCGCGCCCGCAGGATTGCCAGTTCGGTCTCCCTCGAAGGATAGTCAAGAAAGCTGTACAAACACCTTCTGCGCAGCGCATCCGACAAATCCCGCGTCCCGTTGGCCGTCAGAATGACAACAGGCCGCACATGTGCCTGCACCGTTCCCAACTCGGGTATGGTGATCTGAAAGTCTGACAGGATTTCCAGAAGATAGGCTTCGAACTCCTCATCCGCCCGATCAATCTCATCAATCAACAGAACCGGAGGTTTCGTTTCCGAGATAGCCTCTAACAAAGGCCTTTTCAGCAAATATTCATCCGAAAACAGCTGCGCCTCCGCGACGCCGCCTTGCGCTTCGCTCGCCCGGATCGCCAATAGCTGTCGCTGATAGTTCCATTCATAGATGGCATGACTGGCATCCAGACCTTCGTAGCATTGCAGACGTATCAATCGCGTACCGCGCCAGGCTGCCACCGCTTTCGCAACTTCGGTTTTCCCCACACCCGCCGGCCCCTCCAGCAACAAAGGGCGCCCAAGTTTCCGCGCCAGATGCAGCGCCATGACCAACCGATCATCGGCAACATAGCCCTGCGCGGCCAACCCGTTCTGCACGTCGTTCAAGGTCAAAACCAGGATCCTATCTTCATCTGGCCCCAAATATCCCGGGGGAGGTTCGGAGGGGCAGAGCCCCCTCCGTCCAGTCGGACCGGCAACAGCCGGTCCGATCCCATTCACCCATGCATCCCCAGACCATTGGCAATCTTCCAAATCCGCCAGTGGTCGTGCGGCATATGGCTCTGCACCAGTCCAAAGGGTCGGAACGCGTCATGCACTGCGTTAGAGAAAGCGGGCACACCGCCGACATTTGGGCTTTCCCCCACACCCTTTGCGCCAATCGGATGGTGCGGGGACGGGGTCACCGTATGGTCGGTGGTATAGTTCGGCGTCTCCCACGCGGTCGGCAGGAAGAAATCCATCAGCGTACCGGTCTTCACATTGCCCATATCATCATAGGCAATCTCCTGACCCATCGCGATGGCCAACGCCTCGGTCACACCCCCATGGACCTGCCCCTCGATGATCATCGGGTTGATCCGAGTGCCACAGTCATCCAGCGCATAGAACTGCCGGACTTCCCATTCACCAGTATCCACGTCAATCTCCATGACACAGATATAGGCTCCGAACGGATAAGTCATATTGGGCGGGTCATAGTAACTGACGGCCTCCAGACCCGGCTCCAGCCCAGGAATGGCCTGATTATAGGCGGCGAATGCGATTTCCTTCATGGTCTTGAACCGCTCAGGCGCGCCTTTGACAGCAAAGCGATCCACGTCCCATTCGACGTCATTGTCGTGCACCTCCAGCAGATAGGCCGCGATCATCTGGGCTTTTGCCCGAATTTTGCGGGCCGCCATCGCCGTGGCCGCGCCAGCCACCGGAGTGGACCGGGATCCATAGGTCCCAAGCCCGTAGGGCGCGGTATCCGTGTCACCCTCTTCCAGCGTGATGTCATCGGCGGGCAGGCCGATTTCACTGGCGATGATCTGGGCAAAGGTTGTGGCGTGGCCCTGCCCTTGACTGATCGTCCCCAGCCGCGCGATCGCTGATCCGGTCGGATGAATGCGAATCTCGCAGCTGTCGAACATCCCCAGCCCGAGGATATCGCAGTTCTTCACCGGTCCGGCTCCGACGATTTCCGTGAAATGCGTCAGGCCGATGCCCAGCAGCTTGCGCGTTTTTCCTTCCTTGAAATCCGCGATCCGCTGCGCCTGTTCCGCCCGCAGACCCTCATAGTTCACAGCCTTCAGCGCTTTGTCCCAAGCGGTGTGATAATCGCCCGAGTCATATTCCCAGCCCAGCGCGGATTGATAGGGAAACTGATCTGCCTTGATGAAGTTGATCCGACGCAGCTCGGCCGCGTCCATGTTCAGCTTGATGGCCAGAACCTCGATCATGCGTTCGATGAAATAGGCGGCTTCGGTCACGCGGAAGGAACAGCGATAGGCCACACCGCCCGGCGCCTTGTTGGTATAGACGCCATCCACCGCCAAATAGGCAGTCGGGATGTCATAAGACCCGGTGCAGATATTCATGAACCCGGCAGGGAATTTGGTCGGGTCGGCACAAGCGTCGAAACCGCCATGATCCGCAGTGGTGTGACACCACAACCCAGTGATCTTGCCTTCCTTGGTGGCAGCAATCTTCCCCTGCATCCAGTAGTCGCGGGCAAAGGCAGTGGACATCAGGTTTTCCATCCGGTCCTCGACCCATTTCACCGGTTTGCCGGTAACAATCGAGGCCACCACCGAGCACACATAGCCTGCGTAGGCCCCCACCTTGTTGCCAAACCCACCACCGATATCGGGGCTGATCACGCGGATATTGTGCTCGGCCAGCCCCGAAATCAGCGACACAACCGTGCGGATCGCGTGCGGAGCCTGGAACGTCCCGTACAGAGTCAGCTTGCCAGTCACCTTGTCCATCGACGCCACGCAACCGCAGGTCTCAAGCGGGCACGGATGGGTGCGGTGGTAATAGATCATCTCTTCGGCGACCACGTCTGCCTCGGCCAGCACAGCTTCGGTCGCGTCCTTGTCGCCCTGTTCCCACGTGAAGATGTGGTTGTGATGCTTACGCGGCCCATGTGCGCCTTCGGTCTGACCTTCCAGATCTTCGCGGAGCACCACGTCCGACTTCAACGATTCGAACGGGTCCGTGATGACAGGAAGCTCTTCGTATTCGACCTCGACCAATTCAACGGCATCCGCCGCGACATAGCGGTCTTCGGCGACAACATAGGCAACTTCCTGGCCCTGGAACAGCACCTTGCCATCGGCCAGCACCATCTGCTTGTCACCGGCCAATGTCGGCATCCAGTGCAATCCCAAAGGCGACAGGTCTTCGGCGGTCAAAACGGCGATCACGCCGGGCAGTGCCAAAGCGGCCTCTTTGTTCACGCTGACGACACGGGCATGAGCATAGGGGGAGCGCACAAAATCGCCAAACAGCATCCCGTCCAGCTTGATGTCATCAACGTAATTACCCTTGCCTTGGGTGAAACGCACGTCCTCGACGCGCTTTCGGGCGCAGCCCATACCTTTGAGGTTGGCAGCGCGTTCTTCGGGGGTCAGAGTCTGGTCGTTCATTCCGCGGCCTCCTTCTGAGCATTGAGCAAATCAGCCGAGGCCGAGATCGCCTTGACGATATTCTGGTATCCGGTGCAGCGGCACAGGTTTCCGGCCATGCCGAAACGGATTTCCTCCTCGGTCGGGTTCGGGTTTTCCTGAAGCAGACGATGCGCCCGGGTGATCATGCCCGGCGTGCAGAACCCACATTGCAGCCCGTGATGTTCGCGAAACATTTCCTGCAACACTCCAAGGCTGCCATCATCATTGGTCAGGCCTTCAACGGTTGTGATCTCAGCACCGTTTACCTGCGCTACAAAGGCGGTGCAGGATTTGACCGACTTGCCGTCGATATCCACGGTGCAGGCACCGCAGTGGCTGGTTTCACACCCGATATGTGGGCCGGTGATTTTCAGGTCTTCCCGCAGGAAGTGGATCAGCAGCGTGCGCGGCTCGGCCAGACCTTCAACCTGCTTGCCGTTTACGGTCAGTTTGACATGCATTTTCGACATTGGTTCCCTCCCCCTCAGCCCGCGCGGCTTTGCGCACGGTCGATGGCGCGGCGCAGCACCACGGCTGCCACGTGTTTCTTGAATTCGACGGGGCCGCGGTTATCAGCGACCGGATCGATTGCGTCTAGCATTGCGGCAACGCACCCTTCGACATCGCCCGCAGCCAGCGCGGTGCTGGCCTCATCCGACCAGATGGGCGTGTCGGCCAGATTGGTCATCGCAACCGAGGCCTGACCGTTGCCAACCATCACAGCCGCAGCGGCGGTCGCATAATCTCCTATCTTGCGCTTTTGCTTTTGATAGGCCTGCCCCACGCCTGCACCCGGTACAGGGATCGAAATCCGGGTCAGGATTTCTTCGTCTTCGCGGGCGGTGAAATACGCGGCCTCATAAAAATCACGCGCGGCAACTGTCCGCTTCCCGTCCGGGCCGGACAACTCGAACGAGGCGTTCAAGCACTGCATCAGCCCCGGCATGTCATTGCCCGGGTCACCATTGGCCACATTGCCACCGACAGTACCCATGTACCGCACTTGCGGATCCGCAATCTGAAGAGCCGCCTCGCGGATCAGCGGAATGGCATCGGCCAGATCCCCATGGGTGATCAGCTCGTGCTGCGTGACCATCGCACCCAAAGTAACGGTGTCAGGCCCGACCTCAATCCCCTTAAGCTCTTCGATGGCCTGAAGATCGACCAGATGACCCATCTCGGCCATGCGAAGCTTCATCATCGGGATCAGGCTATGCCCGCCCGCGATCACGCGCGCCTCGTCCCCGTATTCCTGTAGAATGCCGATGGCCGAGGCAATGTCGCCTGGCCGGTGATACTCAAAGCCGGCTGGTATCATGTTTTTCCTCCCTGGGTCCGGGCGATATGCCTTGGGGGACCTGAGGTAAGGAAAGAACGGCGGATTTAACTGATCCAGTTAAGGAAAACGGAGCGCGCGGCTTGTTTCACGAAATGCGAAAGAACTGCACGAGTTGCGCCTACAATCCCAGTGCTTCGCGAATATCCGTCAGGCGGGACCGGCTGACCGGCACCTTGCTCAGCGCGTCAACGCCATCGAAATAGCAGGTGCCATTGTCCTTGTGACGTTCAAAGCGCGAGACGTGTTTCGGGTTCACCAGATAGCTACGATGCGCCCGCAGGAAGCCTTCGGGCAAAAGTCGCGTTTCCGCATCCGTGATCGACCAGGGGCAGAACAGTTTCTCTGCATTCATATAGAGAACCGTGTAATGCCCCTCGGCCCGAATGGCGGCGATCCGCGCGGGATGCGCAAAAAAGGTCTGGCCTTCGCGCTCATACGGAACACCAGCGCGCATTGGGGCGGGTTCCGACACAGGTCCCGAGGCAGGTGCAGCAGGTGCAGCCACGGGCTTTGGTTCTATGAACGTGATACCGGTCAATAGGAAAGCGCCACAGATCAGGAATACGGATACCGTCACCCCCATTGCCAAAACCTGATTATCCAGCGCTGGACCCGCCCCGCCGAGGCTGTCGCTCGCGACGAAATCAGTCAGGCCCGTGGCAACAAAGTGCATTGTGAACACCGCCAGTCCGAAACAAACCGTGCCAAGCAGGATGTTCCGTTGTGTCCGGTTGCCATAAGCCACCCAAATTGCAGCCACCGACAAGATTACTGATGCCAGTGCTGACAGAGCAACATCGAAAATGTCATAGACAGGGCGGCAAAGCTGCATACCAGCCATCCCGACAAAGTGCATCGCGACGATGCCCAGCCCGACAATCACACCAGATCCGATCATCGTCTGAACCGAGCGAGGCCGGAAATGCAGCAGCAGCAACGCCAGCCCGACCATCAGGATCGCGACCAGTGCCGACATCAGAGTGATCAGGGCATCATAGTAAAACAGAATTGGCAGTTGCAGCCCCAGCATCGCCACGAAATGCATCGACCAGATGCCGCCGCCCAGAATGACAGCGGCCAATGCCACCACGAACTTGCGCCGCTGGCTATCCAGCCTTGACGCGCCGTGCGTCAGGTACAGACCCGTGAACCCGGCCATGAGCGCCACGGCAAGCGAAGCCACCACCAACCAAGTGTTGTGAGAATAGTCCAGCATTTGGATTTGAACGCCCTCCCCGACGCGAGGATGACGTTAGCAAACCGAATTGATTGCGACAATTCACAGTTAGCAACAGCAGGGCTCAGACCTGTTTCTGAGCCTCTGCGTCGTCCGCCACCTCTACAGCATCCACTGAGACTTCAACCACATCATCGTCTTCCGCAGGCTCGACTGTTTCGGGTTCTTCGGTCTGGCTCTCAAGTGCACCGACGATCAGGGGCAGCATGTGAACCCCGGTCGCTGTTGCAATCTCGGGTGTCTGTGGCGTTTGCCAACTGAGCGTATCGAAGCTGTGGCAGTTCTGACAAACAGGTCCCCATTCGGGTTGAATGTCATGACAGTTGTCGCACACCCATTGCGGGCCGCGCGGCGCGTTCAGTGCCTTGGCAAGCCAGCCTTGGACAACAGCGTCGGTGGCACCCTCGCCGCGTTCAATGGCGGCCATCAATGTATAGGCGCGCGCGTCACCCCGTTTTTCCACGACATCACCCAGGGCACGGCGGGCTTCGGGGAAGTCTTCGGCCACAATGTTCAGTTCGGCCAGGATTAGACGGGTTTCCAGATTTTCGGGATGGGTGCGGGTCAGCGCCGTGAAACGCCTGACCCGTTGTTCCGGGGTTTCATCCGGCGCGATCTCGGCAAAGGCATGGGCCAGATCCGGATGTGGGCGAACTTCCCACGCTTTTTTCAGGATCTTGGTCGCTGCCCGGGACTTGCCCTTGGCGATATACGCGCGGGCCGCCATGGCGGCGGCAGGCACCAGGTCGGGCGACAGGCGATTGGCTTCGATCGCGCGCTCTTGTTGCTCGACAGTCGCGCCTTCATCCAGGATTCCCTTGGCTTCGGACAGCGCCAGAACCGCATCGCGACGTTTGAATACGTCGCGCGGCAGATACCCGGCTTTCAACTTGGAAGTCAGCGTCGACCGGGCACCAGCCCAATCCTGCGCCTTGGTCTGCAAATTCAGCAGAACATCCTGTGTCTCTTCGTGACGCGGTTTGATGGCCAGTGCCTTTTCGGCCAGCTTGCGGGCGGTTTCATCATCTCCCTCGGCCAGCTTCTGTTTCATGATACCGCGCACCCCGACAAATCGGGTCGCACTGTTTGTCACCAGTTTCTTGTAGGTGTCCGAAGCTTTCTTGGTGTCACCCGTCATCTCGGCAGCCTGCGCCACCAGAAGATCCGTCAGTTCCGGCTTGTTCAACAGCTTTTCGGCTTTACTGGCCTTGGTCATGGCAATGCGCCCCTCGCCCGAGGCCAACGCCATCAACCCATCGGCCAGCGCCTGATAGCCGCGCTGTTCCCGGCTGCGGTCGAAATAACGCGACAGGGCGGTTTCGTCGCCGTTGAGGAATTTGAGCGTCGCAACCAAAAGGCTGAGCAGTTTGAAGAACAGCCAGACCGCAAATACCAGAATACCCAGCGCAATCACCGACTGAAGCGGCCCAAGGGTGAATTCCGTGCCCGCGACGGTGATCTGCACCCCACCGCTGGTTTGCATCAGGAAGTGACCGCCCAGCGCCAGCAGGCCGATAATCGCAACAAAAACGAGGATCTTAAACAATGACCACAGCATGGCAGGTCCTTCAGTTCGAGTTCAGGCTGGAAGCCAGCGTATTCACGGCGTCAATGGCGGACGCTCGTGTCCCGGCCGCCTGCTCCCAATCGGCCATCGCAGCCTGCGCCACTTCGGGAAGTGATTTCAGTTCATTCAACGCTTTGGTCAGGTCGCCATTCGCAAGCTCAGCCTGCGCGCGCGACAAAACAGCGTCTGGACCATCACCTTGCTGAGGCGTGACGGAACGGGCGCCCGTTTGACGTTGCAGGAAGGCGACCAAACCCGTTCCTTTGTCAGCCTCGCGCGCCTCGGCCAATGCATTTCGCGCGGCAGGTTCGAACGACGCCCGAAGCGCGGTCAGAGTTTCCACGCCTTTTTCCGACGGGCCGGACAGGGCGTCCGGTACATTCACACCGCCTGCCTTCAGTTCAGCAACCAGTTCCGAAAAAGGCTGGCCGGTGTCCAGCTGTCCACGCAGACGCGCCAGAATGGCAGCATTCATTGCAGCTTGTGCATCTGCCGAGGCTTTCGCTTCGAGAGCCTGAGCGTCCGAAACCATTTTTTCGACTTCAGCCCGTTGCGCCGCCAGCGAGTCCTGAAGTTTCTTCAGTTCCGCCTCAAACGCGGCGGTTGCCTCGGGCGAGGCAGTGGAGGCGATCGGGGCTTTTTCCAGCGCAGCGACCCGGTCCGTCAATGGCGCGACCTGACCGGACAGCGCATCAACCGAGGATTTTACCGTGCCGAGGTCGCTCTCAACCGGTGTCAGCTTGTCCGACAACGTTTTGACCTGATCTGCCAGTCCAGACACATCAGGGCTGTTTGCAAGCGCCTGTGACAGCTTGGCGATCTGGTTCGACTGTTCTGTCAGCTTTGCTTCCAGCTCTGCCAGCGCTCCCGAGTTGTCCGGGCCGGTTGGCAACAGCCCTCCATTGCCCAGCGCGAAACCTGCAACGGCGGCCAGCGCCCCACCCAACAGGGCCGGAACGAAACCGCCGCGTTTTTCAACTACGCGTTCGACGGTCTTTTCAGTGACCGGGGCTTCGGCTTCGGCTTCGGCTTCGGCTTCGGCTTCGGCTTCGGCTTCGGCTTCGGCTTCGGCTTCGGCTTCGGCTTCGGCTTCGGCTTCGGCTTCGGCTTCGGCTTCGGCTTCGGCTTCGGCTTCGGCTTCGGCTTCGGCTTCGGCTTCGGACAGGTCTTCTTCTACAGGTTCAGCCGGGTCAACAGGCGTATCTTCCTGCCGCAGATCAGTTTCAACTGCATCATCTGCTAGGAGGGGTTCCACCGGCTTTTGATCGGATTTCTTCTTACCAGCCACCGCAATATTCCCCTTATCGAATCCAAATTCAGATGAATAACAGCCCAGGTTAAGTTAATCGGGGACCTCGCCACCCTCAACCCGCAACACATGTTTCACAAGCTTTTTAACAGCTTTACGCATTTTCTTCGGTGTCGGATGTTTTGCAATCTTCAGGTGCTCATAGTCCAAAGAATAAAGGGGATCAGCCGTAGCCTGGCTGATCGCAACCAGCCAAAGGGGGGCTGATCCGGCCCAGATATCGGCAAAATGTCGCGCCGTGCGCGGCGAGAAAAGCGGAGCAATTATCGGCAGATTTCCTTCGGCGGCCTCGGTGGCCTCGGGTGTTAGCGGCAACAACCGCTGCTGATAGACTGGCTGTTCCCGAACGGTCAGACCAGATTCGGTCAGGCGGCCAGCGATATTACCCCGTGTATGTTCACCCCGCAGGTGCAAAAGCGGGCTTTTGGGCCGATGCTTGAGCAGATGCCCAACCAATTCTTCTGCCGTGGTTCCGACCATCTTGGCCTGCCACCCATACCCTTTCGCGGTACCGGTTGTTGCGGGCCCCACGCAATAGGCCGGCAGAGTGCGGTCAACACCTTTCGAAACCGCCGCATTTACCGCATTGGCCGATGTAAAGATCAATCCTTTTACACCTTTGGTATCCACCGCAACTGGCAGTGGCCGGATTTCCATTATCGGCGAATAGAGGGCCTGTACCCGAGATCTGACGCGGGTTGGCAACTGCTCGACAAACCTTTCCGAGGCGGAGCGAGGGCGGGTCATCAACAAAAACAACGTGTGGCGCCTTGACCCTTCAGGATTGTTTGCATCCGCGCAGGGTGATACCCCGCCGTATATACATGATGCAACGGATCAGGGTGATGGTGCAAACACTTACCGTATTGGGTTTGGAAAGCAGCTGTGACGACACAGCCGCAGCTGTCGTGCGCCAGACCGAAGGTGCCAAAGCCGAGATCCTGTCTTCTGTGGTGCGCGGTCAAACCGATCTGCACAGCGCCTTTGGCGGTGTCGTGCCCGAGATTGCGGCCCGTGCGCATGCCGAAAAGCTGGATGTCTGTGTCATGCAGGCACTGGAGGCCGCCGGTCTGTCGCTGCGCGACATGGACGCTATTGCCGTCACCGCCGGGCCCGGTCTGATCGGAGGGGTCATGTCCGGTGTCATGTGCGCCAAAGGGTTGAGCGCCGCCACGGGCTTGCCGCTGATTGGCGTCAATCATCTTGCCGGTCACGCCCTGACACCCCGCCTGACGGACGGCATCGCCTTCCCTTACCTCATGCTTCTGGTGTCGGGCGGCCATTGCCAATACCTGATCGCCAATAACCCCGAGCAGTTTACTCGCCTGGGCGGTACAATCGACGACGCACCTGGGGAAGCCTTTGACAAGACCGCTCGCCTGCTGGGCCTGCCGCAACCCGGCGGCCCGTCTGTCGAGGCTGAGGCCCGTGATGGCAATCCCCAGCGGTTCCGTTTTCCCAGGCCACTGCTGGACCGGCCCGGCTGTGACTTGTCTTTTTCGGGGCTGAAAACAGCGTTGATGCGGATGCGCGACCAGATCGTAGCCGACAAGGGTGGGCTGACCCGTCAGGACCGTGCTGATCTGTGCGCAGGATTCCAGCAGGCCATAGTGGACACATTGGCCGAGAAAACCCGCCGCGCGATTGATCTGTACCTTGATCACAAACCTGTTGATCCCGTTGTCGCGGTCGCAGGTGGGGTGGCAGCGAATTCGGCTATTCGGACAGCATTAGAGTCTGTTTGTGCGCAGCAAGGCGCTCGGTTTACAGCACCTCCGCTGGCTTTGTGCACAGACAATGCCGCGATGATTGCCTATGCGGGCCTTGAACGCTTTCGCACCGGCGCGCGCGACGGTCTGGACCTGACTGCCCGCCCCCGCTGGCCGCTCGATCAACGCAGCCCGGCAATGCTGGGCAGCGGTAAGAAAGGGGCCAAGGCATGAACGTATCTGTCCTGGGATCCGGCGCGTTTGGTACCGCTTTGGCAATCTCGCTATCAGGCAACGGGCCAGTAACGCTGTGGTCCAGAAACGCCGATCAGGCGCGGCAGATGCATGAGACGCGCGAAAACTCCACCAGGCTGCCTGGTGTTTCCTTACGCACGAACATCGCCGTAACCGCAAATATCGCTGAGGCGTCGAAGGCTGACATTCTGCTTTTGGCCGTTCCTATGCAGCAATTGCGCAGCGCCTTGCAAGATCGCGCCCCGGTGCTGCACGGCAAGACACTGGTCGCTTGCTGTAAGGGGATAGAGTTGGATTCTGGCCTCGGGCCCGTTGCGGTCATCAGGGATGTTGTCCCTGACGCCCCGATCGCTTTGCTGACAGGACCCAGTTTTGCTGATGACATAGCGCGCGGTTTGCCCACTGCGTTAACGCTGGCTTGCGGTGATACGAATCTTGGCAAAACATTGCAGACCGAGCTGGCCACTGCGAACCTGCGCCTCTATCGGACCACTGACACCATAGGTGCTGAACTTGGCGGGGCGCTGAAGAACATCATGGCCATCGGTTGCGGCGCAGCAATCGGCGCGGGGCTGGGGGACAGCGCCCGAGCCGCGTTGATGACTCGCGGTTTTGCGGAAATGCAGCGCTTTGCCGCCCTGCGGGGCGCGCGTCCTGACACCCTGATGGGCTTGTCCGGGCTTGGAGATCTGGTGTTGACCTGTTCCTCAGAGCTGTCCCGAAACTACCGTTTTGGTCTTAGTTTGGGCCTGAACCAACCATTTGACCAACATACTACTGTCGAAGGCGTCGCCACCGCGCGCGCCATGTCAGAGATTGCCGTCAAGGAAGGGCTGGACATGCCCATCAGTACAACGGTGGCGGATCTGAGCCATGGTGCCTACAGTGTGACCGAGGCCATCCAAAACCTGCTCAATCGCCCACTCAAGGAGGAATAACATGCTGATCGCACTCATCGCCCGTGACAAAGCCGGGGCACTGCAAACCCGGTTGGACAATCGCGCGGCCCATCTGGCCTATATCGAAGAAACGGGTGTTGTATCGCAGGCAGGGCCGCTGCTGGATGGCGACGCCATGATCGGTTCGCTGGTTGTGCTCGACGTCGAAGATCTGGCTACTGCGCAAAACTGGGCAGATAATGACCCCTATGCGAAGGCTGGATTGTTCCAGTCGGTTGAACTGATTCCCTGGAAAAAGGTGATCGGCTGATGGCATATTGGCTTTTCAAGTCCGAACCTTCGACCTGGAGCTGGGAACAGCAAATGGCCAAGGGGGATAAGGGCGAGGAATGGGACGGTGTGCGCAACTATCAGGCGCGCAATTTCATGCGTCAGATGGCCATTGGGGATTGGGGGTTCTTCTACCACTCTCAAAAGGACAAGTCAGTTGTTGGTATTGTCGAAGTATGCGCCGAGGCACATCCCGACAATTCCACCGATGATGAGCGCTGGGAATGCGTGGATATCAAGGCCGTCCGGTCCTTTTCCAAACCCGTGACACTGGACCAGATCAAGGCCGACGAACGGCTTGCCGAAATGGTGTTGGTGAAAAACTCTCGTTTATCGGTGCAGCCGGTAACTGACGATCAATGGAAGGCGATCTGCGCCTTGGGTGAAACGCAGCCGGATTGACCTGCCGTCCTGTACAAGGTGCAAAACTTCTCAAACGCCCGGCAAGGTGTTATGTTTCCAAGGGCTACGCCGGGTAGGGACCTGAAGGTTATGATTGCTCTGATCGTAACCGCTTGGTGTTGTTCGGATAAATTCGATATGTTTTGAAAGTTTGAACCCCGTGTCTGACACTGAAAACGGCAACGGGACACTCGATAACACCGTTGCTGCGAAAAGCACGAGAACCTGGGAAGCGCGCCTGAAAGAGGCGCGGGAGAAGCGCGCGTCGGTGCTTGCGGGGGCGCAAGAAGAGGCGCTGAAAGAACCTGCTTCGACCTCTGCGCAATCGGACGTTCTGCCCCCACCGGACGATACAGATACTGAGCAGATCGTTTCCGAACGGGTCCGCTCGCTAAATCTGGACAAGCCACGCGTCAGAAAAAAACGGAAAACTCGGGTCGCGTTAGTACTGGTTGCCCTTTTGTGCGGGGCCGCCTTGCAATGGGTCATTGCAAATCTTTTAGATGACTGGCCAACCGCAGACGCAGAAGATCAGGCCGTTCTGAATGCGCTTTCTGAAACCTTTCTGGCCCCCGAAGAACCGCCTGAGGCCGCAGCCACCAGCCTGCCGGACCCGAAAGACGCCCCTATACCAGAGGATCTGTTGGTTTCAGGGCCCCCTGAGCCTGAGCCTCTCTCAATACCCGCTGACGTCAGCGAACTCTTGGACAAGCCAAATAGCGAGTCAGTCGATCCGGTTGTTTTGGATCAATCCAGTGCAACCCTTTCCCAGGAACTGGAAAACACTGTCATGCCGGAAAGCGAGTTTGCAACCGGCCCGAATCCCGAAGCGGTAACGGAGAAGCCGGAGATTTCCTTAACACCGCCCAAGATTTTCATTCCTGCCCGGATGGAACCCACGTTGGCCGCCGCGACCGCCTCAGACATTCAAGCCGCGATTCCTGCCTGGTATGAACCACGACTTCGCAATCCCAATCCGCTGAACAAGGGCGGATTATCGCAGATATCACAGATAACCAATGATCCCATTCCGCAAGAGATCGACACACCCGCCAACCCGCCCTACGCCGAGGTGAAACCGCTTCTTGTGACGCCGATCATTGATCTTGAGGTCTCGCTTTTTGTACCGTCGAGAGTTTCGCAAGAGACCAGCAACCGGGCGTTGGAACTGCTTGTCCGAGGTCAGGCAACAGTGGTGGCAACAGCTCGGGTGGGATACCGGGTCAGAGAAACCCAGGTCCGGTTTTATCACCCCGATGACGCCGAAAACGCCGCGATGGCCGCCGATGCACTGGGGGGTATTTCACGGGACTTCACAAGCTCGGGCAGCAAGACGCGCCCGGGGCGGATCGAGGTTTATCTGGAAGGCAGCGGCGGAAATGCGGACGACAATTCAACGGTTCAACCTGACAGAGCAGAAAACCTCATCGCGCGTATTCTTAAAGAGTTCAGATGAGTAATGAGGGAAGGCTCTGACGATACAGAACCTTCCCTACCCCCGCGTGCTCCCTACTCACCACACGCGTATGGAAATATCTGGTTCTGACCGTCCTGGTCACGGATTGACCTTAGCCCAACCGCGCGCAGCGTTTCAAACGCCAAGTCCTTAAAAAACAACTCAAATACGAAACGCCTGCCGGAAAGACGACAGGCGTTTCAGGATTGCGCGGTTAGATCAGCCGTAAACAGCTTCTTTCCCGAAATGCTTGGTCAGCATGTAATAGACCACGGCGCGGTATTTGTTGCGCTCGGACATGCCATAAGTTTCCATGGCTTTGTTGATCGCTGCCATCAGCTCGGGACCATCTGACAGGCCCAGTTTCTTGATCAGGAAGTTGTTCTTGACGGTTTCCAACTCGGGCGCCTGGCTGGCTGCAACAGTTGCCGCATCTGCGTCATAAATTGCCGGGCCGCAACCGATTGTGACCTTGGTCAGCAGGACCATATCGGGGTTCATCCCACATTTGTTTTTCAGATCTTCAGCGTATTTGGCTATCAACTCGTCGCGCTTGCCCATGTCCCAATCTCCTTTATCCGTTAATCCGGCACCAATCACCGATGGCCGAGACTAGACGTGTCACAGGTCAGCCCAAAAGGATAAAATATTGCGTTTCCTCCCCCTTAACGAGGGCTGGAATGCACGGGCTACAAGACCTATCTACAATACCCCCAGCCCGAACCTTGCAGGTGAAAATGATCCGCGTGCAAGCGATTGAAGTCCGGGCCCAGAACCACACGAAACCAATCGCACGCGCCCCGCCAGATTTGCCGCAGGAATGCGGGTTCGGGTCCGGAGCCCTGCCAGTCATTTAACAGGGTCAGCACGCGGCCATCGGTCGTCTCCACACCGATGATATCGATCGAGTCCGCACGGGCATGGCTGCTCCATCCGTTGTTTTCACCTCGTAGGGTGCGCATGCGCCTGCAATTGTAGCTTCCGACATGGCGCAATCGGGCAATGCCGGTTCCAAGCAGTTCGTACGCGGCCGGCTGAACGACATGGTGTTCCCACATCGTCAGCCGCAATGTTGTGGCGCAACTGGTTTCAACGGCTTCGATGTGCGAAGTGGCCAGCCGGGTCAGAAGGCCCCGTGCGGCAATGCCACAGTTCTGATCAATGACCAGATCCTCCATCGCCTCGAAATGAACGCCTGCTTCGGTCAATGTAGCCCGACACTGGGTTTCATCCGCCAAGGCCCGGTTCAGTTGATACCTGGTGACCGGCGTGACCGGCGCGCTGACTTTAAGGTCATGCAATGGGTTCCAGTGAGATGGCACCGGTGTCTTTGGATGCGCCAGCAGCACCCAGCCACCGCCACCCAGCACGATCGCCACAACCAGAACCCTGAAAACAAAGAACGCCGCCGAGTAAAGAAACCGGCGGCGTCCGTTATTCTGTGTCATCGTCAGACGACAATCAGTAGCGGTAGTGTTCCGGCTTGTATGGACCTTCTGGTTTGACACCGATGTACGCGGCCTGATCCGCATCCATCTTCGTCAGCTTCACGCCGATGCGATCCAGATGCAGGCGGGCTACTTTTTCGTCCAGATGCTTGGGCAGGATGTAGACCTTGTTCTCGTACTGATCACCTTTGGTGAACAGCTCGATCTGTGCCAGAACCTGGTTGGTGAACGAGGCCGACATCACAAAAGACGGGTGACCTGTGGCGTTGCCAAGATTGAGAAGGCGGCCTTCAGACAGCAGGATCAGACGGTTGCCCGAAGGCATCTCGATCATGTCCACCTGCTCCTTGATATTGGTCCACTTGTGGTTCTTCAGGCTGGCCACCTGAATCTCGTTGTCGAAGTGCCCGATATTGCCGACGATGGCCATGTCCTTCATCTCGCGCATATGCTCGATGCGGATCACGTCCTTGTTGCCGGTGGTGGTGATGAAGATATCCGCGCTGGCAACTTCGTCTTCCAGCAGGGTTACTTCGAACCCATCCATCGCAGCCTGCAGCGCGCAGATCGGGTCAACTTCGGTCACCTTCACGCGCGCACCCGCGCCACGCAAGCTGGCGGCTGAACCCTTGCCGACGTCGCCATAGCCGCAAACCACGGCAACCTTACCGGCCATCATTGTGTCGGTGGCGCGGCGAATACCGTCAACCAGCGATTCCTTACAGCCGTATTTATTGTCGAATTTCGACTTTGTGACCGAGTCATTCACGTTGATCGCCGGGAAGGGCAGGTGGCCGTCTTTCACCAGTTGATACAGGCGGTTCACGCCGGTGGTGGTTTCCTCGGAAACGCCTTGGATCTGGTCACGTATCTTGGTGAACCAGCCGGGGCTTGCCGCCATGCGCTTGGCGATCTGCTTCTTGATCACCTCTTCCTCTTCCGAACCCGGAACAGGGATGACGTCTTCGCCCGCTTCCGCACGTGCACCCAGCAGGATGTACAGGGTCGCGTCGCCACCATCGTCGAGGATCATGTTCGGGCCGTCTTCGAACAAGAAGGATTTATCCAGGTAATCCCAATGCTCTTCCAGCGTCTGACCCTTGATGGCGAAGACGGGAATGCCTGCCTCGGCAATCGCGGCTGCTGCATGGTCCTGGGTCGAGAAGATGTTGCACGACGCCCAGCGCACATCCGCGCCCAGCGCAACCAGCGTTTCAATCAGAACAGCTGTCTGGATGGTCATGTGCAGCGATCCAACGATACGCGCACCTGTCAGAGGTTTGCTTTCCCCATATTCCGCACGCAGGGACATCAAGCCCGGCATCTCGGTTTCGGCAATGTCCAATTCCTTGCGGCCGAACCCGGCCAGCGAAATGTCTTTAACGATATAGTCCACGGCCATCTGGCGCTCCGTTTTCGGTAAATCACAGTCCCGGCTGCCCCTAGCACTCCTTGGGGCAGGTGGCAACTTTGAAGACTGTTACCGGAAGCTTGGTGGCCGCTTTCAGCTTGGCGTGCCTTCGATTTTTATCTTTGGTATCGCTTCAAAAAAATCGGTGCCAACGGCAACAATACAACTGATTCCGTTCGCATTGGTTACCAAAACGGTATAGCTGCCCGTTTCCTTCGAGGCCCACACCTCCATCACAGACTGCGCGTCGCGCGTCTTTTGCAGGCCGCCAAAGGCCAATTCCTCGGCATAGTTTTCCTGCAATTTGGTGACGATGTCGCCGCGCTCTGCACAACTCCGGGCAAAGGCTGGTGGGGCGGTCGCAGCCATTCCAAAGGTCAGGGCAATGGCGAATAAACGCTTGAACATGACAAACTCCTATCGTTTCGCGTTTCACGGTCGAGAGGAGCACACCGGGAGAAGCATGTGCCCCCCTCGGTTTTGATGTCGGGATCATGGCGCGCCGTTTCAAAGCACAAATGCTCAAGAAACTGTTGGCAGCAAGTGATCCAGACAGGTACATCATAGCACAAAAATATGGCGCAATCGCGTCCGGTCAGGCGAGGCATAGCAAAATGGCAACACAACCCAGGGCATGGCAGCGCATGTTATCGGGGCGTCGGCTGGATCTGCTGGACCCGACCCCGGTGGATATCGAGATCGAAGATATCGCGCATGGGCTTGCTTTTGTGGCACGTTGGAACGGGCAGACACGCGGCGATTTCGCCTATTCCGTGGCCGAGCATTCCCTATTGGTTGAGGAACTCTTCGGAAGAATTGCGCCCAAGACACCCGTCAAATGGCGGCTGGCAGCCCTGTTACATGATGCGCCGGAATACGTGATCGGCGACATGATTTCGCCGGTCAAATCTGCCGTGGGCCCCGGTTACGGCGCGCTGGATGACCGGTTGGCGGCGGCGATCCACATCCGGTTCGGCCTGCCCGCTGAAGTGCCGAAAACGGTGAAACGGCAGATCAAAAAGGCCGACAAGATCAGCGCCTGGATGGAGGCAACCCAGATCGCAGGCTTTTCCGAGGCCGAGGCGACGAAATTCTTTGGTCGCCCGGATAAAGCGGTGATGGAGGGATTGGAGATCACGCTTAGGCCACCGGTTAAGGTGCGGCGGGCATTCTCTGATCGGTATAAAGTTTTGTTGTCAGAGTTTTAAGGACAGTTTGAGTGATTAAGTTTTTTCTTTCAGTTAGTTTAATATGCTGTGCTGCATTCAAGGTTTCCGCATCACCAGAAGACGATGCAAAGTACATTGCAAGTCAATTTCTACTGGAAGAACAGATTCTTACGTTGCGGAAAAATGCCTCAATATATTATGTTGAATACCTCAAGGAACTGTTGGGTAAACACAACATCCGTGTAACAGACACTAAGCGCCTTGTAAGCCTTGTACCCGAAGAAATTACGGATATTGCCATCAACGGGCATCTTGATGAAATTGCGCAATGGCAACTTGATGCATACACCACACAGCAGTTGAGCAAGGTCAAAGAATTTTATCTCACCGGCACTTGGCAGAAACTAAGAAAGCTAAGTTACAAAGAATGTAAGGCTGGATGGGTAGAAAAAACTGTCATTGTTCCACAAGTGCACGGATATGAAGAAGCCCGAATTCAAAGACATCTTTCCCCAAAAGAGTTCCAGAGTTATCTGGATTTCTTTGGCAGCGAAACCGGAAAAGCCTTTGGTAAACTGCATGAATACGAGGTTGTGTGCAGTGAGCAGTATACATCTACAAACGTTTTCATACTAAGACGTGGAGAAACAACGTTAAGAACAGAATTTGTACTTAGTGCGCTTAAAACAAAAGGGCTATTTCAGTTCTCAAACCCAGTTGCCCGTAAAGAGTTTATTGCAAAAATCGAGAGTGAGATTCGATAAACCTCACTCTGCGAACAAACGCTCGATTTAAATTCACCGCGGGCTGCGTTTCGCCAGTATCCGCTGCAAGGTCCGGCGGTGCATGTTCAGCCGCCGCGCCGTTTCGCTGACATTGCGATCACACAGCTCATAGACCCGCTGGATATGTTCCCAGCGCACGCGGTCCGCGCTCATGGGGTTTTCCGGCGGCGGGGGCAGTTCGTCGCCCTTGGCCAGCAAGGCGTTGGTGATGTCGGTGGCGTCGGCGGGTTTCGACAGATAATCGGTTGCGCCGATTTTTACCGCGGCGACTGCGGTCGCAATCGCCCCGTACCCGGTCAGAACCACGACCCGGCTGTCGGGGCGCTTTTCGCGCAGAACCTCAACCACATCCAGACCATTGCCATCCTCCAGTCGCAGGTCAACAACTGCGTAAGCCGGTGGGCGGGCGGTGGAAATTGCACGACCTGCGGCGACGGATCCTGCGGTTTCAACCTCGAACCCACGCTTTTCCATGGCCTTGGCCAAACGTCTCAGGAACGGCTCGTCATCATCCACCAAAAGCAGGGATTTGTCAGGGCCGATATCAAGCTGAGAACTGTCTGCCATATGTTAGGTCTTTCCGCTATTTCATGCCTTTGGCTTAAACATGAGTAATAGCAGCGCAGAAACAAAGGTCAAACAACCTTGTTAATGCGCAGCCTGGTCCAGAAAGCACCCGACCTTGTCCGCCATCTGTTCGGCCGTGTCATCGCGCTTGAAGAATTCAAGGAAACCATGTTCGGGCGTCACCAGATAGGTGAAGGTGGAATGGTCAACAAGATAGAATTCGTCGCTTTTATCCTGTGCCTTGTAAAAGGTCTTGTAAGCCTTGCTCGCCGCCCTGACCTGTTCGGGTGAACCGGTCAGCGCAATCGTCTTACCGCCAAGATTGAAGGCATAATCATCCACAACCTCGGGCGTGTCCCGTTCGGGATCGATCGAGATGAACAGCGCCGTTGCCGACTGCCCGCGCTGGTTCAGGATATCCACGGCCTCAACATTGCGGGACATGTCAAACGGGCAGACATCGGGGCAGAATGTATAGCCGAAATAGACAAGTGTGGGTTCGGTGATAACATCTTTGTCGGTCACCGTCTCACCTTTGCCATTCACCAGTTCAAACGGCCCGCCGATAGCAGCGGTCCCCCCGGCGATCTGCCCGGACCGGCACTGTGCAAACTGGTCACCAGAACCGCCCCCACGCGTCAAAAGCCACATCGCACCTAGGCCAATAGCCAGAACGAGAGTTGCAAGAATTGCGTATAGGCGGGTCATTTCGGTTTTCCGGTCGCAAGGAGTTGTTGATCGTTTCGGCTGGGACACCTAACAAGATGACCAGCCTTTGCAACAGGACATAAGCGACCAATGGCAGATTCCAATCAGACTTTTTGGCGCGGCCAGGAACGCAGCAGCTGGATCCGCCTGCGCACCCTTATCCTGTTGCGATGGGTTGCCATCTTTGGTCAGATCACCGCCATCACCGTGGCCCAGCAATACTATCATGTGCAGCTGGAACTGGGCCTGTGCTATCTGGCCATCGGGATCTCGGTCATGGGTAACCTGACCGCCATTCTGTTGTTTCCACAGAATAAGCGGATGTCCGAGTTCGAAAACTTCCTGATGGTTCTGTTCGATCTTCTGCAACTGTCGATCTTGCTGTATCTGACAGGCGGGCTGAACAACCCCTTTGCCCTTCTGCTTCTGGGGCCGGTCACGATTTCCGCCAATGTGATGAGCACACGGTCGACCTTGATTGTCGGGGCTGTTGCAATTGTTCTGACCACTCTGCTGGCGGAATTCCACCTGCCGCTGCGGACCAACATCGGGGTGGTTTTGGACATTCCGGAAATCCTGCTGTTTGGCAACTGGGCGGCTATTATTATCGCCATCGTCTTTATCGGTGCCTATTCTCACCGCGTCAGTTCCGAGGTTCAGTCCATGTCCGAAGCGCTGGCTGCCACCCATATGGCGCTGGCGCGCGAGCAAAAACTGACCGATCTGGGCGGCGTGGTCGCCGCCGCCGCGCACGAGCTGGGCACCCCTCTGGCAACAATCAAACTGACGAGTGCGGAACTGATCGAAGAGCTGGACGACCGTCCCGACCTCAAGGAAGACGCGGCCTTGATCCGCGAACAGGCCGATCGGTGCCGCGACATTTTGCGCGATATGGGTCGTGCCGGAAAAGATGACCTGCATTTGCGGCAGGCTCCACTTTCAACAGTGGTGAACGAAGCCGCCGAACCGCATGTTGACCGGGGCAAGGTCGTTCATTTTTCGGAAGGCCCGGCGCAGGACGGAGATGTGCTGCAACCCTCGATTCTGCGAAAGCCCGAGATCATTCACGGACTCCGCAACCTGATCCAGAATGCCGTAGATTTCGCCCGCGCCAATGTCTGGGTCGAAGCCGAATGGACGGACAGCAAAATCACCGTCAGCATCATGGATGACGGGCGCGGCTACCCGTCGCACATGATTGGCCGCATCGGTGATCCCTTCATGCGCCGCAGACGGGCCGAAGCCGACCTGCGAACCCGTCCGGAATACGAAGGCATGGGACTGGGGCTGTTCATCGCAAAAACGTTGCTGGAACGCAGCGGCGCCGAGCTGAAATTCGCTAATGGCACGGATCCGTATCAGCGTCTGACCGATCAAAAAGACAGGACAGGTGCAATCGTCAAGGTCTCGTGGCCGCGCAACCTGATTGACGCGCAAAAAGGTGACACTCCGGTTCCATCCGGTTCCAACAAACGCATTCAAGTATGAGTTAAGGAGCCGTTAACCTATCCTGCCCATAGTCAGCCGGGGTTTGGTTCTACCTTGGGGAAATTAATGGCCGATTGGATCATTCTGGCCGCGATCAGCCTGGTATCGGGATGCTTTGCCGTACAGTGGTTATTGCCACGCCAGACGCGACGCGACGATGTCTTTGGCTTGTTTTCAACAACATCCCTGTTTGATGCGGTATTCCTGTTTGATGGTGATCACCTGATCAGCCACTCCGATATCGCGCTTGCCGGGTTCGAGCATGTTGGAAGCTGGCAGGATTTGCACCGCCTGCTGAAAAGAGATTTCCCCACCTTCCCCGAAACACCCGAAAAAGTTCGCGACCAAAACGTACTGGTAATCTCGGCCATTGATTGCACAGTCGAACGCGAAGTGGTGTGTGAATGGATCGACGGGATTGTCCGCGTGCGTCTGCACGAACCGGCCCGAATCTCTCCGACCAGGTCAAGCGCGCTGAGTGAACCGAGCCGTCTGGCCATGGAACAGGCCCCCTATCCGGTATGGTTGCTGGATCACAACAGCCAGGTGCAGTGGTGCAATGCAGCTTATGTCACGCTTGTTCGCCGGGCACGTGGTCAGGATGCCGATCTGACTGCCCCTCTGTTCCCGGACACCTCTGATGCTCCGTCGCTCGGAAAATCAAGAGTGGCGGTGGAAGTGACAGGAACCAACAGCAAGTTGTGGTTCGACCTGACGCAGATCGTGCAGGACGACGGGCGGTTATGTTACGCCACAGACATCAACGCTATTGTCGAAGCAGAAACCGCGCAACGCAAGTTCGTGCAGACCATGACCAAGACCTTTGCTCAACTTTCGATCGGCCTGGCCATTTTCGACCGCAACCGACAACTGGCGTTGTTCAACCCGGCCCTGATCGATCTGACCACGCTGCCGCCGGATTTCCTCAGCTGCCGCCCGAACATCAGCAGTTTTTTCGACCGGCTTAGGGATCAGCACATGATGCCAGAGCCCAAGAACTACCGTACATGGCGGCGTCAGATGAACGACCTGCTCGAAGCAGCCGAGGGCGGTAATTATCACGAAACATGGTCGCTGCCCTCTGGCTCAGTTTATTCTGTAAGCGGCAGGCCGCACCCCGACGGGGCTGTTGCGTTTCTGTTCGAAGATATTACGGCCGAAATCACGTTAACGCGCCGCTTCCGGTCCGAGATGGACTTGATGCAATCCATATTGGACAAGCTGGCCGATGCAATCGCTGTATTTGCCGATGATGGCACCCTGGCCCTTACCAACTACGCCTACGAAAAGCTTTGGGGCGACGCACAGGAAATCGGCTTTCAGACAGACACGGTCACCGATGTCACGCGGCGGTGGCAGGACCATTGTGTTGCTACGCCGATTCTGGGAGAGATCCGGGATTTCGTCGAAATGCGGGATAACAGGGCGGAGTGGACGGCTGAAATCCGGATGCGGTCGGGCATCACTTTGGACTGCACGGTTTCACCGGTTCATAACGGTGCGACGATCGTGCGGTTTGCACCCGTGGATCTTCTGACAAAAACCGCCCCGTTGAAACAGATCAGCGCCTGAACCGGGGTTGCAGCCGATTGGGCAGAACGTCATTGTGGCGCCATGACGACGCCCCCCCAAACCCTGACCTTCAGATCGCCCGATGAAACCGCAGATTTTGCGACCCGTGTCGGGTCTTCGCTTGATGCCGGGGATGTCCTGTTGCTTAGTGGTGCAATCGGCAGCGGCAAGACGCATTTCGCACGCAGCCTCATTCAATCACTCATGCCTGAACCGGAAGATGTGCCGTCACCCACATTCACTTTGGTTCAGACCTACGACACCCCGGCCGGTGAGATCTGGCACTGCGATCTTTATCGGCTGAACGCGTTAGAGGAAGTGGATGAACTGGGTTTGGTCGATGCCTTTGACACAGCAATCTGCCTTGTGGAATGGCCGGAAAAGCTGGGCGCACTAGCCCCTGCCGCTGCGTTAAAGCTGGCCTTCGAAACAGACCCTGACACAGAAGATACCCGCCACGTGTCCTTGTCATGGGCCGATCCGAAATGGGTAAAAAAGCTGGAGAATGCCGGATGACAAACAGGACAGTCCTGGCAGAAGCCCTTATTGCACAAACTCCTTGGGCCGGGGCAACGCGTGCACCACTGGCCGGCGACGCATCGAACCGCCGGTACGAACGTGTGACCGATCCGGTCAGTGGGCGAACGGCTGTCCTGATGGATGCGCCACCTGACAAGGGCGAAAGCGTCGAATCGTTTGTGCGCATTGCCGAGTATCTGCGTTCGATTGGACTGAGTGCGCCCGAGATTTACGCAGAAGACGCTGAATATGGATTTCTGCTGCTGGAAGATCTGGGTGATGATCTGTTTGCACGTGTTCTGAAAAAAGACCCGTCCAAAGAACGCCTTTTGTACGAGGCCGCAACAGACGTGTTGCTTCACCTGCATCAGGCCCCATTATTGTCGCTACCGTCCTACGACCCGGCCCTGATGACGGACCTGGCGGCGCTGGCGCTTACGAAATATGCCGCTGGAATTCAGGGCAATGTTGATCAGGACGTTCTGGACCGGTTCGAACTTCGGTTTGCCGATATTCTGCACCGTGAAACCTCTGGGGGCAAAGTTGTCATTCAAAGGGACTATCACGCGGAAAACCTTCTTTGGCTGCCCGAGCGCGACGGCATAAGGCGCGTCGGATTGCTGGATTTCCAATTGGCCATGCTGGGGCACCCCGCCTATGATCTGGTGTCCTTGCTTCAGGACATTCGCCGCGATGTTTCGGTCGGGACAGAAATGCAGATGATCAACCGTTATATTGCAGAGTCAGGTATGGATGATCACGAGTTTCGGACCGCGTACAGCGTATTGGGCGCGCAGCGAAATCTTCGCATCCTTGGCGGTTTTTCGCGGCTGGCAACCGATTACGGCAAGCCGCAATATCTGGACATGATCCCGGCGGTCTGGTCGCACCTCATGCGGGATCTGGAACACCCTGCCCTTGTTTCGGTGGCCTCGCTGCTGCACGACGCTCTGCCCCGACCAACACCTCAGAATTTGGCCAGGCTGAGGCCCCAATGACCGGATCACCCTTTGCCGTAATGTTGTTTGCCGCCGGGTTTGGCACCCGTATGGGCGCGTTGACCAAGGACCGACCCAAACCGCTGATCGAAGTGTCCGGGCGCGCCCTGATCGACCACGCGCTGGATCTTGTCGACAACCTTGGCCCTGTTCGCACAGTGGCAAACGTGCATTACCACGCCGATCAGCTCGACGCGCATCTCAGGCCCAAAGGCATTCTGATATCGCCGGAAGAGCCGGAGATTTTGGAAACCGGCGGCGGGTTGCGCGCAGCCCTGCCATTGCTGGGCACCGACCCTGTGTTCACACTGAATACCGACGCAATCTGGTCCGGCCCAAATCCATTGATGCTGCTGCAAAACGCATGGGACCCGTCCCGCATGGATGCGCTTTTGATGTGTGTTCCGACTGCGCAGGCCATTGGTCACGACAGGCCGGGTGATTTTACCGCCGATCAGGTGGGGCGGATCACGCGTGGGCCCGGCTTGGTTTACGGGGGCGCGCAGATCCTCAAGACACAAGGGTTGCACGCCATTTCGCAACCGGCGTTTTCGTTGAACCTGCTTTGGAACCAGATGCACGATCAAGGGCGTTTGTTCGGCATTGAGTATCCCGGTCGCTGGTGTGATGTGGGCCACCCAGATGGGATCGCTCTGGCCGAGGATTTGCTGGCAGATGTTTGACCCCGGACCCCTGCCCCGCGTCTTCGCCGTCCCGCCCGGTACGGATTTCCCCAAGGCGTTGGTCGACGGCCTGAGGCGGCGTTGTTCAGGCCCGCCCGAGGCTTTGGCGCGGGTGGGGCTGGTGTTGAACACGCGGCGTATGGAACGGCGCGTACGTGATCTGTTCAATCAGGGGCCACCATGCCTGCTGCCCCGCATATCGCTGCTAACCGATCTGGGGGACAACGCTGATCTGGCGCATATTCCACCTGCCATCCCGCCCCTTCGGCGGCGTCTGGAATTGTCTCAGCTGGTGGCCAAATTGTTGGAACAACAACCGGATCTGGCCGCCCGGTCGTCGATTTTTGACCTGTCCGACAGTCTGGCGGCGCTGATCGACGAAATGCAGGGCGAAGGTGTGTCACCGGACACGATCCGGGGGCTGGATGTCAGCGACATGTCCGGCCATTGGGCGCGGGCTCAGAGCTTTATCGGTATCGCAGATCATTTCATTGACACGGGCTCGCAGGTGATGGACGCGCAGGCCCGCCAACGTCGCGTGGTCGAAAACCTGATCGCCCGCTGGCAAACCGATCCCCCCCTGCATCCGGTTATTCTGGCCGGGTCAACCGGTTCGCGCGGCACCACGCTGATGCTGATGGACGCCGTCGCGCGCTTGCCGCAAGGGGCGCTGGTACTGCCCGGATACGATTTCGACCAGCCGGATCACGTTTGGGAAGGGTTGGATGATGCGTTGACTTCGGAAGATCATCCGCAATACCGGTTTCGCAAGTTGATGCGCGGGCTGGGCCTGTCACCCGGCCAGATCACCCCCTGGACAGACCTGAACGCCCCCTCGCCTGCCCGTAACCGTCTGGTTTCCCTGGCTTTGCGCCCGGCCCCGATCACCGATGCCTGGATGAGCGAAGGCCCGAAACTGGCTGATCTACTCGGCGCAACCAAAGACCTGACACTGGTCGAGGCGCAATCACCGCGGGACGAGGCTTTGGCCATTGCCCTGCGCCTGCGACAGGCTGCTGAAACCGGTCAGACCGCCGCCCTGATCACGCCCGATCGCATGTTGACCCGTCAGGTCAGCGCCGCGCTGGACCGGTGGAACATTCTGGCGGATGACAGCGCCGGCCTGCCGCTGCAACTCTCGCCTCCGGGCCGGTTTCTGCGACATGTGGCTGGTCTGTTCACGCGCCGTCTGGAGGGCGAGGCGCTGCTTACCTTGCTAAAACACCCTTTGTGCCATGACGGCAGTGAACGCGGTAACCATTTGCTGCACACGCGTGATCTGGAACTGGACCTGCGCCGCAATGGCCCGCCATTTCCGGATGGCACCAGCCTCGCAGCATTTGCAGTACGCAAAGAAGCCCCCGAAAGCTGGGCCCACTGGGTTGTTCACCACTTCTGCGATCAACAGATCTGTGGCGAGTTGGCGCTTTCCGACTGGGTAGATCGGCTCACAACACTTGCCGAGGCGATCTCGGCCGGCAGTGCAGGTGAAACCGGCACGCTTTGGGACAAGAACGCGGGTCAAAAAGCGCTGGCAGTGCTGAATTCCTTCAGGGATGAGGCGCAACATGGCGGGCCGATGACAGCCCATGATTTTGCCGATCTTCTGGGCGCGTTGCTTGCAGGGGAAGAGGTCCGCGACCGCGACGCGCCACATCCGCATATCATGATCTGGGGCACACTCGAAGCGCGGGTACAAGGTGCGGACCTGTTGATCCTTGGCGGATTGAACGAAGGCAGTTGGCCAGAAGCTCCGGCTCCTGACCCCTGGCTGAACCGGCAGATGCGTGACAAAGCGGGGTTGTTGCTGCCCGAACGGCGGATTGGCCTGTCGGCGCATGATTTTCAACAGGCCATCGGCGCGCCCGAGGTCTGGCTAACCCGCGCAACCCGCTCGGACGATGCGGAAACGGTGCCGTCCCGTTGGGTGAACCGGCTGACAAACCTGTTGCAAGGCCTGCCTGAGCAGGGTGGCCCCCAAGCGCTGGCCGAAATGCGCGCCCGTGGCCAAAACTGGCTGAATTGGTCCGACGCTCTGGAAGACGCGCCGCGCATTGACCCCGCGCAACGCCCATCCCCGCGCCCGCCAGTTGCCGCGCGTCCACGTCACCTGTCAGTAACGGAAATCAAGCGGCTAATTCGCGATCCTTATGCCATCTATGCCAAGCATGTGCTGCGTTTGAAACCTCTCGACCCGCTTGTCCAGGCACCCGACGCGTTGCTGCGGGGGATCGTAATCCACGAAATCCTCGAACATTTCGTCAAGGATAGCGTGCTCGACAACGCCTTGCTGACGCGTGAGAATTTCCTGAAGCGCGCGCACGCATTGCTGGAGCAGCATGTCGCCTGGCCCACGGCGCGGCACCTGTGGCTTGCGCGACTGGAACGGATCGCAGACGACTTTATCAGCGCCGAACTTTCGCGCCGGGGTGATGGCGGGCCAGTGGCCTTTGAAGCGGCGATGAAGCTGGTGCTGAACCCGCTGGATTTCACCATAACAGGGCGCGCCGACCGGATCGATCACAACAGCCGGGGGGCCTTGCGGATCATCGACTATAAAACCGGCGCGCCTCCGACAGAAAGCCAGCAGTCCAAATTCGACAAGCAATTGCTGATCGAGGCCGCAATGGCCGAGCAGGGCGGTATCGAAGGGCTTGACCCGATGGCGGTGGCAGAGGCGATCTTCATCGGGATGGGTGGTGCCTATAAAGAGGTGCCCGCGCCGCTGCTGAAAGAACCCGCCGACAAGGTTCTAGCCGAGCTGAAAGAGCTGATTTCGGCTTATTTAGAATCTGATCAGGGGTATTCGTCCCGCCGAATGCTACACAAGGATACGGATATCGGTGACTATGATCATCTGGCCAGGTTCGGCGAGTGGGACCGGACAGCCGAAACGCGCCCCGAGGATTTGACATGAGCGCGCGCAACGAAGCAACCGAACGGCAGGTGCAGGCCGCGCGACCAGATGCCTCGACCTGGCTGGCCGCCAATGCGGGGTCTGGAAAGACACGGGTTCTGACCGATCGGGTGGCGCGCCTGCTGCTGGGTGGCGTCCAACCGCAGCACATTCTTTGCCTGACCTATACCAAAGCCGCTGCCAGCGAGATGCAGAACCGGTTGTTTGACCGTCTTGGCAAATGGGCCATGCTGGAAGATGCCAGGCTGCAAAAGGACCTGGCCGAATTGGGCGTGACTGGCACCATCGATTCAGATCGATTGGCCCAAGCGCGCACCCTGTTTGCCCGCGCCATTGAGACGCCGGGTGGCTTGAAGATTCAGACAATTCACTCTTTCTGCGCCTCGTTGCTGCGTCGTTTCCCGCTCGAGGCCGGGGTCAGCCCGCAGTTTTCGGAAATGGAAGACCGTGCGGCAGCTTTGCTAAGGGAAGAAATTGTTGAAGATTTTGCAGAAGGCCCGCAGGCCGGGCTGATCGAAGACGTGGCCCGGTTTGTCACCGATACAGGCTTTGACAAGCTGACTGCGGCGATCACCCAGAAACGCAACCTGTTCGCGCGGCAACTGGATTGGTCTGATCTTCTGCAACGCTTCGAACTGCCCTCGCATTTCGACGATAATGCGTTGTTCCAAAGCGTTTTTCAGGGTGGTGAGGTCCAGCTGATCCAATCAATGCTGCCCGTATTGCTCGAAAGTGGAGGCAATAATGCCAAGGCTGCGGCAAGGCTGGCAGGGTTCACCGACGCACGATTGGCTCACTTGCCCATGCTGGAAGACGTGCTGCTGACCGGAAAAGGCGCAAAAGAACCGTTTACCGCCAAGATCAACGGCTTTCCCACCAAACCCCTTCGCGAAGGTGCGCTGGCGGACCGGATGCCTCAACTCGAAGCTCTCATGCTGCGGGTCGAGGCCGCGCGTGAACGCCGACTGGCGCTGGTTGCCGCCCAGAAAACCGCCGTTTTGCACCGCTTTGCCGCTGCATTTCTACCGGAATATGAACGCCGCAAGCAGTTGCGGGGGTGGCTGGATTTCGACGACCTGATCCTGCGCGCACGTCAGGTTCTGAATGACCCGGCGGTGGCCGAATGGGTGCTGTACCGTCTAGACGGGGGTATCGACCACATTCTTGTCGACGAAGCGCAAGACACCAGCCCCGATCAATGGGATGTGGTCGAAAAACTGGCTCAGGAATTCACCAGTGGGGAAGGGGCCCGATCAGGGGTCGAGCGCACGATTTTCGTGGTCGGCGATAAAAAGCAATCGATCTATTCCTTTCAGGGCGCCGACCCGCAAGCTTTTGACCGGATGCAGGAAGAGTTTGACCGAAAACTCGCTGAATCAGGCTCTAAACTGTGGGATTCGACGCTGGAATATTCATTCCGATCCTCCAGCGCGATCTTGTCTCTGGTCGACACGCTTTTTGAGAACCGCGCCGATGCGGGATTTCAGAAGGAAAGCCAGCACCGCGCCTTCAAATCCGATTTGCCCGGTCGGGTTGATCTTTGGCCCGTCGTCGAGAAAGTCGAAGACGCGGAAGAGGGGGATTGGACCGATCCGGTGGACCGGCCCGGATCGCGGCATCATACCGTTATTCTGGCCAAACGGGTGGCTGAGACGATCAAAGAAATGATCGATGGCGGCGAAACGATCCCTGAAGACGGGGACACGCAGGGCCAGTTTGTTCGACGCAAAGTGCAACCGGGTGATTTTCTGATCCTTGTGCAACGCCGGTCCGACTTGTTTGCCGAAATCATTCGCGCCTGCAAGGTTGCCGGGCTTCCCATCGCCGGGGCGGACAGGCTGAAAGTGGGTGCCGAACTTGCGGTCAAGGATCTGGCTGCGCTGCTTAGCTTTCTGGCCACGCCCGAAGACAGCCTGTCGCTGGCGACAGTTCTGAAATCCCCACTGTTCGGATGGTCCGAGCAGCAGCTTTTCGATCTGGCCCATCGGCGGGAGGAGCAATTCCTGTGGGCTGCTTTGCGCAGACGCGCCGACGATTTCCCCAAAACCCTGGCCGTGCTGAACGATCTGCGCAGTCAGATCGACTTTCTGCGCCCCTATGACCTGATCGAACGCATTCTGACCCGACATGACGGGCGGCGAAACCTGTTGGGCCGACTGGGACCCGAGGCAGAAGACGGTATCAATGCCCTGCTGTCGCAGGCGTTGGCCTACGAGCGGACGGATATCCCCAGCCTGACGGGATTTCTGGTCTGGATGCAGACCGACGATCTGGAAATCAAACGACAGATGAGCGGGGTCGGCAATATGATCCGGGTGATGACGGTGCACGGCTCGAAAGGTCTGGAGGCTCCGATCGTCATTCTGCCGGATACCGGCAAACGTCAGCCGCCACGCGACGCCGAAATCATGGTGGCAGACGGGACACCGCTGTGGAAGGTTTCGGCAGACCAATCGCCAAACCTGATCACTCACGCCCGGTCAGAGGCGCGCACCCGCGAGGAAAACGAGCGGCTTCGCTTGCTATATGTGGCTCTAACACGGGCCGAAAAGTGGCTGATCGTGTCGGCGGCGGGTGATCTGGGTAAAGATGGCAACAGCTGGTACCAGATGGTAGAGGCGGCGATGGAAAAGGCCGGGGCAACGCAACTGCCTGGTTCAGATACACGTCGGCTGTCCCATGGCGACTGGGATGGGTTGCCATTGGTCGAGCAGTCAGTTGCATCGGCCAAACATGCAGAACTGCCCGACATGTTCCTGCACCCCGCACCGGAACCAGTTGTACCGGCGGCCTCTATCAGCCCTTCGGATCTGGGTGGGGCCAAGGCGTTGCCGGGTGACGCTGGTATGGATGAAGACGCTGCTAAACTGCGCGGAACCCGCGTGCACCTGCTGCTTGAGCATCTGCCCAAAGTCACGCAGAACCACTGGCCAGAGCTTTGTGCCCGCCTGCTGCCCGACATGAGGCAAGAGGATCAGGGCGCATTGCTGACCGAAGTCACAGGCGTACTGACATCCGAAAGCCTGCGACACATTTTCACGCCGGACACATTGGCCGAAATACCTGTTACTGCCGACCTGAACGGGCAGCGAATGTATGGGATTGTCGACCGCCTGATCGTGACAGACACCGATGTCCATGTGATTGATTTCAAATCAAATGCCACCGTTCCGAACCGGGTCAAAGATTGCCCCGAAGGGTTACTTCGCCAAATGGGCGCGTATGCGCAGGCCCTGTCGCAGATCTATCCAAACCATAAGATACGCACCGCAATCCTCTGGACAAGAACGGCAAATCTTATGTGGCTGCCACACGATCTTGTGACGGATGCCCTGGCCTGCACCCAGATATCTTGACCTTGCCTACTGCCGCCCCTACCTTCACAACCCAAGCGCATTTCATTCAGGAGACATAATATGTCGACCGTAGCCGTCACCGACGAAACCTTTGACGCCGAAGTCAAGAACTCGGACGTTCCAGTTGTAGTGGATTTCTGGGCCGAATGGTGCGGACCCTGTAAGCAGATCGGTCCGGCACTGGAAGAGCTGGCCGCCGAATATGGCGGCAAGGTCAAGATCGCCAAGGTGGACGTGGACAACAACCCGAACTCTGCCGCCGCCATGGGCGTGCGCGGCATTCCGGCGCTGTTCATCTTCAAGGACGGTCAGGTTGTATCGAATCGCGCAGGCGCTGCCCCCAAAGCCGCGCTGCAAAGCTGGATCGACGAATCCATCTAATCTGGCGATAACGAATTGTTCGAAAGGCGCCTCTGATCGGGGCGCCTTTTTTGTTGAATCGGCGGGGAAACCAATGGCGAAAACGCGCGTTCTTGTAGAGTTCGGGATGGGCACATCCCTGCGCCGGATGGACTATACCGAGGCGTCGCTGCGGGCGATCAGAGACGCGCTGTGGCACAACTCGGTCAATATGGCCGAGCTGTTTGGTTTCCCGAAAGAGGTGATGATCATCGATGCCGAGATCGGCGTGCAGCAGCCGGATCAAGTGGATACAGACGCCCTCAAAGCCGTTTTCCCTTATGGCCAGCCCAACATTACTGTCACAAAGGGTGGGCTGGACATCGAAAAACCGCATGGCGACGGCCACACGGTCATCGCCAACGCCGCACTGATCGTTTCTTGCGACATGGACCCTGCGCAATGAGTGAAAAGCGGATCATCCTGGAAATGGGCACCGGCAATGACCTTTATGGTCAGGATTATACCAAAGCAGCCCGCCGCGCGGTTCAGGACGCGCTGCATCATTCATCCATCACGCTGTTTTCAAAGCTGGGGATCGATCACAACGAAATGCGCGTGCGTGTGACAATCGGCGTTCAGAATCCGGAACAGGTGAACTGCGAGCTGGTTGCTGCCGACTTGCCACGGGGCCGGGCCGAGGTTCGCGCGGTCAAAGGTGGTCTGGATGTCGCCGATGAAGAGACTGGCACTCTGCACGTCATTGCAACTGCTGCGGTCGAGGCCTTTTTGCCCGATCTTGCCGGGAAATACGCCCAGGGCTGAGCAACGAAAAAGCCGCTCGGAAATCCGGGCGGCTGGTTCGGTTTGACGATCTGTCGGTTGGATCAGATTTTAGCGATATCCGCGCGGCTCAGACCGATATCGTCCAGCTGCGTGTCGCTGAGTTCCGACAGAAGGTTCCGTGTTTTACGGGCTTCATTCCATGCGACAACATTGTCGAATGCATTGATGAAAACGTCCGCCACGTGCAGGATGGTAGCTGCTCCGAGCGGCGCATGAATATTAGCTGTAGTTGCCATGTGCGCAGTCCTTATTGAAGAAACAGCCGACCCGTTGTCGGTTGTGAGCCTCATCTAGTACCGCTTGGCCGGACTCACAATTGCTGGTCCGGTAACCCCGAATTGCATTTTTTGCATATCTTTTGGGCAGTTTGGCAATGGGTTGCGCCAACAACCGGTCCGGCCCATATATACCGCCAGCAAAAGCGGAGACGATCATGGCAGATAACGACTTTCCCGGTTGGCACGGCACAACGATCATTGGCGTCAAGAAGGACGGTCATGTCGTCATTGCCGGCGACGGTCAGGTGAGTCTGGGTCAAACCGTGATCAAGGGCACAGCGCGCAAGGTGCGCCGCCTGTCTCCCGGAGGGTTCGAGGTCGTGGCAGGTTTTGCCGGATCGACAGCGGATGCCTTCACATTGCTGGAACGGCTCGAAGCCAAGCTTGAGGCTACGCCCGGTCAACTGGCCCGCGCCTCGGTTGAACTCGCCAAGGACTGGCGCACCGACAAGTATCTGCAAAAGCTTGAGGCGATGCTGATCGTGACAGACGGCAGAGATCTTCTTGTCATCACCGGGGCAGGGGACGTTCTGGAACCCGAACACAATGTGGCTGCCATCGGGTCGGGAGGCAATTTCGCTCTGGCCGCCGCGCGTGCCATGATGGACAGCGACAAATCCGCAGAAGACATCGCCCGGCAATCCATGGCCATCGCAGCAGATATCTGCGTCTACACCAATGGCAACCTGACGGTTGAGACGATCTCAGGCTAAAAGCGCCTTGATCTCTTTGCCTTTCCATCGACGGTGCATGCCGATCAACCCCAGGATCGCCGCAACGATCACGATGTAATAGGGCACGCGGATATCGATGCTCATCAATCCGCCACCGATCAGTGACATGATCCCTCCCGCAAGGCAGAACACGGCAGTGGCCACGCCCATGGCCCAGCCCTGATCCGCCTCGCTGACGCTTGAGGAGAACAGGCCCAACAGCGTTGGATAGGCGATGCCGAACAGGAAATAGAAGAAGAACACGGGGACATAGCTGAATACACCGCTTGGGCTGAAGGCAAAGGCAAACCCGCAAATGACCATCACCACAAGCGACGTGTAAATGATCGCGTGTTTGCTGAACCTTTCCTGGGCAGGCTTCACCAGGAACGTACTGGAAAAAGCCAGCGCCACACCGATGACAACCATCGCCACGCTGCCACCAATGACCCCATACCCGAATGCGCTGGTCAGGAAATTGTCGACAAACACGTAGAATGTGACATTGGCGATCATGAAAAACGAATAGACCGGCAGGATTTTCAGAACCAGCGGGTGTTCGCCAACTGCGATCAGACTGTCGGTAATATCGCGGGGACGAAACACAAAGGGCTCGCGCCTGGTTCGGGTGTCCTTGAAAAACAGAAGCACCAGAAATATCGCCACCAGAACCAACACGAACGCGCCATAGAACGGGGTTTTCAGCGTGGCAAAGCCGCCAAACAGCGCCGAATCCGACAAAACTGCGCCGATGATCGGCCCGCCGACAAGGCCAAAGCTGACACCTGTCACGATGTAGCCCATGTTTCGGTCCCGGTCAGACGCGTCAGTGCTGCCATCGATCATCGCTGCCTGCGCGATGGGCTGATTGCCCGCAGTGAACCCGGTAATCGAACGGCCGACGATCAGCAGAAGCAGGTTATTGAGATAAAGCGCCACAATGGTCAGCGCATATCCGGCCAACGCCCCCCCAAGGCAGACCAGCAACGCATTCTTTCGCCCGATCGAGTCAGACACTTTCGAGACATAAACAACACCCAGAAACCACGACAGGAAAAAGCATCCGATCACCAGACCGTAGTAAAAATGCCTACGGCCCACTGGCGTGCTTTCCGGCAGGAAACCTGAGCTCGTTTCCATGATCAGCGAATTGATGATGGGAAAGACCAGACCTTGCCCAATCAGATCCACAAACACCACAAACAACAGGGTAATCTTGGCAATCTTCGTCATTCTGTATGCTCCTGACGCTCGTAACCCTGACGCAACCGTAACAGAGGGTTCGTGTTTTCCCCAAGCAAAGGATTTGCAAACCGCATGAGGCATTGTTAACCAACGCGGCCAAGACCCGCGGTTTGCTTGTTTTCGTCAAAGCCATGATTACCTAGACCGCATCACGCAAATACGACCGAGAGGATTGCCCTTTGACCGACCTGACCCCGCGCGAGATTGTCTCGGAACTGGATCGATTCATTATCGGGCAAAAGGATGCCAAGCGCGCTGTGGCCGTTGCCCTGCGCAACCGCTGGCGCCGCAAGCAGTTGCCGGACGATATTCGCGAAGAGGTGTATCCAAAGAATATCCTGATGATCGGCCCCACCGGTGTCGGCAAGACCGAGATCAGCCGCCGTCTGGCCAAGCTGGCGCGCGCACCCTTTATCAAGGTCGAAGCCACGAAGTTCACCGAGGTAGGCTATGTCGGTCGCGACGTGGAACAAATCATCCGCGATCTGGCCGATGCCGCCATTCTGCAAACACGGGAATTCATGCGCGAAGACGTCAAGGCCAAAGCCTATCAGGCCGCCGAAGACCGCGTGATTGACGCCATCGCTGGTACGGATGCCCGTGAAGGCACACGAGAGATGTTCCGCAAAAAGCTCAAGGCGGGTGAACTGGATGAAACGGTCATCGAACTGGACGTCGCGGACAGTTCAAACCCAATGCCGATGTTCGATATCCCAGGACAACCTGGCAGTCAGATGGGGATGATGAATCTGGGCGATATCTTTGGCAAGGCGTTTGCCGGGCGCACTGTAAGGAAACGTCTGACTGTCGCCGAAAGCTATGACGTGCTGATCGGAGAAGAGGCAGACAAGCTGCTGGACGATGAGACGGTCACCCGCACCGCATTGGAATCGGTGGAACAGAATGGCATCGTTTTTCTGGACGAGATTGATAAGGTCTGTGCCCGCACAGAAGCGCGTGGCGGTGATGTAAGTCGCGAAGGGGTGCAGCGCGACCTGCTGCCCCTGATCGAAGGTACAACCGTCTCGACAAAACACGGTCCGGTGAAAACCGACCACATCCTGTTCATCGCATCCGGCGCGTTCCATATCGCCAAACCGTCAGACCTTTTGCCCGAGCTGCAAGGCCGTCTGCCCATCCGGGTAGAGCTGCGTGCGCTGACCGAGGAAGACTTCGTGCGCATCCTGACTGAAACCGACAACGCACTGACCCGGCAGTATACAGCCCTCATGGCCACCGAAGAGGTCACGGTTGGGTTTACCGAAGATGGTATTGCCGCCTTGGCACGGATCGCAGCCGACGTGAACCAGAGCATTGAAAACATTGGTGCGCGGCGACTTTACACAGTCATGGAACGGGTCTTTGAAGAGCTGTCATTCACTGCACCAGACAGGGCCGGAACAGAAATAACTGTCGACGCACAATTCGTGGACGACAATCTGGGTGAATTGACCAAATCAGCAGATTTGAGCCGTTACGTTTTGTAGCAGCTCGGATCCGATACTGCCGCTTTTCTGCGTTTCTTTCATCCGCTCTTTCGTTCCAAGCAAAGCGGTTTACTATTTGTGTGATTATATTTATGGCCACCGGCAAGGACTGGACAACCAGAAATTTAGCAAAGAGCCCAATCAAGAAGGTCGCCGAAACCATCAGACGCATAACTCGACAAAAGAGCTTGCCCATTCAATTTGTTCGCGCAGTCAGTTAACTACGCTCTGAAAATTTCGAATCGAAGTCACATTTCATACACGTGTGGCAAAGCCAAAACACAGGCAACAGGTGGTTGAGGTTAGGTGTTATGGAGATTGAGCAGACGGGGTTGTCGGGTGTGTTGGTTATTCGCCCGCAGCGGCATGGGGATTTGCGCGGGTTTTTTTCTGAGAGCTGGAACAAGGCGCGGCTGGAGGAGGCTGGGGTTGTGTTGCCGGAATTTGTGCAGGACAACCATTCGCTGTCGTCCGCGGTGGGGACATTGCGCGGCCTGCATTTTCAGGCGCCTCCGCATGCGCAGGGCAAATTGGTGCGGGCGGGCCGGGGGGCGCTTTATGATGTCGCTGTCGATATCCGCAAGGGATCGCCGACCTATGGGCAATCTTTCGGCATCGAGCTCAGCTTTGAGAACGGGCGACAGCTTTGGGTGCCGCCGGGTTTTGCCCATGGTTTTGTGACGTTAGAGCCCGACACCGAAATCTGCTACAAATGTACCAGCTCTTACAATGCGGATGCCGATGGGGGTGTGCGCTGGGACACCTGTGGTATTGATTGGCCCTTGCAGGGGAACCCGGTGCTGAGCGACAAGGACAGGATTGCGCCTGCCCTGGCCGATTTTGACAGCCCGTTTGTTTACGAAGGATAGAATATGAAACTGTTGGTGACAGGTGGTGCGGGTTTCATCGGGTCCGCGGTCGTGCGGCGTGCCATTGCTGATGGACATCAGGTCGTGAACCTTGATGCGCTGACCTATGCGGCCTGCCTCGACAATGTTGCCGAGGTTGCAGAGAACCCGAACTATGCCTTTGTTCACGCAGATATCCGCGACCCTGCGGCCCTGAAGGCGGTGTTTGCCGAACATGCGCCTGATGCGGTAATGCACCTGGCGGCAGAATCCCATGTTGACCGGTCCATCGACGGGCCGGGGGCTTTCATCGAAACCAATGTCCTGGGCACATACAACATGCTGGAGGCGGCGCGCAGCTATTGGGCCGGACAGGGAAAACCGGACACTTTCAGGTTCCACCATATCTCGACCGATGAAGTCTTTGGCAGCCTGGGGCCCTCCGGCCAGTTCACCGAGGATACTCCCTATGATCCGCGGTCACCCTATTCCGCATCGAAAGCCTCCAGCGATCATCTGGTCCGGGCCTGGCACGAGACCTATGGCCTGCCGGTGGTGCTGACCAACTGTTCGAACAATTACGGACCCTATCATTTCCCTGAAAAGCTGATCCCCGTTGTGATCCTGAACGCAATCGCGGGCAAGGCGCTGCCGATCTATGGTGACGGCTCGAATGTCCGCGACTGGCTGTATGTCGAGGATCACGCCGACGCGCTTTTGCTGGTGGTGCAAAAGGGGGCTGTCGGCCGGTCCTACAACATCGGTGGCGAGAACGAGCGCAGCAATCTGGAACTGGTGCAGACGCTTTGCACGATCCTGGACGATCTGCGCCCGAAACCGCAGGGGGTCTATGCGGACCAGATCACCTTTGTCACAGACCGCCCCGGGCATGATGCGCGTTACGCCATCGATCCCTCGCGGATGCGCAACGAAATGAACTGGCGCCCATCCGTGACGGTAGAGGAGGGTCTGCGCAGAACGGTTGAATGGTACCTGAACAATGAAGAGTGGTGGCGGTCCCTGCAAGGCCGGTCCGGCGTTGGCGAACGGCTGGGGGTCAGCGCGTGAAACTTCTGGTCTTCGGGGCGACCGGTCAGCTGGGCCGGGAACTGATCCGGTGTGGCGGGGAAATCTCGGTTGAAGCGCTTGGGCGCGACAAGGCGGATTTTACCGATCCCGAAGGGTGCGCGGCCTTAGTTCGCAACACCGATGCGGATGCGGTGATCAACGCCGCCGCATATACCGCCGTCGACAAGGCCGAAGCGGAGGAAGACCTTGCCCTGCTGATCAACGGAGCCACGCCCACGGCGCTGGCCAAAGCCGCGGCCGGGCGCGGATTGCCGTTTGTTCAGGTCTCGACAGATTATGTGTTTGACGGGGCGGGCACGGCCCCGTTCTTACCCAACCACGCGACCGGCCCGCTGGGCGCCTATGGGCGCACCAAGCTGGCGGGTGAGGCCGGTGTGATTGCGGCGGGCGGACCCCATGCAATCATACGAACCTCGTGGGTGGTGTCGTCACATGGGCATAACTTCGTCAAAACCATGCTGCGCCTCGGCAAAGAGCGTGACCACCTGACGATCGTCGCAGACCAGATTGGCGGTCCAACCCCGGCATCGGCACTGGCCGGGGCCTGTATCGGCGCGGCCCGTGCCCTTTTGACAAACCCGGATGAAAAGACCGGAATTTACCATTGCAGCGGTGGCCCTGATGTCAGCTGGGCCGATTTTGCCCGCGAGATCTTCGATCAGGCCGGCATTGACTGCAATGTCGAAGACATCCCGTCCAGCGCATACCCGACCCCCGCGAAACGCCCCCTGAACAGCCGCCTGGACTGCACGACACTGACAACGGACCTGGGCGTGCCCCGTCCGGATTGGAAGGCGGGCCTGCACAGCATACTTGAAGACCTTGGAGAGCTCGGCACATGACGACCCGGAACGGCAAGAAACGCAAAGGTATCATTCTGGCAGGCGGGTCAGGTACCCGTCTTTATCCGATCACGATGGGCGTCTCGAAGCAGCTTTTGCCCATCTATGACAAGCCGATGATCTATTACCCCCTTTCGGTGCTGATGCTGGCCGGGATCCGCGACATCGCGATGATCACGACGCCGCAGGATCAGGAGCAGTTTCAGCGCCTGTTGGGCGACGGAAGCCAATGGGGCCTGTCCCTGACCTGGATTGTTCAACCTTCTCCTGACGGGTTGGCGCAAGCCTATATTCTGGCAGAAGACTTTCTGGATGGTGCCCCCTCGGCCATGGTGCTGGGCGACAACATTTTCTTCGGGCACGGCCTGCCCGAGATCCTGCAATCGGCAGACGCCAAAGAGACGGGAGGCACCGTCTTCGGCTATCGGGTCGCTGATCCCGAACGCTACGGGGTCGTGGCCTATGACGAGGCTGGCGCCGTCACCCAGATTGTCGAGAAACCTCAAGTGCCGCCATCGAACTACGCCGTGACCGGGCTGTACTTTCTGGACGGCTCTGCCCCTGAACGGGCCCGCGCCGTAAAACCGTCTGCACGCGGCGAGCTTGAGATTGTCACCTTGCTTGAAATGTACCTTGAGGCCGGGTTGCTCAGCGTCAACCGCATGGGACGCGGTTATGCCTGGCTGGATACCGGAACCCATGCAAGCCTGCTGGACGCCGGAAACTTCGTGCGCACGCTTCAGGACAGGCAAGGCCTGCAAACCGGATCACCCGACGAAATCGCCCATACGCTGGGCTGGATCAACGACCACGACCTCGAAGCCCGCGCCCGCAAATTCGGCAAAAACGAATACGGAAAATACCTCAAAAACCTGCTCAGTCATTAGGCTAAGCCAGCGGCATCTGCTGTGGTAAGGCGGTTCCAGAAAACTTCGCAAATTGAGTCAAGCGGGTTTGGTTCCTGATCCCGCAACTTAACACCATGCCTTTCACTGGCGGTAAGGTGTCTCGCACGCTCCCCTGCGCTTGCCGGTGGATCGTCAACCATGGTCTGTCGGAAAAACACATTTAAGTCAAACTGATCGGCAGAAGAGAAGAGCGGCTGAAAAAAACTGATCCCGTTCAGTTTTCATGGAGCGGCTCAGTCTTGCTTTGCCCAATCACAGCCGGAATCCTGAAGCTTGTTACTTCACTGTATATGGGTTTCCGCGTCTTGGCGTACTATTTTGGATGCTTCTTGTTGAATGTCCTGGCCCACCGGCCCTCGGATTCGGGAAATAATTGCCAACATCAACCCAGCCCCCTTCGGGGATAGCCACAGCGGAGACTTTTTGAGAAACTGAAAACCACGATGAGACATAGTGTAGGATGGCAGGCAATAGGCGCAGGCGTAACGCGACACGCTTGTCAGGATAAATGCAATACGGTCGGAACGCCCCTCTGCGCTAAGTGCATCAAGGCTCAAAACTTGTTCTTTTACTGCGTCCAAGGCAACGTCGCCGGGAATAACGTCGCCGGGAATGATAAGTTCCCGCGCAACCCTATCGACTTCCTTGTCCGTCAAGGCTGCCAATTCGCGGTCAAGCGCATCAACCTCGCATGTGGCGCGATGCGTATACCCATGCTTCAAAACCCATTGTGACAATCCAATTTCACCACGGCGTACCGTTCTTGTTTTGTCATTTCGAATTTCTAGTTTGCGCCAGTACTTTACAAAACCTGGGTTTCTTAAGATGGCTGGACCAATACCAAGTGCATAAGAAGCATAGTGGAAATTTCGGTGCGTCACTCGAAACTTCCACGTAATTTCCCGAAATTTCGCCGGATCGACCCGAGGCATCGCAAAGTTGGAAGTAGCTGCTGCGAAATCCACATCTAAGTCGCGGGCGTCATCAAACCAAGTGCGTTTTTGTGGGACCAACCATGCGGAATCATTTAAGAGCCAAAGCCGAGTCAGCTCTGGGAAACGGTTGGCCACCTCCAGTACGCCATCCCGGTACCCGCCAAAATCATATCCGAAGTTTGGACGTTCTATAATCAGTGAAGCGTGTGGGCTAAGTTCAGCAAAATCTGCCGTGCTGAGCGGCAGATTGGATACGACGACTGGGGAAATGCCTGCCTGAACCATCTGCTCCAAGGCATACAGATGGGAAGGCAAGACTCCCGTTTTAGGAAAAATAAGAAATATTCCGATTTCTGAACCAAATGAAACTGCGCCTCGAGAGCGCTTCACTTGCCGAGACAATACCCAGTCGTAATACCGACGGAGATATAAATGCCGCAAAAGCTCGGCGGGTAGGTGCATGAGCTTGCGGCCCGCGCGCGCCAATTCTCGCTGAATTTTCCATAACGGTGGTAAATTCATTCACACTTGTCCAATTGTCGTTTCGATTTCAGTTTCCAAGCTGACTAGGTCGTCACAAATGGGCCGAACTCTTAATCTAAGTATCAACTGATACTGAATGGTTCGAAACGCCTCTAGCACATGCCCTTGGGTTTCAAAACCCAAAACTAGGGTCAGGACTCATAGCCAGTAAATGACGAGTGCGGCGAGTGCGATGGCAGAGAGGAAGACTTTTGGGCAGCGGTCGTATCGGGTTGCCACGCGCCGCCAATCCTTGAGCCTGCCGAACATGATCTCGATCCGATTTCGGCGTTTGTATCTGCGCTTGTCGTACTTGACGGGTTTCTTCCGCTGTTTTCGGCCAGGGATGCAGGCGCGTATCCCTTTGTCTTTCAACGCTTCCCGGAACCAATCTGCGTCATAACCGCGATCCCCGAGCAGCCAATCGACGTTCGGCAGGCTGCTCAGTAATGCCCGCGCTCCGATGTAATCGCTGACTTGCCCGGCTGTGATGAACAGATTAAGAGGACGTCCCTGACTGTCACAAATCGCGTGGAGCTTGGTGTTCATTCCTCCCTTGGTGCGTCCGATCAGGCGTCCGCGCCCCCCTTTTTCACGCCCATGCTGGTCGCTGTTCGGTGGGCCTTGAGATAGGTCGCGTCGATCATGACAGTCTTCTGTTCGCCGTGCTCGGCAGCCAGACCCGCCATCATCCGGGCGAAGACACCCTTGTCGCTCCACCGCTTCTAGCGATTGTAGAGCGTCTTGTGCGGGCCATAGGCTGTAGGCGCATCACGCCATCGTAACCCGTTGCGATTGACGAAGATAATACCGCTCAAAACACGTCGATCATCGACTCGGGGCTTGCCGTGGGATTTCGGGAAGAAGGGCTCAAGACGCGCCATATGCGCATCCGTCAGCCAGAAAAGATCAGACATGTTCACCGCTCGTTTTTCGAACCGTGAATCACGACCCTCCGCGCAAATCAATGGGTCCTGAGCCTAGAATTCCATCCAAGAAAAGGATGGACCATGAAACGCAGATTTTGTGATGAGCAGATCATTGGGATGATCAAAGAGTATGAGGCAGGCGTGAAAGCGCAGGTGCATTGTCGCAGATACGGCATCAGTGATGCGACCTTCTATAGGTACAAAGCAAAGTTTGGCGGCATGAACGTGTCTGATGCCTAGACGCAGCAGGCGCTGGAAGACGAGAACAACAAGCTGAAGCGCATGTTGGCGGATGCGATGCTGGACAATGAAGCCCTTAGGGATCTCGCGACAAAAAACTACTGACGCCTGATGTGAAGCGACGAGCCGTGCGCGATGTGATGGATTGGTACGGCTTGTCTGAGCGTTGGGCGTGTGAATTGGCTGATTTGCATAGGTCAGTCTTTCAGTATCAGAAGCGGGATCAGGGCGATGGTGCAATACGCAAAAGGCTGCACGAACTGGCGAAAGAGCGTCGTCGGTTCGGCTATCGTCGTTTGGGCATCTTGTTAGCCAGGGAAGGTTTTGAGGTGAACCACAAGAAACTGTTCCGGCTCTATCGCGAAGAAGGGTTGGCTGTGCGTCGTAGACGGTCTCCTCTGCAGGGTGGTTTGTCGCAAAATCACGTAAGACCCGAGAACAGACTATGATCGCCTGCTGCGCTATTTGATGGCCGCGCAGGCAAACATAGCCTCTTTATCAACATCATTCCTAATATGTTGCGGGACCGAAATCATTGCGCAGATGGTATGTGGCTGGATCGCGGCGGTCGGGGCGAATACGGCCTACATCAAACCGGGATCACCATGGGAGAACAAATACTGCGAAAGCTTCAACGCACGGTTCCGCTACAACCTGTTGACTGGTGAATTCTTCTACAGCTTGTGGGAAATCCAAATCCGGATCGAGCATTGACACGTCCACTACAACACCGTCAGGCCGCATAGCGCATTGGGGTATCGTCCGCCTGCGCCGAAAAGCACCTTGCTGATGGACCAAAGGCCAGCATTGCACTAACAATCAAACCGGCCCACCCGGTGGAGACGCGCCAGGTTTTGCTTCGCGATCATCTGATAATTTGGCGATATCCAGCTGACCAGTTCAGTTTGGAAGGACACAGACCTCAAAAAGCTTGATCCAGAGGAACAATCAAGTATGACAACCGTACATCAGCGACCACATGAAGGAAATTGTTTGATTATCCAGCGTGGTCGTAGCCACTTCGGACGAACTGGATAACCAAAAGTTGAGGTAGTCATAAGTGTTCAGGGCTGGCTCCACCATTTAGGGGCCTCAGCTGGCCAAATTACACTCTATTGCATAAGCAGATTTCTGAATGTCAAAAAATAAATCCAATGAAACAAGCGGTCCCCACACGTTGCGGGAATTGGATGCCGAGAATGCACAAGCTTCGCGCAATGAGATTCTCGCAGAACTGTCGCGAACAGCTGCGGAACTTGAATACCTGCGCACTACGTCTCAGGAAAGCCAAAATCTTTTTTATGAATTGGCCGAAGCACGGGACAAGCCCTGGGAATCGCTGAAGCACAAACAAGTAAGCAAGTTTCTTTATTGGCTTGCCAGACAGGAGTCTTTGTTTTCCGAACGCCGCCGAGAGCGCTTTTTGTCCTCGGCCAAAAAGCGCGACCCCAAGCGCTCAATACAACATTTGGCTGAGATGGGCGCACTCGAAAGTTCAGACGGTGGCGGCAGCTTTGCACGCACCAAAAACCAAGATAACTCTTCGAGGGGTTCGACCCTAGCCAAAGTGACGAATCGGAAACATGACAGCACCGTTATGGTTGTGAGTCATGATGCCACTCGGACAGGTGCTCCAATACTTGCTTTGAACCTCGTTAAAGAGCTTGGCAAAAACCACAATGTTATATCCGTCACCCTTGGTGGTGGCGAACTTGCTAATGAATTTCGAGCCGAGAGCGTAGAGTTTTTCGAACTTAACCGTAGGTCCGTAAAACAAGCTGAAATTACAAAGAGGATTGTAGAGATTTGCGCCAAGAATGGTGTAAGGGCCGGATTCGTAAACAGTGTTGAATCCAGATCCACCCTTCCCGGCCTCAGGGCGGCAGGCATTCCGTCGGTCGCCCTACTGCATGAATTTGCCACCTACATTCGGCCTACGACCGCATTCTCTGATGTCCTCGTGAACGCGGACCATGTCGTGTTCTCCGCGGACATAACTTTGGACAATGTGCTTTCCGAACTTGGGGTGGAAAGGCCGGTGAATGTCCATATTTTGCCTCAGGGCAAGTGTAGTAGCCAATCGGCCGACGAAGCGCCCAACAAGATCGAAACGGCCTGGTTAGACAGTGTGCTTAGACCTGGCGGAGCAGCGGATGAAACCTTTGTCGTTATCGGTGCGGGTACGATTGAAACACGCAAGGGGATTGATCTGTTCGTTGAAGTGGCCAATAGGGTCATTCGGGGTCCCGGAGGTGGACGCTTCCGGTTCGTTTGGTTCGGACACGGCTACGATCCAGTTCGTGACACACAGCGTTCGGCCTACTTGGCGGATCAGATCGAACGGGCAGGGATTCAATCGCAAGTGCAAATCGTGCGCTCAACGACAGAGATCGAACACGTCTACAAAACCGCGGATCTGTTGTTGCTTTCGTCTCGTCTCGACCCACTTCCGAACGTGGCTATCGATATGCTTGTTGCGAACAAGCCTATGGTTTGCTTTGAGCGCACGACGGGCATAGCCGACCTGTTAGAGTCCGCGGGCTTGAAAGAGGCCTGTATAGCTAGCTTCCTTGACACGACAGAGATGGCCGAAAAGATTGTTGCGTTGGCTCATGATGCTGACCTTCTTGCGGACGTACTGGCACGAAGCCAGAAGTTGGCGCGCGAAACCTTCGATTTTGCGGCATACACCCATCGGCTGGAGAACCTAGTCGTTAGGGGCGGGTGTAAATCGGAAAACATTATCAGGGATGCGAAGCGGTTGAAAACGTCGGGCGCATTTCGACAGGACTTCTTCAGTAATCCACTTAAAGAGAAGACGACCCAGGATCAGGACATTAAGAACTACCTGAATTCAAATGTGAGCGGTGCACCTTCACGGAAACCTGTGCCAGGCTTCAATCCTCTGATCTACGCGGAGGAACACGGATGGAAATTGTCCAACGACCCCTTCATTTCCTATATTGACGAAGGCTGTCCGGAAGGGCGCTGGAAGTCCGAAGTTATAAATGAGACTAGCGGCATCGACCCGGATGTGTTGCGTACGACAAAAGTGGCCCTTCATATCCACGCATTTTTCCCTGATGAAGTCGGAAACATCTTAACGCGCTTGTCTGCGAACCAAGTAAAACCCAGCTTGTTCGTAAGCGCACCGCAAAGCCAGTTAGAGCTGGTTAAAGACGTTATAAGCACTTACAACGAGCAGGTTGTCGCTCTGCGAGCTGTCCCGAATAGAGGTCGAGATATTGCGCCGTTTCTTACTGAATTCGGTCAGGAGATGGCGGCGGATTTCGACATTGTTGGGCATCTGCACACGAAAAAATCCGGGGATGTTCAGGATCGAAAGGTCGTTGCGAACTGGGTCGAATTCCTAATGCAAAATACCGTAGGCGGTAAGATCGACCCGACAATGCTCGACCGGATTGTGACGGCTATGGCAAAGAAGCCGGAGGTCGGCATAGTTTATCCTGACGATCCCAATCTTCTCGGTTGGGCGAAAAACAAGGCTATCGCCGGTCACATCGCACAACGACTAGGGATAACAAAACTTCCGCAGCATATTAACTACCCGATGGGTACTATGTTCTGGGCGCGCGCGGATTTGATCGAACGATTTCTTGAGCTAAACTTGGGGTGGAACGATTATCCGGCAGAACCCGTGCCTTACGACGGCTCGTCCTTGCACGCGATTGAGCGGCTCTTTGGTGTGGCGCCAGCGAGTTTCGGTTATCGCACCGGTGTGACTAATGTGCGCGGGCTAACTCGATGAGACGCAGTTCAAAATGGATTTGGCGGGACGACCCATGAAGATCTTAGTGCTTGGTGGTTGTGGATTCATCGGCTCTCACGTGGTCGATGCCCTTCTTCGAGACGGCCATGAAATTCGAATATTCGACCGGAACGAGGAAAGCTTCCGACTGGCCTTGCCATCGGTAGAATACCGGCTCGGCGATTTCACTGACCAGGCTGCCGTGCGCGATGCTGTGGAGGGGATGGAGGCCGTGTTTCACCTCGTCTCCACCACGTTTCCGAGCACCGCGGCTCTCGATCCCAAACGGGACGTACGCGAGAATCTTCTAGGAACGCAACAACTTGTCGAAGCGATGCTGGATGCAAACGTCTCGCGACTTCTGTTCCTTTCCTCTGGCGGTACCGTTTACGGGATCACGGAAACCGTTCCCATAGACGAAACGCACCCACTTCGCCCCATCAACTCCTATGGTATCACTAAAGTCGCAATTGAAAGCTATTTGGAAATGTACCGGCGCACTCGGGGATTGTCGCCCATCATCATACGGGCGTCGAATCCGTTCGGACCTCGACAGGGCCACACCGGTGTTCAGGGCGTAGTCGCCACGTTCCTCAACCAGATCGTCAATGGCGCAGCGGTGGAGGTCTGGGGCGACGGCTCAGTTGTGCGCGACTACGTTTTCGTTCGCGATCTGGCGCGCTTTTGCACCCTTGCTGGCACCTCCAGGAAAGAAGGTGTCTTCAACGCCGGCAGCGGCAGCGGTACGTCACTTGTAGAATTGTTGGCAGCCATGGAGGATGTGACGGGACGCGCCTTCGAACGTCGCTTTAAACCGGCGCCCGCTACCGATGTGCCAGTTTCCGTCCTTGACTGTTCGGCGGCGCTTGAAACCTTCAATTGGTCTGCTGAAACAGACATGCTTACCGGACTGCAAGAGACATGGGACTGGATCATGGGCCTCAATCTAGGTTCCAAAAATTGAGAGAGCACTTCGATACATCCGCGGGTGATTGCAGGATCTCTTGTCTGCGACGGCAGTTTTTTGTTAAGGAACGCACTTATTGTGGTTATTCACACGCCAAGACGGCACACATGAAGGAGAAGCGGAATGCCACCCAAGACTGATTTCTCCAACATCGGGTTTGCCGACTTTCAGCGTATGGCTAGTGACAGTAACCTTTCGCGCTATGAAAAAATTGGATTTCCGGACACCTATCGCGAGGGCCAAGAAGAAGAGATTTTTTTGGATATCTGCGCCAAGCTGACGAATCTTTCGGGAAAAGCCCGGAGGGTCGTTGACATAGGTCCCGGTTGCAGCGATCTGCCTTTCTTGCTTATTGACTTGTGCGCACGTAACCAACACGCCCTTTCGCTGCTGGATGGCAAAGAGATGCTTTCCCAACTACCCGACAGTGAAGATATTCAAAAAATCGATACACTCTTCCCCAATTGCCCAAGCTTTCTTGCGGAGGAAAAAGGGCGAATCGACGCGATCCTGTGTTACAGTGTTCTTCATTATGCATTCGAAGAAGGGTCCGTTTTTAGGTTCCTGGATGAGGCCCTCAGTCTGCTGTCGCCGGGTGGTCAACTGCTGATCGGTGACATTCCCAACATCTCGAAGCGCAAGAGGTTCTTTGCAAGCGACGCCGGTGCAGACTTTCACCGGGCTTTCATGAAAACGGACGATGCACCTGATGTTCGGTTCAACGTGCCAACCCCTGGACAAATTGACGATGCTGCCATCTTTGGCTTGCTCCAGCGGGCAAGGAGCGCTGGTTTTGACGCCTATGTCGTGCCGCAGAGCCCAAAACTCCCTATGGCAAACCGGCGTGAAGACATCTTAATTGTGCGGCCTTAGAAGCGGGAGAGTGCGAGCATGGACAAGACATCGGAAGTGGTTATTTTGGGCGACCATGCCTTCGCAGAAGTCGCCTATGAATGCTTTACACACGATTCGAAATTTGAGGTGAAAGGTTTCGCAGTTGAAGAGGCATACCTTACTTCAGAAACGAAGTTCGGGCTACCCGTGGTTCCTATTGAGAGGATCGAAGATTATTTCGACCCCGAGCGCGTGCATTTCTACGCTGCGCTGGTTTACACGCAGCTCAATCGCCTCCGAACGCGCCTTTACGAGGTCGCAAAGGCAAAGCACTTCAAACCCGCGTCCTATATATCGAGCCGTGCATCGGTTTGGCACAACGTTACTCTCGGTGAACACTGCTTCGTTTTCGAAGACAACACGATCCAGCCATTCGTACAGATCGGCGACAATGTCGTGTTGTGGAGCGGCAACCACATTGGGCATCACAGCAGGATCCGCGACAATTGCTTCGTGTCTTCCCACGTTGTGATCTCTGGATTCTGCGACATCGGTGAAAACTCATTCCTCGGCGTGAACGCTTCGCTTGCTAACAATCTCACGATTGGCGAGGATAATTGGATCGGTCCGGGTGTCACACTTCTTCAGAACACAGAAGCAAACCAGCTTTTCAAGGGTGAACAGCCGGCCCCCTCACGTGTAACGCCTAAGCGTATGTTTAAGGTGCGGTCTTGATTTGGAACAAACGTGGCATCGTCTGGGCACCCACTAAACAGCTTGGTGGCTACACTCACGGGATGGGTCCAACGCCTTTCCGAATAGACGAAGACACACTGCGTGTCTTCGTCACTGTGCTCGATTCCAAAGGCCGCGGGCACATTCAATATGTCGATGTTTTGGCGGAGGACCCTACCCGCGTGGTTGGGCAATCGGACGGCCCGGTCCTCGGTCCCGGTATTCCCGGATCTTTCGACGACAACGGCATCATGGCGCTAAGTCCGGTGCGTGCGCCATGCGGCCGTATCTTTCTCTACTACGCCGGGTTTGAGATCTGCCATCACATCCGCTATCGCATCATGACCGGCCTCGCTATAAGCGAAGACAATGGAAAGACGTTTCAGCGTTATTCGAACACACCCATCCTCGATCGCTCGGATGAGGAGCTGTACTTTCGCGGCGGTCCGTTCGTGCTTCTGAACGATGGAAAATTTCGCATGTGGTATGTCGCGGGAAGCCGTTGGATCGACGTGGCTGGAAAACAGATGCCGGTTTACGACTTGCGCTATGCGGAGTCGGACGACGGCATGACCTGGCCCTCTCGGGGCTGCGTGTCGATGGCACTGACCGACGGCGACGAACACGGGTTCGGCCGTCCTTGGGTGGTTAAGCGCGGGCCAGACGACTATCAGCTCTTCTATTCAATTCGCCGTACTTCGCTTGGAGCCTACCGCCTTGGCTATGCGGAATCCAGCGACGGACTTTCGTGGACGCGCAAAGATACGGAGATGGGTCTTGATGTCACGCCGGGTGGTTTCGACGGAAAAGCAATCATGTATTCGGCTGTGGTCGAAGCGCAGGGCCGGACCTGGTGTTTCTACAACGGCGACGGCTTCGGTGCCGCTGGTTTTGCGGTAGCGGAACTTGCTGAATGACCCTAGTGATTAAACCCTTTTCATTGGATGATAGCCCACTTTGGGACGCATTTTGCCATGTTGCTGTTAACGCGACGCTGCTGCACAGCCGTCGCTTCTTGTCCTACCACGGCGACAGGTTCGAGGATCTTTCGCTCCTCCTTTATGACAAAGACCAGCTTCGCGCGATACTTCCCGCGGCACGCGCACCGAACGATGCGACGCTTGTGGTCAGTCATCCCGGCGCAACTTATGGCGGGTTCGTTCACGCCGGGCAACTTACGGGAGAAAGCGCGATTGACGCTTTTCATGCAGTTGCGGCACACTACCGAAGCGTCGGATGTGACCGGTTGCTCTACAAGCCGGTGCCTCACATTTATGCGCGGTCACCCGCAGCAGACGACCTCTATGCGCTATTCCGCCTTGGGGCGGAACGCCAGCGCTGCGATCTCTCCAGCACTATTGACCTATCGTTTCGTAGACCCGTCTCCAGTCGACGCAAAAGGTCCTTAAAAAAGGCGCGACGCGTCGTGAGTGTCAGTGCAGATATTGCGAAGCTGGACGCGTTATGGGATGTGGTAGAAGACAATCTCGCACGCAAACACAAGACGCGACCGGTGCACTCCCGTACCGAGATCAAGGATCTCGCGGGACGATTCCCGGATGAAATTAAGCTACGCACAGCACACATAGGCGACAAAATCGTCGCAGGAACCCTTTTGTTCGCTTCGCGACAGGTCTGGCACGCGCAGTATATCGCCTCGAGCGAAGACGGATATGCTGTGTCCGCTCTCGATGCAGTATTCGATACCTCAATCAAAGATGCCAAATCGGCTGGCGTGCGATACTTCGATTTCGGTTCAAGCAACGAAGACCATGGTCATGTCCTTAACGCCGGACTTTATCGATTCAAGACAGAATTCGGTGGCGGAGGGGTTGCTCATGAGTTCTACATGGTTCAACTAGACTCCCTATGAAGCCAAACGTCTCTGACCTAAAAATTCTAGAACTGCCTAAGCGTTCCGATGTCCGAGGCAATCTGACCTTTATTGAATCCGAAAGGCATGTGCCTTTCGACATCCGGCGCGTCTTCTATCTCTACGACGTTCCCACTGCTGAAAGTCGTGGTGCACATGCTCATCGCGCACTGCATCAGTTTCTTATTTGCCTCTCGGGAAGTTTTGATGTTGAAGCCGATGATGGTATTGCAAAACGAACCATCCACCTGAATAGGCCTTGGCTAGGCCTACATGTCCCACCGATGATCTGGGCCTCCGAGGTGAATTTCGATGCGGGGTCCGTCTGTCTTGTGCTCACTTCAGACTATTACGACGAGGCTGATTACATCCGGGACTACGACACATTCCTTGCCCTCAAAAGAGCTTTGCAATGAAGGTTCCTTTCCTCGACCTCGGCGAGGCCTATCGCACCTTGCAATCGGACATCAATGAAGCTGTCACTCGTGTTCTGGCATCAGGTTGGTATGTCCTTGGCGAAGAAGTTGATCACTTCGAAACCGCCTTTGCAGCATACTGCGGCTCGGCGCATGCCGTCGGTCTAGCAAGTGGTCTGGACGCCTTACATCTTGGGTTGCGCGCACTGGGTATCGGTGAAGGCGACGAGGTGATCGTGCCTTCAAATGGGTACATCGCGACGTGGCTTGGCGTCAGCATTGCTGGCGCTACACCTGTACCGGTGGAGCCAGAAATGGCGACACACAATATCGACCCAAGCCATATTGAAGCAGTGATCACGCCCCGTACACGCGCTATCGTCGCGTTGCACCTTTACGGCCTACCTGCCGACCTCGGGCAGATAATGGGTATTGCGCGCCGATACAATCTGCGCGTTGTTGAAGATGCCGCACAGGCACACGGTGCGCGATATCGAGGAGAAAAGATCGGACAACACGGCGACGTGGTCGCGTGGAGCTTCTATCCAAGCAAAAATCTTGGCGCTCTGGGCGATGCTGGGGCGGTAACGACAAATGACGCCGATGTTGCTGAACGCATCCGCATTCTACGCAATTACGGGTCGCAAGAGCGATACGTGAATAAGGTCCGCGGCATCAACAGCCGGCTCGACCCGATCCAGGCGGCTGTTCTGAAAGTCAAACTTGATCACCTTGACGCTTGGAATGCGCATCGCGCCAAGATTGCAGCACTCTACCGGGAGCGGCTTGCCAATGCACCTGGTGTGGTCCTGCCGATTGAGCCTGAGGGTTTCCAATCGGCTTGGCACCTTTTTGTAGTGCGGGTCCAGCAGCGACAGCAGCTGCAAGAGGCGTTGAACAAGTCAGGCATCGGCACACAAGTCCATTACCCGATTCCGCCGCATATGCAGGAGGCCTATGCTGATCTGGGGTTTACACCAGACAACTTTCCAGTCGCACGTCGGCTAGCCGACGAAGTGCTAAGCCTTCCTTGTGGCCCGCAGATGCCCCTAGAGGCAGTCGACATGGTTTCCGAACGAGTTCTTAAGGCTATCAAGTCATCATGAGAGGTACGACCCTGCCAGAATTGGCCACGCTGCAAAATCAGATTCGCAACGCGCTCGCCATCAGAGATATTGCTTCTGCGCTCGACAGTGTTCGATGGTTCGTCGATTCAATTCTAACTAATCCACGCGCAATAACCCGTGTATTGGGAAGTGAAGAACTGGATGCGCTCTGCCAGGACATCGCGGAAGAAATCAAATGCAGCGTCCCGCGAGATGCGGCAGATCGTTCGGGCACGGTTATCATCGCCTCCGAGCTTTCTAGGGCCGGCGGCCACGAACAGGTTATGGCGGACATCGTGAATCTAAACCTGTTCGACTCGCCGGTCACAATATTGCTGACGGACTGCTTTGACCGGGCCGATACCGCAATTGCGGAGGAATTCGCGGCATTCAACCAAGTGGAGGTGACTACTGTGCAGGGCGTGGATAGTGCCGCGCGCTTGGATAGTGTTTGTAAATACCTTTGTGACAAGGCCCCGGAAAATCTTCTTCTCTTCTTCCATCATCAGGATACCATCGGGTTTTGCGCCGCATTGGCTGCAGGTATCCCCAATACCATCTTCGTCCACCATGCAGATCATCACCTCAGTCTTGGTGTGACTTGCAAGCAGTTTCGACACGTCGATCTCGCTAATATGGCATTCGAGAATTGTCGCCACAATTTTGGGATCACAGATAATATCTACTGGCCCCTGATCCTGCGCAATGATGTAGGTGTACAAAATAGGGAGTTCAACAAAAACCATTGCTGGAGAAGTTGTTCCGTCGGACGAGCGGACAAATTTGCAACAAATGGCTACGCCTTCGACTATGCATCGCTTCTGCCAAAAATCCTCAAGGCCACGGGCGGAACCCACGTTCATATCGGACCCTTGTCAACCAATCTCAGTAGCTCCATCGAAAAGAGTTTTGTAGACAATGGCGTCCCACTTGATCGGGTAAAGTTTATTTCCTACGCGCCTTCTGTCGCGCAGGCTTTGATCGACGAAAATGTCGACATTTTTCTTGGTTCCTTTCCAACAGGTGGCGGGAAATCAACAATTGAGGCTATGGCCGCAGGCATCCCCCTATTGATGCATCAGAATTATCGCCACCGCATGTTTTGCGGAGCTGACGTGGCCTATCCGGGCGCACTGACTTGGCAAACGGAAGAAGAGCTTTTTGAGGTACTCGCTGGCCTATCTCCAGAAATTCTATCGGATCATGCCAGTCGGTCACGTGCGTGTTTCGAACGAAACCATTCCAGTGATGCACTCGTTTCTGCTATTAAGAGCCAGAATTGTGTGCCGCCGCCCCTAATTGAACACCCTGTAAATCACTTGTTCTTTTTTCTAGACGAGGAGCGTGATAGGCGTGCGTCTGAGGAGAGCAGGCTCATTGCCGAAAACAAGGTGTTGACCCTTGAAGAAGAGATTGCCGAACTTGAGGGCAGACTTGCAGGTCTTGAAGAGAAGCTCACGTCACCCCGTAAACTGTGTCGAGAACTGGCCCGTCAGCTCAATCGGCGGCTGCATGGCAAGAGACCGAGGTGAAGTTTGGTCTGACTAGGGGTGGGGGAGCGACCAAAATTGACCCGGCCCCTTGATCTGGGCCGATTGGATGTAGAATCCGTGCCCGTTTTGCTGTGCTACCCACCCCTCTGCCACCTGGGCATAGAGTTTTCCGCATTGCCGAGATTGCCCATGCACTGAATGCTCGATCATGATCTTCCCGTCTGTTGATTTCCGCTGAGAAGTGACCCGGTATTTTCACCGAGATTTGACCCACCTTTGTTTATGTCTCAGCGTTTATGTTGTGGTCAATGTTGGCGTTTCCTTTCTCGTTTTCCTTGCTTCAGAACTTGCCTTGAAGCGGTAGCTGTCGTTACCGGTTTCGAGGATGTGGCAGCGGTGCGTGAGGCGGTCGAGGAGAGCTGTTGTCATCTTTGCATCCCCGAAGACCTGCGCCCATTCAGAGAAGCTGAGGTTGGTTGTGATGATGACGCTGGTGCGCTCATAGAGCTTGCTGAGCAGGTGGAATAGCAGTGCGCCGCCGGATGAGCTGAATGGCAGGTAGCCGAGCTCGTCGAGAATGACCAAGTCGACCTTGGTCATCATCTCAGCCATCTTCCCGGTTTTGCCTAGCACCTTTTCCTGCTCCAGCGCATTGACCAGTTCCACTGTCGAATAGAAGCGGACTTTACGCCTGTGATGTTCGATGGCCTGAACGCCGATGGCAGTCGCGATGTGGCTCTTGCCAGTACCGGGGCCGCCGATCAGGACAACGTTCTCTGCATTTTCCATGAACTCTCCGCGGTGCAATTGCCGGACAGTGGCCTCGTTGATCTCACTGGATTTGAAGTCGAAGCCTGCGAGGTCTTTGTAAGAGGGAAGCGCGCCACCTTGGTGTGATAGGCGATTGACCGCACCTCCCGCTCAGCGATCTCAGCTTTGAGAAGCTGAGACAGCATCGGTGTTGCGGTCTCGAAGGCGGGCGCGCCCTGAGCGACCAGATCCTCTACTGCATTTGCCATGCCATACAGCTTGAGGCTGCGCAGCATGATCACGACGGAAGCTCCTGCTGGATCATGACGCATGGCGCTTCTCCCGGTTTGTCTCAGATCATCGTAGCGGTCCACGTTTGCCTTCGGGGTCGTTTCCAAAGCCAGCGCATCTGGTGGGTCGATCTCTGGAAGGTCTGTTTGCTTCTTGTCAATCAAGCGGTGCAGCAGGTTCAGGATATGCGTCTTGGTAGGAACCCCGGCTTCCAACGCCAATTCTACGGCGCGTAGAACTGCGTCCTCGTCGTGATGCAAAACCAGTGACAGGATATCGACCATTTCCCTGTCACCACCCTCTTTGCGGAGCATATGATCCTGGAGTCGACGGAAGGCATCTGGCATCTCTGTGAACGGCGCACCGTTACGCAGAGCACCCGGTTTACGTTGGATGACTGCCAAATAGTGACGCCAATCGTAGACCACTCTGCCAGGCTTGCGATGTGACCGCTCTATGATCCGCTCATGTGAACAAACGGTTTGGCCCTCAGCCACGATGACCAGACGTTCGGGGTAGACATGCAGGCTGATACGCTGGTTGGCAAAGCTGGCCGGCACGCTGTACCGGTTGCGTTCGAAGGTCACCAGGCATGTCGGCGATACCCGTTTGCTGTGTTCGACAAATCCATCGAAGGCGGGCGGCAGCGCCATCAACGTGGGCTTCTCAGCTTCCCATGCATCAGCAACAGTACCCGGCAATTCCCGGTGCTTTGTCTCGGCCCATAGGGCGACACAGCGATCCTCAAGCCATTGGTTCAGCTCGCCCAGATCCTTGAAGATGGGCATGACCTGCCACAGCCGGTTGCGCGCATCGCGGACGTTCTTCTCGACCTGACCTTTCTCCCAACCCGCAGCAGGGTTGCAGAACTCTGGTTCAAAAACATAATGGCTGGCCATGGCCTTGAAGCGGGCATTGATGTCACGCTGCTTGCCTCGGCCCACACGGTCCACGGCCGTCTTCATATTATCGTAAATCCCGCGGCCGGGAACGCCACCAAACACGCGGAACGCATGCCAATGGGCGTCAAACAGCATCTCATGCGCTTGCAACGGATAGGCTCGCACGAGGAAAGCCCGGCTGTGTGAGAGTTTGATATGGGCGACCTGAAGCTTGACCCGATCTCCACCGATATTGGCCCAGTCTTCGCTCCAGTCGAACTGGAACGCTTCACCCGGCTGGAATACCAGCGGCACGTAAGTTCCGCGTCCCGTCGTCTGTTCCGCACGGTGCCGATCTGACCGCCACGTCCGCGCGAATGCGGCAACACGGCCATAGGATCCTTCATAACCCAGCTTCACCAGATCAGCATGCATCTGCTTCACCGTGCGCCGCTCCTTGCGGGGCTTGCGTGTCTGGGCGAGCAGCCAGGCAGACAACCGATCCGCATACGGATCCAATTTGCTAGAACGCGGCGGTGTCTTGAACTTCGGTTCTACAGCGCCTTCGCGTAGATACTTTTTGATGGTGTTGCGAGACAGCCCCGTGCGCCGTGAAATCTCGCGAATTGGCATTTTGTCACGCAATGCCCAGCGTCGTATGACACTCAAAAATCCCATGTCGATCACTCCAAATCTCCCCAAACGAAAACGTCGGGGCAATGTGCTCACATGGGTCAATTCTCAGTGAAAATTATCTGGCTTACCGGCTCACTTCTCAGCGGAAATCAACACATCGCTTCCACTCCTTCTCCCAGCCAAGGACTCGTTGCGGAAAACTCAAGTCAAAAATGGCCGGAAAATGGGTTTCAGAGCAAAAGGCCTATCCCAGTTGGTAGGCCACTTTCGGGGGGCTACTCCAAACCCTGACGACGGACATGGCACGAAAACTGAAGGAATGCGGAACGCGAAAATGCCTTAGGCGAGGTCGGGGAATCTACTGATCATCACCCAGCGCATTGGCCAATTTGGATTGCAAACAATAACTTGACGATGCCATTTGGACGACTTAGGTGAGGTAGATCTGGCTTGTTAGGAAAGTCTTTCCAAGGAAAGACGAATTAAAACTAGTTCAATATCATCGAATTTGCGAACTGACGACGTACGGATAAGCATTGGAACCGCGAGTTACAATTATCAGTGTAACCTACAACAGCGTCAGCACTCTTCCTCAGATGCTGGCGTCGGTTCCCGATGGTGTTCCCATAGTGTTAGTCGATAATGGCTCGGACGATTTAGAAGAGCTAGAGCGGCTCGCACAACTCAAGAACGCCAAACTCATTCTAAACGACCAGAACGCGGGGTTTGGGGTAGGGTGTAACCAGGGTGCGGCCGGGGTCGAGACCGAGTTCTTGTTGTTTTTGAACCCAGATGCGCGCTTATTGAAGGGAAGCTTGGAGAAGTTGCTGGCCGGCGCAGACCTGCACAAAACTGCCTCAGCATTCAATCCGGCATTTACCCAAAAGTCTGGCAAAGGGTTGCTGAAACGATCCAGTGTCTTGCTACCACGTAATAAGTGGTTGCGCGGGATTGAAACCGATACTGATTTACAGGTTCCGATATTGTCTGGCGCAGCGTTGCTTGTGCGCCAGTCGGCGTTCGAGAAGGTCGGTGGATTCGATGCAAATATCTTCTTGTACCACGAAGATGACGACATCTGTCTGCGTTTGAATGAACAAGTGGGGCCCTTGATATTCCTTCCCGACGCGGAAGTAACCCATATTGGTGGAGAATCTTCTCCCAAAAACCCAAAGATAGCTGCGATCAAAGCCTGGCACATGGGTCGCTCGCGTGTTTACGCGGCACGCAAACACAAACGCCCGGCTCCTTTTTTGAATGCATTGATAAGTGCTTTACTGCAGGTGGCTTCACCTCTGGTTTTGTTTTCAAAACGAAAACGCGCCAAACAGGTGGCTTTTCTGCGGGCTGTATGGTCAGCGCGGAACTTGTCTTCATCGACTTCGGGCAAATAGCACGAGTAAGATGCACGGCTTTTTTCAAGCTTTCTAACCTCCAACGGGCCTCTGACATTGGGGTATGACTGTTTTGCAGACAACTGGCCTGATTCCACCTAAAATGGTCGACATGTTATTTCACAAAATCCACACATTTATCTTGAATACGAGGTAATGTAAGATTTTTTTGTTGTATTTGGGTGGTTTTGTGGGATTACTGTGGAAACTTGTGGTGGAATTTGAGGACCCCGATGCAGCAAGACTCACTTCAGACAAAAAGTGAGTGCCAAAGGCTTTTGTTTGGGCTTTACCCAGACCGACGCCGACAAGGGGCTTTCTAACTTATCGCCTCCAATACCCGCGCTTCATCGCTAAACAGGATAGAATCGAATGCTGAATCCAAGGACCTCACAGACCGACGAAAGCGCCGACCTGCTGTCTCATGCGGTAAAGATAGCTGACCTGGCCAGCGAAGCAGCGCGGGGGTATTTTCGTGGCGCGCTGGGGGTCGAGTTCAAATCGGATGAAAGCCCGGTGACACAGGCCGACAAGGGTGTTGAATCCCAGGTTCGCGCCTATCTTGAACAGTATTTCCCCGATCACGGCGTCTTTGGAGAAGAACATGGGTTCGAAGGGCAGGAGTGCCGCGAGGTTTGGATCATCGACCCGATCGATGGAACCCGGTCATTCCTGTCAGGTCATCCGCTGTTTGGATTTCTATTGGGGCATCTGGTTGACGGAAAACCGGATATCGGCGTGATCGGCATGCCAGCGATAAATGAAGTGTTTACCGGCGTTTTTGGCCAGGGCGCCACGTTGAATGGCCATGCGATCACGACTTCGGCCCAAACGCGGCTGGATCAGTCCATTCTTTTTGTAAACGAAGGGGACAAGATCTATCGCGATCATCCGGCGTTATTCGACAGGCTGATGCAATCTGGACAGACCAGACGGTTCGCCTATGATTGCTACCCCCATGCCCTGCTGGCGGCGGGTCATGTGGATGCTGTGATCGACTATGATCTACAGCCCTATGATTACCTGCCAGTGCTGGCCGTGGTTGAAGCTGCGGGTGGGGTGATGACAGATTGGCAGGGTCAGCCGCTTGACTTGAATTCTGACGGCCGGGTGATTTCAGCGGCTACACCCGAGCTGCACGGGGAAATGTTGGACTTGGTGAACGGGTAGGATCATGGCGATAGTAAGCTTTCTCATCAGCCTGGCCGGAGCCACGATGCTGCTGCTTTACGCAGTGCGGATGGTCCGCACTGGGATCGAGCGCAGCTATGGGGCTTCGTTCCAGCGCCTCATGACGGGCCAAAGCCATTATGCGCAGGCGTCAATGGTGGGTATTGTGATGGCGGTGGTTCTGCAAAGCTCGGCAGCGGTTGCCCTTTTGACATCGGGTTTTGCTGCCGGAGGTTTCCTGACCTTTCCCACCGGTCTTGCAATCGTGCTGGGCGCTGATCTCGGTTCGGCGCTGATTATTCAGGTGTTGTCATTCCAGCTGGGTTGGCTGATACCTTTGCTTCTGGCAGTTGGCGGGTATCTGTTTGTCAAGACCGAGGCCAAGAGGCCCCGGCAATTGGGGCGCATCCTGATGGGGATTGCGTTCATCTTGATTTCATTGCGCTTTTTGCGCGAAGCCATGGACCCGATCCGGGACAGTGCCTTTCTGCCTGCCGTCGCCGAGTATCTGGCACGCGACTATATTACAGCGTTTCTGGTCGGCGGCGCACTGGCCTTTGTCATGCATTCCTCGGTCGCGGCAATCCTGATGTGTGTGACGCTGGTCCAGATTGGCGCGATTCCGTTTGCCGCCGGGCTGTCGCTGGTATTGGGGGCCAATTTCGGTTCAGCCTTCATACCTGTTTGGCTGAGCCGGGGGATGGAGATGCCTGCCAGGCGCATACCTTTTGCCAACCTGGCCTTGCGCGGCAGCTGGGCGATAGTCACCCTTTTCGCGGCGACTGCGGCACTGCGTGCCGGTGTTCTGGGGGATTTGCAGGGCGGTCAGATGCTGGTCAATGCGCACCTGGCATTCAATGCCTCGTTGCTGGTGCTGGCGCTGCCGTTCTGCGGGCGATTGCGAGTGCCGTTCGAGCAGTTTTTTCCGGACCCGAAATCTGCGAACGCGCTGGCCCAGTCAGGTCGCCCGGCCAGTGCGCTGGACGTACGCACTGCTGGCAGCCCGTCCCAGGCGCTGTCCAGCCTCAAGCGTGAACTGCTGCGAATGAGTGATCTGGTCGAGTCGATGTTCCGCCCGTCGCTGGAATTGTACCGCAGCGGCGACAAGGACCAGATACGCGCCGTAAGGGACATGGACGAAGATGTGAACGACTGCCTGTCGGGTGTTCGAAAATTCGTGGCCGCCATTCCCGAGGAGACATTCGGAAAGCAGAACGCAAAAGTGGCGCGCGACCTGATGGAATACGCAATCCGGCTGGAAACTGCGGGCGACGTTGTTGCCAAGCGGCTGACTGTTCTGGCGGGCGACATGCGGAAGAAAGGTGCTTCATTTTCAAAAGACGGCTGGTCGGAACTGGTTGAGATGCACGAAGGCATCCTCGCCAACCTCAAACTGGCCTCAAACGTTCTGATTTCGGACGATCTGGAAAGCGCCCGTCTGCTGAGCCTTGAGAAAACCGAAATCAAACGGGCCGAGCGTGACAGCCGCAAACGCCACCTCAAACGCTTGCAGCACGGCAGTACGGAAAGCTTTGAGACTAGCGATATCCACTTGGAAACCCTGCGCGCGTTCCGGGAATTCAACAGCCACATCGCTGCGGTGGCCTATCCGATCCTGTATCGAAACGGGCAATTGCTGGAAACACGCCTGATCGAAGAAATGCCGCGCAAAGAGCAGGGCGAGGACACAGAGGTCTAGGCTATCGGTACCGGCAAAGGTCGGTTTCGTAGGGGTGCGGTCTGTTACAGATTGTAACCGCTCAGGCCGGTTTCTGCCGCTTTTGCGCGTGGCCGTGCTGGACGCGGGATTAGAATAAGGTAGCGTGTCGGCACTTGTTTCCGGGGGCTTTCTGTGCTGCGTTTCTTAATCTTCATTCTGTGTCCGGTCGTGCTGGCGGCCTGCGTCGACCGGACCGTATCCGAAACGGTCCCATCTGCATTGAAAATCGGAACTCCCGAAACAGTTTTTGCGGCCACCACACGTGCACGCGAGCCCGATGGCGCGTATGGATTCCGCCGCGCAGAACGCCTGCAATTTCTGGAAACGACCGTGTCGATACCACCGGGCCGTTCACCGGGAAGCCTTAAATTTTCATACGCAAACCCTGACCCGAGAAAGCAGTTCGTACTGGCAGAGGTCGATCAGCTAAGCGGGCCGCAACAGTTGAAGGACAGGCTGAGTGGGGCTGACGAAGTCACGATTTTTGTGCATGGCTATAACTCCACTCAGACAGAGACATTGTTCAGGGCTGCTCAGCTGTCACATGATATCGGTATTCCCGGTCAAATCCTTGTCTATTCATGGCCCAGCCGCGCGACAGGCTATGGTTATGCCTATGATCTGGACAGCATGTTGTTTGCCCGTGATGGGCTGGAGGAAACCATTCGTCTTCTCAAGTCGATGGGGGTCAGGCGGGTGGCCCTTGTGGCGCATTCAATGGGCGGCGCGCTGGCTATGGAGATGATACGGCAAACCGAACTGAAACAGCCGGGCTGGGCAAAGAGAAATCTGGAAGGTGTTATTCTGATCTCTCCCGATCTGGACGTGGATGTTTTTCGGTCGCAGATGAACAGTATCGACAATCCTCCTGATCCTTTTGTCGTGATGGTGTCCAAGAAAGATAAGATCCTGAACATCTCAGGCCGGCTGAGGGGAACCGCCGATGGTGAAAGGCTGGGCAATATCGGATCGGCCGAGAAACTGTCCGAATATCCGATTGAAATCGTGGATACGACTGCCTTCAACAGCGATGCGGAATCTTCCCATTTTGTGGCCGCCACTTCTCCAGCCCTGTTGACTATCCTCCGCTCCGTGCGCCGGGTCAGCGAAACCTTTGGGCGCGATGACCGGCGCGGGATCGACATCCTCGTACCGCCAAGCCAGCGCAATCCTGTTGGCGCAACAGAAATCGTGCTGACTGAAACCGGCCAGGCCCAGGTGAGCAATCCGTGACGCGGGTTTCCCTGCACCGGTTTCTTGTGGACAACGCGACCTGGCTTGCGACCGGCGTTCTGCTGACATTTCTATCCAGTTTTGGGCAAACCTTTTTCATCTCGGTCTTTGCTGGTGAAATCCGCTCTGAATATGGCCTCAGCCACGGCGCATGGGGTGGGCTGTACACGTTAGGCACGACCCTGTCTGCAATCGTGATGATCTGGGCTGGAGGGTTGACGGATATCTTCCGCGTACGGGTATTGGGCCCAGTTGTGTTGGCGGGACTGGCGTTGGCCGCCATTGTTATGGCGCTGAACACCTGGCTGCTGCTGTTACCGCTGGTGATCTTTCTGCTGCGGTTATTTGGGCAGGGGATGAGCACGCATCTCGCCGTGGTCGCAATGGCCCGCTGGTTCACGGTTACGCGGGGCAAAGCACTTTCCATCGCATCCACCGGCTATGCGCTTGGTGAGGCGTTGTTGCCGCTGATTTTTGTTGGCGCCATGGTCTATCTGGATTGGCGCTGGCTGTGGGTTGCCGCGGCGGGCATCACGGCGCTGGGTATTCCGGTTCTGATGCGGCTGCTGCGAGAAGAGAGAACTCCACAAAGCCTCGCCAACGCGTTTTCAGCATCGGGAATGCAGGGAAAACACTGGACCCGGCGGGACGCTCTGTTCCATCCTTTGTTCTGGTTTATGGTGCCATCAGTGCTTGGGCCATCCGCATTCATCACCGCATTTTTCTTCCATCAGGTTTTTCTGGCCGATGTGAAGGGATGGCAGCATATCCAACTGGTGGCTCTATTCCCGATCTTTACCGGAATATCTCTGTTTTCCATGTTTGTCGCAGGCTGGGCGCTGGATAAATGGGGGACCGCCCGGATCATGCCCTACTACCAGCTTCCGATCGCACTTGGGTTCGTCATTCTGGGCACAACCAATTCGATCAGCGGCGCGACCCTGGGGCTGGTCTTCCTGGCTTTGACCGTTGGAGCAAACAGCACATTGCCCAGCGCATTCTGGGCCGAATTCTACGGAACCCGGCATATCGGTGCGATCAAGGCGATGGCCGCGGCTGTCATGGTGCTGGGGTCGGCCATCGGCCCCGGCCTGACCGGCGTTCTGATTGACCTTGGCGTTTCGCTGAACACACAGTTCATCTGGGTTGGGGTGTTCTTCGTGCTGGTTTGCGTTCTGGTCCGAACAGGTATTTCCCACGCCCGTCGGGATTTTTAGCGCATTCGTCTGAGATAGACGTAATAAGCACCCTCGCCGCCATGACTGATATGCGCGGGCGTGATCTGCATCACCGCCTTCGCCAACGGCGGTATGGACAGCCAATGCGGCACTTGATTGCGTAATACGCCACGCGGCGTCGGGATTGGGCCGGGTTCGTTGCGGTCCTTGCCCTTGCCGGTGACCACCAGAACCAGTCGTTTACCTTGTGCCTGCGCGCTCAGGATAAAACGGATCAACGCAGGATGGGCCGTATCAACCCGCATACCGTGAAGATCCAGCTTGCCTTCGGGCTTTAGCTTACCGCGCTTCATCCGGCCAAAAGCCTTGATATCCATCTGAACAGGCGCGGCACGCAGCGCGTCCGTCAACGATGGTTTCAGATCGTTTGGCTTCGAGTTCGGCTGAAGGTTCTGACCAAGCTCAAACACCTCAAACCGGGGTTTTGGTGTTTTTCTGGGCCTGGGTTTCGGCAGGGTGGTCGGATGGACGGTCTGAGGACAGTCCGGATGCAGACGCTCGGCCTGTTTGGTGACCTTGCGCCAAAGCTCGATCTCATCGGTTGTCAGTTTGCGCCGGGTCATCAGAATTCATCCGGCAACAGGGCATAGGCGCGCTGAATAGGCAACAACAGAACCATCCGACCCGGATCTTTCAGCCTGCCCGCAGCCTGTCCGGCTTCTTCACCGGTACCGAAAAAGATGTCCGCCCGTTGCGCACCTTTGATGGCCGCGCCTGTGTCCTGCGCGATCATTAGCCGTCGCAACGGGTTTTCACCGTCCTTTTCCACCCAGACAGGTGCGCCCAATGGTGTATAGGCGGGGTCCGCCGCAATCGAGCGCATTGTCGTGATCGACCGGTTCATCGCCCCCAAAGGTCCAAATTCAGGGGCAACGCGTGAAACTTCGCGAAAAAACACGTATGACGGGTTGTGAAACAGCAACTCGGCACCGGCCTCGGGGTTCTTGCGCACCCAGGCGCGGATCATCTGGGCGCTGACCTCATGCGCACCCAGAACCCCGCGTCGCACCAACTCGACACCGATCGACCGATAGGGGTGACCATTCGCACCACCATATCCAACCCGCAGCGCACCGCCATCCGACAATCGAATACGCCCCGAGCCCTGAATTTGCAGAAAGAACAGCTCAACTGGGTCGTCGACCCAGGCAATCTCTAGCCCGCGGCCCTGCATCACATCGCCGGTCAGGATGTCACGACGGCTCAGCCATGGTCCTTCCGCACGGGCTTCGGGTGGCATCTTGTAGATCGGGTATTTGAAACGGTCTGTCCGGGTGCGCGCGCCGTCAAGCTCGGGTTCAAAATAGCCGGTAAACAGGCCCTCTTTGTCATCCTCGACCAGAACAGGGCGGAAGAATAACTCGAAAAAGGCGCGGGCAGCATCCGGTTCATATGTTCTGGCCACACCACACAAGGCGCGCCAATCCGGGTCATCCAGATCACCGCACGTGTTCAGAAAAACGGAAAGGGCCGCGCCGTGGTCGTCCTCCGCCCAGCCCTGCAGATCGTCAAACGACAGAATGGATCGCGTTGCCTCGGCTCCGGCAGCGCTGGCGGTGGTCATTGCGCCCACCAGTAAAAGCGACCGAAGCGTTGCAATCATGCGTCCGTGGCGACAAGCAGCCAGTTCGGATCGTCCTTGCCCATGACACGGGCAAAGGTCCAGCTGTCTTTCTGGCGCTTCACGGTATTCGGGTTGCCTTCGACGATGTCGCCTCCGCGATCGCGCACGACCGAGGTCAGCTCTCCCACGAACTTCATCGTGATTTCGGCCTGGTTTGAGTCCTTGTCGAATTTCACATCCGTCAGGGTGGTTTCCCGCACGCCGATGAATTCAGCCTCGATGGTCAGGCCCTGATCTTCACGTGCTGCCACGACCGAAACGAAAGTCTCGAACACTTCTTCCGACAGGAAAGGCTGGATTTCATCCAGATTGCCCCTTTCAAACCCCATCACGATCATCTCATACGCACCGCGCGCACCCTGAACGAACTCGCCGACCGAGAAGCCGGGCTCGACACGTTTCATTGCAGCCAGGGTTTGCGCCTGTTCGCTGTCTTCGGCGACATGGTCGGTAATGTCATGATCCGGGCCGCCATCGATCACCTCGAAACCGCGGCGCGATTTATGGGCTTCGGGCTGTTGCTGCACAGGCGGTTTTTCAAAGCCTTCACGCGTGCCCAATACGCTTTTGAGGCGCAGGATCAGGAAAATGGCAATTCCGGCCAGGACCAGGAGCTGGATCATAGGGTTGTCGCTCATTTCATTCTCTTTTCAACGCCGCGACTTTGTATACACGGCCTCATGCCACTATGTAGGTGACAGTGAGTGGCAAGTCCACAGCCCGGCCTAAGGGAAAGGATAACGCAAATGTATCTGTTCTTGGCATTTTTGTTGGTGCCCATAATCGAAATCGCGCTGTTTATTCAGGTTGGTGGTTTGATTGGGTTGTGGCCGACACTTGCCATCGTAGTGCTGACCGCGGTTCTGGGCACGGTTTTGGTGCGGACACAAGGTCGCATGGCGCTTGGACGGCTGCAACGGTCCTTTGCCGAATTGGACGATCCGACCGAACCCCTGGCCCATGGGGCAATGATCCTGTTGTCGGGCGCTTTGTTGCTGACACCGGGTTTTTTCACTGATGCCGTTGGTTTTGCGTTGTTAGTTCCCGGTATCCGCATCGCCGTTTTCCGGTACCTGAAATCCAAAGTTACAGTGACTCAGTTCCAGATGGGGCCGGGCCCCGGATATCAAACCCGGGGGAACCCTTTCGATCAGGGCGATATCATCGATGGGGAATTCACCGAAGTTCGGCCAAAAAAAGACTCGTCGAAGCCTTCGAAATGGGTGGAAGGCCCCCACCAGCATTGAGGTGCCGCGCCCAACTTGCTAAGCAGTGGCGAATTTCATTTTTGGAGTAGATCCATGGCCGAAGAAAACGCTGCAGAAAACACTGCGGCCCAAGCCGCCCCGCAGGTTCAGATGCGTGTTCTGGGGCAGTTCATCCGTGATATGTCCTTTGAAAACGTGATGGCGCAAAAGGGCGTTTCCGGAGACGTACAACCGGAAATCGCCGTTCAGGTGAATCTGGATGCCAAAAAACGCGCGGCGGACCATCAGTTCGAAGTTTCGATCAAGCTGAACCTGACATCCAAAGCCAAAGGCATGGATGACATCTTGTTCCTGTGTGAACTTGACTATTGCGGAATGTTCCACGTGGAAGGTGTGCCGGAAGATCAGCTGCACCCGTTCCTGATGATCGAATGCCCGCGCATGTTGTTCCCGTTCCTGCGCCGCATTGTCAGCGATATCACACGCGATGGCGGCTTCCCGCCGGTCAACCTGGACAATATCGATTTCGTTGCGCTCTATCGCAATGAGTTGATGCGCCGTCAGGCCGAACAGGCCCAAAAAGCAGACGCGTAAGGTTTTGACCCGCGCCTGTCCGGATCAGGCGCGGGTCCACAAGGCGTTCTCGCCCAGTTTTTCCACGAAAGCTTCATGTGCTGCGCGTTCATCCTCGGTGATCCGGGATGGCAATGGTGTGCTGCGCGGTGTAGCTCGCCAATCATCGCTGCCGCCGTCCGCAGAAGATGTGGATGTCGACAGACCAAAATCCGGCTGCCGCCCACCGATCAATTCCAGGTAAACCTCGGCCAGAATTTCCGAGTCGAGCAACGCGCCGTGCAACACACGGTTCGAGTTGTCGATATTGAAGCGACGGCACAGCGCATCCAGTGACGCTGGCGAACCGGGGAACCGTTTACGGGCAATTGCCAGTGTATCCAACGCCTGCTCCATGGGGATAAGCGGGGCACCCATCCATTTCAACTCGGCATTCAGGAACTTCATGTCGAATGAGGCGTTGTGGATCACCAACCGCGCATCGCCAACAAATTCGCGAAATCCATGGCCAACCTTTGCAAAGACCGGCTTGTCTTTCAGAGTCACTTCGCCCTTTTCAGGCGGGCGCGGGGTGTCCAGCAGATCGGGACCAATACCATGCACGCCAAACGCTTCTTCCGGCATCGAGCGTTCGGGGTTGATATAGACGTGATAGGTTTCACCGGTGGCAACGTGGTTCCACAGCTCAACGGCGCCGATTTCCACGATCCGATCCCCGCTTTCGGGGTCAAACCCGGTGGTTTCGGTATCCAGTACAATCTCACGCATGTGCCATCCCCGCCCGTATCTGCCTGACCACATCCTGCACCTGCGCGCGGGCGTGGTCCAGAGTATCGGTCACGATCACAAAATCCGACCGTGCGCATTTTTCATCGTTCGGCATCTGTTTGGCGCGGATTTGCTCGAACTGCGCCTCGGTCATCGTGCCCCGTTCCATAACGCGCCGCTTTTGGTCTTCGGCCGGGACCGAAACGCAGGCCACCGCATCCATTGCTGCATCACCGCCCGTTTCAAACAAAAGCGGGATATCGAACACCAGGATGTCGCTTGTAGCGCTTTCGCGAAATTCTGCGCGGTCAGCAGCGACCAGTGGATGCACAATCGCCTCAATCGTTTTCAACGTGGTCGGGTCATCCGCGATAATCCGTTTCAACGCGTCTCGGCTGACCACCCCATCAAGTATCGCATCGGGAAAGGCTGCCCGCATTGGCTCAACCGCTGCTCCACCAATGGCATACAGCCGATGCACTGCCGCATCCGCATCCCACAATGCGCACCCTTCTTCAACGAACATCTGCGCTGTGGTGCTTTTCCCCATACCGATTGAGCCTGTCAGGCCAAGCGCAAAACTCATGCCAGGGCCGCCACGCGCGTATCCGCGTCTACTTCGGGGCGGACCCCAAACCAGCGTTCAAACCCGGGAACGGCCTGATGCAGCAACATCCCGAGACCATCGACCGAGGTGCATCCGGCCTCCTCAGCAGTTTGCAGCAGGCGGGTTTTCAACGGGGCATAGACCAGGTCCGTTACCACGGCACCGGGCTGCAACCCATCCAACGGCACGCGCAGCTCTGGCTGGCCCTGCATCCCCAGTGAGGTCGTATTGACCACCAGTTCGGCGTTTTCGATGACATTCCCCGCCTGAACCCAATCGACCACGCGAATGCGTTGGCCGAATTCTTCCTTCAGATGATCCGCGCGGGCGCGCGTCCGGTTGGTCAACAGGATTTCCGGCACTCCGGCATCAGACAAGGCCTGCAAAACGGCACGGGCAGCACCCCCGGCACCAAACACAACCGCCGGGCCATCTTTCGCATTCCAGTCAGGTGCGCCACTGCGCAGGTTTTCCATAAACCCGTACCCGTCAGTGTTATCTGCATGTATCGAACCATCATTTCTAAACACCAGCGTATTTGCAGCACCGATCACGGTTGCACGGTCAGAAACGTGATCTGCGATCTTCAACGCCGCTTCTTTGTGCGGAACGGTCACGTTGGCCCCGACAAAGCCCGCTTTGGGCAGGGTTCGCAGCACAGTCTCCAGATCAGCAGAGGCGACGTCCATCGGGATATAATGCCCGGCAAGCCCATAGGTCTTTAACCAATGCCCGTGCAGCTTGGGAGAGCGCGAATGCCCGATGGGATGCCCAATCACTCCGGCCAAAGGAACCCGATTGTCCGTCATTGCTCGATCATCCCTTTGACAGCCAGAAAATTGAGAAGCTCTAACAGGGGCATACCCAAAACGTTAAAATAGTCGCCGTCAATGGTGGCGAACAGGCGAACGCCTTCTTCTTCCAGCTTGTAGGCTCCGACGGCATGGCGAATGCTGTCCCAGTTCCGCGCAACATAGTTTTTCAGATAGGCGTCAGAACTGGCCCGCATCCGCAAACGCACTTGCCCTACATGCCTCCAGATCGGCTCACCGTCCTGATAGATCACAGCTGCGGACAAAAGCATGTGCCGCTTGCCGCGCATGGCTTTCAGTTGGTCCAGCGCCTGTTCCGGGGTTTCGGGCTTTGACAGCAGCAGCCCTTCGAAATCCAGCACCTGATCACACCCGATCACCATGGCGCCGGGGTTCTTGTCGCTGACCTTACGCGCTTTGATCTCAGCCAGCGTGTCGGCAATATCGCGTGGCGAAGCATTTTCCGCCAGCAACGCCCTTTTGACCGCCTCTTCATCCACGCGCGCCGTTTGCACCGCAAACAGCACACCTGCGTTCCTTAGCAACTGCGCGCGAATAACGGATCCCGAAGCCAGAAGAATGGGGACAGGCATGTGGAAAACCCCGTGTGCATATCGATAAGAGTTCTGGGGTGTTTTGTATGGTTTTCCGGTTGACACGCAACCCCGGGAATTTTGTGGCAAAGATCCCCGAGTCGCTCAAATCTCATCCTGTCGGGACAAGGATAACTCCAATTCTTGGGATAACAGATCTATCCAGCGATACCCATCGGGTTATCCACAGGTCAAGTATGGTAGAACCATTGTAAATATTTGATTTTTATATTAATTTCCCACTATCAACAGAATCACTGGCGATCTCAGATATTCTGTCCCCCTGGGGAAAACGCTAGGGTAAAAAAGTAATCCACGGATTTCTGGCACCCTACAAAACCATCATCCTTTTTCTTTTCTTATTTTTTTATTAGGGAGGGTTCCGAACAACGTTCGGAGCCGGCATGACAGACCTTCTTTTCACGATTTACCCGTGGGTGAAGTCATTACATATCATGGCCGTGATCTCATGGATGGCGGGCTTGTTCTATTTGCCCAGACTGTTTGTTTATCACGTCGAAAAAGCGCAGGCTGTAGAGGGCGCGCAAGACATCTTCTTTGAAATGGAAGACAAGTTGCTGCGGGTGATCATGCGCCCCGCGATGGTTGTAACCTGGGTATGTGGGCTGATCATGGTGTTCACGCCGGGGATCGTCGGATGGGATTTTGCATGGCCCTGGGTAAAAGGCGCGGGCGTGATCGCGATGACCTGGTTCCACCATTGGCTTATGGCCCGAAGGAAGGATTTCGTGGCAGGCCGGAATAAGCTCACTGGGCGGCAGTATCGCATGATGAACGAGGTTCCGACCATTCTGATGGTAGCTATCGTTCTGGCGGTCATTCTGAAGTTCTGAACGCCTGTTTGACTCCGAACGGCGCTGCGCTTATGTAGATCACAACACGCCCGTCCGGGCGGCGTATTTTCCGTACTGAAATTCCACTTCAAGCCGCGTTCTCAGCGGTGAAGGTATGTATCATGTCCAATGAATCCCTGAATCTGGCCGACCTGAAAGCCAAAAGCCCCAAAGACCTTCTGGCAATGGCCGAAGAGCTGGAGATCGAAAACGCCTCGACCATGCGTAAGGGCGAGATGATGTTCCAGATTCTGCGCGAACGTGCCGATGATGGCTGGACCGTCGGCGGTGATGGCGTACTGGAAGTGCTACAGGACGGGTTCGGCTTTCTGCGCTCGCCCGAGGCGAACTATCTGCCGGGTCCTGACGATATCTATGTCTCGCCTGATATGATCCGTCTGCATTCATTGCGGACCGGGGACACGGTCGAGGGTGAGATCAAGGCGCCGGACGAGAATGAGCGTTATTTCGCGCTGACCAAAGTCACCATGATCAACTTTGAAGATCCCGAAAAGGCCAAGCACAAGATCCTGTTCGATAACCTGACGCCTCTGTACCCGGATGAGCGTCTGAAGATGGAAATCGAAGATCCCACCATCAAGGACAAGTCGGCGCGCGTGATCGATCTGGTTGCGCCGATCGGTAAAGGTCAGCGTTCACTGATCGTGGCACCGCCGCGGACCGGTAAAACCGTGATCCTGCAGAACATCGCGCATTCGATCGAACAGAACCATCCGGAGTGTTACCTGATCGTCCTGCTGATCGACGAACGCCCGGAAGAAGTGACCGACATGCAGCGCTCGGTTAAGGGTGAGGTTGTGTCGTCAACCTTCGATGAGCCCGCGACGCGCCACGTGGCCGTGTCGGAGATGGTCATCGAAAAAGCCAAGCGTTTGGTCGAACATAAACGAGATGTTGTTATTCTTCTCGACTCAATCACAAGACTTGGTAGGGCCTTTAACACAGTGGTCCCGTCCTCGGGTAAAGTTCTGACCGGTGGTGTGGACGCAAACGCCCTGCAACGGCCCAAGCGATTCTTCGGTGCGGCGCGGAACATTGAAGAAGGTGGTTCGCTGACCATCATCGCCACCGCACTGATCGATACCGGCAGCCGGATGGACGAGGTGATCTTTGAAGAATTCAAAGGTACTGGTAACTCGGAAATCGTTTTGGACCGCAAGATTGCAGACAAACGCGTGTTCCCGGCGATCGACATCCTCAAATCCGGTACACGGAAAGAGGACCTGCTGGTCGACAAGGGCGATCTGGCCAAAACCTTTGTTCTGCGCCGTATCCTCAATCCTATGGGCACCACCGACGCAATCGAGTTCCTGTTGTCGAAGTTGAAACAGACGAAGACAAACGGCGAGTTCTTCGATTCAATGAACACCTGACACAGGTCTTAAGCGACGCGAGGCCTACGAATGGATACGATATTCGCCTTGGCCAGCGCGCAAGGCAAAGCAGGGGTGGCGGTCATTCGCCTCTCTGGCCCCGAAGCGCATTCCGCAGCCGCATGTCTGAGCGGCGCGGAACTGCCCAAGCGGGGAATAGTCTTGCGCACCCTGCGGGATCAGGACGGATCACGTCTGGATGATGGTCTGGTTCTGACCTTTCAGGCACCGGCAAGTTTCACCGGGGAAGACGTGGCAGAACTTCAGATCCATGGCAGCACGGCCTCGGTCAATGCGGTTCTGCGCTGTTTGTCGAACACCGATGGGCTGCGGCTGGCGGACCCGGGTGAATTCACACGCCGGGCCCTTGAAAATGGCAAGATGGATCTGACACAGGTCGAAGGCCTTGCGGACCTGATTGACGCGGAAACCGAGGCACAGCGTAAGCAGGCCCAGACCATTCTTGCCGGTGAGCTTGGCACGCTGGCCGAGCGCTGGCGGCGCGATCTGATCCGCGCGGCATCGTTGCTGGAAGCCGTCATCGATTTCGCTGATGAAGACGTCCCCACCGATGTCACGCCGGAAGTCCGCGATTTGACAAGCGGTGTTCTGGCAGATCTTCGTCGAGAAGCAGATGGGGTGAAGATTGCCGAGCGTATTCGTACCGGATTTGAAGTGGCTATTGTTGGTCTTCCCAATGCAGGAAAATCAACCCTGTTGAACGCGCTTGCAGGACGTGAAGCCGCAATTACCTCGGAATTCGCAGGCACAACCCGGGATGTGATTGAGGTTCGTATGGATCTGGCTGGCTTGCCGGTGACATTGCTGGATACGGCCGGGTTGCGGGAAACCGAAGATCACGTCGAGAATCTTGGGATCGAGCTGGCTCGAAAACGGGCAGAAGCGGCAGACTTGCGTGTTTTTCTGACCGAAGTCCCGGAAGAGCTGGATGTAGCTGTGCAGGATGGCGATATCCATGTTCTGCCCAAAGCAGACCTGCGGGAAGATAAGAGTGAAGGTGTTTCAGGAAAGACAGGACAGGGGATTGATGCGCTTGTCGACCAGATTTCGTGGGTCTTGAGTGAAAGAACCACAACACATGGTATAGCTACGCGTGAACGCCATCGCGCTGCGATGAACAAGGCATCGGCTTCACTTGTTGCTGCGATCACGGTTCTGGAATCAGGCCCGGACCTGTATGATATCGCTGCGGAGGAGTTAAGAACCGCCATACGGGCGCTTGAATCTCTGGTCGGCAGAATTGATGTCGAGACACTGTTGGATGAAATCTTCTCCAGCTTTTGTTTGGGAAAATAAGGATTGTTTCACGTGAAACATTCAAACTTTGATGTCATCGTGGTTGGGGCCGGCCATGCCGGTACGGAAGCCGCGCACGCCGCTGCCAGGATGGGTGCGAAAACCGCTTTGGTGACATTATCTGCGACCGATATCGGCGTCATGTCCTGCAACCCGGCTATCGGTGGGTTGGGGAAGGGACATCTGGTTCGAGAGATTGACGCGCTGGACGGTGTAATGGGTCGCGTCGCTGACCAGGCTGGTATTCAGTTTCGACTGTTGAACCGGCGAAAAGGTCCGGCTGTTCAGGGTCCCAGAACGCAGGCTGACCGCGCCCTGTATCGTGCGGCAATGCAAAACGAAATCAGCAACCAAGAAAACCTGTCCGTTATCGTTGGGGAGGTTGTAGACTTCCTGATGGACGGACACCGTGTCGCCGGTGTCCTGCTTGGAGATGGGTCGGAAGTGCATGCCAAAGCCGTTGTTCTGACTTCCGGAACCTTCCTGCGCGGCGTCATCCATATCGGCGACGTGTCACGGGCTGGTGGGCGGATGGGAGATCGCCCGTCGATAAAACTGGCCGAGAGGTTGGATAGCTATAACCTTCCGCTGGGACGCTTGAAAACCGGCACACCGCCGCGTCTGGATGGGCGCACTATCGACTGGTCAGGTTTGGAAAGACAGGACGGGGATGAGGACCCGACCTTGTTTTCTTTCCTGTCAACATCGGTAGTCGCGCCTCAGATTTCCTGCGGTATTACACATACCAATGCCAAGACGCATGAGATCATCGAAGCAAACCTCTCAAAATCGGCGATGTATGGGGGCCAAATCGATGGCATAGGTCCAAGATATTGCCCTTCGATCGAAGATAAGATTGTTCGCTTTGCAGATAAGGACTCGCATCAGGTTTTTCTTGAGCCCGAAGGCGTCAATGATCACACGATTTATCCCAACGGTATTTCAACGTCACTGCCTCAGGACGTGCAATTGGAATACGTTCGGTCGATCAAAGGGCTCGAAAAGGCGGACATTCTTCAACCGGGCTATGCGATCGAATATGATTATGTGGACCCACGTGTCTTAACCGCGTCCTTGTCGCTACCCGACGTTCCGGGACTATATCTGGCAGGGCAGATCAACGGAACCACAGGATATGAGGAAGCTGCGGCACAAGGGATGGTTGCTGGCCTTAACGCGGCGCTGGACGTACAGGGCCGCGAACCGGTCATTTTCACCAGATCAGACAGCTATATCGGCGTGATGATAGACGACCTGACGACACGTGGTGTGGCAGAGCCTTATCGAATGTTCACCTCCAGGGCCGAGTTCCGACTGTCTCTGCGTGCAGATAATGCAGATCAACGGTTGACGCCGATTGGGTTGGAACTTGGCTGTGTCGGAGAGAGGCGTCGGGCGCATTTTGAGAAGAAAATGAGCCAGCTTGATGCAGCGAAATCCAAGCTGACCGCTCGCACATACACACCCAAAGAAGTTCTTTCAGCCGGGATCAACGTCAACCAGGATGGAAACCGCCGAGATGGAATGGCAATTCTGGCATTTCCGGATACATCTTTCGAGGACTTGTTTCCATTGATACCAGATCTACAAGATGTAGACGTGGCGATCCGGCTTCAAATCGAACGTGACGCACTTTATGCGAACTATATCGACCGGCAAAAGCGCGATGTTGAGGCTATGAAGCGGGATGAATCCTATGTTATCCCGCGTGAATTTGACTATTTTGGCTTGGACGGGCTGTCTTCTGAGATGAAGCAGAAACTGTCACAGGCCAAACCGTCGAACATAGCGCAAGCAAGCCGAGTCGAAGGCGTTACACCGGCTGCGCTCACCCTTGTCCTGGCGAAATTGCGCCGCGATCAACGAGCGCGTCAGGCGTGATGGCCGATTTTTCCAAGTTTGATGGCTTGAATGTTTCACGTGAAACATTCGAACGTCTGAAAATCTATGTTGATCTGGTGAACCGCTGGAATCCCAGGATAAATCTTGTTTCACGCAATAGTCTGGAATTCATGTGGGATCGGCATATTCTGGATTCTGTCCAAGTTTTTCGATGCGCTGAAACGTTTGACACTTGGGTGGACCTTGGCAGCGGTGGCGGATTCCCCGGAATGGTGTGCGCCATTATTGCTGCCGAGGAAGCTCCGGCCGCCAGTTTCTCCCTAGTGGAAAGCGACCAGAGAAAATCAGCTTTTCTGCGTAACGTCGCCCGTGAATGTGGCGTGTCGTGTAAAGTGATTTCCAAGCGGATCGAGGTGGTTGAACCCCTGGGCGCAAACATCGTTTCGGCGCGCGCGCTGGCGGATCTGCGTACATTGTTATCATTCTGTGACAGGCATTTAGGTGAAAACGGGACCGCGCTGTTGCCCAAAGGTGCAAACTGGAAAAAAGAGCTGGATGAGGCGCGTGAGGAATGGAATTTCGATGCTGAGGCTATTACAAGTTTAACTGAACCTCAGGCCGTTATCCTTAAGATCAAAGGAGTATCACGTGGTTGATCTGTCTCGACCGTCCGGACCCCGGATAATTGCGGTTGCCAATCAGAAGGGCGGAGTAGGGAAAACAACCACAGCAATCAACCTAGCGGCAGGGTTGGCCGAAGCTGGCTGCAGGGTATTGGTGGTTGACCTCGATCCACAAGGGAATGCATCAACCGGTTTAGGGGTCGAAGATCGGGATTGGACCACTTATGATCTCATCCTGGATGACGCGCCCTTGGAGGCAGTGGTTCAGGAGACGGAGATCGAAAACCTTCTGGTTGTCCCTGCAACGGTTGACTTGAGCTCGGCAGATATCGAGCTGATTTCCAACGAAAAACGCAGCTATCTGCTGCACGATGCGCTGCGTCAGACGGCAGTGGACGCGTTTGAGCTGGATTTCATCCTGATAGATTGCCCGCCGTCACTGAACCTCTTGACCGTAAATGCGATGGTTGCCGCCCATTCTGTCCTTGTGCCGCTGCAAAGTGAGTTCTTTGCGTTGGAGGGTCTTTCGCAATTGATGTTGACGATCCGGGAGGTCCGGCAAACCGCAAATCCAGACCTGAGAATCGAAGGTGTTGTGTTAACCATGTATGACAACCGCAACAACTTGTCCCGCCAGGTCGAAAAGGATGCGCGTGACAATCTGGGTGAGATGGTTTTTAAAACAAAGATACCCAGGAATGTGCGGGTCAGCGAGGCGCCATCCTATGCGCTGCCGGTATTGCAGTATGACTCGGGATCACTTGGTGCGATGGCGTATCGGCATCTGGCCCGTGAGATCATGCATAAGAACAACAAGACCGCAGCATGAGCGGTGGTGAGGAGGCCGACATGAGCACTAGGAAAGCGAAATCCAGAGGGTTGGGCCGCGGATTATCCGCGCTCATGGCGGACGTTAATCCAGAGGCGGGCAACCGAGTACCATCTGACGTGCGCAGACCTGATCTGAAAGTTCCGATTGAAAAGCTGAAGGCAAACCCAAATCAGCCGCGACGCACATTTCAGCCCGAACAATTGGATGAGCTTGCTGCGTCGGTTCGGGAAAAAGGTATCATCCAACCCTTGATCGTACGTCCAACAGGGGTCGGAGAATACGAAATCGTCGCTGGTGAACGCCGGTGGCGGGCTGCTCAGATGGCGCAGCTGCACGAGATCCCTGTGATTGTGCGCGAATTCGATGATACCGAGGTACTGGAAGTTGCGATCATCGAAAACATCCAGCGCGCTGATCTGAACGCAGTGGAAGAGGCCGCCGGATACAGGCAGTTGATGGATCGCTTTGGCCACACGCAGGAAAAGCTTGCCGAGGCTTTGGGGAAAAGTCGCAGCCATATTGCGAACCTGTTGCGGCTTTTGTCTCTGCCAATTGACGTGCAAACTCTTGTAATTGAAGGGAAATTATCGGCTGGTCATGCGCGGGCGCTGATTACGGCGGAAAATCCCTCGGAATTGGCAAACCTGATCGTCAAGGATGGTCTGTCTGTGCGCGCTACCGAGGCGCTGGTCAAGAAACAGCAGCAGGGCGACACTGCACGACCTGCTCCCAGATCCAGGAATCTGGATGCCGGAAAAGATGCTGACACACGCGCGCTGGAAAAAGACCTGTCTGCGATTCTGGCAATGAAAGTCTCAATCAACCACAAGGCGGGAACGGAATCCGGTCAGGTTGTTCTGACATATGAAAACCTGGATCAGCTTGACGATCTTTGTGCAAAGCTCAGCCGTTAGGGCGCGTCCAGATAAATATCAGGACGCCACCCAGAACAATGATCTGAATGATCAGCACGAAGGGCGGAACGGATAGTAGCAAAGACACCCCGAAAACGGCGGAGACCGATAAGGTTGCTGCCTTTTTTGCGGCCGGGCGTATTGCGCCCGAACTCTGCCAATCCAGTATCATTGGCCCGAAAATCCGGTGCGACAGTAGCCAGTTATGCAACCGTGAAGAGGATCGCGCAAAGAAAAACGCTGCCAGCAACAAAAACGGAACCGTTGGAAGAAGAGGCAGAACAACCCCAATCGCGGCCATCGCAACGCAAAGCAATCCCAGCCCCGCCCAAAGATACTGCATATTCAGCCCATCAATTCCCGGATTACAGCATTCAGCACGGCGCGCCCCACTGGTGTTGCTCTGAGTTTGTTGTTTTCACGTTCAATCATATTAATGCCGACCAGATGGTCCACGGTTTCGTCAGAAAGTGGATGGCCTGACAGGGCTTCCCACCTATCTATATCTAGTCCTTCTGATATCCTCATGCCCATCATAAGGTATTCGTTCGCCTGATCTTCAGGCGAAAGGACATAGCGTTTCTTTTCTCCGTCACCCTTTGCAGCAGCGTCAAGCCAGCGCTGCGGGTTCAGATGGGTTTCGGTCGCGTGTCTTTCACCACCCACCGTTATTCGCCCATGAGCACCGGGACCAATGCCGACATAGTCCCCGTAACGCCAATAGACCAGATTGTGCTGCGACTCTGCACCGGGGCGGGCGTGGTTGGACACCTCATAGGCGGGCAGGCCGTGTTTCTCGCAAATCTCTTGTGTTGCAAGGTACATGTCGGCCGCACTGTCATCTTCGGGCAAGCCGCGCAGCTTTCCGACAGCATAACGATCGCCAAAAGCCGTGCCTTCTTCGATTGTCAGCTGATACAGCGACAGGTGATCCACGGCCATGGACAGCGCTTCGTTCAACTCGGCCCACCAAGCGTCCAACGTTTGGTGTTGCCTGGCATAGATCAGGTCAAAACTCACCCGTTCAAAACAATCACGGGCGATGTCAAAAGCAGAGCGGGCCTCGGCCAAAGTGTGAATTCGCCCCAAGCGGCGCAGGTCTTCGTCGTTGAGCGCCTGCACGCCCATCGATATCCGGTTGACGCCTGCATCACGATAGGCCGCGAACCGCCCGGCCTCGACTGATCCGGGATTTGCCTCCAGCGTGATTTCCATGGTGTTGGAGGGGTGCCAGAGCGCACGGGCCTCACCGATCACGGCGGCAACGGTTTCCGGGTCCATCAGAGACGGGGTTCCACCGCCGAAAAAGATCGTGTTCAGCACCCGATCCGGGGTTTCGGCAGCCGAGCGCCGCAATTCGCTTAGATAGGCGTCAAGCCATTGTTTTTGATCAATGTTTCTGGAAACATGGCTGTTGAAGTCGCAATAGGGGCACTTGGCCTCGCAAAAAGGCCAATGCACGTAAAGGCCAAAGCCCCCGTTGCGCCAATCATCCGCCAAAGCAGCCTTTCACGAACTTCTCAACCGCGCGACCGCGATGGCTGATCTTGTTCTTTTCCCAGCGATCCATCTCGGCAAAGGTAATGTCGTATCCTTCGGGAACAAACATCGGATCATAGCCGAATCCACCTTCGCCGCGGATGGGCCAGACAAGATGACCGGGGGCAACACCTTCAAACACTTCATCGTGCCCATCAGGCCAGGCCAGCACCAGTGTGCTGCGGAATTGCGCGGTGCGGGGGTGGGGCGCGCTCTTTGCCTCAAGCTCATTATGGGCGCGGGTCATCGCCATCAGGAAGTCGCGACTGTTGCCGGTTTCGGCCCAATCAGCGGTATAAACACCCGGCGCGCCGTCCAGCGCGTCGATGGTGATTCCAGAATCGTCTGACAGGGCGGGCAGCCCGGTGGCCTTTGCGGCGGCGTGGGCCTTGATCCGGGCGTTGCCGACAAAGGTGTCCTCGGTCTCTTCCGGTTCAGGCAGGTCCATGTCCGCCGCACCCACAACCGTCACGCCAAAAGGTTCGAGGAGATGCGCCATCTCCTCAAGCTTGCCTTTGTTGTGGGTCGCGACCAGAAGCCTGTCGCTGTCAAACTTACGGGTCATGCGGTGGCGGCTTTCTGGGCTGCGGCCAGCTCGGCAACGCCTTTTTCCGCCAGATCCACAAGCTGATCCATCTGGGTGCGGCTGAATACAGAACCTTCGGCGCTCATCTGGACCTCGATCAGTTTGCCTGACCCGGTCATGATAAAGTTGCCGTCGACACCGGCCTCGCTGTCTTCGGGATAGTCGAGATCCAGAACAGGCTGGCCCGCATAGATACCGCAGGACACGGCGGCGACCGGATCAACCAGCGGATCTGAAATCACGTCACCTGCCTTCATCAGTTTGTTGACGGCCAATCGCAGAGCAACCCAGCCGCCGGTGATCGAGGCACAGCGGGTGCCGCCATCGGCCTGGATCACATCGCAATCAACCGTGATCTGACGTTCGCCAAGTGCAACCCGGTCGACGCCGGCCCGCAGGGCGCGACCGATCAGGCGCTGAATTTCCACCGTACGGCCACCTTGCTTGCCCGAGGCCGCTTCACGCCGCATCCGGGTGTTGGTGGCGCGGGGCAGCATACCGTATTCGGCGGTGACCCAGCCAAGCCCCGAACCCTTGATAAAAGGGGGTACCCGATCTTCGATCGTGGCGGTGCACAGCACATGGGTATCGCCCATCTTGATCAGGCAGGAACCTTCGGCATGTTTGGTGAACCCAGTTTCGATTGAAACGGCGCGCATTTCACTTAAGTCTCTTCCAGAGGGTCGCATGGGAAATCCTTTGTTTGCTGGGTTGGGGATACCGCCCCGCAGCATTACGATGCAACCCCGATTGACCTTTCATTTGCCTGCTATTTAATGACGAACCAGCAGGGGAAGACGCATGAGCGAAGCGAGCAAAATTTTGGACGAGATGAATGACCGGTCGCGCGAGGTGTTCCGGTTGATCGTCGAAAGTTATCTAGAAAGCGGAGAGCCGGTCGGAAGCCGAACCCTGACGCGCAGCCTGTCGGAAAAGGTCAGTGCCGCAACCGTGCGCAATGTGATGCAGGACCTGGAGTTTCTGGGTCTTCTGGACAGCCCGCATATCAGCGCGGGTCGGGTACCGACGCAGCAAGGACTGCGTATGTTCGTGGACGGTTTACTTGAGGTTGGCGATCTGGGCGTCGACGACAAGCAAAAACTGGAAGAAACATTAGGCTCTAACGCGGGCGATGTTGGCGGAATGCTGGATCGGGTCGGGTCAGCTTTGTCACACCTGACACAAGGTGCGTCGCTGGTCCTGACGCCAAAGCATGAAGCAGAAATCAAGCATATCGAGTTTGTTTCCTTGGGGCATGACAAGGCTTTGGTGGTTCTGGTCTTTTCGGACGGCCATGTCGAAAATCGTCTGTTCACACCGCCACCCGGCCAGACGCCCAGTTCGATGCGCGAGGCCGCGAATTTTCTGAATGCGCTGATCGAGGGGCGCACGCTTAGCGAAGTACGCCGTCAGATGCAGAAACAGATTCAGGCGCGCAAGCAGGAAATAGATGCGTTGGCGCGCGAGCTGGTGGAAAGTGGGCTGGCGGCCTGGGACGGAGACGGAGCCGACTCGGCCCGTTTGATCGTGCGGGGGCGGGCGAATCTGTTGAACGAACCCGGTCAGGCCGGAGAGTTGGAGCGTATTCGCAGCCTGTTCGATGATTTGGAGCGCAAGCGCGACATCGCGGATTTCCTCGAATTGACGGAAGGCGGCGAGGGTGTGCGCATTTTTATTGGGTCTGAGAACAAACTTTTCTCACTTTCGGGTTCCTCTTTGGTGGTGTCTCCATATATGAACGCTGATCGAAAGATAATCGGTGCGGTCGGGGTCATCGGACCCACGCGTCTGAATTATGGACGGATCGTGCCGATCGTGGATTATACGGCGCAACTGGTCGGCAAGCTGATATCCGACCGGAGTTAGAGGGTAAGAGATGGCAGAGCCCAAGAACGAAGATTTTCTGGACGATATCATGGCGGCAGAAGCGGAAGAGCTGGCCGAGGAGTTTACTGAGATCAGTGACGAGGCGTTGGAGCTGGACGAGCTGCGCGCTGAGCGGGATGAGTATAAAGACAAATTCATGCGCGCGCTTGCCGACGCCGAGAACGCGCGCAAACGCGGTGACAAGGCGCGCCGCGATGCCGAGCAGTATGGCGGTTCCAAGCTGGCCCGCGATATGCTGCCCGTTTACGACAACATGAAGCGCGCGCTTGAGGCCGCGACCGACGAGCAGAAAGAGGTTGCCGCCGGACTGCTGGAAGGCGTCGAACTGACCATGCGTGCCCTGAAGGATGTGTTCCAGAAACACGGGATCGAAGTGATTACACCCCAGGTTGGCGACCGGTTTGATCCGAATGTGCACGAAGCAATGTTCGAGGCCCCGGTCCCGGGCACGCGGGCAGGGGACATCATTCAGGTGTCTGCCGAGGGTTTCATGCTGTACGACCGCCTGTTGCGTCCGGCTCAGGTCGGGGTCTCTTCAACGCCAGCAAGCTGATTGGCTTTTAAAAGCCAAGCCTTCGGCGAGAGTATTTTTGAAAAGATGAAGGGCGGTCAGGATCTGGCCGCCTCTTTCAATTTGTAGATCAGATCCAGCGCCTCGCGCGGGGTCAGTTCGTCGGGCAGGACACCCTCCAGCATCTCGGTCACCGGCGAGGTTTTCGGTGCGGGCGGGGGTGGCGGCGCGGCTGCCGAGAACAGCGGCAGGTCGTCAATCAGCGCCTTTTGCTTGCCGCCTTCGCGTTCGGTTTTTTCAAGCTGGTCCAGAACCACCCGGGCACGTTCGACGACAGAAGCGGGTAAACCGGCCAGCTGCGCAACCTGCACCCCATAAGACCGGTCAGCCGCGCCCTTGTGAACCTCGTGCAGGAAGATGACTTCGCCATCCCACTCTTTGACCGCTACGGTGGCGTTATCGACACCTTCGAGTTTGCCGGCCAAAGCCGTAAGCTCATGATAATGCGTGGCAAACAATGCGCGACATTTGTTGGCCGCGTGCAGGTGTTCCAATGTGGCCCAAGCGATGGACAGGCCGTCATAGGTGGCGGTGCCACGACCGATTTCGTCCAGAATGACCAGAGCGCGGTCATCGGCCTGATTCAGGATGGCGGCGGTTTCGACCATTTCGACCATGAAGGTCGACCGCCCCCGCGCCAGATCGTCCGAGGCTCCGACGCGGCTGAACAGCTGACTGACGACGCCAATATGCGCCTCTTCGGCCGGAACATAGCTGCCCATTTGGGCAAGCAGTGCGATCAGGGCGTTCTGGCGCAGAAAGGTTGACTTACCGGCCATGTTCGGACCCGTCAGTAACCATATCGCCGCGCCGTTTTCGACGGTCAGATCGCAATCATTGGAAATGAATGCATCGCCGCTTTGCTGCCGGAGGGCGTGTTCCACAACCGGGTGTCGACCGCCCTGCACATTGAATGAGCGAGAGGCATCAACCCTTGGACGGCACCAGTTTTCACCCCGCGCAAGATCAGCCAGAGCGGTCGTCAGGTCCAGTTCCGCAAGCCCGCGGGCGGCTTGATTCAATCGGGAAGCGAGGTCCAAAATAGCGCCAGAGAGCCTTTGATAGAGCCGCTTTTCGATCTCCAGCGCCAGATTTCCGGCGTTCAGGATACGCGTTTCGATCTCGGACAGTTCGACGGTTGTAAACCGCACCTGATTGGCTGTCGTCTGGCGATGGATATAGGTTTCGCTAAAGGGTGTGTTCAGCATCTTTTCGGCATGGGTGGCCGTGGTTTCGATGAAGTAGCCCAGCACGTTGTTGTGCTTGATTTTCAGCGAGGTGATGCCGGTGTGTTCGACGTAATTTCGTTGAAACCCGGCGATGACGGACCGGCCTTCGTCGCGCAGGGTGCGGGCCTCGTCCAGTTCAGCGTCAAAACCTGGCGCGATAAAGCCTCCGTCGCGGGTCAGAAGCGGGGGCTCGGCCACCAACGCCTCGTCCAGCAAGGTCAGCAAGTCATCGAAGCCAACAAGGTTCTGAAGCGCGGTTGCCAGCAACACCGGTAAATCCTGACCGGTGCAGATTTCGGCAATCGTGGCCGCCTGGGTCAGGCCATTGCGAATGGCTGTCAGGTCACGAGGTCCGCCGCGCTCGAGTGACAAACGCGACAGGGCGCGGTCCAGATCCGGGGTTTTGCGCAAGGCTTCGCGCAGATCAGACGCGATCAAGCTGTCACCAGCGGTGAAACTGACTGCGTCAAGCCGGGCATGGATCACATCCAGATTTCGAGAAGGGCTTGAAAGCCGCTGTTCCAGCAATCGCGCGCCGCCGGGGGTAACGGTCCGGTCAACGACAGAAAGAAGCGATCCTGCGCGCCCGCCAGATAGGGAACGGGTCAGCTCAAGGTTTCGACGCGTTGCAGCGTCGATCTGAACGACGCGATCCTCAGTTTCTTTCAGCGGCGTTTGCAGCAGGGGCAGTTTGCCCTTTTGCGTAATCTCCAGATAGTCGATCAGCGCGCCCATCGCGGACACTTCGGCGCGGCCGAAACTGCCGAACGCGTCCAAGGCACCCACGTGAAACAGCCCGCAGATGCGCTTTTCCGCCGCCGTGCTGTCGAAACTGGCGCGCCCGACCGGCGTCAGTGAAATCCCCAGATCAAGCAGCGTTTCGTTCAGCTTTTCCTGCGTTCCATCGGCCACGATCAGTTCGGAGGGCGCAAGCCGGGCAAGCTCGGGGCTGAGCCGGACCGAGGTCAGTGGCATCACGTGAAACGCGCCCGTCGAAATATCGGCCCAGGCAAGCGCGGCGTCGTCCCGGACCTCGGCATAGGCAGCCAGAAAGTTGTGTCGGCGCGCCTCAAGCAACGCATCCTCGGTCAGTGTTCCGGGCGTGACGAGTCGCACGACATCACGTTTTACGACCGATTTAGAGCCTCTTTTCTTTGCTTCAGCCGGGCTTTCCAACTGTTCGCAGACCGCAACGCGAAAGCCCTTGCGGATCAGGGTCAGAAGGTACCCTTCGGCTGAATGCACCGGCACGCCGCACATCGGGATGTCTTCGTCATTGTGCTTGCCGCGCTTGGTCAGCGCGATATCCAGCGCCTCGGCAGCGTTGACGGCATCCTCGAAAAACATCTCATAGAAATCACCCATGCGATAAAACAGCAGGGCATCCGGGTGGGCCTCTTTGATTTCGAGGTATTGCGCCATCATTGGCGTGACTGTGGACAAAAGCGGCCCCCTTTTGGCGTATTCCGGGCGCGACCTTACAAATCCCGCATCTTCTGTAAAAGCCGAAAACTCATTCTCGTTGAGGCGGGCGTTCTCCTGCGCTATGAGGCGTCAGCCCTGAAGTCATGGAAACGACATTTAAGATGCCCAAAGCGAAGATCACCAAAGAAGAGGCATTGGCCTTTCACCTGGACCCCACCCCCGGCAAGTGGGAGGTGCAGGCCACCGTCCCCATGACAACGCAGCGAGATCTGTCGCTGGCCTACAGCCCGGGTGTGGCCGTTCCCTGCGAGGCTATCGCGGAAAACCCGGAAACGGCCTATGACTATACCAACAAGGGCAACCTGGTGGCCGTAATCTCGAACGGGACGGCGGTGTTGGGCCTTGGTAACCTCGGCGCGCTGGGCTCGAAACCGGTGATGGAAGGCAAATCGGTCCTGTTCAAACGGTTCGCCGATGTGAACTCGATCGATATCGAGCTGGACACCGAAGACCCGGATGAATTCTGCCGTGCAGTGCGTCTGATGGGGCCAACCTTTGGCGGCATCAATCTGGAAGACATCAAGGCGCCCGAGTGTTTCATCATCGAACAGCGACTGAAGGAAGAGATGGACATCCCCGTCTTTCACGATGACCAGCACGGCACGGCCGTGATCTGTGCGGCGGGCCTGCTGAACGCGCTGCATATCTCGGGCAAGAAGATCGAGGACGTGAAAATCGTTCTGAATGGTGCAGGTGCCGCGGGGATTGCCTGTATCGAACTGCTCAAGGCAATGGGCGCGCGGCACGAAAACTGCATTGTCTGCGATACCAAGGGCGTGATCTATCAGGGCCGGACCGAGGGCATGAACCAGTGGAAATCGGCCCACGCGATCACAACCGACTTGCGCACATTGGAAGACGCGATGAAGGGGGCGGATGTGTTCCTGGGCGTTTCGGTGAAAGGCGCGGTCACGCAGGATATGGTTGCCAGCATGGCTGACAATCCTGTCATCTTTGCGATGGCCAACCCCGACCCCGAGATCACTCCGGAAGAAGCGCACGAGGTTCGCGTGGATGCGATCGTTGCCACCGGGCGCAGCGATTATCCAAACCAGGTGAATAACGTTTTGGGTTTCCCCTACCTGTTCCGCGGTGCGTTGGACATTCACGCCCGCGCCATCAATGATGAGATGAAGATCGCCTGTGCCCACGCACTTGCCAATCTGGCGCGCGAGGATGTGCCGGATGAGGTCGCAATGGCCTATGGCAAGTCGCTGACCTTTGGGCGTGACTATATCATCCCCACCCCGTTCGACCCGCGTTTGATCCACCGTATTCCACCGGCTGTTGCCAGGGCGGGGATGGACACCGGTGCCGCGCGCCGTCCGATCATCGACATGGACGCGTATGAGCTGAGCCTGAAATCCCGGATGGACCCGACCGCCAGCATCCTGCGCGGTCTGAACGCCCGAGCGCGTCAGGCGCAAAGCCGCATGATTTTCGCCGAGGGTGACGATCCCCGGGTATTGCGCGCAGCGGTCATGTATCAGCGGTCTGGTTTCGGCAAGGCACTTGTGGTGGGTCGGCCGGACGATGTGAAGACCAAACTGGAAGCAACGGGCCTGGGCGACGCTGTGCGTGAAATCGAGGTCGTGAATGCGGCCAATACCACGCATCTCGAAACCTATTCGAACTTCCTGTATCAGCGCCTGCAGCGTAAGGGCTTTGACCGCAAAGATATTCACCGTCTGGCCGCACGGGACCGGCACGTGTTTTCCTCGCTGATGCTGGCCCATGGGCATGGTGATGGTCTGGTCACTGGCGCAACCCGCAAGTCCGCGCATGTGCTCGACCGGATCAACCATGTGTTTGATGCCGATGCGGCCAACGGTGCCGCCGGTGTGACAGCTTTGCTGCATAAAGGCCGGATTGTTCTGATTGGCGACACGTTGGTACATGAATGGCCCGACGAAAACGATCTGGCGAATATTGCCGAGCGTTCGGCCGCAGTTGCCCGGCATATGGGGCTGGAGCCGCGCGTCGCTTTTGTCAGCTTCTCGACCTTTGGCTATCCGGTGTCAGAACGTGCTGAAAAGATGCACCGTGCCCCGGCTGTTCTGGATCGGCGCGGCGTCGACTTTGAATACGAGGGTGAAATGACGGTGGACGTCGCCCTGAACATCGAACAGCAAGCGGCCTATCCGTTCTCGCGCCTGACCGGTCCGGCGAATATCCTGATCGTTCCGGCCCGGCATTCGGCATCAATCTCGACCAAGCTGATGCAGGAAATGGGTGGTGCGACCGTGATTGGCCCGATCCTGTCGGGCATCGACAAGCCGATCCAGATCTGTTCGACCGTCTCGACCGCAAACGATATTCTGAACATGGCCATTCTGGCCTCTTGCGACATCGGATAAATCATGACGATCTGGAATCTCGGCTCGATCAACGCGGATATGGTCTATGACCTGCCGCATCTGCCTGCACCGGGTGAAACTCTGGCTGCCCGTAGGCTGGATCGGTTCCTGGGCGGCAAGGGGGCCAACATGTCGGTGGCCGCGGCGCGTGCGGGATCACGCGTCAGCCATATAGGTGCCGTGGGGCCCGATGGGCGCTGGGCCAAGGATCGACTAACAGAATATGGTGTGGATACACGCCATATCTCTGAGGTGGATGTTCCCACGGGCCACGCCATCATTGCGGTGGATGCCGAGGGTGAAAACCTGATTATCCTGTATCCCGGCGCCAATCACGCATTGGAACCCGCCCATCTGGGGCAGGCGCTGGCCTCGGCAAACACCGGTGATCTGCTGATCTTGCAGAATGAAACCAATGCCCAGGTCGAAGCGGCGCAGCTGGGGCGCAAGCTTGGCTTGACCGTCTGTTATGCCGCAGCCCCGTTTCAGGCAAAGGCCGTTCAGGGCGTTCTGCCTTTTCTGGATTTTCTGATCCTGAATGAGGTGGAGGCCGAGCAACTGCGTCAGGAAACCGGTCTGAGCATCGCCGATCTGCCTGTTCGGCATGTCATCGTTACCCTCGGCTCAAAAGGCGCGAGGTACTTGCAGCAGGGCAACGATCCGGTCGAGTTTCCCGCGCATAAGGTGCGGGCGGTGGATACCACAGGGGCAGGCGACACCTTCACCGGCTATGTGCTGGCAGGCATGGATCGCGGAATGCCAATGGAACAGGCCATATTGCAGGCAAACCGCGCCGCAGCTCTGATGGTCATGCGGCACGGAACGGCGGATGTCATTCCCGATCTGAAAGAAGTGCGTGACGCATCCTTTGACTAGGACCCTGCAAATGGCGCTTCCCCGCCCCAAAGCTGCTTGACGCGCGCGTCACGACCACAGGCTTTGCGATACGCTTTGTAGGCGTTGTGCTGACGCTTTGGTCCAAAGCGGGTAAGGACCAGTTTGTTGCCTTTGTAATAATTCTGATGATACGCCTCGGCGGGGTAAAAGGGTCCTGCGCTCAGAACCGGGGTGACAATGGTCTGCCCCAGCGCTTGCTGCGCGTCTGTTTTGGCTTGTTCCGCCAGCGCCTTTTCTCCTGTGTTAGAGACGAATATCGCAGTTCGATAGCTTTCGCCCCGGTCGCAGAACTGGCCACCGGCGTCTGTCGGGTCAACCGACCGGAAAAACATGCTCAGCAACGATGCGCGAGAGACCCGCGCCGGATCGAACGTGATCTGAACCGCCTCGTAATGGCCGGTCCCCCCTTTTGAAACCTGATCATATGTCGGGTCCGCAGATGTCCCGCCGGTGTACCCCGACACCGCATCGATAACGCCGGGCACGGATTCGAAATCGGATTCCACGCACCAGAAACACCCTCCGGCCACCGTCAGCGTTTCGGTTCCTGCAGCCGGGGCAGGCAGCGCGCGCAACAGGGCAGCCAATGCAATCAGTGTAAACAGAAGGGCTGGTCTGACGGTTTCGAAATAAGCGGTCCGCATCATGTCAGGTCTCCTTTTAAGATGAGATTGACGCGGGTTCGACCGCCTTGCAATTGCCTGTCATGCAATGTCACGCGCTGGTGAGACGAGTTTATCGTCTGCGATCACCTGTATACGGCTCATTTGATGGGTGGGCGAAACCTCCGCTCATTTGCAACAGATTATGCGCGACAGGTATCCCGATGCGGAACTGCGATACACCGCGGGTGGAACCGCCAGTCTGGCTGGACTCGGACCAAAGGCCAGCTTTGCGGCAAATTCAGCCCAGCAGTTGCCCCAGCTTCATTGCAACACCCATATTGCCCGAGATCTTGAGCTTGCCCAAAGCAACGCCGGTCATCGGGTTCAGCTTTCCGGTCAACAGCTTGGTCAGGTTTTCCTGCGAGATGCGGATTGTGCAATCCGTGTCCCGATCCTGCGTTGTTGCCTGATTTTCTGCCAGGACAATCACACCGTCCGCGCCACAATCGAACTTCAGTGAACCGTCAAAGCTTTTGCCGTTCAGCCCTTTTTGAATTCCATCGGCGATGTCCTGAAGCATTCGGGGTCCTTTCACGGTTTCCGAATGCGTAATGCGTCAGGTGCCGAACAGGCAAGGCTGACCCAACTGGAACTTCTGATCACGATGCGCCGAGGAATTGAACCGTCCGGTCACAAGGCTTACCGCCATAGAAGGCGTCCAGAACAGCACGAAACTCGGGCGGAGCATCTGCCACAGACGAAAACAATGTCATCGAAGATCGCAGCTTTTTCGCGTCAATCCCGCCCAGAATGTCGCTGGCATCGCGTCCTGCGTGCAGCAACATCAGCGAGGCCGCCTGCCTAAGCCGGTCGCGCAGTTCCGGGTGGTTCAGATAGCGTGTCGCCTCGTCCAGATCTTCAATGCCGTAGAGCTGTGCCATATGGGATTGGCCTAGCTCGGCCAGTTGCGGAAACACGAACCACATCCAGTGGCTGGTTTTCTGCCCCTGTTCAAGTTCGCGCAGGACATCGGCCCAAACCGTGTCCTGCGCCTCGATGAACATGTCGAGTTCGTCGTCGCTATCGTCTTCGTCGATCACTTGGACAGGCGCTTGTTGCGCGCAGCCAGCAGTTTCAGACGCAGCGCATTCAGTTGGATAAAGCCTGCCGCATCTTTCTGATCGTACGCACCTGCATCCTCTTCGAAGGTCACATGCGCCTCAGAGTACAGCGAATGATCCGACCAGCGACCCACGGTCGAGGCCAGACCTTTGTACAGCTTCACGCGAACGGTGCCGGTGACATGCTCTTGCGACCTGTCGATGGCGGCTTGCAGCATCTCGCGCTCGGGGCTGTACCAGAAACCGTTATAGATGAGTTCCGCATATTGCGGCATCAGCTGGTCTTTCAGATGCATCGCGCCACGGTCCATGGTGATGGATTCAATGCCACGGTGCGCTTCCAGCAGGATGGTGCCGCCGGGTGTCTCGTAGATACCGCGCGACTTCATGCCTACAAAACGGCCTTCGACCAGGTCCAGACGGCCAATACCGTGCTTGCCGCCGTATTCGTTCAGCTTGGTCAGGATCGTAGCCGGGCTCATCGCCTCGCCGTTGATGCTGACCGCGTCGCCTTTTTCAAAGCCGATCTCGATGAACTCAGGCTCGTTCGGGGCGTCCTCGGGGTGGACGGTTCGCTGATAGACATAGTCGGGCGCCATATCGGCAGGGTCTTCCAGAACCTTGCCCTCGGATGAGGTATGCAGCAGGTTCGCATCGACCGAGAACGGCGCCTCACCCCGTTTGTCCTTGGCAATCGGAATCTGGTTCTGCTCGGCGAATTCAAGCAGCTTGGTACGGCTGGTCAAATCCCACTCGCGCCAAGGGGCGATCACCTTGATATCGGGGTTCAGCGCATATGCTGCCAGTTCGAACCGGACCTGGTCATTGCCTTTGCCGGTTGCACCATGGGCGACGGCATCAGCACCGGTTTCGGCAGCGATCTCAATCAGGCGTTTCGAGATCAGCGGCCGCGCGATCGAGGTGCCCAGCAGGTACAGACCTTCATATTGCGCATTGGCACGGAACATCGGGAAGACGAAATCGCGGACGAATTCCTCGCGGATATCCTCGATATAGATGTTCTCGGGCTTGATCCCCAGCAATTCGGCCTTTTGGCGCGCGGGCTCCAGCTCCTCGCCCTGACCCAGATCGGCAGTGAAGGTCACGACCTCACAGCCATACTCGGTCTGCAGCCATTTCAGAATGATCGAGGTATCAAGGCCACCGGAATAGGCCAGAACAACTTTCTTGGGCGCGGACATCTGACTTCCCTTTATGCGTAGAACGATTGGCCCCTAGCGGGTTTTGGACGCGGGGGCAAGTTGGTGCGCGTTGACGAAGGCCGGGAAATGAGGTGAAACGGAGGGAAAGAGAACAAGGATTGGTTGAGAGGGCAGTTTTAGGATGCTGGGCTACAAGATTTTTAGGCATGCGGTATTAATGCTTTTGGACAACATATCAGTCGCGTTGAGATTAAGCTTTTTTCCGTTTCTTGTTTTAGGCACCGCATTCTATTTTTTGACTATTTTTCAGACGGAAAGTTTGCCGGAGACCGATAAACTCTCTCCGATGTTGGGCGTGTCTCTAGCTGGCTTTGTACTCGCAGTCCTCTATTTGATCGTACTGGTTTGGGTGGCCGTAGGCTGGCATCGTTACGTACTTCAGAACGTTGAACCACATCTCGCGTGGCCAGTATGGGACGGAGACCGTATGTGGGCCTATGGCGGCGCATTTCTTCGGATTATCCCATTGAGCATTCTACTGAGTCTTGTCGCTGTTTTTATTTTTCTGGTACCTGCAGCCGTTTTTTATGATGGCGGGGTGTCAACTGATGACGGCACCTTTCTTGGTTTTTTGCTTGGTGTCGTCATTTCGTACATTTCGTTTAGGCTTTCGCTCGTGTTACCGGCTGCGGCAGTTGGGGAATTTATGAAAGTTCCAGATTCGTGGCGCAAAACCAAAGAGTTCTCTAAGCCGATTTTTGTTGCCGCACTTTGTGTTGGAGTTCTTACAGCAATACCGAATTTGTTGCTACATACACCTCTGGCCCCAATCATAGGCAGCTTTGTCTATTTCCTAGTTGCGCAATGGTTTCTGCTCATGCTGGGCGTCAGCATCATGACGGCCCTTTACGGTATTGTCGTCGAGAAGCGCGAACTACGCTGACGCCCGTACACATATGTATTCCTTGCCCTTGTCGTACTGATGCGGCAGTGAAGCGGTCATGACCGACTTCATGACCCGCGCCCGAGCCGCCGAAAAGGCGATGCGCTCTGTCTTCCCGGCAACGCCGTTGCAGCGCAATGCCCACCTGTCCGAACGTTATGGGGCGGATATCTGGCTCAAGCGCGAAGACCTGAGCCCGGTGCGCTCCTACAAGATCCGCGGTGCGTTCAACGCAATGCGCAAGCAGCAGGGGCAGGACCTGTTCGTCTGTGCCAGCGCGGGCAATCACGCGCAGGGCGTGGCCTTCATGTGCAAGCATCTGGGCGTCCGAGGCGTGATCTTCATGCCGGTTACCACTCCGCAGCAGAAAATCCAGAAAACCCGCATTTTTGGCGGGGACAACGTCGAGATTCATCTGATCGGTGACTATTTCGATGACACACTTGCTGCCGCTCAGGCATGGTGCACGCAGCAGGGCGGATATTTCCTGTCACCTTTTGACGATGCCGATGTGATCGAAGGGCAAGCCTCGCTGGCGGTTGAAATCGAAAGGCAGATGGGCGGTGCGCCCGATCACGTTGTGCTTCCCGTGGGTGGAGGCGGCATGTCCGCCGGTGTCGCCACATGGTTCGGGGACCGCACCCATTGCCTGTTCGTCGAACCGGCCGGAGGGGCCTGTCTGCGCGCAGCCCTGGCGGCGGGGCATCCTGTTTCGCTGGATCGAGTGGATACCTTTGTCGATGGCGCGGCGGTCGGGCGGATCGGTGAAAAGCCGTTCGAGTTGTTGAAATCACGTCACCTGTCGGATGTTCTGGTCCTGTCCGAGGATCGTATCTGCACCACCATGATCGAGATGCTGAATGTCGAAGGCATCGTGCTGGAACCTGCGGGGGCGCTGGCGATCGAGGCAGTAGGCGATATCCAAAGCTTTGTGCGCGGAAAGACCGTGGTCTGCCTGACATCCGGCGGCAATTTCGATTTCGAACGCCTGCCCGAGGTCAAGGAACGTGCACAGCGGTATTCCGGTGTGAAAAAGTACTTCATCTTGCGCCTGCCGCAGCGACCCGGTGCCCTGAAGGAGTTCCTGAATATTCTCGGCCCCGAGGATGATATCGCGCGGTTTGAATACATGAAGAAATCGGCGCGCAATTTCGGTTCGGTTCTGATCGGGATCGAAACCCGCAAGCCCGAAAACTTCATGCGCCTGTTTGCCCATCTGGACGATGCCGGGTTCACCTATACCGACATCACCGAGGACGAGACGCTGGCACAGTTCGTGATCTAGCTCAGGTTCTCATTCAGCTCAGCCTCAAACATGGTTTTCGAGCTGTCGAAAGCGGCCAAAAGCGCCGGCAGATCAACCTCGGCCCCTTGCCCTGCTGCGGCCTGCCGTTCCCCATCCTGGCAGAGTTTCGAGAATTGATCGAACCCCAGACTCAACGCGCTGCCTTTCAGGAAATGCAGGTTCTGTTCCAGCTCGGCCCGGTTGGTGTCGCGGCGCAGGCGGGTGATCACGTCCTGCACTTCTTCCAGAAATATCTCCACCACCTCATCGAATTCCTCGGGGCCGACTTCATCCCGCAACTGCCTGACTCTGGCCCAGTGGATCATCCTATACACCAGCTAATGAATGGTCATGGTTCTGAATAGACGCGTCCGGTAAAAAGCAGGTTAACGGGGCCACGCTTCGGCAATCGTCACTCTTCACCGGATGTTAAATCAGTCGGCGATAGGGTCGCCATAAGTGACGAAACTCATCAGAGCAGAGGGTAAATGGTGCCGGGGGCGAGTCTTGAGGAAACCAGAACTGATCTGGATTTCGGCGCGATCCGCACGGTGCTGGTGGTGGATGACAGCCGCTTGCAACGGCGCATTCTGGTGGCCTCGCTCAGGAAATGGGGGTTCGAGGTGATCGAGGCCGATACAGGCCATGCCGCTTTGGCGCTTTGTGTCGATAATCCGCCCGATCTTGTGCTGAGCGACTGGGTCATGCCGGGGATGAGCGGCCTTGAATTCTGCTGTGCCTTTCGGGCCTTGGAAACGGATCAATACAGCTATTTCATCCTTCTGACATCCAAAAGCGAAAAGCAGGAAGTCGCGCGCGGTCTGGATGCCGGGGCCGACGATTTTCTGATCAAGCCGCTTGAGGCGGACGAACTGCGCGCCCGGATTTCAGCTGGTGCGCGCATTCTGGACATGCAGCGCGAGCTCTCCCAGAAAAACCGCCTGATTGAATCCGCGCTCAAGGAACTCAGGCTTGCGCATGACGCGATCGACAAGGACCTGATGCAGGCGCGGAAAATTCAGGAATCGCTGGTTCCCGAACTGACCCGGACATTCGGCAAATCGCGGGTCAGTTTGTTGCTGAAACCTTGTGGTCATATCGGCGGTGATCTGGTGGGGATGTTCTCGCCCGGGGTGAACCGGCTTGGGTTCTACAGCATCGACGTATCCGGGCATGGTATCACCTCGGCCATGATGACGGCGCGATTGGGGGGATATCTGTCCAGCAAGCATTTCGATCAGAACGTCGCGATGGAGCGGAGGTTCGACAAGTTTTACGCACTTCTGCCACCAGAACATGTGGCTGAAACGCTCAATTCCCGGCTGATGGCCGATGAAGGTATCGAAGAGTATTTTACGATGGTCTACGCCATCGTCGACCTGCGCAACGGGCATCTGAAGATGGTGCAAGCCGGGCATCCGCATCCCCTGCTGCTGCGGCAGGGTGGCCGCGCTGAGTTTCTTGGTGACGGAGGCTTGCCCATAGGATTGATCGAAGATGCGAGCTTTCAACAAATCGAAACGCAGATGCAGCCCGGCGACAAGCTGCTTTTGTACTCGGACGGGTTTACCGAATGCCAACTGGCTGGTGGCGGTTTGTTGGACGAAGACGGTTTGCGTCAGATGGCCCAACAGAGCATTTCGGAAAGGGGCGGGTCAGAGTTTCTGGACGATATGTTCTGGCGTTTGACACAAGTGATGTCACCGAAAGACGGTATCGGAGACGACGTCTCGGCCGTCTTCTTTGAATATAACGGACCTTAAAGCGAGCCGAGGTGTATTTCGGCAAAATGCCGGTCACCGTCATTTCCCAGTAAACCGACGGCGTCGGCGGTTTCCATCCACAACGCTTCGTGAAACGCCTCGGTCGGCGGTCCTATGCGGCGTACGGGGCGGGCGCGATAGATCAGGCAGACCTTCTCGGCCCACAGGTCGTATTCCGGCATATAGGTGAAGCGTCGAAAGGCGCCAATCCGTCGGGGTGCAGCAATAATCCACCCGGTTTCTTCAAAGACTTCACGATGCAGGGCGGTAACAGGTGATTCGCCCGGATCAATACCCCCGCCGGGCAATTGCAGGTCGGGTCCGGGTTCTGTCTGGCAGGTCAGCAAAAGGTGACTTCTGCGGGGCAAAAGTGCGTAAACACCGACCCGTCGCGTGTATTTCCGCCCCGGCTCTGGGGTTTCACCGAACCGCCTGATCATGTATGGCCCCTTAAAACCTAATCTGTTCGACCTATATGGTGCCGGTATGCCAACCTGTGGCGCGTAAGGAAACCCCATGTCTCTTGGAACGAAAATCGCGTGGGACGATACCGTCCTGCCCTTTCAACTCGATGTATCGGATATGCGTGGCCGTGTGGCTCGTCTGGATGGTGTGCTGGATGGCATCCTGAAGCAGCATGACTACCCCGAACAGGTCGAGGCGCTGGTGGCCGAGATGGCCCTGCTGACCGCATTGATCGGGCAGACGGTTGCGCTGCGCTGGAAGCTGTCGTTGCAGGTGCAGTCCAAGGGGCCGGTGCGCATGATTGCGACCGACTATTACGCACCCAAGACCGAAGGCCAGCCTGCGCAGATCCGGGCCTATGCCAGCTTTGACCGTGACCGGCTCACCGATACGGCCCCCTTCGATCAGGTGGGCGAAGGGTATTTTGCCATCATGATAGATCAGGGCAAAGGCACGCAGCCCTATCAGGGCATCACTCCGCTGACCGGAGCCTCTCTCAGCGCCTGCGCCGAGGCCTATTTTGCGCAGTCCGAACAGCTGCCAACCCGGTTCTCGCTGAGCTTTGGCAAATCGACCGAGCCCGGCGTGAATGAACACTGGCGTGCCGGTGGTATCATGTTGCAGCATATGCCCAAAGCCTCGCCATTCGCCGCCTCGGGGGAAGGCAATGGCGAGATTCTGACCGCCAGCGATCTGGTCGACGGCGAAGAGGGCGAAAACTGGGGCCGGGTCAATATCCTGCTGGACACAGTCGAGGATCTTGAGTTGATCGGTCCTTCAATTGCGCCGACTGAATTGTTGGTCCGGCTATTCCACGAAGAACAGCCACGGGTCTATGATGCGCAGTCCGTGCAGTTTGGCTGCACCTGCTCCGAAGACCGGGTGCGGCAGAGCCTGTCGATCTATTCGGCAAAGGACCTCGAAAAGATGACGACGCCCGAAGGTCAGGTCACTGCCGATTGCCAGTTCTGCGGCGCACATTACGTGCTCGATCCGTCAACGGTTGGCTTTGAAGCCGAAGACCGCAAGGGTGCTTGACCCGATTGAACAGATCCGGACGGCGCTGCGCCGTCCCGGTCACGGGTCCAGCGACTTTGACCTGAACCCGGACACTTCCCTGCCGCCCGGGCGTCGCCTGCGCCCGGCGGGGGTTCTGGTTGCAATCTCGCTTGCAGATGACACCCCTCGGGTGATTCTGACGAAACGGTCCTCGGCCCTCAAACACCACCCGGGTCAGATCGCGTTCCCCGGCGGCAAACAGGATGAAGGGGATGCAGATGTCACGGCTACGGCCCTGCGCGAAGCACAGGAAGAGATTGGTCTTCCCGCGGATCTTCCAGAAATTCTGGGTTACCTGCCGACGCATGAAACAGTCACCTCTTTCACGGTTACACCCGTGGTGGCCGTTCTTCGAAAGGGATTCCAACCTGTTCCGGAACCCGGCGAAGTCGACGAAGTCTTTTCGACCCCCCTTGCGCATCTCTTGAATCCCAAGAACTATCTGGTTGAATCGCGCCGCTGGCGTGGCCAGAAACGCAGATATTACACAGTTCCGTACGGCCCTTATTACATATGGGGCGCGACGGCCCGCATATTGCGCGGGCTTGCTGCACGGGTGAATGAATGATGCAGATTGAAGAACTTTGGGTCAGCGAACCGGCGACCCAAAAGGTATGCGCCGCCCTGACCTCATCCGGGGCGCAAGCGCTTTTTGTGGGCGGGTGCGTGCGCAATGCGCTGCTGGGCGCGCCGGTGTCGGATATCGACATTGCCACTGACGCCCGGCCTGAACAGGTTGTCGAGATGGCGCAGGCAGCGGGCCTCAAGGCCATCCCCACCGGTATCGACCATGGCACGATTACAGTGGTCAGCGCCGGTATCCCGCACGAGATCACCACTTTCCGGCGTGACGTCGAAACTGATGGCCGCCGCGCCGTCATCGCCTTTTCCGATAACGTCGAAGAAGATGCCGCGCGGCGCGACTTTACCATGAATGCGCTTTATGCACTGCCAGATGGCACCGTGTTAGACCCCCTTGGCGGGCTTCCCGACCTTCAGGCCCGGCGCGTGCGGTTCATCGGCGAGGCCCAAGATCGCATTCGCGAAGACTATCTGCGGTCACTGCGCTATTTCCGGTTTCACGCTTGGTATGGTGACCCGGATGCCGGTTTCGACCCGGACGCGCTGGCTGCCATTGGTGCCAATCTTGATGGGCTGACCTCGTTGTCGCGGGAACGCGTCGGGGCCGAGCTGCTGAAACTGCTGGGCGCGCCTGATCCGGCCCCGGCCATTGCGACGATGCGCAGCACCGGCGTATTGGCGCAATTGCTGCCGGGCGCGGATGACCGGTCGCTGGCACCGCTGGTCGCTTTGGAAAATGCGGCAGGTGCCGAGCCGAACCCCCTGCGTCGTCTGGCGGCTATCGCGACGCCCGATGATGCCGCAACCCTGCGCCTGAGCCGTTCGCAACTGCAACGCCTGACCGGAATGCGGACCGAAGCGCAGTCAACCACCAGCGTGGCTGAACTGGGCTATCGGTATGGTGACGAAGGCGGTTTGAACAAAACCCTTTTGCGGTGCGCCTTCTTTGAACAACCCTGGTCCGAAAACTTCAGACAGGACCTGCACGCAGGTGCAGCCGCGCGTTTCCCGATACAGGCCAAGGACCTGATCCCCGGGTTCACCGGCCCGGCGCTGGGCCAGAAACTGGCCGAGCTTGAAAGCCTCTGGATCGCGTCGGGTTTTGAGCTGTCACGCGAAGACTTGCTTGCAAGCTGATGTTTAGTCTCAAAAGGGGATGACAACTTTTGCCCATTGTGGTTAGGTGCGCCCGTCATATGGATGGAGGAATGCGAATGTATTACGGGATCTGGTTCGGCTAAAGCCGGGACACTTGCCCCGTAAAGGGTGGTGTTCAGGCGCCATCTGTCTTCGCACGTCTTTTTCTCTGCTCAATCGGAGCACACTCCATGTTTCGCTATTTCGAAAACCTTGTTGACCCTTTTGTCGCCTATCATGAGGCTGACACGCCGCCGACCCGGCTGTGGCCGTTCCTGCTGGACTATTCGCGCCCGTTCTACCGGGTCTTTGTCTGGGCTGCGCTGATTTCCATTATCGTCGCCGGTGTCGAGATCGGGTTGATCTATTATATGGGTCGTGTCGTCGACCTGTTGGGCGGTACCCCAACCGAGGTTTGGCAGAACCACGGGACCGAGCTGCTGTTGATCGCGGCCTTTGTCCTGTTTCTGCGCCCTTTGTTGCATCTGGTCGACGTGCTGATCCTGAACAACACGATCCTGCCGAACTTTGGCACTCTGATCCGATGGCGCGCCCATAAACACGTTCTGCGTCAGTCGGTTGGCTGGTTCGAAAACGATTTTGCAGGGCGAATTGCCAACCGGATCATGCAGACACCGCCCGCAGCGGGTGAGGTGATCTTTCAGGTCTTTGACGCGATTTCCTTTTCACTGGCCTACCTGGTCGGTGCGGCGATCCTGCTTTATGTAGCGGATGCGCGCCTGTTGATCCCGCTGCTGATCTGGTTTGTGTTCTACGCGATGCTGGTGCGCTGGACGGTTCACCGTGTCGGGCCGGCGTCCAAGGCGGCATCCGATGCGCGGTCAACTGTTACCGGCCGCGTCGTGGACAGCTATACCAACATTCATTCCGTCAAGATGTTCGCCCATGGCCCGCAAGAGCTGGACTATGCCCGCGAAGCGATCGAGGAAACGCGCCGGACATTCCAGATCGAGATGCGGATTTTCACCATCATGGATGCGGTTCTGGTCACCCTGAACGGGGTGCTGATCGTGGGTGTCGTGGGCTGGGCAATTGCCTTGTGGATGCAGGGTTCCGCTTCGGTCGGCGTCGTCGCGGCAGCAACCGCACTGACCCTGCGCCTGAACGCCATGACCGGATGGATCATGTGGGCGCTGACCAGCTTCTTCCGCCAGCTTGGTATCGTGGCTGAGGGGATGGAGACCATTGCCCAACCCATCGATCTGCTTGACGCGCGCGACGCCAAACCCCTGCGGTTGACCAGGGGTGAGATCCAGATCCGCAATCTCTCGCACCATTACGGGCGCGATGCCGGTGGGCTTGACCACATCAACCTGACCATTCAGCCCGGCGAAAAGATCGGCCTCATTGGGCGGTCGGGTGCCGGAAAATCGACTCTGGTAAAGCTGCTTTTGCGATTTTATGACGTCGAACGCGGTGCCATTCTGATTGATGATCAGAACATTGCGGGTGTCACACAGGACAGCCTGCGCAGCCATATCGGCATGGTCCAGCAAGATAGTGCGTTGCTGCATCGCTCTGTGCGTGACAACATCCTTTACGGTCGTCCGGACGCGACCGAGGCGCAGATGATTGCCGCAGCCAAACAGGCCGAAGCGCACGCGTTCATCCTTGACCTGCAAGACCCGCAGGGGCGCACCGGGTATGATGCGCATGTGGGTGAGCGGGGCGTAAAGCTGTCCGGTGGTCAGAGGCAGCGGGTAACGCTGGCCCGGGTGATCCTGAAGGACGCGCCAATACTTTTGCTGGACGAGGCGACATCGGCGCTGGATTCCGAGGTCGAAGCATCAATTCAGGAAACCCTCTACGGAATGATGCAGGGCAAGACCGTGATTGCCATCGCCCACCGTCTCAGCACCATTGCGCAGATGGATCGCATTCTGGTGATGGACGGGGGCCGCATCGTCGAAGAGGGCGCGCATTCTGATCTATTGGCGCAGGGTGGCCTTTACGCGCAGTTCTGGGCGCGGCAATCTGGCGGCTTCATGAACCCGGAGGCCGCTGAATGAAGATTGCCGATCTCATCTATCCGTTCAGGACCACAGAAACGCCCCCGCCGCAGACATTGGGGGCGTTCATTCGCTGGAGCCTTTCGGGCGCGTGGCCCATGCTGTTTGTCGCCGCGTTCTTTTCGGCCCTGGCTGGCGCGATGGAGGCTGGAACAGCGTGGATTCTGGGGCGTGTGATCGATGTGGCAACATCCAGCGGGCCCGAGCATTTCATGACCGCCGGGAATATGTGGATGATCTTTGGGGCGGTGGTGTTCTTCATGCTGCTGCGCCCGATCCTGTTTGGGCTGTCTTCGATTTCGAACAACTATATCGTGATGCCCAACATCACGCCTTTGGTGCTGGCCAAGCTGAACCGCTGGACGCTGGGCCAGTCTGTCACCTATTTCGACGATGATTTCGCCGGGCGCATTGCCCAGAAACAGATGCAGACGTCGAACGCCATGGCCTCGGTCGTGTCCGAAACGATCAGTGCGATTGTGTTTGCGTTGGCGTCGCTAGCGGGCTCTTTGCTTTTGTTAGGGTCTATTCATCCTTTGGTGATGCTGCCCTTTGCAGCCTGGCTGGTGGTCTATTTCCTTCTGGTGCGCTGGTACCTGCCGCGTATTCGCATACGCTCGGCTGCACGTGCAGGGGCGCGGGCGATGGTTTCGGGGCAGGTGGTCGACACGATCACCAACATCAAAACCGTCAAGCTTTTTGCGCACTCGGATTTCGAAGATCAGGCCGCGCGGCACTCGATGGTCGAGCTGCGGAAAAAATCACTGGCGTTCGGCAAGCTGTCGGCCAGTTTCCGGTTCGTCCTGATGGCGCTTGCCGGCATTCTGCCTGTTCTCCTGCTGGGGGCGACGCTGTGGTTATGGCAGTTCGGAATGGCAACCGCCGGTGACATCGTTGCCGCTGGCGCGGTGTCGGTTCGGATTTCGCAGATGACCGGATGGGTCAGCTTCACGTTGATGGGCCTCTATGCCAATGTGGGTGAGATCGAAAACGGGATGAAGACGCTGGCCAGACGGGACAGGGTCGAGGATGCGCGCAGCGCGAAAGATCTTGATGTAACCGTAGGATCCATCTCGTTCGAAGATGTCAGTTTTGCTTACGGCCGGGACGTCGGCGGTGTTACGGACCTGACGCTCACCGTGCAACCGGGCGAAAAGCTGGGAATTGTCGGTGCCTCAGGGGCGGGCAAATCAACACTCGTTTCGCTTCTTCTTCGGCTCTATGACAGGGAAAACGGCGCTATTTGCATCGATGGGCAGGACGTGTCGCAAGTCACGCAGGACAGTTTGCGCCGCCAGATCGGCATGGTCACGCAGGAAACGGCGATGTTCAACAGGTCCGCCCGCGAAAACATCCTCTATGGCCGCCCGGACGCGTCCGAGGCCGAGTTGATCAAGGCCGCAATCAAGGCCGAAGCGCATGACTTCATCCTGAGCCTCAAGGACGCCCAGGGCCGTACCGGCTATGACGCTCATCTGGGCGAGAGAGGTGTAAAGCTCAGCGGTGGTCAAAGGCAACGGATCGCCCTTGCACGCGCTATTCTTAAGGACGCACCCATTCTGGTTCTGGACGAGGCAACCTCGGCCCTTGATTCCGAGGTCGAGGCGTCGATTCAATCGGCGCTTCATCGGGTGATGCAGGGAAAAACCGTTCTGGCCATCGCCCACAGATTATCGACACTCAGCGAGATGGACCGGATCATCGTTCTGGATCAGGGGCAAATCGTGGAAACCGGAACCCACGAAGACCTTTTGGATCAGGGCGGGCTTTACGCCCGGTTCTGGCATCGGCAATCTGGTGGCTTCATTCAGGCAGAAGCTGCCGAATAAGGGTTTTGTTGCACCCAAAGCCCGGATATCAGGCCCCTCATGACGCAGAAATACACAATCACCCGGCTTGGCCATCAGGGCGACGGCATCGCTGATGGGCCCGTTTATGCCCCGCGCACCCTTCCGGGTGAGGTTGTCAGCGGCACCCTTGTTGATCAGGTGCTGACCGATATCCGCGTCGAGGTGCCGTCTGATGACCGGGTAAAGGCCCCGTGTCGCCATTACAAAGCCTGCGGTGGCTGTCAGTTGCAACACGCCTCTGATGCGTTTGTCGCCGACTGGAAGCTGAGCATTGTCCGCAACGCCCTGTCCGCGCAGGGGGTTGAGGCGCCGATGCGTCCGATACACACATCTCCCGAACACTCACGCCGACGCGCCACGATTGCCGTCAGGCGGACCAAGAAAGGCACATTGGCCGGGTTCCATGGACGTGCATCGGACACGATCACCGAAATCCCGGATTGCCGTTTGCTCGATCCGGCCCTGATCGCCGCCATCCCCGTGGCCGAGGCGCTGGCGGTTCTGGGCGGCAGCCGCAAGGGCGTCTTGGCCGTCACGCTCACCCTGTCCGAAGGCGGGCTGGATGTGGCCGTCAAGGGCGGCAAGCCCTTGGATGGGCCGCTGGAGCTGGCACTGGCGCAAGAAACCGAAAAACACGGTCTAGCGCGGCTCAGCTGGGATGGTGAAGTGATCGCCATGCGCCACGCTCCGGTTCAGCGCTTTGGGGCCGCCGTCGTCACGCCGCCGCCCGGTGCCTTCCTTCAGGCGACCAAAGACGGAGAACAGGCTCTATTACAGGCCGTTTCCGAGGCGGCGCAGGGTGCGAAACGAATTGTTGACCTGTTTGCGGGCAGCGGCACATTCTCATTGCTGCTGGCGGAAAAAGCCGAGGTTCACGCGGTAGAAGGTGCCGCAGACATGATGCAGGTACTGGATCAGGGCTGGCGCAGGGCGCAAGGTCTGAAACGCGTGACGACCGAGGCCCGCGACCTGTTCCGTCGTCCGTTGATGCCGGATGAACTGAAATCGTTTGACGCAATCGTACTGGACCCGCCCCGCGCCGGTGCCGAGGCGCAGGTGGCCGAGCTGGCACAGGCCAGACGCCCGGTGATTGCCTATGTCTCGTGCAACCCCGTCACCTTCGCGCGCGATGCAAAAATATTGGTTAACGTTGGCTATACCCTTGAATGGGTGCAGGTCGTTGACCAGTTTCGATGGTCGTCACATACGGAACTTGCTGCGCGGTTTACCCTGAACGCCGCATCTTGATCAGACAGGAGAAAGCGACCCATGGGTTTCAGACAGCGTCTGCTGAACATCATCGAAGCGCCTGCATTCGGGCAATTCATAACGGCTGTCATCATCTTTAACGCAGTGCTCTTAGGGATGGAGACGTCGCCGACCCTGATGGAAGCCGCCGGGCCGCTGATCGTGATGCTGGACAAGCTGTGCCTTGCGATCTTTGTGGCGGAAATTACCATGAAACTGATCGCGACCGGACGCAGGTTTTTCACAAACGGTTGGAACAATTTCGATTTCCTGATCGTCGGCATTGCGCTTGTTCCCAGCGCCGGAGGCCTGTCCGTTCTGCGAGCCCTGCGAATCCTGCGGGTATTGCGCGTGATTTCCGTTGCGCCAAGACTGCGCCGGGTGGTTGAAGGGTTCATCTCGGCCCTGCCGGGAATGGCCAGTGTGTTCCTGCTGATGGCAATTCTGTTCTATATCGGTGCCGTGATCTCGACCAAGCTGTTCTCGGCAACCTTCCCGGATTGGTTCGGCGATCTTGGCCGGTCAGCCTATACACTGTTTCAGATCATGACGCTGGAAAGCTGGTCGATGGGGATCGTCCGCCCGGTGATGGAGGTTTATCCCTACGCCTGGCTGTTCTTCGTCCCCTTCATCATGGTCACCACCTTTGCGGTGGTGAACCTATTGGTGGGTCTGATCGTAAATTCCATGCAGGACGCGCACCATGCAGAGGATGAGGTCAAAACTGATGCGTATCGTGATGAGGTTCTGGAACGCTTGGAGAGCATCGAGCGGCATCTGACCGAAAACTTGAACATCAAAAAGTGATTTCAGTTTTCGCATTTTTTGGCATAATAAGCCCCAAAAAACAAAGCAGGCAGTGAAACATGGATCGTCGAGCATTCGGATTGGGGGCGATGGCAACGCTGGGCCTTTCGGCTTGTGCATCAGCCCGACCAAATTTTCTGACTTATGATGGGCCCGAGGTCACCTCGCTGGTGGTCAACAAGGGCGCGCGCAAACTTTATTTGTTGCACCACGAAAAAGTCCTCAAGGAATATGATGTGGATTTGGGGTTTGCGCCGCAGGGCACAAAAACCAAACGCGGAGACGGCCGCACGCCCGAAGGAAGTTACCTGATCGATCGGCACAACCCCAACAGCCGGTATCACCTGTCTATCGGGATATCGTATCCCAACTCTCAGGACATCGCCAAGGCCAAGGCTGAGGGAGTTGATCCGGGTGGGGACATCTTCATTCACGGGCAGCCAAATCTGCGATCCGAGTTCAAACGCGCCAAGAAAACTCCGGATTGGACCGCGGGATGCATCGCGGTCAAGAATGACGAGATCGAAGAAATCTATGCGATGGTCAACCGGGGGACGCTGATCACTCTGCGCCCTTAGGGGGCACTGGCGCCCACGCTGCAATCCCGAATGTTTCATAGTCGTGCTGGTAGACCTCGGATGCCAGCGCTTCAAGCTGTTCGTCATAGATCTGATCCAGCGTAAACGGAACATCTTGCGCGCACTGGCCGGGGACAGGCGGATTGAGGTGGCCTGTTGAGCGGGCCAGATCCGGCAGAGCCGTGATCAGCTCCTCTTCCCGCAGAATAACGTCGGGCATCAGAAAGCTGGCAATGCCATCCAGCGTACGGGACTGGCTGCACCACGTCCCGTCAACGCGGATCGGCGTCTGACCGTTGAGGTTCATGCGCAGGAATCCGAGGAACGCCAGAAATGCATCCCGATGCTGTTCGACCGGGTAATTGTTGTCGCGCACCTGCCCGGGGATTGGCAGGTCGAGGCGGTTGCGCAGGTAATTGCGGACCATCTTGTAACTGCCCGGCCCGGTATCCAGAATGTACTGGCAGAACGCCGAATGCGCCCGTGCCAACGGGTGGCGCAACACGGTGAACTTTCGGTGTCCGGGGTGGTCTTGCATCCAGACGCGGATTTCCTTGCGGTTCCGGTTTGTGACCAGATCGTCCGTAGAACAGCCATCCAGGCTGGCCATCCATTGCGCAATAACAGGCTCTATGCCGCCGCGAATGGGCAAATACATCAATGCTGATCTGGCTGCGGCGACGTATTGCGGCACCGCCGCGCCCCGGTTTGGTTCGAAACGGGCGGGCTGGTGCAATCCGAACCTGTCCAGCTTGGACAGGGCGTCTTGCATCTCATCGGGGTTGGTGACTTTCGATACGGCAGGAGCCGGGTTTTGCGGTTTCAGAGTATCGTCAAGTTTGCTCAGCCGCGCCTCAACCCCCAGCCATGCGGCCAGACCGTTCAGAACGTCCAACTCGGCCAGGTCGTCATAGGTAATGAAAAAGGCAGTCTGACCGGTCTTCTGTAAATGCCGCCGCAACATGTGCTGGTGGCTGTGGACCTGATCCAGATACTCAGAAAACTCGGCCCCGTCGAACGCAACCTGTGCATCGACGCGGCGCTTCACGTTCTTCAGCTGCCATTGCTGCGTGGCGCGCGCGATCTTCAGGGACAGAAAACTGTCCAGCGGATTGCGCGTGAGAATGATCTTGGCACAGCGCGGATCGTTCAGCACTGGCTTCAGAATGCGTGGATCGTGGTCCTGGAAATACCGAAAACCGTTCAAGTCGCCCGGTGCCGAACGGATTGCCGACAACAGCCGCATCGGATCTGCATCGCGGTCTTCCAGCGACAGACCCAGAAGGGTATCGGATTTCAGGTTGCCGGCAAAATGCGGGTTGAAGGCTTCGCCGTGGCAGGAAACCCCGTCCAGCGCGTTCAGATTGGCCTCAAGCAGGTTCGACCCTGTGCGCATGGCAGCCAGAACAACGAAGTAGTCACAATTGGCTGGCATGGATGATTACTGCACCAGATAGGGTTTGCGATAGGGTTTCGTCTGACGGCCGAACACATCGTCCGAAGGAAAATCGCCCATCAGGTAAGGGTGCATTCCCTGGTTCTTGAGGTTTTGCAGGAACTTCCCGAACCCGGACAGATCGACCATGGTGGGCACTTCGGTCAGGTGGCTGGCCTGATGCGCGCCAATCTCGTCAAGGATTGTCTGCAAGGGCTCCATCGGTGCTTCAATGAAATCGGCCAGAGACCAGCTGCGCATCCGCGCCTTGGTCCAGACCGAGGTCAGAACCTCAAGCTGTTTGGTTTCGATCTGTTGCAGACGCGCGGCCTCGCACCGGATATCCGAAAAATTCAGGTTCGACCGGAATAGCGGAATTGCCCAGGCCCCGGTGATGACCGAGATTTGCGCATTCTTGTCCCGCGCCAGAAACCAATTGATGTCCTGCGTGTCGCGGGGGCTGAACTGGAAACACTGGCGTTCGCCGCGTGTGTTCCAGATCAGATTCGACAGAAAGGCCGTCGGATTGTAATCGCGCAGCAAAGCACAATCGCTAAGCGCACCGTTTGTGATGGTTTCACCCTTTGCAAATTCCGCACGCTCGGGTCCAAACAGATGCCCGTGCACGCGAGTGCCTGTGGCCGCGGCCAGCCAATCTTCGAAATCTTCAAACAGTTCGGAAAAGCCCTGAAATACGGAATAGGGTGACGAGGTAAGGCCGTTTTCACTGCCGTGCCGGGGAAACCGGCTTTGCATGTAAAGCCCGTCACGCCCCCGTGTCCGCCGCTCGACCGCCTTGGAAAACACGCGGTCAATCTTGCCGGGATTGGGTTCTGCCGGTTTCATCGCACTGGCCTGATCGGTCAGAAACGCCTGATACAGCCGTTCCGCACGGGGCCAGATCTTGCGGGCAACAAAACAGTCTGATCGCCGCAGCAATTGCAGATGATCGTCGTAAAAAATGTGCGGTCGGCCCTGATAGTCGAACTTGGACAGGGTCAGGGATCGGCTCTCGATATGTGTAGAATACAGCCGCGCCAATGTCTGGAAATAGCTTTCATCCGGAATCCACACATGGCGGAAGTAGCTGTCATATTGTTTGCGCTTGGGGTCCTGTAGAATGGCAGACAGTGTTTGACGGGTCAGGCACCACCACTGGCTGCCCATATGCGGGACGAGACCGTCGGGGATTTTCCTGCGAAACCCGACCGCGCGCTGAAGCTTTACATATGCGTCGAACAATCCGCGCTGTTTTCGCCAGGAAAACGGGAACCGTAGCGTAAACCTCTCATGATCCAACCCGCCGATTGTCCAGCTGACATCAGACGTTGTCGCGCTTTCGATGAAATCGACACGAGGCCGGTCGGCCAGGTAATCGATCAGCTCCTGAACCGGGCGCAGCGGCAGGCAGGCCCCCGACGACAGGAAGACGTGGCGCGTTTCCGGAAATTGCTCCAGCATCAGTTCGGACGCGCTTTGTGAGGCAGCAACGATGCCCCACCCGCCCCAGTCGCATTGATGCCGGTCAGAAAATGCGATCCGGGGGTTGTCGGAACAGGACGCGACGCATCGCGCAAATTCTTCACCGGGCACCTTGCGATCCACATGGATCACAACCGGGCATCCGGCAGCGGTCCAATGACGCGCGACCTGTTCGGCCCGGTCCAGCGAGGTATGAACCAGCATGACGATGCCCAGACCGCTCATGCCCAGTTTCCTTTTGACATCAGGCCCAGAATCTCAAGCTGCCGCCAGTTGATATAGGCCTCAGACCATTCGCACCAGAATACGGGCTTGTCTTCAAGCTGTGCGGCATAGGCCTTGTATTCGCCCGAACCGCTATAGTGCTGGCTGCGCTGCAATTCTTCGCGTGCCTTGTCGCCAAGGGTGTCGATCAGCTTGGCATGAAGCAAAGAACCGCTGGCCTTTTCCCCACCCCATTCGTCGTACACCTGATTCAGCCCGCGCGGCAAAAGCGAGTGGGTCGAGCTGACATAGACATACCGCCGATCCCATTTGACCAGCGGGATCTTGTTCAGTGCCGGGGCTTTGGATGGCTTGTCGCGAAAGAACACCCGCGCCCGCGCGCCCCCCTGAATCCACAGGTTCTTGTAATCGGGGTTCTTGGTGATCGTGTAATTCCCCGGATCGAACCACCGTGCGATTTCAAAGGGATCCTGCCCCTCGCGATAGGTTTCGGCATCGACAGGCCCTTCGGGATACATGTCGATCAGCATGGTGCCAAAGCTGCGCACGGCGCTTCCGTCCAGCCAGTCTGTCAAGGCGCGGATCGGGCGGGTGTCGCAGAAGGGGTAGATGAAAAACTCATCCGGGTCGACGCTCAGAACCCAATGTCCATGCGCGTATTTGCGCAAAAGGTAATTCGACCAGTCAAGACCATAGCTTGCACGTTTGTAGCTGCTTGTCGTCCGCCAGACCGATACATCGGCCTGCTCTTTCAGGAATTCGAAACTGCCGTCATCGCTGTCATTGTCGATGATCAGAAAATGGTCGATGCCCAGTTTGCGGTAATATTCCAGAAAGTACGGCAGGCGAATTTTCTCGTTTCGCACAACGCTCATCAACAGGATATCGTCACTGCGGATGGCAGACGTGTTGGTGCTGGCGGGCTTAAGTTCGCGCCGACGTCTGAGGCAGCGCAGAATACGGCGCTTGCGCCGCAATCTCATCTTGTATGAATCAAACAGGCTCACGCGACTGCCCAACCTTTATTATGACGCGAGCTTTCCCCGAACCTGCCGTGACCGCTGGTGCGACAGGACATTGTGGGTTTATGCCACTTCTACCTCTTCTGAGGCAACTTTTTTAAACCCCGGAAATGGTAAAGGTGCCGTTGATCCCCCTCGATTTGTTTTCAACGCCAGCCGCCGTCACGCATCAGCCCCATTTCCAGCAACTGCGACCAGCCGGTATAGCGCACCGAAAGCGGGGTCCACATGTCTGGTTGATTGAGTATCTGATCGTAATACGCGCCGAACTGGTTCGGGTCATGAAAATGCTGGCGGCGCAGCTTTTCAGTTTTGGACTTTTCAATAATGTCCGGCAGAAATTTAGTGTGCAGCAGAACGCCGGACGGGGTGTCGCCGCCCGGCCCGTCATACTCTGCGTTCAGGCGGCGGGGCAGGGCGGAATGGCACGAGTTTACATAGGCATGGCGCCGCGACCAGTGCATGAGCGGGATCTTGTTCAGCGTCGGGGATCGCTGCTGCGTCTGGGCAAAAAACACCCGCTCGCGTGCGCCGCCCTGAACCCACAGGTTTCCCATCGGGCTTTGCCGCTGCGCACGATACGGGCCTGCGTCAAACCAGTTCAGCACCTCGATCGGGTCCGTATCCGGGTCATAGGTTTGTCCGCCCAACGGTCCTTTTGGATACAGATCCAGCATCAAAGCGCCAAACCCGGGCCGCCCCTGCCGGTCCAGCCATTCTGTGAGCTCATGCAGAGATTGGCGGTCGTGCCGGGCATAAACCAGCAGCTCATCCGCGTCGACCATCAGGCACCAGTGGCCATGGCCGTATCGCATCTGTAGCCAGCTCAGCCAATCCAGCCCGAAGCGTGATCCGCGATAGCTGGACCGGGTCTGCCAAAGGGAAACATCCGGTTGCCCTTGCAGGTATTCAGCCGAGCCGTCATCGCTGCCGTTGTCGACGATCAGAAAATGGTTCACGCCCAGCTGGCGATAGTGACGGAAGAACCAGGGCAGGCGGGTGATTTCATTCCGCAATGTGGTAAAGGCCAGAATATCGTTGCCCCGTATCCTGCTTGTCTGATCTTTCAGGCAGGTCAGTTGATGTCGGCTGCGCATCGAGCGCCAAAGAAGGCGTCGCCGTTTCCATCGCAACCGGTATTCCTGTCGCCAACCGATATCAGGGAGTGTCTGAACCGTATTGGACGTCACCGGGGCCTCATTTCTCGTAGTGGCCGTTCTGATGCCAGCGCCAGGCATCCGCAATCATCGTCTCTAACGTTGACCTTTTCGGCTTCCATCCCAGTTCGGTTTGGGCGCGGACAGAGCCGGAAACCAGCTTGGTGCAATCGCCCGCCCGACGGGCACCGACCGAATACGGCACCGAGCGGTTGGTGACGGACTTGGAATGCTCGATCACCTCAAGCACGGAAAACCCCGAGCCGGTGCCCAGATTGAAAACACGGCTTTCTTTACCCTGCTCCAGCCAACCCAGCCCCAGAACATGCGCGTCGACCAGATCACAGACATGGACGTAGTCACGGATACATGTGCCGTCGGGCGTATCGTAATCGGTGCCAAAAACGGTCAAACCCTCGCGCTTGCCTTCAATCGCATCCAGCATCAGGGGGATCAGATGGGTTTCAGGCCGGTGAAACTCGCCCACTTCGCCCTCGGGATCGGCGCCAGCAACGTTGAAATACCGGAAAATGACATGGCGCAGCCCATGGGCCGCTTCGAAGTCCCTCAGGATATCCTCGATTGCGCGCTTCGATGCACCATAGGCGTTCAGCGGGTGTTGGGCGGTTGCCTCGTCCAGCACCACATTGTCATGCTCGCCGTAAGTGGCGCATGTGGACGAGAACACGAAATCCAGACAGCCCGCCGCAACCGCAGCCTCGATCAGCGTCAACGATCCGGTGACATTGTTCGACCAGTACAACCCGGGCTGCCGCATCGCGTCGCCCACCTGGCTGAGCGCCGCAAAATGCATCACCGCAACCGGCTTATGCTTGGCAAATACCTCGTCCAGGCGTGCCCGGTCCAACAGGTCGCCCTGTTCAAACGGACCGTATTTCACTGCATCCTGCCAGCCGGTGACCAGATTGTCATAGGCCACGGGAACATAGCCCGCCTGCGCAAGCGCCTTGCAGGCATGCGACCCGATATATCCGGCACCACCGGTCACGAGGATTGGTTTCATGAAACGTCCTTTGGATTCAGATTGCCTGTCATCGAGATATGGGAACCGCGGGGCGTCATGGGCAAAACCGGCTACTCCAGCCCCATCGCAGCCATCATCTCTTCGATCTTGGGTACGTCCTGCGGGTTGTTCAGCTCCCAGAACTGACGGCCCTTGGCGTCAACCTCGACGCACAGAACCTTGCGGCCATTTTCCATGAACCTAAGCTGTTCCAGACCTTCCAGCTTTTCCAGAGGGCCCGTTGGCCAGCCCGGATAGGCCGCCAACGCATCAGGTCGATAGGCATAGACGCCAACATGGTGAAACACCGGTGTGGGTTCATCCCCGCCATAGGTCTCCGAAGTAAAAGGCACGACCTCTTTCGAGAAATACATCGCGCTGTTGTCGCGCCCGAACACGGCGGTTGTTCCGCCAACGCGGCCATGTTTGCGGTCGTTCAGCAGGCTGTTCAAAGCATCCCCGTCGCAACGCAGGACCGGTGTGGCCACGCCAGCATCGGGTGCCGCGCGCAGCCCTGTGATCAGGTCCTCGACAAACCAATGCGGTGTCAGGGGTGCATCGCCCTGAAGGTTGACCACGATGTCATAGCCGCTGCCCAGAACCTTGTGCGCCTCGGCGCAGCGTTCGGTGCCGTTCTGGCAATTTTCCGAGGTCATCACCACCTCGGCGCCAAAGCCTTCGGACAGCTCGCGGATGCGGTCGTCATCGGTTGCGACCACAACCCGGTCCACGCCCGCGACAGAAGTGGCTGCTCGCCAGGACCGTTCGATCAGTGTCATCGAAACGCCGGTCGCGCCGGTCAGCGGCACCAATGGCTTGCCCGGATAGCGGGTCGAGGCATAGCGGGCGGGGATGGCGATCAGAACTGACATCAGGCCTCCTTCAGCTTAACACCCGGAGCGTACGCGATAAAAAACGGGTTCGCATAGCCCTCTTTGCCATAGAGAAGCGGCGCGTGATCGTCAAATCGCACAACCTGGCCTCCGGCCCCGGCCAGTACCGCGTGCCCTGCCGCCGTGTCCCACTCCATCGTGCGCCCGACCCGCGGATAAAGATCCGCCTCGCCCGTCGCAACCAAACAGAACTTGAGAGACGATCCCGCGCTTTTGCTGTCCCTGACCTGATACTTGTTGATGTAATCCTCGGTGGCCTGATCCCGGTGCGACTTTGACGCCACGACCAAAAGCGCGGAATTGTCTGGGTTAGAGACTGATATTGGGGTCAGGGTGCCGGGTGCACCCTTGTCAAACGCGCCCGTTTCCTCGACCGCCTGACCATCGGGCTGCGTATAGAACATGCGACCCCGCGCTGGGGCATAGACCACGCCCCGTGTCGGCGTTCCGTTCTCGACCAGTGCGATGTTGACGGTGAAATCGCCACGGCGGTTGATGAATTCCTTGGTGCCATCCAGCGGATCGACAATCAAAAAGGTATCCCCCTTTTCGGAATGCGAGGCGGCCTGTTCTTCGGTGATCAGCAGGATATCGGGGAAGGCCTGACGCAACCCGGCTGAAATCAGCGCATCGGCTGCCTCATCCGCTTCGGTCACAGGGCTGGAGTCTGATTTGACTTTGACGTCGAAATCGTCTGCCTCATAGATTTCCATGATCCTGTCGCCTGCCTCAAGGGCCAGACGCCGGATGACGGGAATAAGCGCGTCGTAGGTCACAAAAATGCTCCGTTCCTGTGGTTTGTTGATCCAAACTCGTGACCGACTTATGATGCGACGGTTACCGAACGGCAAGATATTCATGCCAGGTTAGGGACGACGAGGCAGGAAAGACCCTTTAAGTGTTCTATTACAAGCGCAATCAAACGCTGCTGGGCGGTGCACTGACGACTGCGGAACTGGTGTTCCACGCGGTGGTGCGGAACGTGCGCGCGCAGCATCCGAATGCGGTGATCGCGATCCTGCTTAACGTTGTGCAATTGCTGGTGATGATGGTCACCTTCTATCTGCTTATGTCGCTGATGGGCCGGGGCGGGGTCGCCAGGATCAGGGGCGAATTTCTGCTGTATGTCCTGTCGGGTGTGTTCCCGTTCATGTTGCACATACAATCGATCGGCGCGATTTCCGGGGTTGGATCCTCCAATAACCCGATGATGCTGCATTCGCCGATGAACGTAATGGTCACGATTCTCGCGGCGGCCTTCAGCACTTTCTATAAGTTCCTGCTGGCCATGTTCATCATCCTGTTCGTCTACAGTGTCGCGGTTGCTCCGCTTGAGGTGCAGAACCCCGGCGGCGCCTTCGCAATGCTGGTGCTGGCCTGGTTTACCGGCTGCGCGGTGGGGCTTGTGTTCATGGCGTTGAAACCGTGGGCCCCGACGACCGTTTCGATGCTAACCAATATATATCGCCGTCTGAACATGGTGTTTTCCGGCAAGATGTTCATTGCGAACGCATTGGGTGGCGGGCTGTTGATGATGTTTGCCTGGAACCCGCTGTTTCACATCATCGACCAGACCCGCGGGTTCGTGTTCCGCAACTATTATCCAAGAAACACCAGCTGGGAATACGCGGCCTGGGTTGGAATCGCCCTGTTGATGATCGGTCTTATGGGTGAATTCTTTACCCGTCAGCACGTCTCGAAAAGCTGGAATGCGCGCCGCTAACGCGCCACCCGCAGCGTAAGATTTATGCGCCCGCCTTTGGGCAGCAGGCGCGAGGATCCGAACCTGATCCGATCCACACCGTGATAGGCAAGCCGCGCCGGACCGCCCATGACGACCACATCCCCCGAGCTCAGCCAGATCGACTCGGTCTTGCCGCCGCGCGTCGTGCTGCCAATCCGAAACAAGGCATCGTCGCCCAGCGAAACCGACAGGACGGGCCACGAAAAATCTGCCTCGTCCTTGTCCTGGTGCAGGCCCATTTTTGCGCCTTCCCCGTAGTAGTTGATCAAACAGCAATCGGGCGCTCGCTCGGTGCTGACCAGATCGCGCCAGATATCCAGAATGGCGGCGGGGATTTCCGGCCAGTCACCACCTTTGGGGTGCTGATCCTGATACCGGTATCCCGCCTTGTCGGTCACCCAACCCAGATCGCCTGCCGAGGTCATCCGAACTGACATCTCCTTGCCCGAAGGAGTAACCGGTCGGAACAGGGGCGCGGCTTTCAGAATCGGGCGCAAATCCGCGATCACCCGCGACTGGGCCGCAGGATCAAGATAACCTTTCCCGATATCGAACCCCCGCAAAACCAATCGCGCCATTCCGGAAACCCCAATCCTTTCCAATTCCTTGCCAAAAAAGGCATCAGAATCCCTAAAACCTGCGTTCTACGGTGCTTGCAGGCCTCAGGTCTCGCCCTTATATACGCCGGGACGCGCGATGGTAGTGCTGTCGCGCACATCAGATCGGGGGCGGGATGCCGTAACGGGTCCTGTCGTCGAGACATCGCCTTGAAGAGAAAGGGATTGCAAAAATGGGAAAAGTAATCGGGATTGACCTCGGGACCACAAACTCGTGCGTGGCCATCATGGACGGTTCGCAGCCGAAGGTTATCGAAAACGCCGAAGGGGCGCGGACCACGCCCTCGATCGTCGCCTTCACTGAAGATGAGCGACTGGTCGGTCAGCCTGCAAAGCGTCAGGCGGTCACCAACCCCGACAACACGATCTTTGGCGTCAAGCGCCTGATCGGCCGTCGTGTGGATGATGCCGAAGTCGAAAAAGACAAGAAAATGGTGCCTTATACCATCGTTGATGGTGGCAATGGCGACGCGTGGGTTCAGGCCCGCGGTGAAAAATACTCCCCAAGCCAGATCTCGGCCTTCACTCTGGGTAAGATGAAGGAAACCGCGGAAAGCTATCTGGGTGAGGAAGTCACGCAGGCGGTCATCACCGTTCCCGCATACTTCAACGACGCACAGCGTCAGGCCACCAAAGACGCCGGTAAAATCGCCGGTCTGGAAGTGCTGCGGATCATCAACGAACCGACAGCTGCCGCTCTGGCCTATGGTCTGGACAAGCAGGAAACCCAAACCATCGCAGTCTATGACCTTGGTGGCGGTACCTTCGACGTGACCATTCTGGAAATTGACGACGGCCTGTTCGAGGTCAAATCGACCAACGGCGACACCTTCTTGGGTGGTGAAGACTTTGACATGCGCATCGTCAACTACCTGGCGGATGAGTTCAAAAAGGAACACGGTGTCGATCTGTCTGCTGACAAGATGGCCTTGCAGCGTCTGAAAGAAGCCGCCGAAAAAGCCAAGATCGAACTCAGCTCGACCTCGCAGACCGAGATCAACCAGCCGTTCATCTCGATGGGTTCGAACGGTCAGCCGCTGCACATGGTCATGAAACTGACCCGTGCCAAGCTGGAATCCCTGGTCGGTGATCTGATAAAGAAGTCGATGAAGCCGTGCCAGGCTGCTCTGAAAGACGCAGGTCTGTCGGCCGCTGACGTGGACGAAGTTGTTCTGGTCGGTGGTATGACCCGGATGCCGAAAGTGATCGAAGAGGTCACCAAGTTCTTCGGCAAAGAGCCGCACAAGGGTGTGAACCCGGACGAAGTGGTTGCCATGGGTGCCGCCATTCAGGCCGGTGTTCTTCAGGGCGACGTCAAGGACGTGGTTCTGCTGGACGTGACCCCGCTGTCGCTGGGCATCGAGACGCTGGGTGGCGTGTTCACTCGCCTGATCGACCGCAACACCACGATCCCGACGAAAAAGTCTCAGGTCTTCTCGACTGCCGAGGACAACCAGAACGCCGTGACCATCCGCGTGTTCCAGGGCGAACGTGAAATGGCTGCGGACAACAAGATCCTGGGTCAGTTCAACCTCGAAGACATCCCGCCCGCACCGCGCGGCATGCCCCAGATCGAGGTGACCTTCGACATCGACGCCAACGGCATTGTCTCGGTTTCGGCCAAGGACAAAGGCACCGGCAAAGAACAGAAGATCACCATCCAGGCATCGGGCGGTCTGTCCGACGAAGACATCGAAAAGATGGTCAAGGACGCCGAAGAGAACGCGGAAGCCGACAAGGAACGCCGCGAGCTAGTCGACGCCAAGAACCAGGCGGAAAGTCTCATCCACTCGACCGAAAAGTCGATGGAAGAGCATGCCGACAAAGTCGACCCGACCACGATCGAAGCCATCGAACTGGCCATCGCCGCACTCAAGGACGAGCTGGAAACCAACAATGCCGACAAGATCAAGTCTGGCATCCAGAATGTCACCGAAGCAGCGATGAAGCTGGGTGAGGCCATCTACAAGGCGCAGTCCGAAGAGGCCGAGGACGAGCCTGTCGCAGCGGATGCCGCACATGGTGATGACGATATCGTCGATGCCGAGTTTGAAGATCTGGACGACGAAAAGCGTAACTAACGGGTAACCGGGCCAATGTGGGCCGGTCCGGATGCCGGGCCGGCCTATTTACGTTGAGGCAGAAGGAAATACTGATGTCAAAACGCGACTATTACGAAGTGCTCGGTGTGTCCAAGGGCGCTTCGGCGGATGAGATCAAGAAAGGTTTTCGCACGAAAGCCAAAGAGTTGCATCCGGACCGCAACAAGGACAACCCGGATGCCGAGGCGCAGTTCAAGGAAGCCAACGAGGCTTATGACGTGCTGCGCGATGCCGACAAAAAGGCGGCCTATGACCGCTTTGGCCACGCCGCGTTTGAAAACGGCATGGGCGGCGGTGGTCGGCCTGGCGGCGGCTTTGGGCAGGGCGATTTCTCCAGCGCGTTCTCGGATGTATTCGACGACCTGTTCGGCGATTTCATGGGCGGGCAACGTGGTGGTGGCGGCCGACGCGCCGCGCGCGGCTCTGACCTGCGCTATAACCTGCGTGTATCGCTGGAAGAGGCGTTCTCGGGCCAGCAGAAAACCATCAATGTACCTACAGCCGTGGCTTGTTCCTCCTGCGAAGGAACCGGTGCAGAAGGCGGGGTCGAGCCGACAACCTGCCCCACCTGTTCCGGTATGGGCAAGGTGCGGGCGCAACAGGGCTTCTTTACGGTCGAACGAACTTGCCCCACCTGTTCGGGTCTGGGTCAGATCATCAAGAACCCCTGCAAATCCTGTAAGGGTGCAGGCCGCGTCGAAAAAGATCGCGCTTTGTCGGTCAACATCCCCGCTGGTGTCGAAACCGGAACGCGTATTCGACTGGCGGGTGAAGGCGAGGCCGGAATGCGTGGTGGCCCTCCGGGCGACCTCTACATCTTTGTGGAAGTGTCAGATCACAAGTTGTTCGAACGCGACAGCGTAAACCTTTATTGCCGTGTACCGGTCAGCATGGCCAAGGCCGCGCTGGGCGGATCGATCGAGGTTCCGACAATCGATGGCGGGCGTGGGCGGGTGCAGATCCCGGCTGGCAGCCAGTCGGGTCGGCAAATGCGTCTTCGCGGCAAAGGCATGCCCGCATTGCGCGGCGGCGGTGTTGGCGACATGTTCATCGAACTGGCGGTTGAAACCCCGGTCAACTTGACCACCCGCCAGAAAGAACTTCTGCGCGAGTTTGATGACCTGGGCGAAGACAACCACCCGGAATCAAAAAGCTTTTTCTCATCCGTCAAATCCTTCTGGGACGGTATGAAAAGCTGACAACCAGGATTACCCGGGGGCTCTGCCCCCGCCGCCCGTTCCGGGCGCCTCCCCCGGGATATTTCCAGCCAGATGAAGCAGGGATCCGTTATTCATCTGGCTCTAAATATCCCGGAGCGCGAGGCAGAGCCTCGCAAAACACTCCCTAAAGACACTCAATTGGCCTTATCAGATGACCAAAAGTGGCAATGCATTTGCCAAATTGGGTCTTGATTCCGACCGTCGACCCTGAAATTGTCCACGACAACCGTTGGGGTGCCCGTATCAGGGCTGAGAGGCGCAGCCGCGCTAACCCATCGAACCTGATCCGGGCAATTCCGGCGTAGGGAACGGTCTTATGAACACAGACGTTTTCCCTACCTCGTTGCCCAAAGAAGATGGAGCAACGATATGGCGGCAATTGCCCTGACCATTGCAGGGTCTGACAGTGGCGGAGGCGCCGGGATTCAGGCCGATCTGAAAGCGATGTCCGCGTTGGGTGTATTCGGCGCTAGTGTCATTACCGCTGTTACGGCGCAGAACACGCAAGCCGTCACTGCGGTGCATGGGCTTCCTCTGGATATCATTGCTGCTCAAATCGACGCGGTGCTGAGCGATCTGGACGTGAAAGCCATTAAGATCGGTATGCTTGCCACGCCAGAGATCATTCACACAGTGGCTCGAGGTCTGGAAACGTTCAAGGGCCCCATAATTCTTGATCCCGTCATGATCGCAAAATCCGGAGATGCCTTGCTGGCGCAGGAAGCGGTCCGGACGCTGCGCGAAGTGATGGTGCCAGCAGCGACTGTGCTGACACCCAATCTGCCCGAAGCGGTGTGTTTGCTGGATGCGACACCGGCGCAATCACCGGACGAGATGGCCGCACAAGGCCAGGCCCTGTGTGATCTGGGCGCAGGTGCGGTTTTGATGAAGGGCGGGCATGGGTCCGGCGATGTCTGCCACGATCTGCTGGTCGACCCCTCAGGTATCGTGGCCGCGTTTCAGGCCCCGCGACAGAACACGAAGAACACCCACGGAACCGGATGCACCCTGTCGTCATCGATCGCCGCCGGTCTGGCCAGGGGCCTGCCGCTGAGGGATGCGGTCGCGCAGGCGCATGATTATCTCCAAGGGGCCATCGCGCGGGCGGATGAGCTGAAGATTGGTGCCGGGCACGGCCCTGTGCACCACTTCCATCGGATCTGGCCCGCGTGACGCCCTGGTCGGTCATAGGTGCAGGCGTTGCGGGTCTGGCCGTGGCCAGTGAGCTTGTGTCACGCGGCGCAAGGGTGCAGGTTTTTGATCCGGGCGGCCCGCCCGGCCCGCATGGGTGTTCCTGGTGGGCCGGTGGGATGCTGGCGCCTTGGTGTGAATATGAAAATGCGGAAGAACCGGTTCTGCGGCTGGGGCAGGAAGCCATCGAATGGTGGGCGCAGCGAACGCAGGTAAACAGAAGTGGAACCCTTGTTGTTGCCAACGCACGTGACCTGCCCGACCTGCGTCGGTTTGCACGCAGGACCGAAGGGTTCAGCGAGTTTGATCGCGCGAAAATAATCGAATTAGAGCCTGATCTGAGCAAGTTTAGCAAAGCTCTGTATTTTGAAAACGAAGCGCACCTTGATCCTCGCCAGGCATTGCGCGATCTGCATCGTCACCTGCAAGGCGCAGGCGTGGAATTCCACCGAAAGCTGGCTCCGGCGCAACTGGACAACGCCATTGACTGCCGGGGCCTGCACGCGCGCGAATATCTGCATGACCTACGCGGCGTGAAGGGTGAAATGCTGGTTCTCCGCTGCCCCGATGTGAACCTTTCGCGCCCGGTGCGGCTGTTGCATCCGCGGATGCCGCTCTACATCGTTCCGCGCGGGGACGGCGTCTACATGCTGGGTGCAACCATGATCGAATCCGAGGACAGCAGCCGCATCACCGCCCGCTCGATGCTGGAACTGCTCAGCGCGGCCTATGCCGTGAACCCGGCCTTTGGCGAGGCCGAGGTGCTGGAGATCGGTGTCGACCTGCGCCCCGCTTTTCCGGACAACCTGCCGCGTATCCGGCGCTTGGGTCGGACAATCTATGCCAATGGGCTGTATCGCCATGGCTATCTGCTGGCCCCTGCATTGGCGCGGGGTGTCGCTGATCTGGCATTGGACAACACACATTCGGAGATGGTCGATGAAGATCGTGCTTAACGGCGAGACGCGCGATGTGCGCGCGGAAACCCTGTCGGATCTGTTGCTGGAATGCGGCTTCTCAGGCCGTGTGGCCACCGCAGTGAACGAAGATTTCGTGCCGTCAAGCCTGCGCATTGCGCACAAACTGACCGATGGCGACCGGATCGAAGTTGTCGCGCCGATGCAGGGGGGCTGAGGATGAGAACGTTCTACGGCATCGAGTTGCCGAACCCGCTGATGCTGGGCACCGCCCAATATCCCAGCCCCGCCATTCTGGAACAGGCCTTTCGCGAAAGCGGTGCGGCGGTTGCAACGGTATCGCTGCGGCGGGAATCCGGCGCGGGGCAGACATTCTGGCAGATGATCCGTGAACTGGGTGTACTGATCCTGCCAAATACGGCTGGCTGTCATACGGTGAAAGAGGCGGTGACCACAGCCCATATGGCGCGCGAAGTGTTTGATACCAAATGGATCAAGCTGGAACTGATTGGCCACACCGACAGTTTGCAGCCGGATGTGTTCCAGCTGGTCGAGGCCGCGCGCATCCTGACCGAAGACGGGTTTGAGGTGTTTCCCTACACAACCGATGATCTGATCGTGGGCGAACGCCTGCTCGAAGCGGGATGTGAAGTGCTGATGCCGTGGGGGGCGCCCATCGGGTCCGGGCGTGGGCTGAACAACGAATACGCCCTGCGGTCGATGCGGGCCGAGTTTCCTGACACGCCGCTGGTGGTGGATGCCGGGATCGGCCTGCCCAGCCACGCGGCCCACGCGATGGAACTGGGTTATGACGCCGTTCTGTTGAACACCGCTGTGGCCCGTGCCGGTGATCCCGTTCTGATGGCCAAGGCGATGGCGCAGGCAATCCATGCCGGGCAATTGGCCCATCAGGCCGACCCGATCGAGGCGCGTGATATGGCCGAACCTTCGACCCCTGTTGTTGGAAAGGCCTTCCTGTCATGACGCTGGACCGTTTCTATCCGATCTTCGATCACTCGGACTGGCTGCGGCGGATGCTGCCCCTGGGTGTCAAACTGGTGCAGCTGCGTATCAAGGATCAGCCGGTTGAGGTGGTGCGCGGTCAGATTGCCGCCTCGCGCGATCTGTGCCGCGACTATGGGGCGGTTCTGGTGATCAACGATTACTGGCAACACGCCATCGATCTGGGTTGCGACTGGGTTCATCTGGGTCAAGAGGATCTGGATGATGCTGACCTGAAAGCCATCCAAAAAGCGGGTCTAAAGCTGGGCGTTTCCACTCATGACGATGACGAGCTTGAGCGGGTTTTGGCCATGGATTCCGATTACGTGGCGCTGGGTCCCGTCTATCCGACCATTTTGAAAAAGATGAAATGGCATCAGCAGGGCCTGCCCCGCGTGACCGAATGGAAGGCACGGGTTGGCGACATTCCTCTGGTCGGCATTGGCGGCATGAGCGTCGAGCGCGCAGCGGGGGTGCTGGCAGCCGGGGCCGATATCGTCTCGGCCGTCACGGACATCACGCTGAACACCGACCCCGAAGTGCGGGTGCGTGCTTGGATAGAGGCCACGAGATGAGCCGCTATGCCCGCCAGACGCTGCTGCCCGAGGTTGGGGCCGAAGGACAGGCCCGCCTGACTGCGGCCCGTGTTTTGGTGGTCGGCGCAGGTGGTCTGGCCGCGCCGCTTCTGCCGCTATTGGCCGGAGCCGGAGTGGGGCACATCACGATTGTAGATGGTGATATCATTGATCTGTCGAATCTGCATCGCCAAACGTTGTTTTCAGAAGAAGATTGCGGGCAGTCAAAGGCTGAACGCGCCGCTGACCGATGCCGTGCGTTGAATGCCGAAATCGATGTGATTGCCAAGAAACAGGCTCTAACAGGGGAAAATGCGCCCAATCTGGTGTCGCAGGCGGATCTTGTCCTGGATTGTGCCGACAGCTATGCGGTCAGTTATATGCTGTCGGATACTTGTCTGGCACAAGGCAAGCCACTGATCAGCGCCTCGGTGCTAGGGCTTTCAGGATATGTGGGCGGCTTTTGCGGCGGCGCGCCTTCTCTGCGTGCCGTTTTCCCCGACGCACCGGAAAGTGGCGCAAGCTGCGCCACGGCGGGTGTTCTGGGTCCCGTTGTCGGTGTGATCGGGTCCATGCAGGCGCAGATGGCGCTGAGCCTGATCTTGCGGCTTGACCCATCACCCCTAGGGCAGATGGTGCAATATCATGCGCGAACCCTGCGCAGCACCGGGTTTCGTTTTGATGACGCGCCGGAACCGTCAAGCTGTTTCCGCTTTCTCTCCGCCAGTCAGTTGAAGGAGACAGACCAGATTATCGAACTGCGTGACCCGAACGAAGCTCCGGTTCCGGCTCACCCGAATGCAACGCGCATTTCACCCGAAGAAATACAAAAAATAGACCCAAACAAGGGGCAACGCCTCGCCCTTTGCTGTGCCACCGGGCTGCGCGCATGGCGCGCTGCCGAGAAGATCCAACCGATTTGGCCGGGCGAGATTGTCCTCGTCGCGGCCTCAGCCTCCTGAGAAAAGGAAACGTGAGATATGAAAAAGCTGATGACAGCCCTTGCCCTTCTGGCAGCCGCGCCGGCCTGGGCCGAAGACAAGATGACCGTCCTGCTGGACTGGTTCATCAACCCCGACCACGGGCCCATCATCGTGGCACAGGAAAATGGCTATTTCGCCGAGCAGGGGTTGCAGGTCGAAGTCGTTGCCCCCGCCGACCCGTCCGCGCCGCCGCGTCTGGTGGCTGCCGGTCAGGCGGATCTGGCGGTATCCTATCAGCCGCAACTGCATTTGCAGATTCACGAAGGGCTGCCGCTGAAACGGGTCGGCACGCTGGTCGCGACGCCCCTGAACTGCCTGCTGGTTCTGAAAGACGGCCCGATCAAATCGCCCGCTGACCTCAAAGGCAAGAAAATCGGCTTTTCCGTCGCCGGTGTGGAAGAGGCCATTCTCAGCACCGTGCTTGGCAAATACGACGTCGCGCTGGATGATGTTGAGATGATCAACGTGAATTTCTCGCTCTCACCCTCGCTGATGACCGGTCAGGTGGATGCGGTGATCGGCGCCTATCGCAACTTCGAGCTGAACCAGATGGATATCGAAGGTCGCCCCGGCACCTGTTTCTATATCGAGGAAGAAGGCGTGCCGTCTTATGACGAACTGATCTATGTCGCCAACCCCGATACGATGGACAAAGACAAGATCGCCCGTTTCCTGGCCGCGACCGAAAAAGCGACTCAGTACATCGTCAACAACCCGGAAAAAAGCTGGGAGGTCTTCTCAGCCACTTCACCCGAACTGCAGGACGAGCTGAATGCACGCGCATGGGTCGACACGCTGCCGCGCTTTGCCCTGCGTCCCGCCGGGTTTGACGCTGGCCGTTATGCCCGGTTCGAGGCATTCCTGAACGACAGCGGCATGATCGACACCGTCCTGCCCGTCAGTGACATTGCCATCGACGTAACCGCGCAATGAGCGATTATGGCAAAGCCTTTGCGCTGATGCGCGATGCGGCGCAGGGGCCGTGGCGGGATTACACCCGCCACGCTTTTGTCGAAGCACTGAAAGACGGCACCCTGCCACGCCCGGCGTTCCTGCACTATCTGCGTCAGGATTATGTGTTCCTGATACACTTCTCGCGCGCCTGGGCGCTGGCCGTGGTGAAATCGGAAACACATGCTGAAATGCTGGCAGCGTCGCGTACCGTGAACGGCCTGATCAGCGAAGAGATGAAGCTGCATATCGGTATTTGCGAAGCAGAAGGCATTTCGCAGTCCGATCTGTTTGCAACGCCGGAACGGCCCGAGAATCTGGCCTATACCCGCTTTGTTCTCGAGGCGGGCTATAGCGGTGATCTGCTGGATCTTCTGGCAGCACTTGCACCCTGCGTCATGGGATATGGTGAGATAGGCACCCGCTTGGCTGAGGAGGCAACATCAACGACCTATCGTGGCTGGATCGATACCTACGCGGACGAGGGCTACCAGAACGCCTGCGTGGCCGTGGGTGAGTTGCTGGATTCGGCTCTAACAAGGCGGATTGGGGCGGATTTCCAAACTTCGCCTCGCTGGGATCGTCTGTGCAGGACGTTCCGCTCGGCCACGGAATTGGAAGTCAATTTCTGGCAGATGGGTCTGACCCCATGACCCCGGCGCCCGATCTGACCATCAGCGGCACAGCCATGATCGATGGCGCGACTCTGTTCGCGCCGCTGACCCTGACGCTTGACGCAGGGGCGTGGACCTGTCTGCTGGGTGGATCGGGTGTTGGCAAAACCACGGTTTTGCGGCTGATTGCCGGGCTGGAAACCGGGGCTGAATTCACGGGCCGGATCACCGCCAGCGATGGCCAGTCGGTTTCAGACCGGGTTGCTTATATGGCGCAGGACGACCTGTTGCTACCTTGGGCGAGTGTTGCGCAAAACGTCTCACTGGGCGCGCGGCTGCGGGGCGAGAAAGTTGACCTTGACCGGCGTGACCGCCTGATCGAACGGATGCGGTTGCAGGACCATATGACCAAGAAACCGCCCGAGCTTTCGGGCGGGCAGCGGCAGCGTGTGGCACTGGCCCGCACCTTGATGGAAGACCGGCCGATTGTGTTGCTGGATGAACCCTTTTCAGCCCTTGATGCCCGAACCCGTGCCGATATGCAGGATCTGGCCGCCGAGGCGCTGCGGGGCCGCACTGTCCTTCTGGTAACCCACGATCCGGGCGAGGCCGCGCGTCTGGGGCAATCCATCGTCGTCATGACACAGCACGGGCTGACACCGTGCGATCCGCCGGTTGCTCCAGCCCCGCGCAGCGTCGATGATTTGCAGACGCTGGAAACACAAGGCGCGCTTTTGCGGCTGCTGCGGGAGGGCGGGGTATGAAGTCCCTCTCTGTTCTGGCAGCAACCCTGTTTGCCATTGCCATCTGGCAGGGGACCGTGACCCTGACCGGATTGCCAAAGTTCATCCTGCCCGGCCCCGTGGTGGTTGCCGAGACCTGGTGGCAGAACCGCTGGCTGATTGCCGAACACACCTGGATCACAGCCATTGAGGTCATTATCGGCCTTGCCTGCGGCACGCTGCTTGGCGTTGTCACTGCATTGCAGCTGGCCAATTCCCGCGTCGCACGAGTTTTGGTGCAGCCAATGCTGGTGTTCACGCAGGCCCTGCCGGTCTTTGCACTGGCCCCGTTGCTGACCCTGTGGCTGGGTTATGGCCTGTTGTCCAAGGTCGCGATGGCGGTCCTGATCATCTATTTCCCGATCACGTCGTCCTTTTTTGACGGTTTGATGCGGACACCGCAGGGGTATCTGGACCTTGCACGCACGATGCAGGCCAGCAAGCGCACTGTGTTGTGGCACATCCGTATCCCTGCGGCGTTGCCGTCTCTGGCCTCGGGGATGCGGCTGGCGGCGGTGTATGCGCCGATCGGTGCCGTGATCGGTGAATGGGTCGGTTCATCGCAAGGTCTGGGATATCTGATGCTGCTGGCCAATGGCCGTGCCAAGACGGACCTGATGTTTGCGGCGATGCTGACTCTGGGCGTATTTTCGATCCTTCTGCACATGATTGTCCGCCGCGCCACCGCGCGTATGGCAGGAGAGGCTCATTAACCTTTCGGAAAGTGATTCTGCGTCAGGGTAAACGCATGACACAGGACGCCTTTGCCGAAGCCCCCATGCTGTTTGATACGGACGAAGCGCCAGCGCAGCCGCTGCCGAATGGTCGGTTACCCTCCTACATCAAAGACCATCGCAAGCGGCTGCGCGAACGGTTCATGGCGGGCGGATCCGCAGCGATCCCGGATTATGAGTTGCTGGAACTGGTTTTGTTCCGGTCCATCCCTCGGCAGGATGTGAAACCATTGGCGCGGGCATTGATGAATGCCTTTGGCGATTTCAACCGTGTGTTGGCAGCACCCGAAGAACGGCTGCGGCAGATCAAGGGCGTTGGTGATACGGTCATCACCGATCTGAAAATCCTCGAAGCCTGCGCGCATCGGATGGCACGGGCGCGGGTGATGCAACGACACGTAATATCCAGCTGGGACGCGCTGCTGGATTATTGCCACACGACAATGGCGCATCGCGAGACCGAGCAATTTCGCGTTTTCTATCTGGATCGCAAGAACGTCCTGATCGCGGATGAGGAACAGGCCAAAGGCACCGTGGATCACGTGCCGGTCTATCCGCGCGAAGTGGCGAAACGGGCGTTGGAACTGAATGCCTCGGCCCTGATATTGGTGCACAACCATCCTTCGGGCGACCCAACGCCGTCACAGTCAGATATCGACATGACCAACCGCATTCAGGATGCCTGCTCCGCCCTGGGGCTGACCCTGCATGACCACCTGATCATCGGCAAATCGACCGAGCTCAGCTTTCGTTCCGAAGGGTATCTCTAGCGGCTACTGCACCCAAATCTCGACCCGCCGGTTGACCTTGCGGCCCCATTCGGTGTCATCGCAGGCCATGGGCATCGCTTCACCAAATCCTTCGGCGGTGACCGTGATACTATCAGGGATCGGGGCTTCAAGCGCGGCGATAACCGCGTTTCGCACGGTTTGCGCGCGCCGTAGGGCGATGCGGGCATTTGAAACGGCACCCCCGTCCCCATCGCTGAAGCCTGCAAACACAACCTTGCGCGCCTGCAACGTACCCGCGTCCAGCATTTGCGCCAGTTGCTGAATATTGGCGCGCGACTGCGCGTCCGGGCGGGACGATCCGGGTTCGAACCGGACCGACAGGGACAGGCGCGACAGCGGGCGCAAGGTCTCGATCATGCGCTGCAACTCCTCCAGTCCGACCTCAGTTCCGCCGGTGACGACCGCATTGGCAAGCCGGTCCCCCTGCACGCCAACCGGCAGGGTTTCAGCAGATTGATCCACATATCCTGCGTCACGTATCGCCACCTGTGCCTCGGGGCTTTGGCTATAGGCCAGAAACTGTCGCGCAATCCGGGGCAGGCGGCGTTCCGGCAGATACAGGAACATGGGCATATTCAGCGGGTAATCTTCGGTCTTGATTGACTGGCGGGTCGCGGCCAGAGGATGCCCGCACCCGCCAGTCAAAGGCACAGCGCGGGTGCCATGGGCCGATGCCTTGCTGGCGATACCGATGGAAAACGGATCCTTAGCCACAGCCGCGGTCAGGTCATGTATGCGATTGTGGCGGATCGCCGTATCGGTCAGCACCACACCGGCGGTTTTCAGAACCTGATCCTCGACCGCCTGCGCCAGACCCGACCCGGCCTCTGGCACATGCAGTGCAATAGGGGCATCCGGCCCACCCAGCTGCGCCCAGTTGCTGACCTCGCCGGACAGAATGCGGGCCAGATCCGCCAGCGAAACCTGTCGCATCACGCTGTCGGGGGCCACGACCGGGACCATGGCATCCAGTGCAATGACCCGTGATCGCCGCGAGCGTTTCAGATCACCCAACCCCGCAGCTTCGGCAGCCTCCCGCTCGGCCTCGCGCATCTCGCGCAGGGCCATCACGATATCCGCCCGGTCTGCGATCAGGTCGCTGAACCCGCGATCCGTGGTGCCCACGTCAAAGAAAAACCGCGCAAGCGGCGCCGACCGGCCTGCCTGATGCAACTCGTAAATAAAGGTGTCCTCATCCATGCGGGCGGGGGTCGCGGTCAGGTCTTCCTGACGGGCAAAGCCGATGATCAGGGCGGGCAGCACCGTTTCGGCCATCACCGATGATCCGGAAAACTGCACTTCGGCGACGAAATCGATCAGGTTGGGGCAGGCGGGTCCCTCGCATGTGACGCCGGAACCATCCACGGTCAACGTCCCGAATTGCGTATCGACGCGATAAAACTCACCGTCAAAGCTCAGCAGATTGCCTGTCACTTCGACCTTGCCATCATGCGAGGTCAACGTGATGTCCTGCCCAAAAGCACCGGTCGCCACCGTCACGGAAAACAGCGCAGCCACCGCCACACGGAAAAATGTCATAAGAGGTTCAAGCCTGCCTGCGGATTACTTTGCCGCGATTGTCAGGTCTGAGAGCAGATTATTCAACACCAGAAACTCGCCCGAGCGCGAACAATCCGGCAAGGTCACAGACATGTCGCGCGACCGCAGGCGGCGGTCCGACAACAACTCCAGCGACTGCACGTTCAGCGTGTGGCCGCAATTTGCATCGGTCACTTCGGCCTCGACGGTCAGGTCAATCGTGCCCGACTGTTCAGATGTACTGGCCGGGAAAGAATACACTTCGATATTCTGAGTAATCCCGGAATCGGATTGACCCAAGCGCATAACCTTACCGGCGCCTTCGGCAGATGCGTCATCCCAGACATGGCCATCCGCGCCATAGCTGGCGCCAAATTCCAGCGCGTGAATCTGCAACTCGGTATCACCCTGCCATTGCAGGACAACACGATCAAAACCGGCGATTTCGGGGACGTGAGTGGTGGCGACGGTGCCTGTTTCATCTTCGAAGGAAAACAGGAAAATCGCATATTCCGAAAGGGCCGGGATCGTCATGTCCAGCGCGCCGCTGGCGTCAGTCATCTGGCTAACAGTCAGGCCGCTATGGTGGATTTCAATCCGCTCATTCTTGTGGCACGGCGCTTTCAGCGACAGGTGCGCCAAGGCACCGGGCGCTGCGGTCGCGTGCGCGCTGATCCTGCAACTCGATGTTCTGGGGACCGCGGGTACAGCACGGGGTGCCGGTGTGACATTGACCGGATCGGCATCTGATACTGTAGCCGACGTCAGCACGATACCGTCCAGCCCCGACAGAATCGAAGACTGATCGGCAACGGAGGCCACATCAACACTGCCCTGCGCGCGGTTCTGCTGCGCAGCCGGTCCGTTCTGCATCAGATAGCCTATGCCCAAGGCACAAGCGACCGTTCCGCACATGGTTACGTAGTTGCGAACTACAAACAAGACACCCTCCCCAGTTGAAGGAGCAGCTTGCACTCTCGCCACCAATCGCGGCCAATTTGTGGCCGCGAGACGGACTCATTGTGATGAAAGGGTGTTAACGTTAGGTCAATCTGCCGTGGCAGTGTTTGAACTTCTTTCCGGATCCGCAGGGGCACAGGTCGTTTCGCGACGGGTTACCCCAGGTTGACGGATCGCCCTCATCAAACCCCGGCAGGGCATCGCCTGATGCCGCCGCTTCGGCCTTGGCCTCGGCTTGGCTTGCGGCTTTGTCCACGGCCTGTTGTGCCTGCGCCTGTTGCGCCGCCATCTGCGCCAGCATTTCCTTCTGCTCTTCTTCGGTCAGTGGCCGCACGCGCGACAATTGCTGTGTCACGGTTTCCCGCAAACCGTCCAGCATGGTTTCGAACAGCTGGAAGCTTTCGTTTTTGTATTCGTTCAGCGGATCGCGCTGGGCATAGCCGCGGAAACCCACGACCGAGCGCAGATGTTCCAGCGTCAGCAGATGCTCGCGCCATTTGGCATCGATGGTCTGCAACAGCACCTGCTTTTCGATGTTGCGCATGTTTTCGGGACCAAAGGCGACCGCCTTCTGGGCCATCATCTCATCTGCGGCCTTAACCAAGCGCTCCCGCACTTGCTCGTCATCCACGCCTTCTTCGGCAGCCCAGTCCTGAACCGGGGCGTCGATGGTCAGCTTGTCCTTGATCGCCGCATGCAGACCGTCTGTATCCCACTGATCCGCATAGGATTTCGGCGGCATGTATTCGTCAATGAGATCGTCAATCACCTGCTCGCGCATATCCGAGACGATCTCGGACAGGTCATTGGCCGACATGATTTCGCGGCGCTGGCTAAAGATCACCTTGCGCTGATCGTTCATCACGTCGTCGAATTTCAGAACGTTCTTGCGCATGTCGAAGTTGCGGCCCTCGACCTTGGACTGCGCGCGTTCCAGCGACTTGTTCACCCAGGGGTGAATGATTGCCTCGCCTTCTTTCATGCCCAGCGTGGTCAGCACCTTGTCCAGCCGTTCCGAGCCAAAGATGCGCATCAGGTCGTCTTCAAGGCTCAGGTAGAACACGGTACGGCCCGGATCGCCCTGACGGCCCGAACGGCCGCGCAGCTGGTTGTCGATGCGGCGACTTTCGTGGCGTTCGGACGCCATCACATAAAGGCCTCCTGCGGCCAGAACCTTTTCTTTTTCTTCCGCGTGGCGTGCTTCTTCTGCGGCACGCAGGTCTGACGGATCAGCCTCGGGGTTGTCCGCCATCGCTTGCAGCACCTTCATTTCGACATTGCCGCCCAGCTGAATGTCTGTACCGCGACCGGCCATGTTGGTGGCGATGGTCACCGCGCCCAGACGGCCGGCATCGGCAACGATCTGCGCCTCCTGCTCGTGCTGGCGGGCGTTCAGAACATTATGCGCGATGCCTTCCTTGGTTAGCATCTGGCTCAGCAGTTCCGATTTCTCGATCGAGGTCGTGCCCAGCAGGACCGGCTGGCCCGTTTCCTGCGCCTTCTTGGTTTCTTCGATCATCGCGCCGTATTTTTCCATGGCGGTGCGATAGACCTGATCGTCCTCGTCCACACGGGCAATCGGCTTGTTGGTCGGAACCTCGACCACGCCCAGGCCGTAAATCTCGGCAAATTCCTCGGCCTCGGTCAGGGCGGTCCCGGTCATGCCGCCCAGCTTGTCGTAAAGGCGGAAATAGTTCTGGAAGGTCACGCTGGCCAGCGTCACGTTCTCGGGTTGAATCTGCACGTTTTCCTTGGCTTCGATGGCCTGGTGCAGACCCTCGGACAGGCGGCGGCCCGGCATCATGCGGCCGGTAAACTCGTCGATCAGAACGACATTGCCGTCGCGCACGATGTAATCCTTGTCGCGCTGGAACAGCTTGTGCGCGCGCAGACCCTGATTCACGTGATGCACAACGGTCGTGCTTTCCGGGTCATACAGCGAATGGCCTTCGGGAATCAAACCGGCAGCCAACAGCTGCTGCTCCAGAAACTCGTTGCCCTCATCCGTGAAGGTCACGTTGCGGGCCTTTTCGTCCAACGTGTAGTGTTCGTCGGTCAGGCTCGGGATCAGCGCATCGATGGCGGTATACAGGTTCGAGCGGTCCTGTGCCGGGCCCGAGATGATCAGCGGCGTCCGCGCCTCGTCGATCAGGATCGAATCGACCTCGTCCACAATCGCGAAATTGTGGTGCTTCTGGTAAACCTGCTCCAGATCGGCCTTCATATTGTCGCGCAGATAGTCAAAACCCAGCTCGTTGTTGGTGGCATAGGTGATGTCGCATTTATAGGCGGCCAGTTTCTCTGCATCGGGCTGGCCCGACCAGATCACGCCGGTGGTCATGCCCACGGCAGCAAACACCTTGCCCATCCATTCCGCGTCGCGCTTGGCCAGGTATTCGTTCACCGTGACCACATGCACGCCCTTGCCGGTCAGCGCGTTCAGATACGCCGGGAAGGTCGCGACCAGTGTCTTGCCCTCACCCGTCTTCATTTCCGAGATGTTGCCCTGATGCAGGAACACACCGCCCATCAGCTGTACGTCAAAGGCGCGCAGCCCCAGCGCGCGGCGGGCACCTTCGCGCACGTTGGCAAAGGCTTCGGGCAGCAGATCGTCAAGGCTTTCGCCATCCAGCGCGCGTTTGCGCAGGTCTTCTGTCTTGTCGATCAGGTCCTGATCGGACAGCTTCTCGAACTCGGGTTCCAGCGCGTTGATCTTTTCGATCAGGGGGCGGGTCGCCTTGATCTTGCGGTCGTTCGGTGTTCCGAACACCTTTTTGGCGAGCGTTCCGAGTCCCAGCATGTTCACTCCAGCGGATCTGTTCTTGTCTTGGTTTTTGACAGGCTTGCCCACCTTGCGCGCAACCCATAGATACGTGGGGTGAAAGGCGGCCCTGTCCAAGGCTTCAAAGCGATGTAAGCGGCAGGTTCCAGAGTGTCAACGCTGCGCCCTGCCGCGGCAAGGAAATAGGATGATTCAATGCCCAAAGGCCTCACTATTCTGCCATCGCTGGCTCTGACCGCCATGATGGCCTTGCCGCTGGCCGCCGAAACCCAGCCGGATGCATCCACCGTGGTGGCGCGTGTGAACGGGGATGAGATCACTTTGGGTCACGTGATCGCAACCGTTGCCGCCTTGCCGCCGCAGTACCAGCAGGCCGAAGATGACGTATTGTTCGACTTCGTACTGGAACAGCTGATCCAGCAGCAACTGCTGGGGCAACAGCAGGATGGGCTGAACAAACTGAACACGCTGCGGCTGAAAAATGAAGAACGCTCACTTCTGGCGGTTCAGACCGTCACAGCCCTGACCGATACCGTTGTCACGGATGAGGCCATTCAGGCAGCCTACGACGCGCAGTACAACGATTTCGCGGGTGAGGACGAATTCGATGCCAGCCACATTCTGGTCGAGACCGAAGAACAGGCCAACGACCTCAAGGCGCAGCTTGATGACGGCGCCGATTTCGCCGAACTCGCGCGCGAGCACTCCACCGGTCCGTCCGGCCCCAATGGCGGCTCGCTGGGCTGGTTCGGCAAGGGCCAGATGGTACCGGAATTCGAAACAGCCGTGGTCGCGCTCGAAAAAGGGCAGGTGTCCGACCCGGTTCAGACGCAGTTCGGCTGGCATGTGGTCAAGCTGAACGACAAGCGCAAAACCGAAGCGCCCGCGCTGGACGCCGTGCGCGAAGAGCTTGCGCAAACCGTTCAGCAGGACGCCATTCAGGCGCGCATCGATGAACTGACACAGCAGGCCCAGATCGACCGCCCCGCTCTGGAAGGTGCCGGGCCCGAAGTTCTGCGCCAGCTGGACCTGATTCAGGAGTAATCCCCGTGGCCAAGATCACCAAGGTTTCGCCGCTGGCGCCAGCGTCCTTCCCTGATTTGCCTGCAATTGACGGTGTGCGGTTCGCCACCGTCGCGGCGGGCGTGCGATATCAGGGCCGCACCGATGTCATGCTGGCCGTGCTGGACCCGGGCACATCTGTGGCCGGGGTCTTTACCCGTTCAGCCACGCGCGCCGCCCCGGTTCTGGATTGTCAGGACAAGATCGGCGGGCCCAGCGATGGCCCGGCGGCAATCCTGGTGAACTCGGGCAATGCCAATGCCTTTACCGGGCATTATGGTCAGACCTCGGTGGCCGAGGTGACGCAGGCCGTCTCGAAGGCGACTGGTGTTCCGGTCGAGCGGGTCTTTACCTCCTCCACCGGCGTGATTGGTGAGCCGCTGGCTCATGACCGCATCATTGCCAAGATTGAAACGCTGAAGGCGGGTCTCAGCCGTCACGCGATCGAAGAAGCCGCACGCGCGATCATGACCACGGACACCTTCCCGAAAGGGGCCGTGGCGCAGGTCGAAATTGATGGCAAAACAGTCTCTATTGCGGGGATTGCGAAGGGGTCGGGCATGATTGCGCCAGATATGGCGACGATGCTGGTCTATATCTTCACCGACGCGCAGGTCGAACAATCGGCGTTGCAGGCGATGCTGAGCGCGCAGACAGACCGGACGTTCAACTGCATCACCGTGGACAGCGATACATCCACCTCGGACAGCCTGCTGCTGTGCGCCACCGGCGCTTCGGGTGTGGACGCCACCGGCAACGCGGCCTTCGCCGAGGCGCTGGAAGCCGTGATGCTGGATCTGGCCCAGCAAGTGGTGCGCGATGGCGAAGGTGCCACGAAGTTCGTCGAAATCCGCGTGACAGGGGCCGCAACAGACGCTGACGCCAAGATCCACGGCCTTGCCATCGCCAACTCTCCGCTGGTCAAAACTGCCATCGCAGGCGAAGACCCGAACTGGGGTCGTATCGTCATGGCCATCGGTAAATCCGGTGCCGCGGCGGACCGCGACCTGCTGAGCATTTCCTTCGGCGACATCCTTGTGGCCGAAAAGGGCTGGGTCAGCCCCGATTACAGCGAAGACGCAGCTGCCGCTTATATGAAAGGTCAGGATCTGGTCATCGCCGTTGATCTGGGCCTGGGCGAAGGCAATTCCACCGTCTGGACCTGCGATCTGACGCACGGATATATCGAGATCAACGCAGATTACCGCTCGTGAAAACCGTGTTGGTCTCTGCTGTCGCCCTGATCGACATCGAGGGCCGGGTGCTGTTGGCCCAACGCCCCGAGGGCAAATCCATGGCCGGTCTTTGGGAGTTTCCCGGCGGCAAGATCGAGCCCGGCGAAACCCCCGAGGCCGCCCTGATCCGCGAATTGCACGAGGAACTGGGCATCGACACCTGGGCCTCGTGCCTTGCCCCCCTGACCTTTGCCAGCCACAGCTATGATGATTTCCACCTGCTGATGCCTCTGTTTGCCTGCCGCAAATGGCAGGGTATCCCACAGTCGAAAGAGGGGCAGGCGCTGAAATGGGTCCGCGCAAATGACCTGCGCAATTACCCTATGCCGGCCGCGGATGTGCCCCTGATCCCGATCCTGCGGGATTGGTTGTAAGGGCTCAAGGGGCGTCAGGCGCAAACAGTCCGAATTTCGGCTTGGCGGAATTATTTGCCGATTTGTGGTAGTGTTCGAGTGCTTTCTCAATGGTGAAGGAGTACCTCGTTATGATCGCAAGTCGAGTTGGAAAGCTTTGGGGGTCCAGGATTGCTTTGATTTTGGCCTTATTTGTTTTGGCGGTTCATAGTGCCAAAGCAGAAGATGCGAAGACTGCGATAACGGTCATGATCGAAGAACAGGCCCGAATTGACCGCTACGTCGAACTCGATTTTGCACGGCAAGATCTTTTGTTTCACCAGACGAGCACGATCCTGGCCCTATACGGTGAATACAACTCCTACACCAAATCGGACGGCACTCAGGCCAATGGCTCTGACATGACGCGATTCAGAAATCGGGTCACTGAATACGTGCCCGCTGCCATCGTGGATTTCCGCCGAAAGTCCCAAAGAGACAAAACAATTTCAGAGGATGAGGCAAGCAAGGCGGAAGCCGCCGAAGCCTTGATGGAAGAGATGCTTTTGGCCGCAGGTGAAATCATTGAACTTTGCGACGCCAACAAGCCCTATGAGGCAAGTCTCGTTTACCGCGATAAGACAATGCCCTTGAACGCGAAACTTTTGGGGTTGCTGTACACGTTGCGCTCAACATCTGTTGGTCGTTTTAAAAAAGCAGCATTAAAAGCTAAGTATCAGTAACCGCGCCAACCTGCCGAAGGTCGAATTCTGTTTGCCGGTCCGGCGTCCCTGCTGCACAAGGGACCTGTTTGGTACGGTAATTGCGTGGGACGAACGGGTTCCTCGTAACAGTCTGCATTTGTACATATTGTACAAAACGTAACATCACCCTTCTGCACCTGTTACAATTCGTAAGAATTGAGAAAACATCAGGCAAAACTTGACGCTGATCGTGCGGGTGTCCCAAATCGGGGCACTGGCATCCGGGGGCTTTCCCGGATCCGCCATTTCCGGCTTTGAGGAGGCCGGATGGGGAGGAGAAAAAGATTGGCTCAGACGCAGTCGGGCGCCGAAGGGTTGCACTCCCTTCCGGCGCTTCTACACCGCAACGCGACCCAGTTCGGGGATGCCCCGGCCTATCGGGAAAAAGAATTTGGGATCTGGCAATGCTGGACCTGGGCTGAAGCGGCCAAGGAAATTCGCGCGCTCGCTCTTGGATTTCTTGAAATTGGCGTTGAGCGCGGTGACCACATTGCCGTGGTCGGACGCAACCGGCCAGCGCATTACTGGACCATGGTCGCGGCACAGATGGTCGGTGCAATTCCGGTGCCTCTGTATCAGGACGCAGTCGCCGAAGAGATGACCTATGTGATGGAGCACTGCGGCGCGAAATACGTCGTCTGCGGTGATCAGGAACAGGTCGACAAGGTCATCGAAATTCAGGAAAAAGTGCACCAGATCAAGCATATCCTCTATACCGACAAGCGGGGGATGCGGAAATACGACCACAGCCAGATGAACGCGCTGGAAGACCTCATGGCCGAAGGTCAGGCAGGACATCAGCGGTTTGATGCAGAGCTGGACAAGCGCATCTCTGAGATCACCTATAACGACACCTGCGTCATGCTTTATACCTCGGGCACAACGGGCAAGCCCAAGGGGGTGGTTCTGTCGAACCGCAACGTGATCGAAAGCGCCAAGAATTCAGCGATCTTCGACCATCTGACCCGCGATGAAGATATCCTCTCCTACCTACCAATGGCATGGGTTGGGGATTTCATCTTTTCCATCGGTCAGGCCTATTGGTGCGGGTTCTGCGTGAACTGCCCGGAAAGCGCCGACACGATGATGACCGATCTGCGCGAAATCGGGCCGACCTATTTCTTCGCCCCGCCACGCGTGTTTGAAAGCCAGCTGACCAATGTGATGATCCGGATGGAGGATGCGAGCAAGCTGAAGCAGCGCATGTTCCATCACTTCATGGCGCATGCCAAAAAGGTGGGCGGCAAGTTGCTGGATGGCAAACCCGTCGGCTTTGGCGACCGGATGAAATACGCGCTGGGTAACCTGTTGGTCTATGGGCCGCTCAAGGATACGCTGGGCTATGGCCGGTTCCGGGTTGGCTATACAGCGGGTGAAGCGATCGGACCGGAAATCTTTGATTTCTATCGATCTTTGGGCATTAACCTGAAACAGCTTTACGGTCAGACCGAAGCAACCGTGTTCATCACCGTGCAGCCGGATGGTGAGGTTCGGGCCGATACGGTTGGCGTGCCCGCGCCGGATGTCGAGATCAGGATCGACGACAAGGGCGAGATCCACTACCGCTCGCCCGGCGTGTTTGTCGAATATTACAACAACCCGGATTCCACGGCATCAACCAAAGATGCCGAAGGCTGGGTGGCAACGGGTGATGCCGGGTTCATCGAGGAAAGCTCGGGCCATCTGCGGATCATCGACCGCGCCAAGGACGTGGGCAAAATGGCCGACGGGTCCATGTTCGCGCCGAAATATGTCGAGAACAAGCTGAAGTTCTACCCCGATATTCTCGAGGTCGTTCTGTTCGGAAACGGCAAGGATCGCTGTGTGGCCTTCATCAATATTGACCTGACGGCGGTCGGCAACTGGGCGGAACGCAACAACGTGGCCTATGCCTCCTATCAGGAACTGGCGGGCCATCCGCGTGTGTTAGAGACGATCAAGGCGCATGTGGAAGAGGTCAACAAATCGGTAGCAGCTGATGAAATGCTGTCCGGTTGCCAGGTGCATCGCTTTGTGGTGCTGCACAAGGAACTGGATGCTGATGATGGTGAAATGACCCGCACCCGGAAAGTTCGGCGCGGGTTTGTCGAAGAGAAGTTCCACGACATCATTGCGGCGCTTTACGACGGGTCCGAAAGCGTCTCGACCACGACCGAAGTGACCTATGAGGATGGGCGCAAGGGATCGATTAGCGCAACGCTGAAAATCGTGGACGCGCCGGTTGTACCGGTTGCGCAGCACAAGGTGGCAGCGGAATGAGGGCTGCCACAGCACCGCGCGACCTGCGGCCATCGCCCTGTCCGCCATCCCGTTTTTGCGCAAGTCAGGGAGTGACTGATGCTGGATAACGCCGAAGGATATGTCACTGAAGACGGTCGCAAGATCGGCGGCGTGGTGATGGAGATGAAGAACATCACTCTGCGCTTTGGCGGCGTCGTGGCGATCAAGGATATCTCGTTCGATATTCGCGAGGGTGAGATTCGCGCCATCATCGGGCCGAACGGGGCCGGAAAATCATCGATGCTGAACGTCATCTCGGGGTTCTATGTCCCGCAGGAGGGCGAGGTCTGGTTCCACGGATCAAAACGCCCAGCGATGCGGCCCTTTGAGGTGGCGCAGCAGGGGATCGCGCGGACGTTCCAGAACATCGCCCTGTTCGAGGGGATGAGCGTTTTGGACAACGTCATGACAGGGCGTTTGAATTTCATGCAGACCAACATCCTCCAGCAGGCCTGGTGGAAGGGAAAGGCCGAGGCGGAAGAGGTTGAAAACCGTGAGGCGGTCGAGAAGATCATCGATTTCCTTGAAATCCAGCACATCCGAAAAACGCCCGTGTCGCGCCTTCCATACGGGTTGAAAAAGCGGGTGGAACTTGCGCGTGCTCTGGCGGCAGAACCAAAGCTCTTGCTGCTGGATGAACCGATGGCGGGCATGAACGTTGAAGAGAAAGAGGACATGAGCCGCTTTATCCTCGACGTGAATGACGAATTCGGCACCACCATCGCCCTGATCGAACACGATATGGGCGTGGTGATGGACCTGAGCGACCGCGTGGTCGTGATGGATTACGGCAAGAAGATTGGTGACGGCACGCCCGACGAGGTGCGCAACAATCAGGAAGTCATCGACGCCTATCTGGGAGTCAGCCATGACTGAGACCAAAGCAGATATCCGGGGAGGCACATATGCCTGAGCAGTTAATCTTTGCCACGGAGGTCATCCTTAACGGTCTGATGGCCGGGGTGCTTTATGCGCTGGTCGCGCTGGGCTTTGTGCTGATCTACAAGGCGTCGGGAATTTTCAATTACGCGCAAGGGGTTATGGCCCTGTTTGCGGCGATGACACTGGTCGGGATCATGAACGGGCAAGTGCCTTTCGCGCATTTGATCAACGCGACCTTCGGCACACATGTCTATAACTTCGGCTGGACCATCCCCGCCCTGTTGGCGATCATCCTGACAATGGGCGTGATGGTTCTGTTGGCCTGGTGTGTGCAGCGCTTTGTCATGCGGCATCTGGTTGGGCAGGAGCCGATCATCCTGTTCATGGCCACGATCGGTCTGGCCTATTTCCTAGAAGGCGTGGCCGACCTGATGTGGGGCTCTGAGATCAAGACGCTGGATGTGGGTCTGCCGCAGGGCATCAACCTGTGGATTGACGAGGTCACCTTTAACATCTTCGGCTATGGTTTCTTCATCGACAACCTCGACATCGTGGCAACCGTGATCGCGGCGCTTCTGGTGGCGGCGCTGGTGGCCTTCAGCCAGTACACAAAGCAGGGGCGGGCCATGCGCGCTGTGGCGGATGACCATCAGGCGGCACTTTCGGTCGGGATCTCGCTCAACTTTATCTGGGTCATGGTTTGGTCGGTGGCCGGGTTCGTGGCGCTGGTCGCGGGGATCATGTGGGGCACCAAATCGGGCGTGCAGTTCTCGCTGTCGCTGATCGCGCTCAAGGCGCTGCCGGTGTTGATGCTGGGCGGGTTCACCTCGATCCCCGGTGCCATCGTCGGCGGTCTGATTATCGGTGTGGGCGAGAAGCTGTTCGAATTCTCGATTGGCCCGCTGGTCGGCGGCGCGACCGAGAACTGGTTCGCCTATGTGCTGGCGTTGATCTTTCTGGTGTTCCGACCACAGGGTCTCTTCGGTGAAAAAATTATCGAGAGAGTATAGATGGATAACCTGAACCCCCTTTTCAAAGCCCTGCCGATTGCCTTGCTGATTTATGGGCTGACCCGTTCGCTGGTTGAGTGCTTTGAGATCAACCTGGCGGGTTCAAGTATTGCAATGACAGGCGATACGGAATGGCAGATGAGGATGCTTGTTTACGCAGGATATTTGCGGGCGATGGATTCATTGTTCTTCTACGCAGCCTTGGCCGGAGTGGTTCATTGGCTGAACGTTAGAACCAGAGGTGCCCCGGCATGACCAAGGTGATCGCCATCATCAACGTAATCGCATGGGCGGGGTTCTGGGCCTTTGGCTACATCGCGCTGACCTCGAATGACCTGACAGACAGCCAGTTGACGATTGCCGCGATCCTGGCCTTTGCCGGGCTGATCATGGGCGTTCTGGCCTACCTGAAACTCGTGCGCGCCTCTGAGGCGAGCGGATATGCCAAAGGGTCCAGCCAGCTGGACGCCGCGACCCGTAACCGGGCGCAGGAAGAATGGGGAAAGTAACAGATGTTCTATCGTGAGGCCGGAGATTTCAAAACCTCCTACGTGGATGACAGCCAGACTTTCCCGATCAAGTTCGACCGGTACCGGTACTATGTCGTTCTGGCGGTGGCGTTTGGGATCATTCCGTTCATCATCAACGACTATTGGGCAAACGCCCTGCTGCTGCCCTTTCTGATCTACGCCATTGCGGCGATTGGGTTGAACATACTCGTGGGCTATTGCGGGCAGGTTAGCCTTGGTACAGGCGGCTTCATGGCTGTTGGCGCCTATGCCTGCTACAAGTTGATGACCGCACTTCCAGACGTCAGCATGTTCATTCATGTCCTGCTGGCTGGTGGCATTACCGCGATTGTAGGCGTTTTGTTTGGCCTGCCTTCCCTGCGGATCAAGGGGTTCTATCTGGCGGTGGCCACGCTTGCGGCACAGTTCTTTCTGGTCTGGCTCTTTAACCGGGTGCCGTGGTTCTACAACTACTCGGCCTCGGGCCAAATCAACGCACCGGAACGTGACGTGTTCGGCATTATCATCTCGGGCCCGAACGCCCCGGCCTGGGCGACATACCTGTTCTGCCTGATCTTCCTGACCTTCAGCGCCATCATTGCGCGCAACCTGACCCGTGGCACGACCGGGCGGACATGGATGGCGATCCGCGACATGGATATCGCCGCCGAAATCATCGGGGTGAACCCGTTGAAAGCCAAGATCAGCGCTTTCGCTGTCAGCTCGTTCTTTGTGGGCATCGCCGGGGCGTTGTTCTTTGCCGTCTATCTTGGAGCGGTCGAGGTGGGCGAAGCATTCGGCATCCAGAAGTCGTTTCTGGTGCTGTTTATGGTGATTATCGGCGGATTAGGCTCGATTTTCGGGTCTTTTGCCGGGGCGGCCTTCCTGGTGCTGCTGCCGGTTCTGCTCAAACTGGTTGGCGTCGATCTTCTGGGTTGGCCGACCGATATCGTTGCCCATCTTCAGCTGGTGATCGTGGGCGCGCTGATCATCATGTTCCTGATCCTCGAGCCCCACGGTCTGGCACAGTTGTGGCGCGTGGCGAAAGAGAAACTCAGACTCTGGCCGTTCCCGCACTGAGGGCTGGCCCAATCATAAAGACGGGTGATCAAGCCCGAACTCAATATCGGATCAATCAAGGGAGGAGACACCCGATGAACAAGAAACTGGCAACCGTGGCGCTGAGCGCCCTGATGGCGGCAGGACCCGCGATGGCGGATCTTGTGTTCCCGTCGCTCAGCTATCGAACCGGGCCCTATGCGGCCGGTGGTATTCCATTCGCGGACGGTTACGCCGACTATTTCACGCTGCTGAACGAGCGGGACGGTGGCATTGGCGGTGTACCAGCAAACGTGATCGAATGCGAAACCGGGTATAACACCGAAAAAGGCGTGGAATGCTATGAATCCACCAAAGGTGAAGGCGCGCTGGTGTATCAGCCGCTGTCGACCGGTATCACCTATCAGCTGATCCCCAAAGTGACCGCCGACGGCATTCCTCTGCACACGATGGGGTATGGCCGGACCTCGGCTGCGAATGGCAAAGTGTTCAGCCACGTGTTCAACTATCCGGCCAACTACTGGAACGGTGCGTCCGGCGCGATCAACTATCTGCTGGATGAAAATGGCGGTGACCTGAGCGGCAAGAAGATTGCGCTGGTCTATCACAACTCGGCCTATGGCAAGGAACCGATCCGGACGCTGGAAACTCTGGCTGAAAAGCATGGGTATGAGCTGTCCTTACTGCCGGTTGATCACCCGGGCCAGGAGCAGAAGTCGCAATGGCTGCAAATTCGCCGTGAAAAGCCTGACTATGTCATCATGTGGGGCTGGGGCGTCATGAACCAGGTTGCGGTTCAGGAAGCGGCCAACATCCGTTTCCCGATGGAAAACTTCATCGGTGTCTGGTGGTCTGGCGCGGAATTCGACGTTCAGCCTGCTGGGGAAAAAGCGACCGGTTACAAGGCGCTGACCTTTACTGGCCTTGGCATGGACTATCCTGTCTATGACGACCTGAAAAAGTACGTCGTTGACTCGGGCAAGGCTGCAGGTGCCGGCGATCAGCTGGGTACAGTTCAGTACAACCGTGGTCTTTATGCCGCCATGCTGGCAGCCGAGGCTGTGAAAACGGCGCAGGCGATGCACGGAACCGCTGATATCGACGCGTCGATGATGCGCGATGGCATGGAAGCGCTGGAAATGACCAACGCCAAGATGGAAGCGCTTGGCATGTCCGGGTTCGGCCCTGAATTCTCGGTTTCCTGCGAAAATCACGGCGGCCCAGGCCTTGTCGGTGTTGTTCAGTGGGATGCGGCGACTGGCGCCTGGAACCCGGTACAGGACTTCAAACCGACAGATGCCGAAGTTATCGGCGCGTTGATCGATGAAGATTCCGGTGCCTACGCAACCGAAAACAGCATCTCGCCACGTTGCGAGTAAGGCATGTTGCGCCACGGATGTGATCCGGGGCGTTCAGACAACCGGAGCGGCGGGTCGCCTGCCGCTCCTCACGAACAGCCCCGGAACGGGCAGGCATGAGGAAACGCGCTGATGCTGGATGCGGCACAAACCACTGACGTGCAGGCGGAAACCCTGCTTGAGGTCAATAATATCGAGGTGATCTACAACCACGTGATCCTCGTGTTGAAAGGCGTCAGCCTGAACGTTCCAAAGGGCGGCATCACAGCACTGCTGGGCGGCAATGGCGCGGGCAAGACAACCACGCTCAAGGCCGTTTCGAACCTGCTGCATTCCGAACGCGGAGAAGTCACCAAAGGTTCGATCAAGTATCGCGGCCAGAACGTGCATGAAAGCGATCCGGCCGATCTGGTTGAAAAGGGTGTCATTCAGGTGATGGAAGGCCGCCACTGTTTCGAGCACTTGACCGTCGAGGAAAACTTGCTGACCGGCGCATATACTCGAAAAGACGGGGCTGCTGCGGTCCAGCGGGATCTTGAGATGGTTTACGCATATTTTCCCCGGCTCAAGGAACGCCGCCGGTCGCAGGCAGGCTATACATCGGGTGGGGAACAGCAGATGGTTGCCATGGGGCGGGCGTTGATGTCGCGGCCCGAGACGATTTTGCTGGACGAACCCTCAATGGGGCTTGCTCCGCAGCTGGTCGAAGAGATTTTCAGTATCGTGAAGGACCTCAACGAAAAAGAGGGCGTGTCCTTTCTGCTGGCAGAGCAGAACACCAACGTCGCCCTGCGCTTTGCACATTATGGTTACATTCTTGAATCCGGGCGTGTCGTGATGGATGGCCCGGCAGCCGACCTGCGCGAAAACCCGGATGTGAAAGAGTTCTACCTGGGTATGTCCGATGAGGGCCGCAAAAGCTTTCGCGATGTGCGGTCCTATCGTCGTCGCAAAAGGTGGCTGTGAGCGGATGGAGGATATGGCGATGACCTATTTCGACGCACTCGAAACACGCTCGGCAGATGAACGCGCCTCGGATCAGGCCAGGGCACTAGTGGAGCAGATCAAACGCGCGATGTCGGCCCCTGGATTTGCGTCTCATTTGTCAGAATCAGAAACTAATAAGGTAAAATCAGCAGAAGATTTGCCGACATTGCCCGTTCTGCGGAAATCGGATCTGACCCGAGCACAAGCCAAACGCCCCCCGTTTGGCGGATTTACGGTAAAACCGGCGCGGCATTTCCATCATGTGTTCCAGTCACCCGGACCGATCTATGAGCCGGGCAGCACTGATCACGACTGGTGGCGCATGGGCCGTTTCCTGAATGCTGCGGGTGTTGGCGCAGGGGACATCGTCCAGAACTGTTTTGGGTATCACCTGACCCCGGCCGGTATGATTTTTGAAAACGGCGCACGCGCTGTTGGCGCGGCTGTTCTGCCCGCAGGAACCGGACAAACCGAGTTGCAGGTGACTGCCGCCCGTGACGTTGGTTGCACGGCCTATGCAGGCACGCCGGATTACCTGAAAGTCATTCTGGACAAAGCCGACGAGATGGGCGTTTCACTGCATTTCTCGAAAGCCGCCGTTGGCGGAGGCGCTTTGTTCCCGTCTTTGCGACAGGAATATGCCGACCGGGGTATCTCGTGCCTGCAATGTTACGCGACAGCGGATCTGGGCAATATTGCTTATGAAAGCGCCGCGATCGACGGGATGATCATCGACGAGCACGTGATTGTCGAGATTGTGACACCTGGAACCGGAACTCCGGTGGCGCCGGGTGAGGTGGGTGAGGTCGTGGTAACCTCACTCAACCCCGATTACCCGCTGATCCGCTTTGCGACGGGCGACCTGTCCGCCGTGATGCCGGGAATTTCTCCTTGCGGTCGCACGAACACCCGGATCAAGGGTTGGATGGGGCGTGCAGATCAGACAACCAAGATCAAAGGTATGTTCGTGCGACCGGAACAGGTTGCCGCGTTGGTCGACAAGCATGAAGAAATCGTCAAGGCCCGCGTCATCGCCACCCGTCAGGGCGAGATGGATTCGATGACTGTCCAGATCGAAAGCACAGGCGGGGATGATACGGCATATGCCAGATCGGTGGCCGAAGTGCTGAAACTGAAAGGCGCAATCGAAGTCGTCGCCCCCGGCTCGCTGCCCAAAGACGGGCTGGTGATTGAGGATCAACGCGTCTACGAATAGCAGTGAAAATCAGGTCTGCGGCAGTTTGTGTCGCAGATTTGTTGACCGACGCACTGGTGTTTCCGAGCATTTTGGTCGATTAAAGGCAGACCCTAAGCCTTTGCCAATCAAAAGCCGGGATGATGGCCCAGATCGACTATTCAGAAAACGGATCACGCAATCGCGGTGTACGCGGCACACGGCTGTTGGCCGCTGTCGCCTATCTTGTGGCTGCCGCGTGCCTGCTGCCCATGGTGGCCGTGGTCTTGGCAGCGGTGACCGGCGGAACAGATACGATCTCGCACCTGATGGACACGGTGTTGCCCGGCTATACCGTGACGACCCTGATCCTTGTGGTGCTGGTTGCGGCGGGTACGTTCAGTATCGGCACGGGCGCTGCCTGGTTGGTGACGATGACCCGCTTTCCCGGTGTCAGGATCCTTGAGATCGCGCTGGTCTTGCCGTTGGCCTTTCCGGCGTATGTGCTCGCCTATGCGTACACCTTTATTCTGGATCACCCGGGTATCGTTCAAAGCACCTTGCGGGATGTAACGGGTTGGGGGCCGCGCGACTACTGGTTCCCTGAAATCCGCTCGACCGGGGGCGCTGCAGTAATGCTGATTCTGGTGCTGTACCCCTATGTCTACCTTCTGGCACGGGCTGCGTTCCTGCAACAAAGTGCTACGGCGTTTCTGGCGGCGCGGGCGCTGGGCAACAACCCATGGCTGGCGTTTCGGCGCGTGTCGCTGCCGATGGCGCGCCCGGCAATCGCCGGTGGTGTGCTTCTGGCCATCATGGAAACCATCGCCGATTTCGGAACCGTGTCGTATTTTGGTGTGCAGACCTTTGCGACCGGGATCTACACCAGCTGGTTTTCCATGGCCGACCGAGCGGCGGCGGCGCAGCTGGCGTGGTGTCTGCTTGTCTTTGCACTGATCATGGCTGTGGCCGAGCGCACCCAACGCGGTAAGGCAAAATACTATCAGGCCGGAAAGAAACATGCTGCCCAACCGGCGGAAGATCTGACCGGTCTTCGCGCCGTCGCGGCATTCTTGTTATGTACCATACCTGTTATCTTCGGGTTCCTGCTGCCCGTTATCATACTGGTCGAGATGGGTTTGGAATCGGAACAGAACCTGCTGTCGCGGCGCTATATCAGTTTCATCCAAAACTCGCTGACCCTTGCCGGCACGGCCGCGGTCGTCACTGTCTTTGCGGCGATCTGTGTCGGGTTCTTTCAACGTCTGAGACCTGGGCGCGCGTCGTCTGCGACGGCCTACATGGCGCGGCTGGGATATGCCGTGCCCGGTGGCGTCATCGCAGTCGGCTTGATTGTACCTTTCGCCAGCTTTGACAACGCGCTGGATGCCTGGATGCGGCAGACATTCGATGTGTCAACTGGGTTGTTGGTTACAGGTTCAATCTGGCTGCTGGTCGCCGCTTACATGGTGCGATTCCTTGCTGCCGCGCTCAGCGCATATGAGGGGGGGCAAAGCACGGTTCATGCCAATATGGATGCCGCGGCCCGGTCGTTGGGGCAAACACCGCTGGGAACATTGCGGCGCGTTCACCTGCCCATTCTGACACCGTCGCTGCTGACTGCGCTGTTGATCGTCTTTGTGGACGTAATGAAGGAATTGCCTGCCACCCTGATCATGCGCCCGTTCAACTTCGACACACTGGCCGTACAGGCATACAGGCTTGCCTCGGATGAGAGGCTTGAGGGTGCCGCCGTGCCCTCACTGGTCATTCTGGCGGTCGGCCTGCTGCCGGTAATCCTGATCTGCCGTCAGGTTGGTCGGCGGTAACACTTGTGTTGTAAATGCCGGACAACCGCGCATCAGGCTTGATTCAAACATAATTTCCGGCAAGGCTGGCGGTATGAACATGCAGCCTCCCAACCGGTTTTCGGCAAGCGCAGCGCAGATGCCCGTGGCCTTTGACCGGCACGAGATGTCGCAAATCCTGTCCGTTTATGGACGGATGGTCGCCGCCGGAGAGTGGCGGGACTATGGTATCTCAAACCTGCGCGACATGGCGGTGTTCTCGATCTTCCGGCGCACTGCTGAGCACCCGATCTACCGCGTCGAAAAGCACCCGCGCCTGAAATCCCGGCAGGGGATGTACTCTGTCATCGGTATGGATGGCCGCATCCTGAAACGCGGCCACGATCTGCGAGCCGTCCTGCGGGTGCTGGAACGCAAGCTCATCCGGGCCGTAAACCCGGATTAGAGCCTTTTTCGCGCTGTAACAGGCCCGTCGCCCTGATCCTGAATGCGCTGGATCGCCCGGTCCATCAGCTCGTACACAACCGCCATATGGCTGGCGTTCGCATGCAAAATCATGTTGTCGCCCGAAACCCAGGCCACGTGACCTTTCCAGAACAGCAAATCCCCGCGCTGCGCAGGTGTTCCAGCTGACAGGGCAGCGCCCAAGGCTTGTTCCTGATCGCCGCTATCGCCGGGGCAGGGAATACCGCAGGCCAGCAACGCGGCCTGAACAAGCCCTGAACAATCGATGCCGAACCGGCTGTTGCCGCCCCACAGATAGGGCGTACCCAGGAACAACTCGGCCACGGCAACCGGATCGTGCGGTTTTTCTGCAATAGGGGCCATGTGAACCTTTGGGACAAAACCCAATTCGGTCTGCACAAACCGATCCGTTTCGGCAGTCGCGTGGATTTTACTTCCGAAACTCAGAGACACGAGATCGCGGCTTTTGATATCAGGGGTCAAGTATGCATGTGTTGCGGGCGCATTGATCCAATGCGTTGCAGGTATATCCTCGGACAGGTGGTCTGTTTCCAGCCAACCAGCATATCCGTCTTTTTCTGCGACGATCCTGCTCCACCCGCCGTGGTTTTCTTTGACGTGAACTGTGTCCCCCAGCAGCAATTGACGATCACGCGGCCCGTCAGGAGCACGCAACAGGTCGACGACCGGTTTGGATACGCGGCGCTTGGTCATAATCCCAATACCTCCGGTAAGGCCGACAGCACCGCGCGTGATCCCTGACCCAGACCGCCTTTTGTGCGGCCGGGTTCATTGCTGGGTTGCCATGCGTAAATGTCAAAATGGATATAGCGGCTAGACCCTACGAACCGGCGCAGAAACAGCGCGGCGGTGATAGACCCGGCAAACCCGCCTGAGGGGGCATTGTCCAGATCGGCAATGCCGGGTTCGATCATCGCCTCGTAGGGTGTGTGAAACGGCATTCTCCAGACCGGATCGGCAGACGTTTTGGCCGCTTGTGCCAAGGCCAGCGCGCAGCTTTCGTCGTCGGTGTAGAACGGTGCCAGATCAGGGCCCACGGCCACGCGCGCCGCACCGGTCAGCGTCGCCATCGAGATCACCAGATCGGGATTCCCTTCATCCGCCAAAGTCAGCGCATCAGCCAGAACCAGACGCCCTTCGGCATCGGTGTTGTTGATTTCAACGGTCAGGCCCTTGCGTGACGTCAGGATATCACCGGGGCGAAAGGCATTGCCTGAGACTGCGTTTTCAACGGCCGGGATCAGAATCCGCAGTTGCAGGGGAAGGTCCAGCGCCATGATCATCCGGGCCAGTCCCAGCACATTGGCCGCGCCGCCCATGTCTTTTTTCATCAGGCCCATGGAAGCGCCCGGTTTCAAATTCAGCCCGCCGGTGTCGAAACATACACCTTTGCCCACTAGTGTCAGTCTGGGGCCACTGGTGCCCCAGTTCAACTCGATCAGCCGGGGGGCCTGCGCCGCGGCCCGTCCCACCGTGTGAATCATGGGAAAATTCTGATCCAGCAGCGCATGGCCGGTGATCACCTTGCAAGACGCGCCGAACTCATTCGCCAGAACCTCGACCGCTTGCTGCAACTGATCCGGTCCCATGTCCGAAGTGGGCGTGTTGACCAGATCGCGCGTCAGAGCCTCGGCATTTGCCATGGCCTCGATACGGGCGGCGTTGATGCCATCAGGTGCAATCAATGCCGCTGACCCTCCGGTCTGGGACGCGTATCGATCGAAGACATAGCCAGTCATCAGCCAGCCAAGACACTCCATCTCCAAAAGATCCGCAGGAATGCCCGAAGCAATGCCGTAGGTGCCTTCCGGCAGCGCCATGGCCGCTGCGGCAAGGGGGAACCGTTTGCGCGCACGTTTTTCTTCGGTTCCGTAACCAGCCAGCGCGAATTCAATTGAGCCGTTCGTTGCCGGCACAAGCAGGGCCTGCCCCAGTGCGCCGGAAAACCCGTTTGCTGCGACCCAGAACTGCACGCGCTCAGGCTGATCCAGAAGCCAGCCGTCCAAATCCGGCTGCGCGATCACATGAAGCGGTACGGAAGGGTCAGAGGATGGGGCGAAGGACAGAGTCATGGGCGCCTCGGCAGATTGTTTCTGTGCACAGACTAGCCGCGCATAATCTGCCCGCAACCCCTGTCAGACGGAAAGGTCCTGTTGGTCCCAGACGGCTGTCAACGACCGCTCACCAACGCGGATCAGACGTCCCAGCGTCGCGCCCGCTGCTACCGCGTCACCGGCATCGACGGCCTGCGCTACGTCACCTGCAACCCTGGCCAGAACCGTCATCCCGACCTGTTCGGAAATCGCGACCAGCGACCTTGCGCATTTGCGCAGGTCGGCCCACTCGCGCTGACGCCAAAAGCGTTCGCAGTTCGACAGGCGCACTGCCAGTTCTTCGATGGTGCGGCACAGCACATCCAGCGCGTTCTTGTCGCCCAGTTGACGGTAAAGGCCACTTAATTGATCCGAATCCAGACGGACGGATTCCTTGTGTTCAAGCGTGATTATTTTTTCCACCACATTCACCCTAATTCTGACGCCCCCACGGCGCAGGTTTGATACTGGTGGCAAATTCCTTTGCAAAACCTTGCAGAGAAATCGGATAATTGCTCGAATTTTCCTAGAATTCGGTTTAGAGGATCGATCAGCGACAAGAACGGGGACACCGTAATGGAATTTGCCAAACCTTTGCCGAGCTATCTGGTCACGCGGTATCACGGCTGGAAAGCGACCACGTATTCGGAAAACCAGGTCTGGTTCAAGCGGCTGGCAGATGAAGGGCAGCGGCCCCGGGCGATGGTGATCTCCTGCTGCGACAGCCGGGTCCATGTGACTTCGATGTTTGGTGCGGATCAGGGCGATTTCTTTATCCACCGCAATATCGCCAATCTGGTGCCTCCCTATGCGCCGGACGGCGATCATCACGGTACCAGCGCAGCAATCGAGTATGCCGTCACTTCTCTCAAGGTTGCGCATCTGATGGTTCTTGGCCATTCGCAATGCGGTGGCGTTCAGGGCTGTATCGACATGTGCAAGGGTCAGGCGCCGCAACTGGATGCAAAAGAAAGCTTTGTCGGCCGCTGGATGGACATTCTGAAACCAAAATTCGAACTTGTCGCTGATATCGAAGACAGCCTCGAACAAGCCCGACAGCTGGAACGCCAATCGGTTGTCGCGTCGCTTGAAAACCTGATGACGTTCCCGTTTATCTCGTCAGCGGTCGAACAGGGCACTCTGAGCCTGCACGGGTTGTGGACCGATATCGGCGCTGGCGGGTTAGAGAGTTACGATCCCATACAGAAGAAATTCGTTCCGGTCTGACGACAGTTCATAGTGAATAAATGATGAGGAATACGGCTCTGATTCAGAGCCGTTATTTCGTATACTCCATTCATGACGTTTGAATTTGGAGCTTGCTATGAAGATGCTTAAGCAATTTCTCGCAGGGTTGTGCCTCCTTGTTTTACTGTTCATTGCAGTCTCTTACGTGTTGCCCGGCAAGGCGGAAGTGTCCCGCAGCATCACCATCGACGCCCCGGCCGCAGTGATCTTTCCGTTTGTGAATTCCATGCAAGCGACCGAGAAATGGTCCCCCTGGCTGTCACGCGATCCGGAGACGAAACTAAGCTACAGTGGCCCCGATGAAGGTGTCGGCAACAAGTTGAACTGGAGCTCGGATCACGCACAGGTTGGCAGCGGTACGCAGGAAATCGTCGAAAGCGTGGAAAATCAACTGGTCAAAACAGATCTGGACTTTGGGCAGATGGGCACGGCCTCGGCTTCGTTCACACTGAAACCCGATGGTGACGCAACCATCGTGACTTGGGGGTTCGAATCCGATCTGGGGCTCAATCCCATGTCCCGCTGGATGGGGTTGATGATGGATAAATGGGTTGGCGGCGATTACGAGCGCGGGTTGAATAATCTGAAAGTGCTGATCGAAAATAACACCTAGACCCTTCTTGAGATCGCAACATGCGTTCTGGTTTGCCCACCAAGGCAGCGGGGACCTCGCGGATCAATCCAAACGAAACCGCGCGAATTTGCCGAAGTGGTCGGATCCCATGAAGGGGCGCAGTTCGACTGTTCCGGTTGTTCCTTTTGGGAACAAAAGGTTGTCGATTGGCAAGGGTAGGTGCCAGCTGCCAAGATTATGCGTATTCAGGACAGCCCCAAAACTCTGGTTGTCGGCTGCCGCTGCGATCCGCCGGACGCTTGCGCCCCATGGAACCATGTTGAAATCCCCGGCAATCAGAACCGGGCCATCCAGACCTGCGATGCGTTCTGCAATGATCCGGCTTTGGGTTGATTGGTCGAAAGGAAAAGGCCAGCTCAGGTGGATCGATACGATCCAGACCAAAGACCCGTCCGGGGCTTCGACTTGTATTCCGACAAGACCATGACCTTTCAGGCAGAACCCGGAACCTTCGACAATCGGAAGAGTTGTCAGGATGGCAACGTTTTGTTCGGGACGAAACTCACAGATCACCTTTTCGGGGTAATGCTCGAACAGGTTGCTCATGTATTCGCGGTTGTGACTTGAGACTTCCTGCAACGTCACGATATGGGCATCGGATGCAATGATGTCGTCGGCCAGCGAATACCGCGGCCATGCCCGGCTCATGAGGTTCTTTTGATATAGCGTCAGACACGGGCCGTCGCAGGCCTTGGGCGGGGCAGCGAAACTGGTTGCGATTGATCCGACAGCAACAGCGGCAAAGGCCAGGGTCACCAATGCAAGGTATCTGGCGCGCATATACAGCAGGATCGCGGCACACGGCAAAAGCAGAACGCCGGCTTGCGGGCGGAAAAGAGCAAAGGAGTCTCCGACCGCCAGGAATTGCCCGGTAAACCCGATGAGGATAAGCCCGACCAGAATGCCTGCACATCCTATGATCAGGTATCTTCCAATTCTGCGTTTGGTCGAAATTCCCATACTATGCCTCTGATGCCCTGTGCAGGGCACCACCTGTTGTCTGTTCTGGCCCATCCGTCGCGTTCAGGTCTGTGTTTAGCTGGCAAGCAAGCCTGAATTTGTCAACTGGTCGGCAATTTGGATTGCCGTCAGCGCTCTGCCGTTGCTTGGGGTCCAGTCGGTGCCTTGATGGGTGCGGCTGATGAAATAGACGGCAAAAGCCGAGCGTCTTTGGAAACTACTTCAGGTCCATCCCCTCAGGCCAATTCAATTCAAGGTTCAAGGTGATGTTTGCCTTTTGATCGGGGGCAATATCCATCTCCCAAACCAGAATTCCGCGTTGGTTGTCCACATTCTCTTCATTTGGGCGCGGATTGGCGTTCCACGTGATTTCCAGATCGTCCTGCTCGGAATATGGAACCCGGTCCAAGAGGCGCAGTGGCCAGGTTTGGTCCGTCAGGTTTTCAATACTGATTTCAGCCTGTTCGACCCGTTGATTGGACCGCGAAATAATCCCGGTGTCACCGCTGCTGCGGTTCAGGATCTGTCGGGAAAGTGTCAGACCATGGATTGGGCCAAACCCCATCTCGATTTCTTCCCGAGGGCCAATTTCCTGCGAGTCTCCGGCAGCAACCAGAACATCATCTACAAATCACCGTGCGGCAGCAGACTCCAGAAGCCTCTGATCCATTGGGTTGGTGAACCGAGCGGTCCGATACGCCGTGTCATCGCGCCAGGGCACGCCAAGCGCAAAAACCTCGGCAGATTGGGTGATTGCGTCCAATGCGACCTCGGTAATCTCATAACCAGTGGAAACCGAGATGAGATTTGGCAAAGTGTAAGTGATGCCGGTGCCTTCTACTGACGAGGTCAGTATCGTGCCAATGGATGTCTCTTCCACCACAACAGGTGCCTCGACAACCGCTTCTGCCAATTTCCCGAAATTTCCCCGTTCTGGTTGCGGTGGCGGTGTTTCGCGTATCCAATGTCGTAATGAAGGCAGCCATGATGCAGCGTTCTGTCCAGTTGGGGCAATGGTCGACACATGCATCGTAACATCGCGCCAGTTTTCACCGGTGTCCTGCGTGATCAGGAGGTTGCGGTCGATCCGAACTGTGGGCGCGTCGCCTGTTGCCAAATGAAACTCGTATCCCGGCGACCATTCTGCGGCATAGGAGTCGATGTACGACACGGTCAAAGCACCTTTTGTTGCTGTTTCGGCGGTCACGTCGACGGCAACGAAAACATGGTCATCAGCTTCGGGGATCAGTGCAGCCAGATCAGCTTGAGCAATCAACAAATCTTCTTCCAGCTGTTCCAGTTGCCGCTCGACACCTCGGGCTTCGATTTCAGCCGTTTGGGCTTCTTGCTCGGCGCGCAGAGATTCCTCGGCAATCATGCGGGTGATCTCACGCAGCGTGTTTGGGTCGGCAGGCAGACCTTCATTCTGTCCCAATTGACCAAGAAACAATAAGGATTGGCGTGCAGCCTCGGCGCGTAGACGGGTGGCTTTCGCCTTGTCAGTGACAGCAGTGATCTGATCTTCTATTGCTTCGATCCGATCCTCGGCCTGCATTACAGCTTCGCTTTTGCGGTCCTGTACCGGGAGGTTTTCAAAGCGTCGCAGCAACGCGGTTTGTGTCAGGCCTTCGGTCAGAACCTGTATTGAAAACAACTGATTTTCGTCATTCGCGGGAATGCCCTGCAAGATCAAACGATGTTTGCCAGCAGGAATTTCGTAGGCTCCTGTGCGGATAATGTCGGCTCCTCTGGGGTAAACCGTGACCTCACGCACTTTGGTGTCGATCAAAAATGTTTCAGCATGCAGGACGGTGGGCGTAAGGGCCAAAAGGTAAATCAGGGGTCTCATAATCACTCGCGGAAATCAGGTGTTATATGCCCGCAAAGGTTGCAGCCCGGATGGACGACTGCAAGCACAAAAAAGGGCCGCCTGCAAAGGGCGACCCTTAGGGGTTTTCAGCTTCGCTAGCCCTCAGCCCTTTTTCAGGACTTCCCGGCCCAGCAGTTCGGCGATCTGAACCGCGTTCAGGGCGGCACCCTTGCGCAGGTTGTCGCTGACGCACCACAGGTTCAGACCGTTTTCGATGGTCGAATCCTGGCGGATGCGGCTGATGAATGTGGCAAAGTCGCCTGCGCACTCGATGGGCGAGACGTAGCCACCGGCTTCGCGCTTGTCGATCACCATGATGCCCGGCGCTTCGCGCAGGATATCGCGGGCTTCGTCTTCGTCCAGAAATTCCTCGAACTCGATATTCACGGCCTCGGAATGGCCGACGAAGACCGGAACGCGGACGCAGGTTGCGGTGACCTTGATCGACGGATCGACGATCTTCTTGGTCTCGACAACCATCTTCCACTCTTCCTTGGTCGAGCCGTCTTCCATGAAGACGTCGATCTGCGGAATGACGTTGAAGGCGATCTGTTTCTGGAACTTCTTCGGTGCGACTTCGGTGGTTGGGTTGTAGACGGCCTTGGTCTGATCCCAAAGCTCATCCATACCTTCCTTGCCGGCACCCGAAACCGACTGATAGGTCGACACAACAACGCGCTTGATCTTGGCGCGGTCATGCAGCGGCTTCAGCGCGACAACCATCTGCGCGGTCGAGCAGTTGGGGTTGGCGATTATGTTCTTGTTTTTGTAGTCGTGGATCGCCTGCGGGTTACATTCCGGCACGATCAGCGGAATCTCCGGGTCATAGCGATAGAGCGACGAGTTATCAATCACCACGCAACCCGCCGCCGCCGCTTTTGGAGCGTAGACTTTGGTCGCCTCGGAACCCACGGCAAACAGCGCCATGTCCCAGCCGGTGAAATCGAACGTGTCCAGATCTTTGGTCGTAAGGGTCTTGTCGCCAAAGCTTACTTCGGTACCCAGCGAGCGACGGCTTGCCAGTGCGGCAAGTTCATCAACCGGGAACTGGCGTTCAGCCAGAATGTTCAGCATTTCGCGGCCCACATTACCCGTGGCGCCGACGACTACGACGCGATAGCCCATTTCATGTCTCCAAAGTTAAGGACGCGCGTTCATAGCCGCGTTGCGGCGAAGAAAAAAGGGCTATCAGCGGTGTTTTCAACGACTGATGCCGAATTCAAGCGGTTCAATCGTTCAAAAGTCGTTCATAAAGCGCAACCAGCGTCTTTGCTTCGCCCTGAATGTCAAAATTCTGCTCGACATGGGCGCGGGATGCCAGGCCCGCTTGTGACAGGGAATCATTGCTTTTCAGCATTAGGGCAATCGCCTCGACCAAGGCGGGAACATCATCGGGGGCCACCACCTTGCCAAAGGATGGATCAGTAATGATTTCGGAAAACGCGCCGACATCTGTGGCCACGACCGGAACACCGCAGGCCATTGCTTCGAGAGGGGTCAAACCAAATCCCTCCCACCTTTGTGGCGCAACAAACAGGTCCAGGACCTGATACCATTCAGCAATCTGATCTACGGTCACCTCGGGCTTGAAAAGGATGCGATCAGACAAGCCAGCTTTGGCGACTTTAGTCTTCAGTTCGGCCAGAAAAGCGGTGTGTTTCTCGGTTGCCCGGCCCATGACGATGCCTGACACTGTTTCGAACCGTCCGCACACGTCAATCATGGCGTCGACAAAGGCATCCGTGCCTTTTTGGTGTCGGATACGGCCATAACACCCCAACAGTACCCCATCCGGCAGCCCCAGTCGGGCACGGACAGTGGCCTTGTCTGAAGGTGGAACAAAGTCCTGGAGGTTAATGCCATGCATTACCACCTGTGAGTCTCGCTCAAGATACCCTGCGGTTTTGCGCGAGGTTGCAACGACAGCATCCATCTTGCCGATCAGCCATTTGGTATAGCCTGTGTGCGGCCTTTGGGACGCGCTTGTGAACAGCATTTTGAGTTTCAACCGGAACACATTGCGCAGGATGAGCCCCAGCAACATCTCGGTGTTGCGGCGTGCGTGCCAGACCCGCCTTTTACGACGCGACAGGAAAGGCAGTCGACCCAGCGGGATGTGCGGAGTGTCGGCGGGCAGACCCGGACCAGTGGCGGCGATATCGATCCATTGCGCTTGCAGCGGAACCAGCCTTGCTATGGTCGCCGTTACGCCCGAAAGTCTGCGTTTCAGATTTGGGGCTATGACAACGGGGTCGTTCAACGGACTCTCCTGATGGCTGCGTCAATCCACACTATCCCGGCTGAATAGATAGATCACGCAACCAATGGCAAGGGTAACCGCAAAAAACCCGAATATTGCTGTGTACGGCACGGTTGATCCGTCTTGCACGGTGGCTGCGTGAATACGCCCGGTGACGAATTGAGCAATGCCAACGCCGCCGATGCCGAAAAGATTCAGCAATGTCACACCACGCCCCACCAGATGCGCAGGCACGAAGGCCCGGCCATGAGCCATGATGACCGGAAAGCTGGCACCGGTAAAGCCGATCACGGCCATCAGCAGGACGGACAGCCATATTGCATTATCAATCCACAGGCAGAGCAGGCCCAGCGCAACTGAACCCAAAGCGTTGCCAGCGAAAACCACCCATTTCCGGGTGCCAAAAATACGGTCCAGTGGTCCGTAGACAAAAGTGCCCGCAATCATGGCCGAGCCCATGATCAGCGTTGCGGTGCCGATCTGAGTGGAACTGAGGTCGAAAACGTCATTCAGGTACGGCCCGGCCCACAGCCCGCGCAGCGCTGCAGCGGGGGCGTAAGCAACCAGCATCAGGGGCAGGATCAGCCACAAGGCAGGCTCCTTCAGCAGATCCAGCAGCGATCCCTTGTGTTCTGTTTCGACCTTCGCAGGGTCGTGAACAGTCAGCCAAAGGCCCAATGCGATTGCGGCGGACACCGCGGCAAGCCCGACCATCGTACCGCGCCACCCCATCCATTCCACGGCAAGCGCGGTTGGATAAGAAGCCACCAGATTTCCAACGGACCCTGCGCCCAGCATCACGGCCGCTAATGTAGCAAACCGCGCCGGAGGGTATTCGCGTGCAAAGATATAGTAGGAGGCCATAAGGACCGGAGAGCACCCGACACCGATCAGGCCCATGGCTATGCTGATGTGCAGGGGCGTTGTTGCGGCTGCGAAAACCGCCGCCCCACCTGCCCCGCCCACCAGAAGCAGCGCGGCGGACGTGAGGCGGGGCCCAATCCTGTCCAGCGCCCATCCGACCGGGATCTGCATGACGGCGAACACGATAAACCAAAGACCGGAAGCAAAGGCCAGATCTTCGGGCGCGGCACTAATGTCACGCTCCAGATCCAGGCTGAGAACCGCAAGGAAAGCACGGAAAAACTGGCTGAGCACATAGCCCAGGCATAAAACCACCAAACCTGCCTGCATATTCAGCCCTTTCCTGCTCGTCCGAGGGAAATGCTTGGCACGCCGTGATGCAACGCACAAGCCTGTGTATATTGTTTCAAAGTTAGGACATGGCTCGCCTTACGGCTATCTTTGTCAAAACACTGATTCCGAGGGGGAGCATGAAAGACCTCCAGTCCGCATTTTACGAAAACCTTCCCTTGCAGCGCGATTTTACCCGTCTGGCAGACCCCGCGCAGTTTTCAAAACTGCCCGATGATTGGGTTCTGGGTGTTGCTGATATTGTCGATTCAACGGGCGAAATCGCGCGGGGCCGGTACAAGACTGTCAATACTGTGGGCGCTGCGGTAATTTCGGCCATGATCAACGCAATGGACGGCGCGTTGTTTCCATATGTCTTTGGCGGCGATGGGGCGGGGTTTGCTGTCCCGCCCGGAAAAGCTGAAACCGCCCGGACTACGCTGGCGGATTTGCGGCGCTGGGCAGATGAAGAATTCTCCATGCCTTTGCGGGCAGCGCTGGTGTCGGTGGCTGATATTCGCAAAGCGGGTAAGGATCTGCGCGTTGCGCGCTATGCACCCTCTACCGGAGTGGATTACGCCATGTTTTCCGGCGGTGGTCTGGCCTGGGCCGAGGCCGGGATGAAAGCCGGGAAAAATATGGTCACACCCGCCGGGCCAGGTGCGCAGCCGGATCTGACAGGCCTGTCTTGCAGGTGGTCCAACAGCCCGGCCCGTCACGGTCAGATCGTTTCGCTGGTCGTACAGCCCACACCGTCAGCAACCGAACGGGACTTTGCCGATCTTGCGCAATCCGTCCTGTCCGCGTCTGAAACACTGGATCGCGCAGGCCATCCGGTGTCGGAAAAGGGTCCGCCCATAGCGTGGCCTCCACCCGGCCTTGACATCGACGCTCATGTGTCGCGCAACGGGCGTCATGTGATTTTGCACAAACTCGTCCTGCTGGTTCAGAACCTGTTGATCGCAGTATTGTTCAAAACTGGCCTGCGGATGGGACGCTTTGAGCCGGACCATTACAGACATATGGTCAGCAGTAATGCCGATTACCGAAAGTTTGATGACGGGCTGAAAATGACGCTCGACTGCGATCCGGACACGTTGCGCCAAATCGAACACCTGCTTGAAGAGGCGCGTCGCCGGGGGAAGATCAGATACGGTTTGCACGCACAGGAGGAGGCGATGATGACATGTATCGTCCCCTCGGCCATGCGGGATGACCATGTGCATTTTGTTGATGGAGCCTCGGGCGGCTATGCGCAGGCCGCTGCGGCCATGCGCAGTTGACTGTTTAGGATGGTTTCCATTGCCCGGCCAGCGCGCGAGCCGCCTGCGCCAGCAGCATCACATCTATGCCGACCGCCAGAAATTGTGCGCCCATGTCCAGATAGGTCTGACGTGCTTCGTCATTGGTGGCAAGGATGCCCGGCGCTCTGCCTGCGGCCTTGATCCGGGCCAGGGCGTCCGCGATGACCTCGCGCACCTCGGGTGCGGCGCTGTTGCCCTTGTACCCCATGTCGGTTGACAGATCAGCGGGACCGATGAAAACGCCATCCACACCTTCGACTTGAAGAATGTCATCCAACGCGGCCAATCCGGCGCGGGTTTCCACCTGCAACAACAGGCAGATTTCCTGATCTGCGGTCTGGATATAGTCGCTTGTCGACCCATACATCGTGGCGCGCGATGCCGCTGCACCAACACCCCGCACCCCGTCCGGCGGATAACGGCAGGCACGGACCAAGTCCTGCGCCTGAGCGGCGCTTTCGACAATCGGAACCAGTACTGTTTGGGCGCCAGCATCCAGAACCATCTTGATCAGCCAGGTCTCTCCGACAGGAACCCGCACAACGGGATGAGATGCGCTGCTGGCCAAAGCTGTCAGCTGATCCCGGATCGAGCGGATATCATTTGGTGCGTGTTCACCATCGATCACCAGCCAATCGAAACCCGCGGTTCCCATGATCTCGGCGGTGACGGATTCAGCAAAGCTCATCCAGCAGCCAACCTGCAGTTTGCCCTGTATTAGAGCCTGTTTGAATGCGTTTTGTGGGGCTGCCATGCTGAAACCTCATATTTCGACCGCAGGGGGTGAGAAGGACAAGAAGCGGATGTCGATGGCATCTTCAACGGTCGTTTTGAATTGTCCAGCCCGAAATCGGCCCGCATGACGGTGCAAATTCGGGTGCGGGCGCTGCTGCTGCGTGTCGGGTTGCTTGCTTATATCCCGGATTTCGGTGATAATTTTCTTATGACCGACGATCTCCCTCTGACGTCGCGATCTTTGCCCATTGCGCTTTTGCGGGCGCGGGAAAAGGTTATGGGACCCATTCGAGCAATGCTGGCTGACGCTGGCGTCACGGAACAGCAGTGGCGGGTGTTGCGGGTGTTGAACGAAGAAGGCCCACAAGAGCCGACCCACATCGCCGATCGCGCCTGCCTGTTGCTGCCAAGCCTGACGCGCATTCTTCAGAAGTTGGAGAACCGTGGACTGATCACGCGGCGCAGCCATCCGGCTGACCGACGGCGTCAGGTTGTTGAGATCAATAAAAAAGGGGTTCAGATCATTCGTGCCAATCTGGCTGCAAGCACGGCCCAGGCGGAACGTATTCGATCTCAGCTTGGACCGGACAAGCATGAGTTACTGCTGGATCTGCTGAACGAGTTGAAGGACCTCGACTCCTGATTTTTGGCACTGTATCCGATGTCGTTGGTAGTGACCCCGCCGGAAACTGTAGGGGGAGTCTCCGACGGGGCGGCCAGACCCGGACTGGTCGTTGGTGCCTGGCCCAAGACCGGTTACGTCAAACCTGACGGTCCGGCCTGTGCTTCGGAGTATACGAAAAGCCTGAAATGTGGCTCTGAACAGGGTCTTTTTGGCCCATGGGGGAGGGGCCTAGCACCTATACTCTCCGAAACTGGTTTAGGCAGTTGCCGATCGGTAAATGGGTCAGCGTATGGTTTGTCGACGTCACTTTGGTGGAATGCTTTACCAAAGCTGCTGTTCTGAATTTTGACGCCGCACCGAAATCGGCACGGGCCTGACTACCTGAGGATTTAGCCCGGCTTTTGACTGAGCCAAGAGTTGTTTCGATCTGTTTGTTTACTGGTGAGACCATAAAAACTGATGAAACCAATTTTTGACACGGCGTCAGTCATTCAGGTCAGAATTGAGCCGTTTCACGCTGAAACACCTCCTCGAGATTGGCGAAATACAGCGTGTTTTCCGGGCTTGCTGGCGGGTTTGGCAGACGTAATATGGAAGTTACGCAACCTTCAGGGATTATCATGCCAAACAGCCTGTTTTCGCTTCCGGACCCGATCACCATCCCCGTTGTCGGCGCGGCGGCCGGATATCCCATTGGACGGATCTTCTGTGTCGGTCGAAATTATGCTGCCCATGCCGCAGAAATGGGGAACGAGGTGGATCGCGAGGCACCTTTCTATTTCACTAAATCCGCCCCGAACGCTGTACTCTCAGGTGCGACGGTTCCTTATCCTGCCGGGACCGAAAATTACCACCATGAGATGGAATTGGCATTGGCCATTGGAAAACCCGTGTTTCGCGCCACCAGTGCGCAGGCGTGGGATGCCATTTTTGCCTATGGCTGCGCCCTGGATATGACGCGCCGTGATCTGCAAATCCGCGAGCGCAACAAGCAGCGGCCCTGGGATCTGGGAAAGGACGTCGAAAACGGAGCGGTCTTTGCGCCGTTGACACCAGCTGCCGACTGGACCCCGGAGGATGACAAGCGCATTCGGCTAAGCGTAAACGGAGAGTTGCGCCAGAACGCGACCCTGGAGGAGCTGATCTGGAAGATCGACGAGATTGTCATGCACCTGTCCGGCTTTTACCACCTGCGCCCCGGTGACCTAATCCTGACCGGTACGCCGGCTGGCGTTGGTCCAGTCGTTGCAGGGGATGTTCTGACAGGTGAGATTGATGGGCTGGAACCGATCAAATTGCCCCTGTCAGACGCAGAATAGACCCTATTTAGGGTCATTCAGCCAGTCCTTGGCGAAAGTCACATGTTCCACACCGGCCAGTCGCCGCACCCGGTCCAGCTCGGCGTTCAGGCGTCGGGTACGGGCATCTGACCAGCGCACCCCGCGCTCGGGCCAGAGCGCTTTGACATGCAGCAGGTCACGATCGCGGTGGGCCTTCATATCGATACGGCCAATCATACGGTCGCCCTCGAGCAAAGGAAAAACGTAGTATCCATAGGTTCGTTTGGCCTCGGGGACGAAAACCTCGATGCGGTAGTGAAAGCCGAACAGCCGCTCGGCCCGGCGGCGGTCGCGCAGCATGGGGTCAAACGGGCTGAGCACGCGAATGCGGCCTGGTGGTTGCGGTACTTCGGTCGTCAGGTCTGGGCGGGCGTATGTCTTGCGCAGGCACCCATCGGCACAGGTGACCTCGATTTCTTCAATATCGCCACTTTCCAGCGACGCCGCGCACCAGTCTTTTGCCTCAGCCGCGCTGACGGTGTCCCAGAAAGCCGCCAACTCTCCGGATGTTGCAAATCCAAGCCGGTCCAATGCGGCGTTGCACAGCCAATCCACGGTCGCTTCGGCATCACAGGGCGTGTTTCCGGGGCAGAGCTGTGTTTCAATCACGCGCTCTGTCAGATCATAGCGTTTCTGGAACCCATCCCGACCGACGACGGTCAGGGCACCCGAGCGCCACAGATACTCCAACGCGGTTTTCGATGGGTGCCAGTCCCACCACCCGCCCGAGCCCTTCTTTTCATCCTTGCCAACATCCGAGGACGACACCGCCCCATGGTCGCGGATGTGTTGCAGGACTGTGTCAAACTGCTGTTCGAACCCATCCCGCCGCCAGTTCTTCCACCGCGCCTTCAACATATCCGCATCCCGCTGAAAGCGCAGATGCCAATGCTGATAGAATTTCATCGGAATCACCGCCGCATCGTGCGTCCAATGCTCGAAAAGCGCGTTATCCCTTTCATAGAGCCTTTTTAGGTCGGCGCTGCGATAGGCGGGCCTGCGCGAGAACAGGATCATGTCATGGGCACGGGCAACGGTGTTGATGCTATCAAGCTGAACAAATCCAAGCCGGTGGATCAGATCCAGAAGCGCGGAACCTTTGGCCGAGCCTGAGGGTTGTTCACCCAATACGTGCCGGTCCATGAAGATCGCCCGTGCCGCCCGATTGTCGAGCCTTTTCAGGGGTGTGTTCATCGCCGTTTCAGCGTGTCACCATAACTGATCGTGGGGGTCAGAGTAACGCGTGTCTCGATCTCAGTATCAGGATTTTCCAGACGTTCGGCGATGATCTGGGCGGCTTGACGGCCGATTTCCAGACGACAGGCGTCCATCGTCGCGAGTTTTCGGGGCAAGCCTTGCAAAAGCTCGACATTGTTAAACCCGGCCAGGCCGATCTGTCCCGGAATATCGATACCCTGTTCCAGCAGGTACAGCAGGCCACCGGCCCCGATCATATCGTTCGAGTAATACAGAAAATCCAGCTCGGGTGAGCGTTCCAGCATGGCCTGGGTCATCTCGCGCCCTTTGGCCAGGGCCGATCCGCCGGAATAGAACTCGCGATCCTCGATCTCGATCCCGTGTTTGCCAAGAACCTCGGTAAAGCCCTCGAACCGCTTCCGTGCGCGATGATCCAGCGGCATCTTGGTACCCATGAAACCGATATGCTGATACCCGGCCTTCAGGATTGCCTGCGCCATTTCGCGCCCGGCGCGACGATGTGAGATCCCCACCATCGCATCTACCGGTTTGCCATCCGTGTCCATGATCTCGACCACCGGAATACCCGCCGAATCCAACATGGCGCGTGCGGCTTCGGTATGTTCAAGCCCCGCAATGATCACGCCAGAGGGCCGCCACGAGAGCATCTCGTACAGCACTTTTTCCTCTTTCTCGGGCAGATAATCGGTTACACCCACCACGGGTTGCAGTTCGGTGTCTTCCAACACCTGGTTGATGCCTGTCATCACCTCGGGGAAGACCATATTCGAAAGCGAAGGGATGATCACCGCGATCAGATTAACCCGGCTGGACGCCAATGCGCCCGCGATCTTGTTGGGAACATAGCCAAGCTCCTTGGCGGCGGCCAGAACGCGGGTGCGGGTGGCGTCAGACACATCCCCCCGGTTACGCAGAACCCGGCTTACCGTCATCTCGGATACTCCGGAAGCCTCGGACACATCACGAAGGGTAAGCGGGCGTTTGGTTTCACTGTTCACGGGAGGCACCTGCGTTGTTGTTTTGTCCGATGGTAGCGTGAACAGGTCGGCGTGTACAACAATTGTGCAAAGGCGATGACAACCCGGAAAATCCCGGTTACAGAGAGCCTGGCACGGCCCCGTGGCTCAACTGGATAGAGCAGCCCCCTCCTAAGGGGCAGGTTGCAGGTTCGAATCCTGCCGGGGTCACCAATAAAACGTATTGTTTAACAGATACCGGGTTTCCGCGGCCAGTGGTGCCGTCATGATTTGCTAAGCTTTGCGAGGTCATATGCCGAAACATATAAAATTCTCGCTAATCGTTCTTCAATAACCTTGCGCAGCCCCTCTGATCAGAACGCCACCGATCATAGCAAGAGCGATCCAGTCCGTGAGATATCGTTCGAAAAGGTCACGTCAGTGCTTCGGAGGTTTGATCCGTCAGTTTGCCTGAAGTCAGCGCAGCAAGGGCCACCATCACGGTCGCGGTCCCGAGGACCAGTGGCAATCCTCCGATCTGGTAGGTCAGGCCGGACAGAACCGTGCCGATCAGCCGGCCTGTTGCATTTGCCATGTAATAAAATCCGACATCCATTGTCACACGTTCGGACAGGGTGAAAGCCAGGATCAGATAGGAATGCAGCGATGAATTCACCGCAAAGATTGCTCCGAAGATCAGCAGCCCAGCTACAAGCGTTGTGGTTAGCCAGGTTTCAGGCCCATGTGACAGCGAAACGGCCAATGTTAGAGTCGCAGGAACGCAGAAAAGGGCACTCGCCCAACTGCGCGCCGCGCGGATCAAATCGCCTTCGGTTCGATCCGCCGCACGAAGGATCTTTGGCGCGTAGGCCTGCACTGCGCCATAGAGGATGACCCACACCGCCATGAATGTTCCGATCATGAAGAACGCGGAACGGTTGCCGTCCTCGGTGCCATCCGACAGGACGGCGTAGAAATAGATCGGGATGCCGACCACGAACCAGACATCGCGCGCACCGAACAGAAAGACCCGCGCCGCGGACAGCCAGTTCACATTGGCGGATTTTGACAATACTTCCGAGAATTTCGCCCCTTTTCGCCCCTTCGGCAGGCCCGCTGGCATGAACAGGATAACTGCGAACAGGATCAGTGCCAGAACCGCCGCCATGACCAGGATTGCCGCCATGAATCCCAACGTGGCCAGCATGGCCGCGCCCAACAGGAAACCCAGCCCTTTGACGGCATTTTTTGATCCGGTCAGCGCAGCGACCCACCGAAATAACCCGCCGCCCTCGGCCGGGGCCAGTAATTTGACTGATGATTTCGACGACATCTTGGCCAGATCCTTGGCCACTCCGCTTGCCCCCTGTACCATCATCACAAAGCTGACCGAGGCGGTAACGGTCCAGTGCGGATCAAGCTGCGTCATGGCAAGCAACGCCACCACCTGCAGCCCCAATCCTGCATACAGGGTGGACGTTAGCCCGAACCGGGCGGCAATCCAGCCTGCGGTCAGGTTGGTGACGATCCCAGCAATCTCGTAAAGTACAAACAGATAGGCCAGCTGAACCGGTGAGAACCCCATGGTGTGAAAGTGCAGCAGCACCAACATCCTGAGCGCCCCGTCAGTCAGCATGAAGGCCCAATAAGCCGCCGTGACCGCGACATAAGCCGACAATCCATCGGGCCGCTGGGTCACAGCGAGGACCCGACCATCAGCGCTACATCCACCAAGCGGTGCGCATAGCCCATCTCATTGTCGTACCACGCATAGATTTTCACCTGCGTCCCGTTTATCACCATGGTTGAGGGCGCATCGACAATCGAGGAGCGTTTGTCATTGGTGTAATCGGTAGATACCAGAGGGCGGGTTTCATAACCCAGAATACCTTTCAGATCGCCCTCAGCCGCCGCTTTAAAGAGGGCGTTGACCTCGGCAACCGTGGTGGCCCGCTCAACTTCGAATACGCAATCGGTCAGCGAGGCGTTCAAAAGCGGCACCCTGACGGCGTGACCGTTCAGACGCCCTTTGAGTTCCGGATAGATCAGCGTGATGGCGGTGGCCGAACCGGTGGTCGTCGGGATCAGTGAGTTGAGGGCCGACCGCGCGCGCCGCAAGTCCTTTGCGGGCCGATCAACGATTGTTTGCGTGTTGGTCACGTCATGGATCGTAGTCATCGACCCGTGGCGGATACCCAGATTCTCGTGGATCACCTTGACCACCGGCGCCAGGCAATTCGTTGTGCAAGAGGCCGCTGTCACAATTTTATGGGTCGCGGGGTCATATGTGCTTTCATTCACTCCGACAACGATATTTGCCGTCGGGCCGTCTTTGACCGGGGCAGAGACGACGACTTTCTTTACCCCGGCATCAAAATACGGGGCCAGCTTGGCCTCGGTTTTGAACACGCCCGTACAGTCGATCACGACATCAACGCCATCCAGCGGCAGGGTGTTCAGGTCTTTCGTGCCGATGAACGGCAGGCGGGTTCCATTCACAGTGATGCTGTCGGCATCAAAGCTGAATTCTGCATCCCAACGCCCGTGTACCGTGTCGAACTCCAACAGATGCGCGTGCATCTGGGGGTCGCCGACGGCATCGTTGATCCAGGCAATCTTTGCGCCCCGTTCCAACAAGGGCTTCAGGGCCAGTTTCCCCATTCGGCCAAGGCCGTTCACAGCGTAAGTCGTCATGGCGCATCCTCAAGTGGCGACCGCGCGATTTCATCAACGGCGGATTGCAGTGCGATCCGGTCCAGGCTTTCAACCGGCAGCGATGTAAAGGCTTGAATCCGACGCTTCAGCGCGCCGTACGCGTTTTGAAAGGCCAGGCTTTTCTCGGCATCGGTGCCTTCTGCCTTGACCTGATCCGCCATGCCCCAGTGACCACTGATCGGCTGGCCTTCCCAGGCGGGGCATTCTTCGTTCGCAGCCTGATTGCAGACCGTAAAGACGAAATCCATTTCAGGTGCGCCCGGTCGCGAGAACTCGGATACGTTCTTGGAGCGGAGCGCCGACGTATCATGCCCCTTGTCTTGCAGAACCCGAATTGCAAACGGGTTGAGTTCGGAAAACGGTCGTATGCCGGCCGAATACACATTGAACCGATCCCCGCCGATATCCCGCAAAAGGGATTCGGCAAAGATCGACCGGGCAGAATTACCCACGCAAATGAACAACACATTGAACTTTCGGTCAGCCATGGTTTCGCGCCCTTTGGCCAAGGGCATGCAAAGATCGGGTCGGCCACGGCAGCAATCCACGAGCAGGAAATCGAACATGTGCTGCACGTTCTTCATCTCAATCGAATAGAGCAGTGACGTCCCGGATCGTTCCTGCTTGACCAGCCCGGATCGCTGCAACGCGTTGAGATAGTTCGACAAGGTGCTGGACTTGATCCCCAGTTCCGACGCCAGTTCCCCCGCTGGAACAGTGTCAGGATACCGTCGCATCAACATGCGAAATACGGTGATACGTTGTGGGTGGCCAAGGATGGCTAGCTGGTCGGTTATCTCTTCTACCATATTTCATGAAATATAGAATAATAAGTTTAGAGTCAAAACTACTCATGCGTCGTTACAAAAATTTCACAAACTGAAAGCTCGCCCCATTGGATTGATCATTGGCCCAATACGTCAACGACAACCTCTGGTGAAAAGGGGGGAAAGGCCCGAACGGACATAACTGGTCTTGCAGGCTTTAGGCTGACAGTTTAAATGGGCCATCTCATCCGGTAGAGGCCAGTTCCGGATGACTCAAGGTGCCGCTGTAGCTCAGCTGGTAGAGCACGTCATTCGTAATGATGGGGTCGGGGGTTCGAGTCCCTTCAGCGGCACCAGTTTTCCGAAGATTAAAACACCATGTACATATTGATACTCGGACCAGTTCCAGGAAACGCACCTTGGTCTGAAGTGCAGCCTCAAAGCAGGTTACCGCAAACGGAAATTTTGCGCTCAATAACAGGCATTGAAGACTTTGATGGGCGGTTCACGTGTTACACTTCTCGAAAGCTTGTTGATGGTATCCGCTGAGTGATAATCATCAATGTGAGATTGCGCAGCTGCGAATTATGAACCACCTGCTTGGTATCCACGCATTGGAGTAAACCCTCCGACTTCCAGTCGTACCTGCTTCAGCGCGGAGAATCGTGTTATGACCTCACCCTCTGGAAAATGAGCCGTAGCCGGTTCGAAGGCTCATTTTCCAGAGGGTAAAGTCATGTAGTATGACACTGGCAAGCACTGTGTTTTCTATCACCGCTACCATATCGTCTGGTCGACCAAGTATCGCTACTAGGTGCTGACCGGTGCGGTGCGCTTGCGGGTGCGCGCCATCATCCGTTGGGTCTGCCACGAGAACGAGGTCGACATCTTGCGCGGGGTGTTGTCGAGCAATCCCGTGCATTTGTTCGTGTCGGTGCCGCCGAAGATTGCCATCTCGGGTCCGGTACGCAAGATGAAGGGCCGTTCGTCTCACAAGGTGCAACGTGAACTTCCCGCGCTGCGCAGCCGCTACTGGGGTCGCCGGTTCTGGGGCAGGAGGTATTTCTCAACCACCAACGGTGCCATCACCGAAGACATCGTGCTGCAATACCTCGAAAACCATATCGCCGATCCTACCGACGCCAGTCGGTGGTCGTTCAGTCCTGACATCATATGAATTGAGGGTAAGTGTTTGGTATTATGCCTTAGCTCAGACAATCACTTTGATCGCTTCCTGTGCGCCCACGCCAAACACCCGTTTGTATCGCTCGATCTGATCCGCAGGGCCCATTGCCTTTTCCGGATTGTCCGACAGCTTTACCGTCGGGCGTCCGTTTGCGGATACGGCTTTGCAGACCAGTGAGAACGGTGCCAGCGCGTCATGAGGGACCAGTCCGCGGAAATCGTTGGTCAGCAAGGTACCCCAGCCGAAAGATACTTTGGTGCGGTCCGCAAACTGTGCATGCAATTCCTGAATACTGCCTACGTCCAACCCGTCCGAGAAAATGATCCGTTTTTGGGTCGGGTCCTCTCCGCGCGCTTTCCACCAGTCGATGGCCACCTCGGCGGCGGTAGCCGGGTCGCCGCTGTCGATGCGAATACCGGTCCAGCCCGCCAACCAGTCGGGCGCGTTGTCCAGAAAGCCCTTGGTGCCGTAGGTATCGGGCAGAATGATGCGCAGATTGCCGTCATGTTCGTCATGCCAATCGCTGAGAACGTCATAAGGGGCCTGCGCCAGTTCGGCATCGGTGTCAGCCAGCGCGGAATAGACCATCGGCAGCTCATGCGCGTTGGTGCCGATGGCCTCAACTTCACGCCGCATCGCGATCAGACAGTTTGATGTTCCGGTAAACGCGGGGCCAAGCCCTTCGATCATTGCCTGCACGCACCAGTCCTGCCACAGGAAGGAATGCCGTCGTCGTGTGCCGAAATCGGCAATCCCCAGACCGTTGATCGTGCTCAGCTTTTCGATCTTTTCCCATACGCGGGTCATCGCGCGGGCATATAGCACCTGTAGCGCAAACCGGCGCATGTCGTTCAACACCGCACGCGATCGCAGTTCCATCAGCACCGCCAGCGCCGGAATTTCCCACAACATGACCTCGTGCCATTTGCCTTCAAAGGTCAGTTCATACTGATCGCCTTTGCGTTCAAGGTGGTAGGGCGGCAGGCGCATATTTTCGAACCATTCCATGAAATCGGAACGGAACATCTGGCGTTTTCCATAGAACATGTTGCCCCGCAGCCAGGTGCTTTCCCCCCGGCTGAGACTAAGCGAGCGAATATGATCCAGCTGTTCCCGCAGCTCGCCTTCATCGATCAAACGGGCCAAAGGCACGTGATTCGACCGGTTGATCAGGGAAAACACCACATTTGTTTGGGGCTTGTTTCGAAACACTGACTGGCACATCAGCAGTTTGTAGAAGTCTGTGTCGATTAAAGACCGGACAATCGGGTCAATCTTCCATTTGTGATTGTAGACACGGGTCGCGATGTCGACCATGGGGAACTCCTGCGATTTCCGTAGTTAGATCAATCGACAACGGGAATGGCAAGAGTCGCTGATTTGGTGACAATGCCAGCATGACGTCACAATACGGGCATATTGTGCATTGTTTTCGCCGGTTAGTGAGAGAAGGGGATGGAAAGACGAAACTGAGTTTGTGAATGGGTCTCGAGTACGATTTTGATATTGTTAATGTAGCACTGAACGAAATTGACCCGGAAAAGCTGGGGTCAGACTCTGATGTGGAACGCCAGGTGTGTGCGGTGTTTCGCGACATCAGAACGGCAGATGCGCTACGGGGAACATCGCCGAAAATCCGCAAGATTTTCCTGGATGCCGGGTTCAGCCTCGAGTCGCGGAACAGCGGCATCGTGCCCGGTGTGTTTCCGGCCGAAGATCAGGTGGACCGGGTCAGGATTCTGCGTTCTTTGTTTGAGAACATAAAATCGCGCGGCGTTCAGGGGGAGTATTGCGGCGAGTTCAACCTGTGGGACTTTCTGCATTACATACGGATGGCGCAGCCCATGGCCGGGATCGTGCGTACGCGTCAGGTGCGCAAACCGCCGCCACCGCCACAGCAGCCCGTTTCGGCACGTCGGCGTTCTATTTCGGGGCGTATCGGGCTGGCGTTCGGGCTGGCCGTTATTCTGTTTGTGACGATCAAGCTGCTGGCCGCTGCCGGGGCGACACCTTAGGCCAGCGTAACACCGGCATCGCGCATGGCCTGTTTTGCGGCAGCCAGCGATCCGTCCATGTCAATCGCGCGGCAGGCATCCATACGGACTGTGACATCAAAGCCCAGCTTCGCAGCGTCAATCGCGGAAAAGCAGACACAAAAATCCGTTGCAAGTCCGACCAGCGTCAATTGGGTTATTCCACGCGTCTCCAGGTAGCCTTTCAAACCTGTCGGCGTTTTCCGGTCATTCTCGAAAAAGGCGGAATAGCTGTCGATGCCCGGTCGAAAGCCTTTTCGTATGACCAGATCGGCATGAGTGCGTAGATCAGGGTGAAAATCTGCGCCTTCGGTTCCCTGAACACAATGATCCGGCCACAAGACCTGCGGCCCGTAATGCAACTCGGTCGTATCAAAGGGGTCTTTGTCATCATGGAAGCTCGCGAACGAAGAATGCCCCGCCGGATGCCAGTCCTGCGTCAGGATCACGGCGTCAAACTCCTCCATCATGGCGTTGATCGGCGCGACGATTTCATCTCCTCCGGCCACTGCCAAGGCACCGCCGGGGCAAAAGTCGTTCTGGACATCAATGACAAGCAGGGCATGGGTCATGGCGGCCTCCGTATAACTGCCTTATCGGTAGGGGGCTGGGCGCGGGGCGTCAATGCAATCCCTTGCGACTCCGGGTTTGCGAGGGTAGATCGCGCATATGTACACGATCGCTGCCCTCTATCACTTTACCCGATTCCCGGACCCTGTCGCGCTGCGCGAACCGTTGCTTGATCTGTGCCGCGCGCAGTCCGTCACGGGAACGCTGTTGCTGGCGCAAGAAGGCATCAATGGCACCATCGCAGGCCCACGCGCCGGGATCGATGCGGTTCTTGCGCATATCCGGGCTCTGCCCGGTTGCTCGGATCTGGAGTGGAAAGAGGCGTCCTCGGACCATCCGCCTTTCGGCAAGATGAAAGTGCGGCTGAAGAAAGAGATTGTGACCATGGGTCAGCCGGATGTCGATCCGCGCGCCCGTGTCGGCAACTATGTCGATCCGCAGGACTGGAACGATCTGATCCGTTCGGACGATGTCGTGGTGATCGACACCCGCAATGACTACGAAGTGGCGATCGGCACGTTTGAAGGCGCAATAGACCCTGAAACAGCCAGTTTCCGCGAATTTCCGGCCTGGTGGGAGGCGAACAAGGACCGCTTTCACAACAAGCGCGTTGCCATGTTCTGCACCGGCGGTATCCGGTGCGAGAAGTCCACCAATTACCTGCTGGGGCAGGGGGTCGAGGATGTCTATCACCTCAAAGGCGGTATCCTGCGCTATCTTGAAGAGATGCCATCCGAAGACAGCTCGTGGCAGGGTGACTGCTTTGTGTTCGACAACCGCGTCTCGGTTGGCCACGGCCTTGTTGAAGGGCCGCACAAGCTGTGCCATGGCTGCCGTCGCCCGATCCTGCCCGAGGATATGAAACGCCCCGAATATGAACATGGCGTGTCCTGTCACCAATGCATCGACGAGACCTCCGAGGCTGACAAGATGCGCTTTCGTGAACGGCAAAAGCAAATAGTGCTTGCGCGCAAGCGGGGCGAGCCGCATTTGCGGCAGGACTGAAAGCGGGTTGCAGGCTCTTGCTTTAGGCCGGATGATCACCCTCAGACTAGGCTGAGAGGGCGTTCATGCACCGCAAACCCACAACTCTGGAAGAATGGAAATCGACCCTGATTGCTGCATTGGGGCTGGTTCTGACAAGTTTTCTTGCCTGGTTCGGGCTGTCGCGTCTTAACGAAACCGCTGCGGGTGACATGATCGGAACAATCGCGTCGGTTGGCCTGCTGATCTGGCTGGTGTCGCAATCCTGGTATTACATGACCCAGGTGACATCACCGCGGCGGCTTTTGTTCCTGATGGGCGTGTCATTTATCCAGGTCGTCCCATTCCTGTTCGCCGCCGTCTACGGAGCTTTTGGGTACAACGATAATTGTGTGGTCGGGGCGCAGGGTCCGGGGGATGTCCTGTATTTCTCATATGTCACCTTCACCACGGTCGGGTATGGCGACATGTCCCCGACCGGCCTGTGCCGCGGGCTTGCCGTGTCCGAGGCTGTGACCGGTTACATTCTGCTGGGAATGTTTGTTGCGGCTGCGGTTGCGCTATATACCCGCAATCATGCGCCAGAAGACCCTAAATAAGGGTTATCTGTTGTGGTCAATCCAGCGGGACATCATTTTCTTGTCTCGAAAACACTCGGACGGGATCGGGCGACGCTTGCTGCGTGAAATCCGTTCAGCGAACGCCACCTGCTTGCCCGTCGGGTAACTGTCGAATTGCGAGGTGCCACATGATTTGTGGGCCGAAATCCAGTCGGACAACAATCGCCTGTCACGTTGAACTTCGACCGGGATCTCAAGCGCTGATTTCTCGGCAATGGCGCGCGCATATCGCATCTGCCGGTCTGTTACCGGAAGCAGGTGGTAGTCATTGTTTGGCCCGTTCAGGGCCGTGTGGCGCATGTGCTGGGTCATCGGTTTGTCCTCTGACTATGTGGAACATATATAGAACATTAACCAAGGAGTTTCAAGATTTGTGCGCGGTGGCAGGCGTGACCTTGCCGCTTGGATGATTTTATTGACTGGCCAGTCAATAACCATTAGGGCCGATTCAAAATGACCAAATGCCCCGCCCGGACGGGGTCGAGCGAAAAGGACACGGTATGAAGTTTCAGCCCAAGGCCAGCCATTTCATCGACGGCACCTATGTCGAGGATACCGATGGCGCGGCCATTGACGTGATCTACCCCGCTACCGGCGAGGTGATTGCCCGTCTGCATTCGGCAACACCGGCGATTGTAGAAAAGGCTCTGAACAGCGCGAAAACCGCTCAGGCAGCTTGGGCCGCACTGACCGGAACAGAACGCGGCCGCATTCTGCGCCGCGCGGCCGACATTATGCGCGACCGCAACTACGACCTGTCGGTTCTGGAAACCCATGACACCGGCAAACCGATTCAGGAAACCACGGTGGCAGATGCCACATCGGGTGCGGATGCGCTGGAATATTTCGGCGGGTTGGCCGCCTCTCTGACCGGCGAGCATATTCCGCTGGGCGGTGGCGATTTCGTCTACACCATCCGTCAGGCGCTGGGTGTTTGCGTCGGCATCGGGGCGTGGAACTATCCCACGCAGATTGCCTGCTGGAAAGGTGCCCCGGCGCTGGCCTGCGGCAACACAATGGTCTTCAAGCCTTCGGAAACCACGCCCCTTTCGGCATTGAAAGTGGCCGAAATTCTGGTCGAAGCCGGCGCACCCAAGGGTGTCTACAACGTGATTCAAGGCTATGGCGACGTGGGGGCCGCACTGGTCACCGATCCGCGTGTAGCCAAGGTCTCGCTGACCGGATCGGTGCCGACAGGCCGCAAGGTCTATGCCGCGGCAGCTGACGGCATGAAGCACGTCACCATGGAGCTGGGCGGCAAATCTCCGATGATCGTCTTTGACGATGCCGACATCGAAAACGCGGTTTCCGGCGCGATCCTTGGCAATTTCTATTCATCGGGTCAGGTCTGCTCCAACGGTACCCGTGTCTTTGTGCAAAAAGGGATCAAAGATGCCTTCCTGAAACGCCTGTCCGAACGTCTGGCCAACGCCAAAATCGGCGATCCGATGGACGAGGACGTCAGCTTTGGTCCGATGGTCAGCGAAAACCAGTTGAACATCGCGCTGAGCTATGTCGACAAAGCCAGGGCCGAGGGCGCAAGGCTGGTGTTCGGCGGCAACCGGATCGAAGGCGACGGTTTCTACATGCAACCAACCGTTTTTGCGGATGTGAACGATGACATGACCATCGCGCGCGAGGAAATCTTTGGCCCCGTCATGTCGGTGCTGGATTTCGACACGGAATCCGAGGTCATGGCCCGTGCCAATGACACCGAATTTGGTCTGGCTGCAGGCGTCTTCACCAATGACCTGACCCGCGCGCACCGTGTTGTGGCCGGGTTCGAGGCGGGGACCTGTTATATCAACACCTATAACCTTGCCCCGGTCGAAGCCCCGTTCGGGGGATCGAAAATGTCGGGTGTCGGACGCGAGAATTCGAAGATTGCGATCAACCATTTTTCGGAAATGAAAACAGTCTACGTGTCCATGAATGGCGTCGAAGCCCCTTACTAGGGTCTCTTCTTCATACGTTTTCCTCTGATCCCGACATTTGGCGTCGGGAACAGAGTACAAGCCCGCCCTTACCTGTGGCTGACTTTCCTGTACCGGCCCCGCCCGACAGGAGAGCTCTCATGACGCATAACCCGCAGACAGATACATTTTCCAGGGTTGCCGATTTCACGCTGACCCGCGCGGCCTCGGACATGCCCGAAAGCGCACTAGAGGCCGCGGCGCTGATGATGCTCGACACGATGGGGATCCTGATCGCATCCGGCCCGATGCAGGCAGGTGTGATCGCTCGGGACACGGCAGCGTTGCTTTATGCCAGCTCCGATCCTGCTTATGGCGCACGGATGCTGTTCGATGGTCGTACCGTCAGCATGGCAGGTGCTGCCTATGCCGCCGCTACGCAAACCGACAATCTGGATGGTCACGACGGATATAACCCCACCAAGGGCCATATCGGGGTGGTCGTGTTGCCAGCGCTGTCCGCACTGGCCGAACATTGCCCGAACCTGACCGGACCCGAGGCTTTGGCAGCGGTCGTCACCGGGTACGAGGTGGCCGGGCGCGCGGGCCTGTCACTGCACGCCAGTGTCAGCGACTACCACACATCCGGTGCCTGGAACGCGCTGGGCGTGGTCGCGATGGCGGCGCGCCTGCGCGGATTGTCTGCCGACCAAATGCGGCAGGCGATGGGGATCGCCGAATATCACGGGCCACGCAGCCAGATGATGCGCGAGATTGCCAACCCGACAATGCTGCATGACGGGTCGGGCTGGGGCGCGATGGTGGGGCTTTCCGCCGCTGTTCTGGCCGAACGCGGCTTTACCGGCGCGCCCGCCATCACCATCGAGGCGGAAGAGGTCAAACCCTACTGGGATGATCTGGGCACCTTCTGGCAGGTCGAACATCAATATGTAAAACCCTATCCGATCTGTCGCTGGGCCCATGCCGCGATTGATGGCGTGCGCGCTGTCATGATCGCGCATGACCTGACCAGCGCGCAGATCGAAACAGTGCATATCAACAGCTTTCATCAGGCGGCCTGTCTTTTTGCGGGGCTGCCCGAAACAACTTCGCAAGCGCAGTATTCCCTGCCATTTGCCGTGGCCGTTCAGGCCGTTTACGGGCGCATCGGCGTTGAACATATCTCAGGGTCTGGCCTGTCTGATCCCGCGGTCGCCAATCTGATGTCCCGCATCACGGTCGCGGAAAGCGAACACCACAGCGTCCGGTTTCCTGAAGGGCGCTGGGCAGATGTCACGATCACAACAACGGATGGCCGTGTTCTGAAATCCGGGGATATTCATGCCCGCGGCGGCCCCGAGGCCCCCATGACACGGGACGACGTCATCGCCAAATACATGCAGTTTGCAGCCCCTGTGCTTGGGGAAGTACGTGCCGACCGCATCCGTCGTGTAATACTTGGCTGGCCGGACAAAAGCGTGCGCTGTGCAGACCTGACACCGCTGATTTTTGATCCGCCAGAACCGTGAACAGCGCCCCGTCCTGCCTGCATCGATCCGGGCAATTGGTCCGGTCGGTTGGGAAACCTCACTCCACCCTGACCGTGTTCAGCATTTCGACGATCCTCTGCCGCGTTGCCTGACTGTCCTCCAGTAGGCTTCCCGCATCAGCCAGCGGCTTGCCTGACACGCGAACCGGCGGGGCCAAAAGGGCCTCCGCAGTTTGGTTGAGGCTTGCGTATTTTCCGTCAGATGGCCCCGATCTTTTCCCCGGCAACCCGGCCAGCCATAGGTATCGGTTCGCCTCGTCCTGTTGCCCGCGGCTCTGCATGAGTTCGGCCACTGCGGCGTAGTCCTGCACCTTGTCCAACGCCTGCGCCCGCAGGACGAGCGCCTCATCCGAGGTATCATTGGCCAGCTCAAGCATGGCCTGTTGCGGGCGGTCCGACAACAACGCCGCACGGGCGCGCAAACGGGCGCGCTCTGATCGCCGGGCCTGATCTTCAGGCCTGTTTGTCAGCGCAACGGCCTGATCGGCAAAGCCAAGCACGGCCAAGCGTTCGGCCAGTGCAATCGCGGTATCCGTGGACAGCGCCGCCATGCGATCCGACTGCTGCACCAGCGTAACCTGACGCAAAAAGGTAAGGTCGTCTGATCGCTCTGCCAGCAATTGCAGGTGACGGTTGAAAGCGCTGTTGCTGTCCGGGCCGTCTGGCAAAGACTGGATCACATCGAATGCGCTGTCGAAATCCTGACTCAGACCCAGGGCAATCGCATGGGCGCGGTTCATCATCGGGCCCAGTTCGGATCGCCGGAATTCGATCGCGTAAGACGCGGCCAGTTCAAGTTCCCTTGAAGACACGGTCTTGCGGTCTGACCACCGATTTTCCACCATCCGGGCCAAAGCCAAAGGCGCTTCGGTCTTTGTCCCGGCCGAGGTCGCGACCTCGGTCAGCAGGGCCTCTTCAAGGGCGCCGTTGCCTTCGGCTTCGGCGACGCCAGCCCGGGCCAGCGTGGCGTTCGGGGACGGGTTCTGTTCAACCCGGTCGACCGAACGCATTATCCTGCGCGCGGCCTCAAGCTCTTGCGCGTTTGTCAGGATATCCGAAAGCCGCGCGCCAAGATGGCGGCGAAGATGCTCTGGCAGCTTTGCAAAGCTGTGTTCGATGGCTTCAAGATGTGCGTCGGATGCCAGCTGACCTTCGGACAGCACGGCCCAAAGTGCCACGTCGCCGTTACACCGTTGCTGGCCCCTGAATGGATTTGGCACCTGTGCTGGCCGCTCATCCACCAGCCGTGCAATCCCTTCAACATGTCCAGCCTCTTCCGATGGGGTGTTCAATAACTGCAAAACCTTTTGCGCCTCGGCCCCAAAGCCGTGATAGGCATAGAGCTTTGCCAGGCTCAGCGCGCTTTCCGCGTCAAGACGGTCGAACTCTTTGTATAGGGCGGTGCGCAAGGCGGACACCTGCTCTGGAAACGGGCGCGTCCCGGACCATGTCGTGAACCCCAGTTCAGCCGTTGAGATACAAACCGGGTTGTTGTCGATCTGCTGCAAACCAGAGTTCAGAATGTCCTGCAGATCATCCAGAACCGAGGTCACGCGGATGTTCGATGTCAATCCGGGTAACAGCGTCACGGCCTCGGACGAGGCAGAACGGCGCGGTCCGACAGGAGCCAGATTCAGGTCAAGCAGCTCACGATCCGCCCCTTGCACCAGACGGGTCGACAATTGATCCCTGATCCCTTGCGTCTTCCCGGTCAGAAGCGGCAGGTCCAGCTGGGAAGGAAGCTTTTGTTCCGGGGGCTGAGGTTTCAGAGCATCCCGATTTATTCGGGTCGGCGGAGGGATATCTGCAAGTAGGGGCGGCAGGGCTGTTGCTGGTGCAATGTCCAGAACGATCATCGAGTTTCGAAACAGGAACGCCGACGCCGTGCAATCGCATCCGAATTCCAGCTCAAGCGCGCCACCGGGTTGCGCCTGCGACAGCGCGGCCAGCCGATCTGATGTCAACCGCGCAAACACCGAACCCGTCCGAAATGTGACACCCTTCAGGTCAATTGCCAGCTTGGCACTGTTCTTACGCTGGCTCAGAACCCAGCCCGTATCCGGTGGAACGTTGAAAACCAGCCGGGTGTAGCCGTCATGTTCACCGGACCGCACAATCACCTCTTCAGAGGTTGCTGCCGTTGCAAGAGTGATCAACGCTGCTAACAGTATCCCGATTTGCCTCATGCCGCGGCCCGTTTAAGCTCTTTCAACGCATCCTCAAGCTCGGAGAAACCGGGGCGGTTATGCGTTGGTGTGTTCTGGCGTCCCACCTCAATGCACATTGCGGCATTGTGGTTGTGCAGGTTTGCAACCAGAACTTCCTTGATCAGCTGATAGAAGTGGTTGTCTTCCTCGACCACGGATTTCAGCTTGGCCGCAAAGGGACCGACCAGTCCGTAGGCCAGAAAGACGCCCAGAAACGTACCCACAAGGGCGCCGCCGATCAGTTTTCCCAGAACTTCCGGTGGCTGATCAATGGACCCCATTGTCTTGATTACCCCCAGAACGGCGGCGACAATTCCAAGCGCGGGCAGGCCGTCGGCCACGGTTTGCAAGGCGTGGCTCGAATGCAGGGCATGGTGGAAATTCGCTTCCATCCGTTTCTCAAGAACCTCTTCGACCTGATGCGGATCGTCGTAATTCATCGCCGCGGACCGCATCGTGTCGCAAATTAGATCAACCGCTTCCTTGTCGGCCTGAATTCTGGGGTAGGACGAAAACAGGTCCGAGCTGCCGGGGTCTTCTATGTGCTGTTCCACCTCTACCGGATTGGCGCGGGCAATGCGGATGAGGGAAAACAGCAGGCACAACAGGTCGCGGTAATCCTCGGGCTTCCATTTCGGGCCTTTAAAGACCTTCCCCATGTCCTTGATCGTGTGTTTCACGCCGCCGATGTCGTTGCTGATCAAAAAGGCACCAACAGCGGCACCACCGATCATCATCATTTCAAACGGAAGCGACTTTAGAATGATGGTCATCTTGCCGCCAGCGGCCAGATAGCCGCCGAAGACCATCACGAAAATGACGACAATTCCAACAATTCCAATCATCTGAGATCTCCGGCTATGTGTGTTGCACCCGCGGGGAACACGGGCGACTATTCCTGAGGGGCCGAGGCGTTTCGGCCCGCCATGACAACGCTGATCGTATAGGCCGCTTCGGGGCTGAGCCCCGCCAGAACCCCGGCTGCCGCATCCGGTGACATGCGTGACAGAAACCCGGCGGCAAAGGTCGGGTCCATGGTTTCGAACAGCGCAGCCGCGTCTTTCGGCTTCATGTTCTGATAGACATCGGTCAGGCGCGTCAGGTCGTTTTCCGCCGCCCTGTCCGCCAGCGCCAGAGTGGTGCGCAACGACTCCTCGGCCTCCTCAAGCGCGGCCATGCGCATCTCGATAGCCTGACCCGCGATTTCCAGAGCGTTTTCCCGCTCGCGCAGCATGTCTTCCTTTTGTTTGACACGCTCTTCCCGGCGCAGAAGCTCGGTCAGCAGAACCTGCATGTCACGGGTGTTGGACGGGGCGGGTTCATCGTGTTCCGCCTCAGGTTTGGCTGGTTTGGCAAAGGCGGGTCCGGCTTCCAGCCCGATGCGGATAGCGGCCGAGCCGATCATCAGCAATGAGATCACGGCAAGCACCCCTCCGCGGGGCCGCGCGTTGGGAGTGTTGATCCGCGGGCGGCTCATGCCTGCGCCTCGCCTTGCTTGCGGTCATGCCGGAAGAACATCAGCCCCTCAGGTGCGCGTGCCTGTTCTTGGGGCGCAGCGGCTTCGCTGGCCTGCGGCTCGGGTTTGCCTTCGTGTTTCACGCTCTCCGGAACTTCGGTGATGGTGCTTGTCTCTGAAACCTCTGCCTCAGGTTGGGGATCAGCGTCTTTTTCGGGCACGACGTCGTGCATTGACGCCATCATGAGTTCCAGCCGCTGTGCCACCGTTTCGGCGCGCCCCGTCAGCGCCCTAAGCTGGTCGCCTGACTGATCAGAGGCGTTGAGCGCATCATCCAGTGATTTCCGCAGCTCTTCCGCTTGGGTCGACAGCACCGCCACCGCGCCGCCGACGCCCTTTTCAAGATCGGCAAAACGCTTGAGACGGCGCGACAGCACAAAACAATACAGACCCGCACCCATGGCGCCGGCGACCAGCAAAATATCCGCAATCAGCTCCAATTTCGCCTCCTAGTTCAGAACAAATTCCATCACCAGCACGTCGCGCACGCGACCTTCGCCAACGACAATCTCGATGCGGCGCAGCAGGTGGCCCCGGATGCGCATCAACGCCAGTGAATCCTCAAGATCCTTCAATTCGACGGCCCGCAGATACCCGTTCAGGACATCCATGATTCGCGGTCGCATTTTTTCCACGTCAGTCATGTACGGGGCGTTAACCTCAAGCTGTGCGTGAAACTTCAGATGCCGCGCGCCGCCGGAATTCACCGAAACGATCACCGGCGGCAAATCGAGAAAGGCAACATCCGCCAATGCCTTGGCCGGTTCTTCCTTTTCCAAGTCATGGCTTTCCGCCTTCTCGGCCTTGTTCCCCAGCGGCAGCAGCCCGGATGAGGTCAGGAAATACCCACCGGCGGCACCGGCGATGGCCAGAATCACCCCGACGATGGTCCCTTTTTTCCCCTTCTTTTCCGGGGTTTCCGCCTGTTCAGCCGTTGCGTCGGTCATGACGTCCTCATTCCTGTGATCTGTCCTGTCATAACCTCGCAGGGACTAACCGATTGTTAAGGGCAATCGTCCACACAGAAGATGCGCCGGGCAGAAAGTCGGCGAGTCGGAGGTGAGTGTGCAGCAGATCGGAACTGTCTGGGCAAGTTTGGACAGGCGTAAACAAATCGTCGTTGCCGGTGCGGTTGTGCTGGTGTTTCTCGGGATCCTCGGAATGTCGCGCCTTGCGACAGCGCCGTCGATGACCCTGCTTTACGCGGGTCTGGAAAGCGGGGCCGCCGGGGATATCGTGCGTGCGCTGGATCAGCGTGGCGTGGCCTACGAGATTCGGGGCGGATCAATTTACGTCTCGGGCGCACAGCGGGACGAGCTGCGGATGACTTTGGCCAGCGAAGGTCTGCCTGCCAACGGCACCAAGGGCTACGAACTGCTTGATTCGCTGAACGGTTTCGGTACCACTTCCCAGATGTTTGATGCCGCCTACTGGCGCGCGAAAGAGGGTGAACTGGCGCGTACAATCGTGGGCAGCCCGCATGTCAGCCAGGCCCGCGTTCATATCGCCAATGGCTCTGCCAATCCGTTTCAGCGCAGCGTCGCACCGACGGCTTCGGTCTATCTGGTGCCCTCGGGGGGCGAGATCACCGGCGATCAGGCCAAGGCTATCCGGTTTCTTGTCGCCTCGGCCGTTAGTGGTCTGTCGCCTGAAAGCGTGACAGTGATCGATTCGAACGGGTCCGTGATTGGCGGGCAGGACACCGCCGTGGCCGCTGACACGGCAGATGACAAGGCGCGGCAGCTGCGGGAACGGGTTCTGCGTCTGGTCGAAGCGCGTGTCGGTACGGGGAATGCCGTTGTCGAGGTCAGCGTCGATACCGAAACCAGGACGGAATCCCTGCGTGAGCGACGCTTTGACCCCAAGGGCAGGGTGGCGATCAGTACAGATGTCGAGGAACGCTCCGACAGCGCGCGCAACCAGTCAGCTGATGTCACGGTGGCCTCAAACCTGCCCGACGGCGATGGCGCGGGGGGGGAAGAATCGAATTCGACCGGGACCCAGACACGTGAGAGGGTGAATTACGAGGTTTCCGAAACCGAGCTGGAGGTGCACACCGCCCCCGGTGCGATCAAACGCCTTACGGTTGCCGTTCTGGTCAACGGAACGCGGGCGGTGGATGCCTCGGGCGCTGAATCCTTCACACCGCTGCCGCAGACGGAACTCGAAGCACTTGAAGAGCTGGTGGCCTCGGCTGTGGGATTTGACGCCGTGCGCGGGGATGTCATCACTCTGAAATCGCTGGATTTACCAACGGTCGCGCCACAAGGCACGCTGGTTTCCTCTTCGCTTTGGCAAAACATCCACCTGGACGCCATGTCACTGATCCAGATGGCAGCGTTGGCGCTGGTGTCGCTGGTGCTGGCGTTGTTCGTGATCCGTCCGATCCTGATGAAACCTGCGATGGTCCCGGCGATGTTGCCAGCTGCGGAGGGGGGGGCTCCGCCCCCGTCGGTCCTGACCGGTGAAATCGCGGCGGACGGAACGGCAGAGTTCACGCCACTGCCCCAACAAGGGACCGTTCCCGTGCTTGGGGTCAGTGCCATCGGGGACCCGGTTGATCGGTTGCGCGCAATGATCGGCGACAAACAGGAAGAAACGGTCGAGATCCTGCGCAGTTGGCTTGAAGAAGGTGAGGAGCGCGTGTGATGTCCATCGCTCATCTGCTTGAGGATTTCACCACCCGAACCAGCGCCGGAGCCGTTCTGTATCTGGACGAGGAAACGCTGGAAGAACAACGCCTTGCCGCGTTCGAAAACGGGTACGGGGCGGGTTGGGAGGATGCCGCGCAGGCGCAGGAACAGAACCGCGACCGCGTTTCGGCCGAACTGGCGGGATCGCTCGAGGATATGTCCTTCACCTATCACGAGGCGCTTACCCGGATGACATTGTCTCTGGAACCGATGTTCGAAAGCCTGGTTCAGACCGTATTGCCTGACATGGTCGAACGCGGGTTGGCCGCCCGGATCGTCGAACAGCTTTGCGAAATGGCGCGCACGGAAATCGAACAACCGATGCAGATCATGGTGCCGGAAGGGTGCGCGCAAGCGGTGCAATCCCTGCTGCCGCAGACCTTGCAATCCGCACCGCGTGTCATCGAAGACCTTGGCCTGGCGCCTGGACAGGCGCGATTACAGGTCGGCACAAGCCGGCGCGAGATTGATTGCGCGGCCCTGCTGTCCACCATTGCACAGGCATTTGACGCATACGTCTTTGAGGCAAGAAAGGCTTTGTCCAATGAATGACACCCAGTTCCCGATAACTGAAAAACCCAATCCTTTCGAAACGGTTCCGATTGAAGTGACCGTTTCGGTTGGCCGCGCCCGCCCGTTGATCCGGGATTTGCTGAACATGGGTGAGAACGCGGTGCTGACCCTGGACAAGCGGATCGAAGACCCGGTCGACCTGTATGTCGGGGATCAGCTGGTGGCACGCGGGGTGCTTGAGGAGATGGATGGCGATCAGGCGGGGCAACTGGCCGTGCGCCTGACCGAGATTGCAGATCTGCAAAACGGAATCGGCTGATGCGCTATGTGATCTGGCTGGGTCTGGCTGTAGTGGTGTCCCTGCCGTCGATGGCGGCGGCTCAGGATGTGACCCTGTCGCTGGGCGAAGGCGGTTCGATCTCGGCCCGCACCATACAGTTGATCCTGTTGATCACGGTGCTCAGCGTTGCTCCGGGTCTGGCGATCATGATCACCTGCTTCCCGTTTCTGATCACCGTGCTGTCGATCCTGCGGCAGGGTGTTGGCCTTCAGCAATCACCGCCGAATATGCTTTTGGTCAGTCTTGCGCTGTTTCTGACCTATTTCATCATGGACCCGGTGTTCACCGAGGCCTGGACCGCGGGAATACGCCCGATGATGGAAGAAACCATGGCGGTCGAGCCCGCGCTGGAACGCGCGTTAGAGCCGTTTCGTACCTTCATGGCGAACCGGCTGGATTCAGATACGTTTTATGCAATGGCGGCCCTGCGCCCCGGCGGTGACGCGATCGAGCTGTCAGCCCAGGCCCCTCTATCGGTATTGATGCCCTCTTTCATGCTGTCCGAGATCGCGCGCGCCTTTCAGATCGGGTTCCTGATCTTCCTGCCCTTTCTGATCATTGATCTTGTGGTTGCAGCGGTATTGATGTCGATGGGCATGATGATGGTGCCACCTGCCATCGTGTCTTTGCCGTTCAAGCTGGCGTTTTTCGTAATCGCTGACGGGTGGGCTTTGATCGCAGGCGCGTTGGTTCGCAGCTACATGCCGTAAATCTGTCAGGCACGCGCATCACGAGAAAGGGTCAGGCAGACCCGACCCTCTTGAACTTCCAAAAACACGAGCTGTCCGGCACACTTTTGTGCCGGAAACGGCTTAACCCGTCTTTTTCAGGTCCGTGATCAGTTGATTCAGATTGCCTTTGCGGGCGTCCAGCATCGCGCCGATTTCGGTTCGCTCGGTCAGCAACAGATTCACGCCTTCGATGAACATGTTGTAGAACTTGTCCCGACCTGATTTGTCGGAAACAAGGAACGTTACGTCGAACGGGGCTGATCCGCGCAGCTTGACCAACGTGCGAACCTCGTACCCGGCTTTGATCTTGCGGGCATTGCGAACATCGACCTCACCGCCGATAAATTCACGAAAACGGCGACCGTATTTACGCGAGATATAGCCCTGAAATGCAGCGGTGAACTGTTTCAGCTGGGTCGGGCTGGCTGTGCGGGCGTCCGCACCCAACGCATAGCGCGCCATGATCGGCACATCAGCATATTGAACAAAGATCTTTTCGAAATCGCGCAGCATCGCTTTTTCGGATTTACCCGACTCGATCACCCGGTTGATGTCGGAAACCACGTTGGTCACAAGCGCCTTGGCGGCGGCCTCGGTCTGGGCAAAGGCAGGTACGGGCAGCACTGCCAGCGCAAGCCCGGCTGCGATAAAATGACGACGGTTCAACGCGTTATTCAGCATAGGGGTCCTCATAGGGGTCAAGATAGGGGTCCCTGACCGGGTCCGTCCCGGTTTCGGCATAGGGGTCAGAATACAAATCCAGATAGGCGTCTTCGTCATCTCTTGCCAGTTCGAAGCGGCGGTTTTGTAGATAGATCAGGCGAGCCTGCGCATAGCTGTCGGCACTTTCGTAAAGAATGGAATCGACAGTATCCGAGAACCGGCCCCGATCCCCCATGCGCCGCACGATTTCGGCGTAGACACCAAGATTGTCGGCGGGTCGGGTCGGGCTGAAATTGATCGGATTCGAGAACAGGTTGACCACAACCCCGATCGCATCCCTTTGGGTCGACGGGCCATAGAACGGCAGCTCGACATAAGCGCCTTCGCCAACCCCCCAGACATGCAGGGTCTCACCGAAATCAGTGTCAACGGGTGGCAGGTTCAGCTCATCAGCGGGCGAGGACAAGCCAAAGCCGCCGACGGTCATGTTGATCACAAAGCGCAGCAGAGCATTGCCCATCTGTTTTGGGTTGCCCTGAAGCAGGTAGTCAACTGCCTGACCGGGCAGCGAGATGTTTTCGGCAAAAGTGCTGAAACTGGTGACCATCGGGTCAGGAACGATTTTGACATACCCTTTCGAGGCCGGACGGAACAGGAACCGGTCAACACCCAGATTGAACTTGTGAATTCCCCGGTTCGCATTTTCGTACGGATCAAACACGTCGCTGCGCAAGGCACCCTCTGGCGGCGTTGTTGCGCAAGCGGACACAAGGGCCATGACCGACAGTAAAACAAGGTGTTTCAGGCGAAATCTGCTCGACACGATCTTTGTTTCTCCTAAATGGCCCGGCACATGCGCCCGCCGGACATTCAATCAATAATTCACCAATATCCACGTGCCGGGGTGGCACAAGTTGCAGTCACATAGTCGTTTCAGGTCTTAAATGAAACACCTTGCGTGTAACCTGTTCATCACGGTGGGGTAAAGTGACCGTCGATCAACAGTGAGTTTTCAGTAAAGATACGCTCAGATCGCATGAAGGCCGAAATTTGCCGGTTTCCGTCTTTCCCAATCCGTGCTTCCCGGTTAGCGTCCCGCTGAGTTGATATTAGGGAAGGACCCTCGCAATGAGCATCGCTGCAAAACTGGAAAGCCTCGGTGTAACGCTGGAAGACGCGCCCGCGCCTGCGGCCAACTATGTGCCTTTCGTGCGTGTCGGCAACATCCTTTATGTATCTGGCCAGATCTCGAAGACTGATAAGCTGATCACCGGAAAACTGGGCGATGACTTGGATGTCGAAGCCGGGGCTGCGGCGGCGCGTGTCTGCGCGATCAACCTGCTGGCACAGGTCAAGGCGGCTTGCGGCGGCGATATCGAAAAGCTGGTCCGCGTGATCAAGCTGACCGGATTCGTGAACTCGACCGCTGAATTCACGGCACAGCCGCAGGTGATCAACGGCGCGTCCGATTTTCTGGTCGAGGTGCTGGGCGATGCCGGTCGCCATTCGCGTTCCGCCGTCAGCGCGGCGTCGCTTCCGCTGGGTGTCGCGGTCGAGATCGAAGGCATTTTCGAAATCGAATGACGCCGCCCCTACCAGATGTGTTTTTGCAGGCCCCGATTGCGCATCGGGCGCTGCACGACATTACCAAGAACCGCCCGGAAAACAGCCGGGCGGCCATTCGTGCCGCGATTGAAGCTGGCTACGGGATCGAGATCGATCTTCAACTGACATCGGACGACCAGGCAATGGTCTTTCACGATTATGACATGACCCGTCTGACCGGGCAGTCGGGGCCCATTCAGCAGGTCACGGCACTGGCCGCCTCTGGCACGCCGCTTCTGCATGGGGATGACGGCATTCCGACACTGGATGATGTGCTGGAAATTGTCGCGGGCCGGGTGCCGTTGCTGATCGAATTAAAGGATCAGGACGGGGCGATGGGCACGAAGGTGGGCGCGCTTGAACGCGACACCGTACGCGCGTTGCAGGGCTACAAAGGCCCGGTGGCCCTGATGTCCTTCAATCCCAACTCGGTCGCTGAACTGGCGCGGCTGGCCCCGCATCTGCCGCGCGGGATCACGACCTGCGCGTATGAGCCCAGTGTCGAGCTTTTGCCGCAAAGCGTCTGCGATCACTTGCGCGATATCCCGGATTTCGACCGTGTCGGCGCCAGTTTCATCAGCCACGAAGCCGCAGACCTGTCGCGCCCCCGCGTGGCGGAACTCAAGGCGCGGGGCGTGCCGATCCTGTGTTGGACAATCCGGTCGCCCGAACAAGAGGCAGAAGCCCGCAAGGTTGCCGACAATGTGACCTTCGAAGGCTATTTGGCTGCGCATTCGACTTGAACCCCCTCCGTGCGGTCACAGATAAAGGACAGGCGCGGAGGACATATGGATCAGGCACAGATCGAGGTTCAGGTACTGGGCGCTCTGTCGCAGATTTCAGCGGCAGAGTGGGATGCCTGCGCCTGCCCCGAAGCTGCCGATGGCGGGCGGCCGCTTGATCCCTTTACCACACATCGCTTTTTGCTGGCGCTGGAAGACAGCGGCTCGGTAGGGCGTGGCACCGGCTGGCAGCCGCAATACCTGACGGCCTATCATGACGGGATGCTGATCGCGGCGGCCCCGATGTATGCCAAGTCGCACAGCCAGGGCGAATACATCTTCGATCACAGCTGGGCCCATGCCTATGAAAGCGCGGGCGGGCGGTATTACCCCAAACTGCAAATCGCGGTGCCGTTCACCCCGGCAACCGGGCGGCGGTTTCTGGTGCGTCCGGGCTATGAACGGATCGGTATGTCGGCGCTGGTTCAGGGGGCGGTGCAGCTTGCGGCTGACAACCGGGTTTCGTCCCTTCACGCGACCTTCTGTACCGAGGATGAAGCATTGGCTGGCGAACAGATGGGTCTGATGCTGCGCCGATCGCAGCAGTTTCACTGGCTGAACGATAACTATTCGGATTTCGACGGCTTTCTGAGCGCGCTGTCGTCGCGCAAGCGCAAGACTATCCGGAAAGAACGTGCGCAGGCCTGTGGTTTTGGTGGTGAGATCCGCACTCTGACCGGTGACCAGCTGCGCCCCGAACATTGGGACGCGTTCTGGCGGTTCTACCAGGACACCGGATCGCGCAAATGGGGCTCACCCTACCTGACGCGGCGGTTCTTTGATATTGCACAGGATACGATGGCAGATGACATGGCCCTTGTGCTGGCCGAACGGAATGGATTTCCCATTGCGGGTGCGTTGAACTATATCGGCCGTGAAACCCTTTTTGGGCGTTATTGGGGTTGCATCGAACATCATGCCTGCCTGCATTTCGAACTGTGCTATTATAGGGCAATCGACTTTGCCATTGCCCAAGGTCTGGCCCGGGTCGAGGCAGGCGCACAGGGTGAACACAAGCTGGCGCGAGGGTACCTGCCAACACGCACGCATAGCTTGCATTGGGTAGGCGATCCGGGTTTTGCCGATGCGGTCAAGAAATATCTGGACGCCGAAGGCCACGCAGTGGAAGAAGAGATCGAGATTCTGACGGATTACGGCCCGTTCAGGAAATCGAACCCGGAGGAACAGCAATGACCGAACTCTTGTCGACCGAAACCCGTGGCCCGCTGCTGGATCCGCTGTTCAAAAACGGTTGGACCATGGTTGAAGGCCGCGATGCGATCACCAAGACCTTCATTTTCGACAATTTTGTCCACGCCTTCGGCTGGATGACACAGGTGGCAATCTGGGCTGAGAAGTGGAACCATCACCCCGAATGGTTCAATGTCTACCGCACGGTCGAAGTTGTCTTGTCCACCCATGACGTGGGCGGCCTGTCGTCGCTGGATGCCAAGCTGGCCCGCAAGATGGACAGTCTGTGCTAGCGATCGTTGCGGCCTGACCCTTCTCCGCCAGCCAGCGATGCGGCAGTGCCCATCTGCCGGAACTCGACAGGCGTGACAGTGCCGTCGCTGACATCAATCGCCCTTGGAATACCCGTGGTCTTGTTTCCGATCTGCCGCACGCTGCGCGCGGCCGGGTTGATATCCAGACACTTGTTTTCATAACAGGTCAGGCCAGACAGGTTGATCTGTATGCGGGCCTGCCCGTCCGGGCCTGTCACCATCGGGGCCTGCGGCACGTCACAGGCCGCAACCAGCCCCAGCGCCGTCACCCCAAGCCATTTGTTCATCTCATGCTCCTGCTGTTAGTCAAGCTGACCATTCCCGTCCTGATCGGCAGACTGGAAATCCTCGCCCATCTGGGTGTCAAATTCAGGTCTTGAGATTACGTTGTCGCCGTTTCGGTCAGCGTTGCGGAACAGTTTGATATCCATGAACGGTTTGGCCTCGGCCTGACCCAAAGTGCCGTTCCTGTCTTCGTCCATCGTCTGAAAGGCGTAATCCGAGAAAGCATCGAACTCGTCTTTGGACAGGAACCCGTCATTGTTGGCGTCGATGGCCTTCAACTCGTTTTCGTGCAGTTCAGCCACGCTTTCGGCGTGACCCGTACCGGCCAAAGCCACCATGAACATCACTAGGCTTAGCTGTTTCATATCGACCTCCTCAGCACGCGAATCTCTGACCTTCGATGCCGCCAGCGGCAGCGCCCGCTGCGGTCAGGATCGTCTTGCCTGATCCGCCACCAAACTGGTTGCCGATCGCGCCCCCGATAAGCGCCCCGCCCAACGTTCCGCCCAGACAGGCAATTTCGTGCTGGCGTGCAGCTTGCTGTTGCGGGGTTGGGGCCGGTCCACAGGCCGCCAAAAGGGCTGCGCCGGACAGTAATAGGTAGAACGCGTTAAGTTTCATGAAAAAACTCCCCGTATGAATACGCCAAGTATTCGCGCTCTGGGGCGGTGCTTCAAGTTAATTTGGCGGCGAAAGGCCCCGGTCGGACCGGGGCCGATCAAAATCAGATCACATCCAACAGGCCTTCACCGGCGGAAATCTCGCAGGCGCCGGGGTTTTCTTCCATATTCAGCACCGTGACCGTGCCATCCTCGACCAGCATTGCATACCGCTTGGACCGCGCGAAAAGCCCCACGGGCGGCGCGTCGAAATCCATGCCGATGGCCTTGGTGAACTCTGCCGCTGCGTCCGACACCATGGTCAGCCCCGCCTCGGTCGCGCCTGTGGATTGCCCCCACGCCTGCATCACAAACGGATCATTGACCGAAAGGCACAGGATCTCGTCCACGCCCTTGGCGTCAAACTGTTTCTTTGTGCGGATGAAACTGGGCACATGGGCGGTCGTGCAGGTTCCGGTATAGGCCCCCGGCACGGCAAAGATCACCACCTTGCGGCCTTTGGTCTTGTCTGAAATCCGCACCTCTTCCGGCCCGTTCGCACCCATCTGGATCAGCGTTGCTTCGGGTAGGGTATCTCCTGTTGAAATCATTATTCAGCTCCTGTCGTTTGGATTTGCAGAAATGGGCTTAGCCGCAATATAGGTGGTCTGGTCACAGTGACCACTTGAAAACTACGGGGTAGACAAAGCATGAGCCATATTGTCGTGATCGGCGCGGGGCAGGCAGGCGCCTCTTTGGTGGCTCGTCTGCGCAAGGACGGGTTTGCGGGTGAGATCACTCTGATCGGGGCCGAGCCGCATCTGCCCTATCAGCGCCCACCCCTGTCCAAAGCCTATCTGCTGGGCGAGATGGAGCTTGAGCGTCTGTTCCTGCGCCCCGAAAGTTTTTACACGGAAAACAACATCACCCTGCGTTTGGGTCAGCGCGTCACCGGTATCGACCCCAAGGCCAAAACGGTCACCCTGGGGGATGAGGTTATTTCTTACGACGAACTGGCGCTGACCACCGGGTCTGACCCGCGCCGCCTGCCCGCAGCGATTGGTGGGGATCTGGACGGTGTGCATGTGGTGCGCGATCTGGCCCATATCGACGAGATGGAGCCCAAAGTGACCGAAGGTGCCCGCGCGCTGATCGTGGGCGGCGGGTATATCGGGCTCGAAGCTGCCGCCGTCTGCGCCAAGCGCGGTGTCAAGGTCACTCTGGTCGAAATGGCCGACCGTATCCTGCAACGGGTCGCAGCGCCCGAGACCAGCGATTATTTCCGCGCGTTGCACAGTGCATACGGCGCTGACATCCGCGAAGGCGTCGGGCTGGATCATCTGATCGGCGAAAACGGCAAGGTCACCGGTGCGGTTCTGACTGACGGAACAAAGCTGGACGTTGATTTCGTTGTGGTTGGCGTCGGCATTGCACCCGCAACCCAACTGGCCGAGATGGCGGGGCTGGACCTGGACAACGGCATCAGAACCGACGCCCATGGCCGCACGTCCGACCCGTCGATCTGGGCGGCTGGGGATTGCGCCTCCTTTCCCCATGGCGAAGGCCGCATCCGTCTGGAAAGCGTCCCCAATGCCATTGATCAGGCCGAGATCGTGGCCCAGAACATGTTGGGTGCGGCCAAGGACTATGTGGCAACCCCGTGGTTCTGGTCGGATCAATACGAGGTCAAGCTTCAGATCGCGGGTCTGAACACCGGATATAACCGCGTGGTGACCCGGCAGGGCGACGGGCAGACCGTGTCCTTCTGGTATTACAACGGGGAAAAACTGATTGCGGTCGACGCGATGAACGATCCGCGCGCCTATATGGTCGGCAAACGCCTGATCGAAATGGGAAAAACGGCCGACCCGGCTGTCGTGGCTGACCCGGACGCAGACCTTAAACCGCTGCTCAAGGCATGAGGATCATCGCCGGAGAGTTCCGCGGTCGCGCCCTGACCCCCGTCGGCAAGGGCGATGCGGGCGCACATCTGCGCCCGACCACCGACCGGGTGCGCGAAAGCCTGTTCAACGTGCTGGCCCATCAGATCGATTTCGACGGCCTGCGCGTGCTGGACCTGTTTGCTGGCACCGGCGCGCTCGGACTCGAAGCATTGTCACGCGGTGCGGCGCATGTCACCTTCGTCGATGACGGGCGTGTGGCGCAGGGTTTGATCCGCAAGAATATCGACCTGACCCGCAGTGCCGGGCGCACCGACCTGATCCGCCGCGATGCAACCCGGTTGGGCGAAAATCCGGACGCGCCCTACGATCTGATCTTTCTGGACCCGCCCTATGGCAAGGCCATGGGACAGAAAGCCATCGCCGCGCTGGCCAACGGCTGGATCGCGGATGATGCGCTGCTGGTTTGGGAAGAAAACTCACGGATGCAGGCCCCGGCCGGGTTCACGTTGCACGACAGCCGCAAATATGGCGACACGTATATCTCATTGATGCGGAACGGTGATCAGAGTGCATGATCTGGTCATTTTCGATTGCGATGGCGTTCTGGTCGACAGCGAGGTGATCTCGAACCAGGTGTTGGCGGACAATCTGGCGGGCTATGGCCTGCACCTGACCTTGCCCGAATGCATGTCCCTGTTTGTGGGCGGAACCATGGTCGGGGTGCGTGACAAGGCGCGTGCGATGGGCGCAGACCTGCCCGAAGACTGGATTGATCAGGTCTATGCCGAAACCTACGACCGCCTGCGCGCCGGTGTGCCTTTGGTGCCGGGTGTCACGGACCTGCTTGCGGCGCTGGATCAGCGGGGCATCCCCTATTGCGTGGCCTCAAACGGCAGCCCGGACAAGATGCAGATCACGCTCGGCCAGAACGGGCTCTGGGACCGGTTCAAAGATGTGATGTTCTCGGCCCATGTGCTTGGTACCGGCAAGCCTGATCCAAAGATGTTCCAACTGGCGGCGGAACATTTTGGCGCACAGGCCCCCGTGGTTATCGAAGACAGCCACAACGGTGTTACGGCTGCAATCCGGGCCAATATGCGCTGTCTGGCCTACGCGCCGCATGGCGGTGGTGACAGGCTGGCCGATCTGGGGGCCGAGGTGATCACGGATATGTCACAGGCACATCCGCTGTTGCGACTTTGACCCCCAACTGTGCTATGGTGCAGCCATGGACCATGCTCTGACACCCTTTGCCTGGAAAATCTCCCGCGACGCCGAGGTCACGACGAAACCTGACCGCAAACCCCTGCGTGCGCCGGTGTTCATTCACGACGCGGTTACCCCTTGGGGGACTGAGACGATGCTGCTGAAACTCCTGCGCGAACAGGCTGCCGATCAGGACGAATAGGTCGGGTGAAACTTGCCGCCCGGTGACAGCGTAAAGATATCGACCCCATTCGCCGTTACGCCTACCGAATGCTCGAACTGTGCCGACAGCGACTTGTCGCGGGTCACGGCGGTCCAGTCATCGGCCAGTGTCTTGGTTTCGGGACGGCCCAGATTGACCATCGGTTCAATGGTAAAGAACATGCCTTCCTCAAGAACCGCGCCTGTGCCGGGGCGGCCATAATGCAGTACATTCGGCGGCGCGTGGAACACGCGGCCCAGACCGTGCCCGCAAAAGTCGCGAACAACACTCATCCGATGCGCTTCGACATAGGCCTGAATGGCATGGCCGATATCGCCGAACGTGTTGCCCGGTTTGACCATCTCGATGCCCTTGAACAGCGCGTCGTGGGTTACCTGGATCAGACGCTCGGCCTTGCGCGGCAGCTTGCCCGCTACATACATGCGCGAGGTGTCACCGAACCAGCCATCCACGATGACGGTCACATCGATGTTCAGGATATCGCCATCCTTCAGCTTCTTGTCACCGGGAATACCGTGGCAGACCACATGGTTCACACTGATGCAGCTGGCGTGCTCATACCCCTTATAGCCGATCGTGGCCGAGGTCGCGCCCGCATCCTCGACCATCTGTGTGATCAGCCCGTCAAGCGCACCCGTGGTCTGACCGGGAAAGACATGCGCGGCAATATCATCCAGAATCCGCGCCGCCAGAGCGCCCGCCGCGTGCATCCCGGCAAAATCACCCTGTTCATAGATGCGAATACCGTCCTTGGTCAGGCGGCCACGATGCTCTTTCATCGACGCAAAGCTCCAAATGTTACGCGCGGCACTTCTTTTACGCTGCTTGTGCAGAAAGTACCAGAGGGCGTCAGGTTGCGGGTGTCAGATGGGGCAAAAAGCAGCAAGTTCAAGCATCGGCTGACCGAGGGGTGTTTTGATTGTTGGGAATGGCGTTTCGTGACGCAGAAAACCCTCGCATTCACAGCGATGGGTCATCGGTAGCGCCGCGAGGTTCCCGCTTGCGGGCATTCAGCCGTGCAGATTTCTACAAAATCTGAATAATTCTTTGCTGCATCCAGGAACAACCAACAACAGCTGCGCCAGATTTTTTACCGAAGAGAAGGGCGGTTCCTGCGTAAGGAGCGTACTGTAAGCCTCGGTTCGCAATACACGCGTTGGAAAGGAAGGCTACGGTGAGATTACGCATTCTACCTTGATGACACTTACGAGAACATCGTTTTGATGAGGAATGTCGTAGTCGAACTGGGCAGCTCCAAACTCGGTTCCTATCCCTGGCCAATGCCGCGAATTGCCGCTTTGGCGACCTGATCAAATATTGATCGGTCGCTAGAAGCGGAGGCGACAATCATGCCGCCCTCCAAGGCTGCGACGATGAGGCCTGCGGTATCTTCGGCATTCTTGACCTCGTGCTTGGTGAATAGGTTTTCTAACCATGCCTTGTTCATCTCAAAGAAGGCTTTAGTGCGCTGATTGACGTTTTCGGGCAGCCCAATGGCTTCGGCACCCATGATGGCGCAAAGGCAAATGGACTCGTTCAGCACCAGCGCGCCGGAATAGAGCGCCACGAAACCTTCCAATGCAGAATGCAGGTCGTTCAGGTCAATCTTGTCCAGTTCTGCCTTGAACTGCTCGGCGTAGCGGGTGACGAGAGCCTCCCCGAGATCCGGTTTGGTGGGAAAATGGTAGTGAACGCTGGCACTTTTGATTCCCACATCGTTGGCCAGGTCACGGAAGCTCATCTCCGAAAAGCCCGCACTGCGCACGCGTTTCTCGGCGGCGATGAGAATTTTTTCTTTCATTGTCAGCGGCATGACTATCTCCAATCTATCGATTGATAGATAAACGTTGACAGCTCGGGAATCAACTTCTAACTGGTGTCTACCTAGTGATAGATAGACATCCATGAAAGGAACACGCTGATGGCTACTGGAAACAAACAAAAACGCGTCTTGCTGGTCATGTCGTCCGTTGACGAAATGGGCATTTCGGGCAAGCAAACCGGCACCTGGTTCGAAGAGGTCGCAACCCCGTATTACGTCCTGACGGAAGCGGGCTATGAGGTTGTCTTTGCCTCGCCCAAAGGCGGCAACGCGCCGATTGACCTGCTGTCGATGAAGGCTCCGTTCACTACCGAAAACACTGACCGCTTCTTCAACGATCCGGTGGCCATGTTCGCGGTACAGAATACCCGCAAACTGCGCGAGATCGACTATTCGACCTTCGATGCGCTTTTCGTACCCGGCGGTTATGGATTGATCTGGGATCTGGCGTCGGACAGCCATGCTATCAAGATGATCCGGGAGTTCTACGAATCCGAACGGCCTGTCGCGATGGTCTGCCACGCGCCGGCCATACTGCGGGATATCAAGAAGTCAGACGGCAGCTACCTGGTTGAGGGCCTCAGCCTGACCGGTTTCAAGAACGACGAAGACAGTGAGATCGAGCTTCTGCATCACCTTCTGTTCTCTCTCGAAGATGAACTGAAACGCCGTGGCGCCACCTACGTCAGCAAGGCCAACTGGGAGGCCAACGTGGTCGAAGATGGCGCCCTGATGACCGGCCAAAGCCCGGCGTCGGCACCACCACTCGCGGAAGCGCTCAAGCAGCGCCTGGCTGCCTGACGCCTTACGTCGGGGCGGGCACCTGTCCGCCCCGGCAATTCGAAATGGAGAAGTCCCATGTCCGCCGATCTGCAACCCATCGACAGTGTCGAGATTCTCGTTCTCATCGACAACCGGACGGACAGCCTGTCCAGCGTGCCCGAGGGGTTCACCCATGAGTGGATCAACCTCCACAACGTCGGGATGAAGCAAATCTCGGGCGCCGGTCAGTGTTGTGCCAATCACGGCTTGGCGTTGATCATCACAGCCCGGCGCGGTGTGACGGAACATACATTGCTCTTTGACGCCGGGCCGGTGGATTTTGCCGTCGAGTTCAACGCATCACGCCTTGGCAAATCCTTTGCAGCCATCGAGGCGATCGCCCTGTCGCATGGGCATTGGGACCATGCAGGCGGCATTCCAGCGGCAATCGACCTGATCCGCAAGGATGGCCAGACCGGCGAGTTACCGGTTTATCTGCATCCCGGGATGTTCCGCAAACGCGCCTTTCCGCTTTCATCGGGGGAACTGATCGAAATTCGCGAAATCGCCACGCCCGAAGCCCTGGCTGCGCAGGGGGCTACACCCGTTGTTACGGATCAACCGGTCAGCGTGCTGGACGATATGTTCTATATTTCGGGCGAAATTCCCCGTGTCACGGATTACGAGGTCGGATTTCCGGGTCATGTCCGCCGCACCGAAGACGGCGCGGGTTGGGAAGACGACCCGTTGCTCATGGACGAACGCTATGTGGCGGTGAACATCGCGGGCAAAGGGCTGGTGGTGTTTTCGGCCTGTAGCCATGCGGGTATCGTCAATGTCCTTCATGCCGCTCAAAGGGATATCCCCGGAGTGCCGATCCATGGCCTAACCGGCGGCTTTCACCTTGCCGGTGGCAACGAAAAGATCATCGACCGGACCGTCGCCGACTTTGCGCAGTTCGACATCGACCTGATCATGCCCGGCCACTGCACAGGTTGGCGTGCGACAAACGCGCTGGAACGCCAATACGGCGAACGGGTTGTGCCGATTGCCGTCGGCATGAAGATCAACCTTTGAGAAAGGGAATGAGCCATGGAAATCAATGCAAACTTTGATGAACGCGCTGTCGTCCACTCGGAGAACGAGCCCTGGGTCCCCTCGCCAATGAAGGGTGTCGACCGTCGCATGCTCGACCGGATCGGCGACGAGGTTGCACGGGCAACAACGATTGTCCGCTATGCACCAGGCAGCGCCTTTTCGGCCCATACCCATACCGGTGGCGAAGAGTTTCTGGTGCTTGACGGCGTCTTTCAGGACGAGCACGGGGATTTTCCCGTCGGCACCTATGTGCGCAACCCGCCGACCACGTCGCATACGCCAAGCGCGGCGGACGGAGCAACGATCCTGGTCAAGCTTTGGCAGTTCGACCCGGAGGACCGCACACAGCTGACAATCGACACAAACGCGCAGGACCCGCGCCCGGTTGCAGATGGCATATCCGAAATCCCGCTTTTCGAGGATTCCCGTGAACGGGTCCGGATCGAGCTTTGGGATGCATCGGCCAATGTGACCGTGACCGACCACAAGGGGTTCGAGGCACTGGTGATCGAAGGCAGCTTCTCTGAGCACGGAGAGATCTTCGAGAAGAATTCATGGCTGCGTCTGCCGCCGGGTATGGCGCTCGATGCCACGGCCGGGCCCAAAGGCGCGCGCCTGTGGGTCAAATCCGACCACCTGGCAGAACCGCCGGTCATCCCGGGCAAAGGATAGGATCATGGGCAAACCCCTTGCAATTGTCGCTGGTGCTGGTCCGGGGCTTGGGCAGACGCTGGTTTCGGCATTTGGTCAGAATGGCTATACGGCATTTGGTCTCAACCGGACGATCCCGTCGGGTGCCGACCAAATTCTGCAAGTCGACCTGGCGGATCCGAAACACACAAAGGCCAAGCTGCGCAACATCATCTGCACCCATGGCGCGCCGAAGCTTGTTGTTCAGAACACCGCGAAACTCGTGATCGCGCCGTTCGAGGAAACAAGCATCGAGGATTTCGAAGCGACCTGGCGGGCCATGGTCCTGTCAACGGTCAACCTGGCACACCGAATTTTGCCCGCAATGGTTGATACCGGGGGCGGCACCTTTATCGTCTCTGGTGCCACAGCCAGCCTGCGCGGTGGCAGGAACTTTGCAGCCTTCGCTTCGGCCAAGGCGGGTCTGCGGGCATTGACCCAATCCCTGGCCCGCGAATACGGGCCGCAAGGCGTGCATGTGGTGCATGTGATTCTGGACGGGATCGTCGACACCAGGGCCAGCCGGGATCTGCACAAGATGGATCCGGCGCGGATGATGAAACCTGTGGACATCGCTCAGACCTATCTGGCGCTGGCCAACCAACCGCAATCCACCTGGACCCACGAATTGGATCTCAGACCCAAAGGGGAGGCATTCTGATGCAAACCGATACTCTGATTGTTGGCGGAGGTCTCTCCGGCCTTGCCCTTGCCGATCAGCTGACACGAAACGGCACGGATTTCCTTCTGATCGAGGCGCAGGACCGCCTGGGCGGGCGCATCCTGACCAAAGACCTGTCGGGCGGAAAGTTCGACCTTGGCCCGGCCTGGTTCTGGCCCGGCCAGCCGCGAATGGCCGCCTTGGCCCGGCGTTTCCGAATCCCGGTGTTCGAACAGTTTGCCACCGGCGATCAGATGTATCAGGACCAGTCCGGCGCCGTCCAACGTGCCCGCGGCTATGCCTCGATGCAGGGCTCCTACCGGCTTGCCGGGGGCATGGGCGCCATGATCGACGCGCTTGCCGGATCGCTGGGTGCAGGGCGTATCCTGACACATACCGGACTCAGATCGGTCCGGTATTCTCCCGGCAAGATCACCGCATTTCTCGACCATGACGGCGGACCTTATTCTGTCGAAGCCAGACAGATCATGCTGGCCATCCCGCCGCGGGTGATTGCGGATACCGTCAACTTTGAACCAGCGCTGGATGCGGATCAGATCCAAGCCTTGAAAAACATTCCGACCTGGATGGCCGGGCAAGCCAAGATTCTCGCGGTTTACGATGAGCCCCATTGGCGCAACGCTGGGCTTTCAGGTGACGCGATGAGCCACCGCGGCCCCATGGTCGAAATTCATGATGCCTCCCCCATGAAGGGAGGACCTTATGCACTGTTCGGATTCGTCGGATACCCCGCCGATATGCGCGCGACACACAAAGAAGCCATGATGGACCAGGCCTTGGCGCAACTCACGGCCATGTTTGGCCCCAAGATGGCGCAACCCCTTGATCTGGAACTGCAGGATTGGGCAACAATCGCGGAAATCTCCCGCACGCAGGATCATGTTCCGGCTCGCTTCCACCCAAGCTACGGCTTGCCTTCGATCCTTAACAGCCTTGCAGCACGAGGTGTCCATTTCTGCTCAACCGAAACCGCGCACGGGTTCGGCGGATATCTTGAAGGCGCTCTGGAGGCCGCTGAGAAAGCTGCAAAACTCGCGACTCACTCAATGGAAACCAAGGTCTGACCGACATTTGACTGTCACCCTTTGTCCTGGATGGATCATTGATCTGCACGATTTCTATCGTCGCCCAAAAAGAAACTGGTTCACCGCGCCACATGCAACTTTTCGACCATTTCGCTTGGACGTCTGACGTGTTGCACGGCCCCGATCGCTGTGCGAATGAGTTTTGGGCGGCGGCATCACTCACAAGCCATCTCTTTATCCGTTATTTTCGCGCCTTTGCTATTAAGCAAACCATATCCAGCAAGAGCGATGCACCGGCCAAAGCTGTAATCTCTGCATGATCGTACGGAGGGGAGACTTCGACGAGATCGGCCCCGACAAGGTTGACCCCGTCGAGCTTGCGTACCAAAGACTGCCCTTGATAGGTAGACAGTCCTCCGCATACCGGCGTTCCGGTTCCGGGCGCGAATGCCGGATCAAGCGCGTCAATATCGAAGGTCAGGTAAGCAGGCCGGTCTCCTACTGTCTCTTTGATGCGCGCAACCGTTGCATCAATCCCGTTCTCGTGAACCCAATTTGCGTCGAGTACCGTGAACCCGTGAGTCTTTTCATTCAGCGTGCGCATGCCTGCCTGCACTGACGTCTCAGGGGATATGATGCCTTCGACAGTGGCATGGTAGAACATTGAACCATGGTCGATCCGCTTTGGGTGTTCTTCCCATGTATCCGAATGGGCATCAATCTGGATCAGCGAAATGGGGCCGTGGCGTTCTGCCTGCGCCTTCAGGATCGGATAGGTGACCGAGTGATCTCCGCCCATCGTCAGAAGAAAGGCACCGGATTTCAGGATTTCCCGCGCTTGGTCCTGAATTTGTAGCGCAATCTGCTCTGGAAAGCCTGGGTCGATATCACAATCGCCGTAATCAACCATGTTCAGGATTTCGAAGGGATCAAATCCCCAGGGCCAGGGCCCACCATCCCAGGCGAGGTTGGTCGATACAGCACGAATGGCACGTGGCCCGAACCTGCATCCCGGGCGATTGGTCACAGAGAGATCATAGGGAACGCCCCACGTGACCATATCCGCGCGCTCCAGATTGCGGCAATATTGTCGCCGGAACAGACTTGTCGCACCGCTAAAGGTCGGCTCATACCCCATGCCCATTTCATTTTGCGCCAGAAAGGCGCGGTCGGTTGAAGTCACCATTATTGGCTCCGTTCATTTTGATGATTGCTGCCCGAGTGGCGGGGTATTGCAATTCTTTCCCGCCTTTGCCGGGCTTGGCAGGGTTCAGGTGCCGGATTTTACATTCGTCCAAAGACGGTTGCGATTGCGCAGCGTTTTCGCGCCGACACTCAGATCAGGGAAGAGCCGTCTCAATGTCGCCTCATCCGGGTAGATTCCCGGGTCGGTCAGAATGGCTTCATCTACGAACGTATCTGCTGCGGAATTCGCATTCGCAAAATAGACGTAGTTGGACACTCCTGCGATGACATCAGGCCGCAGCATGTAGTCAATGAATCGATATGCCTCATCCGCCCGTGTTGAATCCACCGGGATGGACATGAGGTCGATCCACATCAACGTGCCTTCGCTCGGAATTGTATACAGAATTTCGACACCATTGCCGGACTCCATGGCGCGGGCCTGAGCTATGCCGGCATCACCACTGTACATCACTGCCAAACAGGCATCTCCACCGGGCAAGTCTGTAGATGCTTTCTGGTTGTGAAAATAACGAATGGACGGCGTGACGGCCTCGAAGAGGTCCTGAGCCCTGTCGAGATCGGCGGGGTCATCGGAGTACGGGTCAGCCCCGAGATAGTTCAGCGCCACTGAGACCATTTCTACCGGTGAGTCCAGCACGGCAATCCCACAGTCGGCAAGCTTGGCGGCGATCTGAGGATCAAAAAGAACGTCCCAGGATGTGATGACATCCGTGCCCAGTCGCTCTTTGATCATGGTTGGATTGTAGGCAAGCCCTACTGTGCCCCAAGTGTAAGGTACGCCCAATTGCCGGGCACCGGGTATACTGTCGAGCGACGCCAGAATTTTCGGATTGAGATTGCCGTAGTTGCTCAGGCGCGCGGGGTCGATCGGATGCAACGCCCCGGCCTGAAACTCTCGTTGCGCATTGGACGCGGCGGGGAAAACGACATCGTAACCTGACGCCCCTGTCAGCAGCTTGGTTTCCAGAACTTCGTTTGAATCGTAATAGTCCAGGCTGACATGTGTGCCGGTCTCCTTTTCGTAGTCCGAAACTGTCGTTTCACCAAAGTAATCAGCCCAATTGTAGATTGAGAGGTCTTCGGCTGAAGCCGGAAAAGCGATCGCGAGGTTTGAGGCAATGGCAACAGCCGAAAGGCCAAAATGCGGTTTCATTGTTTCTCCTCCTTGTTGCAGGATTCCGCCCTGAAATTTCACGTCCGGAGAGGCTTTGGTGACGAGGCACAGTCAGCACCCCGGGCGAGCGTTCTGACATCAACAATGGAATCGAATGGCCATTACTGTAAATTTGCGGTAGGATATATATCTTTAGTTATAGGAATTGGCTATGTTACCAGATAGCGGCGACATCTCGGCGGCCAAGTGGGATGAGATCTACGCAATCTTGTTGGAGCGGTTGGAAACAGACTTCTTCCCAACAGCTCTGAGGAAGATGTTGGAACTGCATGTCAGTTTTGAATCGATGATCTTCACGCGCTATCAGGATCAAGCACCACCTGTCTCGCTCTATCACGATCTCGACGACGTGCAAGCGGCCATATCAATTCAGTTTTATGCAACCGGCCCATACCTGCTGGATCCGTTTTCGCAAGCGTGTAGATCGGGAAAAGAACCCGGCGCTTACCGTCTGGCCGATTTAGTCAATGAGGCGTTCTTTCGTTCAGAGTACTACCGGACCTTTTATCGCAAGGTTCGGATCAGCGATGAGTTGGGGGTGCTGATAAGGCTAAACAGCGGGGACTGGGTCGTAATATCTCTGTCGCGAGGCGCCCGTCAGCCCCGGTTTACCCCTGAGGATGTCGCGAAGATCAATTCCATCCATAAGACCCTGTCGGCCGCCGTGATCCGAAACTGGAACCTGAGGGGTGCCGAAAGACAACCGGAAGCCCTGAATCAGGTTGAGGAACGGTTGGCCACTTTTGGTGCGGACAGGTTAAGCCCAAGAGAAGCCGAGGTCGTGCGCCTTGTTTTGCAAGGCCACTCAGCCGGCTCTGCTTCCGCATTTCTCGGGATCACCGAAGGTACAGTCAAAGTGCATCGCCACAACGCCTACTCCAAGCTGGGCGTCAGTTCACAGGCAGAGTTGTTTTCCGCAGCCACTCGATATTTGGCATCAAAGCCATCTTAACTTGGGAAATCCGTAGAACTTTCTTGTGAATGCGGCCAGGGCCGAGATTCACAAGGTGTTCTGGGTGCTGCGGGTGCAACCCACATTGCCGGCATTCGCTACGGGCGCAAAATCAGGACCTGGGCGAACTGACGGTTTTACGGGCTTTGAGGACGTGTTTGCCAGCACAATCCGTTTTCAGCGCCGCTATTCTGGCATCCCTGCCCGTCGAAGCGCCTCAAAATAACGTTCAGCGCCTTCTGAACCACCATAATCCACGTTGCTACGCCACCTCGAGATCGTTTCGCTAGGTTCCAATTGCAGCATCTGCATCAAAGCTGCAGACGCTTTTTCAGTTTCCCCAAGCATTGCGTGTGCAGCAGCTCTCGTGCTGTGAAGAGCGGCATAATCCTTTGAGAATCGCATACCTGCTTCTGCATAGGCGATGGCATCACGGTCTCGGCCGAGCATTACGCAAGAAGTGGCGGCACCTCCGGAAGCGCCCACGAAAACAGCCCCATACCGGCCCAAGCGAAGCGCCGTTTGAAAGCAGCTTAATGCCATTTCAGGAAACCCAGCCCAATTATACCCCCACCCCATAAACAAATGAAGACGGGCATCTAACGGTGCTCTTTTCTGGATTTGTTCAAGCGCCACGGACAACTTATCTGCATCCCCGTCCACATTATAGTCAGCCACGGCGACACTCAGATCAAGCGTTGGATTTTGACCTGCCATGCGTCGCCCGGCCTCAATCCAGGATGGCAGTTTCTCGTAGTAGGTCGACAGTTCGCAACGCAGATTGTAAGTCCTCGCGCCATTCATTGTCCAAATAGCTTCGGCATAGGCGGCCGTGAGAGTTGGTTTGGCTTCAATCGCCTTGGCTTGATACGATAACGTTTCTTCGTAGCTGTCGATCCCGGCACCAGACCAAGCGATCATACCCTTCAGGACGCATTGCTCGGCAGTTAGTTCGTTTTCAGGCAGTACCGAAAGCTTTGCGGTCTCAAACTCGATCAAGGTTCCGCTTACGGCGTCCAACAGCTTTTCTACCACCTCATCTTGCCAATCGAAGATGGCTTCGACCACCCCATCGAACTTCTCGGTCCAGATTTCAGAATCAGAAGGATCATGTAAGCGGGCTTCCAGACGCAATCGATCCCCGTATCCACGTAGCACGCTACGAAGCGCATATCCCTTTGATGGTTCCGTCGAGGATACCGCTGCATTCAACCAGTTGATTGTTCGAAAATAGGAACCGAAATCCGAAGTCAGAGCTGCGGCCATTTCCTTTAGTTCAATGCGTTGGTCGCGGCATGAGACGGGATAAATGGAGAGCCTTGGCAAGTTCGTTTCAGCGAAAGAAACTGCTCTATGCGTGGGTGCCGCGTACAGTCCATGATGCATCCAGACATCTAGGCTGCGCTCGATGTTCTTAAGCTTCTTCTTCCCGACAGATTCGAAAGCAGCCGTCAGAGTGCGGTCAAGGTTCAAGTGTACTGGTTCAGAAATAGCGATGCCGCCGGATGGAGCAATGCTCTCAAGCCGCGCAGCAATGTTTACACCGTCCCCCAGTATGTCGTCGGCTTTTTCTGTAATATCCCCAACATGAACGCCGATCCGCACTTTCATTAACGGGTGCTCAGCCAATTGTTCCTGTATCTGAATTGCTGCAGTCACAGCTTGTGCCGCACTGTCAAATCGAACCAACCAACCATCGCCCACGCTTTTCACGATCCGACCTGATTGGCCCACTATTGTTGGAGTGACGATGTCGGTTTCCAGATGATCGAGCATTTGCAGTGTTGCTTGCTCATCGTTATGCATGAGTGCCGAATACCCGACGACATCAGCGGCCAGTATAGCCGCCAACTTTCGTTGCAAATGTAGTCCATTGTTCGACATGCACTCGACAATAGTTGATAAGCCTCTTCAGACCAACTTGCTAAAGACGATGTCCACTCTGGGCGCCTCGCACCCATTCAGAGCCATCAGACACCAAACCGGGTTTCACTCGTGTCAACCCAAACCCCATCCGGTGATATCCGCGTCCCGCAAATCATCCGCTCTACGCCCATAGCCTGTGCCGCCTCGAACGCTGCTGCATAGGACGGGTCGATATCCGCGGCCAGCGCGAACCGGTCGCAATCGGTGCGTTGCACCAGGTACAGCATGATCGCCCGGTGCCCCTGCGCTGTCATCTGCGCCAGCTCGCCCAGATGTTTGGTGCCGCGGGCGGTGACGCTGTCGGGGAACTCGGCCAGACCGGGCTGACGGGAAAGGGTCACGCTTTTGACCTCGACATAGGCATCTGGCAGGCCGGGGCCGCTCAGCAGGAAGTCGATACGGCTGTTTTGCCCGTATTTCACTTCGGGCCGGACGGTTTCATAAGCGGCCAGCTCGGGGATCTCGCGCGCCTCAAGTGCTGCCCGCAAGGCCCGGTTCGGGACGGAAGTATCGACCCCGGTGAAATGCCCGTTTTCGTGATCCACCAGCCGCCAGCCGAATTTCAGCTTTTTCTTAGGGTCGTCATTGGGCTCCAACCAGATCAACTGGCCCGGTTCAGCCAACCCCATCATGGATCCCGGATTGGCGCAATGGGCGGTGACTTCGCGCCCGTCGTCCAGCCTGCAATCGGCCAGAAAGCGTTTGTAGCGACGGATCAGGCGGGCGGGGACAAGAGGGGTTCCAAAACGCATGTCTCAGGGCCTATACCTGCCCCTGAAGACGATCAAGAGGAGTCCGCGCCATGGCCAATCCAACCGCAGCAATGCTGGTGATCGGGGATGAAATCCTGTCGGGCCGCACCCGCGATGCAAACATGCATTATCTGGCGCAGGAGCTGGCAAAACACGGCATTGATCTGAAAGAGGTTCGCATCGTCAGCGATGACGCCCCCGCCATCGAAGCGGCGGTCAAAGCGCTGTCTGACAGCCACGACACCGTCTTTACCAGCGGCGGCATTGGCCCGACCCATGACGATATCACCGCCGATTGCATTGCGCGCGCCTTCGACACCCCGATTGACGTTCGCGACGACGCGCGCGCGCTGTTGCAGGCGCATTACGACAAGTCCGGGCTGGAACTGAACGCCGCCCGCCTGCGCATGGCGCGTATCCCGGATGGCGCGACATTGATCGACAATCCGGTCTCGACGGCGCCGGGTTTCACCCTAAAGAACGTGCATGTGATGGCCGGGGTGCCGCTGGTGTTTCAGGCTATGGTCGCCAGCGTCCTGCCCACGCTGACCGGTGGCAGCCCCTTGTTGTCGCAAACCCTGCGCGTGGACCGGGGCGAAGGCGATATCGCCGCAAACCTGTCTGCGCTGGCCGAGGATTTCAGCGATCTGTCCATCGGTTGCTATCCGTTTCAGATCAACGGGGCCTTTGGGGCCAACGTGGTGGTGCGCGGCACCGATGGCAGCCGGATTGACGCGGCCATGACCCGTCTGGCGAAAGAGCTTGCGCTTTGAGCGGCGACTGGGCTGACATCGTCGACGGCACATGGCCTGCCGCGCGGTATCGCAGGCTGGGGCCGTTTCAGCTGCGCGAAGGGCAGGGCGGTGGCTCGCGTGTTTCTGCGGCCAATGCACTGGCCCCGGCCAGCGATGCCGATATCGACGCGGCCGAGGCCGCGATGCAGGCCATGGGGCAGAAATCCATCTTCTGCCTGCGTCCGGGGGATGAGGCGCTGGATGCAAAGCTGGCGCAACGGGGATATGACATCCTTGATCCGGTCAACATCTATACGTGCCCCGTCTCTCACCTCACCGATCAGCCGATCCCTCCGGTCATGGTGTTTTCGGTCTGGGAGCCGCTTGAAATCATGCGCGAAATCTGGGCGGCCGGTGGGATCGGGCCCGAACGTCTGGCGGTGATGGAGCGCGCGAAGGGTCCCAAAACCGGTTTGCTTCTGCGCCACAACGACCAACCCAGCGGTGCAGCCTTCGTAGCAATGCATGACGATGTCGCGATGCTTCATGCGCTTGAAATCCTGCCCGCGCACCGCCGTCAGGGGCTGGGTCAGTGGACCATGCGCGCCGCGGCGATTTGGGCAGGTGACAACGGCGCACAAAGCCTCAGTGTGATCTGCACCAAGGCCAATGAAGGTGCCAATGGTCTCTATCGCGCCCTCGGGATGGAGATCGCCAGCGAATACCATTACCGTCACCTTGTCTGAGCAAAAGGGGTCGCCATGACACAGAAAGACATGCCCACCGCGCTGAACCTGCCCATGGTCGATCCGCTGCCGCCGGAAACGCAGAAATATTTCGATATCTGTGTCGAAAAGCTGGGCATGGTGCCGAATGTGCTAAAGGCAAACGCCTTCGACATCGACAAGCTGAACACGTTCACGGCTATGTATAACGATCTGATGCTGGCCGACAGCGGCCTGTCCAAGCTGGAGCGCGAGATGATTGCCGTGGTCGTTTCGTCGATCAACAAGTGCTTCTACTGTCTGGTCGCGCATGGTGCCGCGGTGCGGCAGCTTTCGGGCAACCCGCAACTGGGTGAGATGCTGGTGATGAATTACCGTGTTGCACCGATCGAGCCCCGGCAGCGCGCGATGCTGGACTTTGCCGCCAAAATGACAACCGCCAGCGCCGAGATCGAAGAACCCGACCGCCAGAAACTGCGCGATGCAGGCTTTACCGACCGCGATATCTGGGACATTGCCAATGTTGCCGGGTTCTTCAACATGTCCAACCGGGTGGCCAGCGCCACGGCAATGGTGCCCAACCCCGAGTATCACGCGCAGTTTCGATGATCCGGTCAGCCGCCCTCATTGCCACGCTTTTTGCGGGGCCGGTTCTGGCGCAGGACCTGACCCTGCCAGCCAGCGCCCGCCAGATCAGCGACCGCACCTCGCCGTTGGACAGCTATGACCTGCCAACGGGGCCTTTTGCGAATGGCGCGGTGCCTGCTGACACTCTCGAAGGCCGGGTTGAACGCTACACGTGGCGGCTTCAGGCGGGCTCCAGCACAACCCTCCAGCTACTGGCCCCGCTGCGCGACCAGATCGAGGCGCAGGGCTACAAGATTCTGTTCGAATGTGATGCCCGCGCCTGTGGCGGGTTCGACTTCCGCTTTGGCACCGAGGTCGTTCCGACCCCGGACATGTATGTCGCCATTCAGGATTACCGTTTCCTGTCGGCCACCAAGGGGTCTGTTGCCCTCAGCCTGCTGGTCAGCCGCAACCCCCCGGACGGGTATGTCCAGATGATCCGCGTCACGCCCCAGAATGCACCGGACCCTGTTCCGGTCGTGATCGAACAGGCTGTCGAGGGGTCGGGCGGGCTGCTCGAAGCACTGGCAACATCGGGTCACGTGATACTGGACGATCTGCATTTCCCAACCGGTGAGGTTGCGCTGGACGAGGGGACTTATGCCTCTCTGACCCTGCTGGCCGGATATCTGGCCGAAAATCCCAAGATGCGCCTGGCGCTGGTGGGGCACACCGATGACACCGGCGCGTTGCAGGCCAATATTGCGGTCAGCAAAAGTCGGGCCGAGTCCGTCCGCACCCGTCTGATTGATGCGCATGGCGTGGCCGCCGACCGGATTGAGGCACAGGGCGTCGGCTATCTGTCCCCGCTCACATCGAACGCAACCCCCGAAGGGCGAGAGCTGAACCGCCGGGTCGAGGCGGTCTTGCTCGTCAACTGACCCACCACAGGTACAGCGGCAATCCGACCGTGATGTTGAACGGAAAGGACACACCCAGCGACAGGGTCAGATAAATCCCGGCCTCGGCCTTTGGCAGTGCGATTTTCATGGCGGCCGGAACCGCGATATAAGACGCCGAGGCCGACAGCACCATGAATAGGAACAGGCTGCCTTGCGGCAATCCGATTACCGCACCGACGGCCCAGGCCATCAGCGCGCCGATCAGGGGCATCAATACGCCAAAGGCGAACAGGCCAACCGACAGTTTGTCGCGATTGCTGATCAGGCTACGCCCCGCCGAAAGGCCCATATCCAGCAGGAACAAGCACAGGATGCCGGTGAAAGGCGTGACGATGAAAGGCGCGATCATCTGCATGCCGTCACCCCCGGTAATGGCCCCGATCAGGAACGCCCCGGTCAGCAGCACAATTGATCCATTGGCCAGCAGATCACGCCACAGCTTGTCATCCTTGACGCCATTGCCGCCGGTCTTGTGCGCCAGCCACAGCGCCGACAGAATGGCCGGCACCTCCATCGCTGCCGCCACCGCCACCATGAACCCGTCATGGGCAAGACCTACCAGATCCAGCAGGCTGGTGGCGGTGACAAAGGTGACAATCGAAATCGACCCGTAATGCCCTGCGACCGCCGCAGCGTTCAATGCATCCAGCCGTGTCATCATCCTCAGCAGGGCAAAGGCCACGAAGGGGATGGTAAAGGACAGGGCCACTCCGCCCAGCAGGGTCAGGAACAGTTGCAAATGGATGCCGTGCGCGGCCAGGCTGGCACCGCCTTTGAACCCGATGGCCAACAGCAGGTAGAGCGACATGAACTTGGCCGCGCCCGCCGGGATAGACAAATCGCTGCGCACAAAAGCGGCCAAAAGCCCTAGGGCAAAAAACAAAATGGTGGGCACCAGCAGGTTGCTGGACAGCGTCTCGATCACTCCGGGCATACTTGACTCCTGATCCCTCGTTTCAGGGCTAGGTGCCTTGCAAAATTGATTTCGCCAAATACTATCTTGTTAAGTTTAATATAGTTTTAGGTTATGAAATGCGTCCAACCCTGCGCCAATTGGAATACATCGTCACGGTCAGCCGCCTCGGACGGTTCAGTTTGGCCGCCGAAGTGCTGAATGTCAGCCAACCCAGCCTGTCGGCGCAAATTGCAACCGTAGAACAAGAGCTTGGCGTTCGGATCTTTGACCGCAATCGCGGCGGAATTCAGGTGACCACAAAGGGGGAAGAGTTCATCTCGCGCGCGCAAAGGATCCTTGCCGAGGTCAAGGACCTGCGCCACGCCATGACCAACGATATGCCGGTTGGAGGAAGGTTGCGGTTAGGCGTTTTGCCTTCGATCGGGCCATACCTGTTGCCGCAAGCCATCAAAGAGGTGCACCGCCTGCGCCCTGGATTACGCATTGTCGTGCGCGAGGAAAACACCCGCGATCTGGAACAGGGCCTGAAATCCGGTCGATTTGACCTGATCCTGTCAACGCCCGAGGATCACCCCAATACCGTGCAGCACCGCTTGTTCAATGAACCCCTCTGGGTCGCGGTGGCCGTTGACGACGTTCTGGCGCAGGACCCACAGGGCGTCAGTGCCGCCGACTTGCAGAACCGGCTGTTCCTGACCCTTGATCAAAGCCACCGCCTGTCGCGCATCGTCTATGCGCTGGCAGCGGAATGCGGCGGCGTGGTTTCGGATGAATATGAAGGCACGACGCTTGATTCCATTGTTCTGATGGCGGCTTCGGGGGTTGGGGTTGCGGTTCTGCCTGATCTTTATGCTCGCAGACAGGGGATCTACCGCGACGAGGTGCGCCTGCGACCGCTGTCCATTCCCAATGCAAATCGCGATATCGCATTGCTGGCGCGCAATGCCGAAACGCCGCCGCCGGGCCAGAACGTATTGATGGAAAGCCTGCGCTCTTCCGCGCGATCCATTGGTCTGACGGTGATCGGTTCATAAAAAAAGGCCCGCACTTTGACATGCGGGCCAAAGGTTGGTCTTCAGGGAGAAACTACCAATCCATCGGGCTTTTGTCTTCGAACGCATCGACCAGGAAATCGATGAAGGCCCGGACTTTGGGTTGTGTGAAGCGGCCGGGCGGGTAAACGGCGTAAATGCCTTGTACCTCGTCCGGCAGGGACGGCATGGCATCGACAACCTGCCCCGATTTCAACGCCTCGGCATAAAGATAGCTGGGCAGATACGCGATCCCCAGCCCCGAAATGGCCGCGTTCAGCAGCGACTGTCCGTCATTCACGCTCAGCCAGCCCGCGGTGCGCACCTGACGCTTTTCACCGGACGGTGCGGTCAGCTTCCAGACATTGCCTGACGACTGGCTGGAATAGTGCAGCAACTTGTGTTCGTTCAGATCGTCGATCTTCTGCGGGCGCCCGAACCGTTCGATATAGCTGGGCGCGGCAACCATGCGTTTGACCGTTTCGGTCAACTTGCGGGCGCGCAACGTGCTGTCTTCCAGCTCGCCGATGCGCACGGCCACGTCAAATCCTTCGGAAATCAGTTCGACATAGCGGTTGTTCAGAACCATGTTCACGGTGATGTCGGGGTAGACGGCCAGGAAATCGGAAAGGACCGGTGACAGATGATTGACGCCGAAATCCGTGGCAACGCTGATGCGCAGCAGTCCAGACGGGGCCGATTGCATCGATGTGACCAGCGAATCCGCTTCACCCGCATCATTCAGAACGCGACGTGCGCGGTCATAATAGGCAAGGCCGATTTCCGTCGGCGACACCCGGCGCGTGGTGCGGTTCAGCAACCGGGCCCCCAGACGCGCTTCGAGGCTCGAGACGTGTTTGGACACGGCCGATTTGGAGATGCCCATCTTCTTGGCCGCATCGGTGAAGCCACCCTGGTCCACCACATTGGCGAAGGCTTCCATTTCGGTCAGTCGGTCCATACTCGTTCCCCAGATATTGATTTCCAACCCGACTATCGCTCTGAATCTGGGCGGAATCGGGGCATACATGGGATAATATCAGGGATTTGAATCGGATCGTTTGCGTATGAGAAACGCGGAAACAGTAGTTTCCAAACCGGTCCTGAACCCTGCGATACTGCGTTTTCCGCGCAATTATGCGTTTCTGTTCATCTTAGAATGGCATTTTTGTGACCACAGACGGGGTCAAGAAATCCGTTTTCACCATCGCCGTCCTTGCCTGCCGAAGGGTGCCGTTCTGGCCCGCAACTAAGTGATCCGCCGTCCGACGGTGAAGACGTGGATCAGGCGGAGTTTTGCAACGGCCTTTGGCGCATTGGGTGCAAAACTCGCGCTGTCCGCCTAGGAAACGCTAAACCGGGGCGATCAGAACTTCGCCGCCAGCCGCGTGCCCTGATTGATCGCGCGCTTGGCGTCCAGCTCGGCGGCGACATCCGCACCCCCGATCACATGGGGGGTGATGCCCCGCTCGATCAGCGCGTCCGCCAGTGACCGTTCGGACACCTGACCGGCACACAGCACGATGGTGTCGGCCGCGATCACCGTCGGGTCCGCGCGCTCTTCGCCAAAGCTGACATGCAAGCCGTCATCGTCGATGCGCTCATAATTCACGCCACCCACGAAATTGACGTTCTTCATCTTCAGTGTTGCCCGGTGAATCCAGCCTGTGGTTTTGCCAAGACCTTTGCCGTGCGCCTGTTTCTTGCGCTGCAACAAGGTGACCTGACGCGCGGGGGCGCTGGGTTGCGGCCCCTCGGGCGCCAACCCCGCACGGTGTTCAGCCGGGTCCGTCACGCCCCATTCCTTCATCCACAGTGGCAGGTCGGTCGTGGCGCTGTGACCCTCTTCCAGCAGAAACTCGGACACATCAAAGCCGATGCCACCGGCCCCGATCACGGCAGCAGACTTGCCAACCTCGGCCTTGCCGCGCAGCACGTCGATGTAACTCAGCACGTTGTTCCGATCCTGCCCCGGTATCTGCGGATCACGCGGTCTTACGCCGGTGGCGATGACCACCTCGTCAAAGCCGGTCAGGTCATCTGCGCCAACCTCGCGGTTCAGTTCCACCTTCACGCCCAGATCATCCATCATGGTGCGGTACCAGTCGACCAGTCCCCAGAATTCTTCTTTCCCCGGCACCTGCTTGGCCATGTTCAGCTGCCCGCCGACCTCATCAGCGCGGTCGAACAGGGTGACGTCGTGACCGCGCTGGGCCGCGATCATTGCGGTCGACAGACCGGCAGGGCCTGCACCCACAATGGCAATGGATTTGCGCGTTTTTGCCGGTTCAATCACCAGTTCGGTCTCATGACAGGCGCGCGGGTTCACGAGGCATGAGGTCAGCTTGCCACTGAACGTGTGATCCAGACAGGCCTGATTGCAGGCAATGCAAGGCGCGATCTTTGCCGCCTGATCTGCCATCGCCTTGTTGACGAAATCTGCATCCGCCAGCATCGGGCGGGCCAGCGAGACCATGTCGGCGCAACCGGTCGACAGAACCTCTTCGGCCACCTCGGGCGTGTTGATCCGGTTTGATGTGATCACCGGTATCCCCACCTTGCCCATCAGCTTCTTGGTCACCCAGGCAAAGGCCGCACGCGGCACGCTGGTGGCAATTGTGGGAATCCGCGCCTCGTGCCAGCCGATCCCGGTATTGATGATCGTGGCCCCGGCCTTTTCGATCTCCTGCGCCAGTTGAACCACCTCGTCATGGGTCGAGCCGTTGGGGACCAGATCGATCATCGACAGCCGGTAGATGATGATGAAATCGGTGCCCACCGCCTCACGCGTGCGGCGCACGACCTCTATCGGCAGACGCATCCGGTTCTCATAAGACCCGCCCCAGCGGTCGGTGCGCTTGTTGGTATGGGTCACAAGGAACTGGTTCAGGAAGTACCCCTCGGACCCCATGATCTCGACCCCGTCATAGCCCGCCTTTTGCGCCAGTACGGCAGCGTTGACGATATCGCTGATCTGTTTCTCGATGCCCTCTTCATCCAGCTCAGTGGGCGGGAACGGAGAGATCGGCGATTTCACCGGGCTGGGGGCCACGCATTTCGGCCCATAGGCATAGCGCCCCGCGTGCAGGATCTGCATCGCGATCTTGCCGCCCGCTTCATGTACGCGCTGCGTCACGATGGAATGGTGCGCCACGTCCTTGTCGCTCACCATCATCGAGGCCCCCGGCAGGACCGAGCCTTCAAGGTTCGGACCTATCCCGCCTGTCACCATCAAGGCCACGCCGCCCCGCGCCCGATCCGCATAGAACTCGGCCACCCGGTTCCAGTCGCCGGTCTCCTCGAGCCCCGTATGCATCGAGCCCATCAACACGCGGTTTTTCAACGTGGTAAAGCCCAGATCCAGCGGGGCCAGCATATTCGGGTACGCAGTCATGGCGGAACTCTCCCTCCTGAATTTGCCCGCTAGATTGACGTTCGCGTCAACTTTGTCACGCGAAACCCCACGTCACCCTCTTTGCTGTAGCGCCGGTGATTGCTAGAGGTGGGCGGAACAACCCGATGAGGCCGCGCATGACCCCCGAAGAAATCGCCAAACTGCCCTATCGCCCCTGCGTCGGGCTGATGCTGATGAATGCCGAGGGGAGGGTTTTTGTGGGTATGCGAAACGACGGCCCACAAGACGCCTGGCAAATGCCGCAGGGCGGTGTGGACAAGGGCGAAGACCCCCGCGTCGCGGCCCTGCGCGAGCTGTGGGAAGAAACCGGGGTCACAGCTGATCTGGTCGAAGTCATCGCCGAAACCGAGGGCTGGCTGCCCTATGACCTGCCCCATGACATCGTGCCCCACATCTGGAAAGGACGCTATCGCGGGCAGGAACAAAAATGGTTCCTGCTGCGCTTCACCGGCGCCGACGATCAGATCAACATCGAAACCGACCACCCGGAATTCACCCGCTGGAAATGGCAGGAGCCCGACCGGCTGATCGCCGAAATCGTGCCCTTCAAGCGCGATGTGTATGAGCGCGTGGTCGAGGCTTTTTCCGACTATCTAAACGAACTCTGATCGCTAGGGATGCTTTTCAGGTTGTTCCGCTAAGCGGGACGAAACGGACACGCAGCAATACACAAAACTGCGCAATCCCATTGGAGCCACGTTCAAAACCAAGATGGGTAGCACTGCATCAGGTACTGAACGTCCAATTCACTTTGAAATGCTTCCGGGTGGCTTTGCATCATTTCTTGAATGAACTCCCGTCGTTGTCGTGCCGCTTCATGGTCATTCTCGCAGTACCGTGAAGGATCAGGGATACGTTCAAACAGTTTGTGCAACAATCTGAAAGGTTTCCAAGTATCGAGTTGTGGGGTGATGTGCAAAGTCATCGTTAGCCACCTTGGTTCATGGGTTCTCCATTCAGGTTATTGGCCAGCATCACCTTCTGGTATCGTGCTTGAATTTGTGCTGTTCTACATAAATGCAGAGCGAGAATTGGAACTGGTCCGATGTACGCGTTTTTCTGATGGTCGTCAGAGAGGGGTCGACGCTGGCCGCTTCTCGCAAACTCAGCATGGCCCAACCTACTGTGGCTAGGCGTATTGATGCATTGGAACATGCAGCCGGACTAGTTCTGTTCGAGCGTGACACCAGAGGCTTCAAACTCACGAAAAACGGACTCAATCTCGTCAAGAGCGCCGAGACGCTCGAAGCCGCAGCAAATATGTTTGCCAGACATGCAGGTGAATTGGCGGCAACAAAACCCATTCGTATCACTGCATATTCAGCGAACTTCTCGCCGCGAATGGTCGATATTGTCAATGAATTTTCAGCAAGTAACCCCGGCATAGCGTTTGAGTTCTTGCCTTCAGTGAGAGCTCTGGACCTGATGGCAGGTGAAGCAGATATAGCGCTACGATTGGTGCGGACTGAACCTGACCAAAATTTGATTTCAAGGAAGATTAGCGACGCGAAGTGGTCGCTGTTTGGTGGGAAAAGTTATGAGCAGGAATTTGGATTACCCACCTCATCTCAGGATTTGAAAGGCCACAGGTTCGTCACGTTCCAAAGAGGGGACGTCCCCAACGTTTTTCACCATTGGTTAGTTGAACGCATTGAGCCCCAGCAGATTGTGGCGACCTATAGCGAACTGGACTTAATGCATTCGGCGATCAGGGCGGGTCAAGGGTTGGGAATAAGCAACGTGAAGTTGCTTGAGCCGGACAAAACCCTCATCAGGTGCTTCGACGAGATCGAGGAGCTGTCAGCGCCACATTTGTTGTTGGTTTCACCAGATGCCTACCGACGACCTGAAGTTAGAGCCTTCGTCAAATATTTCGCACCTCGCTATGCGGTAATTTTTAAGGAACAAGCCACCTAAGGCTGAATGAAGCTGCAGCCGACAAGATTGCGAGTTCCCTTCTGAGATGAGAGTTGACGTGGTCCACCTTGGACTCAAAGCAACCCTTCTTCCCGCAACAATTCCAGCATATCCGCCTCGGGTCTCGGGCCGATATGGCTGATAACCTCGCGGGCACAGACGTTGCCGATCCTGGCACAGGTCTCGTAGTCGCGTCCTGTGGCCATTCCGTACAGGAACCCCGCAGCGAACTGGTCACCGGCACCTGTTGCATCTACGGGGACGATCCTCTTGACCGGCACTTCGATGCGCGCGCCTCCGTTCAGGACGGTCACGCCATCACCCGAGCGCGTGCAAACCACCAGCGGGCAAATCTCGGCGGTCTTGATCAGCGCCTCTTCCAGATCGTCGGTTTCAAACAGCGATTTGATTTCGGCCTCGTTGCCAATGACGAAATCCAGCTCATTCTCGATCAGCAGTAGGAAATCGACCCGGTGCCGTTCCACGCAGAACGGGTCGGAAATGGCGATCCCGGTCTTGCCGCCGCCCTTGTGGCAGGCGCGTGCGGCCTCAAGAAACGCGGCTTTTCCCTTTTCCTTGTCGAACAGATAGCCCTCAAGGAACATGATCTGGCTGCTTCCGGCGACCTCATCGGGCACGTCATGCGACGACAGTTCCGAGGAGATGCCCAGATAGGTGTTCATCGACCGCTCGCCATCGGGCGAGACAAAGATCATCGAGCGCGAGGTCGGCAATTCCCCGCCCGGAACAGGCGGGTTCACGAAATCGACGCCATCTTCGTTCATCGCATCCGCATAGAACCGGCCCAGCGCGTCGTCATGCACCCGTCCGATAAAGGCGGCATCCAACCCCAGCGCACCCGCGCCCGCAATCGTGTTGGCAACAGACCCGCCCGGCGTCTGTACCCGGCCCTCCATCGAGGCATACAGCAGCTCGCCGCGCTCCTGCTCGATCAGCTGCATGATGCCCTTTTCAATGCCCATCAGTTCCAGGAAACTGTCATCGGCCTGCGAGATCACGTCCACAACGGCATTTCCGATACCGGTCAGCTGGTAGGTTTTCATAATGTCTTGTCCTCGAATTGACAGAGATCACGGATGATGCAGGTCGGGCATTGCGGCTTGCGCGCCTTGCAATGGTACCGGCCATGCAGGATCAGCCAGTGATGCGCATGGAGTTGAAAATCGGCGGGGATGTTGTCTTCGATGGCGCGCTCGACCGCGTCCACGTCCTTGCCAGGGCAGATGCCGGTGCGGTTGCCGACGCGAAAGATATGCGTGTCCACAGCCTGCGCCGGCTGCCGCCACCACATGTTCAGCACAACGTTGGCGGTCTTGCGCCCGACACCCGGCAGCGATTGCAGCGCTGCACGGGAATTTGGGACTTCACCGCCATAGTCTTCGACCAGAATACGGCTCAGCTTGATGACGTTCTTGGCCTTCTGGCGGAACAGTCCGATGGTCTTGATATGCTCGATCAGGCCCTCCTCGCCCAGATCCAGCATCTTTTGCGGCGTATCGGCGATCTTGAACAATTCGCGCGTGGCCTTGTTGACCCCCGCATCGGTTGCCTGCGCCGACAGCGCCACGGCCACGACCAGCGTGTAGACATTCACATGCTCAAGCTCACCCTTGGGTTCGGGGTCGGCCTCCTGAAAGCGCGTAAAGATCTCGCGGATCGTATGATAGTCGAGTTGCTTTGCCATCCGGGCCTTAATGCCGCCCGAGGGGCCGCGACACAAGCCCAAAGCCAATGCGCAAGTTCCGGGTCGCGGCAGCGTGTCGCGCGCGCTATGGTTTGTGCCAGACAATGAGGTGCAACCATGAACGTCCAGACCCCCGAAAGCGGATACCACTATAACGTCATGCGCCGGGCAATCGACCTGATTGATCAGGGCGGTGAAACCCTCAGCCTCGATGAGTTGGCCCGCCAGATGGATATGAGCCCGGCGCATTTCCAGCGCCTGTTCTCGCGTTGGACTGGTGTGTCGCCAAAACGGTATCAGCAATACCTTACGCTGGGCCATGCAAAGGCGCTGCTGCGCGAACGGTTCACCACGCTTGAAACCGCCCATAATGTCGGCCTGTCCGGCAGTGGCCGCCTGCATGATCTGTTCCTGAAATGGGAATCCATGAGCCCCGGCGAATACGCCCGCAAGGGCACGGGTCTGACGATCTATTGGGGCTGGTTCGAATGCCCCTTTGGTCCCGCGCTGGTCATGGGCACCGACAAGGGGATCTGCGGCATCGCCTTCGGGGCCGAAACCGGAGAGAAGGCGGCGATGGAGGATATGGTCTCGCGCTGGCCCAACGCGGATTATGTCGAAGATACCATGCGTCTGCGCCCCTGGGTTCTCAGCGCTTTCGGCACGGCCCGCGACCGGTTAGAGCCGACGCCGCTCTACCTGATCGGCTCGCCCTTGCAGATCAAGGTATGGGAAGCACTGATGCACATCCCGTCGGGGCAGGTGACGACCTATTCCGAGATCGCGCAGCGCGTGGGTTCGCCGCAGGCCGTGCGCGCCGTGGGCACGGCGGTCGGGCGAAACCCGGTCAGTTGGCTGATCCCGTGTCACCGCGCCCTGCGCAAATCCGGGGGGTTGGGCGGCTATCACTGGGGTCTGCCGGTCAAACGGGCCATGTTGGCCTATGAGGCGGCGCAGGCCGACGCCTGATTGACAGAAGGCCCGACCGCTGCCAAAAAGCACTGCAGGTTCGGGTCCCCTGCCGTTCGCGGCCATAGGCTTTGGTGAAACCCGGTTGAACAAACATCTGTTGCCCTTTCCCGGCGCGCGGATGGTAATGCGAACCCCGTCCTAAACTCGCGCCCGTTCAAGGAAACGAGGCAAAACATGACACTGTCACAAGACATCGCTCCGCTGGAGGAGCTGAAAGAGCAGGCCAAACGCCTGCGACGGAAACTGCACGACACCGGCGTTCAGCTGTCGCACGGTCAGGCGCTGGAACTGGTGGCTCATCAACATGGGGTGCGCGACTGGAACACATTGCACGCGATGGCGGGCAACCGGATGCGCTTGCGCGTGGGCGACCGGGTCGAAGGTCGATACCTGGGCCAGCCCTTCACGGCGGAAATTCGTGGTCTGACCATGCTGGGGGACGGTGCACACCGCCGGGTGACCCTACAGTTCGACACGCCTGTCGATGTAGTCCGGTTCGACAGTTTCTCGGCCTATCGCCAGCGCGTGACAGGAGAGATTGGCTGGGACGGTCGTTCCCGTCGCCATACGTCCGACGGGGAACCCCAGCTAGTGGTGCGGCCTGTCTGACATAACACGGGCGAGGCAACCGCGTTGCCTCGCCCTCTCATCTTGCATTGCGCTGGGTGTATTATTCAGCCGCCCAGCCGCCGACGGATTTGACTTCCAGAAAGTCTTCCAGCCCCCAAACGCCACCTTCGCGCCCGTTGCCGGATTGCTTCATCCCACCAAACGGAGAGCCCGCGCTGCGCGACTGGCCGTTCATCTCGACCATGCCCGACCGCAGAACCCGCGCCATGCGGTTGGCGCGCGCCTTGTCCTGCGTCTGCACATAATTGGTCAGGCCATAAGGCGTGTCATTGGCGATCTCGACAGCCTCTTCCTCGGTGTCGAACGGGATCATGGTCAGGACGGGGCCAAAGATTTCCTCGCGCGCGATGGTCATCTGGTTGTTGGCATCGGCAAAGACCGTGGGGCGGACATAATAGCCCTTGTTCAGCCCCTCAGGGCGTCCGGTGCCGCCCGCGACCAGCCGCGCCCCTTCGTCGATACCTTTCTGGATCAGGTCCTGAATCTTGGTCCATTGAACCTCATTCACGACGGGTCCGATATGGCGGCCCTCGTCCGCGGCATTGCCCACCGTGACCTTGCTGGCGACCTCGGCGGCGATCTCAACGGCCTGATCATAGATCGGGCGCTGCACCAGCATCCGGCTGGGGGCATTACAGCTTTGGCCGGTGTTGTTCATCATATGCAGCACGCCGCGTTTGACAGCCTTTTCATCGGCATCGGCAAAGACCACATTGGCGCCTTTGCCGCCCAGCTCCAGATGCACTTTCTTGAGCGTTTCCGCCGCGTTCTTCGAAATTGCCGTACCCGCACGGGTCGATCCGGTAAAGCTGACCATATCCACGTCGGGATGACCCGACAGCTGCGAACCAACGCCCGGGCCATCGCCGTTCACCAGATTGAATACACCGGGCGGGAACCCTGCCTCGTCCATCATCTCGGCAAAGATCATCGCATTCAGCGGGCTTTGCTCGGAGGGTTTCAGAACCATCGTGCAGCCCGCAATCGCCGCCGCACCGACCTTGAGCGTGACCTGGTTCATCGGCCAGTTCCAGGGCGTGATCAATGCGGCCACGCCAACCGCCTCATAGATGATCCGGTCATTCGGGGCGTGATCCCCCAGAGGGCGTTCAAACTGAAACGCCTTGGCCGCGCGGATGAAGTTCTGTAAATGCCATGTGCCTGCACCAACCTGCTGGCTGCGCGACATGTCAATCGGCGCACCCATTTCCAGCGACATGGCCTGCGCCAGATCTTCCGCGCGGGTCTGGTAGATGTCGATCAGCTTCTCGACCAGTGCGATGCGGGTCTCCACCGGCGTTGCCATCCAGCCCGGCAGGGCGGCCTTGGCGGCGGCAACCGCCGCATCCGTGTCGGCCTGACCACCCAGCGAGATCACCGCGCACGGCTCCTCGGTCGAGGGGTTGATGACCTCGAAATCATTGGGTTGCGACGGCGCGACCCATTGACCATTGATATAGAAATTCCGTTTCTCGATCATCCTGAGCCCTCCTGTCGGTTCAGCTAGAATCCGGCTGTTCGCCGACACTCTGTCACCCAAGCGAAGAGGGGGCAATAGATAATTTGATCAAATTATTTTTCCAGTGAAACCGGCGAATTCCTTGGCCGCGACCACGATGAAAGGTTTAACCTTCGCACAAAGTGATTAGGTTTCAGGCAATCGACTCGGATTTTCAACAGGAAAGGAAGTAGCCATGGGTTTGCGCATCAACGATACGGTCCCGAACTTCACCGCAGAAACAGATCAGGGCACCATTCAGTTTCACGACTGGATTGGCGACAGCTGGGCCATTCTGTTCTCGCACCCCAAGGATTTCACGCCTGTCTGCACCACCGAATTCTCGGCCGTCGCGCAGCTGAACGACGAATGGGCCGCGCGCAACACCAAGGTGATCGGCGTGTCGGTTGACGGTGTTGAAGACCACAAGAAATGGAAGAAGGACATCGAGGAATACGGCAAGGCCAATCCCAGTTTCCCGATCATCGCTGATGACGGTCTGGCCGTGTCGAAAGCCTTCGACATGCTGCCTGCCGAAGCTTACCTTCCCGATGGCCGCACCCCGGCGGACAGCGCCACCGTGCGGTCGGTCTTTATTATCGGCTCGGACAAGCAGCTGAAACTGTCGATGACCTATCCGATGACCGTGGGTCGCAACTTTGCGGAAATCCTGCGCGCGCTGGATGGGTTGCAGATGTCGTCGAAAGGTGTCGCAACGCCCGCCAACTGGGTGCCGGGTGAAGACGTGATCATCCCGCCCTCTGTGTCGAACGAAGACGCCACGGCCAAATTCGGCGCGTTCGAGACGATCTTCCCCTATCTGCGCAAGACCAAAGCGCCGTCCTGAGGCGGTTCCCGGGTCAGGGGGGCTGTCTGCCCCCCATCGCGCCTGCCGGCACAATTCCCCCCGAGGATATTTGGGGCCAGATGAAGCAGGCGGGGGCAGGATGACCTGAGAGAAACCTGCCCCTAGACCTCAGAACTTGTACCGAAGCCCGAAATTGACACTGAACGTATCCAGATCGTCTTCGACAATGCCGGTCAACGCGCCGTTCGGGGCCAGTCGCCGCGACGAGACGTCAAAGGCGCGGGCATAGCGGGCGTCGACGGTAAAGGCGGTTGACGGGTTGATCTCGTAAGCCACACCGGCGATCAGCTGCGCGGCAAAGGTGGTGTCGCTGTCATCCAGCACCACACCCGGCCCATAGGCAAAATCCAGATCCGAATAAGTGGCCCCCAGGCCAAACCCGGCATAGGGCGTCAGCGCACCCGTCTGTTTGAAATCGAACAGCACATTGGCAAACAATGAGGTCTGTGTGACATCGCCCGAGATATTGCCCTCGGCCCCCGGCCCGTTGCCCGAGAAGTTCACACCATCCACGTCGCTGTCGCGGTAAGACAGCTCCAGCTCAATCCGCGTGCCGAACCTGTCATTGGACCATTGCGGGATCTCCTTGCCGATGGCCACGCCCAGACCGAAACCCGCGTCGAACTCTGTGTCGACCGATTGCGGCGCGCCGCCGATCGTGCCCGCGAAATCGCTGTCCTGCAGCTGGCTGTACCCGACAAAGCCCTGAATATAGGTGCCGTCGCCCAGGCTCTGCGCGGCAAGCGCCGTCGCGCTGACGGCGAGGGCCGTTGAGGTAAGTAAAACGTGCTTGATCATGATTGTCTCCGTTGCTCCAAACTCTGCTTGGCTTCGATGTGGGCGGGCTTGGCGGAAAGGAAAGGCGCGGGGTTATCACTTCGTTTCACAGGGTTTTGGACGCGCGTGAATGAATAGATCCGGGGCTGGGCAGGCCCGTTCATCTGCCGTCTCACGGCCCTCAGGTTCTGGTTCGGGGCAATTTGTGATAAGATGTTCCGGGGCAAAACTCAGGCATAAGACCAATCACCTCGGGCTGTCGGACTGTACTTAGCGGGAGAAGACCATGGCTTTTACAGATTGGTATGTTGAAGGAGAGAGTTTCGGGAACTGCAATTGCGGCTATGCCTGCCCCTGCCAGTTCGAAGAGTTGCCGACCCATGGCGATTGCCGGGGGTTCGAAGTGCTTGAGGTGACCAAAGGGCATTTCGGCGACACCGACCTTAGCGGGACCAAAGCCGCGCTGATCTATGCCTGGCCGGGGCCGATCTTTGAAGGCGGCGGCGAGATGCAGGTGATCGTCGATCCCGCAGCAACCCCGGCACAGCGCGACGCGTTGGAAAAGGTCTTTCACGGCGAAGAAACCGAAGAAATGGCGACGCATTGGTACGTGTTCAGGGCAATGTGCGAGACGGTCCATGACACGCTCTACCTGCCGATCGAATTCGAGATGGACCTCGAAGAACGCACGGCCAGCGTTACCGTTGGTGATGTCCTGAATTCCACCGGACAGCCGATCCAGGCCCCACATGGCGGCGGCGCGCATCGGGTGCGCATCGATATCCCCGGCGGGATCGAGTTTTCCATTGCCGAGATCGGCAGCGCCTCGACCCGCTCTGATGCCGCGATCAAGCTGGACCTAAAGGACAGCTATGGCCAGTGGCATCTACTGAAACACGGCCCCGGCGGGGTTGCCCACTGATCGGCACCCCTGTCAGGCGGCGTGTGCAGATGTGTTCGGGACAGGAGTCCAGCAGGGCAGCGTCAGATCCGCCTTCAGCACCCGAACCTCAAAGGGTTTCAGCACCGGCAACGCGGTTGATCCATAGCCACCGGCACCGCAGGCCAGATTCGGAAACAGGGTGAACAGCTCGCGCCTTGTGGCCGGTGCCATCGCGCCCAATGTCGTGTCACCGGGATAGAAGGATTCGGACCAGATGCCTTCGACGTTCACCAGCTCATGCCGGTCAAAGAGGATATGGACGTATTCGACCCCTTGCGCGGGCAGCTCCTGAACAATTGTCCGCCCATTGATCAGCCCCTTGGCCGGGGCCAGCATCGCGGTCTCGCAATGCATCAGCTCCATCATCGCCGAAGTGACGGCGATCCGGTGTTGTGGTGAGACGACCAGATCACGGCTTGGGCTGTTTGTCCCGAAACACCCCGCCATGATCCGTACCGGGCAGAGATGAGGGTCCTGCTGCAACTCCTGCGCTGACAAGCGACGCCTGCCGATCCAGCGCACCGGGCGGGTATGGCCCTTGGCGTTGACAACCGGGTCGCCGGGATTCAGCGTCTCGACCCGGCGCAGCCCGACGGGCGTCCGGATCAGGGACCCGGCGGTGAAACACACGAAAGACGGCAAGGTCTGATACGTGGTTGGCGCTGCCGTCCCGCCAAAGCTGGTCCCCGTGATCGTATCGTTCAACTGCGCCTGACCCGAGGTGACGATGATGTAGCGCGGGTTCGAGAACTGAACCAGAATGAAGGTGACAGGTGCCCCGTTCACCGTTCCCGAATAGCTTTCGAAGGTGCTGAAATTCTGGCTTGTCCCGGAAAAACCGGGCAGGGCCGACAGGTCAAGCTGCGCGCTGTCAGGGTCAGGATCCTGCAACAGGGCGTCATTGTCGGTGATATCAACGGAATAAGCGGCAGTAATATCGACGCTTTTATTGCTGTAGGGGTCTGCGCTGATTTCGAAAACGGTTATCGAGGCCACGGTCGAAAAGCATCCCTGAATGCAACATGATCATCCTTATGGTTGAGTAAATACACGCATGAAGTGTTAACAATTGATTTACCAAGCCACGGGACGCCCGACACTCCTGACCGCGCGGACAAAAAAGCCCCGGTCGAAACCGGGGCCTTTCGCATTCAATCTGAGGGTTGGCAGATTATTCTGCGCTTTCCTCTTTCTTTTCTTTCTTCTCGGGAACGATCTCTTCGCCGGTTTCCTGATCGACCACTTTCATCGACAGGCGAACCTTGCCGCGATCGTCAAAGCCCAGCAGCTTGACCTTCACTTCCTGACCTTCCTTCAGAACATCCGACGGATGGTTCAGGCGGCGGTTTTCGATCTGGGACACGTGGACCAGACCGTCGCGCTTGCCAAAGAAGTTCACGAAGGCACCGAAATCGACGATCTTGACCACCTTGCCGGTATAGACCTGACCTTCTTCCGGCTCGGCCACGATCGACCAGATCATGTCATAGGCCTTCTTGATCGATTCCCCATCGGGCGATGCGATCTTGATGACGCCATCGTCGTTGATGTCGACCTTGGCACCCGAAACCTCGACGATCTCGCGGATGACCTTGCCGCCCGAACCGATCACTTCACGGATCTTGTCGGTCGGGATGTTCATGGTCTCAATGCGCGGTGCGTGGACCGAGAACTCGTTGGTCTCGGACAGGGCTTTGCCCATCTCGCCCAGGATGTGCATCCGGCCGTCCTTGGCCTGTGCCAGGGCGGTTTCCATGATCTGAGGCGTGATGCCCGCGACCTTGATGTCCATCTGAAGCGAGGTGATGCCGTTTGCAGTACCAGCAACCTTGAAGTCCATGTCGCCCAGGTGGTCTTCGTCACCCAGAATGTCGGTCAGAACCGCGTAAGACCCGTCATCTTCCAGGATCAGACCCATGGCCACACCGGCAACCGGGGCTTTCAGCGGAACACCCGCATCCATCATCGACAGCGAACCGCCGCAGACTGACGCCATCGAGCTGGAGCCGTTGGATTCGGTGATCTCGGACACCACGCGGATGGTATAGGGGAAGTCGGTCGGCGCAGGCAGAACCGCCTGCAGCGCGCGCCATGCCAGCTTGCCGTGACCGATTTCGCGACGGCCGGGCGAACCCACGCGGCCCACTTCACCAACCGAATAGGGGGGGAAGTTGTAATGCAGCAGGAAGTTCGATTTGAAGTTGCCGTGCAGCGCGTCGATGAACTGCTCATCGTCGCCGGTGCCCAGCGTGGTCACGGCCAGCGCCTGGGTTTCACCGCGGGTGAACAGGGCAGAGCCGTGGGTGCGCGGCAGCAATGAGGTTTCGGCTTCGATGGCGCGAACATCGGTGGTCGATCGACCGTCGATGCGCTTGCCGCCCTTGACGACGTCACCGCGCAGAATGCCGGCTTCCAGCTTTTTCATCGCCGAACCAAGGTTGGCGTCTTCCAGCTGTTCCTCGGTCAGCGCTTCCTTGATCGTTTCACGGGCAGCGGCAACAGCGGCGGTGCGCTCCTGCTTGTCGGTGATCGCGAACGCGGCGCGCATCTGCTCTTCACCGGCAGCCGACACGGCGGTGTAGAGCTCCGAGTAATCGGGTGCGACGAATTCGAACGGCTCTTTCGCGGCGTCTTCGGCCAGCGAAATGATCAGGTCGATGACCGGCTGGATCTGCTCATGCGCAAAGTTCACCGCACCCAGCATTTCGGCCTCGGACAGCTCATAGGCTTCCGATTCAACCATCATCACGGCGTCTTTGGTACCGGCAACAACAAGATCCAGACGCTGTTCAGGGTTCAGGCGCAGGTCCTGCATGTCGTCCACGGTCGGGTTCAGGACGTATTCGCCATCCACGAATCCAACGCGGGCACCGGCGATCGGGCCCATGAACGGCGCGCCGGAAATGGTCAGCGCAGCCGACGCGGCGATCATTGCAACGATGTCGGGATCATTGACCAGATCGTGGCTCAGCACGGTGCACATCACCAGAACTTCGTTTTTGAAACCGTCAACGAACAGCGGGCGGATCGGACGGTCGATCAGACGCGCGGTCAGCGTCTCTTTCTCGGTCGGGCGCGCCTCGCGCTTGAAGAAGCCACCCGGAACCTTACCGGCGGCATAGTATTTCTCTTGGTAATGTACGGTCAGCGGGAAAAAGTCCTGACCGGGTTTTTGGCTCTTGGCAAAGGTCACGTTGGCCATGACGCTGGTTTCGCCCAGCGTGGCAATCACGGTGCCGTCGGCCTGACGGGCAACCTTGCCGGTTTCCAGTGTCAGCGTCTCCTCGCCCCACTGCATCGATTTCTTCGTTACATCAAACATATGCGTATCCTAGAACGGAGCACTCCCGCCCCTGCGGGTCTCCGGTTTTGCATGGCGGCCCCATTGCCGCCGACCCCATTTATCTTCCGTTCGAGTGCCGGGGTCAGGGCACAACGTCTCAGATACCGCGCGCATACATGAGAATGCGTTCGAAGGAAAGCGAAACCGAAAAAGCTGGCCGGATCATGCTGAGGCAGGCCCTGACCCCTCGCAGCGCGATACAAGGCACAGGGGCCGCATGATGGTGCGATGCGTGCCATTGCCCCCCGTCCGGGAAATGGCCTGACAGAACCGGATCACTGCGCTAACCTCACTTTCATTGGGGGTGCGAATGAAAAGACGGCTTACGACAGTGCTGGCGGCTGACGTTGTCGGGTACTCGGCGCTTATGGATCAGGACCGGCAGGGTACACTTGCAGCGCTGAAATCGTTCCGTGACGACACGCTCACCGCCCTGCTGGAAACCCACAACGGCACATTGATCAAAAGCATGGGGGATGGCTGGATCGCCGAATTCCGGTCAACGTCCGACGCGTCGGATTTTGCGATTGCCCTGCAATCCTGCGACAAGCCCGAAGGGCTGCGGCTGCGCATCGGTATTCACACGGGCGAGGTCATCACGGAAGGCGAAGACATTTTCGGTGATGGCATCAATGTCGCTGCCCGGCTCGAAGCATTGGCCAAACCCGACCAGATCCTGATCTCGGACACGGCGCATCACAGCCTTGACCGGGGCGATGCGGCCCTGTTCGACGGCGGCGGGCAGGCCGAGCTGAAGAACATCACGCGCCGCGTTGGTGTCTGGTGCTGGCCAAAGGGTTCAACCGCCCATCTTGCTACACCCGCCGACACCCGTCCGGGGATCGCCGTTCTGCCCTTCGACAACATGTCCGGCGACCCCGAGCAAGAGTTCTTTGCCGACGGCATAACCGAAGACATCATCACGGAACTGTCGCGCTTTCGCTGGCTGATGGTCGTGGCCCGCAACTCGTCCTTCATCTTCAAGGGAAAAACGACGGATATCCGCCAGGTCGGCCTGACGCTCGGGGTTCGGTATGTGCTGGAAGGGTCCGTCCGCCGTGCGGGACAGCGTGTCCGGATCACCGGGCAGTTGATCGATGCGGAAAATGGCAGCCACCTGTGGGCCGATCGCTTTGACGGAGTGCTGGACGATATCTTCGACCTTCAGGACAAGGTCACGCAAGAGGTCGTCACAGCGATCGAGCCATCGCTGCGCCACGCCGAAACGAACCGGTCCCGCGCCAAGCCGACAGAAAATCTCGAAGCCTATGAACTCTACCTTCAGGCGCTGTCGCATTTTCATCTGCTGACAGATGACGCCAATCGCGAAGCCATCCGGCTGACAACGCTGGCGCTGGACCGCGACCCGGATTACGCCGCTGCCGCAGGGCTGCTGGCCTGGCTGCATATTCAGCGGCTTGTGCAGGGGCTTGATCCCATCGGCGAAGGGCCCAAGGCCGCCATCAGCGCGGCTGAACGCGTTCTCATGAGCGACCGCTCCGACGGCATTGCCATGGCTTATGCGGCGCATTCAATCTCGATGCTGGCCCGCGACCTGCCGCGTGCGCGTGCGGCGTTCAAACAGGCGCTGGCCGAAAACCCCAATGCTGCAAGCGTCCACATGCTCGCCTCCATCAACCTGTGCATGTTGAACCGATCGGACGAGGCTTTGGACCACGCAACACATGCCATTGAACTCAGCCCGAAAGACCCGATGCGTCATGCGGCACATATCGCCCGGGCAAGTGCGCTGTTTCAGCTGCGCCGGTATGACGAGGCCGCCGCCGCAGCGCGTGACGCTCTGGCCGTTCGGTCAGGATTTGTCATGAGCCACCTGATGCTTATTGCCGCCTTGGGTCAGATGTCCGATGCCGCAGCGGCGCAGGCGGCGATAAGCGACCTGAAAGCGCTGCGCCCGGATATCACCGCTTCCTCGGATCAGACCAGGCTGCCGATCTTTACCGTTCCGGCCTGTTCCGAAAGCTGGCGCGAAGGGTGGAAAAAGGCCGGTCTTCCCGAATAACGGCTGATCTACAGACACGCGTCCTGCTGCTGCCACGAAACGCCGCGCGCGCCCCGGCTGGCGGCGTCCGGGGGGGGCGACTGGCTGTTCAAGTGTGATGTTCACCACAGAGAGAATTCAAAACTCGTCTATTGTGCAGGCTTATTGTGTCAAAGTTAAAGAAAGTAGGTTTACCCATGAAGCTCCATTCCGCCTCTGGCATTTCATTCAACCCTGATGTGTTCGACGAGTCATTCATCGAGATGCTCGACAAGCTCCCCGAGGACGCGGTGGAGGACATCGACCTTGATGCAGGCCCCAAGATGCCGCTGATGACAGCTCCTGCCGCCGAACCAAGCGCGGCGGACGTGGCCGCGATCATGGAAAGCGCATGGGAAGAGCTTTATGCCTCAGACGAAGGGGCCGATATCCGCGCGCTACCGGCCGACCAGCAGGCGCAGATCAAGGCGCGGTTCCTGTCTCCCGACCCGATACCCGAGGCCGAAGCCGCCACGGTTCCCGTCGATGCCGCGCCGTTCTCGGTGCAGGAAACTGCGGACAGCCTGATCCTGATGCAGGGGGACACACCGCTTTTGGGGGCACCGCTGGGCACCAGCAGGAAAAAGCGCAAGAAGGCCGCGCTGAACACCTTTATCGGGGCCGCCGCCAAGGCGTTTGCCGATATCATCACGATGGCCATGGCCGCGCTGGGGGTTTATCAGGCGCTCGGAACCAAGACGGTGACTCGGGCCGGGGCCGGGATTGCCGTCAAATGCAGCGGCCCGATCAGCCGCCACGCCGGTGCAATCGCCAAGGCCGGAACGGCGGGCAGCGATCTGGCCATGATGAAGGCAATGCTGGGCGTCGCCAAGGCGTCCGTCGGGTTCACCAAACTTGCGGGCATCGTCCTGACCGACATGAGCGGCCTGGAAAAAGCCGCTGCGATTGCCACCTGCGTCGGCGGCATGACACTGGCCGTCGCCTCGGCAAGCGGGTCGTTCTGGCTGTCGATGCTGGCGATGGTAACCGCGGTTGCGATGTTCGTGATCGACACCGCCTTGGCGGTCGATACCTACAAAAAGTGGCAGGCAATCTGACCAGAGACATCAAAAGCCATACCGAGCGGCGTCGCGGATGGGCACCGCGGTGCCGTCGCGGCTGTTTGCCTAAGTGCTCATGCTTCTGAGAACTCGTTGATAGAAGGCGCCGTCCGCATCCTCATCTGCACGACTTGCGACCCATTCCAAATCCAAATTCAGTGCCCCTACGGGAACGATCTTCCGCGCGATTTCGGGCGGAGTGGTTTTGTCAGTCCTTCCATTCTTCCAATCGTGAAAGGCTGATGAGTATCGAACAACCGCCCCGCTGGTCGGCAAATCGAGCAACCCGCCCTCGGCAAAGAACATCAACCCGTCACCCATTTCTTCCCCGATGAGTTTGAGCCTGTTTCCCAAACGATGTTTGAGGATGGCCACAAACACTATCGCCGCGGAAAACGTGAATTTATCAACAAGCACAACAACCTGCTTGCTTGCGATTTGCGAGATCGCGTCTATCAAAGGCATAGTCAGAAGAAAATCGCCGCCGGTGTTTCCGCGAACGTCAATCAAAAGCGTTCCGTTCGGACGGGCGCGCACGCGTTCCACCGCGGCTGAGACGGCTTTGTGCAGCGTTGTTTCGTTCGGAGCAAAAAAGCTCGGCAACGCTATTGATAGCCCAAGATCTTGCCAGTCCTTTATTTCCGCAAAAGTCTCAGGCACCCAGGTTGGATCATCCTTGCCGTGCTCATTTCTCGGGTAGAGCATCGATCCAGGAACAGTGTTTCCATTTGCCACTTTCAGATTGGTTATCTGCCCATTTTCGTCCTGCACACGGTACTCGGTCGTTCCACCGTTTGACGAAAAACCCAAACGTGCCAAGGCGTACGGCCAAGCCAAAAGAATCGGTCCGATGACTCGCTTCCTTTGGCATGTTCCCGCAAGAAACTGTTCCGCCTTTGCTTCAATCTGGCTCAAAGCTGCGCCATTGACTGCAATCAGTTCTCCTCGCGGTGCGGTTATCTCTGGAAACGCGCCGACGAGTTGCACAGAACGCCCTACGCTCACGAACCTCAGCGGAAGCACTTTGATCGCATCGTTCGGGATCAGCCGTGTGTGCCCATTGTCGGGAAGTGCCAGTAGACGCATCGCGGACATCAAGAAGGCTTCGGTGGAGCCTTCCAAGGCGTATCGCCGGGTTTCACTAATGCAATTGTCTATCACCGCATATTCGATCTGCTGAAAGCTGGGATCGGTCGGCAAGACAGTTTCTAAAATTTGGTTTAGGTCTTCCGTGAGCGACATGCCTCACGATGCGCATGGCCGTTCGTCAATGTCCAGATTGGGCTCACCTTGCCAACCAAGATTGAGTTTACCACTGCAGCTTTGGTCGGTTGGAATACTTGACATTCGTCCACATAAGAAAACGCCCGCCAATTGGGCGGGCGTACAAATCTTACAAACCGGGGTTCAGAACCGGTACAAAACGTAACAATTACGTTTAGCGGCGGATGCCCAGCTTTTTGATCAGGTCCTGGTAGCGCGCCTCTTCCTTGCCCTTCAGGTAGTCCAGCAGCTTACGGCGCTGAGCAACCATTTTCAGCAGACCACGACGACCGTGGTTGTCTTTCTTGTGGGTCTTGAAGTGCTCGGTCAGGGTGTTGATGCGCGAGGTCAGGATAGCAACCTGAACTTCAGGCGAACCGGTGTCGCCTTCTTTGGTTGCGAATTCTTGCATGACGCGTGTTTTTTCAGCGGCAGTGATCGACATCGGGGTCTCCTTTTAAGGTTAGGGTTGATGGCGCAGGCCGGGATGTCGTCCAGCACAGGCCCATGGAGAAGACCGCACCGATTCCGATGCGGATGGGCGCGTATAAGCGCATTTGACCCAAATGGCAAAGGGTTTCTACGGGCTCAGGCCATCTGCCCGTATTGCGCCAACTGGGCTTCGGTGATCAGCTGAATGTCGGCCGCTGTCATCCCTTCGGCACCATATACCTGCGCAACTTCCTGGCCATCTATGAAAACCCTTGTCAGGTTGGCGTTTTCGGCGTCGACCTCAACCTCGATTGCCGGGTCGGTCTCATCCTCCCACGTCACCAGCAGCTTGTCTTCGCCGGGTTGAAAACCCATCACGGTCACCTGATCGTCGCCGGGGTTCAGCACGATATCATCGGCCCCGGCTCCGCCCGTCACCACGTCTTTGCCGCCTGCCAGAATGGTATCGTCACCCGCACCGCCGTTCAGGAAATCCCTTTCGGCGGCACCTTCTTCGATCCCGAAAACAAAGTCGTTTCCGTCCCCGCCAAAGACAGTATCCTCACCTTCGCCACCGTTCAGAACATCATCCCCGAACCCGCCCTGCAACGCATCATCCCCTGCGCCGCCGTCCAGCCTGTCGTCGCCCTGACCGCCAAACAGTTCGTCCTCACCCGCACCGCCATCCAGAGTGTCGTCACCAAAGTGACCGTAAAGGGCGTCATCCCCGTCATCTCCGAACAAAAGGTCGCCATCCGCCTCACCGTGCAGGATGTCATTTCCCTGCCCGCCCGATATTTCATCCGCGCCGTCGCCCCCGTGCAGAACGTCGTTGCCCTTGGCACCGTTTATCGTGTCGTCCCCGCCGTAGCCGTTGATCTGATCGACACCGTCCTGCCCGGTAATCACGTCCGAACCATCGCCACCGGCAATCACGAGATCGCCTTCACATTCCGAGATCACAGTCCCGGTGGAGGGTGCCTCGCCACTGTCCGGCGAAGGTTCGGTGTTAGCGTTTTCCGGGTCTTCGACACCTTCACCGATGACCAGAAACTCACCGGTATCAACCTCAGCCGATGGCTCACCTTCCGGGTTTTCATCCGGCGTGTCGTCCTCTTCGATCAGAAAATCGCTCATCGCGTAAGCAGCGCCGCCGATGGCGGCCAGTCCAAGCAATCCGGCCAGAAACATTGAACCCCTCCGAAAGCATGATGCTCCGAGGGTGGAATATCCCATGTCGCCCGTCACCAGGTCAAAGGTAAACCTTTGAAATGGTTAATCCTTTGTCACCAGACCTCAGGCTGACGCGTGTATGCGATATAAAGCGGATGTTTGGGATGACCGTCTTTGGTCAGGCCCAGATGGAACAGCGATTGGCCGGTGCCTCGCAACAGGGTTTCCACCGCAGGGCCGCGTCCCAGATGCGCGCCGTGCGTACCCCAGGCCGCGATGACCTGATCGGCCCATCGCACACCGTCAAGAATGGCCGCGTCGTTCCCGGGCCCGACCGGATCGGCGGCAGCCCGCATCTTGCGCGGGTCGGTATCGCGCCAGGCAAAGATGTTCGCGACCTGAAACGCGCCGAACCCAAGCGCGCGTGCGCGCCGTTCACAGCGTTCCACCGTCGGGTCGTTCTGCACCTCGGTCGCGGTTGACGGGTTCAGCATCACAAACAGCGCCTTGCGCCCTTCAGGGTCCCAGATGCGGGTCAGGCTATAGCGGTATTTCTCGCAATCGGAATAGATGGCGGTCGAGGGCGCGTCGCCCTTGGTGTGGGAACGGGTGATCATGCCCTTCGCCTAACACGGCTCTCAGTCGACGAACACCCGGCTAGGGTGCAATTCACCGGATTTATAGATGCCCACGGCCACGGCCTTGCCGTCGAACGATGCCCAGGCCTCGTCGCCGTATTCAATGTCTGAGGCCAGCACCATGCCCGGATTGCCATTGCGCAGACGGGTTGCCCCCTCGGCGGTGCATTTCAGCTCGGGCAGGTCGGACAGGCCGGTTTCCAGTGGGTGCAGATATTCGTCCAGCGCGGTTGTTTTCGCCATTTCGTCAATCTGCTCGATGCTTAACCCGTCCTCGGCCTCGAAGGGGCCGGACCAGATGCGGCGCAGTTCCTTGACGTGGGCGTGACAACCCAGCGCCTCGCCCAGATCGCGGGCAATCGAGCGCACATAGCCGCCTTTGCCGCAGGTCATCTCCAGCACCACATGGTCTTCGTCGGGGCGGTCGACAAGGATCAGTTCCTCGACCCAGAGGGGGCGGGCGGTCAGCTCCACGTCCTCACCATCGCGGGCCAGTTTATAGGCGCGCTGGCCGTCGATCTTCACCGCCGAAAATTTGGGCGGCACCTGCATGATGTCACCCAGAAACCGGGTCAGCGCCTGCTTGATATCGTCATCCGAGGGGCGCGTATCGCTTTGCGCGATCACTTCGCCCTCGGCATCGTCCGTGTTGGTGGCCTGCCCCAGGCGCAAAGTGAAGGTATAGGCTTTCAACGCATCGGTGATATAGGGAACGGTCTTGGTTGCCTCACCCAAGGCAATTGCCAGAACGCCGGTCGCCTCGGGATCCAGCGTGCCCGCATGGCCCGCCTTTTTGGCATCCATCGCCCAACGCACCTTGTTGACCACGGCGGTCGAGGTCATGCCCGCGGGCTTGTCCACCACCAGCCAGCCGGAAATGTCGCGACCCTTGCGTTTACGTCCCATCATGCACCTTGAATCTTGCTAAGGCGCGCGAGTTAACGGATCACTCTGCCGCTGTCAATTTGCGGGCATTTCTTCGACTACGCCGACAATCGGCCCCAGCGAGAATCCCAGATCCGAGCGGTTGCTGGCCCGCTCATACATCCGCGAGATATTGCCGTCGAAAAACAGCGCGTTTGGTGTGCCAAGCACATCGCGGAACAGACGCCCGAATTCGTGGAAGGTGACATAATCTTCCGAGATCGCAAACACCGCTCGCGTACCGTCGGAACTGGTGCCGACCCCATTGCGAACATAAAGCGAGGTCGAATCGGGCAGGAAGCGCGGGTGCAGTTCTCCGTCGATCACCAGCATTGGACCGGATTGGGTAGCAAAGCGGCAGGTGGGGGCCTGATCCACGTAATCAAGCGTTTCAAACACATCCGCCCGACCCTTGCGGATGCAGAACACGCCATTGGGCAGCAACCCGAAATTGCCGGGGCCGGGGTTGGCGATCACACGCATCTGTTCCTGCCCGTCCTCGACATAGTGGCCAACGGGTGAACGGTCGTCGTGATACATGCCCGCGTTCATTGCAAAAGCCAGCCGTTTGCCTTCCGGGGCCAGCACTTCGTTGACCGCCGAAAAATGCCCCAATACCTGACCGTCTTCGCCGTTCAGAAACAGCCGCAGGTCTTCGTTGGCGGCATCAACGTTGCAAACCGTATAACGTTTGTCCTCATGGGTCAGCTTTTCACAAGTGACCGCGCCTGCCTGCGCGGCCCAGAGAAGCGTCGCCAATGTGACAAACGTGCGGATCACTCGTCCAGATCGCGGCGCACCGCGTCCTGTTCGAACATACGGCGGGTGTCGTCCAGACGGTCAAACGTGTCATCCAGCCGAAAGCGCAAATCGGGCGCGAATTTCAGGCCGACTTTCTTGCCGACCATGCGCCGCAGCTCACCCTTGTTGCGGGCCAGCAGCTCGATTACGTCCTCCTGCCCTCGGCCGCCCAAGGGCAGCACATACGCGGTCGCGATCTTCAGATCGGGCGAAGTGCGCACCTCGCCTACGGTGATCGACAAGCGGTTCAGGTCGGGGTCGTGGACATCTCCGCGCGCCAGAACTTCGGACAGAGTGCGACGGATCAGTTCGCCGACACGCAGTTGCCGTTGGGACGGGCCGGGGCCATCGTGGAATTTATTCTTTGCCATGTCTTCGATCTAAGCCGAAAGCAGGGCTTTGCCAAGCGGGCGCGAACGGGGTAGGAGGCTTTGAGCCGACATTGCCGACCTGAACAAAAAGGACCAGCGCTATGACCCATATTCCGGGGATCGTCATTACAGGGGCTTCGGGCCGTATGGGGCAGATGCTGATCAAGACCGTCACCGACAGCGATCAGGCGCGCCTGGTGGGTGTGGTCGAGCGGAAAGGCCATGACTGGATCGGTCAGGACGTGGGCAAAGCGATGGGCGGCCCCGCGCTGGGCGTGACCGTGACCGACGACCCGTTGGAGGCGTTTGCACAGGCGCAGGCCGTAATCGACTTTACCGCGCCCGAAGCGACTCTGGAATTTGCCGCGCTGGCCGCGCAGGCGCGCTGTGTGCATGTGATCGGCACCACCGGCATGTCCGACGAACAGATCGCAGCTTTGGAACCCGCGTCGCGCCATGCGGTGATCGTTCGGGCCGGAAACATGAGCCTTGGCGTCAACCTTCTGGTGCAATTGACCAAAAAGGTCGCGGCCGCATTGGATGAGGATTTCGATATCGAGATCATCGAAGGTCACCACCATCACAAGGTCGATGCACCTTCGGGCACGGCGCTGATGCTGGGTGAGGCCGCAGCCGAAGGGCGCGGCGTCAAGTTGTCGGATGTGTCCGACCGGGGCCGGGACGGCATCACCGGCGCGCGCAAGCGCGGAGATATCGGCTTTCACGCTATTCGCGGCGGCGACATCGTGGGGGAACATGATGTTCTGTTCGCCGCCCCCGGAGAACGCATCGTCCTGCGCCATCTGGCCACGGACCGCGCCATCTTTGCCCGCGGCGCGCTGAAGGCGGCCCTGTGGGGGCAGGGCAAGGCGCCGGGTCAGTATGACATGGTGGATGTGTTGGGGTTGTAGGCGCTGCTAAACATACGCGGTCAAATCAACTAATCGAATGAATGCGGTGCTCCAAAAAAGCACCGCAGCAACAAGCGGTGCTTTTCTTACAAGTCCCTGATCTTGTCGGCGCGCAGCGGGCAGGCGAGGTAGACGCCAAATTCCTGACCGATATCAGCGCTGACCCGAGCGTGCACCGCACCCTGCCGGTCGAGGAACCGCTGGTTGTTTTCAACCGGGAATATCCCCTCGTGCCAGATACCGGGATGGATATACAGCCCGCGCGAACCGTCGCACCAGAACGCCACCACCTTTTCCGGCGTCAGGTTGTCGCCGGGCAACGCGGCAGGAATGATGAAGGGCTTGTTGTCGAGCGGCCAGAACATCTGCCCGCCATCCGGGTGATAGTTCATGTGCCACAGCAGCACCTGATCGCGGGGCGCTGTTTGGCGGCTTGTCTGCGCCTGCTGCGGATCGGTTGACCATCCCAGGACATAGTGGCCATTGACCGCTTCGTTCTCGCCGTAAAGCACGTCTCCCTTCCACTCACCGCGAAAGGTGCCTTCGACCCAGCCGCCTTCATCGCCTGTGCCTTCGTCGATCGGCCGCCACCCCTGCTGTGGCCAGCGGGTGATCTCGATCTCGAACTCTTCGGGATCATCGACCAGACATCCATAACCTTTGACCGAGGCGTCCGTTGCGCGGATCAGGGGAACCTCGTGCCAGGGCAACGAGGGTTTGGTGCTGGCTTCAAAGATATATTCCGGGGCGTTCATGCGGCCTCCATGTGCTTGTCGACCATACGCTGCACCATCGGCGCAAAATGTGCAAAGTCAGGGGTTTCCATATCCGCGCGTTTTCCGGCCTCATCCAGATAGCGGACCTGAATGATCTCTTTCAGGTTCGGGTTGGCTTCGAACGCGGCAACTTCTTCGGCGCTCATCGGACCACCTTGCAGTTCCAACGTGTGAACCGACGCCGCGGACAGGCGATTGAAATACTCGGGTTTGGTGGCACACAGATACCGCTTGGCTGCCACGTGATAGCGGCAGCAATCGGTGATGACCGAGGGGAAGAACTGCTCCAGCACCTCGGCGCCCGCGTCCTCATGATGACGGTCTTCGGTGTCATCCGGGTGGTAGGTGCCGAACTCGGATGTGAAATGGCCGATGTCGTGCAGCAAGGCGCCCACGATGATTTCCTCGGGCATCCCGTTCTGCTCGGCAATGGTGGCGCCTTGCAGCATGTGCTGGGCCATGGTGACAGGCTCGCCCAGATATTCTTCACCGCCGCGGCGCGCAAAGATGTCACCGATGAAGGCAACGATATTGTCCCGGTTCAGGGTCGAGAAATCGGGTTTCATTCCGCTGCCTCCGGCTGCGCCAAGTCCATCGCCGCCAGTGTGGACAGCAACCCGTCCTTGTCGGCGTAACATCCCTGCAACCAGCGCGATCCGGCTCCGGAATAGCCAAGCCGCGCGTGCAGGACGCGGGTGTTGTCGACGATAAAACTTTCCCCCGGTTCCAGTTTGAAGGAAACGCCCATCGCCGGATCGTCGATGATATTCCCCAATTGGCGATAGGCGGCGTAATAAGCCTCCATCTTGTCAAACGGCACGTCTACGAAGGGGGCAGAAGAGCGGTTGTTGAAGCGGATGCCGATCAGCTCGCCATCCGGCGACAACTCGATCATCGGACGGCGTGACCGCAGGCAGACCCCGTCCGAGCCCTTGTATTCGAACCGCGCCGGATATCCTGCCAGCAGGGCAAAGCCTTCGGGGTTTGCGTCACGCAGTTTTTCGATAGCGCGGAAGCCATCAACAACGATGGAATCCCCGCCTTCAGCCGAGTTTTCCAGACAATAGAGGATTTGCAAGGTCGGCACCGGGTCGCGATAGGGGTTGTCGGTATGCGCCTGAAGGCCAAGCCCGGTATAGGCAAGGTTTGTCGGGTTCACCTCGGTCCGCACCTCGAAATAGGGGCCATAATTGGTTTCGCGGACATAGCCGAATAGGTCAGCGACCTTCAGCAGCGATTCAGGCTCGGTCGGGCCGCCAGTCAGCTTGGCAAAGCCGAACTCGGCCACAGCGGCCAGCCAATTGCGCTTGGCAGCCGGGTTGGCATGGACCTCGTTCCAATCGCCGCTGGGCGCGGCGATGCCACTCTCCCAGGTCGTGATGCCGGCGGCGATGCGACCCAGCGCAATGTCATGATCGCGGTCATAGCCGTTTTCGGCCAACCAGTCCGCCGGGAAGGTAACGGTTTTGCCCTCAGGCTGGAACGTGACTTGCAGGTCGCCCGCGACCACCTCGGCTGAACTGACCGAGATGTCGGCAGGAATATCGCCGATGGTGATCAGGCGCTGACCGTTGCCCGGTGCGCGGGTATCAGCGTCCAGCGCGTTGTCGCGCAGCCAGATGGCGTGGAAACGGGCCTTGGTCCCGGTATCAAACGCGACTGTAACAATCGAGGTGTCGTGGGTGGCGGTGCGCAGCATTGGGGGTCTCCTGTTCGGCGCGGGCTTTGGTTGAGCAGATACGCCGTTCGTGGCATTACGACAATTAATCCTTATTTCGGCTGAGGCTTGGAAAAACTAATGGCTAAGAATAAGACCGGATTACCGCCGCTGGATTGGTTGCGCGTGTTCGAAGCCGCCGGGCGGCTTGGCGGGTTCTCGGCCGCGGCGAAAGAGTTCGGGTTGACGCAGGCCGCTGTCAGCCAAAGGATCGGCAATCTTGAGGCGTGGCTGGGCCGGTCCCTGTTTGTGCGCGAGGCGCGCGGCGTGTCGCTGACGGTCGAAGGTGAAAGCTATCTGCCGCTCGTGCAGGACAGCCTGCTGGCGTTGGAACGCAACACCGAGGATCTGTTTGGAAAATCGCCACGCGAACTCAGGGTCGCCGGGTTGTCGTCAAACATTCACGCCCTTGTTGTACCAGCCCTGCCTGTGTTCCGAAATCTGCGCCCCGAGGTGCGGGTGATGACCGACTCGGTTGCGCGCCGGTCGTCGCTGGACGAGGAACGCACCTGGCTGCAAATCCGCTATGGCAGGGGGGTGTGGGCCGGGCGCGACGCGGTATTGATCGCGCGCGAGGTGCTGGTGCCGATGGCCGCGCCGGGTGTTGAATGGGGTGCCCCCCTGATCGATCTGCGCGGTGAACGTCCGGGCTGGCGCGAGTGGGTCCGGAAATGCGGGCATGGAGAAGTCGCGCCATCACATGTCAGTTTCGATTCGATGGAACACGCCGTTTCGGCGGCAAGGCGCGGAATGGGGATCGTTCTGGGCTCGGTTCCGCTGGCGTCCGGTGACCTAAAGGATGGCCGGTTGCGCAGGTTGGAGCTGCCAGAGCTGCAAACCAAGGACGGGTATTGGCTGACATGGCCTGAAGATCGGGCGCAGTCCAGGAAACAGCGCGCCCTGATCGATGATTTTCTGAAGGCCCTGCGCGGTTGAGGGCCTAGAAATCGATGGCGATGCCTTTCTTTTCCCAATCGCCGTAACGGGCGGGGTCCAACCCATCGCGTCCGCCCAGTTCCTTGGGCATTTCCCTGGCCTCGGCCCGGGCTTTTTGGCGGCGTTCTTCCGCTTCAGCCAGCGCGCGTTGGGCGGCGGGGGGCAGGTCTTTGCGGTCGTCACTCATGACATCGGGTTCCTTTCCGTGCATAGCCTTGATATACGCCCGCGTCCGCCAATGGCAATGCGGGCACAGGTCACATGAAGGCAGTACCATGACAAACAGCGCGACAGCAGCACGGCGCAGCGCAATCTATCTATTGGATCAGGTTCTGGGCGAAGGCCGCCTGTTGTCTGAATGCCTCGCTGCGGGCGCTTTGGATCGGTTGGGGCCAGAGGATCGCGCGCGTGCCCAGCGGCTGGCGTCGGAAACCCTGCGCGGGCTGGAGCGCGCCGACCGTCTGCTGGACAACCACCTGAACCGAACACCCGCCCTGACCGTACACAACGCGCTGAGGCTGGGTGCGGTCGAACTGTGCAACGGGGAAGCCGCGCATGGGGTGGTGAACTCCATGGTTGAAATCATCAGCCGCTCGCGCAAGCACGGGCGTCTGAAAGGGCTGGTGAATGCTGTTTTGCGCAAGGTCGCGTCCGAGGGTCCAGAGGCATGGCCGAAAATGCGTGTCCCGCGCCTGCCGGAGTGGTTGCGAGAACCTCTGATCGCGGCCTGGGGTGCCGAAGCGGTTGCCGGTATGGAACAGGCGCATTTCGCGGGCGCACCACTGGACCTTACACTGAAGCCGGGGGCAGAAGGCCCCCCGGGCGAAAAGCTGCCCACCGGGTCTGTGCGTATTCAGGATGCCGGTCAGGTCTCGGCCTTGCCGGGATACAAGGCTGGGGATTGGTGGGTGCAGGACGCGGCAGCCGCGCTGCCGGTGCGTGTTCTGGCACCGAAGGCGGGCGAGAAGGTGTTGGACCTTTGCGCGGCTCCGGGCGGCAAAACGATGCAACTGGCTGCGGCGGGGGCGGATGTGAAGGCGCTGGATGTATCCGCGGCGCGCACCGAACGCGTGCGCGAAAACCTCGCCCGGACCAGGTTGCAGGCAGAAGTCATCGTGGGTGACGCGCAGGACCATCAGGGTCAGTACGACGCGATACTGTTGGACGCACCCTGCTCGGCCACGGGTACGATCCGCAGGCATCCTGACTTGCCTTTTGCCAAGGATGGCTCGGAATTTGGCGGACTGATCGAGTTGCAGGCGCAGATGCTGGCCCATGCGTGGACGCTGCTGAAACCCGGCGGGCGGCTGGTCTATTGCACCTGCTCGCTCTTGCCGGATGAGGGCGAGGTTCAGATCGAAGACGCGCTGGGCATGTATCCGGACATGCGTGTTGATCGCGAGGCACTGAAGCTCTCCGGCATCGAAGACAATTGGATCACCGAGGAAGGCGGCCTGCGTCTGCGGCCCGACTACTGGCCCGATCGCGGGGGTATGGACGGGTTCTATATCGCCTGCCTGAACAAATCCGCCTGAGCGCACGCTTTTCGATGACTTGACGATCGGCGCGGTCTATCGTTGGGTCTCAAGCGCCAGCAGAGCGCAAGGGGCAGAGTAACACGCGCATGTCAAATTCGGACACCATGGCCAGTCGGTGGATGCGGTTTCAGAACCGTTTCTATGCGCGTCTCAGTCAACGGCAAAAGGCCGCCACGGGGTTTGTTGCGCAGCCTCAGCCGCGCACCGTTGGTTCGTTTGCGCGCGGGCGGCAGCTGGTTGCGGGGAATCTCTTGTTCGCCGGCTATCTGGTCGAGGCAGACGATACCGCGTTGTGGGATGTCGTTGCCCCCAGCGCCGGCTTTGATGAGGAACGCCATGGTTTTGCATGGCTGGATGATCTGGCCGCTGTCGGTGATATGCGCGCACGGGAAAAAGCGCAGCGCTGGGTCTGGGGCTGGATCGAGGCGCATGGCCGCGGGCAGGGCCCGGGCTGGGTGCCTGACCTGACCGGGCGGCGGGTGATGCGCTGGATCAACCATGCACTCTTTCTGCTGCGCGGGGCAGATGAGAAGCAAAGCAAACTGTTCTTTCGGTCTTTGGCGCAGCAAACATGGTTCCTGTCCAAACGCTGGCAGGCCGCGACGCCCGGGTTGCCGCGTTTCGAGGCGCTGGCCGGTCTTGTGCAAGCCGGATTGGCGCTGGAGGGGTTGGAGCAGATGGCCGATCCGGCCCTGCGGGCTTTGGCTGGCGAGTGTGACCGGCAGGTGGACGCACAGGGCGGTATTCCAACACGCAACCCGGAAGAGCTGCTTGAAGTGCTCATGCTGCTCAGCTGGACGTCGGCGGCGCTCAGCGACCTTGGACGCGGCACACCCGTTGCGCAGGCCAATGCGATCAAGCGGATCGCACCGACCTTGCGCAGTCTGCGCCATGCGGATGGCGCGCTGGCGCGGTTTCACGGTGGCGGGCGCGGGGTCGAAGGGCGGCTGGAACAGGCGCTTGCGCAAAGTGGCGTCAAGCACAAGGCGGCGACCGAATTGCCAATGGGCTATTCCTGCCTGTCCGCAGCGCGCACCACAGTGATCGTGGATGCCAGCGCGCCGCCGTCCGGAGCGGCTTCATTCAACGCGCACGCATCCACGCTGGCGTTCGAGCTGACCTCGGGGCGCCGCCCTTTGATCGTGAATTGTGGATCGGGGGCTAGTTTTGGGCTGGATTGGCGCCGCGCCGGGCGTGCGACCCCATCTCACTCAACCCTGTGTCTGGACGGGTTCTCGAGCGCGCGGTTGGCCAACCCGTTGCCGGGCCGCGAAAGTCAGGCGCTGGTCGATGCGCCGCGGGACGTTCCGGTCGATTTTGAAGATGCGTTCGAAGGCATCCGTTTCATGGCCGGGCATGACGGATATGTCAAAGTCTTCGGGCTGACCCACGCGCGCACATTCGAATTGCGCTTTGACGGGCGTGAGCTGACGGTCGAGGATATTCTGCTGACCGCAACCGACAAGGCCAAGCGTCAGTTCGACAGGGCGTTGGACGCCTCGGGCCTCAAGGGCGTTGGCTATGACATCCGTTTTCATCTGCATCCTGACGTTGATGCGGCGCTGGATCTGGGCGGGGCGGCAGTGTCGATGGCGCTCAAAAGCGGCGAGATCTGGGTTTTCCGCCATGATGGCGTGGGAAAATTATCTGTCGAACCAAGTGTTTACCTTGAAAAGGGCCGTTTAAAGCCACGCGCGACAAAACAGATCGTTCTATCTGGCCGCGCAATGGAGTATGCGACGCGCATCCGGTGGACGCTGAGCAAGGCGCAGGATACAGCCTATGCCGTGCGCGATACGCACCGGGACGAGCCCAAGTTTGACTGACGCCAAAAGGACCTTTGGACCCATGACCGACCTTCATCCCGTGCGCCGCGCGTTGCTTTCCGTTTCCGACAAGACCGGGCTGATCGAGCTGGGCAAGGAGCTGTCCGAACGCGGGATCGAACTGTTGTCGACAGGCGGCACCGCCAAGGCGCTGCGCGATGCAGGGCTTGAGGTTCGCGATGTCAGCGAAATCACCGGGTTCCCCGAGATGATGGATGGCCGGGTCAAGACGCTGCACCCGATGGTGCATGGCGGGTTGCTGGCGCTGCGCGACAATGACACCCATGTTGCGGCGATGGAGGAACATGGCATCGGCGCCATCGACCTGCTGGTCGTAAACCTCTACCCGTTCGAGGCAACAGTCGCCAAGGGCGCGGGCTATGACGAATGTATCGAGAATATCGACATCGGCGGCCCGGCGATGATCCGCGCGGCCTCAAAAAACCATGCCTTCGTGAACGTGGTGGTGGATGTCGAGGATTATTCGTCCCTGCTGGATCAGCTGGAAGAAAACTATGGCAAGACATCCTATGGCTTCCGCCAGTGGCTGGCGCAAAAGGCCTATGCACGAACAGCGGCCTATGACGCCGCTGTTTCGAACTGGATGGCGGATGCGCTGCAACTGGACGCTCCCAAGCGCCGCGCGTTTGCCGGTGAGTTGAAGCAGACCCTGCGGTATGGCGAAAACAGCCACCAGCAGGCAGCGTTCTACACGGACGGCACCAACCGCCCCGGCGTCGCCACCGCCGTACAGCATCAGGGCAAGGAACTGAGCTATAACAACATCAACGACACGGACGCGGCCTTTGAGCTGGTGGCCGAGTTTGATCCGGCGAAAGGCGCGGCTTGCGCCATCATCAAACACGCCAATCCTTGCGGTGTAGCCACAGGTGCCACCCTTCTCGAGGCGTACAAGGCGGCATTTGACTGCGACCGCACCTCGGCCTTTGGTGGCATTGTTGCGCTGAACCAGCCGTTGGATGCAGAAACAGCGCAAGAGATCACGGGCATCTTCACCGAGGTTGTGATTGCCCCCGGTGCCTCGGACGAGGCCAAGGCGATCTTTGCCGCCAAGAAAAACCTGCGCCTGCTGACGACCGAGGCGCTGCCGGATGTAACCGAAGGTGGCAAAACCGTCCGTCAGGTGGCTGGCGGGCTGTTGGTGCAGGATAAGGATAACGGCTTTATCGGCATGGACGACCTCAAGGTCGTGACCAAGAAAGCCCCGACTGACGCGCAGATGCGAGACCTGTTGTTCGCGTGGAAAGTGGCCAAACACGTCAAATCCAACGCCATCGTCTACGTCAAGGATGGCGCGACCGTGGGTGTTGGCGCGGGGCAGATGAGCCGAGTGGATTCGGCCCTGATCGCGGCCAAGAAAGCCGAACGCATGGCTGAAACGCTGGGCTTGCCGCAGCCGCTGACCATCGGTTCGGCCGTGGCATCGGATGCGTTTTTCCCCTTCCCCGACGGGTTGATGGAAGCCGCCGAAGCGGGCGCGACCTGCGTCATTCAGCCGGGCGGGTCCATGCGCGACGATGAAGTGATCGCCGCAGCCGATGAGGCCGGACTGGCGATGGTCTTCACCGGTATGCGTCATTTCCGTCACTGATGCGGTCACGCCTGCTTCTCTGGGCAGCCTTGGCCGCCTTTGCGATCGACCAGATCAGCAAATATCTGGTCGTTCACGTCCTGCGCGTGGCTGAACGGCCCGACGGTATCGATGTTCTGCCACCGCTGCTGGTGTTCAAATACGGCGAGAATCGAGGCATTAATTTCGGCCTGTTTCAGGGCGACTCTGAGGCCGCACGCTGGTTTCTGATCAGTGTGTCCGTTGTGATCTGCATCGGTGTTCTTGTCTGGCTTGGTCGTTCGACGCGTTCGAAATTCATGTTGCTCTGTGGCGGCCTTCTGATCGGCGGAGCGCTTGCGAATGTGATCGACCGGCTCCTCTATGGGTTTGTTCTGGATTTCCTGAACATGTCCTGCTGTGGCATCAACAACCCGTTTGTGTTCAACTTGGCGGATGTGTTCATATTCGCCGGAGCGCTGGGGCTGGTTTTGTTTGACGGCAAAAAGCCCTCGTGACGCGCGGAATGATTTGCGATAAAAGCGCCTGAAACAGGCTGGAGACACCAATGCGGATGCCGCGCGCCATATTTGTTCTGACAGTTGCCGCTGCGGTCGCGGCATGTTCGAATCCCGGACTGCGGGATCTGGCGCCTCCGGGACAGGGTCCGGATGAATTTTCGGTATTGCCAGTCAAGCCGCTGACCCAGCCTCAGGATTACGCGTTTCTGCCGGCACCCACGCCGGGTGGTGGGAATCTGACAGACCCGACCCCCAAAGCCGATTTGGTGGTCGCGCTGGGTGGTAATGCCGCCGCCCTGAACCCCAACGCTGGTGTGCCGTCGTCGGATGCGGCGCTTGTGACGGCGTCCAGCCGTTATGGCGTGTCACCTGATACGCGGCAGGTGGTCGAAGCCGAGGACGCCGCATTCCGCAAACGCCGGGGCCGCTGGACCGGTCTGCGCCTGTTCCCTGTCGACCGCTATAATCAGGTCTACGAACGCCAGTCGATCGATCCGTATTCGGAAACCGAAGCCGCCCGCCGGGCCGGGGTCGAGACTCCAACCTCGCCGCCGAATGAATAATTCTTAACTTTCCGTCATCGGGCTTGAACCCGGGCCGCACCACCGTAGTTTGAATGACAGAAACGAAACGGAGGATGCCCCATGGTTCGGGCCCTTGCCTTGTCGGCTGCCCTGATCGCCACCACACCGGCTTTTGCCGAGGGTGGGAAAGAAGCGGTCACCACATTCACTTTGGACAACGGTATGGATGTCGTCGTGGTCGAAGACCACCGCGCGCCTGTTGTGCAGCACATGGTCTGGTACCGCGCCGGATCGGCGGATGAGCCGATCGGGTCGTCGGGTGTCGCGCATTTTCTTGAACACCTGCTGTTCAAGGGCACAGATACTTTGGCACCAGGCGAATTCTCGGCCACCGTCGCGGCCAATGGCGGCAACGACAACGCGTTCACCTCGTATGATTACACTGCCTATTTCCAGCGCGTCGCCGCCGACCGGCTTGAGCTGATGATGCGCATGGAATCGGACCGGATGCGGAACATTCGCCTGAGCGAAGAAGATATCGTGACCGAGCGCGATGTGATCCTTGAGGAACGCAACCAGCGCACCGAGAACAACCCGCGCGCCCTGTTCGGCGAACAGATGAGCGCAGCACAATACCTCAATCACCGTTATGGCGTGCCGATCATCGGCTGGAAGCACGAGATGGAAGAACTGGAACTGGAAGACGCGCTGTCATTCTACCAGACCCACTACGCGCCCAATAACGCCATTCTGGTTGTCACCGGAGACGTTGATCCCGCCGAGGTTCGCACTCTGGCCGATCAGTATTACGGTGTGATTCCCGCCAATGCGGATTTGCCGGAACGGGTCCGGTCGCAGGAACCCCCGCAAACCGCCGAACGTCGTCTGACATTCAAGGACCCTCGCGTGGCGCAACCCTATGTCCAGCGCAGTTATCTGGCGCCGGAACGCGATCCGGGCGATCAGGAAAAGGCGGCAGCACTGTTTCTGTTGGCGGAACTTCTAGGGGGCAGCACGACCTCGTATCTGAACGAAAAGCTGCAATTCGATCAGAAAATGGCTGTTTATACCGGGGCGTTCTATCGTGACGTCTCGCTGGATGACACAACATTCGACCTGCTGGTCGTTCCCGCCGAAGGGGTTTCCCTGCAAGAGGCCGAGGATGCCATGGATCAGGCCGTGGCCGATTTCATTGCCGAAGGTGTCGATGAGGACGATCTGAACCGTATCAAGATGCAGTTGCGGGCTGCGCAGACCTATGCGCGCGACAATGTGGACGGGATCGGCAACCGCTATGGGCGCGCCCTGACCAGCGGCCTGACAATACAGGACGTGCAGGCATGGCCTAATATTCTTCAGGCCGTGACCGGAGACGAAATCATCGCCGCCGCCCGCGACGTTCTGCAACCCAAGGCGTCGGTCACCGGCTGGCTGATGCGCGATGATGAGGTGACGCAATGAAACGGTTTCTCGCAACGCTGATTACCTGTCTGGTTGCTCTGCCCGCTTTGGCCGAGATCGAGATCGAGGAAGTAACCTCGCCCGGCGGGATCACCGCATGGCTTGTCGAGGATCACTCGATCCCGTTTACCGCGCTTGAGCTGCGCTTCCGTGGCGGTACGTCGCTGGACGACCCGGACAAGCGTGGCGCGGTCTATCTGATGAGTGGGTTGATCGAGGAAGGGTCCGGCGAAATGGACGCGCGGACCTATGCGCGCGAGCTTGAGGCGCTGGCCGCATCGTTCCGCTATAACGCCGGTGACGACACGGTTTCGATTTCCGCACGTTTTCTGACCGAAAACCGGGATGAAGTTTCCGACCTGCTGCGTGAGACGATTCACGAACCGCGCTTTGATCAGGACGCGGTTGACCGTGTGCGCGCGCAAATCCTGTCCGGGCTGCGATCAGATCAGACCGACCCGAACGAGATTGCAGGCCGCAACTTTGCCCGGATGGCCTATGGCGATCACCCTTACGGTTCCGAAGGCAAGGGCACGATCGAAAGTGTCTCGGCGCTGACACGGGATGATGTGGTAACGGCGTATGAAAGCGTTTTTGCCAAGGATCGCCTTTATGTGGGGGCCGTCGGCGATATAACGGCCGAAGAACTGGGCGCATTGCTTGACATGTTGCTCGCCGACCTGCCGGAAACGGGCAAGCCCATCCCGGGCAAGGCCAACGTGACCATCCCCGGCGGGATCAGTGTTGTCGAGTTTGACACCCCGCAATCCGTGGCGCTGTTTGGCCATGCCGGAATAGATCGGGACGATCCGGATTTCTTTGCCGCCTATATCCTGAACCACATCCTTGGCGGTGGCGGGTTCGAAAGCCGTCTGATGCAGGAGGTGCGCGAAAAGCGTGGCCTGACCTATGGGGTTGGAACCTATCTTGTGCCCAAGGATCTGGCCTCGGTTTACCTGGGGTCGGTGTCATCGGCCAATGACCGCATTGCCGAGGCGATAGAGGTTATTCGAAACGAATGGGCGCGCGCCGCCACCGAAGGGGTGACGCAGAAGGAACTGGACGATGCCAAAACCTATCTGACCGGCGCTTATCCGTTGCGATTTGACGGCAACGGGCAGATTGCCGGGATCATGGTGGGGATGCAGATGGAAGGGTTGCCCATCGACTATATCGCCACCCGCAATGACAAGGTGAACGCGGTCACACTGGAAGACGTGAACCGCGTTGCATCCGAACTGTTGGACCCGGACGGCCTGCATTTCACTGTTGTTGGAAAGCCGGTTGGTCTGGAAACAACCAACTGAACTGCAAGGGGTGAGTTGCGGCTCACCTCTTTTTCATACTCCGCAGCATATCGCCCATCATCTGCCCGAACTTGCCCGATCCGCGCTGATAGAGTGCCCCGTCCACGGCCAGAACCGTGCCGCTGATATAACTGGCCAGATCCGAGCTGAGGAACAGGCAGGCATTGGCCACGTCCTGCGGCTGACCCCAGCGGCCCAACGGCACGTCCCGGCGAAGTTCTTCGTGGGCGTTTTGGGTGGGCGCAAGGCGTCTCGCACCTTCGGTGCCTTCGATGAACCCCGGCACAACCGAATTCACCCTTATCCCCTCGACACCCCATTCCATTGACAAGGTGCGGGTGATCTGGTCGACTCCCGCCTTGGCGGCGCAGACATGGGACTGGCCCTCATACGGCAGATAGGATTGCGGGGCCGAGATATTGATGATGCTGGCACCGGGGCGTTTGAGGAACGGATAGGCCCCCTTCATCACGTGGATCGTGCCCATCAAGTCGATATCGATCACGGTCTTGAACGCGTTGACTGACATTTCGGATGCCAGCGCCGGGAAATTGCCCGCCGCGCCCGAGATCAGCACATCGAAATCCCCGAAGGCGTCATGGAACTGCTTCAGTCCCGCCGCCACAGCGTCGGCATCGCGCACATCAAACGCAGCCCCAATCGCATCCTGTGCGCCTGCGGCTTTCAGCGCGGCGATGGTGTCATCGACCTTTTCCTGCGACCGGCTGGCCACGGCCAGTTTGGCGCCCGAGGCCGCAAAAGCCTCGGCAATGCCGCGATTGATACCGCTGGTTCCGCCAATCACGATGACGGTTTTTCCCGAAAAATCCATGTTACGCCCTTTATCTTTGATCTACTGGGTGAGCGCCATTCTCTTGACTGAGTTCGTTGCGCATCTCCTCAATCATCGGAAGCACATGAGTTTCGCGATTTGCGAGTAAGAATACCAAGCACGCAAATGCGCCGACCAAAGAAAAAATCACCAAACGAGCGATAGAAGTCCGATTGGTTTTCTCAGTCGGTAGTACCAAAGTAAACGCTCCCTTGGCGGGAGCCCTACTCGCCGTAGGGCACCCAGATGTTTTTCACTTCGGTTGCAGCCTGAAGGAAGCGGCGGGAATGGTCCATGCTCCAATCAAATGCCGTCGCGTTATTGACCCAGGTCCGTTTCAGGTTCCCGGCTGAAACGACCTCGATCTCTTTCGACAGGTCGGTGGACGAAAACGACCAGACCGCGTCGACATTCAGATGCGAGGCCAGCGGTTTCGCCAGCTCGGCATGGCTGCCCGTCAGGATGTTGACCACGCCAGCGGGCACGTCCGAAGTCTCAAGGATCTGGTAGAAATCCGTCGCTGCAAGCGGGTAGGGCTCGCTCGCCACCAGAACCGTCCGGTTGCCCATCGCAATCGCAGGCGCCATAGCCGAGACCAGACCCAGCAGCGGTGCCTCATCCGCGCAAAGCGCACCGATCACGCCAACGGGTTCCTTCATGGCGATGGCCACGCCCCGGATCGGAACGCCATGCACCTGACCGTCATATTTGTCGGCCCATGCCGCGGCAGTGAACAGGCGCTGGATCGAGGCCTCAACTTCTTTCGCGCCGTCTTTCCTGCTGGTCATGGCGTCGATCCGCGCCGCGAATTCATCAGCCCGGGCCGAGAGGTTTTCGCCGATGTAATACAGGATCTGTGCTCGCAGATGGCCGGTGGTCCTGGACCAGCCTTTCGCATCTGCCGCAGCCTCGACCGCGTTGCGGACGTCCTTGCGGTTGGCAAGACCCACATGGCCCAGCAGGCCGGACTTGCCCCAAATCGGTTTCGAATAACCACCATCGGGCCGCGCCTGCTTGCCGCCGACATACATCTTGGCGGTGCGGTCGATGGGGTCGACCGGGGCCCCTTCGCCCATGGCTGCCTCGACCTTTGCCAGCGGCTTGGCCTTGCCCTTGGGTCTGGTATAGACGGCCAGCCCTTCCCAGCCGCCTTCGCGGCCAAAGCCGCTTTCGCGGACCCCACCGAACCCGGCAGCAGCGTCAAACAGATTGGTGGCGTTCACCCAAACCACGCCCGCAACCAGCTTGGGCGCAATATCCAGCGCAAGGTTCACATTCTCGGTCCAGACGGTCGCCGCCAGACCATACCGGGTGTTGTTGGCCAGCTCGACCGCCTCTTCCGGTGTGCGGAAGGTCGAAGACACCAGAACCGGGCCAAAGATCTCTTCCTGCATCAACGGGTCCGAGGTCTCGAGCCCCGAGATCAGTGTTGGCGGGTAGTAGCAGCCGTTTGCGGGAAGATCGCAGGCGGCTTGGTGCACACGGCCCGCAGTGTTGCTTTCGACCATTCCTTTGATGGTCTGCAACTGAACCGGGTCTACAACCGCGCCCACGTCGATGCATTTATCCAGCGGATTGCCGACGCGCAGCGTGTCCATCCGGGCGCGCAGCTTGTCGTGGAAACGGTCGGCGATGCCTTCCTGCACCAGCAGGCGCGAGCCCGCACAACAGACCTGACCCTGATTGAACCAGATCGCATCCACCAGCCCTTCGATGGCAGAGTCGATATCGGCGTCATCAAAGACGATGTAAGCGGATTTGCCACCCAGTTCCAATGTCAGTTCCTTGCCTGACCCGGCGGTGGCCTCACGGATGCGACGGCCCACAACGGTCGAGCCGGTAAAGGCAATCTTGTCCACGTCCGAGGCCACGATCATCTCACCCACGGCACCATCTCCGGTCACGATGTTGACGACACCTTTCGGCAGACCGGCCTGTGTGCAGATATCGGCAAACAACAGCGCCGTCAGCGAGGTATATTCAGCCGGTTTCAGAACCACCGTATTCCCCATCGCCAGCGCAGGCGCGATCTTCCACGCCAACATCAGCAAGGGGAAGTTCCACGGAATGATCTGACCGCACACACCCAGCGCTTCGGCGTCGGGCAGCTCGCTTTCCATCAGCTGCGCCATGCCGGCGTGATAATAGAAATGCCGCTGCGCGAGCGGAATATCGATGTCACGCGATTCCCGGATCGGTTTGCCGTTGTCGAGGCTTTCCAGTACCGCAAACAAACGCGAATGCTTTTGCAGCAGGCGCGCAATTGCATAGAGATACCGCGCACGGCCCGCGCCGCCCAGTTTCTCCCAATTCGGCTGAGCCTTGCGCGCGGCGGCTACAGCGGCGTCCACGTCGGCCTGCTTGGCCTGCGTCAGTTTCGCCAGAACCTCCCCGGTCGCAGGGTTGCGGCTGTCAAACCCTTTGCCAGGCTTGGTGAACGCACCATCGATATAGTGTCCGAACTTGTCGCCTTGATCGACCAGCCAGGCCAGCGCCTCGGCGGCGCTTTCGGGGGCGGGGCCGTATTCCATGGTCTCAAAAATCTCTTTGACTGTCATGACTTCATCTTTTCCCAAATACTCACTGTCCAGACATATCCACGGGCTCAGCCCATCGAATGCCTGTAACCAGCCGAATAGGCTCCGGTCACATAGTGTTCCAACTGCCGCTCGATATCGCCCAGCAATGACGAGGCGCCAAAGCGGAACAGATCCGGTTCCAGCCAGCGGTCGCCCAGTTCGTCCTTGATCAGCGACAGATAAACCAGCGCGTCCTTAGCTTTCGAAATACCACCCGCAGGTTTATACCCGACCCGATATCCAGTGCGGTCATAGTAATCGCGGATCGCGCGGATCATCACCAGCGACACGGGCAGGGTGGCGTTGACGCTTTCCTTGCCGGTCGAGGTCTTGATGAAATCCGCCCCGGCCATCATGCATACCAGCGAGGCGCGCGCGACATTGCGCAAGCTGCCCAATTCTCCGGTCGCAAGAATGGCTTTGACATGGGCATCGCCACAAGCCACGCGGAACGCCTTCATCTCATCATACAGGGCCTGCCAGTCACCTGACAGCACATGACGGCGCGAGATCACGATGTCAATTTCCTCGGCCCCGGCTTTCACGCTTTCCTCGATCTCGGCCACGCGCAGATGGAACGGGGACAGGCCGGCGGGAAAGCCGGTGGACACGGCAGCGACTGGAATGCCAGTGCCTTTCAAGGCGTCCACAGCGGTTTCGATCATATCGTGATAGACGCAAACCGCCCCTGTCGTGATCGGCGGCATGTCCAGAGCCTGAAGAACCGAAGGCGCAACCGGCTGACGGGCCTTCGCACACAGGCGGCGCACACGGCCCACCGTATCATCGCCCGACAGCGTGGTCAGGTCGATCATCGTGATGGCTTTCAGCAGCCACGCAGCCTGATATTCCTTCTTGACCGAACGGCGGCCCGGCAATGTGGCCGCACGGCGTTCAATCGCGGAAGTATTGGCCTGAACGGCGCGCACCCAGTCCAGATCCAGTTCCATTCCGGGGTTCCGGGGTTCGGTTACTTGCGGCAGATGCGCGGTGCGCACGGGGCTTTCTGAGCTCTGCGTATCCATGGTTACGTCCTTTGGGAGGTTTGCGACAAAATCGCACGGGTGGCTCGGGAATGGAAGGTGTTCCGGCGCAATGATCGAATTTTTTTGACCATTTGGACAAATAATAGAGGTTTTCTTGCGAATAATTCTCATTAGCGTTGACTTAGTTGCGAATGGTTCTCATATTTGATCCAACGCGCATCCAAATCGAGGTTGGAAATGATTCGTCGGCATTACCTTGCACTATTGGCTCTGGCCCTTTCGGTGCCAGCCATGGCGTTTGCCGGGGCACCGCTGAAAGTGGTGGCCACAACGGGCATGATTGCAGATGCGGCGCGTCAGGTCGGTGGTGATCTGGTTGAGGTCAGAGGGCTTATGGGCCCCGGCGTTGATCCCCATGCCTATCGCCAGACGCGCAGCGATATTGTGGCGATGACACGAGCAGACCTGGTTCTGTGGCACGGCCTGTATCTCGAAGCGCAAATGGAAGACTTCTTTCATGATCTTGAGCGGAAAAGGACCGTTATTGCGGTTTCAGAAGGCGTAGACAAGTCCAGGCTGCGCGCGCACGACAATTATGCCGACAAGTATGATCCGCATCTATGGATGACGCCCGTGCTGTGGCGCGAGGTTGTTGTAGAGGTGCAGCGCGCCCTGACCGAGGCACGCCCCGAAGCAGCCGAGGTTTTTGCTGCGAATGCACAAGCCCATCTGGCCGACATAGACCGTCTGACGGCCTATGCCGAGAAAACCCTGTCCACCGTACCGGATCACAACAAGGTTCTGGTCACCGCCCACGACGCCTTTGGTTATTTCGGTGAAAGTTTCGGGTTCGAGGTTCTGGGCATTCAGGGCATCTCGACCCAATCCGAGGCGGGCCTGAACCGGATCGGAGAGCTGGTTGACCTGTTGGTTGATCGCAGGATCACGGCGGTCTTCGTCGAAAGCTCGGTTTCTGACCGGTCGATCCGCGCGCTGATCGAAGGGGCCGCAGCCAAAGGGCACGAGGTGAAGGTCGGGGGCGAGTTGTTCTCGGATGCCATGGGCGAGGATGGCACCTATGAAGGCACTTATATCGGGATGCTGGACCACAATATCACCGTTATCGCAGGCGCATTGGGCGGAGAAGTTCCCGATCGCGGCATGAACGGCAAACTGTCAGCGGGGTTCTGAGAGATGCTGGGGCTGATCAGCAACGAAGGTGTGACGGTCCAGGAACAAAACCTGGATAACAGCCCTCTGGCTGTGCGGGGGCTGACGGTTTCCTACGGACAGAAACCTGCGGTCTTTTCGGTTGATATGACGGTTACGCCCGGCGCGATGACTGCCATTATCGGGCCAAACGGCGCTGGAAAATCAACGCTGCTCAAGGCGGCGCTGGGCATCGTTACGCCATTGTCGGGGCAGGTGACAGTATTTGGTCAGCCGCTGAATTCGCAACGCGCACGTGTCGCCTATGTTCCCCAACGTGCCAGTGTGGACTGGGATTTCCCGACACGGGTGATCGACGTGGTTCTGATGGGTCTGTCGCGTGAACTGGGCCTGTTGGGCCGCTTGCGCGCGCGCCACAAGGCCCGTGCGATGGATTGCCTGAACCGTGTCGGAATGCGCGATTTCGCGGATCGCCAGATTGGCCAGCTGTCCGGTGGCCAGCAACAGCGTGTGTTTCTGGCGCGTGCTCTGGCTCAGGATGCTGATCTGTATCTGCTGGACGAGCCGTTTGCCGGTGTCGACGCTGCTACTGAAAAAGCCATCATCGCGGTGCTGAAATCACTGAAAGAGGCCAGTAAGACAGTCGTTGTCGTGCATCACGATCTGGCCACCGTGACCGACTATTTCGACCACGTTTTCCTGATCAACACCCGCAAGGTGGCCGAGGGTTCAGTGGCCGAGGCTTTCACTGCGGAAACGCTGCAATCGGCCTATGGTGGCAGGTTGGCAACGGCACAGATCGATCAGATTTCACGCGCGCTGGGATAGTTCATGCTTTGGGATGCTCTGACCCTTCAGCTTGGCTATAACGCCACGCTGGTTGCCATCGGTGCGACATTGCTGGGCGTGTCGGCGGGCGTAACGGGGACATTCCTGTTTCTGCGCAAGCGCGCCCTTGTCAGCGACGCAATCAGCCATGCGACCCTGCCGGGCGTCTGTATCGCTTTCATGGTGCTGGTCGCTCTGGGCGGGGACGGGCGCTACCTGCCGGGCCTGCTGGTTGGGTCCGCAATTTCAGCCTGGGTTGGTCTGTTGTGCATGAACTGGCTGACACGGCGTACCCGCCTGGCTGAGGACGCCGCGATCGGTGCGATCCTGTCTGTGTTCTTCGGCTTTGGGATCGTGCTGCTGACGGTCATCCAAACCATGGGGGTTGGCCGTCAGGCCGGGCTGGAAGGTTTCCTGTTGGGTTCGACCGCCGGAATGCTGTGGGCCGATGCGGTGATCATCGCATTTGGTGGCGCCTTGACCTTGGCTCTGGTGCTGATCATCCGCCGTCCGATGACCCTTGTCGCATTCGACCCCGAATATGCAGCGGCGCGCGGGTTGCCGGTGCATCGTATCGATCTGGCCATGATGGGGCTGGTCATGGCCGTGACCGTGGTCGGCCTGAAAATCGTCGGCCTGATCCTGATCGTGGCTTTGCTGATCATTCCGGCAGTGACCGCCCGGTTTTGGTCTGACCGCTCGGAACGCGTTGTTCTGTTGGCCGGGCTGGCCGGTGGTCTGGCCGGATATATCGGCGCTGCCATATCCGCATCTGCGCCCAATCTTCCAACCGGCCCGATTATCGTGCTGGTCAGCTTTGCCTTTTTCCTCGCCTCCCTCTTCTTCGCCCCGATGCGCGGCGTTCTGGCGGCAGTGCTGCGGCATCTGCGGTTTCAGCGCCGAGTGCATATTCGTCAGGGGCTTCTGGCGATGGCGCAAGGGCAGAAGATCTATGAGCCCCTGACCTTGCGTTTGCTGCGGCGTGCCGGGCTGGTCCGGGCGGATGGCGTGGCGACGGACACCGGCAAGGCCCGCGCGGCCAAAGCCCTGCGGGATGAAAAGCGATGGGAAATCGTGCGTGCCGATCAGGCGCACGAGGCGACAGCTGCGCTCTATGACGGGTTGCGCGATATCGAAACCGTTCTGACACGGGACCAGATTGATGAGATCGACCGCCAGATTGGCGGACCGCAAGGGATACCGGCATGAGTGGTGAAGAATTCGTCCCGCTGTCTCTGACGCCGCTGCTGATCGGAACATTTGCGGCCATCGCCTGTGCCTTGCCCGGCAACTTTCTTGTGTTGCGAAAACAGGCGCTGATCGGCGATGCGATCAGCCATGTAGTGCTGCCGGGTATCGTTGTCGCGTTCCTGCTGACAGGGGCCATATCCACCTGGCCGATGATGTTGGGCGCGGCCGGGGCCGCGGTTCTGGCCGTGGTCCTGATCGAGGCGATTCGCCGACTGGGGCAGATCGAACCCGGGGCCGCCATGGGCGTGGTTTTTACCACCATGTTCGCGGCAGGCGTCCTGCTGCTTGAGCAGACGGATACGTCAACCGTGCATCTGGATGTGGAACATGCGCTTTACGGCAATCTCGAAAGCCTGATCTGGCTGGACGCGACCGGGTGGTCCTCGCTGCTGGACGCTCAGGCCCTTGCCGGATTGCCCCCGGAACTGCCCCGTATTGCGCTGACACTGGTGGGTGTGATGCTGTTTACATGGCTGTTCTGGCGACCGCTGAAAATATCCACCTTTGACGAAGGTTTCGCCCGCACGATTGGTATTCGCACGGGACTTCTGGGCATGGCGCTCGTCATCACTGCGGCTATCGCGGCGGTTGCCGCTTTTGACGCGGTAGGCTCGATCATCGTGATCGCGATGTTTATCTGCCCTCCGGCAGCCGCGCGGATGCTGACCAACCGGCTTGAGGCGCAGATTGGCTGGAGCGTCGTGATCGCTATAACCTCTGCCGTGACAGGGTATGTGCTGGCAGGATACGGGCCCCTGTGGCTGGGCGCAGCGGATGCGGTCAGTGCGGCAGGGATGATCGCAACGATGTCCGGGCTGATCCTGGCGCTGGCGGCCATGTTTGGCCCATGCCGCACACGTGTTGGTGTTCAGACATCAGCCTGAGACGGCATTTTCCTGCCGCAGATGCCCGAGCGTCATCGGCCAAACTCTGCCCAGATGCCGTTAAGGTTAATCTTAAGCAGATTTTTGGGAAGTCTCATGCTAGAGGGCTGCCCATTGACTAGCTGAACACACCACTCACTTTGGTACGCCCGGATGGTACGGAATGGGATTCATTCACAGCTATCCGGGTGCCCCTTTCCGAACAGAAGACATGCTCAAACCGGTGGTAGAATCGTGCGCGGTTGTGCTAGGTCTAGGGGTATGGCGCAGACAAACCCCAATATCAGCGAAAATCGCCCCGTGATCAGACAGCTTGACGATGCTGCGATCAACCGTATTGCGGCGGGTGAAGTGGTGGAACGCCCGGCCTCGGCCGTCAAGGAACTGGTCGAGAATGCACTGGATGCCGGGGCCACGCGTGTAGCCGTCGAAATCGCCGACGGGGGAAAGACGCTGATCCGCGTGACCGACGATGGGTGCGGTATCCCGGCTGAAGATTTGCCGCTTGCCCTGTCGCGCCATGCCACATCAAAGATCGACGGATCGGATCTGCTGAATATCCACACCTTCGGGTTTCGAGGCGAAGCCTTGCCTTCGTTGGGGGCTGTCGGACGCCTGACCATAACCAGCCGTGCGCCGGGTCTGGATGCGGCGCAGATCCATGTCGCGGGTGGCAAGATGGGTTCGGTCAAGCCTGCCGCCCTGCGCGCGGGCACGGTGGTCGAGCTGCGCGATCTGTTCTTCGCCACCCCCGCCCGGCTGAAATTCATGCGCACCGATCGGGCCGAGGCGCAGGCGATCACGGACATGGTGAAGCGGCTGGCGATGGCTGAGCCATCCGTCACATTTACCCTGCGCGATGTCTCGGGCGGTGGCGTAGGCCGCGTGATCTTCCGCGCGGATCGCGAGAATGGCGACCTGTTTGACGCCTTGCACGCCCGTCTTGCCCGTGTGATCGGGCGCGAGTTTGCTGAGAATGCGCTGCGGGTCGATGCCTCGCGCGACGGCCTCAGGCTTTTTGGCTATGCGGCCCTGCCGACCTATTCCCGTGGCGCTGCGGTGGCGCAGTACCTTTTCGTCAACGGGCGTCCCGTGCGCGACAAGATGCTGACCGGCGCTTTACGGGCGGCCTATTTCGATTTCCTCAGCCGGGACCGTCACCCGGCCGCGGCATTGTTCATCGACTGCGACCCGACATTGGTTGACGTGAACGTTCACCCTGCCAAGTCCGAGGTCCGGTTCCGCGATCCGGGCGTTGCGCGCGGGCTTATCGTGTCCAGCCTGCGCCACGCATTGGCAGAGGCCGGACATCGCGCGTCCTCGACCGTGGCCAATGCGACCCTGGGTGCAATGCGACCGGAACCCGCGCAGTCCGCACCGGCGCGGGTCTATCAGATGGATCGCCCGTCGCCCGCAGCGCGCCAGGCCGCGTACCGCGCGCAGGCTCCGGGTTTTGCGGAACTGGCGCATGATTACAGCGGCAGCATTGTCGATCCGATCCCGGTCGCACCCGCTTCGCAGGGTCAGGAGCCCGATGCGCAGAATCTTCCGCTGGGTGCTGCGCGCGGGCAGGTGCATGAAAACTACATCATCGCCCAGACTGCCGATGGAATGGTGATCGTTGATCAGCACGCCGCGCATGAACGGCTGGTCTATGAAAAGCTGAAAACACAAATGGCCGAGACGGGAGTCGCGGCACAGGCGCTTTTGATCCCCGAGATTGTTGAGTTGTCCGAAGGTGACTGCGCCCGCCTGATGGCTGTCTGTGATGATCTGTCCCGTTTGGGGCTGACCATCGAACCCTTTGGCGGAGGCGCCATTGCCGTGCGCGAAACCCCGGCCATTCTGGGCGAGGTCGATGCGCGTGCGATGATCCTGGATATCCTCGACGAACTGGCCGATCAGGGCGAAAGCCAGATGGTTCAGGCAAGGATCGAGGCGATCCTCAGTCGGGTTGCCTGCCACGGCTCGGTTCGGTCCGGTCGTCGGATGCGGGCCGAGGAAATGAATGCCCTGCTGCGCGAGATGGAGGCGACGCCGCATTCCGGCCAGTGCAATCACGGGCGACCCACATATGTGGAACTGAAGCTAAGCGACATCGAACGCCTGTTCGGGCGCAGTTGATCCATTGGCCACTGCAGGTTAGTAAGAATAAAACAAGAACATCCGAGGCGACATGATCAAGATTGCAGGAACAGAATATGCATTGGATGACCCGGTTGTTCTTATCGTGGGCGGAACAGTCGCGCTGATCCTGTTGCTGCTGTTCCTGTCTTTGCGCGCCGCCAATCGCTCGGCCCGGATGGCGGAACCGCTGGTGCGGCAGATGGCGCTTCTGGGTCAGCATGTGCAGCAGCTGGGGCAGGGGCAGGAACAGTTGCGCGGCGGCATGCAGCATGTTTCGGACACACAGGCCAACGCGCAGGTGCAGGTGATCCAGACGGTCGAGGCACGCTTGTCCTCGGTTCAGCAGCAGATGAATGACCGGCTAGCGGATAACGCGATGAAATCGGCTCGCGCGCTGGCCGAGATGCAGGAACGGATGAAGGAAACCCTGCACGGTTCGTCAAAACAGACGGCGACATCACTGACGCAGCTGCAGGAACGTCTGGCCGCCATCGACAAGGCGCAGGACAATATCACGAAACTGTCGGGCGATGTTCTCAGCCTTCAGGATATCCTGTCGAACAAGCAGCGGCGCGGGATGTTTGGTGAGATTCAGCTGAACGATATCGTGTCCAAGGCGCTGCCCGCGGACAGCTATTCGCTGCAAGCCACCTTGTCGAACGGCAGGCGCGCGGATTGCCTGGTGCATCTGCCGATCCCGCCCGGCCCGATCGTGATTGACGCGAAATTCCCGCTTGAGGATTTCGAGGCACTTGCCGCCGCGCAGACCAAGGCGGATGTTGAAAGATGCCTGCGGGCTTTTGGCGCTGCCGTGAAAGTGCATATCAAGGCGATTTCCGAGAAATACATCCTCGACGGGGAAACCGCTGACGGTGCCCTGATGTTCGTCCCGTCCGAAGCGATCTATGCCGAGCTACACGCCCGCCTGCCCGATGTGGTGCGCGAAGGGTTTGCCGCAAGAGTCTGGATCGTCTCGCCCACCACCTGTATGGCCACGCTGAACACGATGCGGGCGATCCTGAAAGATGCGCGCATGCGTGAACAGGCCGGTGCGATCCGCAAAGAACTGGGATTGCTGCACAAGGACGTGGACCGTCTGGGCGACCGCGTTTCAAACCTCGACCGTCACTTCGGGCAGGCGGCCAAGGATATCTCGGAAATCAAGATCAGTGCCGAAAAGGCCGGCCGCCGGGCGCAGCGGCTGGATAATTTCGACTTCGAAGAAATCGCGCCCGATACTGAAACAGAGGTTGTGCCACTGGCACGTCACGAAGGCTGAACATCCTGTTGAAAAAGTGAACCGGCGCCGGGCCGGTTCTGATGGGCCTGCGCCAGCAAGCGTTTAGATGCGCAGGAAGGGTTGAAACAGGCGCGGCATCAGCTTGTTGAACTTCAGCGGCGCATCCGTAACCGCCAGGCATATGCAGTCTTCCGAGATATCCGCGACAGGTGTGTGTTCCAGATCCTCGTCGGCGATTTCAACATCGCCACGGGCAAAATGGTCAACCTCGTCCGAGAAAGCCCCTTGCAGAACCATTGTCAGCTCCATGCCGTTGTGGCCATGATCCGGCACGGCAGCACCGGCCGGAATGAACAGCAAGCGGGCGGTGGCGTCTTTAGTGGTCGGCAGGATCGCCTGTTTGACGCCCATGCCAATCGGCCTCCAGCGGATGTCCTTGACTGTTCCGCCCACGTAATCCTGCAACGGGGCCGGCAGAACTGCACATCCCGGGCGAACGGGCTTGGGCGCCGGAGCACCTTGGGAGATCAAAGCCATCGTGGCCGCCAGGGAAGTTTCACTCATGCTGGCACCCTCACTCTGCTCGTCCAGAACTTGTCCGCCAACGGCGTCATAACTTTCAGCGCGCGCGCGGCAGTGGTCGCACAGGGACAGATGCGTGGCGACCATCAGATCGAAGGCTTCGGGCAGACCGCCTGCGGCATAGGCCATCAGCAGGTCATCCGTCAGGTGATGTTTGATCAACTTGTTCATCTTACTCATCTCAATTCATCGCGTGGCGCAAGCGATCCAGCGCCAGCCGTATCCGTGACTTGATTGTTCCCAGTGGCAATCCGGTTTGTGACGCTATTTCCCGGTGACTCAGGTCGCCGAAATACGCCTTCTCGATCAGGTCCCGCTGCGCATCCGGTAACGCCTGCAAGGCGGTGCGCAGTTGCGCGGTTTCCTGTTGCAGCGCGATGACGTCATCCTGATCGGGCTCTGCCTCGGGACCCCAACCCAGATCCTCGGGTTCAGGGCGGCGTTGCTTGCGCAGCACGTCAATGCGCTTGTTCCGTGCGATGGTGAACACCCACGTGGCCACAGTGGCCCGCGTCGGATCGAACAGGTGGGCCTTGTGCCACAAGGTCGCCATCACCTCTTGCGCGCACTCTTCTGCCATGGCGGCATCAGCCCCTGACTTCATCAGAAAGGCCTTGATACGCGGCGCGAAGTGCTGGAACAGATCGGCAAATGCCGCCTGATCCTGCGCATCCCGGATGCGTCTGACGTGGTCCACCCATTCGGCCCTGTTCTCGCGCTTGCCGTTGATGTCGTTCACCCGCCTACCCTTGATGTGTTTGTTGATGCGCCAAGGTTGAGGGGCGGGTGTTTCAACCGCTGGTCCGTCCAAGGTCGCTGTATTGGTCTGGGTAAACATAACCACATTACGGCGCACGCCCCAAGCCGGATCACTTTATCGGGACATTTTGATCGCGGCGCTGATCCGCCTGTTTGTTCAAGATCAAAGACGCAGGCCGCTGTCGGTGGTTGTGATGGCGTAACAACCGCGAACACGAGGAGTGGAAGAGATGTTGGAAATCTCGGCAAGAAAAGTCGCCCAGGTCGCCATGATGGGCCGCGAACTGAACCGGGCCGAGGGCGAATTGCGGGCGTTCATCGACCGCATGAGCGAAGACGAGCAGGCCGAACTGGTTGCCATCATGTGGATCGGGCGCGAGAGCTTTTTCGCGGAAGATCTGGCCGAGGCCATCGCCACCGCCAAGTCCGAGGCATCGACCCCCTGCGCAGATTACCTGATCGGGACGCCGCACATGTCTGACCACCTTGAGAATGGTCTGGACGCACTGGGAATATCTGCGGAAGACGTGGAAAACGATCTGATGTAGGCCCTTCGGCGGCATCACCCAAAAACAGACTTGTGCGTTGGTCGCCGGCGTCGGATACCAAGGCCAACGCGCCTTCCGCTGCGCGGGCACTCCTGTAAGTGAGGAACAGGTAGGGCAGACCGGCCGCGAATAGCTGCACGCGTCATCTCAACAAACTTTAATGATTCCGACTGGCGGCCTTAACGGTGGCCTCCCTTATTTGAAGCTATCACAAGCAAGCAACTCAAATTTCGGAGGAACCAGCAATGACCCATGCACAGACGATTGACACTCATAAGGGCCTCTTGGACGGCCTCTTTGCCAAATATGCCGACGCAAAAGTTGAACATTTCCGACGCCAGATTTTCTCAAAAACCGTTCGGAAGCTGGAAAAGCTCAGCGACAAGCAGCTGAACGATATCGGCATTCCCCGCGACCAGATCCGTCGGCGCGCTTATCACAGCGTGTATCACAACGCACCCTACCAGCAGTGACCCGAAAGTTTCGCAACCCTTGCGTGAGGTAATCAGTATGTTTGACTTTATCCCCTCGACCAATCAACCGACCCCGGCCGCCAGCGCCTTGTTGCTGTTTGATCGCGCCATGCGCATTCGAGCCATCAGCCCGGATATCGTTCGGGCCGCCCAGCATCTGAACGGCCTGACCGACCATCAGCTGGCAGAGCTTGGCATCAACCGCAGCGATGTCGAAGACACCATCGAGCGCTATATCTGAAGATACCTTCAGAGAAATCCAGACGAGTTTACCATGCCTGAAGAAGAACAATGAAAGCCATTCCAGAAACTCTGGAATGGCTTTTTTCGTGCGATCAGGCCGTATGATCCACGATCTGCAAGTGCTGGGCCAACCTGTCGATCTCGGCCATCCAGCCCTGTACCAGTTTTGGGTCGCTCGGGGCTGCGTGAACGCCTGCCGGGATGGCGCGGTTCAAAACGGCCTCGACGGCAAGTGAAACCGGGATCGATACCAGACGCGCCATTGCTGTGCCGCGCTCATCGCCCCAGGCGTCCATGACATAGGTCTTGTGCCAGACAGGAACGCCGTCTTTCTCGGCTTTCAGTCCAACACACAGCACAACGCGGTCGGGCTCACCTTCGTCATAGGCGTTTTCGCTCCAGAACTGGTCAGACATCTCTTTCAGACGCGCATCCCCTTCCGGGCCCGACAGGGTTTCGATTTCACGGAACACGTCCGACCACGTATCCGCCCAGCCGTTCAGGCGCAGGGTGCCGCGGACGAATTCCCTGACGGGCCAGTGATCCTCGAACTGGTACTGCGCCTTGAACGGGATCGAGTCGCGGTTGGGATAGACCTCGAAACTTTCCGGCGTTGGCAGTGGCGCGATATAGCTGCTGATCGCATCCCACGGGCGGGCAACGTCCAGCGGGGCATAGTCGCGGATCGACTTCGACGGCGACCGCAGCGCCTTGAGCACACCCAAGGGCGACCAGCTGAACTTGTAGCGGAACGGGTTCGGGATCTTGGGAATGCCACCGCAATACGAAATAAAGCTCAGGTGGTTTTGCGGATCGAACGCATCCGAGGCGCGATAGTCATCGACCAGTGCATGGGCCATCAGGTGGTCGATGCCCGGATCCAGACCAACTTCGTTGACCAGCGCCACACCGGCCTCGCGCGCCTTGTCGTCCAGTGCGCGCATTTCGGGCGCGATATACGATGACGACACGAAATTGGCCTGTTTCGCAATCGCCAGTTCTGCCAGTGGTACGTGCCAGTCGCCCGGCAGCATGGACACGATCACGTCGCCCTTCTCAAGCACACCACCCAGAGCGTCGATGTCGAAGGCGCGAATATCGTTGGTCAGGTCCCCAACCTCGGCCCTGGCTTTTTCGACCGTCCGGTTCCAGACAGTGACCTTGTGACCGCCCTCGATCAGACGGCGCAGGCCGGGGATGGCCGACAGGCCGGTGCCACACCAGTGAATCGTCATCGCTCAGATCCCTTCGATATGTGTTTTGTAAGTTGCTTCTGCCCGACCCCAGACGCCGCTGTCCAGATCGGTCAGGGTCAGAAGCGACGGCAAAAGCTGTGCCGCATAATCTTCCGAACTTTCGACCGGCAGCATCGACGGCAGGTTATCGATGGCCATCACGTCCATCACCGGATCGGTTGCCACGCGCAAAGCGGGCGCGTCCCATGTGGTTGCACGGTCATAGACCGGCACCGGGTTGTAATCACTGTCCGGGTCGCAGGCGACATCGCCGATAGCAGTCAGGTTGCGCGGGGCAGTCAACGCCTCACGCGGAACAAAGACCGGGGTTCCGGGGCGCGCGAAGATGCAGTTCAGGAACAGGTCGTGGTCCAGAATTTCCGGAAACGGTCCGCCGCTGGCGGTTTCCGCCATGTCCCATTTGGTGACGTCGACGCCCATCGCGTCGCACAGGTCTGCGGCCCCCGTACCCACGCGACCCAGTGCACCGATCACGATGGCGCGGGGGCGTGGGGCTCCGGTGGCGTCCAACTCGGCCAGCAATTCAGCGTTCAGAACGTCTTTGCCTGCATACACCCCAACCGGCGGGCATGCCTCGCCCCGTTGCTGTGCCGCCCACGTCTTGAGCGTTACCGCAGCACCGGCATACCCGGCCCAGTAACCAAAGGCGGCAACGCGTCGGCCATCTTCGCTCACCAGATATTCCAGATCATAAAGCGTGCCGCCCCCGGCCTTGAACCGCTCCAGCAGCGCACGACCCGAATGCTGGCCCTTATAGGCATGGCCGAACATGATGTGGCGATGGGGCAGGGGGGTGCCATCTTCGGGCAGTTCCTTGAGGCCAAAGATGATCGCGTCCAGCGGGGCTTCGGGCCACGAATTCTCAGCCGCGATTGCACAGCCAGCGTCCTTGTAGCCATCAATCGGAATGGCGCGGACATGGCTTTCTTCGACCGTCACGCGGAGACCTGCGGCGATCAGTGCCGCGGCCCCTTCGGGTGTCAGCCCCACCCGTTCCTCGTTCGGGCGCTGTTCCGCCCTGACCCAGAGATGTGTCATCTTACTTCCTTTTGTCAGAGCATCCCGGCAGCGCGCACCGCCTGAACCGAAGGCCGTGCCTCCATCGCCTCGCGGAACGCGATGATCCTGGGAAAGGCCGAGACATCGACGCCGTCGCCTTCCAGCCAGCTGCAAACCACATAAAGATAGGCATCGGCCAGAGAGAACGCGTCCCCCAGAACAAACGGCCCGCGCAGCCCGTTTGACGAGATATAGTCGCAAGATGCAGTCATCGTCTGCGCGACCTTGTCCGTCATGTCTTTCCAGCTGGATTTCTTGTCGGCCCAGCGATGCCCGCGCAGCTTGTGGGCGTGGTTCACATGCATGGTCGAGGCCAGATAGAACATCACCTCGCGCATGCGGGCGGCCATGACCGGATCAGCTGGCACCAACCCGGCCTCGGGTGCCTTGGCCGCAATATATTCCAGCAACGCGCCGGTCTCGGTCAGGATGCCGCCATCGACCACCAGCGCCGGAACGCGCCCCTTGGGATTGATCTGCTTGTAGGCCGGTTTGGTCTGTTCCCCATCGGCAAAGTCCAGCTTGATTGCTTCATAGTCCAGTCCGGCCTCTTCCAGAGCAATCGCAACAGCGACCGAGATGGTTCGGGGTGCGTAATAGAGCTGCATCGGGGATCTCCAATCTGCTTCCTACAGGTGGGTCTGCGCAAACTGCCGGTCGGGTGCTTCCAGATGCGGCACCGCATTGAACAGGACCGGGCTCAGCTGTGCGCCAATCGGGTGCAGACGATGCATCGACGTGTTCATGATGGCAAGGGCCACCCGTGCCATTGACGGGATGTCCAGCCCCATCGCCTGACGCACCACCATCGAGATCAACCCGCCCGAGGTCACGACGATGGCCGGTCCGCCCTCGGTCCCGATCTCGTGCAATGCATCGCGGACGCGGGCTTCAAACGCGTCGAAGGATTCCGGCGCGTTCTCGATCTTTCCGCTGGCCCAGGCCGCGAAGGTTTTGGGCAGGTGTTCGACAAATCCCTCGCGATCGGTCGGGATTTCGACGCCGTGCTGTTCTTCGAACAGCTGTGCAAGGGTGAAATACTCGATCTCGTTCAGCCGTGCGTCGCAGACAGGATCGGTTAATCCCATGCTGGTGACCGTCTCGGTATGGCGGGTCAGGGTGCCACAATAGACGCGTGTATAGTGGCTGCGGGTGTCACGCAGATGCGCGCCCAGCCAGCGGGCCTGTTGATGGCCCAGATCGCTCAGCTTGTCATAGCTTGCTTCGTCGCGCGCCGTCGTGTTTGCCTGCCCGTGCCGCACCAATGTGATATGTGACATGTCGCTCCCTCTTGCGCCGAAGTCTTAGGGCAGGTTCCCTGCCGGGACCAGAGGGGTTTCTTGATCTCACCGGAAAAACATTCGCAGCTGTCCGGTTTCTGGCTATGGTCGCCCTGACCAACCACGCCCGGAGGGATTCATGGCCGTCGACCACACGCGTTTTCTGGAGGATCTGCACAAGCTGCGTGAATTCGGTGCCTCAGGTGTGGGCAAAGGGGTCATCCGCCCGGCCTATTCCAAAGCGGATATCGCGGCGCGCCAATGGCTGGCGGACCGTATAACCGACGCGGGTCTGACACCGCATTTCGACCCGGTCGGCAACCTGTTCGGGTTGGCGCCCGGCCGCTCTCTGCTCATGGGGTCGCATTCCGACAGCCAGCCCGAAGGCGGCTGGCTGGATGGCGCGCTCGGCGTGATCGCCGCGCTCGAGATCGCGCGGTCCAGCGACCAGCCGATCTCGGTCGTCAGTTTTCAGGACGAAGAAGGCCGGTTCGGTGTGACCACAGGTTCGGCGGTCTGGTCCGGCGGTCTGCCGCTGGACAAGGCCGATGCGTTGACCGACGGTGCCGGCGTCAGCTTTGGCGAGGCCCGATCTTCCATGGCGAACCTGTCACAGGGTTTTGTCGATCCCGCGCGGTTCAGTGGCTTTGTCGAGATGCATATCGAACAGGGCCCCTCTCTGGACGCTGCGAACGAGCAGATCGGCGTCGTTACCGATATCGTTGGCATCCGGGACATGTCGGTCACTTTCGAAGGGCAGCAGAATCACGCGGGCACCATGCCGATGCATTTGCGCCGCGATGCGTTTCAGGCGTTGTCACTGTTCAACACGCGCCTCAACGAACGGTTTCGCAATGTGGTGACACCGCAAACCGTCTGGACCATCGGGCGGGTCGATCTTCACCCTAATGCGTCGTCCATCGTGCCAGGTCGGGCGCGGTTCTCGATGCAGTGGCGCGATGGCGATCCGGATCGGCTGTCGCGGATGGAGGAAATCATCCGTACCTCAGCCCAGGAAGTAGCCAGGGAACGGGACATGGTACTGACCTACGGCCCTTTGCTTGGGTTGGAACCTGTCACGATGGATCAGACCCTGCGCGTGGCGCTGGAACACGGTGCCGAACAGGTGGCCCCCGGCAGGTGGCGCAGGATGCCGTCGGGCGCGCTGCACGATGCCACAAACGTGTCGCGCCTGATGCCTGTTGCAATGCTGTTTGTGCCCTCAATCAACGGTATAAGCCACGATTTTGCCGAAGATACCGCCGAAAGCGATCTTGTGGCCGGGCTGAGGGTGCTGGATCTCGCAGTGCAGTCACTTATGGGGCAGGCGCGATAAGGTGCGGGCAAAATACTGTTTTTACAGGCCATTGCGGTTGGTTTGTCTGGTGTTATCGTCGCGCTCGAAACTGTGATCGGCAAACCCATGCAAAAGTCAAAAGACCAATGTTGCCTAACGGAAAAAAGTTTCCTATAGGAACGCAAAGGATGCATACGCCCGTATACAGACTTGTCCCACAGGCGGTACTCTGGTTCGCAAGTTGACCGGAATCCTTGCAAAATTGATAGCGTGGGGCAGACTGACGGGAATGCGTTCGAAACCGAAAGATACGAAAAGGTATCCAAGATGACCGAGATTAGACGCACGCCGTTGTATGCCTTGCATGTTGAGTTGGGCGGCAAGATGGTTGATTTTGCCGGGTGGGAGATGCCAGTTCAGTATCCGCTGGGGATCATGGGCGAGCATAAGCAGTGCCGCGAGAAGGCGGCGTTGTTTGATGTGTCGCATATGGGTCAGGTGATATTGCGGGGCGAGAATGTGGGCGAGAAGCTGGAAGCACTGTGTCCGCAGGCTTATGCGACGCTGAAGGAAGGCAAGGCGCGGTACGGGTTCTTCACCAATGCCGAAGGCGGGATCATGGATGACCTGATCGTGTCGAATGCGGGGGATCATTACTTTGTGGTGGTGAACGCGGCGCTGCGCCATCAGGACATTCCGCATATGCGCGACAATCTCGAAGGTGTCGAAGTGACCGAGATCTTCGACCGCGCGCTGGTGGCCGTGCAAGGTCCCAAGGCCGAGGACGTGGTGGGCGCGCTCTGCCCTGCGGCGCGCGACCTCAAGTTCATGGAAACCACGATTGCTGACATCCTGGGTGTCGAATGCCGCATCTCGCGGCTGGGCTACACGGGTGAGGACGGGTACGAGATCTCGATCCCCGAAGACAAGGCGATCGAGATTACCCGGGCGTTCCTGGCGCATGAGGATTGCGAACCGGCGGGTCTGGGCGCGCGCGACAGCCTGCGGCTTGAAGCCGGTCTGTGCCTTTATGGCAATGACATCGATCAGAGCACCTCGCCGGTCGAGGCCAGCCTTGGCTGGGCGATGCAGAAGCGCCGCAAGGAAGAAGGCGGCTTTCCGGGTGCGGAACGTGTGCAGCGCGAACTGGCCGAGGGGCCTGCGCGCAAGCTGGTGGGCATCAAGCCCGACGGCCGCGCGCCCGCGCGTCAGGGGGTCGAGGTGCAATGCCTTGAGGGCAACACCATCGGTCAGATCACCTCGGGCAGCTTTGGCCCCACGGTCGGCGGCCCGGTTGCGATGGGCTATGTGTCCGCGGGCCATGGCGAGCCGGGCGAGAAGGTCAACCTGATCATCCGGGGCAAGGCGCAACCGGCGCAGATCGTGGCGCTGCCCTTCGTCAAACAGAATTACAAGCGTTGAAGTCAGGAGAGAGACACCATGGCAACCTATTATTCCGAAGAGCATGAATGGCTGGCGGTCGAAGGCGACACGGCCACGCTGGGCATCACCAAACACGCGGCCGAGCAGCTGGGTGAGGTGGTCTTTGTCGAGCAGCAGGAAGTGGGCGACGAGTTCGACAAGGACAGCGAGATCGGCGTGATCGAATCCGTCAAGGCCGCCTCCGAGCTTTACGCGCCGGTTGATGGTGAGATTATCGAGGTGAACGAGGCGCTGGCCGACAATCCCGGCGCGCTGAACGACGACCCCGAAGGCGAGGCCTGGATCTACAAGATCAAGATCGCCGATGCCGCGCAGCTGGAAGATCTGATGGACGAAGCCGGCTACAAGGCCTTCATCGGCTAAATCCGGCCCGGAGCCCCAGAGACCGGGGCTCCCCGCTTCATCTTTTTCCAAATACTCCCGCCGGAGGCATCTGCCAGAGCGGCCGGGCGAGACATTCTTTGAGGAGCGCTGCAATGGCCTTCAAACTGACCGACTACGAAGCCTATGACTTCGCCAATCGCCGCCACATCGGGCCCAGCCCGACCGAGATGCGCGACATGCTGCAGGTGATCGGCTTCAAGACGCTGGACCAGCTGATCGACGCCACCGTCCCGCCCGCGATCCGGCAGAAGGAGCCGCTGGACTGGGGCCCGGCGATGACGGAACGCGATGCGCTCTTTCACATGAAGCAGGTGGCGGGCAAGAACAAGGTTCTGACCTCGCTGATCGGTCAGGGCTATTACGGCACCACCACCCCGGCGCCGATCCTGCGCAACATTCTGGAAAACCCGGCCTGGTACACGGCCTACACGCCCTATCAGCCCGAGATCAGCCAGGGCCGGCTCGAAGCGCTGCTGAACTTCCAGACCATGGTCAGCGACCTGACCGGGCTCGATGTGGCCAACGCCTCGCTGCTGGACGAAGCCACTGCCGCAGCAGAAGCCATGGCAATGGCCAAGCGCGGCGGCCGGTCCAAGGCCAATAACGCGGCCTTCTTCGTCGACCGCAACTGCCATCCGCAGACCATCGCGGTCATCAAAACCCGCGCCGAGCCGCTGGGCATCGACGTGCAGGTGGGCGATCCCGATCAGCTGGATGCAGGTGCCGTCTTTGGTGCAATCTTTCAGTATCCGGGCACCCATGGCCATGTGCGCGACTTCACGAACGAGATCGCGGCGCTGCATGACCATAACGCCATCGCCGTTGTCGCCGCCGACATCCTGTCGCTGGCGCTGCTGAAATCCCCCGGCGAGATGGGCGCGGATATCGCCATCGGCTCGACCCAGCGCTTTGGCGTGCCGATGGGTTATGGCGGCCCGCACGCCGCGTATATGGCGACCACCGACAAGCTGAAGCGCTCGATGCCGGGCCGGATCATCGGGGTCAGCATCGACAGCCGCGGCAACAAGGCCTACCGCCTGGCGCTGCAGACCCGCGAGCAGCACATCCGCCGCGAAAAGGCGAACTCGAACGTCTGCACCGCGCAGGCGCTGCTGGCGGTCATTGCTTCGATGTATGCGGTCTATCACGGACCCGACGGCATCAAGGCGATCGCGCAATCGGTGCACCGCAAGACCTCGCGTCTGGCCGCCGGTCTGGAAGAGGCGGGCTTTGCGGTGGAACCCGAAGTGTTCTTCGACACCATCACGGTCGAGGTCGGCCACCTGCAGAACGTGGTGATGGAGGCCGCCGTGGCCCGTGGCGTCAACCTGCGCAAGGTCGGCGAGACCCGCGTGGGCATCAGCCTGGACGAACAGACCCGCCCCGAAACCATCGAGGCGGTCTGGGGTGCCTTCGGCATCGACCGCAAGGATGACAGCTCGAACAAGCAATACCGCCTGCCGGATTACGCGCTGCGCGAAAGCGAGTACCTGACCCACCCGATCTTCCACAAGAACCGGGCCGAGGCCGAGATCACCCGCTATATGCGCCGTCTGGCCGACCGCGATCTGGCGCTGGACCGGGCGATGATCCCGCTGGGCTCGTGCACCATGAAGCTGAACGCCACGATCGAGATGATCCCGGTCACCTGGCCCGAGTTCGGCAACCTGCATCCCTTCGTGCCCGAAGATCAGGCGCGGGGCTATCACGAGATGATTGCGGACCTGAACGACAAGCTGTGCCAGATCACCGGCTATGACGCAATCAGCCAGCAGCCCAACTCGGGCGCGCAGGGCGAATATGCGGGCCTTCTGACCATCCGCAACTATCACTTCGCCCGTGGCGAAGGGCAGCGCAATGTTTGCCTGATCCCGACCTCGGCCCATGGCACCAACCCGGCTTCGGCGCAGATGGTGGGCTGGCAGGTTGTGCCGGTGAAATCGGATGACAAGGGCAACATCGATCTGAATGACTTCCGCGAAAAGGCGGAAAAGCATTCGGACCATCTGGCCGCCTGCATGATCACCTACCCCTCGACCCATGGCGTGTTCGAGACCACCGTGCAGGAGGTCTGCCAGATCACCCATGATCACGGCGGTCAGGTCTATATCGACGGCGCCAACATGAACGCCATGGTCGGCCTGTCGCGCCCCGGTGACATTGGCGGCGATGTCAGCCACCTGAACCTGCACAAGACCTTCTGCATCCCGCATGGCGGTGGCGGCCCCGGCATGGGTCCGATCGGCGTCAAGGCGCATCTGGCCGAGCATCTGCCGGGCCACCCGGAATATGGCACCGCCGTGGGTCCGGTCTCGGCGGCCCCCTTCGGCTCGCCCTCGATCCTTCCCGTCTCATGGGCCTATGTGCTGCTGATGGGCGGTGCGGGGCTGACGCAGGCCACCAAGGTGGCGATCCTGAACGCCAACTACATCGCGGCGCGGCTCAAGGACGCCTATCCGATCCTCTACACATCGGAAACGGGCCGGGTGGCGCATGAATGCATCCTCGACACAAGGCCGCTGGACGAGGCGGCGCATGTCACCGTCGACGATGTGGCCAAGCGTCTGGTCGATTCAGGCTTCCACGCCCCCACGATGAGCTGGCCGGTGGCCGGAACCCTGATGGTCGAGCCCACCGAATCCGAACCCAAGGACGAGCTGGATCGTTTCTGCGACGCCATGCTCTCGATCCGCTCGGAAGCGCAGGACATCATCGACGGCAAGATCGACGCGGAAAACAACCCGCTGAAAAACGCCCCTCACACGGTGCGTGATCTGGTCGGCGACTGGGACCGCCCCTACACCCGCGAACAGGCCTGCTTCCCTCCGGGCTCCATGGGCGTCGACAAATACTGGTCCCCCGTCAACCGCGTCGACAACGCATACGGCGACCGAAACCTCGTCTGCACATGCCCACCCATGGACGCATACGAAGACGCCGCAGAGTAACACAACCCTACCCCGCCGAAACATCGGCGGGGTTTTTCGCCAATCGGAAACGCGTGTTCTGATTTGTGCCCGTTTCAGATGTCGTTTTTACCCGGTAAAGCGTCTTTTCTGCTTGCTGCAGGTGCGAAGGCCCCCTAGGTCTGTCCGTGGGACACCCCTCCCCAACGAGGGGCGTGTATCTGGAAGGGTAATACACATGACGATCGAACAACCGGCGACGCGGCCGGCAAATCCGCGCTTTTCTTCGGGCCCCTGTGCCAAACCCCCCACATTTGACCTGACAAAACTGGCTGATGCCGCATTGGGCCGGTCGCACCGCGCCGCTGTTGGCAAGGATAAGCTGAAGGCGGCCATCGAAGGCACGCGCGAGATTCTGGGCATTCCGGCGGATTATCGCATTGGCATCGTTCCCGCTTCGGACACCGGCGCGGTTGAAATGGCGCTGTGGTCTTTGCTGGGTGCGCGCAAGGTCGAGATGCTGGCCTGGGAAAGCTTTGGGTCCGGCTGGGTGACCGATGTGGTCAAGCAGTTGAAAATCGACGCCGAGGTGAAGACGGCGGATTACGGGCAGATCGTTGATCTGGCCTCGGTCGATTTCGCGAATGACGTGGTCTTTACGTGGAACGGCACCACCTCGGGTGTACGGGTACCCAATGGCGACTGGATTGCCGATGACCGCCAGGGCCTGACGATCTGCGATGCAACCTCGGCGGCCTTTGCGATGGATCTGCCCTGGGACAAGCTGGATGTAACAACCTTCAGCTGGCAGAAGGTACTGGGGGGCGAAGCGGCCCACGGGATGCTGATCCTCAGCCCGCGTGCTGTTGAACGGTTGGAAAGCTATACCCCCGCATGGCCGCTGCCCAAGATTTTCCGCCTGACCAAGGGCGGCAAACTGATCGAAGGCATCTTTACCGGGGCAACGATCAACACGCCGTCAATGCTGGCGGTCGAAGATTATCTGTTTGCGCTGGACTGGGCCCGCTCGGTGGGCGGATTGCAGGGGCTGATCGCGCGTGCGGATGCCAATGCGGGTGCGGTACACGCGTTCTGCGACCAGAACGGCTGGATCGCAAACCTGGCAGAGGATGAGGCGACACGGTCGAACACTTCGGTCTGCCTGAAGTTCACCGACGCGCGTATTCAGGACGGTGCAGCCTTTGCCAAGGCGGTCGCCAAGCGACTTGAGGCCGAGAATATCGCACTTGATATCGGCGCTTATCGCGACGCGCCTGCGGGCCTGCGCATCTGGTGCGGCGGTACGGTTGAAACCTCGGATATTCAGGCGATGCTGCCTTGGCTGGCATGGGCCTTTGCGACCGAGATCAAAGCGCAGGCGCAGGCTGCCTGAGTTTCATGTGCCGGGCTGAAGCCCGGCCTACCCCATCACTGATGTAAGGCGGGCGTCAGCCCGCTACCCCCTGAAGAATTCAAAGGACCAACCAAAATGGCTCCCAAAGTACTCGTATCCGACAATCTCAGCGAAACCGCAGTGCAGATTTTCCGCGACCGTGGCATTGACGTGGATTTCATGCCCGAGCTGGGCAAAGACAAAGACAAGCTGGCCGAGGTGATCGGTCAATACGATGGCCTCGCCATCCGTTCGGCAACCAAGGTTACACCGACCCTTCTGGAAAAAGCCGACAGGCTGAAGGTCATCGGCCGCGCCGGGATCGGCACCGACAATGTCGACAAAGAGGCGGCCTCGAAAAAAGGGGTGATCGTGATGAACACACCCTTCGGCAACATGATCACCACCGCCGAACACGCCATCGCGATGATGTTCGCCGTGGCGCGGCAAATCCCCGAGGCCAGCACCTCGACCCATGCGGGCAAGTGGGAAAAGTCCAAGTTCATGGGGATCGAGCTGACCAACAAGACACTGGGCGTGATCGGTGCCGGTAACATTGGTGGCATCGTGTGCGAACGCGCGTTGGGCCTGAAAATGAAAGTCATAGCTTATGACCCTTATCTGGGCGAAGAGAAAGCGGCCAAGATGGGCGTCGAAAAGGTCGAGCTGGACGAACTGCTGGCGCGCGCCGATTTCATTACCCTGCATGTGCCGCTGACGGATCAGACCCGCAACATCCTGAGCCGCGAGAATCTGGCCAAAACCAAAAAAGGCGTACGGATCATCAACTGTGCCCGCGGCGGTCTGGTCGATGAAGTGGCTCTGGCCGAAATGCTGCAATCCGGTCATGTTGCCGGAGCGGCCTTTGACGTGTTCAGCGAGGAACCCGCCAAGGACAACGCATTGTTCAACCTGCCCAACGTGGTCTGCACGCCCCATCTGGGTGCGGCGACCACCGAGGCGCAGGAGAACGTGGCCTTGCAGGTGGCTGAACAGATTTCGAACTACCTGCTGACGGGCGCGGTCGAGAACGCGCTGAACATGCCCAGCGTGACAGCGGAAGAAGCCAAGCTGATGGGGCCGTGGATCAAGCTGGCAGGTCATCTGGGCAGCTTCATCGGCCAGATGACGGATGAACCGGTCAAGGCGATCAACATCCTCTATGACGGTGTGGCCGCTGAAATGAACCTGGCTGCGCTGAACTGTTCGGTGGTCGCGGGGATCATGAAAAAGTTCAACCCCGAGGTGAACATGGTCTCGGCCCCTGTGGTCGCGAAAGAACGCGGGATCAAAATCTCGACCACCAATCAGGATAAGTCGGGTGTTTTTGATGGCTATATCAAGGTCACGGTCGTAACGGACAAGCGTGAACGGTCGATCGCGGGTACGGTGTTCAGCGATGGCAAGCCGCGCTTTATCCAGATCAAAGGCATCAATATCGATGCCGAGGTCGGCGCTCATATGCTGTACACCACCAACGAAGACGTGCCCGGCATCATCGGCACGCTGGGTCAGACCATGGGTGAAAACAACGTTAACATCGCCAATTTTACCCTCGGCCGTACAGAGGCTGGCGGCGAAGCGATTGCGTTGCTTTATGTCGACGAACCGGTCCCGGCCGAAGCACGGGCAAAGCTTGCCGAAACAGGCCTGTTCACGCAGATCAAACCGCTGGAATTCGACGTCGCCTGATCGCGGCTGTTGAGTTTAAGAAACAGTTCAGGACCCGGTTATACGAATACCCGGGTCCTTTCTTCTATGATTTCGCAATCTGAGTCACAAGCGAGCTGACTCATACCGCCGGAGGATTCTATGACATTGCCAGTCTATGCCATTGGTGATCTGCACGGGCAGGTGGCTGAGCTGGAGCGCGCGCTGTCTCTGATCCAAAGCGATGGCGGCCTCGATGCGCAGATCGTGTTCCTTGGTGATTACGTGGATCGCGGCCCTGACAGTCGCGGGCTGATCGACCGCCTGATTGCCGGGCGTGATGCGGGTCGGAACTGGATTACTCTTCTGGGCAATCACGACCGCATGTTTGCCTGGTTCATGGAGGACACTCCGCGCCACGATCCGCATTTGTTGGTGGGATACCACTGGCTGCATGACAGGTTGGGCGGGGTCGACACCCTGCGCAGCTATGGGGTGGAATTCGAAGGTCAGATCCGCCTTGAAAACCTGCACCGTATGGCTCAGACAGCCGTGCCGAAGTCGCACCTGACCTTCCTGCGCGATCTGGTGGTGATGCATCAGACGCCCGAGATTGTCTTTGTTCATGCGGGTATCCGTCCGGGTGTGCCGCTGAATGAACAGCAGGCAAGTGATCTGATCTGGATCAGACAGGACTTCCACGACTACCACGGCCCGCACCCCAAACTGATCGTTCATGGTCACACGCCTGTGGATCAGGCGACGCATTATGGCAACCGGATCAATCTGGACACGGGGGCCGGGTACGGACGCCCGACGGGCGTCGCTGTATTCGAGGGACAGAAATGCTGGGAACTGACCGAACAAGGTCGAACACCGTTGACGCCCTGACCGTCCCGCATGGGTATGACACTGGAGATTGGAATATGTACGTCGCCACTTTGCTGACCAACCCGGTTGCACCCTCGCTGGACCGTGCCTTGCCTGAATCGCTGCGCAACGCGTGGGGCGGTGGAGATGTCCTGTGGCTCAGCCCTGACGAGGCGGTCGAGTTTGAGCTGAGTGACATGCCCGCCAATCGCTGGGATGTTTGGGCTGATCTGCAAGGCATGGGCGTGGACCTGATTGTGCAGCCCGCACAGGGGAGGCGCAAAAAGATGCTGTTGGCCGATATGGACAGCACCATGATCCAGCAGGAATGCATTGACGAACTGGCGGATGAGGCTGGCGTCGGCGAAAGGGTCAAGGACATCACCGCCCGCGCCATGAACGGAGAGCTGGATTTCGAAGGTGCTCTGATCGAACGGGTTGGTCTGCTGAAGGATCTGGATGAAAGCGTCATTGGCAAAGTCCTGCACGAACGGATCACCCTGATGCCCGGCGGACAGGCGTTGCTGGCAACAATGCGAGCCAACGGTGCCTATGCTGCACTGGTGTCCGGTGGCTTTACCGCCTTCACCGCGCGGGTGGCAGAGCTGCTGGGGTTCGATGAAAACCGCGCCAACACTCTGCTGGCCGCAGATGGCAAACTGACGGGCGATGTGGCGCGTCCCATATTGGGGCGGCAAGCCAAGATCGAGGCGCTTGAGCAGATTTCCACGCGTCTTGGGTTGTCTGAAAATGACGTGATCGCCGTCGGCGACGGGGCAAATGATCTGGGCATGCTGGGGCGGGCCGGAACCGGGGTTGCCCTTCATGCCAAGCCGTCGGTGGCCGCGAAATGCGACGTGCGGGTGAATCACGGCGACCTGACGGCACTGCTTTACCTGCAAGGGTACAGTCGCGCGGATTTTGTCGAATCCTGACAGGGCTTTTCATTATTTAACATTTGTGTTAAATAGGGGTCATGAGCACGCTTCTGACCACCTTTTCCGCTTTGTCCGATGCCACCCGGTTCTCGATTGTCGAGCAGCTGATGGAGCAGGGCGAACTGCCCGCCGGTGACCTGATCGAAGGGCGCGGAATGTCCGGTGCTGCGATTTCGCGCCATCTGAAAGTGTTGCGCGAGGCAGGGTTGGTGCAGCAGCGCGTGCGGGGCACCCAACGGATGTACTCCATCCGGTCCGACGGGCTGCGGATGATTGCCGACTGGACGATCTCCAAACGGCAATTCTGGGAAAGCAGCCTCGATCGCCTCAGTGATATCATCGAAAGGGAGAATTCATGGCCGACCTGAAACTGGAACGGGACTTCCCCGTCAGCCCAGAGGATCTGTTTGCATGGATCAGCGACGGCAGCCGGTTGTTGCAATGGTGGGGGCCCGAAGGGATGCATGTCCCCGAGCATAATCTGGATTTCTCGCGCACCGGCCCGTGGTATTCGGTCATGGAAAACAGCGAGGGCCAGCAATACAAGGTCTCGGGCCACGTCACGCATGTCGACCCGCCAAACTCGGTGGGGTTTACCTGGGGCTGGCATGACGATCAGGATCAGCGCGGGGCCGAAAGCCACGTTTCCTTCACAGTCACAGCGACGGGCACAGGGTCACGCTTGGTTTTGGACCACCGCGAACTGGCCGATGCCGAAGCAGCCGCGAACCACAATCAGGGCTGGACGTCTTCGCTGCGCAAACTCGAAGCGAAGTGCAAATAAGGTTTCATCAGGGAGGAGCGATATGCCCCAGTATTTGTTTGTTTATCACGGGGGACACACCCCGACCGACCCCGCCGAGATTGAGGCGACCATGGCCGCTTGGGGCGCATGGTTTCAGGGTATGGCCGAAGCGTTAGAGATCCCCGGCAACCCGGTCGGACAGTCCTATACGGTCAGCAGCAGCGGGGTTGTCGACAATGGCGGCGCAAACCCGGCCTCGGGCTTTACCGTGATCAAGGCCGACAGTATCGAAGCCGCGACCGAGATGGCCAAGGGCTGTCCGATGGTCGTCAATGGCTCGGGCTCGGTCGAGGTGGCCGAGGTGCACGAGATCGAGATGTAGGGGCCTTAGCCGGGGAAACCCGGCGCAGGTTTGATCACGCCGCATTCCAGCCCCCGGCGGCTGTATTGCGTGGCGTTCATGAACTTGCGGGTGGCCGGGTGATCGGCCTCCAGCACACCAAGGCTCACCAGAATAGCGGCGATGGCGCATTCGCTGGCCCGCGTGGTGCCATCGGTGATCTTCAGCGCAACGCCCATGCGTTTTTCCGGGATGATGGCCACAAACACCGCCTCGGCTCCGGTCTTGATGGCAACACGCCCGTTCATGGCGCGCATCAGTTCGGTGCAGGCACGGGTCTCACCGGCTACCAGTTGCGGGTGTTTTACCATTGCCGCCACCAATTGCACCGCCGCCTCGCTGGAACGGTCGGACCGATCCGAGGCGCTGGCGAACCATGCCATCGACCGGGCCAGCCCGGTCAGCGACACGGCGAAATTCGGGGCGGAACAGCCGTCAATACCGTAACCGGGGCTGGTTTCGCCTGACGTCTCTTCGATGGCAGACAAGCAGGCCTGCTGCACCGGGTGATCGATTTCCAGATATTCCGGCCCTGCGCCCATATGCTGACCCAGTGTCAGGAAACCACAATGCTTGCCGGAACAGTTGTTGTGGATCTGGCACGGGGTGTCATCCGCCAGGATCAGCCGATCCCGCGCGGCAGTGTCCGCTGGCTCCTGTGGCCCGCAGCGCAAGTCGTGCTCGCTCAGCCCCAGATGATCAAGCCACGCTGTCACGCGGTCGGTATGGATCGCGGCCCCATTGTGGGACGCGCAGGCCAGCGCAAGATGTTCGCTGTTCAATCCGTATTTTGCCGCGGCTCCCGACGTGACCAGCGGAAGCGCCTGAATCATCTTGGCGGATGAGCGCGGATAGATAACCGCCTGCGGGTCGCCCCAGCTGCGCACGATCTGGCCGGTGTCGTCGCAGATGACCGCGTGGCCCAGATGCAGGCTTTCCAGCAAGTTGCCACGCCACAGTTCTGTCATTGCTACGGGCTGCGTCATCTGGACCTCCGAAATTAATGCGCAAAATTCTGCCAATCGCCCTTTCGCCTGTGGCGAAACCTGCGTTAGTGTGTGTATGTCGGCAATCATCGGAATGCGCAACGGAATAGACGGGCCGGAAGGGTTCGCAGCCATGTCCGATGGATTTGAGGTATCGGTCGAGCTAGGAGGCTGGACAAATGGGATCAATGCTCGTTCGTACGATTGCGGGCCTGTGTGTGGCAGGCATCGCCGCGACTTCTGCAATCGCCCAGCAGGCGACAAGCACAAACCGGGTTGCTGCAAAAACGGACTGGAGCGTTTTTGTCGAAGATGATCCCACCGAATGCTGGAGCGTTTCGGCCCCCAAGGAAACGGTGAACACCCGGGGCGGGCGCGTCGTATCCGTGCGGCGCAGCGACATCCTGTTGTTTGTGTTCTATCGCCCCAATGCCGAGGTCAAAGGACAAGTGACCTTTACCGGCGGCTACCCGTTTGCTCCGGGATCGACGGTGAACCTGAATGTCGACGGGTCCGAGTTTGAACTGTTCACCGAAGGTGAGTGGGCCTGGCCTGCGTCAGATGCAGATGACGCCAAGATCGTCACCGCGCTGAAACGCGGAACCGAGGCTGTTCTGACTGCCCGGTCCGAACGCGGCACGCAAACCAAGGACACCTTCTCGCTGCTGGGCTTTACCGCAGCAATCGAAGACGCCGAAAAGCGCTGCACCAAGTAAGCACCCCGACCTAAGCAAATGGTCGCGTCATTGGCGGCGCTTTTCTTATGTGGACTTCCGTCAAGTGGGTCAGCCCATGCTGCGATTGCTCAATCCGCCCTCAAATGGCAGGATTGAGCCCAAAGTGCCTGATGCTGCGCGGCGAACGAAAGTCCGGTCTACCAGAGTGCTTAGTTGCCCTAAGGCTTTGTCGCAATCTGGCTTACGTAAGACATGAAACCGAAGAAGGTCTTCTCAGCCACCCGGCGTCTTGCCTCCGCCTTCAACGCCTCCGCTGTTTCGGGAAACAGTACACGCTCTTCGATCATGCGGTCAGCACCTCGGTCTATGACAGTCAGGAAGTATGTCGCTTCTGCTTCGGCGACGTATCCATGCCCTCTTCTTGCCCCAAGTTGAAAGCCGGTCTTGGCGAGCATTCCGGAGACCTGACGCATTATCCAAAGGTTGGTGACATTTTGATTGATCATAAACCGAATGAGTTGATCCAGCGGATCGAAATCTGCAATCTGCGCCGTCGCTGTGTCGTAGTCGCCATCACAAATCGCCAATACACCACCCGGCTTCAGTATGCGGAATGCTTCCTGAACAACAACTTCGGGGTCAGGCACGTGACACAACAGGGTATGCATTAGGACAACGTCGAATGATGTGTCCTCAAACCCCGTGTCCTTTGCATCGCCGATATCGAAGCTGAGCCGCGCATCATCTCCAAAGCTCTTTTTCGCCCGTTCAACCATCACCGGCGAAGGTTCGAGCCCATGCGCTGTTTTCGCGCCTGCAAGGTCCAGTAGGTCCTTAGTTACGTGGCCTGTACCGGACCCGAGTTCCAACGCACGTGCATTGCTCGGGAGCTTTAACTCACTCAAGTAGGCCTTGCGAATTGCGACCTGTGCAGGCTCAAGGCAACGGGCTTCCATCGCTGCTGCAATACGTTCCTGAAGCGCGGTGTCTTGTGCGCCAAGATCAGAATATGGATCAGACATGGCTTAGCTCTCAAAATACATCCTGCAGAAATGCTAAACACACTTAGCCACGAAATCAAAAGAAGCGGACCTGTGGGCAACCCGATCAAACGGCAGCAAAGTCCCGCGTTGCGGTCACTGATCGTTCGCATATCAACCCAATCCGCTCGCGTTGTGCGCGGCGAGTTGAAGGCCAAGACTGCGATGTTGACCGGTCTGCGTAAGCCTTTTCTTATTCGTGCCTGTCAGGATGCAGTATCACCAAGCGCCGCTTTCGGTACGCTCCACATTCAAACAGTATGCCACACAAGCGCTTCCGTCGCGGCTATGTTGAAACCTTCTGAGGTGGGAACTCTTCGACACCGCAGAACTCAATCACAACGTGGACCAGTACTGTAATTCCCTCCAGAGCGTGGGTTGTAACTTTACGCAGGATCAACGCGTTTACTTGATCCGTGTCAAAGTGAGCCTTGACGTTTTCTGAACTAATCAGTTCAAGAGAAACAAAGGAGTTACCGCCATGCTGAACAAATCTCTTGCCGCGCTGATGATGATATCAGCCATGCTGCTGAGCGCCTGTGAAAACAAGGGCGAGACTTATCCCGTAACCGGCGAACAATGCGGACCGAACGATCCTGTCAAGACCCTGGATGCCGAAGATTGCTATGTCCCACCCGCGGGTGTCTGACGCGGAACCGCATTTCCGTTGATTCAGGGGGCCAACCTGCATCTAAACCTTTCTGGCAAAACATGTTACTCTGGCCTGACCCCTGCTGAATAGATGAATGAGGCGGCCATGCGTCTGATCTTGATTGCACTGCTTTTGCCAGCCACTGCAACCGCCGACCCGGCGTTGGAATGTTCCGACGCCGGATCACAAGTCGAAATCGGATCCTGCGTCGGAGAGATGGAAACACGGGTGTCGCGTGCGCTGCAGGTGAGTTTTGATTTGGCGGTACAATCTGCCAAGGAGCTGGATGAGGTCACCGGGCGGATAGTGGCTGAACCTGCCCTCATAGCGGCGCAACAAGCCTGGGAAACCTATCGCGATACGCATTGCACCGCCGTCGGCGCGTCGTTTGGTGGCGGATCGGGTACAGGTATCGCAATCACATCATGCCGGGTGAATTTGGGGCGGGCACGCGTTGAAGAACTGTTGAGTTTTGCAGACTGACTGAAACGATTCCTTTTGATCTTTGCACAGGTTCCTATATAGAGGCGCATCCCAAGCCAGAATCCTTGAAGATACGCCCCAGCAGGTACCACAATGTCGCCCAAAGCGCCGATCACGCAAGACGTCATGACTCTCCCTCGTAAATTGCCCGAGGGGAAGGTGAACCTTGTCGGTCTCACCCGCGACCGTTTGCGCGAGGTTCTGATCGAACATGGCACGCCGGAAAAGCAGGCCAAGATGCGCACCGGTCAGATCTGGCAGTGGATCTATCAATGGGGCGTGCGCGATTTTTCCCAGATGACGAATCTCGCCAAAGCCTACCGTGCGCAACTGGCCGACAACTTTGTGGTGGAGATTCCTGAGGTGGTGACCCGACAGGTGTCCGAGGACGGCACCCGCAAATATCTGTGCCGGATCGCGGGTGGGCACGAGGTCGAGGTGGTCTACATCCCCGAGGAAGATCGCGGAACGCTGTGCATATCGTCTCAGGTCGGATGTACGTTGACATGTTCGTTTTGTCATACCGGCACCCAGAAACTTGTACGTAATTTAACATCTGCAGAAATTGTCGGGCAGATCATGATGGCGCGCGACGATCTTGACGAATGGCCGACCCCCGGTGCGCCAAAGGATGAAACGCGCCTTCTGTCGAACATCGTTCTGATGGGAATGGGTGAGCCGCTTTACAATTTCGAAAACGTCCGCGACGCGATGAAGATCGCGATGGACCCCGAGGGGATATCCCTGTCGCGCCGCCGCATCACGCTGTCGACCAGCGGAGTGGTACCCGAAATTGCACGCACCGCCGAGGAAATCGGCTGTCTGCTGGCGATCTCGTTCCATGCAACCACGGATGAAACCCGCGACGTTCTGGTCCCGATCAATAAGCGCTGGAATATCAATGAGTTGTTGCAGGCGCTGGCCAGCTATCCCAATGCCTCGAACTCCGAGCGGATCACGTTCGAATACGTGATGCTGGACGGTGTGAATGACAGTGACGAGGATGCCCATCGTTTGATCGACCACATCAAGCGCCACAAGATTCCGGCCAAGATCAACCTGATCCCGTTCAACGAATGGCCCGGTGCACCGTACAAGCGCAGCTCGAACAACCGCATCCGCGCTTTTGCCAACATCATCTATCAGGCAGGCTACGCCTCTCCCATTCGCAAGACACGGGGCGAGGATATCATGGCGGCGTGCGGTCAGTTGAAATCGGCAACCGAACGTGCCCGAAAATCGCGCAAACAGATTGAGTCCGAAGCCGGTTTAACCCGGTAGTTTTTCTGTCCGGTTCATCATGGATCGGGTGGTCGTGCTTTGATTGTCCAAAATGACCGCCTGCACGCATGAAGTGTGCCTGTAAACTTAATGTTTCAGATACTGATTCAATATGCATAATTTGCTATATTTTAAAGATTCAATGCCGCAGGATGCAGGTTCAAATCGAAGCACAAGGCGGTGAGATTCTGGGACCTGAGCTGGTAAGAGATCCCAGAGCCGCTAGAATAAGAACTCTGTCGTCACGTGGCGCTCAGGCGAACTGATTTTCAGGTGGGTCGTAATAATGGACTCCTATCTACGAATAATTCTCCAGCACAAAGCCATTGCGTGCGCGATACTTCTGATTTCTTCAGGACTGGCAACGGCGGATGGTCACAACGCTCATATCGCGATCGAAAATCCGGCAGAGTTGAGCAAGGATGAGGCCGCGGCCCACTACCATTCACTAAGCCGTCGCATGGCACGGGGGTATGCCGCGGCGCAACTGGATCTGATCCTCAACTACCAAAGCTGGCCGCTTTTTAACGACGCGCCTTATATCTCGGCCACGCACGGGCAGCGTTACGTAAACTCGTATGCCAACCGAATGGCACATAATTACGGGACATTGCAGCAAGGCGAAAAACTTCCCATGGGATCGGTGCTTGCCAAGGACAGCATGACGGTGACCGATGAAGGTCACATACATCCAGGGGCCATGTTCATAATGGAAAAATTGCCAGACGGTACCAGCCCGAACACCGCTGACTGGCGTTATATAATGGTGCTGCCGGACGGGTCGGTGTTCGGGGATACTATGGGGGACCGCGCCAGTGAGGTCGCGTACTGCCATGTCTGTCACGAGCAAGTGGCGGATCGCGACTATACGTTCTTTATCCCCGAAGAATATCGGGTGGAAAACTAAGCCGGTTCACCCGGCAGCTTGAGTTCTGTCGCCTCACGGCGGCTGAGCTGTTCGCCTTGTTTCCGTTTGGACAGTACCTCGCGGGCCAACGCGTATTTGTCATCCTGCCAGAAGATCAGGCATCCGTTGCAGCCCTTGCCGCAGCATCCTTCCGTGCCGATGCGGTTTGTCTTGAACCGGCGTTCGTTACCGTCTTCGCCAATCTTTTCAACCAGATCTTCGCGACGGCGTGCATAAGCTGTTGAATTGTCGCGACCGGAGGTTTCTAATCCCTGCACGAGCTTGTCAAAGCGAATGCGGCTCCAGTGTTCGCCGGTCAGGGCGCGTTCCTTGCGCAGCACTGAATAGACCGGAAAACGGGCGCGCAGATCGTCGATATCCTCGTGATCAAACAGGGTGAAAGGCAACCGGATGATGGTTTTTGTGCTGCCATGCACCACGTCCAGCCGCGCGCCATCATGGGCGCGTTCGAAATCATAAACCCGCAGCAGAACCGTGTCGCGTGCGATTGGCGAGACGAAATCCAGAACATCACCCGGTTCCAGCTTGTTCTTCACCTCAACCAGAAAGGCATCCTCGGTCACTTCGGTGACGATCCCGGCATATTCCCATTGCGAGATCGAGGCCGTGTGTTCGTAATCATGTGCATAGTTTGTCAGCCGACCCTCGTGAAAGGCCAGCGTATAGCCGCGATTTCCGACGGTTTCGAGCTCGCGCATGTAAGGCTTGGGGTCCCAGTTTTCGGGATCCGCGAAATAGTCATCGATGGCCATACGATAGGCCCGCGCGACGATCGCGGCGTAGTATTCCGATTTGCCGCGCCCTTCGACCTTGAGGCTGTCGACACCGATTTTCAGGTACTCGTCCAGCTTCGGCATGATGCAGAGGTCGCGTGAGTTTAGGATGTACGAGCCGCGATCATCCTCTTCGACGGGCATCAGGTCACCGGGGCGACAGCCTTCTTCCAGCAGGAATTCGAACAGGTCGGCGTTTTCTTCGGTGATACGCAATTCCTGATGCGTACCATCCTTGAGGCGCAGTTTCAGACCGTAGTTCCAGCGGCAGGAATTGGCGCAGTTGCCCTGGTTGGCCCCGCGTTCGGCCATGAAATTCGACAGCAGGCAGCGGCCCGAATAGGTCATGCACATAGCGCCGTGCACGAAGGCTTCTAACTTGATATCAGGGCATTTCTCACGGATCTCGACCAGTTCGGGATAGGAAACCTCACGCGCCAGAACCACCAGCTCGGCCCCCTGATCCTGCCAGAACTTCACCGACAGCCACGAACAGATATTGGCCTGGGTCGAGATATGCAGCGGCAGTTCGGGCGCGCGCTCGCGGACGTATTGGAATACGCCCGGATCGGCGATGATCAACCCGTCGGGCTGCACCTTGCGCACCGTGTCGATGTATTCGTCCAGTTTCGGGATGTCTTTGTTATGCGAGAACAGGTTCAGTGTCAGGTAGGCGCGCCGGCCATGGTTGTGGCAGAACTCGACCCCTTCAATTACCTCGTCCAGCGAAAACTCGGACTTGGTGCGCAGCGACATATCCGGCGTGCCCAGATACACGGCGTCTGCCCCATAGAGGATGGCGAGTTTTAGTTTGCGCAGATTGCCCGCAGGCATCAGCAACTCGGATCTGGGCTGGGTCATGGAAGCTACCTGACAAAGGATCAAGGCGGCCTTCTACGCCATAATCATTGCGCCCAAAACCCTGTTATCTGCGACGGAACCGCGCTGTGCCGAAAACTTCGATCAGTTGTTGGCGCACCGGCTCGGGTTGCGCCTCGACTGCGTTCAGAACCTCACGCAGTTCGGCGCGCAGCCCATGCATCTGATCAATCAGCGAGATCATCATCGACAGCGCATCGGCCTCCATGTCGTATTGCTCGTGCAACTCGCAAGCCAGTTCCAGCCGGGCAACGTCGATACTGTGATAGACCAGCCCCTGCTCCGATTGTTCAGGGATCACGATCTCGGCCGCAAGATATTCGGTCAGGCGGTCAGAGGTCAGGCGCGAGACGGTTTCGATCAGTTCCTTTTCGGTCAGGGTCATGACGGCATTCCTTTCCGCGGATCGTAGCGGTGCGTTTCGCGCCAGGTCTCCATGAACTGCCTGAGGTCATCATCGATCTTGTCGGGCATCGAGACAGTCAATTCGATCAGTTGGTCGCCGCGCTGGGATGAGCCGCGTTTCTTCACCCCCTTGCCGCGCAGGCGAAGGGTTTTACCGCTGCTGGTGCCCGCCGGAACATTGACGTTTACACCGCCATCGATTGTGGGGGCGGCGACTTTGCCGCCCAGAATGGCCTCATCTATGCTGATCGGCAGCGTAATATGGATGTCGTCGCCCTGACGGTCAAACACCGGATGTTTGGCGACCGTGACGGTCACCAACGCATCCCCCGGAGGGCCTTCGCCATAACCCGGAGCACCCTTGCCGCGCAGACGGATGGTTTGACCCTCGGTTATACCGGCGGGGATCTTGACCTCGATCCGGTTACCGTCTGGTAGGGTCAGTTTCTGGCTGGCGCCAAACACGGCATCCAGAAAGCTGATCTGAAGGGAATAGTTCAGGTTATGCCCTGGCGCATGAAATTCATGTCTTTGCTGGCCGCCAAATCCACCGCGGCCGCGCATGAATTCGGCAAAGATGTCCGACATGTCGTCCGGGTCCGCCTGACGCCCGCGATAGGGGTTTCCAGCGGCCTCGGCATAGTCCCGGTAATAGTGTTGTTGCGGGCGTTCCTGACCCGATGCGTCGATTTCGCCATTGTCGAAGCGGGCGCGGGTTTCAGGATCTTTCAGCAAGTCATACGCGGCAGCGGCGGCCTTGAATTTGGCCTCGGCCTTGGCATCGCCGGGTTTCAGGTCCGGGTGGCACTCCTTAGCAATACGCCTGTAGGCTTTCTTGATTTCGTCGGCGCTGGCGTCTTTCGGTACGCCAAGGACGGAATAGGGATCGTCGCTCATCTCACACTCGCGGGTCAGGGCAGGTCTGATCTTGATGAATGTGTTCTATCACGTGTTTTCAACGGGTCAAAAGGAAGAGGCAATTGAATTGTCTCGAAAAAACTCAGAAGCCTGCTAATATCTTCATATTTCTGATTGTAGATAGACGGAGGCCATCCCATGTCGCGCAGAATCAAATCCGCTTTGGCCCTGCTGGCCGGCAATGCCATCGGGCTGTTGCTGGCTTCGCTGATACTGTCCGGTTTCGCGATCAAACCGATCTCATTTATCGTGGTTGTGATTGTTTTCACCGTCGTTCAGGTGATCGCCGAGCCCTTGATACTGAAGCTTGGCGAAAAGAAAGCGCCCGCATTGAAAGGTGGGATCGCCCTGGTCGTGACATTTGTGGGCCTGCTGGTGACCGACCTCATCGCGTCGGGGCTGACCGTTGGCGGTATCTCGAACCTGCTGGCGGCGACGCTGCTTGTCTGGCTGGGGGCGCTGATCGCCAGCGTGGTACTGCCGATCTACGTTTTCAAGGACCTGCGTGCCGCGAAGAAGTAATCACAGCGCGTTCAGGCTGGCCTCGATCGCCTTCCACAGTTCGTCCACCGGTTCGCATCCAACGGACAGGCGGATGAAGGCCGGGTCGACACTATCGCCCCAGCGCGCGCGGCGCTCGGCCGAGCTGTGAACACCACCGAAGGAGGTGGCGGGGCGCAAAAGCGGGCAAGTGTTGATGAAGGCCTCGGCCTTGTCTTCGCTTTCCAAAGTCAAGGATAGCAGAAATCCGAACCGTGCCGTTTGTGCCTGCGCCAGTGTGTGTGATGGATCTTCGGCCAGCCCGGGATAGCGGACCTGCTTGACCGCCGGGTGACCTGCCAACCGTTCCGCTATTACCTGAGCCGAGTTGCACATCCGGTCGAACCGGACATCCAGCGTTTCCAACCCGCGATGCAACAGCCATGCCTCATGCGGTCCGGGGATCGAGCCGGAGACTCTCCGCCATTCCTCGACCCGTTCCATGATGTCACTGTTGCGGCTGGCCACGTGACCCATCAGCATGTCGGAATGCCCGCCCATCGCCTTGGTGTCGGACGACACGACCACGTCGATGCCCAAATCCAACGGGCGCTGACCCAGCGGTGTCATCGTCGTATTGTCGGCAATCGTCACCCCGCCAGCTGACCGCACCTGTTCGGCTATAACTTTCAGGTCAATCATGTCCAGACCGGGGTTCGAAGGGCTTTCGGCGAACACAACGTCAAACTCATCAAAACCACCTGCGGCAAACGCTGTGGTCGGGCGCTCTTCAACTGTCACGCCAAGACGCGAAAGGAATCGGTCCGCCAGCAGACGGGTGACATAGTACCCGTCCGAAGGGATCAGAAGGCGCGACCCGGCTTGCACCGTTGCAAACAGAGCCGCAGAAATCGCGGCCATGCCGGACGGGAAGCTGAGACAAGGCGCGTCTTCCAGATGCGACAAAACATGCTCAAGATGTACCCAGGTGGGGTTATCGACACGGCCATAGGTCGGGTGGCCGTCCGGCGCACCGGGCAGATGGAACATGCTGCTTTGCGTCAGTGGAAGGGCGACGGGTTCGCCTTTTGACAACGCGTTGCCACGCAGGTGGAGCATTTCGCCTGTCTTTGGAGTTTTCATCGCTCAGCGCCCCGGAATTTCGTCGCGGGGCGGGGCGGGTTCCCAGTTCTCGATGATCTCGGCCGCCTCCTGCGCGGTATCGACAAAGCGGAACAGGTCCAGATCCTCGTCCGAGATCGTACCGGCATCCGCCAGTGCGTCCCAGTTGATGACCTTTTCCCAGAACGCGCGGCCAAACAGCAGGAAAGGCACACGATCCATTCTGCCGGTCTGGATCAGGGTCAGGGATTCGAACAGTTCATCCAGCGTCCCAAACCCACCGGGAAAGATGGTGATGGCGCGGGCGCGCATCAGGAAGTGCATTTTGCGGATCGCAAAATAGTGGAAATTAAAGCTGAGATCTGGCGTCACGAAGCTGTTTGGTGCCTGTTCGTGCGGAAGCACGATGTTCAGCCCGATCGAGCACCCGCCTGCTTCGTGTGCACCGCGATTGCCAGCTTCCATCACACCGGGGCCGCCGCCAGTGACGATCACATTCTCGCGGCATCCGGTTTCTTTCGATTTCACGGTCATCAGTCGCGCGAATTCGCGTGCCTCATCATAATATTTCGACAGACCGGCCAGGGTTTCTGTCCGCGCGGTGTGCTTTTGCGAGGGTTCGGGAATGCGGGCGCCGCCGAACATGACGATGGTCGACGTGATCTCCCGCTCGGTCATGATCATTTCGGGTTTCAGCAACTCAAGCTGCAACCGTACAGGGCGCAGCTCGTCCCGGCACAGAAACTCGTCATCCGCGAAAGCCAGACGGTAGGCCGGAGAGCGTGTTTGCGGTGTGTCCGGAACCTCTTTCGCGGTCGAGCGGTCGGTCTGCGCATCGCGAAACGGACTGTGACGGTCTTCCTTCATCGGTGATCGATCCCTGCTTGCGTGTTTGACAAACAGCTATAGGGTTCGCGGGCAGAGTGCCAGTCACGGAAAGATGAGAATGAATTGGAAAAGTGAAATATCGGCAGCACGGGACCGCATCGCGGGATATGCGCAGGTGACCCCTGTTATGGAAAGCAACATTCCCGGCTATCCGGTTGAACTGAAACTCGAGCACATGCAGCATACTGGCAGTTTCAAGGCGCGGGGTGCGTTCAATACGCTGCTCAGCTCGGACGTGCCGGCTGCGGGTGTGGTCGCCGCATCCGGTGGCAATCATGGTGCGGCGGCGGCCTATGCAGCGCAGACGCTGGGGTATCCTGCAAAAATATTTGTGCCGGAACTGGCGGGCCCGTCCAAGATCGCACTGATCCGGCAAACCGGTGCCGACCTGAGTGTTGTTTCCGGTGAATACGCGAACGCGCTGACCGCAGCGCAAGAGCATGAGGCAACGACGGGTGCAATGCAGATCCATGCTTATGACGCCCCGGCCACGGTGGCGGGGCAAGGGACCTGTTTTGCCGAATGGGACGCCCAGGGCTTGCAGGCGGATACGGTACTGGTCGCTGTTGGCGGCGGCGGGCTGATCGCAGGGGCGCTGGCCTGGTTCGGTGGCGCGCGCAAGGTTGTGGCGGTCGAGCCGGAAACGTCCTGTGCGTTGAATGCAGCGTTGCGCGCTGGTGAACCGGTCGATGTTTCCGTGTCGGGGATCGCCGCAAACGCGCTGGGCGCGCGGCGGATCGGCGAAATCTGTTTTGAACTGGCACAGGGTATGAGTTCGGTTCTGGTGTCTGACGATGCCATCGCTGCGGCACAACTGGCGCTTTGGCGCGCGCATCGCATTCTGGTAGAACCTGCGGGCGCGACCGCATTGGCAGCCTTGACCTCGGGTGCGTATCGGCCTGAACCGGGTGAACGCGTGGCCGTTCTGGTGTGCGGTGCAAATATCGCGCCGGACCCGTTCGCTGGGTAAATTATCGGGTTGTGGATGTGGATGGTGGATTTTATCTATAATCCATGACTGCAATGATTTCCGACACGATTTACCAAAGCCTCAGCCAGCGGATCATCACCGGAGAGCTGGCGGCCGGTGAAAAGCTGCGGCAGGATCATATTGCCCGAACCTTCGATACCAGCCATGTTCCGGTGCGCGAAGCCTTGTTGCGGCTTGAGGCGCATGGGTTGGCCCGGCATGAACCGCGCAAGGGAATGCGTGTAACAGCATTAGACCCGGCAGAGGTTCGGGAGGTGATCGAAATGCGCGTGGCGTTGGAAACGCTGGCGTTGCAGCAATCGATGCAAAACATGTCTCCGGTCGCGTTGGAAAAGATCGAGAACGCACGTATCGCCTGTGACGAGGCGCAGTCGATGCCGCAATGGGAGGCCCTCAACAGAACGTTCCATCGCGCCATCCTGACACCTTGCGGGCTGCCTCGGCTTTTGCACGCAATCGACGATCTGCATATCGCAAGCGCACGCCATCTGTTCGCGCAATGGCGGTTGAAATGGGTGCAGAGGGCTGACACGGATCATGCGGCCATTGTGCGGGCGTTGAAGCGCAAGGAAATGGCCACAGCAACGGCGATCCTGACCCGCCATATCCGGCGCGCAAGCTGATGACCCTGAGCCTCAGACGCAATTGGGCCCGTCTGCGTCGCATTGCGCCATGGGTCGGGCTTGCGTATAGGCCAAATCAACGTGAACAGATTCTGTAGGGAGACACTCCATGTCCAACGCGCAACTGGAAGCCGCCATCGAAACCGCCTGGGAGGCACGCGAGACCATCACGCCCGCCACCACAGGCGAGCAGCGCGAGGCGATCGAGGATACGCTGAATGCGCTGGACAGTGGCTCGTTGCGCGTGGCGGAAAAGCTGGAATCCGGTGACTGGCACGTAAACCAATGGGCCAAAAAGGCGGTTCTGCTGGGCTTCCGTATCAAGGACATGGAAATCCAGCCGGGCGGTCCGCAGGACGGCGGCTGGTGGGACAAGGTGGACAGCAAGTTCGCCGGTTGGGGTGAAAACCAGTGGCGTTCTGCCGGGTTCCGCGCGGTTCCAAACTGCGTTGTCCGCAAATCCGCTTACATCGCACCGGGCGTGGTGCTTATGCCGTCTTTCGTGAACCTTGGGGCCTATGTTGACGAAGGCACGATGGTTGATACCTGGGCCACCGTCGGATCCTGCGCACAGATCGGCAAGAATGTGCACCTGTCGGGCGGCGTTGGTATTGGCGGAGTGCTTGAGCCGATGCAGGCTGGCCCGACCATCATTGAAGACAATTGCTTTATCGGCGCGCGCTCGGAAGTGGTGGAGGGATGTATCGTCCGCGAAGGCTCGGTTCTGGGGATGGGCGTGTTCATTGGTAAGTCCACCAAGATCGTGGATCGCGAAACCGGAGAAGTCATGTATGGCGAGGTTCCGCCCTATTCGGTTGTGGTCGCGGGTTCCATGCCGTCGAAGAACAACGTCAGCCTCTATTGCGCTGTGATCGTGAAGCGGGTTGACGAAAAGACCCGCTCGAAAACGGGCATCAACGAATTGCTGCGGGACTGATCGTTCTGATTAACGCGCAAGGCCGGGGCATAACTGCTCCGGCCTATTTGTTTTTTGGGTCAAGCCGACTGAACCAGATACGAAGTTCGTGGCCGCGATCAGCTTTGAAGTGCTGCTTAGCGGTTCTCACCCTGCATGGCTTCGACTTCAGTGCTTCCTGTGTTTACTTCAGCACTTTCGGTTTCGCTGCCGCCTTCGGATTCACCGTTGCCTTCGGTTTCACCATCGCCGCCGGATTCAACTCAACAGCTTTTCGGGCCGGAGGTCTTCAATCAATGAGGGAGGCCGAGACTCGCGTTCACTGAGTCTCTCGCCCAGCTAATCCCTTGATCGGATACCGGTCCGGTTCCTCGAAAACATCGATAACCCGTGTGCCAGCCTTGATTTTGCCGCCATGTTCCACGCCTGACGGGATCGAATAACTGTCGCCAGAGCGGTAGGTTAGGGTCTGCCCGTCGATGGTCAATTCAACCTCACCCTCGACCACTGTGCCCCATTGGGCTTTGTGAGAATGTAAGGGCAATTCGAAATCCTGAAGAAAAGTAAAGAACGCCACCAACCCTGCATCCGACCGGATCACGGCCGTTTGCACCACGTCGTCGGGGAACGGTACGTCGAGGCTGGGAAAACTCGTTATGAAATCTGGGTAGGGCATGAAGGCGTCCTTTGGTATCCGGGATCGGTTTATTCCGGGTACTATGGGCGCAAGGCGGGGCTCCTGCAATTGTTGGCTGCTTGACCGCGAACCGGCGCGGGGCTATGGCCCGGTGCATGGAGAAGCAAAAGAAACCCTCACGTCAGCAAGTCTATACCCTTTTGGTCCAGATTGGCCGCAAGGAGGGCGACGGCCTGCCTGATGGGGCGACCGGCGCGGCACTGATGTGCTATGCCAGCGGCGTGGATGAGGCCGAGGCCGTGCGTGAGACGGTTGCGATCCTGAAGCAGGCAGACACCGCACCGCTGGATGTCACCGGATATGGCACATTGGCCGAGCGTGAAGCGCAAGGCCACGATATCGAGCCGGACGAACGTGCGCTGATGCAAAGAGCATTGGATGAAAACGCAGTGATCGTCGCGCAGATGACACCGTTTTTCGAAGACGAAGCACAAGCCTAGTTTCGCGACCCGAACCACTTGCGATAGATTTCGTCATAGGTTCCGTCTTCGCGCAGGCCGAGCAATGCCTGGTTAACATCCTCGACCAGCGGTGATCCGGTCGGAAATGCGATGCCGTAATTCTCGCGCAGGAAGACGCCACCTGTCATCGATGCAATCCGCCGCCCTTCATGAGCTGCAAAGTAGGACAGGATCGGCGCGTCGAACACGACGGCATTCAGTTCTTCGGCTTTGAAGGCGTCCAGCATCTCGTTCAGTCCGGGGTAGCCGGTGAATTCGATCTCGCGCCGGTTCAGAAAGCTCGCCGCTGTAGACCCCGAGATTGTCCCGACATTCTTGCCGTAAAGGTCGTTCACCGAATTCACGCTGCCGGTAATCGCGTCCACCGTCATGACCGAGGTGATGCGGGCGGTAAACACCGACACGATGAACAAGGATGACACCACCAGGGTAACCCCCAGCATACGACCGAACGGTGTTCGCGGCATTCGTTCTTCGAACCCGCCATTCACAACCAAATTCAGTGCCCACCAGAACGATGGGAACCACGCCTCGTTAAGGTTGCGGTCGAAATAGGGTTGGGCACGGCGTTCAAAGCTCCACATCAGCATGCCGCCACCGAGGAGAATGGCAAAGGCAAGCCCGATAGCGATGAAAAGTTCTTTCGATAGCAGAGCCTGCAAAATCGAAGGCTTTCGTACCGCGTCCGAGGGCACCATGATCTGAAGACCCGCTTCAAAGATCGGCTGAGAGAAGTCCATTTGCGTTTCGCGCAGGGCGGTGATCGAGATATTGGCGATGGCAAGGTCTGCAGATCCGCTCTGCACGGCACCCAACATGTCAGAAAACGCGTCGACGCGGTTGACCGTGTAGTCCCAGTTCAGAGCCTCGGCCAGGGCCGCCAGCAAATCCATGGAAAAACCGGTTTCATGGCCGCCCTCGACATAGGAAAACGGCGGGCGGGTCACTGTTGTGACCGAAAGGGACTGTGCCAGGCTCTGCTGTGCGATGACGGCGAAAGTCAGGCAGATCAGTGCGAAGAGGGCGCGCTTCATATTCAATTCACCTGTTTCGCGGCCCTGTAACGCGAATTTGTGGCGGGCGGCAAGGTGGTCGCAGGGTAAAGTTCCATGTTTTATTGGGGTGCCGCTTTGACATCTACATATTCGGATGACCGTTTTTTTACGGATTGGGGTTGGAAAACCGGCCAAATCGTTGAATCTGTGCGCGAACCCGCGTCAGACACAGTTACAGAGGTCCCCGCATGACTGATCCCGTCCAATTGACAGCCGAACTGATCCGTTGCCCTTCGGTCACACCTTCAGAGGGCGGAGCACTTGTTTTGCTTGAGACAGTGCTGTCGGAGGCAGGTTTCGAATGCACGCGCGTCGATCGCGGCGGCATCAGTAACCTGTTCGCGCGTTGGGGGCAGAAAGGTCATGCGCGTAGTTTCGGATTTAACGGTCACACAGACGTCGTCCCTGTCGGCGACGAAGCTGCCTGGACTGCGCCGCCTTTCGGGGCCGAAGTGCGGGATGGTGTGATGTATGGGCGCGGTACTACCGATATGAAATCCGGTGTTGCGGCTTTTGCGGCTGCCGCAATGGATTTCGTGCGTGACACCCCGCCGGATGGGGCAATTGTTCTGGCGATTACTGGTGATGAGGAAGGCGATGCGTTGGACGGCACCACTGCGCTTCTCGATTACATGGAAGGCGCGGGTGAGCGTATGTCGGTCTGTCTGGTGGGTGAGCCAACATGCCCGAACAAAATGGGTGAGATGATCAAGATCGGCCGCCGGGGCTCAATGACTGCATGGTTTAAGATTACAGGTGTGCAGGGGCATTCGGCTTATCCCCATCGAGCTAAGAACCCTCTGCCCGCCATGGCGCGGCTGATGGATCGGCTTGCCAGCCATGAACTGGATCAGGGCACGGACCATTTCGACGCCTCAACACTGGCTGTTGTCACCATCGACACCGGAAACGCCGCAACCAACGTGATCCCGTCGCAATGCAGCGGCGCGGTCAATATCCGCTTTAACGATCTGCATTCCGGGGCCAGCCTGAGTGACTGGTTGCAATCAGAGGCGGATCAGGTGGCAGCCCAATACGGTGTCGACATCGGTGTCACGATCAGCATATCGGGTGAAAGTTTTCTGACCCCACCAGGGCCTTTGTCGGATCTGGTGGCCAAAGCGGTCGAAGCCGAAACCGGCGTTACGCCTGAACTGTCGACAACCGGCGGCACCTCGGATGCGCGCTTTGTCAAAAACCATTGTCCGGTGGTGGAGTTCGGCTTGGTCGGACGCACGATGCATCAGGTGGACGAGTGCGTTGAGGTTGTGCAGATCGAGCAACTCAAATCGATCTATACCCGTATCCTGACGGATTATTTCGCCTGATCCATGCAGCGCACATTGGTGATCATGGTCAAGGAACCTCGACCGGGCCGTGTCAAGACGCGGCTGGGGCGTGATATCGGCATGGTTGGTGCCGCGTGGTGGTTTCGGCACCAGACCCGCGCTTTGATCCGAAAGCTGCGCGACCCTCGCTGGCAGATCGTGCTGGCCGTGTCGCCCGATGCAGAAGGTCTTGCAAGCCGTATCTGGCCCGTTGATCTGCCGCGCGCGCCGCAGGGGTCCGGCGATCTGGGGGACCGGATGAGACGGATGTTGCGCGGAATGCCCAAGGGGCCGGTTTGCCTGATCGGAGCGGATACTCCGGGTATTTCGCGTGCACATATTGCCCGCGCTTTTGGAGCGCTTAGGCGAACCCAGATGGTGTTCGGCCCCGCGCCGGATGGCGGCTATTGGCTGGTCGGTGCGCAGCGCTATGGCGCGCTGCCCGCAGGTCTGTTCCACGATGTGCGCTGGTCCACAGAACATGCATTGGCCGACACACTTGCCTCAATCCCAAACTGCCGTGTGACCCTGCTGGACCAGCTGCGCGATGTGGATACGGTCGCTGATCTGAAACCCTGAGGTTTTTTGGTCATGACGCGGTCGCAAACGCGTGCTACGCCGGAAGCATGACTCGCATCCCCACCAAGCAGGAGGTCCTTGACTGGATCTCGGCGAACCCCACCCTGACCTCGAAACGCGACATCGCCAAAGCCTTTGGTATCAAGGGCGCGGATCGCATTGACCTCAAGCGCATCCTCAAAGAGCTTGAGGCCGAAGGACATCTTGAAAAACGCAAGCGCAGCTATCGCGATCCAGACCGTCTTCCACCTGTCAGTGTCTTGCAGGTGAAGGCCCCGAATGCCGATGGTGATCTGTTTGCCCGTCCACTGGAATGGCATGGCGAAGGCGTCGAGCCCATCGTTCTCATCATCGCGCGGGCCAGCGACCCGGCCCTGGGTGAGGGTGACCGCATTCTGGCCCGCCTGACCGTCGTGCACGAAGAAGATCACAATTACGAAGCCCGCCTGATCCGCCGAATCGGGACCAACCCGCGCAAGATCGTGGGCATATTCCGTAAAGGGGCCGAAGGGGGCAGAATCGTTCCTATCGACAAGGCAGGCCAGACTGAATGGCTGGTTGCCGATGGCGCGGTGCATGGTGCCAAAGACGGCGAATTAGTCGAGGCCGAACAGGCCGGGCCGAAAAACCGTATGGGCCTGCCGCGCGCGCGCATCGTTGAACGGCTGGGTGATCCGACCGCGCCCAAGGCTGTTTCGCTGATCGCGATCCACCAGCACGGTATCCCGGATGACTTTCCCGACAAGGTCATTGCAGAAGCAGACAATGCCAAACCCGTTGGCCTGAAGGGCCGCGAGGACCTGCGGGACATGCCGCTGCTGACCATCGACCCTTCGGATGCGCGCGATCGTGATGATGCCTGTTACGCGCACGCGGATGAAGACCCCAAGAACCCTGGTGGACATGTGATCTGGGTCGCTATCGCCGATGTTGCTGCTTATGTGCTGCCCGGCTCGGCCCTGGACCGCGAGGCGCGCAAGCGGGGCAATTCAAGTTATTTCCCTGACCGTGTGGTGCCGATGCTGCCTGATCGGCTGTCGGGTGATCTGTGTTCCCTGCATGAAGGCGTCCCGCGCGCCTGTGTCGCTGTGCGGATGCAGATTGACGCGGACGGTAACAAGATTGGTCATCGTTTTGTGCGGGGGTTGATGCGTTCGGTTGCGTCACTGAACTATGCCGAAGTGCAGGAGGCCATCGACGGCAACCCGAACGACCGCACTGGGCCATTGCTGGAGACGGTCTTGAAACCGCTTTACGCCGCCTATGCCGCGCTAAAGAAAGCGCGGGCTGTGCGACAGCCACTGGAACTGGACCTGCCCGAGCGTAAGATCGTGCTCAGCGAGACGGGTCATGTTGAAAGCGTGGCGTTCCGCGACCGGTTGGATGCGCATCGGTTGATCGAAGAGTTCATGATCCTCGCCAACGTCTCGGCTGCCGAGACACTTATCGCCAAGCGCCGTCCGCTGCTGTTTCGCGTGCACGAGGAACCCGCGCCCGAGAAACTGGAAAGCCTGCGGGAAACGGCGCAGGCCGCCGGATTAAACCTTGCCAAGGGGCAGGTGCTGCAAACCCGACACCTGAATGCGCTGCTGAACGCCGCCGCCGGGACCGAGGATGCGGAACTGATCAACCTGACCACCCTGCGGTCGATGGCACAGGCCTATTACAACCCTGAAAACTTCGGCCATTTCGGGCTGGCGCTGCGGAACTACGCGCATTTCACCTCGCCGATCCGGCGCTATGCCGACTTGGTCGTGCATCGGTCGCTGATCTCAGCCCACGGTTGGGGCACGGACGGTTTGACCGAAGACGAGATTACCCGGCTCGAAGAAACGGCGACTCATATTTCAGATACCGAACGCCGATCCATGATGGCTGAACGGGACACGACTGATCGCTATCTGGCCGCGTATCTGAGCGAGCGTGTCGGCAATGAATTCACGGGCCGGATCAGCGGCATTGCCCGGTTTGGTGCATTTGTCAAAATGGACGAAACCGGCGCGGATGGCTTGGTTCCGGTGCGATCATTGGGGCGCGAGTTCTTCCATTTCGACCGCGAGGCCGGGACACTTATGGGGGCGGACACGGGGCTGATTATCGCCATCGGCCAACGTGTCACCGTTCGACTGACCGAAGCGACACCTGTGACCGGCGGGTTGGAGCTGGAGCTGCTGTCCATCGATGACCAGGCCTTGCCGCGCGGACATGGGCCAAAAGGGCGATCATCCCGGCGCAAAGCGATCAGCACCAAGCGCAAGAAAGACAAGATCAAGCGCAAGGTCGAACGCAAACGCCGTCAGAGGTGATAGGTCAACGCCCGGGCAATCAGCCATCCGTGGCGTGTTGGATCGATTTGTGTAGTGTCATCAAACAGAACGGCACGGTTCCCATCTATCTGGTCCTCGCCCGGAAAGGCGGATGTGAAATCGCTTATCAACCGGGTTCGGCAGTGCACAAACAAGGCGAAACTTGCCGACTTGTGCGCGCCCAGCCGGATCGTTGACCCCTTGGGCGCAAGATAGGCGGGCTGACCCCACCGCAGTTCCTCTTGCACCGTGGGGGCGGCAGGCAGAGAGGCTGCCGTGTCAAACACAAGCGCCCGCAAGGCCAGAGCCCCCGCACGGATTTGCGGGGGCAGGGCTTCAAAGGCCGAAGCGACCAAAGGGTTTTCAAAGGGTTTCATGCAATTGGTATCGCCTGTTCCAACCGATCCACGTAGCTGTTTAGCAGGTTATCCTGTTTGATCCGGCGGGTCAGGGGGGTGTCCGCAGGTGTGGCGCGCATCGCGGCAAGCATTGGACCAACGCTCATGTCAGCCGATGTCGGCCGGTCCCCAAGCAGGAAAGAGGATTGCCACAGATAGGCCGAGATCGCCTCGAGGTCACGTTCGATCCGGTCCAGCCGTTCGGACAGCGAAAACCGCCCGATTCCCTGCGACGTGATCCCCTTCAGAACGGATTTCCGGATCGCATTGGATGCGGGTTTTCGGATCAACGCCGGAATTCTAGTAAAGAACGTATCACGCAAGATCGGCCAGACTTGGTCATTGCCCCAGCGATCCAGAACGATGTGAAAATACAGATGCTCTTCGGCCATGCGCACCAGGGCGCGGGACTGCGCCTTTTCGACATCCGTCAACCCTTTGTCGAAATCCGCGCCCTGCTGTTCCAACCAATCGCGGATCAGGTCGCTGTCCGGGACCAGGCGTTCCGGCGTCCGCAAAACGGGCAGCTTCTGGTGGGGCATCTTGCGGGGGTCAAGCATGTCCGAGCGCTGCCAGGTCTGGCCGGACTGCTGAAGCATCAATGCTGTCTTGACACAGAAGGGGCTGGCACTGAACAGGCCGAAGGCAGAGGGGAAGGTGAGAAGGGTCAGCATTATAAGGCTCCGTGTTATGGGGTGCTGACTGAGTATCGGGACCTAATGACAGTTTCTGTCATTAGGGATAAGCTATAATACATCATGTCCCGCACCGCCCGTTTGTTCCAACTGATGCAAGCCCTGCGTTCTGGCCCTTCGCCTAGAACATCCGAACAGTTGGCGCAGGATTTGGGTGTTTCGGCCCGAACAATTCATCGGGATATTGATGCATTGCGCGGACTGGGTGCCGTGATCGATGGCGAAGCGGGGTTTGGCTTTACGCTGATCGAGGACGCAACCCTGCCCCCATTGGGGTTCACTGATGATGAGCTTGAAGCGTTGGTTCTGGGCCTGCGCGAAGTTCAGGTGATTGGCGATCCGGCTTTGTCGGGCGCAGCGGGCACGGCCCTGCGGAAACTTCAGGGACGCTTGCCGCAACGCCAGTCCCACCGGCTCAGCCATGCGGTTCTGGCTGCTACGCGGTTCAACCGCCCGCCTGAACCCACGATTGACGTGGCCACTCTGCGGCAGGCGACGTGGGATGAGCGCGCGGTTGAGTTTTTCTATACGGACGCGAAAGGCGACGCTACGCACAGGCGCGTCAGCCCTTTGAGCATCGTCTATCTGGATCACTCGAACGTGTTGTTGGGCTGGTGCCACCTGCGACAGGATTTTCGCGTTTTCCGGTTGGATCGCTTACAGGACATGTCAGTGACGGAACAAAGTTTCAGGCCGAACCGCGTGCCCCTGCTGCGCGAGGCATTGGAACGCATTCGGGCAGAGCGTGCTGCGCAGGAGCGAGAGGCGAACGTCTGAGCACTTTGTGAATTTCTGATTCTGCGCTACCCTGTGGTCGAGCAGTAATCAGGAAAAAACGGAATGCGAAAATGCGTAGGCGGCGTCATGACCGTCGCATTGTGGGCATCCATAGTGCAGGCGGAAACAACAGAAAACACCAGATGGGCAGACAGCGGGATTTCACGCGCAGCGCTGCAACTGGCTTCGGCGGATGTGACCGTTTCGATCCGTCCGGTCCCGCGCCCGTTGATTGAGGCCTTGCCCGTGGCTTCTGCGACAACGGCAAGGTTTCAGTCCTGGCTTGGCGCCTTTCAGGGACGCGCGCGGCGGCAGGGCATTTCGCAGGGAACACTGACTCAGGTGTTTTCGGGGATGAGCTATGACGAAGATGTCCTGGAACGGGATCGCAATCAGGCGGAGTTTTCGAAACCCATCTGGGAGTATCTTGAAACCGCAGTGTCGGAAACGCGCCTGTCGAACGGGCGCGCCGCCCTGCAGCGGCATCGGCAGGTGTTGAACCGGATCGAGGCTGAATACGGTGTCGAAAAAGAGGTGGTCGCTGCCATCTGGGGGCTTGAAACCTCTTTCGGGTCTTATCGCGGCAGCAGTCCAACGCTTCGTTCATTGGCAACACTAGCCTTTGATGCGCGGCGGGCACAATTCTTTGAAACGCAGTTGGTCGCTGCCCTGCGGATCGTGCAGGCTGGCGATATCAGCGCCGGCAAGATGCTTGGCAGTTGGGCCGGCGCAATGGGGCATACGCAATTCATGCCCACGTCATATCTGGATCACGCGGTGGATTTCGACGGTGATGGCCGACGGGATATCTGGTCGGATGATCCGACGGATGCGCTGGCTTCGGCGGCGTCTTATCTGGCGCGGCATGGTTGGACCAGGGGTCAGCCATGGGGCGTGGAGGTGCGTTTGCCCGCCGATTTCGATTACGCCTCAGCCCGTCGTGATTTTACGCTGATGCCGTCTGAATGGGCCGCACAGGGTGTCGTGTCGCGGGATGGCACCGTCGTGCCGGATCATGGGAAGGCCGCGATCCTGCTTCCGGCCGGAAGTCAGGGCGTCGCGCTGATGATCTTTGACAATTTCAACGTGATCGAGGCGTATAATGGGGCCGATGCCTATGTGATCGGCATCGGGCATCTGTCTGACCGGCTTGCAGGGGGCTCAGCGTTTCGGGCCAGCTGGCCGCACGGCGACCGGGTGCTGAGCTTTACCGAGAAAAAGGAATTGCAGAACCGTCTGACGGATGCGGGCTTTGACACAAAGGGTGTCGACGGGCGCACCGGGCCAAATACGATCAACGCGGTTCGGGCGTATCAACTGGCGCAGGGGCTGGTCCCGGACGGATACCCCACGCCAAACCTGCTGGAGAGGTTACGGTAAAGAAAAGGCGGCCCGAATGGGCCGCCTTTGAAGACGCATAAGTCGCTAAATCAAGATGCGGCTTTCATCAGCCCTTGTGCAATGATCTCGGCCTGCGCTTCGTCCAGCGACTTGTAGATCCGCACGAACATCTCGTCGATATCCGCAGGTGTCAGGATCAGCGGGGGTGAAATGATCATCCGGTCGCCGACGTGGCGCATGATCAGGTTATTGGCAAAGCACCGATCACGGCAGATATAGCCGACCGTGCCGGGTTCGGATGCGAATTTGGCGCGGCTTGCTTTGTCCGGGGTCAGCGCGATGGAGGCCATCATGCCAACGATCTTGGCCTCACCCACCAGCGGATGATCTGCCAGTGCTTCCCACTTTTCTTTCAGATAGGGGGCGGCAACGTCGCGCACATGCTCAACGATCTTCTCTTCTTCGAGGATGCGCAGGTTCTCCAATGCCACGGCAGCCGCGACCGGGTGGCCGGAATAGGTATAGCCGTGGTTGAATTCGGTACCGCCAATCACTTCGGCGATTTCGTCGTTCACGATGGACCCGCCGATGGGCGCATAGCCCGAGCTAAGGCCCTTGGCGATGGTCATGATATGCGGCTTGATGCCAACGGTTTGCGACCCGAACCAGTTGCCTGTCCGGCCAAATCCGCAGATGACCTCGTCAGCTATCAGCAAGATATCGTACTTGTCGCAGATACGCTGAATTTCCGGCCAGTATGTATCGGGCGCGACAATCACACCGCCTGCACCCTGAACCGGCTCGGCGATAAAGGCGGCTACCCGGTCTTCGCCCAACTCCTCAATCGCCTCTTCCAGCTCGCGCGCGCGGGCCAGACCGAATTCTTCGGGCGACATGTCGCCGCCTTCGGCCCACCAGTTGGGTTGGTTGATGTGGTGGATGTTCGGGATCGGAATGCCACCCTGTGCGTGCATCCCGGCCATACCACCCAGCGAGGCCGAGCCCACGGATGAGCCGTGATAGGCGTTCTTTCGGCTGATGATGATGTTCTTGTCAGGCTGGCCCTTCTGGGCCCAGTAGGTGCGCACGAGGCGGATATTGGTATCGTTTGCCTCGGACCCGCCTGCTGCGAAAAAGACATGGTTCAGGTCGCCCGGAGCCAGTTCGGCAATCTTGGCAGCCAAAGCAATCGCCGGGACGTGGGTCGTTTTGAAGAAGGTGTTGTAATAGGGCAGCTCGCGCATCTGGCGCGCGGCAACATCAGCCAGCTCATCACGCCCGTACCCGATATTGACGCACCACAGGCCCGCCATCGCGTCCAGAATTTCTTCGCCTTCGCTGTCAGTCAGATAAACGCCAGTGGCACGTGTGATCACGCGCGCCCCTTCCTTCCCCAGCGCACCATTGGCCGAGAAGGGGTGAATGTGATGCGCCGCATCCAGCGCCTGCAACTCGGCGGTCGGCATATGGTTGGTGATGATAGACATCGGAGAATCTCCTTCAAGAACGCAGTTGGCGAACACAATATGATCAAATTTTTTCCTGTCAATCGAATCAGGCTGAATCAGACGGACGTCAATGCTTCCGCCATCAGGTCCATGCCTTGTTCGATGTCCTGGGCGGTTGCCTTTGCGGTCATTTCAGCGTCACCGACGCGCAAAGCGGCAATAATGTCCTTGTGCCGATCCGGAAGGCTCTGTGTGCCGAAGCGCCCGCAGACAACACGCAATGAGGGGCCAAACCGCAACCAAAGTCTTTCAGCCAGGTCACTGAGGATCGGCGCGTTTGCGTAAGAATACAGCGTTTCGTGAAAAGCCTGGTTCAAACGCAGATAGCCACCGACATCTCCATCGGCGATCATGCGATCCAAATGCCTGTCCAGGCGTTCCAAGTGATCAATGTCCTGCGTTTTCAGGTTGGCGGTTGCACGTCTGGAAAGCTCTGATTCTATTGAAATTCTGGCGAAGATCATCTCTTCAATATCGTTGGAGTTCAGCAACGGTACACTGACGCGCCGATTGCCCTGGAAAACCAACCCTCCATCCGAGATCAACCGGCGAATCGCTTCGCGGACCGGAGTCATCCCAACACCCAGCGAATCAGTCAGACCCTGGATTGTGACGGGCTGACCTGGGACCAGTTCACCGAACAGAATCTGTGATCTGAGTGTTTGGTAAACCTGCTCATGCGCGGGTTGTTTGCCCCCTTCGGTCGACGGCGCATATGCCTTATTTTTGATCAAATCCAATTGGTTCTTCCTATTTCGACTAAGCCTGACTTGTCAGGTGACTGGCCACGTGAAACCATACGCTGGATCGAGGGAAAACGCAAAACTTGATCAAATCCAAAAAAACGGGAAAATACCCGTACACTTGCAGGGAGAAGAATATGACAATCAAAACGCTGACCATGACGGCGGTCATCGCATTGGGGACTTCGGCGGCATTTGCCGAAGAGGTGCGTGTTTACAACTGGTCCGACTACATCGACGAAGAACTGCTGAGCAAGTTCGAAGCAGAAACAGGTCTGACCCTGATCTATGACGTGTTCGACAGCAACGAGGTTCTGGAAACCAAGATGCTGGCCGGTGGCTCGGGCTATGATGTGGTTGTGCCGTCAGGTACATTCCTTCAGCGCCAGATCCAGGCCGGCGCGTTTCAGCAGCTGGACCAAAGCAAGCTTTCGAACGCCGGAAACCTTTGGGATGTAATCGAAGAACGAACCGCCGGCTATGACCCGGACAACGCGTATTCGATCAACTACATGTGGGGAACAACCGGGATCGGCGTGAATGTCGGTAAGGTCAAAGAGGTTCTGGGCGACGACATTGCCCTGAACAGCATGGACTTGGTCCTGAAACCCGAGAACATGGAAAAGCTGGCCACTTGCGGTGTGCATTTCCTGGATGCCCCGGCCGAAATTATTCCCATGGTGCTGCAATACCTTGGAGAAAACCCTGACAGCCACGACGCGGACGTGATCGGCAAGACCGAAGCGGTTTTGACAGCAGTCCGCCCGCATATCCAGAAATTCCACAGCTCGGAATATATCAATGCGCTGGCAAATGGCGACATCTGCGTTGCTGTTGGCTGGTCGGGTGACATCCTTCAGGCACGCGACCGTGCCGCAGAGGCAGATAACGGGGTAGAGATCGAATACCACCCCTTCGCCGAAGGGTCACTGATGTGGTTCGACCAGATGGCAATTCCTGTCGATGCTCCAAATCCCGAAGGCGCGCACACGTTCCTTAACTTCATTCTGGACGCCAACAACATGGCGGCGGCATCGAACTATGTGTATTACGCCAACGGCAACAAAGCGTCTCAGGAATTTCTGGAAGAGGACGTGATCGGCGATCCGGCCATCTACCCGGATGATGCCACGATGCAGAACCTGTACATCACGACACCTTATCCGGCGAAAACGCAGCGGGTCGTGACGCGTCTGTGGACCAAGGTCAAATCGGGCACCTGATCCGAATTGCACCGGCAGGGCGGCGCCGCCGCCTTGCCTCTCTTTTCAGCTATTCGAACGAGGGCCGTAGTGAATTCTGACGTCTTTGCGCCATGGGATGACCCGCAGGCGAAACCCTTGATCCAGTTCCGAAACGTGACCAAGCGTTTTGGTGAATTTACTGCCATCGACAACCTGTCTCTGGATATCTTCGAGCGAGAGTTCTTTGCCCTGCTTGGTCCGTCTGGATGTGGCAAAACGACGATGATGCGGATGCTGGCCGGGTTCGAAACACCGACCGAAGGCCAAATCCTGCTTGGAGGGAAGGATATCGACCCAATCCCGCCCAATAAGCGTGCCGTAAACATGATGTTCCAGTCCTATGCCCTTTTTCCGCATCTTAGCGTCTGGGAAAACATCGCCTTTGGCCTGCGCCGGGACAGAATGCCCAAACATGATCTGGAAGACCGGGTCGAAGAAATGCTGCGCCTGACCCGGCTTGAACAGTTCGCCCGCCGTAAACCGCATCAGATTTCGGGTGGGCAGAGGCAGCGTGTGGCGCTGGCGCGCTCGCTTGCCAAGGCACCCAAGCTTTTGCTGCTGGATGAACCGCTGGGCGCACTGGACAAGAAATTGCGCCAGGATACCCAATTCGAACTGATGGATATTCAGGAAAAAACCGGCACCACATTCGTGATCGTTACGCACGATCAGGAAGAGGCCATGACAGTCGCCAGCCGTGTGGCGGTGATGGATCAGGGTCAGCTTATGCAGGTTGCCACTCCGGACCGGATTTACGAAAATCCTGCCTCGGTCTATGTCGCTGATTTCATCGGGGACGTGAACATCATAGAAGGGCGCGCGACATCTGTCGGAGAGGATACCTATCAGGTAGACTGGGCTGAAGGGCAAGCGCCGCTGACCGCAGCGTCAGCGAAGAACTTTGAAAACAGTCAGTTGTGCCATCTGGCGATCCGCCCGGAAAAAGTGACAATCTCGGCTGAGCGTCCGGCGGATGCAGTGAATGCGGTGCAAGGCAAGGTTCATGACATCGCGTATCTGGGCAATCTGTCCACTTATCACGTTGAACTTGCAAACGGCACAATCATCAAGGCGCAGACGGCCAATACCCGCCGCATCTCGCGCCGTTCATTCACCTGGGAAGACCCGGTCTGGCTGTCCTGGACGGCCACCGCTGCGGTTCTGCTGGTCGACTGATGCGCCGTGCTGTTCTGATCGCCATACCTTATGTCTGGCTGTTGGCGCTGTTCATGGTGCCATTCTTCATCGTTCTGAAGATTTCGCTGTCGGATACCGCGCTTGCGATCCCGCCCTATACACCGACACTGGATTTTTCCGCTGGTTGGGCGGGGATCAAAGAGTTCTTCAGCCAACTTGATCTTGAAAACTTCGTCTGGCTGACCGAGGACGACCTGTACTGGAAAGCGTATCTGTCCAGCGTCAAGATCGCTTTGATCTCAACCTTCCTGACTTTGCTGGTTGGTTACCCCATCGCCTATGGCATGGCCCGTGCGCCCGAGGAATGGCGGCCAACGCTGATGATGCTGGTGATCCTGCCTTTCTGGACGTCATTCCTGATCCGGGTTTATGCTTGGATGGGCATTCTGTCGAATGAAGGGTACCTTAACCAACTGCTTCTGTGGACGGGTATCATTTCGACGCCTTTGACGATCCTGAACACCTCGACTGCCGTCTATATCGGTATTGTTTACACCTATCTCCCGTTCATGATCCTGCCGATTTATTCGTCATTGGAACGTATGGATGGTTCGCTGATCGAGGCGGCCGAGGATTTGGGTTGTTCGAGGGCACAAGCCTTCTGGCTGGTCACCGTTCCACTGTCCAGACCGGGCATCATCGCAGGTTGTTTTCTGGTGATGATCCCCGTGATCGGCGAGTTTGTGATCCCGTCACTGCTGGGTGGGTCCGGCACGCTGATGATCGGCAAGGTGTTGTGGGAAGAGTTCTTCTCGAACCGAGACTGGCCCGTGGCAAGTGCCGTCGCGATCGTGCTGTTGCTTATACTGGTCGTTCCCATCGTGCTGTTCCAGCGCAACCAGCAGAAACAGGCGGAGGCTGACGGATGAACAGATTAAGCTGGTTCAATACGGTTTCGCTGACGCTGGGTTTCGCGTTCCTGTATATTCCGATGATCATCCTGATCATCTTCAGCTTTAACGAAAGCAAGCTGGTCACGGTTTGGGCCGGGTTTTCGACCAAATGGTATGGCGAACTGGTTCAGAACGAGGCATTTCTGGATGCCGCATGGGTCACGGTCCGGGTTGCGGTGTTTTCTTCGACATTGGCAACCATTCTGGGGACTGCGGCCGCTTATGTGCTTGTCAGGGGCAAGCGGTTCTTTGGTCGGACACTGTTTTCCGGCATGATCTACGCACCGCTTGTGATGCCCGAGGTGATCACCGGCCTGTCGCTGCTGTTGCTCTTTATCGGGATCGGGCTGGACCGGGGTATCCTGACCATCGTTCTGGCTCACACAACATTTTCGATGTGTTTTGTGTCGGTTGTCGTCTCGTCACGGCTTGTGACATTCGACAAATCGCTGGAAGAAGCCGCTTTGGATCTGGGTTGTTCACCCGCGCAGGCCTTTGGTCTGGTCACCCTACCGATTATCGCGCCCGCGGTAATCTCGGGCTGGCTGCTGGCTTTCACATTGTCGCTGGATGATCTGGTTATAGCGTCGTTCACATCGGGCCCGTCGGCGACGACCCTGCCGATCAAGATCTTTTCGGCCGTGCGGCTGGGCGTCAGCCCCGAGATAAACGCGCTGTCGACGATCATGATTGCGGTCGTGACGGTTGGGGTGATAACGGCCTCACTTGTGACCAAGCGCGCCATGATGCGTCAACGGCAGGACGAGCAGGCCGCTGCGCGCACCGAATGAAACGGATATTTCCCGAATACACCTATGGTGCGGGTCCTCGTGATGGTTGCTGGTGGGACGAGACCATTGCAAACCCGAACTGGCCAGAGTTTCAGGGCGATCTGAACGTTGATGTCGCCATCGTCGGTGGCGGCTTTACAGGGGTCTCAGCGGCTTTGCATCTGGCTGAAAACGCGACCTCGGTTGCTGTGCTCGAGGCAGGCCCACCGGGGTGGGGCGCATCAGGTCGCAATGGCGGTTTCTGCTGTCTTGGCGGATCGAAGCTAGGGCAAAAGTCCATGGTGCGCCGCTATGGCCGCGAAGCGGCGCAGGCCTATGAGACGGCTGAACAGGACGCGGTCCAGCTGGTTGCCGATCTGCTGGCGCGGCATCGGATAGATGCGGATACGCATTCCAATGGTGAGACCCAACTGGCCCATTCGCGACATGCGATGGATGTCCTGCGCCGACACGCGGACGAGACCGGCATTCTGCACCAAGCTGCTGATTTGCCAGCGCTTGGTATGGGTGGTGCATTCTTCGGAGGGTGTACTCTGCCGGTCGGCTTTGGGCTCAATCCCCGGAAATACCTGTTCGGGTTGGCAAGCGCTGCGGCGGCTTCGGGTGTGAATTTCTTTCAGAACAGCCCCGTTCTGAACATTGAAAAAACAACGTCCGGCTTCAGACTGCAAACAAGCGCAGGGCAGGTTAACGCTCAGGTCGTGCTGATTTGTACCAACGGGTATTCTAGCGAAGACATCCCCGATTGGATGTCCGGACGCTACTTGCCCGCGCAATCGACCGTGATGGTAACGCGCCCGCTTAGCCAGGCAGAACTATCGGCGCAGGGCTGGAACTCGGACCAGATATGTTACGACACGCGCAATCTTCTGCACTATTTTCGCCTGATGCCGGATGGGCGTTTTTTGTTCGGAATGAGAGGCGGCTTGTTATCGTCGCCCGGGTCCGAGGCCGCGATCCGGGCAAAGGTTCAACAAGATTTTAAACGCATGTTCCCGGCCTGGGCGGCAGTTGAGGCGACTCATATCTGGTCAGGTATGGTGTGCCTCTCGCGAAGCCTCATGCCTTTTGTTGGTGCCGTGCCCATGCAGCCAGGCATGTTTGCCGGATTTGCGTATCATGGCAACGGCGTCGCTATGGGCACATACAGCGGACGCGCATTGGCACGGCTGGCTTTGGGCAAGGATGCCCGTTTGCCTGCCCCGATGAGGCAAACTCCTGAACGGTTTCCGTTGGGCCGCTGGCGTCGCGCATTGATGCCACCGGCATACGCCTTGTTTGCGCTTTCGGACCTCAGGTGAATTCGTTCGGTTTCAGGGTTTCGATTTCCAGTTTCAAGCCTTCGGAATAGTCGGGTGCACCGTTTTCCGCGCGCCACAGGCAATAAGCGGCCATGCGCCAAGCATACCATGGCTTGAGCCGTTGATAACGGGAAACAATCTCAGGTCTGCGATAGGCGGACAGAAACTGAACTTCTTCCGCGTCCGACAAAGGTGAGCCCCGGTAAAGCCTTTGCATCGCCGGGGACAGAAACATCGCAAGGTCTTCGCACGGGTCGCCAAAGGCAGGGCATTGCCAGTCGATCAAGGTCAGGCCGCGGGATGCAACCAGAATATTCCCAGCGACCGGGTCGCCATGGATCAGGCAAGTCTTGGTCGTGGAAGGGACAGATATCGAGGGTTGCAATACTGCCAGTTCGTTTCTGGTTTCTGACCTGCACCCTTGCAGAATTCTGTACCCATGGGCCATCAGATCCGCGCTGCCGTTGCACCCGGCAGGCGCTGGAATGGTGTTGGGCAGCGAATGCAGCCTGCGCAGCAGTTCACCAACCTTGTCCGAGCCATTCCGCCAGGGTGTTCCGGGTGCGTGGTCGTAAAACACCCAATGCGCGTCCTTGTGCTGTCCTGCGGCGCGCAGCCTTGGCACAAAACCGGTCGGACCAAGCGCCTTAAGGCAGAGGGTTTCCAGCTTTGCATCATTTCGAAACAAGGGGTTGCGCAGGGTCGGGCTGTAAAGCTTCAGCACTTTGTCGCCGTCGTCCCCCAGCACTTTCCAAACCCTGTTGGTCCGACCGCCATACAGGATTTCGAACTGCGCATACATGTTGACCAGCCCAAGAGAGCTGAGGTGTTCAACCAGATCATGAGGGGGGGCAGGCAGGTTGGGCAGAGGTCTTTTCACTTCTTCTGGCGAGTCAAGTTGCCAACCTTTGGCCCGTCCAGCCCAACAGATCAAGCGCCCGTTCGAACAGCCGTGACCAGATCTGCGGGAATCACCTGACCGCCTTGCAGGGTCAGCAGAACAGCATCTTCTCCCACCTGCGCCTCGACGACCCGGTTATAGGCAGCGACGGGTTTCTCGGAAATCAGCCGGTCATTCTTGTAGCTTTCAAGCGTCGCGGTGTAGTTGCCAGCAGCCATCGGATCACCTGAGGAACTTACACCTGCCCAAGCAAACTCCGTCGCCGTTGTAGGAACAGAAACCGTGTCGACGACTGTGCCTTCATGATCACGGATCACCAGTTTGGTTGCGTCCGCGTCAGAATCCGCGCGCGAAAACAGGGTCACTGGCTGGCCGTTGAAATGAAAACCCGAGGCAGATCTGACGTCCATTCCGACCCAGCTTGCAAGGTCGTTCAGATTGACACTGCCAAGCGTGCTGGTCAGGGCGGAAAGCAGGTCATTGGTTTGAACCTGTTGTTCAACCATCGAAAACTGCGCAAGTTGCGATGCGTATTCGGTTGAGTCCATCGGCTCCAGCGGGTCCTGATTCTGGGCTTGCGCGGTCAGCATCAACAGAAACGTTTCGAAATCCGAAGTGATCGCAGAACTTCGGGACGGACCGGCAGTTTCCTGAGATGTGGCAGCCTGTGTGGCAGTGACGGGTGTGATCATCTTTCAATATCTCATATCGATGCCCCTGACCGGAGCAGGAGTTTGTGGATGTGGCGTGGCTTGCGCGAGGTGTACGTTCCGAACCAGTTCGGATTCCGGTGTGGCCTGAGCGTCGAATTCATTTGCCGGTTTATCCCGTGCACCTGAATCCGACGGAGTCCCCAGATCGATGTTCAGGTTTCCATAGCCCAGTTTCTGAAACTCCTCCGTAAGAACGGACAGGTGGCGGCGTATAAGTTCCATCGTGTCCGGGCGTTCGGTGGCGATTGTCATCTGGAGCCCGTCATCCCTACCGTTCAGCACAATGGATACACGCCCCAGTTCTTCGGGGCTTAGCGAGATTTCCATGATGCCGGTTCCCGGTCGGGTCTGAATCGTTGCCGCCAATTGCCCGGCTATAGCACGAGCAATTTCAGCACGGGCGGACGGAGAGGGTATCGCCGTGTGTTGTGCCACCTCGCGGGGGGCTTGCTGAACGGGTTCGTTTAAGGCGATGGACCCCGCGTCAACCTCCTGCGCCGGTGTCGCCTGTTCCGCTTCGATTGAGTTGAGGATCAGTTGAAGCTGCGCAACCGGTGTCGCGCGGTTTGGATTTGTCGGCTTGGGCGTGGCAGCGACTTCTGCTGTCTCGGGCGCCGCCTTTGTGCTTTCAAGGAGCCGTTCGGTTTTCACCCCGGTTGTCTGGTCCTTAGATTGGGGTGGCTGGCCCAAAACAGGCAAAGCCTCTGTGGGTTTTTGGGCAGGCACGACCTGGGTCGAAGCGGCGTGAACCTGCCTTTCGGTTGGTTGCCCAGGCACAAAGGGTTGAATGTCGGTCTGACGGGGTAGACCCGTTGACGCAACGGTTTGTTCCGGTTCTGTCGTGCCCGTTGCGGGGATATCCGCCCTAGCAGGTATAAACGGCGCGGGATGCACCGTATTCGCCGTAGGCGTTTCAAACGTTCCGACAATTTCGGTCTGCGGTGAAATGTTATCTGCCAACTCTGGTGCCCGAGGTGAAATCGCCACGACAGATGCCTCAGCCGTGTTTGGCAGAATGGCCTCCACCTCAATCTCGGCAGTTTCGTCGGTGGTTTCGATAGAAGCGTCCAAAACCGTATTGTCGGTGGCGGGACTTGTTTCGTTTCCCTGTTCAAGGATGTCCTCGAAACTGCCCACCCCGGTAGCACGACCCGGTTCTTTTGCGGGCGAATTGGGTTTCGCAGTTGCTGTTGGCGCTGCGGCCGCCAGCGTTAGTGGTTTGGGCATTTTGCTCTGGCTCCGTGTGACTGATCAGAACTCTGCCCGCAGGAAGTTACGTTTATTTTAACCGCTTTCACCTTTGATCGAGAAAGTTCGAAGCATTTTCGGAGAATACCATGCAGGTTTCGACATTTCCCCAGGCGGTTCAAACGCCCTTGACTCAGACCCGACTAAAAAGCGCGGCCATCGAGTTGGAGGCCGCATTCCTCAGCGAAATGATGAAGTCCGCCGGATTGGGCAAAACGCGCCAGTCCTTCGGTGGCGGGGCCGGTGAAGACCAGTTCTCTTCGTTTCTAGTTCAGCATCAGGCCCGGCAACTGGCCCGGGCTGGCGGAGTGGGCTTATCAGAAATTCTGCTGAAATCTTTGATGGAGAAAACCGATGACGTCTGAGGTCGACATGGCACTGATCAAATCTCTGGAAGAAGTTCTGGATCTGGAGCGTGCGGCGCTTGTGCAGGGTGATCTGGATCGTCTGACGCATATGGTGCCGGAAAAAGAAAAACTGATTGGCGCGATCAACGACCTTCAGGTGCTGAACAGCGATGCACTCATGCGGGTTCAGCAGAAAGTCGAACGCAATCAGGCATTGCTGAACAGTGCCGCCGACGGGATTCGGGCCGTCGCCAGCCGCATGGCTGAACTGCGACGGGTTCGGCAGGAATTCAGCACGTACGGCGCGGATGGGCAACGAAGTGAGTTTTCCGTTCGAAATACGGCAAAGCTGGAAAAACGCGCATAGGCCTGGGTTTGATTCAAATCTGAAACACCTGGTTCGGGCGTTTTAGCACTCCGTTAGGGGATCGGGCTCAAAAGTGATGCTGCACCTGGAAACATCAGGTGGCGCGAACAGCCACGCGGCGCGTCGCACAAGTCAGAAAGACACCAATGCCCGCAGATATTGTGGGGTGAACATGGGCGAAAATCGCCCGAAGGCAAAAGGATAAAAGCTATGTCCAGCATTCTGACAAACAATGGCGCGATGGTTGCGCTGCAAACTCTCAAGTCGGTCAACAAGAACCTGGCGATGACCCAGAACGCGATTTCGACCGGTAAGGACGTCGCGACAGCCAAGGACAACTCGGCGGTTTGGGCGATCTCGAAAGTGATGGAGTCCGACGTCAAGGGCTTTAACGCGATCAAAGACAGCCTCGCGCTGGGCGAATCGACTGTTGCGGTTGCGCGAAATGCGTCTGAAACTGTCACCGACCTCTTGACCCAGATGAAAAGCAAGATCGTCGCGGCGCAGGAAGACAACGTTGATCGCGGTAAGATCAATGACGATGTGACCGCACTGAAGGATCAGATCGCATCGGTTGTCAGCGCGGCCCAGTTCAACGGTCTGAACCTTGTTGACGGCTCGACCGGCTCTGCATCGATCCTCGCATCGCTGGATCGGGACAACACCGGGGCAGTGACTGCGTCGTCAATCTCAGTCTCGGGGCAGAACCTGTCGACCGGTGGATATGTCACCAAACAGGTTTTCGACGGCTCTACCGGCGCATCGACCGGCAATGACCGCGTGGGGGCAACCATTGACAATGGTGCAACGGCCGCGACGGCGTTGGTGACCGATGAATCCAGCGGCGCTTTCGCGGCCGGAGACAAGGTTGTCGTCGCCATTAACGATCAGGTTGTTTCCTATACCGTTTCCGCGGAAGATGCTGCTGCGACGACGACCGGTGACCTTGTTGCTGTCGGATTGAAATCGAAGATCGAAGAGCTGGGAATTACCGGCCTGACCGTCGATTACGACTCCGGCACTGCGGGTACGTTGTCGGTTACAAACGGCACAGGATCTGACATCTCGTTCTCGGCTCAGTTCGTGAATGCGGGTGCCGGTGGTTTGGGCGCGCTGGCAGGTATTGATGTGTCGACAGGTGCGGGGGCAACCGCTGCGTTGGCGGCTGTCGAATCGCTTATCGATACTTCGATTGATGCCTCGGCCGCCTTTGGCTCGGCGCAGGGTCGTATCGAGACCCAGAAAGAGTTCATTTCGAATCTCTCTGACTCGTTCAAATCCGGTATCGGTGCGCTGGTCGACGCTGACATGGAAGAAACCTCGGCGCGTTTGCAGGCCCTTCAGGTGCAGCAGCAGTTGGCAACACAGTCGCTTTCGATCGCCAACCAGGCACCGCAGTCGATCCTGTCGCTGTTCCGCTAATACGCAACGCGGTCCGGGGCGCGGTTTTCGCACCCCGGTCGTGACTAACTGACGACGGCTTTTTGGAAGGATTTCAAGTGACCCCGCAAACCCTCGCTCAATACACCTATGCGCAAGCCGCCGCGCCGACGCGAACGCCCCGTGACACTGAATATGAGGCAATTTCCAGAATTACACGGCGTCTCAAGGCGGCCACGGCGCGCAAGGCAACGGACTTCTCAGCGTTTGTTCAGGCCGTGCACGAGAACCGCCGGTTATGGGGGGTGTTGGCGACAGGTGTCGCGGATTCGGCAAACGCTTTGCCGAACGATATTCGCGCCAGGATTTTCTACCTTGCCGAGTTTACGGAACTGCACAGCAGCCGCATTTTAGCGGACGGCGCGTCCATCGAACCATTGCTTGAAATAAACACGGCGATTTTGCGCGGATTGCGCCAGATGAGGGCAACCTGATGAGCGGGCTGGTTTTGAAACTCGCCCCGAAGGAAAGAGTGCTGATCAATGGTGTCGTGATTGAAAACGGCGACCGCCGTGGCCGGTTTTCAATCATGACGCCGCAGGCCAATGTCCTGCGGTTGCGCGATGCGATACATCCGGATGAAGTAAATACTCCGGTGCGCCGTGTCTGCTATGCCGCGCAACTTGTTCTGTCCGGAGACATGGATCCGGCTCGGGCGCGTCAACACCTGTTGCGCAGCGTGGAAGAGCTGAGCCAGGTTTTTACAGATACAGACAGTCGCCGTGTGTTGTCCGAGGCAACAGACGCTCTGGTGGCCGAGCAATACTATAAATGCCTCAAGTCACTTCGCTCGCTTCTTCCGCGCGAAGAACGGTTGATGGCCTATCAGCAATGAGCTTTCAACCGGTCATCCCCACTGGCGGGATCGTCGGCTGGCGGTTTCTGCAACGTACTTATCAAGGTCAGTTTCAAAGTTTCTCGTCTTCGGCAGTGAATGAGAGGGAGACGAAGTATTTCCTGGACAACATTGGGAAAGTGAAGACCGCCGAACAGTTGGTTTCGAACCGCAGATTGTTGCAGGTCGCTTTGGGTGCCTTTGGGTTGGAGGCGGATGTGGACAACCGGTTCTTTATCCGAAAAATTCTGGAGGATGGAACCCAGGCGGAGGACGCTTTGTCCAATCGTTTGGCAGATAAACGGTACCGGGAATTTTCGGATGCTTTCGGGTTTGGCCCGGGGGCTGTTCGAAAAACGGTGCTGGTTACCAATATGGAACAGATAGCCCAGGCCAATCTGTCTGCGCGGTTTGAGATAGCGGTCGGACAGTCGGATGAGACGATGCGCATTTCGCTCTATGCCCAGCGCGAGCTGTCTGATCTGGCGAAAAGCGGAAGCAGTACAGATACGAAATGGTTCGATCTTATGGGATTGCCCCCGCTGCGCAAAATGATGGAAACGGCGCTTGGGCTACCGCAGTCATTCGCCCAACTGGATATCGACAAACAATTGGTCGAGTTCAAAAGCCGGCTATTCAATCTGACTGGATCGGATGATCTGGCACAGTTTTCGGACCAGAAAGCAGTTGAGAAACTGACCGACACCTATCTGGCCAGAAGTCAAATCGCGGGTCTTCAGAGTACGATATCGCCAGCGCAGACCGCTTTGATCTTGCTTGGGGCCGTGTGATCAGAAGACACGGGGCAAAAGCCCGGGCCGCAATCAAGTATCCGACGTCTCTCGTTTAACCTGCACAAACCACATGTTAACCGTTCAAAATCTCGTCGGCCGTGGTGTGCAAAGCGTAGCATACAACGGGTCGAGACACGTTGTGCAGGTTGACCGCGCCTAACGGTATAGCGTTAGAACAGGCAGGCTCGATATCTTCGGAAACGACTATGCGATGCCCTTCGGTTTTCCCATATTCGCCCAACCGCGCTGCTATGTTGGCCGCTTGTCCAATAACCGTAAAATCAAGACGTTCACGAGAGCCCACATTGCCATAGGTGACGCGCCCATAAGCCACACCAATCGAACAGTCGCAATGTATGCCCGTACCTGCTTTGCGCAACTCACCCAATGTTTCGACGATCTTGATTGCCGAGCGCTGTGCGTTGGCACGGGCCGCGCTGGCGTTTTCATCGGTTGCCGGGAATACCGCCAGAACAGCGTCACCAATGAATTTCAGAACTTCGCCTTCGTTCTCGTGAACGATACCCGAGACGGTTTCAAAGAACTCGTTCAAAACACTGATATACGTGCCCCGCCCCAGTTTCTCTTCGAGGCTTGTCGAGTTGCGGAGGTCACAGAACATGATTGCCGCGTCGATCTCATCCCCGTCACCGCGTCGGATCTCGCCCCCCAGAACGCGTGCGCCAGAGCGTTTTCCAACATATGTTTCCAGCAAAACCTGCGCATTCTCGCGTTGCATGAACACTTCGTAAAAGCGTGCGATTACCGAGGAGCATTCGAATACAAGGCCCAGATTCTCGGTGGTGAAGCCGTTGGGGTGGTCACAGGTCAGGGTCAGAACGTTGGTTCGCCCGTCAGAAAAGGGCAACGGCATCGCGACATAGTCGGTGGCACCCTTGTCCCGCAACTCCTCCATGATCGGGAAGCTGTTATGCGGGTTATCGTCGTTCAGCCTTTGCCGTACGCCGCCTAACCCGTTCGAGACATGGCGCAACGGGCTGTTGATGAAAGCCGGGTGATCATAGATTTCGTAGGTCGGGGCGCGGGTCAGAATCTCGTCCTGATCCTTTTCCCAGATATAGTGTTTGCCCGCGATTAGGGGGTGCAAGGACCATGCCAGAATGCTCAGCCGCTGGATGGCAATGCCGTGCTCCAGCATCTTCTCGGCCAATGCCTTGGTAAAGCTTTCGGGAGTGGTCGCGGCCGAAGCACCGCGCATCAGCCAGTCGATCAGAGGTCCGCTGATATTGCCGTCGTCCGGCTCGCGCAGGCGATTGTCCCCCAGGTCAATCCGGGTGTAGGCGCCGGACACAAACCCGATACATCCCCGGATATCCGCGCTTTCCGGCAGGGCTTGTTCATAAGCCCAGACGGAATTGGTCAGAGGCCCCGAGGCCAGTTGGATGTCGTGGTAAGTGGCGGTGCCTTTGAACGGGCAGAATGTTTGCAGGTCTGTTTCTTCGCTCAGATCCACACATACATCTGCGCGGGGAACGTAAATCGTTGGCGGCAAACGCGTTTCATACATCACCTTTGCATTTGTGCTTTCAGCCAAAAGAATGTCGTTCCGGTAAATGGCAATCCTGCCATCCAGCGGCTCAACCGAGATTCCATATCCATTCATCTGTGGCGCGGCGTGGACGTTCATAAGCGACCTCCTCTGCCTGGGGTTTGTTTAGAATGGGGCTTTCCATCTGACATTCCAAGAGGCTGCAACGGGAATTTACCGGGTGCAAGCGACGCGTCAAAACATCAGACCATTTGAATGACGTCCTTCTCGATCGACAGCATGTACCCCTTCTTGGCAATATTCTTGACCAGCAGTTCGCTAACCATCTGGTTGCCAAGCGCATCGCGCAACCGTTTGATCCGTGTTGCGCCAGCGGCTTCGTCACAATCGGCAGCATCGCGACCGGAAATCATGGCCTCGATCTGGGCGCCGGACAACACCTCGTCATCCAACCGGGATTCCGCCAGAATCGACAGGGTTTCCATGGCGGCGGGTGTCAGTTTGAAATCCATGTTGTTAAGGTAGACAGTGTTTTCTTCGCGACTGATCAGCAGCGACGTCACCTGAATGCCGGTACGTTCGATCTGCGCCATGCGCCGGTTCAACAAGACCAGCATCACCAGAAAGACCAACGCCGAGATCATCATCGCGCTGGCAAAAACCAGCAACACATAGATCACCATCCGGTAACTGGACAGGGTGTCAGCAAAGGCGGTACCCGATTGGGCCAGAATTTCAAGCAGGCGAATCTCGGTCTGTGACGTCAGATCGGCCTCGACAAACAGCCGTTCGACACGAGCGTTGAACGCATTTGCGTCTGGCAAGGTCCAGAACAGGAAAACGGCAGCGGTGATCAGAATGACGACAATGGCCGCGATGCCCAGCACAACCAGGCGGACACCCGACCGACGTGCATCAGAAACGGAGATAGAATTGTCCGGCATTGCCTTTCCTCTGATCCAACCCTTCCGGCCCGAAAACGGACTGCACTTCAAGCAAGGTCCAGCCTGATGCGCTCAGGCGCTGGGCGATTTCTGCCCGGGCCTGCCCCTTGTCGCAGTTTGTGACCTGCATGACGCCGTAATGCAAACGCAGCGGGTTGTCCTTCTTGGCTTTGTAGTCCGCATAACAATCTGCCGCTGTCGCAGCAGAACCAAGCGATAACAGGGCCGCAAAGGTCAGAGAAGAGAGGATCTGTTTCATAGGCCGCATCCTGCGCATGAGTTGCCACGATATTCAATAACTCAAGGGGATTGCGGCACCTGATATCCGATAACACCGGGCCGTTATTGCTTGTCTGGCGCAGGTGTCCCCACTTTCAGGGCAATCAGCACGCGGTCCGTCATACGGTCGCACGAACATCCGAAAGGACAGGCATCATGCATAAGAAATTCATCGCTTTGATCATTGCAACCGCAGTTGCGATTACCGGTGTTTCAGCTTCTCAGGCGAAGGCGGCCGACGCAAAGGACATTCTTGGGGGGCTGGCGGCCATCGCAATTATCGGTGCCGGTGTTCATTACTATAACAAGGAAAAGAAAAAGGACCGGGCGACGCGTCAACAGACCTATTCCCATACACCATATGTGGCGCAGCCAGTGCGCCCGTTGCCGCCGCATGTGGCGCGTTACGACCTGCCCCAGCGCTGCCTGCGCACCTATGATGGGTATTCGCAGGATCATCCACTGCTTGGGCCGAAATGTCTCGAGAAACATTACAAACATGCCAATAGCCTGCCGCAAGAGTGCAAGGTCGGTTTCTGGAATGGCAATAAGGTCAGGCAGGCCTATGAACCTGCATGCCTGCGCCAGAAGGGATACCGCGTCGTTTATCAGTAGTTTGGGTTGAGCAGGAAGGGCGCCAAAGAAGTGCCGTGAGAGAGAGGGTGGTGTGGGCCGTCCTCTCTTTTCTTCTTGCGGTGCTACGCGAAACGCGGTTTTCCAAGGGAATGACAATGCCAAACTTCGAACTTGAGCAGGCGCTGCTGGACATGGGCCACATCCGTATCGCCGGTGTGGATGAGGTCGGGCGCGGCCCATTGGCCGGGCCGGTTGTGGCTGCCGCCGTGATTCTGAACCCGAAGCACTTTCCTGACGGCCTGAATGACTCGAAAAAGCTGACCGCAAAACGCCGGGCTGCGCTGGACGCTGAGATTCGAAACACTGCTGAGTTCGCGGTAGCCGAAGCTTCTGTAGCCGAAATTGATGAGGTCAATATTCTGAGGGCGTCGCACTTGGCGATGATGCGCGCGGTAGAGGCGTTGACCCCGGCACCTGATTTTCTGCTGATTGATGGCAACCTGATACCGCAGGGTCTGAGAATTCCGTCACAGGCCGTTGTGAAGGGCGATGCACGATCGGTGTCGATCGCGGCTGCTTCGATCCTGGCGAAAAACTGGCGCGATCAGGTGATGGTGGATTTAGCGCAACAGCATCCGGGTTATGGGTGGGAAACCAACGCGGGCTATCCGTCAAAACAACACAAGGAAGCGCTGCGAAATCTTGGCGTGACCCCACACCATAGGCGTTCGTTCAAACCGGTGCACAATATCTTGTATCAAGAGTAAATCGTAAGTTGCTGATTCAAAAAAGAATTTGACGGCGAATCGACTTTGACTCATCCTTGTCTCAACCAAATGAGCGCAAAAGCGCCGTGGACACTTGAGGCAGTGATATGACAACAACCACCAAAAAGGGCGCAAAAGCGCTCCCTTTAAACACGATTCTCTCCGGGGACTGCATCGATGTGATGAACAGTCTACCCGAGGCGTCCGTGGATCTGATTTTTGCGGACCCGCCGTATAACCTGCAATTGAAAGGTCAGTTGCATCGTCCGGATAATTCGCAGGTCGATGCGGTGGATGATCATTGGGATCAGTTCGCAAGCTTCGGGGCGTATGACCAGTTTACGCGCGAATGGCTGAAGGCGGCACATCGTCTGCTGAAACCCAATGGTGCGATCTGGGTGATCGGGTCTTATCACAACATTTTCCGCGTGGGGTCAGCGCTGCAGGATGCCGGATACTGGATCCTGAACGATGTTGTGTGGCGTAAGTCGAACCCGATGCCGAATTTTCGCGGCAAGCGGTTCACCAATGCGCATGAAACGATGATCTGGGCGTCCAAGCGCGAAGGCGCGAAATACACCTTCAACTATGAGGCGCTGAAAGCTCTGAACGAAGGTGTGCAGATGCGCAGCGACTGGGTACTGCCGATTTGCACCGGGCATGAGCGCCTGAAGGACGAAAACGGCGACAAGGCGCACCCGACGCAAAAACCGGAATCGCTGTTGCACCGCGTGCTGGTCGGCTCGACCAACCCCGGCGATGTGGTGCTGGACCCGTTCTTTGGTACCGGAACCACCGGGGCCGTCGCCAAGATGTTGGGGCGCGAGTTCATTGGTATCGAGCGAGAGGAAAGCTATCGCAAGGTGGCTGAAAAACGCATCGCCAAGGTCCGCAAGTTTGATCGCGAAGCTCTGGAAGTCAGCGCCAGCAAACGTGCCGAGCCACGCGTGCCATTCGGTCAGCTGGTCGAGCGCGGATTGTTGCGCCCGGGTGAAGAGCTCTATTCCATGAACCAACGTCACAAGGCGAAGGTGCGTGCGGACGGAACGCTGGTGGGTGACAATGTCAAAGGGTCAATCCATCAGGTCGGCGCGCATCTGGAAAACGCACCGTCCTGCAACGGCTGGACATACTGGTGCTTCAAACGGGACGGCAAGACCGTACCGATTGACATCCTGCGGCAACAGATCCGCGCAGAAATGCACAATTGAATTCACGAACACCGCCGGTGCCTGTGGCCTGACACATGGCACTATACCTAGCCCCGCCGATCAACCGGCGGGGTCTTTTGTTTTGCCTTCAACAGTGATTGCATAAGGCTGCCAAGCCTCTGCAAGAAAGACCACGGCCATGACCGAGACGACCGCACAGCCCCGCCGAAGCCTGTTTTTCACCCAGCCCGATGCGTTTGATCTGGACAACAAATATACCGAGGCTGCGTTGGAACGGCACAAGCGCGAGGGTCTGGAACTGGCTGTGCGTGCGCGATGGGTGGCGATGGCGCTGACTGCGGTGCTGCTCATTTTTCTGAACCCGCAATGGGAGGTGCTTTGGTATCACTTCATTCTGCTGCTGATCTGCGGCAACGGGTGGTTGATCCGCCGTGCAGGTCGTGTCGGGCAATCGCGGGGCGAGTTGTTTTTGATTTTCGTCGACCTGCTGATCATGACGCTCGGGATGATCGTGCCCAATCCCTTCAGCGATGATGTCAGGCCATTGGCCATGCAATACCGGTTCGACAACTTTCAGTACTTCTTCGTCATTCTGGCCGCAGGCACGTTGGCTTATTCCTGGCGGACCGTGATCGCCATCGGAACCTGGACGGCGATGATGTGGACGATCGGTTGGATCGTTGCGTCGTGGGTCGCAACGCCTATTCCGGGGATCAGCGAAAAAGTTGCAGCCGCCCTGCAAGGCTACCCAGATGTTGCCGAGCTTCTGGATCCGAACAGTTTCATGGCGCCTCTGCGCATCCAGCAGGTGATCGTGTTCATGATGGTGGCCGTGACTTTGGGCATTTCGATGCAGCGGCTGAACCGGCTATTAATGAGCAACGCAGGGCTGGAACGGGAACGGGCCAACCTGTCACGCTATTTCTCGCCCAACGTGGTAGAGGAGCTGAGCCAGAATGACGAGCCGCTGAAACGGGTCCGAAAAGAGAATGTGGCCGTTCTGTTCATCGACATCGTCGGGTTTACAAAATACGCGGCCGGGCGTAACCCCTATGATGTGATCGAAGTGCTGCGAGGCTTTCACGCCCGCATGGAAACCGAGGTTTTTCGCCACCACGGAACCCTGGACAAGTATCTGGGGGATGGTCTGATGGCGACCTTTGGCACCCCGGTGCCTACACCGCTGGACGCGAGCAATGCGCTGGGATGCGCACGCGCGATGGTCGGCGTGATTGATCGATGGAACCTGGACCGCCGCCGGACGGGAGAGCCGGAAATCCGCGTCGGGATTGGGGTGCATTATGGCTCGGTCGTATTGGGCGACATTGGTGCGAACCGGCTTGAATTTGCTGTCATCGGGAATGCCGTCAACGTCGCAGCCAAGCTCGAGGCGCTGACGCGTGATTTGCAGGCGCGTATCGTGGTCAGTGATGCCGTGCGCGTGCGGATTGCAGAGGAAAACCAGTCTGCGTCGGTCGCCATGACTGGTTTTGCAGAGCTTACCGATCAATCCGTGCGCGGCGTGGAAACACCGATGGATATCTGGGTGATGAAAGGCTGAGGACCGTACACCCCACCAGAACAGCACCCTAAGCGCCGAGCCTGATGGGCAGGGCTGCGCATCGGTTACGCATCAGGTACCGGGTTCAGGGCCTTGTTATAGGCGTGCCAATCGGTGATCTCGGGGTAGTACTGGCGTCGCCATTCCCGGACCCGCGGGTTCATGACCCGCCGCCACAGCGGTGGGATCATCGCAGCCACAGTCATGACGGGATAGCCATAGGGCAGTTGCGGTGCCTTTTCGGGCGTGTGGTGTTGAAGCAGCGGAAACCGGCGGTTTGGTTTGTAGTGGTGATCCGAATGGCGTTGCAGATTGATCAGCAACCAGTTTGAAGCCTTCTGTGATGCGTTCCAGGAATGCCTGGGCAGGACGTGTTCATACCGCCCGTCCCCCAGATGTTTCCGGGTCAGGCCGTAATGTTCCACGTAGTTGACCAATTCCAGCTGCCAGATCGCGACACCGGCCTGCAACAGAAAAAGGGCCAGACCTGACCAGCCTCCGATCAGCGACGCCAGTGCTAGCATCCCCAATTGCAACGCCCAGTAACGCCAGAACGGGTTGGAGCGGTCGGTCCAGGGTCGGTCATTGCGGGCCAGTTTTCCGCGTTCGGCGATGAAGGCCGAGACCAGACTTTGCCGCAACACCCTAGGGTAAAAGCGGTGAAACCCTTCGTTGTATCGCGCCGTCACCGGATCGCGTGGCGTTCCTACATAACGGTGATGGACCAGCAGATGCTCGGACCGGAAATGAGAATAAAGCACCATTGCAAGAAGGATATCGCCCAGCCAGCGTTCCCAACGGCTTTTCTGATGCATCAGCTCGTGGCTGTAATTGATACCGACCGTACCCGAGATAACACCCATGCCAAAGAACAGGCCGATTTTCTCAGGCGTCGAAAGCTGGCTGCCGTGGCTCGCGTACCAGATCAGGCCAAACAGGGTAAGGAACTGAAGGGGTGCCCAAAGCTTGGTCAGCAGGATGTACCGTTGCAGATCGCCGTCCGGCGTCTCGGGGTCCGCATTTTCCACGTTGAGCCCGGTGATCCGGTCCAGCACGGCAAAGACCCACCAGGTCGAGATCGGGATCAGCAAAACCCACCATCCGCCCGCGAAAGCAGTGAACCAGATCAGCGGGATCAACAGCAGGGACACCCAGAAGGGTGATGCTGATTGCCAGCGTGCCAACGAGACTGTTGCGGTCATCTCTGGTGCTCCTGCTAGATGGGAACAGCCTAGCCGCGAGGCCAAGGAATGCACAGCGGTCTTATTGTCCTTTCCACAGATCATAGGCTTTGCGCATCACCGTGGGCAGGTCGCTGGGTTGGAAGCTGTGCTTTCCCACTGCGATCAAGTGTTCGGGAACATCCTGACCGGTGGTTTCCGCGGCCCAGATTCTTAAAATCAGATGAAAATGCGTAAAGGTGTGGCGCACCTCGCCCGGCACCATTTTCCAATCTGCCGCAAGCGGGGGGTGCTCGACCGGATCGTCAGCCCACTCCGTTCCGGGCCAGCCCAGCATTCCGCCCAGCAGACCTTTGTCCGGTCGGCGCTCCAGCAGCATGGCCCCATCTGACATGCGCACAATATAAACGTGACCGCGACGGGTGGGTTTGGGCTTTTTCGGTGTTTTTCGGGGAAGATCAGCCTGTGTTCCCGCGATCCGCGCTTCGCATGGTTCGCGCAGCGGGCAAATGCCACATGCCGGGGATTTCGGCGTGCATATCGTGGCCCCCAAATCCATGACCGCCTGTGCGTAATCACCGGGCCGAGTAGAAGGTGTCAGCGCTGAGGCTTTTTCCTTCAGCAGGGGTTTCGAGCCAGGCAGCGGCGCGTGGATGTCGTAAAATCGGGCCATGACGCGTTCGACATTGCCATCCAGAACCGTTTCAGGCTGATCGAAGGCGATGGCCGAGATTGCCGCAGCCGTATAAGGGCCGATGCCGGGTAACGTCAGCAGCGCATCATATGTATCGGGGAACTGACCATTGTGATCCCGTGTCACAGCGCGGGCGCATTTCAAGAGGTTGCGCGCACGCGCGTAATAGCCAAGACCGGCCCATTCCCCCATGACCTGCTCATCCGGCGCGGCGGCCAACGCCTGAACCGTAGGCCAACGTGTCATGAAGCGCAGAAAGTAATCCCGCACCGCTGCTACAGTCGTCTGTTGCAACATCACTTCGGATAACCAGACCCGATAGGGGTCAGGGCGTACCCCGGCGGCGCGCTCTGCCGGTCCTGTGCGCCATGGCATGGCGCGAGCGTTGTGGTCATACCACTCCAGAAGCGCAGCGCTGGCGGTGAATTCAAAGGAATCACGCAAGTTTTATTCGTCTCCCTGTCAGGTTTCGCTGGCACCCGGTGTTCTGCCTATTACAATAGCGGCGCAGGAGTTGGAAACCAGATGCAACGCAGACGTTCGTCAACCCGCGGGTTCAAGCGCACCGCGTCTTTGCTGAATGACCAGATCAGGCGCGCCGGGGAAAGCCGGGGCTTTGCTGTCTCACGTCTGTTGACCCATTGGGCCGAGATCGTGGGTCAGGATACCGCCGCCATCGCGCGCCCAGTCAGTGTCGGCTATGGCAAAGGCGGTTTCGGCGCGACCCTGACCGTTCTGACCACAGGCCCGCAGGCCCCGATGCTGGAAATGCAGAAGGAACAGCTGCGTGGTAAAGTGAACGCGGTCTACGGCTATAATGCCATCAGCCGTGTCCGGATCACCCAGACCGCTCCGACCGGATTTGCCGAGGGGCAGGCCAGTTTCGACCATAAACCGAAACAGGCAATACCCGAGATTGCACCTGAGATTGCTGCCGAGGCAGACAAAGTGTCACGCAGTGTAAATGATGAAGATTTGCGCGCGGCCCTTGAACGTCTTGGGCGCAACGTTTTATCCAAACAGAAACGCTGAGAAAGGGCTGAGAATGAGCCGTATTGCAACCGTAATCTGTGCGGCCGTCGCCGTGGCCGCTGGCGGCTATTGGGTGTCGCTGACAAATTCCAACACAAGTTTTCCGCTGGTCAGTGCCGCCGAGGCGCAAGAGGCGGACCTGGATACATCCACAATCATTGACATGGTTCAGGGGGCCGAAGGGGCGCCTGTCGAAATCATCGAATACGCATCCTACACCTGCCCGCATTGCGCGAATTTCCACAAGAGCGCGTATAAACAGCTCAAGAAGGATTTCATTGACACCGGCAAGGTCAAGTTCACCTATCGTGAGGTCTATTTTGATCGCTACGGTCTGTGGGCGTCGATGGTGGCCCGCTGTGCCGGCCCCGAGAAATTCTTTGGCATCACCGATCTGATTTACGAAGGTCAGGCAGAATGGACGCGCGCAGGTGGCCCGGCCGAGATCGTCGATGAACTGCGCAAGATTGGTCGTCTGGCAGGTATTGATGGCGACCAGCTTGAGGCCTGTTTGCAGGATGGCACCAAGGCGCGGACATTGGCCGCGTGGTATCAGGAAAACGCTGAACGCGATGGAATTCAGGCAACCCCGTCCTTCATCGTGAACGGCAAGAAAGTTGACAATCAGTCCTACGCGGACTTCAAAAAGCTGATCGAAGCAGAGCTCGGCAGCTGACCCGAACCCGGCTGGCGCCACCGGGGGCCAGCCTGAGTTACTTTGGTGAAGGGACGGTTTTCAAAAGCATGTCCCTGACCACGTCGGCGTCTGAAATCTGAAGCCGAACCGGCAAAGTGATCACCTTGCTTCGGAAAGCGGGCGGCAGGCGAACGGCGTCTTTTTCGGTGGTGACCATCTGAGCGCTAAGCAAACGCGCCTCGTTTTCCAGCCGGGTCATCAGGGCCTGTGTCAACGGTTGGTGATCGTCCAACGCCTCGGCCCGGACCAGATCCACACCCAACCGACGCAGGGTTTGGAAGAACTTTTCGGGATAGCCGATTCCTGCAAACGCCAACGCACGCGTTTCTGACCAATCCATACCGGTTTGCAGGGGTTCGACTGCCCCGGTGACATGAGGAACGGTCAACCGGCCTTTCCAGTTGTCGGAAAATACCTTTTGCGCCGCCTCTTCCCCCAAGGACAGTACAAGATCGGCCCGTTGCAGGCCGGTATCGACCGGCTCTCGCAATGGACCGGCTGGCAGGCATAATCCGTTTCCAAATCCGCGCTGGGCGTCCACAACGATAATCGAGAAATCCTTGGCGACCGAAGGGTTCTGAAAACCATCATCCAGAACGATCACTGTTGCCCCCGCCGCGGCCGCTGCACGCGCACCCGCCGCCCGATCCTTGGCAACCCAGACCTCGGCAAACATCGCCAGCAACAGCGGCTCGTCCCCCACCTCGGCTGCGGTATGCCTTCCCGGATCGACCTGCACCGGGCCTTCCAGTGACCCGCCATGTCCTCGTGTCACGACATGCGGCTTGTGCCAGGCGTTACCAAGCTGTTCGAGGGTCCAGATCACGGTGGGCGTTTTCCCGGTTCCACCTGCATTGAGATTGCCGATGCAGATCACGGGCACACCGGGATTTTCCCCTGATTTCGAGGCAATCCTGCGGGCAGTCGCCGCTGCATAAAGGCGGCCCAGCGGGGCCAGCAGCCGTGCCCTCAGATCCGGCTGGTCCGGAGGAGTGTTCCAGAAATCAGGTGCCCGCATGATCTGCGCTCCTCTCGTCCAGAATATCCTGCACCATTTCGATGAGGGTGTCTGCCTGCGGCGCACCTTCGGTGATTATCTGCCATCCTGCCAAAGCCATGTCAGCGGCGCGGTCCGGTGCCAGAAGCTGTACGACGGCATCGCCCAACTCGGTTGCTGACTTGACCTCCTTGGCTGCGCCTGCCTGTTGCAGGTGGGCGTAAAGCTCGTGATGGCGATGCACGAATGGTCCTGAAATTATGGCAGACCCCAGCGCGATTGCGTCGGACGGGTCCTGACCGCCTGCACCGCGTTCCAGTGAACTGGCCATGAACGTCACTGCCGACACACGGTGCCACAACCCCAGGTTTTCTGGGTCCGCAGTCAGAACGACCTGCGTGCTGTCTTCGATCAAGTCGCCATCGTCCCAGTTGACACAGCGTAGATCCATCGCCTCCAGCCTCCGTTTTAGGGGGGCAGCTTCGTGAACGTCGGCGACGTGAAGTACAAGAACCAGCCGGTGCAAAAGGCGCAATGCCTGACGATGTGCTGTCAGAACCGAAATGAACTCTTTGTCCTGCACCCAGGCAGCCAACCAAACAGGTCGCCCTGCAAGCGTGTGGTTGGTTTCGATCAGCTCGTCTTCTGGCCAAGGTCTTGGATTTGGGCTGATGCGCAAAGGCGGCGATTCTTCGACTGTTGAAAACGGGATGCCAAGTCTCCGGATGTGACGGGCGGTTTCAGAATTTGCAGTCAGTATCTTGCGAAAGCAGCTAAAGGTCACTCTGGTTATGTCTGGCAGCCAGCGCGCGTTCCGGGACAGTGCAACGGTAAACTGGGCGTCAAACAACACAAGGGGTACAGCCTGTTCATCGGCTCGGGTTATGATGTTGGGCATCAAATCACCGCCGACCCAAATCCCGATACCTGGGCGCCAGTACTCGATAAAGTCACGCGCGGCCCCGCTCTGTTCCTGAGGCAGGTTGATCAGGGGAAAGCTGCATTCCGGCCAGGCAGACAGATCCGCGTCCGGCGGAGCGGTCAGTAGAAAATGCAGCTTGGATCGGGACTGAAGCAACCGGCGACAAAAATCACTCACCGCCCGCAGGCGGTCTGGCGTGGCGACGTGCATCCACACGACCTCGCCTTCGGGGCGTGGCAGGTCGGTTTTTACACCAACGCCGTTCCGCATTCTCCAGGACAGCACCCGATAAGCGGCAAGGCTTAATGAGCGCGGTTTGCTCATGCGCCGATTCCGGGCCCGATCGGGTCCAGCTGAGCAGACAGTTGCGCGTGGATCGCAGTGCTGGCGGCGATAACGCCATTTAGCCTGGGGTGGGCATTGTTGAAGATCAGCGGTTGACCCAAACGGTCTGAACAGACGCCGCCTGCCTCTCGGATGATCAGATCACCAGCGGCAATGTCCCATTCCCAGCTGGGGCGAAGGGTCAGCATGGCGTCGAACCGCCCCTGCGCGACCAGCGCCATGCGATAGGCAAGCGAGGGACGGTACGCGCGGTGGAAGGCTGGAACATTCTGATTGCGCCAGTGCTGTGCGTCCAGATTTGGTTTGGCGGCCAGAACCTGCGACTGCAATAACTCAGACGTTTTCGACGTCGTGATCTTTTGCCCGTTGAGAGTTGCGCCCTGACCTTGCGCGGCAGCATAAAGCAAGTCGCGCATCGGCAGATAGATTACGGCGGAAGTCACAATACCATCGACTGCAACGGCCAGCGAATGCGCCCAGGTGCGTGCGCCTTCGGTAAAACTGCGGGTGCCGTCAATCGGATCGACGATAAAGGCGTTGCTGCGGTTCAACCGCTCGGGCGAATCCTCGGATTCCTCGCTGAGCCAGCCATAGCCCGGCCGCGCAGCGCACAGCTTTTCTTCCAGCATCGCGTTGACGGCCAGATCGGCCTCGGTCACCGGACCGGCGCCACCGGGTTTGTCCCAACGCTGTGCCTGCGTCCCGGAATAGCGTGTAGCGATCTTGCCGGCCTCAATCGCAGCCTCAATCAGAAGGGGCAGATCAGTTGCCGGCAAGTGTCATTCCTTCGATCAACAGCGACGGGACCACGCGCGACAAATATGGGCGGGCGTCATTGGCGGGAATGATCCGCCGCAGCATATCACGCAGATTGCCTGCGATTGTGCATTCGTTGACAGGATGCGTGATCACACCGTTTTCGACCCAAAAACCTGATGCACCACGGGAATAGTCGCCCGTATTGGGGTTGATCGTCGATCCGATCATGGACGTGACCAGCAAACCGGTGCCCATATCGCGCAACAGATCGTCGCGACTGCGGGTTCCCTGTGTAAGGCTCAGGTTCCAGTTGCTGGGTGAGGGTGGGCCGGACACACCGCGCGCAGCGTTGCCTGTTGAGTCCATTCCCAGCTTGCGGCCACTCGACAGATCCAATGTCCAGCCCGTCAGGACACCGTTTTCCACGATCACCCGGCGCTGCGTGGGCAGACCTTCGGCATCAAATGGGCGCGAGCCAGAGATACGCGGGCGGTACGGATCTTCGATCAGTGACAGATGCGCGGGCAGCACGTCTTGCCCCAGGCAATCCTTCAGCCAAGACGCGCCGCGCGCAATCGCGGCCCCATTGCTGGCGGCCAGAAGATGCCCGATCAGCGAAGACGAGATACGTTCATCAAACAACACCGGGAAACTGCCGGTCGCCGGTTTGCACGCGCCAACCTTTTGCACAGCGCGTTCCCCTGCTGTGCGCCCAATCTCAGCCGCGTCGCGCAAGTCGGATTGAAACGTCCGGCTGTCACCGTCATAGTCGCGCTCCATCCCGGTGCCTTCACCCGAGATCGCAACGCATGAGATGGATCGGCTGCTGCGCTCATACCCACCGGAAAACCCGTTTGTAGCCGCCAGATGCACCCGGTGCGTTCCGTAGCTTGCAGCGGCATCCGACACCTGCGTGACGCCTTTTACTGTCAGTGCTGCGGCCTCGGCGGCCAGCGCATCCTGCATCAGGCTTTCTGCGGACGGGGCCGGGGCGGAGTCCAGCAATTCCAGTGACTGAATATCCCAGTCAAAGGCCAGTTGGCTTTTGTCCGCCAGCCCGGAATAGGGGTCCTCGGGCGCTTCTTTTGCCATGGCCACGGCGCGTTCGGCCATCGCCGCAAGGGTTTCCGGGCGGCTGTCACAGCTGGACACAATGGCTGACCGCTTGCCCAGAAACACACGCAACCCCAGATCAGCGCCTTCCGAGCGTTCCGCATGTTCCAGTGCGCCGCCCCGCACATCGACCGAGACCGAGGACCCTTCGAGAACGATGGCATCTGCCGCTTCTGCGCCTGCCCGGCGAGCAACATCGAGCAATTGTTGGCTGATTTCTTCTGGTGTGCGGGTCATGAGGTCTCCAGGTTGATTGCCAAGGACCTAGCCTTGCACCGCCCGCCCCGCAAGACCTGTGACCGGATTGTGCTGTGTGGATCGGGATTAATCCATGCCGCTACCGGGTTTGGCACAAGGTTCACAGGAATGGAAAGGGCCGCACTGCGCGGCCCTTTCAGATAGGTATCACTTGATACGCTGGCCATTCGCCAAAATCTGACCGTCTTCCGTGAATTCGATGGTCGAGTTCAGGGTGTCAGGCTCATCGCCGGGGACAGCCATCAGACCCATCATCATCCGCGCGCCCAGCGCATCGTCGTCCGAAATGAGGCCCATGCCGATCAGCGTATCGATCAGCTGATTGGCGCCAACAAGTTTCAGGTTCGCCACGCCGCTTGGGCTAGGCATTCCGCCAAACTCTTCTGTGTTCGAATTGTCGAAGGCGAAATCGCCATCACCGGTCAGTTTGGCACCAACCAACGAAACCAGAAGCTGGCTGATTTTCAGCGAATGTAACTCACCCGGAGTCTCATCCGACTCAACGACAATTTCCGGATCGAAGATGTTCATCAGAACTTTTGCCGTGCCGGTCGTTTCCAGCGCGATTGTCGCCGGATCGCGGGGCAGCGCGCCTGCCGGGTCAAAAATGCCCCACAGGACATCAGACATGGTGAAATCGGTCATGTTGAGGCCAAAGGCGAAGGGCTGTATTTCGTCCGATTGCTGGATCGGGAATTCGAAGTTCAACCCTGCACTGGCCATGGACAACTCGATCGGGAACGGCAGATCCGCTGTTGTCACCGCCAGTTTGGTGCTGTTCTGCGCGATGTCATAGGCGATGCGCTCGGCGTCGATGCTGGCGGCAAAGTGCCCACCCTCCGAGGTGCTGTTCATCGAGAACGCCTGTCCTTCGCTGGTCCCGCTCAGATCGGTGCTGCCGGATGCATAGGTAAACGTGCCATCAAAGGCGAAACCCGCTTGGTAAAACGCCTGCGGATCAGACATGTCAAAATCCAGTGGGATCACGTTTTCGCCTTCAAAGGCCAGTTGGCCCAGTTGGCCATTGATCAGCCCGCTTTCACCACTTTCCGGATCCTGAAAGTTCAGGTTATAGGTCAGTGTATCGCTGTTGAATATCTGAGTGATGTTTCGGTGTTCGCCGATTTGCATCCGCGACCGACCGGCCAGATCACCTGCTTCGACCGCGATGCTGAAAACCTCGTTCGGCAGCGGTTCGCCATCAACTTCAATCGAATCCAGCGCAATGCCCAGTTTGTCAGCGGTGTAGTCATAAGTCATGTCTTCGGGTGTACCCGAAACGACCATGTTCAGCTGGCTGTGCGAATAAATCACTTTGGCTGCAAACTCTTCATCGTCGGCTGTTCCCGTGACGTCCATGGGAAAGCTCTCGGGCAATCCGATGGTAACGGTTCCGTCACCATTTTCGGTCAGCGTCATTTCCGGCATGACCATCTGGAACTGCCCGTCTTCTTCCGGAAAGGTCAAAGAAAGTGTCATGTTCGAAATTGTGGTGACGTCACCGGCGATGCTTTCGTCGCCTGTAACGGTGTAGCCCATTGATGTGAAATAGCTTTGCCAGTCGGACCAGACATCATTTGCAGTAAGGTCGGCGAACGCGCCCTGGGTCGCGACGGCATAAGCCAGAACAGCACCGCAGCTGCGGTGGAGGAAAACGGACATAAGGTAACCCTTCTTGATCAATTTGCGGCGCATGGTCGGGGTTGTGGCACCTATCGTCAAGGGGGCAAGGGCTGGACCATTTCCCCGTTTCCGCGTTACGCCTGTTGCCGGGATCAATAACAATGCGTGAGGAGAGGCGAATGCAGGGGAAAACAGTTCTGATAACCGGGGCCAGCCGTGGCATCGGGGCCGAAGCGGGGCGCGTTTTTGCCGCAGCCGGGGCCAATGTCGCATTGGTGGCCCGCAGCCGCGATCAGATTGATGCCTTGGCCGCTGATCTGGGTGATCAGGCCATCGCGCTGGCCTGCGATGTCAGCGATTTCGCGCAGGTCGAGCAGGCTGTGGCCACATGTGTGGATCGGTTCGGCGGGCTGGATGTTCTGATTGGCAATGCCGGTGTGATCGATCCGATCTTTCATCTTTCCAACGCCGATCCTGAGGCCTGGAGCAAAGCCATCGACATCAACCTCAAAGGCGTTTTCTACGGGATGCGTGCGGCATTGCCGGTGATGCGGGCCGCCGGGGGCGGAAGCATTCTGACCGTCTCGTCCGGCGCGGCGTCCAACCCGGTTGAGGCGTGGAGCCATTATTGCGCGTCAAAGGCCGGGGCAAAAATGCTGACGGAATGCCTGCATCTGGAAGAAGCCCAACACGGCATTCGCGCAATGGGGCTGTCGCCGGGGACGGTTGCCACGGATATGCAGCGGTCCATAAAGGCAAGCGGCATCAATCCGGTCAGTCAACTGGATTGGGAAGCGCATATTCCTGCAGATTGGCCAGCACGTGCCCTGTTGTGGATGTGTTCCAAGGGCGCGGACGAATACTTGGGAACGGAAATCTCGCTGCGCCTGGAAGACATCCGAAAAAGGGTCGGGTTGATATGATCGACCTGACGAAACAGGATGGCCTGTGGGTCGTTACGATCAACAATCCCGAAAAGGCAAACGCCCTGACCGGAGCGATGCTGAATGAACTGGCCGGGATTGCCGAGGCCGCAACCAGCGCGCGGGCGCTGATCCTGACGGGCGCGGGCAAAGTGTTCAGCGCCGGGGCCGATCTGGACGAGGCGCGCGCCGGTCTGGCCACCTCTGACGTCTGGGAAAGACTGTCCGGTGCCATCGCCGCATTGCCCTGTCTGACCATTGCGGCATTGAACGGTACTCTGGCTGGCGGGGCCAATGGCATGGCTTTGGCCTGTGACCTTCGCATTGCGGTGCCAACGGCCAAGTTTTTCTATCCGGTGATGAAGCTGGGGTTTCTGCCGCAACCGTCCGATCCGAAACGGTTGGCGGCATTGGTGGGTCCGGCCAGAACTAAGTTGATCCTGATGTCAGGTCAGAAGATCACCGCGCAAGAGGCGTATGACTTTGGTCTGGTTGATCGGATTGTCGAATCCGATCACCTGATGAAAACCGCGCGTGAGCTTGTGACAGACAGCGTGAACGCTGACCCCGTTATCGCCGCGGACATCGCAAGGATGTGTTCATGAGGATTTCGGCCATTCGGTTGCGGGTCACTGACCCGAAAAGACTGGCAGTATTCTATCGCGACGTTCTGGGTATGCGGGTTTACCCGCAGGGGTCAGGTTGCCGCGTGGGCTACAACTCGGAAGATGCGGACCTTCTGCTGCTGCCGGGTGGCGGCGGATACACCCATGACCGGGGCCAAAGATATTGGAAGATCGGAATTACCGTCCCTGATGTCGATCTTGCGGCAGCGCATTTGCGCGCGCTGGGTACTGCGGTAAGCGCGCCGAGCCAGTTTTTGGATATCGGGTACATGTGCCATCTGGCTGATCCCGAAGGGTTTGTCATCGAATTGCTGCAGCATGATTTCGAAGGCAACAAACCGGCGCAGGTGGCAGATCCGGATGCTCCGTTTGCGCAGGCCCGGATCGGTCAGATAACCCTTCGGACCGGTGATATCGCGGGTGAGGACGCGTTTTGGCGCGCGCAAGGTATGTCCTTGCTGTCAATGCAGGAGGTGGCCCCCCATGGCTTTGATCTGCATTTCTATGCCTTTACCGACGAAACCCCTCCAAACGCCGATTTGTGGGCCGTCGAGAATCGCGAGTGGTTGTGGAAACGACCGTATACGACACTGGAATTCCAGCATCTTGCGGGTGCAGAGTTTGCGCCTGTACCGGATTACCGGGGAATAGAAGTCGAAGGGTTGGCCGCACCTTTGAAAGACGCCTTTGGCGATACGGTCTTGCCGGGCTGATCACCTGTTGCGTCGCTTGCCCGGAACTTTCGACCGAAATCCGGGTGGGCGTTTACGCACCCATATCAGGAATTTCTCAAGCCTGGGATGCGCGCGCAAGGCTGCGATCGTGTTGTAACAGCGCGCCAGTTCGGCCTCGGTCAGGGTGGCATGGACTTCTTTGTGGCAAATCTGGTGCAGAAGAACGGTGGGTCCGCCCTTGCCTCCTTTGAGTTTTGGGATCAGATGATGCAGGCTGCCACCCCCGCTGGGGATCGGGCGGTCGCAGAGCGGGCAGATCGGATCGTTGTTCGCCATAATGGTTTGAAACTTGCGCCGATAGATGGCGAAGGCAAGAGGGTGCGAATGGCGCAGGCAGTCGTGATCGGAGCAGGCCCCGCAGGGTTGATGGCGGCCGAGCAACTGGCCGAGGCCGGGCATTCCGTGCTGGTTGCCGAAGCCAAGCCCTCGGTTGCACGCAAATTTCTGATGGCTGGTAAATCGGGGCTGAACCTGACAAAGGACGAACCGCCTGAGACACTGATGCGGTCTTTTGCCGATGCGGCGGACTGGTTGCGCCCGATGATCACCGCCTTTGATGCGCAAGCCGTGCAGCACTGGGCGCGTGGACTGGGACAGATATTATTCACAGGTTCTACCGGGCGGGTTTTTCCCGAGGCCATGAAGGCGTCGCCTTTGCTACGCGCATGGCTTGCGCGACTGGGCGCAGCCGGGGTTGAGATCAAAACCCGTTGGCGATGGAAAGGTTGGGAAGCTGATGCGCTGGTATTCGACACCCCGGACGGGCCGCAAAACCTGACTGCTGCTGTAACCGTGCTTGCGCTGGGTGGGGCCAGCTGGGCCCGCCTTGGATCGGATGGTCATTGGACGCAAGTCCTTTCCGGCAGGGGCGTGGAACTTGCACCGTTTGAACCTGCGAATTCAGCCCTGTCGGTGGACTGGAGCACTCATATGCAGCCACATTTCGGGGCGGCGCTGAAGTCGGTTCGGTGGAAGGCCGGTGACCTGGATAGCCGCGGCGAGGCTGCGATCTCGGCAACCGGGCTGGAGGGAGGGGGGCTTTACACTCTCACCCCTGCTTTGCGCAAAGGGCAGCTACTTTTTGTCGATCTGGTGCCCGACCTGGAACAGCAGTCCTTGCAGGCGCGTTGGTCTTCCAGAAAGTCGAAAACCACACTTTCGCAATGGTTGAGAAAGTCGTTGAACCTGTCACCGCAGAAGATCGCCGTGTTTCACGAGATGGCAAAACGCAGTCACTTGCCGCTGCCCGGCGAAGTGGCGGTCCTCAAGAAACTGCCAATCCTGCACGCGGGGCTGCGACCGATGGATGAGGCCATTTCGACGGCAGGTGGCGTGAAACGATCCGCGTTGGGTGACGGGCTGATGCTGAAGACCATGCCGGGCGTGTTCTGCGCCGGTGAGATGCTGGATTGGGAAGCGCCGACCGGGGGGTATCTTTTGACAGCCTGTCTTGCCACTGGCCGCTGGGCCGGTCGGGCCGCTGCCGATTGGCTGGATCAGGGCAAGTAACTCAGCGCGACCGCGCAAGCATCGCCAGACGAATCATTGCGCGCTCGACCAGTGCCATTGAGGGGGCGGTCTGTCCGGCGGAGCGCAGGGAGAGGTCGGTATCCGTAAGAACGGTCAGAGCAGTTTGCAGCTTGGGCGCGCCCCAGCCCTGTGCCTGACGCAGAATACGGTCACGCCGTTTGCCGTAAACCGGCGGACGCAACTTGCCGATACCCTGCGCCGCACCACCGGGATCCGAGGCGCAGGCATAAAGGGTGCGGAAATGCCGGGTTGCCCCAATACACAGAGTTACCCCGTTGGTACCCTGTGCCTGCAAACGCCGGATCAGTGGTCCGATCTCACCGGCGCGGCCTTCTGCAACCACGTTCAGCACGTCGTCAAGCGCCGCCTCGGTCGAACGCGGGGCGCAGGCTTCGATGTCTTCCATGGTCAACTCAGAGTTGTCACCGCGCTTGTAGAGCGACAGTTTCTCAATGGTTTGGGTAAAGTCACCAGGGCTGAGACTGTTGGCCAGTTCGTTGATGGCAGACGTGACATCGCGGGGGATGTTATTCAGATGCGCCTCGGTCAGAACCCGCTCGACCTCTGCACGCGATGGCGGGTCGTCATAAATGCCTATCGCATAGGCCGCGGGATGCCCTTCGAACGCTTTGCGGATTTTCGAGTTTGGTTTCAGCTGACCAGCCGTCACGATGATCTGAGCGTCGCCGGGGGTCCAATCTTCAAGTGCGGCCAGAATCGCAGGCGAGGCGGTTTCGGTGGCGTCTTCCACAAACACCGCGCGCGGGCCGGGGAAAAACCCAACCGCCTTGACCGCGTCCAGCAGAGACGCCGGATCGCCGCGCAAGTCGCCACCCGGCAGGCGGGTCAGGCGCATTTCCTCTTCCGCACCAGGACCAAGCAGGGCGGCCAGAACCTGCTGCCGCTTAAGCGCCACCCGCATGGCATCTGCACCATAGATCAGCAGCCCGGTCTTGTCCGCATCCGGCTTGGCGAAATACCCGTCAGCCTCGCGCGGGCTCAACTTCATTTGGACAAGCCCGGTGTTGAATACAGGCGGTTCACGATATGCCCGGACAGGATCACCATCAGGCGTTCTTTCGCATCGCGTTCGTCAGCCAGCGTCGACACGGTGGAACCCGAAGCAGAATAGCCCACAAAATCGGTTACGGTGCCGGACGCCGCGACTTGCCCGGTCTCATTGGATTTCAAAGCGTATTGCGCCCGTCCATCAATCGTGTACCGCGTTGTCTCGTTCGTCGTGGTTATGGCCGCGCCGCGGATTTCGGTCGAGACCTGAACATCCAGAGCGTAATCGCTGATAGAGCCCGCGCTGCGGCCCAGTTGGTGTTCAAGGTTCTGAACCAGGAGATAGCTTTCGACGGTATTTGGCGCAGATACCGCCACCCGACCGAACAAGGCTGAGCCCGACCCGCCCGGAGCATAAACCGGTTGGAAGCCGCAGGCAGCCAGTACCAGCGGCATCACAAGCAATGTTCTGCGATCAAACAACGACATTCACAATCCGGCCCGGAACAACGATAACTTTCTTCGGCGCGTTGCCATCCAGCGCCTTTTGGACAGCTTCGGTGCTAAGCGCGATATTTTCAACCTCGGCTTTGTCCATATCTTTCGGAACGCTGATTTCCGCGCGACGCTTGCCGTTGATCTGGATCGGCAGGGTGACGGTGTCATCAACCAGCATCGCCTCATCCGCGACGGGCCACGGGGCGACGGCCACAAGGCCCTCACCGCCCTGATGCGCCCAGATATCTTCTGCCAGATGTGGTGTCATCGGTGACATCAACTGGGCCAGAGTTTTGATCGCTTGTTTCTGAGCCGCCGCTCCGGCCTTGGATTTTGCCAGCGTATTAGTGAAAGCATAAAGCTTGGCTATGGCGGCATTGAAGCCAAAGCTTTCAACACCCAATGTCACGTCACGGATGGTTTTATGCATCTCGCGCAACAGGTCCTCATCGCCTTCGCCCGCTGCATTGGCGTCCATAGCGCCGATCCTGTCGCATAGGTTCCAAACGCGATTCAGATGCTTATAGGCGGCTTCGGCCCCTGCCGCCGTCCATTCCACGTCTCTCTCGGGTGGCGAATCGGACAACACGAACCAGCGGGCCGTGTCGGCGCCAAAGGCCGAAATGATGCTGACTGGATCGACCACGTTTTTCTTGGATTTCGACATCTTGGCCGAAGGGATGATTTCGACCTCAGTACCATCGGCCAGTTTGCCGTCGGTCACATCCTCGGGCAGGTGATAGACCGGCCGTCCGTTGGCGTCGCGCGTCTGGTAGATCTCATGCGTCACCATGCCTTGTGTGAACAGCGCGTCGAATGGCTCGATGGCCTTTTGGGGCAAGTGACCGGTGAGGTTCATCGCCCGCGCAAAGAACCGGGAATACAGCAGGTGCAGAATCGCGTGTTCAATGCCGCCGATATACTGGTCGACATTCATCCAATACTCGGCCTCAGCCAGATCGGTGGGTGTTTCCGCACGCGGAGCGGTAAAGCGCGCGAAATACCACGACGAATCGACGAAGGTATCCATCGTGTCGGTCTCGCGCTTGGCCGGTGCGCCACAAGACGGGCAGGCGCAATCGCGCCAGGTCGGGTGGCGGTCCAGCGGGTTGCCGGGTTTGTCGAATGTCACATCGTCGGGCAGGCGGACCGGCAGGTTTTCTTTCTTCTCGGGCACCACGCCGCAGCTTTCGCAATGCACGACGGGAATCGGACACCCCCAATAGCGCTGACGGCTGAGGCCCCAGTCCCGCAGACGGTATTTGGTGACACCCTCGCCCCAACCGGCTTGTTCAGCAAAATCGACGGTGGCGTTGATGGCTTCTTCGCCTGTCGCTTCGGTCAAACCGGCAAAGTGGTTCACCCAGCGGACTTTCTCGGTTTTCGGCGGGACGAATGCGATTTTGTCGACCGGCGTGTCGTCATCCAGTGCAAAGAATGTGTCGACCACAAGAAGGCCGTATTTGCGGCAAAAGTCGAGGTCACGCTGATCATGCGCAGGGCAGGCAAAGATTGCGCCCGTGCCGTAATCCATCAGGATGAAATTGGCGATCCAGACCGGCAGTTCCCAGCTCGGGTCCAGCGGGTGCTTGACCTTGATGCCTGTGTCAAAGCCCAGCTTTTCGGCGGTTTCTATGGCTTCCTCAGTGGTGCCACCTTTGCGACATTCGGCCACGAATTCAGCCACTTCTGGATTTTCGGCTTCAAGCTGTTTTGCGATCGGGTGATCGGGCGAGATGCCAACGAAAGATGCGCCCAGCAGCGTGTCGGGGCGGGTTGTATAGACGGTGATCGGATCGCCGCCGTCTGTGCGTTCAAAGCCGAATTGCAGACCACGGGATTTGCCGATCCAGTTCTCCTGCATCAGGCGCACTTTGGCGGGCCAGTTGTCCAGAGTGTCCAGCGCATCCAGCAATTCTTCGGAATAGTCCGAAATCTTGAAGAACCACTGGGTCAGCTCGCGTCGCTCTACCAATGCACCCGAACGCCAGCCACGACCATTTTCAACCTGCTCGTTGGCCAGAACGGTCATGTCGACCGGGTCCCAGTTCACCACAGCGTTTTTGCGATAGACCAGCCCGGCATCGAGCATATCGAGGAACAGCGCCTGTTGCTGGCCGTAATACTCGGGGTCGCAGGTCGCGAACTCACGAGACCAGTCGATTGACAGGCCAAGTGGTTTCATCTGGTCGCGCATGTCGGCGATGTTGCTGTAGGTCCAGTCCTTCGGATGACCCCCGATGGCCATCGCGGCATTTTCCGCAGGCATCCCGAATGCGTCCCAGCCCATCGGGTGCAGCACGTTATGGCCTGTCGCCAGCTTGTGCCGGGCGATCACGTCACCCATCGTATAGTTGCGCACATGCCCCATATGGATTCGGCCAGACGGGTAGGGAAACATCTCAAGCACATAGTATTTCGGCTTGTCCGCCTTGTGGTTAGCGGTGAAGATCCCGGCCTTGTCCCAGGCCTCCTGCCATTTTGCTTCGATTTCAGTGGCCGAGTAGCGCGACATTGTGCGGTCCTTCGTGAATGAAAACGCCGGGTAGGAACCCGGCGTGGTAATATTGTGATTTTCGGCGGGTTGCTAGAACTTGTTGTCTGCTATGCGTAGTTGCCGGGCGCGCGACAGAATCGCATCCTCGACTGCGCGGGATGTTGCCGCACTCACCGGAGCCCCCCCACTTGATTGCAGCGCAACCGACAAAGAGCGCGCGGCAAGCGCCGGATCGCTGATATGAACAGTTGCCCGGTAGGATCGGCCGCCGCCCGGAGGCGTGCCATAACCCGTTACGATTACACCGGTAAACGGATCAACCTCTTGCACTGGCAGGAAGCTCAGCACATCCAGCGAAGCCGCCCAAAGATACCGGTTCACGTTTGTTGTCTGTTCGGCGGTGCTGCGGTCAAAGATGTCCCAGATAGTTGCCCGCTCGGGGTCATTCAGCTCCTGTTCGTCCGAATTGCCGCCAGCGATGTTGGGGGAGTATGTTGTTGAAGCGTTTCGATTCTGCCCACATGCCGAAAGAGCGGCGGTCAGCAGGATCATTCCCAAAATCGTCGGCAGGCGCATTGCAAACAGGTCCTGTTTCACATGTTCTACAGTATTCAGGGGATACTCCTAGCCAAGGACCCCCGCTGCAACAAGCCCATTCTTCTGAAATGTAAGTGTATCAGCTGCATCGGGGCGAAAACTGACTGTGGCATCCTTGCACCAATTTGACCTCAATGACGCTGACGTCTTTATGCCAAGCTTGCGCAAAGGGGGCAAAAAGAGCGAAACGGTGTCCGTGCTGAGACATGTGCCGAGGCATATGTCGAGTAGATAACTCTTTTGAAACCGAGGGAAACAAGATGAAAAAAGTTCTCTTCGCATCGACGGCGCTGATTGCGACCGCAGGCGTTGCAGCAGCTGAAGTTAACTTCAGCGGTTATGGCCGCTTTGGTATTGGCTACGTTGAAGATCGTAGCGGAACCGTTGCAAACATCCAGACAACCGGCACCTCAACAGCTACTACTGCTGTTGTTCAAACTGACGACGCGATCCTGGTCTCGCGCTTCCGTCTGAACATCGACGGTATTGCAGAAACCGACGGTGGCGTTCGTTTCGAAGGCCGCGTTCGTCTGCAAGCTGACGAAAACAGCGGCAACGGCGAAGCAAACCGCGCTGGTCTGAACGGTGCACGCTTCTCGGTCATCTACGGTGGCCTGCGTGTTGACGCCGGTAACGTTGCAGGTGCCTTCGACAACCTGGCAAACTACTACGGCAACGAAGTTGGTCTTGAGCTGTTCGCAGGTCAGTACTCGGGTGTTAACTACAACTTCTTGGGTTACACTTCGACCGGTTCGGGCTCTAACGCCGTGTTCTTCCAGTACTCGGTTGGCGACTTCTCGTTTGGCGCATCGTACGACCAAGCGACTGTAGCTCTGAACGGTGCACCTATTAGTGCAGACCGTTGGGACATCAGCGCAACCTACACCTTCAACAACATCACAGCTGCTTTGGCCTACGGCCAGACCGACGCTGGTGTTGCTGGTGTAAGCGATCCGAGCCTGACCGTTCTGACCCTGGGTGGCGAATGGGGTGACTTCTCGGGTACTCTGTTTGTTGCAGACGACGCAACTCAAGTTACTGCAACTGACGGTACCGCATGGGGTCTGTCGGCTGCCTACAACCTGGGTGCTGCAACCACCCTGCTGTTCACCTACGGTGACGGTAACGCGTCTGCTGATACTCAGCAGGTTGCTGTTGGCGCGATCTACGACCTGGGCGGCGGTGCATCGCTGCGCGGTGGTATCGGTGTCAACGACTGTGACAGCTGCACAGACTCGACCATGGTTGCTGACTTCGGTGCTCAGTTCAACTTCTAAGCTGATCTGAACCGCAAGGTTTAAGGGCGGGTCTTCGGACTCGCCCTTTTCTTTTGCGCCGACTTGGTGTTTTTCTGCGCAAAACAGGATGAGGGTCCCATGTCGCTGCAAGACATCACCGCACGTATCGCCAAAGCCGAAGCCAGGTCGGACAGACCGGCTGGTTCTGTCAAACTGATTGCCGTGTCCAAAGTGCAGCCGAATGAAAGGGTGCAGGCGGTTCTTGAGCAGGGGCACAGATGTTTTGGCGAGAATCGCGTGCAGGAAGCAGCAAGCAAGTGGCCCGCGTTCAAAGAACTGTTCGAGGGTATTGATCTGCACCTCATTGGCCCGTTGCAGACCAACAAGGCTCGTCACGCAATGGAACTGTGCGATGCGATCCATTCGGTAGATCGACCCAAACTGGCCAAGACACTGGCGCGTTTGGCACAGGAAATGGGAAACTGCCCGGACCTGTTCATTCAGGTCAACACCGGTGAGGAAGACCAAAAGGCCGGTATCCTTCCTGCGGACGCGGACAGTTTCATTGCCGAGTGCAGGGCGTTGGATCTGCCCGTGCGTGGATTGATGTGCATTCCTCCGGTCGATGAAGAGCCTGCTCTGCACTTTGCGCTATTGGCCAAAATCGCTGCATGCAACGGGCTTGATGGATTGTCTATGGGGATGAGTCACGATTTCGAACAGGCCATCGCTTTGGGCGCAACCCATGTCCGTGTTGGCTCGGCCATCTTTGGCGAACGGGTTAAACCTCAGGAATGATCAGCCATGATCCGGGGGCAATGCGCTGTGATATCCAGTGTAGATGGTCCCGACGAAATGCAACGCAGCCTTCGGTTGGATAACCGGGTCTGCGCCATTGGTGCAGAAAAATCGCTGACCCTCTGCCCGGAACCGCGTTTGGCCAGTTCCAGTCGGTCAACAGAATCAGATCATATAACGGGTCGGCGCGGCGCAGCTTTTCGTGGCTGAATGCATAGGGTGCGCTGACCATGTGGTTGTATCTGCTTTCAGACACGTCGTCAGACCACAAGTCCCGTGGGCCAATGGCACGGGCCCATTTGCTGGGGGCGGCCATTCGGTCGGCCCGGTACAGCATACCGACGATTCGATGATGTCCAGTTGGGGTCGCGCCATCGCCTTCGCGTTTTGCGTTGCTCAACCCGCCTTTGCCCACGGAGCAAGGGAACTCCCTGCCAAGAAACCGGATGCCGCGCGGGGTCAGAACAAGATCGCCTGGGGTCAAAGCAGATGCCCTGATTTCTTGGCCTTGGTTGCCAGGTATCCCCGGTTGTGAGAGGTTTCGCCAACCCTCAGAGGGACACGCTCGGTTACTGCGATACCTGTTCGCTCCATCATGGCGATCTTGGCCGGGTTGTTGGTCAGCAAGCGGACAGAATTGAAGCCCAGCGACTTCAATATGTCCGACCCAAGCCGAAAATCGCGCTCATCGTCCTCAAAACCCAGCCTGTGGTTCGCCTCAACAGTGTCAAAACCCTGATCCTGAAGGAAATAGGCGCGCATTTTGTTGGCCAGACCGATACCGCGCCCTTCCTGATTCAGGTACAAAAGAACGCCTGCACCTTCTGCCCCCATCTGTTCCAGGGCACCGCGCAGTTGCGGGCCGCAATCACATTTCAGGCTTCCCATCAGATCGCCGGTGAAACAGGCAGAATGCAATCGGGCCAGCACAGGCTTGTCGCGGTCCGGGCGTCCGATCTCGACGGCGTAGTGCTCTTCACCACCGTCTTCAGGTCGGAAGACGTGCAACCGGCCTGCTTCGGACACCTCCATCGGAAGGCGGGCCGCGACGACTTCGTGCAAAGTGCTGCGATCCGCCAGATGAGGTGTGGCGCGCGTGTGATCAATGCATGTCAGACCGTGCGACGCGGCAAATGCCCTGCCGTCCTCGACAGGTACCACGACCACAGCGGGAAGGATGCGCGCGGATTTGGCCAATGCAATTGCGATACGGTGGAGATTGGCATTACCGTGCCGCTCGGTCATCAACGGGCCCTTCATGGGCGCGTTCAGATCGTCGGAAGGATCGGCAACCGCCTGTACCCATGCGATATCCGCATCCGCCGGGATCGATACACGCGCCAGATCCCCGTCGTACGCCCGCGCTTTCAGGGTTTCAGCACGTCGCCCAGTTATGGCCACCACCGGACTCCCTAGTTTTTTCAGGTCGGCCAGACGCTGCGGGCTGAGCGTTTCGGCAGAAACCGCAAGCACGCTGAAGCCGCTGTCATCAGTCAGTGCAACGGGAACGCCCATGCGCAGATCGGCCCGGGCCCGGGCGAGAAGTTCCGTGATGTCGGGGATGAGACTCATCAATGTTACCCTATAACGCTCAATCTTTCTCCTAGCTCTTTCGAAAGGAAATGTGAAACATTTCCGCGAACTCTGACACGAAGGCGTGAAACGGTTGCAGCAAATCTTGTTGATTGCATATTCCACGCGCAAGTGATGGAAAAGCGTTTGGAGGACCGGGAAATGGCTCAGCTCAAGAAAATCCTGCTAGTGGACGATGATGAGGATCTGCGCGAGGCGCTCAGCGAGCAACTTGTCATGACCGAAGACTTTGACGTGTTCGAGGCGTCGGATGGTCACTCTGCCATGGAGCGCGCGCGCGAAGCGATCTATGATCTGGTCATTCTTGATGTGGGTCTGCCGGATACCGACGGGCGCGAACTGTGCCGCCTCATGCGCAAACAGGGTGTCAAAAGCCCGATCCTGATGCTGACCGGTCATGACAGCGATGCCGATACGATCCTGGGCCTGGATGCCGGCGCGAATGACTATGTCTCGAAACCATTCAAATTCCCGGTGCTTCTGGCACGTATCCGTGCGCAGCTTCGACAGCACGAACAATCCGAGGACGCTGTATTTGTACTTGGCCCCTATACGTTCAAACCGGCGATGAAGATGCTGATCACGGAAGAGGACAGAAAAATCCGCCTGACCGAGAAGGAAACCAACATCCTCAAATTCCTGTACCGCTCGACTGACGGCGTGGTGGCGCGGGATGTGCTGCTTCACGAAGTTTGGGGATATAATGCTGGTGTCACAACGCACACGCTGGAAACCCACATCTACCGCCTGCGTCAGAAGATTGAGCCCGATCCGTCAAATGCGCGCCTTTTGGTCACAGAATCCGGTGGATATAGGCTGGTTTCTTAACTGAGTGTGGATTGATTTGGATCAAAGTGATACCCTGTACTCATAATTAGGTTACTCCCAACCCGCGCATGTCCGGGTTATGACATGCACCTCCCTGTTGGACTGCCGGGCCGGATGGCCCGGCTTTTTTCTTTTCTGAAGGACGAGATCATGCGCCGCCTATACCGTCACAGGCGTTGCGAAATCCATTTTGTTCCTGTAATGTTCTAATTCTTGCGAAAGGTTGGAGGAGCGCGTGATGATCGAAGGAAGCTGTTTGTGCGGGGCGGTGAAGTTTAACCTGAAGTCTCAACCATCCGTGATGGGAACCTGCCATTGCTCAAGATGCAGAAAAGCCGGGGCCAGCACAGTCGTATTTGTCAACAAAGAAGACTTGGTGTGGGTTAGGGGAAGGGAAAACGTAACGCTGCACCAGCCTGATCCGCCTTACAAATACGACAGGTGTTTCTGCACGAAATGCGGGACATCTTTGGGCGAAATCACTTCAGAAGCAGACAGTTTTCCAATCGCTGCAAACGCATTGGATACTGGGTTAAAGCAGAAAGTTCAGTTTCACGAATTTGTTTCGGAAAAGCCGGACTGGTACGAGATTTGCGACGATGCCCCCCAAAATGAAAGCCACCCGTCCTAGCTTTTCTTTTCTGATGGTACCCCATCCCCCACCGCGTTAACCTTCGCCAAATCGCGACAGAGGAATCCTCGCCATGCCCTTCACACTTGCCACCTGGAACATCAACTCGGTCCGACTGCGCGAACCTATCGTGCTGAAACTGTTGGAAGAAGAGGCACCGGATGTTCTGTGTTTGCAGGAATGCAAGTCTCCGGTTGAAAAGATCCCGACCGAAGGGTTCGCGGAGCTGGGCTATACCCACATGATTGCCCGTGGCCAGAAAGGATATAATGGCGTCGCCATCCTGTCCCGCCTGCCGATAGAGGAGGTGGGCGACATGGATTTCGCAGATCTCGGCCACGCACGCCACATAGCCGGGCGGTTGGAGAATGGTGTCACGATCCACAACTTCTATGTCCCCGCTGGCGGTGATGTGCCAGATCGTGAAGTGAATGAGAAATTTGGCCAAAAGCTCGACTATCTCACGGGCATGCGCGATTGGTTCCACGCAGAAAAGCCGGAAAAATCCATCCTCGTCGGCGATCTGAACATTGCCCCGCGTGAAGATGACGTCTGGTCACACAAACAATTGCTCAAGATCGTCTCGCACACTCCGATTGAAGTGGAACATCTGGCCGAGACCCAGGACGCGGGTGGTTGGGTCGATATCACCCGGCAGGATATTCCCGAAGGGCAGCTTTTCAGCTGGTGGTCCTACCGGGCCCGCGACTGGGATGCGGCAGACAAGGGGCGGCGGCTGGATCATGTCTGGGCCACGCCCGATATTTCGAATGCGGGCCATTCCAGCCGCATTCTGCGCGACGCGCGTGGGTGGGAAAAGCCCAGCGATCATGCGCCGGTCTTTGCGACTTTCGACATTTGAACTGAAACTCTGCCCTTGGTTTCTGCGACAAGCGATTGCATATAGAGCGCAAGTTCGAACGAAAGAGTGATTGCCATGGACATCCTGAACGGCGCAGCCGCCCCAGCCACCGATCTGATCAAGGACGGGACCGAGGCCACTTTCATGGTCGATGTGGTCGAAGCTTCGCAGGAAACGCCTGTTATCGTTGACTTCTGGGCACCTTGGTGCGGCCCGTGCAAGACGCTGGGCCCGATGCTGGAAGACGCTGTTACCGCCGCCAAAGGCGCGGTGAAGATGGTCAAGATCAACGTGGACGAGGCACAGATGATCGCCTCGCAAATGCGCATCCAGTCGATTCCAACGGTCTACGCGTTTTTTAAAGGGCAACCCGTGGACGGTTTTCAGGGCGCGCTGCCGGGGTCCGAGATCAAGGCTTTCGTAGACCGCGTGATCGAGGCGTCAGGTGGGGAAAGCCCCGGTGGTCAATTGGATGACGCGGTAGTTGCCGCCGAAGAAATGCTGAGCGAAGGCGCAGCGGCAGATGCCGCGCAGACTTTTGCCGCCGTTCTTGGCGAAGACCCGAACCACGCGGCAGCATATGGCGGGCTGGTGCGGGCACATATCGCCACTGGCGATCTGGAGCATGCCGAGGCCATCCTGAACGGTGCACCGGCTGAAATATCCAACTCGGCCGAGGTCGAGGCTGCGCATGCGCAATTGCAACTGGCCAAGCAAGCGGCTGATGCGGGTCCGGTGGCTGATCTGACAGCGGCCGTTGAAGCAGACCCCGAAAATCTTCAGGCCCGGTTTGACCTGGCACAGGCCTTGCATGCGAACGGCGAAGTGGAAGAAGCCGTGGCGCAATTGCTGGAATTGTTCCGCCGGGATCGTGAGTGGGATGACGGGGCCGCCAAGACCCAGCTTTTCACGATCTTTGATGCGCTCAAGCCCAATGACCCGATCGTTCTGAACGGTCGCCGCAAACTCAGCTCGATGATATTTGCCTAATTTCTGATCAGAGCTAGAATTGGGACATGATGCATCCCGCCGATCTGCCGGACACCGTATCCGTGTTCCCCTTGCCCGGGGCGCTGTTGTTGCCCCGCTCGCGCTTGCCGCTTCACATCTTCGAGCCGCGCTATTTGCAAATGCTGGACGATGCGCTCAAGACCAAGGAACGGCTGATTGCGATGGTCCAGCCAAATCCTTCGGCCCATGATGAGAACAAACTGCACCGCATCGGATGCGTCGGGCGTGTGACCCAGTTTTCCGAAACGGAAGATGGCCGTTATCTGATCACGCTGACCGGTGTGTCCCGGTTCCGCGTGGTTTCAGAGTTGGACGCTTTCACGCCATACCGGCGGTGCGAAGTTTCGTGGGACGGCTTTGACAGGGATCTGGGCAAGGCCGAAAACGACGACAGGTTCAATCGCACCAAGTTCCTAGCTTTGCTGGAACGCTTCTTTTCGTCCCGGCAATTGTCCACCGATTGGGCTTCTCTGAAAGATGCCGAGGATGAATTGCTGGTGAACTCGCTGTCCATGTTGCTGGACTTTGACCCGGAAGACAAACAGGCCTTGTTAGAGGCCCCTTGCCTGCGCACACGGCGCGAGACGCTGATGACATTGATAGAATTCGCAATGCGAGGCGGATCGAATGAGGAAAAACTGCAATGACTGACCCTGAACACGCCTTTGATCGCCGCATGCTCGAAGCTCTGGTCTGCCCGCAGACGCAAACGACCCTGCGCTATGACGCCGAAAGGCAGGAACTTGTGTCACAGGCCGCAGGTCTGGCTTTTCCCATCCGCAACGGCATTCCGGTCATGCTGGTCGACGAGGCACGGCAGCTGGACTAAATTGGCTGCCCTTGCAGCAGCTTGGGCAAATCTCCGGTCAAACCGGCGGCTTCGCGGACGAAACCGCGCTGCAACCCCGGCAGTGCGCCGACAATTCCCATACCAACGTCTCGCCCAATGCGCAGCAACGGGTTGTCGTTCGAGAACAGTTTGTTGAAAACATCCGTTGCCATCGCAAGAGCAGCGGTGTCGAACCTGCGCCATTCCTGATAGCGTTCCAGCACCATAAGCGATCCGATGTCTTCGCCGCGCCGTCCTGCCAAGGTCAGAACCTCTGCCAACGCGCCGACGTCACGCAAACCGGCGTTCAGGCCCTGACCGGCAATCGGGTGCATCCCGTGGGCAGCATCCCCGACCAGTGCCAGACGATCAGCGATAAAGGAATTGGCGATGGTCAGGTTCAAAGGATAGGTGAAACGATCACCAGCCAGATGGATGTCACCGAGGAAATCGCCAAACCGCGGGCGTAGCACTTGCAGATACTCATCCTCGGGCAGGGCGTTGATCTGCTGCGCGGCCTCGGTGCGTTCGCTCCATACAATGGAACTGCGATTGCCGGTCAGCGGCAGAATCGCCAAGGGGCCTGGCGGCATGAAGAACTGATGGGCAATGCCGTGATGCGGCAGCTCGTGTTCAATGGCGCAGACAAGTGCGGTCTGGCCATACTCCCAACCTGTGCGCTTGATACCTGCGCGGCGCGCGGTGCCGCTGTGGCGGCCGTCACACCCAACCAGCAGGCTGCTGTTCACAGTCGAACCATCGTCCAGCGTCACGGTCACTCCAGTGGTGTCGGCTTGTTGCGACACAACAGTCTTGCCACTCAGCTGAGTGATGCGGGGCTCATCAGCCATAGCGTCCAGAAAGGCGCGGCGCAGGTGACGGTCTTCGACCATATACCCCATCGGGCCTTCTTCTATTTCGGCGTGGTCGAAATGCATGAAAAACGGTGACGGGCCTGTACCGGCGTGGCCGTCTGTGACCTTGATCTCCAGCATCGGTTGGGCGTGTTCCGCAACGCGGTCCCAGACACCGATGGCAGCCAGCAAGCGCTGTGACGCCAAGGCCAGCGCATAGGCTCGCCCGTCGAATGCCGCATTCTTGCGGACCTTCTCTTCCAGCGCATCAATCACTGTGACCGAATGTCCGGTTTGTGCCAGAGCCAATGCCAAAGCCGGGCCGTTCAGCCCGCTGCCCACGATCAGAATGTCAGATGCCTGTGTCATGCCCTGCAATATGCGCGCCCTTTCGGGATTGTCCATGTGCAGTCCTGTCGCTACCGTTCTTTCAAGCCAAAAAGCAGGAGGGGCGGGATGCAGGATTGGTTGACCATGACGGCGTGTGATTTGGGCCGTGGAATTGGGATGGGCCAGATCGATCCGGTTGAATTGACGGAAACCTACCTGTCCGCAATAGACACCCATCCGCACCGCGACCGCATCTATGCCCGCGTCACCCATGACCGCGCCCGCGCCGAGGCCGAAGCCGCGCAGCAACGCGCGAAGATGGGATTGCGGCGGTCGTTGCTGGATGGGGTTCCCATTAGCTGGAAAGACCTGTTCGACACCGCTGGTACTGCGACCGAGGCCGGGTCGGCGCTTTTGAAAGACCGGGTGCCGGACGCGGATGCACTTGTGGTACGCAACGCAACCCAGATGGGAACGGTCTGTCTGGGTAAGACGCATATGAGCGAGCTGGCCTTTTCCGGCCTTGGATTGAACCCGATCACCGAAACGCCCCCTTGTATCCATGATGAAACGGCTGTGCCAGGTGGGTCTTCATCTGGTGCGGGCGCGTCGGTCGCCTGGGGGTTGGCGGCCTGCGGGATTGGTTCCGATACCGGCGGTTCAGTGCGAATTCCAGCGGCATGGAATGATCTGGTGGGGTTGAAAACCACGGTCGGGCGGCTGAGCCTTGAAGGTGTGGTGCCGCTCTGCCTGCGGTTTGACACTGTCGGGCCACTGGCGCGATCTGTTGAAGATGCAGCACATATGCTGGCCCTGTTGGAAGGCGGGGCACCTGCAGACCTGAGGGGCGCTTCGCTGAAAGGCCGTCGCTTTGCTGATTTGCAGAACATCGCCAAGGACGACCTGCGTGATGCCCCGCGAAAAGCCTATGACGAGGCCATTGCGAAACTTGCGGATGCAGGCGCTGAGATTGTTCCATTGGACGTGCCCGAGCTGAACGAGGCGATGACCCTGTCCAGCGTCGTCTACACGACCGAGGCCTATGGGTTGTGGCGCGATGTGATCGAGGCCAACCCAGAGGCAATGTATCCCGAAATCCTGGAACGGTTCCGCATTGGTATGGGTTATTCCGGGCCCGATTATGTCGCGGCCTGGGCTAAGCTCAAGGCGTGCCGCAGTGCCTGGGATGCGGCAACTGCCGGGTTCGATGCGGTTCTGGCACCCACAGCACCGATTTTGCCACCCAATCTGGACCGGTTGATGACCGATCACGACTATTACGTGACTGAAAACCTGCTGGCCCTTCGCAACACGCGGATCGGCAACCTGATGGGGCTTGCGGCGCTGACCCTGCCCACCGGAACGCCCTGTTGCGGGCTGATGATGATGGGGTATCCGAACTCGGAAGAGGCCCTTTTGCGGTTGGGGTCAGCGGCAGAATCGGCATTGGCCTGAATGCCACAATCCACTGATTCGGAACCTCTTTGTCTGGACGAAGAGGTATGCGGGCTGTAATCTGCCAAAAAAACGGGGCGCAAATGACCCCGATATTGAGGCAGTAATATGGATTTCCCCGAGCGGTTTTCGAACCTACCGGAATATGCATTCCCGCGTTTGCGCGCCCTGTTGGATCACCATCAACCGGGCGGTGACGTCGTTCATATGACGATTGGCGCACCCACGCATGACTTTCCGGCCTGGGTGACGGATGTCATCATGGAAAACGCGGCCGGGTTTCAGGGCTATCCGCCGAACGAAGGCTCGGAAGACCTGCGCGGTGCAATCACGGGCTGGATCAAGCGGCGCTATGGGGTCGAAATGGACCCTGACACCAACGTCATGGCGCTGAACGGCACACGTGAGGGGCTGTATAATGCGGCCATGGCGCTGTGCCCGGAACAGAAGAATGGCAAACAACCGATCATCCTGTGCCCGAACCCATTTTATCAGGTCTACATGGTCGCGTCGATTTCGGTGGGTGCGCAACCTTATTTTGTCCCTGCAACCGCCGCGACAGGTCATCTGCCGGATTATTCCAGCCTGCCCGAAGATGTGCTGAACCGAACTGCGGTGGCTTATATCTGCTCCCCGGCCAACCCGCAGGGTGCAGTTGCGTCGCGCGACTATTGGGCTGACCTGATCCGTCTGGCCGAGGCTTATGATTTCCGGATCTTTGCCGACGAATGCTATTCTGAGATTTACCGTGACCAAGCCCCGACGGGGGTTCTGACCGTCGCGCAGGAACTGGGGGCTGATCCCGAACGGATCACGCTGTTTAATTCCCTGTCCAAACGCTCGAACCTGGCCGGTTTGCGCTCGGGCCTGATTGCAGGTGGACCTAAGTCCATCAGCCAGGTGAAAAAGCTGCGCACCTATGCCGGATCCCCACTGCCTTTGCCCTTGCAAGCCGCCGCCGCGCGCGTCTGGGCGGATGAGATACATGTCGAGCAAAACCGCGCGCTCTATCAGGAGAAATACGCCATTGCTGATGAGGTGTTTGCGGGCGTGCAAGGTTACATGTCGCCAGAGGCCGGGTTCTTTCTGTGGTTGCCGGTCGAGAATGGCGAGGACGCGGCATTGAAGGTTTGGAAGGATACCGGGGTTCGGGTTCTTCCTGGCGCATATCTTTCACAAGGCGATCCGGGGAACAACCCGGGCGAAGGCTTTATCCGGGTTGCATTGGTAGCCCCAAAAACAGAGTTGCAGCGTGGTCTGATCACACTCCGCGACTGCATCTATACGTGAGGTACGAGGGCAAAATGGCATCATATAATGCGCGAAACCGCGACCCATTGTTGGACAGCACAACACAGGCAGCCCTTGAGCGACGCAGTAAAGAACTGATCGGTATCGCGCTGATCCTGTTGGGCTTGGCCGCGGCTGCGATGATCTGGTCCTATACGCCCGATGATCCCAACTGGATGGTTTCGACCGATGCACCCGTGCAGAACTGGATGGGACGGGTCGGAGCGTCTATTGCAGCCCCCTTATTCATGATCGTGGGCTGGGGAAGCTGGGGCATCGCGCTTGTTCTGGTTGGATGGGGTCTGCGTTTTGCGGGCCATTTCGGTGAAGACCGGGCCATTGCCCGCCTGATCTTTGCCCCGATCTGGATCGCTGTAGCCTCGGTCTATGCCGCAACCCTTGTTCCCGGTGCCGAGTGGCGTGCAACGCATAGCTACGGTTTGGGCGGTTTGTTTGGCGACACGGTCATGGGCGCGTTGCTGACGCTGTTGCCGATCTCCTCGCATTTTCTGGTCAAACTGATGTCTCTGGCCATGGCCGTCGGTATGACCGCGCTGGGTGTTTTTGTGCTGGGCTTCACCAAGGCCGACGTGAAACGTGGCTTCCGGGCCTTCATCCTGGGCCTTGTGATGTCTTATGACATGCTGATGACGCTGATGGGGCGCGGTGCGACTTCGGCCGCGCAAGCGGCACGGGATCGCCGGGCGCAGTGGGAAGAACGCAAGCTTGCTCGGGCTGAAGCGGTCGAGGCGATGTTTGACGACGAACTGGTCTATGCCGACCCTGTTTTTGAAGAACCTGAATTGGGACGCCCTGAACCTCCGGTCAAATCGGGCCTGTTGGCGCGAATGCCGTCGCTTATCCGTCGCCCCGATCCAATGCCCGAACCCGAGCTGGTGGACCCGGAACCGATCGCGGGCTTTGACGACATGCCCGGCGAAGATCGCATCCGCTCCAAAATCTCGGCCGCCGTGCGAAATCGCAAGGTTGCTGTGGGCGAAATGACACCCGAGCCAGATCCCAGCCTGCCGTTGACCAAAGGTCGTGGACGCCGTCCCGATCCGCTGATCCTGAACCAGCATACCTTGTCCGAACTGCCCCCGGAACCGCCGGTGACGGCGTATGGTCTGCGCCCCGAGCCGCAGGTGTCCACTGGTGACACGCCAGAGGCACCAGAGCCTGCTTTGATGGGTTATGAGGCCGGGACGGAACAATACGACTACGCGTCCGAGTTGGATATCGATGATGAATCGGTTTTCGAGGATGTCGCCGATGCCATGCCGCAACCGCGTCAGGCGATGAAGATCCCAGTGGCTGAACCGCGGAAGCCTGTGGTGGCGCAGCCCGTGCGCCGGACACCGTTGCCGTCCCGTCGTGCGCAGGCCGAAGCGCAACCGGCATTGTCCTTCGAGGAACGACACTCTGATTTTGAACTGCCGCCTCTGGGCTTATTGTCCAACCCCGCAAATATCCAGCGCCATCACCTGAGCGATGAGGCCTTGGAAGAAAACGCGCGGATGCTGGAAAACGTTCTGGACGATTACGGCGTCAAGGGTGAGATCGTCAGCGTACGCCCCGGCCCGGTCGTGACCATGTACGAGCTGGAGCCCGCTCCGGGCCTTAAGGCGAGCCGTGTGATCGGTTTGGCAGACGATATTGCGCGCTCGATGTCGGCCCTTTCGGCACGTGTTTCGACACTGCCCGGCCGTTCGGTGATCGGGATCGAGTTGCCCAATGAAAACCGGGAAATGGTGGTTCTACGCGAAATCCTCGCCAGCCGCGATTTCGGCGATGGCAATCAGGCGCTGCCGTTGGCGCTGGGCAAGGATATCGGCGGCGCGTCCGTGGTGGCGAACCTGGCCAAGATGCCTCACCTGCTAATCGCCGGGACCACGGGTTCGGGCAAGTCGGTGGCGATCAACACGATGATCCTGTCGCTGCTTTACAAGCTGACGCCGGATGAATGCCGCCTGATCATGATCGACCCCAAGATGCTGGAACTGTCGGTTTACGATGGTATCCCGCATCTGCTGTCACCTGTTGTGACCGATCCGAAAAAAGCGGTCGTGGCCCTGAAATGGGTCGTGGGCGAAATGGAAGACCGCTATCGCAAGATGTCCAAGATGGGCGTGCGCAACATCGCTGGCTACAATGGCCGTGTGAAGGATGCGCTGGCCAAGGGCGAGTTGTTCAGCCGCACGGTGCAGACCGGGTTTGACGATGAAACCGGTGAACCAACATTCGAGACGGAACAATTCGCGCCCGAAGCGATGCCCTATATCGTTGTCATTGTTGATGAGATGGCCGATCTGATGATGGTCGCGGGCAAGGAGATCGAAGCGTGTATCCAGCGTCTGGCGCAAATGGCGCGGGCCTCAGGTATTCACCTGATCATGGCAACACAGCGCCCGTCTGTTGACGTGATCACCGGCACGATCAAAGCCAACTTCCCGACGCGGATTTCGTTCCAGGTGACCTCAAAAATCGACAGCCGTACCATTTTGGGCGAGATGGGCGCCGAGCAGCTGCTGGGGCAGGGCGACATGCTTTACATGGCCGGTGGCGCCAAGATCACCCGATGCCACGGGCCGTTTGTGTCGGATGAAGAGGTCGAGGAAATCGTCAACCACCTCAAACAATTCGGCCCGCCCGATTACGTGGGCAGCGTTCTGGATGGACCGGCCGAGGACAAGGTCGACAACATTGACGCCGTTCTGGGGCTGAATACAGGTGGCAACACGAACGGAGAGGACGCGCTGTACGATCAGGCGGTGGCAATTGTGATCAAGGATCGCAAATGCTCGACCTCTTACATTCAGCGGAAACTCGCCATCGGGTACAACAAGGCGGCGCGGCTTGTTGAGCAGATGGAAGAGGAAGGTGTTGTTTCGTCAGCAAATCATGTCGGGAAACGCGAAATCCTCGTCCCCGAGCAATAGGATATTTAATAACAAGGGCAGACAGCCTATCTGTACGGCATGAAACAGATTGCTTTTGCCCTTGCTTTGACACTGGCTGCACCAGCCGCCTGGGCGGCAGAAAAACTGCCGCTTTCGCAAATCTCAAGTTACCTGAACGGATTGAAAACGGTTCAGACAACGTTCACGCAGGTGAATGATGATGGCTCGTTGAGCACCGGGCAGCTGTGGATGCAGCGCCCAGGCAAGATGCGGTTCGAATATGACCCGCCCAACAGCGCTGTGGTGCTGGCGCGCTCGGGCAGTGTTCAGATCTTTGATCCCAAATCGAACCAGCCGCCCGAGCAATACCCGCTGAAGCGCACGCCGCTATCCATTGTGCTGGCGCGCAATGTGAATCTTGATCAGGCCAATATGGTTGTCGGCCACAGCTTTGACGGCACGGCCACAGTGGTCACTGCACAAGACCCCAAGAACCCTGAAGCAGGCCGGATTGAATTGATGTTCACCGATAACCCGGTCGAACTTCGCAAATGGGTGATCCATGACAACGCGGGCAGTCAGACCACAGTTCTTCTGGGTGCGCTGACCGAAAGCGATGACCTGGATCAGGGCCTTTTTTCGAACAAGGAAAGACGCGGGTCAGTCAATCGCTGACCCGTTGAGTATGACTCAATACCGGCAGTTCGCTAATTGCGCCTGATACAGTTGCGCGCGTGCGTCCACGTCATTGGCCACGCTCAACAACCATGATTTGCTGTTGTGGGTGCCGCGTGCGTACCCCGTGTGGCCTTCGTGATAGGCCAGGTATTGATTGCGTGTGTCGCCGGGGTGGATGCCGTTGCGCTCATAGCTTTTGTTCATATACCAGCCGATGAAGTCCGACGCGTCGCGGATGCGATCCCGCTTGGCCCGACGCTTGCCGGTTTCGCGCTGATATTGATCCCAGGTGCCGTCCAGTGCTTGGCTGAACCCATAGGCGCTGCTTTGCCGCCCCATCGGGATCACGCCCAGCACGTAACGGTGCGGGGTACGTGCATCGTGGCGATATCGGCTTTCCTGATAAATCGTGGCCATCTGAACGTGAACCGGAACACCCCATTTCTGCTCGGTGCTTTTGAAAGCCTTGATAAAATCCGGTCGCTCGTGCGCAATACTGCACGCGTCGTTCAGTTTGCTGGGCGGTTGTTTTGACCCGCCGCCACAGGATGCCAAAAGCAGCACCCCGAAGAGTACGATAAGAATTCTGCTCATGTGCCTCATGCCTTTTTTTGTTTATTCTAGCGTAGATTGAGCTCTGAGGAAATCACAATCGCTACAAAACAATGGCAAGAATTACGGGTAACACCGCCACGGAAAGCACAGTGGACACCATGACCATGCCGGCAACGGCATCGGAATCGGCCTCAAATCGTTCTGCCAACAAATATGAGGTCACAGCGACCGGCGTACAAATTTGCAAGACCAGAACGCCAAAGGCGACAGTGTCCAGATCAAACAACACTCCAATCCCCCAGCCCAACGCAAAGCAGACGATAAGTTTCAGGACTGACAACCAGAGTGCTTGCCCCAGACTGCGCGAGGTCAGGCGGGCGATTGCCACACCGACCGTGACCAACATCAGCGGAACAGCCATTTGCCCCAAAAGCTCTAACGTGTTGGTTAGAAATGTCGGAGTTTGCCACCCTTGCCACAAAAACACTGCACCCAGAATGGTCGCCCACGCCATCGGCTGGCGCAAGACTTGTCCCCATGCGCCTTTTCCGGCGACTAGGTATATTCCATAAGTGAAAGAAAACAGCGCAGTTACAGACAGAAAGATGACTGCGTAACCCAAGCCAATCTGTCCGAACGCAAAGATACATAGCGGCAAGCCAAGATTGCCGGTATTGCCGAAAATCAGCGGTGACAGGTACGTGCGCTGATCCAGTTTCAATACGCGAACCAGCAACCAGAACACCCCTGCCAGCAGAAGATTTGCGACCAGGGTCGCGGATGTGAAACGCGACAAATCTCCGCCCGGGATGTCGGTTTGCATGAGCGCAACAAAGATCAGACTGGGCATTGCCAGCGTCGTTGCAAAGCGTGTCACAAATTGCAGCCGGTATTCGAACCCCAGTTTGACCCAGGTAAAGCCAATGGCCGCCAAGAGAAAAACCGGGGCCACGATTTCGAACACTGTCAGTATTAGGTTCACAGACTGTTTCCCTGAATTTCACATCAATGATTGGCATTTCGGGCCAAAAACCGTTAGTAAATGCGGTGGGGGCTGAAACAATGTTAAAGACACGCGCGAAATACGGATTGGGCCAGGTGGTCCGTCACAAGAAACACCCTTTTCGAGGGGTGATTTTTGACGTGGACCCAGAGTTTTCGAACACAGAAGAATGGTATCAGGCCATTCCGGAAGACAGCCGTCCAAGGAAAGAACAGCCGTTCTACCACCTGTTGGCAGAGAACGACCAATCCTTCTATGTTGCTTATGTTTCAGAACAAAATCTGGTTGCAGACTATTCCGGCGAGCCGGTTGAACACCCGGATATCTCCAACATGTTCGGCCCATTCGAAGACGGTGCCTACCCTCTGCATTTCCACCTGAACTAGGTCTGGCGAACCGGTCGGCATTGTACTGCCGCTGATCAGTATCCAAGGGCACACCCATCCTTGCGCGGGTCGCTGGCACCTTCCAAAACACCGTCTTTTCGGATTCGGATCGCTTGCGCTCCACCAAGCGGAGTTTCCGGAACTTCAATATTGTGGCCGATTTCAGACAATTGTTTCGCCACTTCTTCAGAATAGCCCCGCTCCAGTTTCAGGACATTTCCATCAAAAAAGGCACGCGGCGCGTTGATGCTTTCCTGTAGCTCCAGCCCAAAGTCCCTAAGGTTCGAAACGAAACGCGCGTGCCCGGTCGGTTGATAAGCACCGCCCATGACGCCGAATGGCATCGTGACACGGTCATTCTCGGTCAACATCCCCGGTATGATCGTGTGCATCGGGCGCTTGCCACCAGCCAGTTCATTGGGGTGACCCGGCTGAAGCGTGAACCCCGCGCCCCTGTTCTGAAGCAAGATGCCGTATCTCTCGGACGCGATCCCTGACCCAAAGCCATGAAAGATCGAGTAGATCAGCGACACAGCCATAAGGTCGCGGTCGACCACTGTGATATAGACCGTGTCTTTGTGTATGGCTTCCGTCAAAGGTGCTGCTGCGGGCATTGCGCGTTTTGGGTCAATCAATGCCGCCAGCCTGACTGCTACATCCATATCAAGAAACCGCTCGGCCCGCGCGACATGATCGGGATCAGCAATAAACCGGTTGCGCGCGTCATAAGCCAGCTTGGTGGCTTCAGCCTCGATATGAACCCGTTCTGCTCCAAATGGATCCATACTGGCCAGATCGAACTGTTTTAGAATGTTCAGCAGCAGGATCGCGGTTGCACCTTGGCCGTTCGGCGGGTGTTCGACCAGATCAACACCCTTGTAGGCCCCGCGCATGGGCTGCGTTTCAGTGCACTTGGTGCGGTGGAAGTCCTCGGCGGTGTGGACACCTCCGAGTGCGGACAGAGCCCGGATCATATCCTCGGCAATGTCTCCTGAATAAAAAGCGTCTCGTCCCTGGCTGGCGATCCTGCGCAAGACCTCAGCCTGACCGGGGGCGCGAAAGATCTGCCCGATTGCGGGTATTTGCCCATTGACCAGATAATGATCACGCGCAGCGCCCAGTAATGTGGTCGCCCCTGTTTTCCAGTCAAATGCAACCCGAGGGGCCACCGGAACGCCAGCCTCGGCATAGTGGATTGCGGGTTCCAGAATCGCGCCCAGCCCCAATCGCCCTTCGGTTTCTGCAAGGTGACAGAAGGCGTCCACGGCACCGGGAACAGTCACCGCGTCCGGGCCGTTCAACAGTACAGATGACAGACCCTTGTCTCGCAAGGGCTGCGCCCGCGCAGCGGCCGGTGCGCGACCCGATCCGTTCAATGCGCGTATCCGGTTTTCGCCCGCACGGCTGAACAAAACGAAACAATCGCCGCCCAACCCGGTCATCTGCGGTTCGCAAATCCCAAGCAGAACTGCACCTGCAATCGCTGCGTCCATGGCGTTGCCGCCGCGCTCAAGAATATCGATTGCCACCTTGGCGGCCAGCGGGTGCGACGTTGCGCACATCCCCCGCGTTGCAAAAACTTCCGACCGGCCAGGTTTGTGCAGATCACGCATGGTGGTTCTTTCTCCTTAAAACAGGGGAAAGCTATTCTCTGATTGCCGGTTGTCCAGTCAATTCAAGTTGGGGAGGAGATCCTCGGCGCCGTTCACTGGGTGGGGGCTGTGATAATTGGCGCCGAGGGAAGCTATCTGAGCTACGATTCACTGTATGGCGGCGATTTGCGGCGCGACAATGTTTCGAAAATGGCGTTATTGTGGCCAATTGCGGCTGATTACCCGTTCTTGTCAAAGTTAAATCGCAAGGATAGCCGATTGCACCCGTCGCGACGCTCATAACAGATATCGCTGGTAAGTTGATGAATCAGGAACCAGCCGAACCCGCCTTCGGGCAAATCCTGAATGCGGGTTCCCAGTGGTGCTGGTGTTCCGTCTGGTGGTTCGTAGCCGGGCAATGGATGGCCCGTGTCCGAGATCAGAATGTCCAGGCGGTTTCTGTCCAACCGGCATGTGACCTGAACCCCGGCCGGGGCCACGTCCATATAGGCATGTTCCACAACGTTGTTGATTGCTTCTGCCAGTGCGATCTTGACGTCGTCCGCCTTGTGCGGCGGCAACCCTCGTTTCGCCAGTCCTGCACTGAGTTTCGCAATCCCCGCGCTGGCTTCTGTTTCCGTTGCGGGAAAGCTCACTTCCAGGCAGGTCGCGTTACAAATGGGCTCCATGTTGTCGCACTCCTGCTCTTGTCACCTGTCCGGTTCCGACAGGGCGTCATCCAGTGTCGCAAACAACCTGAACACAGTATCCATGCGCGTCAGGCGAAAGACCTTTTCCACCACGGGCTGCGGGCCTGCCAGATCAAGCCTTCGGTTCAGCCCCAGTTGTTTCATGGAGGCCACGATTGCGCCCAGCCCGCTTGAATCGATGAACTCGACACCTGAAAGGTCAAGGACAACCCGATCAGCGCAGGCCTCGGTCTCAGCGCGCATGTCTTCTTTGAACTGAATGGCCATCGCAGCGTCGATCCGGTCAGAGTGAACGGTGATAATCTGTGTCGTACCGTCTGATGTGCTGGTCAGCCTCATGGTCCGGCCGCCCTCCAATCTGAAAATGAGTCGTAGAAATACGCTAGACGCGAATTCTTACCATTCGGTATTCAAGGGCCGGACGACAGGAGGATTATCCGGATGAGAGATGTTGTTATTGCAGGTGCTGCCAGAACACCAATGGGTGGTTTTCAGGGCATGTTCGACGGTGTCGCAGCATCCGAGCTTGGCGGCGCAGCGATTCGTGCCGCGTTAAAGCAGGCAGGGGCACAGACGGTTGACGAGGTGTTGATGGGATGTGTCCTGCCCGCAGGTCAGGGGCAGGCACCGGCGCGCCAGGCGGGTTTCGCGGCGGGTTTAGGCGAGGAGGTTCCTGCCACCACGCTGAACAAGATGTGTGGTTCCGGGATGAAGGCGGCGATGATGGCCTTCGACCAGATCGCATTGGGTCTTGCGGACACAATGGTCGCCGGAGGGATGGAGAGCATGACCAACGCGCCCTACCTGCTGCCGAAAATGCGGGGCGGTGCGCGCATCGGTCATGGTCAGGTGATCGACCACATGTTCCTTGACGGGCTGGAAGACGCCTATGACAAGGGCCGCCTGATGGGAACCTTTGCCGAAGACTGCGCCGAGGCGTATCAGTTCACCCGCGAAGCGCAGGATGAATATGCCTTGAAATCCTTGTCCAACGCACTTTCCGCGCAAGAAAGCGGTGCTTTCGCGGGCGAGATCGTCCCCGTCACAGTGCGCACGCGAAAGGGTGAGGTTGTACAGGTGGCTGACGAGCAACCCAAATCTGCCCGTCCCGAGAAAATTCCGACGCTGAATCCCGCTTTCCGCAAGGACGGGACAGTGACCGCCGCCAATTCCTCGTCAATATCCGACGGCGCGGCGGCGCTTGTTCTGGTATCGGCTGAAACGGCAGAAGCGCGAGGGCTGACAGTTCGGGCCCGTATTCTGGGACATGCCAGCCATGCACAGGCACCCGGACTTTTCACGACTGCGCCGGTTCCGGCGGCGCAAAAGCTCCTGTCCCGCATCGGTTGGAACAAGGATGATGTCGACCTGTGGGAGGTCAATGAAGCCTTCGCAGTTGTGCCGATGGCTTTCATGCACGAGATGGGATTGCCGCGCGACAAGGTGAACGTAAATGGCGGTGCCTGTGCCTTGGGCCATCCTATAGGAGCATCTGGCGCCCGTATAATGGTCACCTTGTTGAACGCGCTCGAGAAACGAAATCTCAAGCGGGGGGTTGCTGCAATCTGCATCGGCGGCGGTGAAGGAACAGCTATCGCGATCGAACGCATTTGACCCTTCATCTTTTTCGAAATACTCCGGGGGTTCGGGGGCAGAGCCCCCGGGGTTTTCCAAGGGGTTCGGGACCTATGACCGTCGATTACAGTACGCTGGCCAGTACAATTGCAGCATTGACCGAAGGCGAAACCGATCAGGTTGCCCTGATGGCCACCGTTGCTTGCGAGGTCCACTATTCTGACGACCGTTTCGACTGGACCGGGTTTTACCGGGTGACAGAACCGGGCTTGCTGAAGATCGGCCCCTACCAGGGCGGGCATGGCTGTCTGGTCATCCCGTTCGCGCGCGGCGTCTGCGGGGCGGCAGCGCGCACTGGCGAAGTGCAGCTGGTGCCGGATGTCGACGCGTTTCCGGGTCACATCGCTTGCGCCAGTTCAACCCGGTCCGAACTTGTTCTGCCGGTGCGGAACGCAGCGGGCGAGTTGATTGCAGTTTTCGACATCGACAGCAATCAACCCGATGCGTTCTCAACTGAAGACGCGGATAACTTGTCCGCGATCCTGTCAAAGACCTTCGCACAAGCCTGATTGATTCTCGGTCCGTACAAGGTGCGTCTACCGGTTTCCTCTTTTCGATTTCGCTCGGGGCCTGATAAAACCGGAAAGCCCGATACGTATTGGATTAACCATGGTTCCAGGCCATTTCCGAACTCCGCGCCTTTCGGTTCGCAACTGGAAGGTTGAACTCACCGATCCGCGATTGCGAGCTCGGCTTGAAGATGATCTTGTCGCGCTTCTGACCCCTGCGGTCCTGAAACACCTGCCACCGTCGATGCAGTTGCAGGGCCGGGATATTTCGAACTGGATTGATGACAGACGTGCTGAAAGCGATATTCTGCTTGCGCGCTATAACCGCGGTAACCACCATATTGGCCTATTCGTGTTGGCCATGAGTACAGAGGCCGATTCAATTCCAAACCTTCACGTTGGCTATCTGATTGCAGAATCCGCTTGGGGGAATGGCTACGCCTCCGAGATGTTGCAAGGCTTGCAGGACGCATTGACGCCTGGGCCTGCCGTGCGTCTCATTGCCGGGGTCGGGCGTGACAATCCGGCCTCTGCCCGCGTTCTGCAAAAAACAGGCTTCACGCTTTGGCACGAGCGCGCCTCTGCCACCACCGATACATATGTTTGCCATATCAGCTGAGTGACCGAACCGTCAGGGCATAGCCAATCCGGAATACGGGCTTGCGTGAAAAAATGCTTGGAAATTTCACGGAATCGAGGCATCGTGAAAAACGAGATCAAATTTTCACGAGAGTTGGAGCCCCCTTGAACAGCCAGGCCCCGCAAAGTGCAACACTTGGTGCAGATATCCGCGCGCTGCGCAAGGCGCGTGGATTGACGCTGAGTGCTATCGCAACCCGGCTGGACAGGTCTGTGGGCTGGCTCAGCCAGGTCGAACGTGACATGTCTGAGCCGTCAATCTCGGACCTGAGGCAGATCGCCGAATGCCTTGGCGTACCCATGTCGATGTTGTTTGCTCATTCGGCGGCACCTGCGGACGAGCAGGGATATGTCGTGCGTGCCGGCTCGCGCCGGCCCATGGGGTCGGGCGAGGAAGGGTTGATCGAAGAACTGCTCTCGCCGGATCTGACCGATGATTTCGAAATGGTACATTCTACCTTCAAACCCAACTCGCAGATGCAGACACCGGCCAATCGTCCGACACAGGAAGTCGGATACATGATCTCGGGCAAGTTGGACCTGACAATCGGGGCGCGCGCGTTCACGGTTGGGCCAGGTGACAGTTTTCGGATCCGACACGAACCTTATCAATGGGCCAACCCTTACGACGAGCCCGCTGCGGCCATCTGGGTCATCGCCCCGCCGGTCTACTGATGTCGTTCGAAGCCTGGACCATATTTGCGTTTTTCTGGGTGGTTTTCGTAACCACGCCGGGTCCAAATGCGGTCAATTGCATCTCAAACGGGATGAGCCTTCCGTTCCCAAAGGCAATGCTGGGCGTATTGGCAATTCTCACGCAAGCCAGCGCCTTTCTGATCCTGTCTGCGCTGGGAGTGACGGCCCTGATCGCCGCATCGCCGACCGGGTTCTTTGTCGCCAAGCTGATTGGTGCGGGGTTTTTGATCTGGTTGGGCATTCGCGGATGGATGAATGCAACAAAACCCGCACCAGCCTCCGAGCGTCCGGCGCGACATGTCTATCTGCACGCACTGGCAGTGGCCACGATCAATCCCAAAAGCGTCGCCGGGTACCTGGCCGCGTTTTCGCAGTTCGTTCAGCCCGAGGTCCCGGTCTGGCAGCAGATGGGGGTTATCATGCCTACCGCGCTGATCATCACCACACTCAGCTACACCGGCTTTACGGCGCTGGGCGCCTTGATGGGCAGGGCAGCGCTGAGCGCCGTGTTCAATATCTGGGTGCGCCGGATCATGGCGGCCTGTTTTGTCATCTACGGTGTGTTGTTGGGAACCAGCACCACACCCGCAACAAAGGGGTAGTCAGATGCACAAGGGATCCTGCCTTTGCGGCTCGGTCGCGTTCACGATTGACGGAGACCTGTCGCTGCCTTCGGTCTGCCATTGCGGACAGTGCCGCAGACAGTCGGGCCATTTCTGGGCTTCGACCTCAACCCATCAGGACAACCTGAGTTTCTCGGCCAGCGACACGCTAAGCTGGTATCGCGCGTCTGACATCGCCCGACGGGGGTTCTGCAGCAAATGTGGCTCGTTTCTCTTCTGGCAACACAACCAGGAGGACACGATTTCGATCTCCATGGGCGCACTCGATGCTCCCACGGGTTTAAAGCTCTCAAAGCACATCTTTGTGGCTGACAAGGGCGATTATTACGACATCACGGACGATCTGCCTCAAGAGGCACAGTAACAGGGATCTAAACGCATGAGTGATTTTCCAACAAAAGCCCGCGTGGTCATTATCGGCGGTGGCGTGGTGGGGGCTTCCTCGCTATATCATCTGGCCAAGAAGGGCTGGACCGATTGTGTTCTGCTGGAAAAGAACGAGCTGACTGCCGGGTCGACCTGGCATGCGGCAGGGAACGTTCCGACCTTTTCGACCTCATGGGCGATCATGAACATGCAGCGCTATTCGACCGAGCTGTATGCGCGTCTGGGTGAGGAAGTCGATTACCCGATGAACTACCACCAGACCGGTTCGATCCGACTGGCGCATTCGAAAGAACGTGTGCAGGAGTTCGAGCGCGCCATGGCGATGGGCCGCTATCAGGGTATCCCGATGGAAATGTGGACCCCGGAAGAGGCGAAAGAGCGCTATCCCTTCCTGGAAACGCACGATCTTGAGGGTGTTCTCTACGACCCGACGGATGGTGATATCGATCCGGCGCAGCTGACCCAGGCGCTGGCCAAGGGCGCGCGCGATATGGGGCAGAAGATCATCCGTTTCTGCCCGGCGACTGGCGTGACGCAGCATAATGACGACACCTGGACCGTGCACACGGACAAAGGCGATATAGCCTGTGACTATGTTGTGAACGCAGCCGGATACTATGCGCAGCGTGTGGGCGAATGGTTCAAGCCCTTCGGTGGCCGCACCGTTCCGGCAATGGTCATGAGCCACCAGTACCTGCTGACCGATGAAATCCCCGAGATCGAAGCATGGACCAAGCAAAGCGGTGCCAAACTGCCGTTGCTGCGTGATGTGGATGTCTCGTACTACCTGCGGCAGGAAAAGAACGGCTTCAACCTTGGTCCTTACGAGCCGAACTGCAAGGGCCACTGGATGACCGAAGACGATCCGATGCCGGATGATTTCAGCTTTCAGCTGTGGAATGACGATCTGGACCGCATCGAAGATATCGTCACCGATGCGATGGAGCGAGTGCCGCTGATGGCAACCTCGGGCGTTGGACGCGTCATCAACGGGCCGATCCCTTACGCGCCTGACGGGCTGCCTTTGATCGGCCCGATGCCCGGCGTCAAGAACGCGTTCGAAGCACATACTTTCACGTTTGGCATCGCGCAGGGCGGTGGCGCAGGCAAGGTTCTGGCCGAGTGGGTCGTTGATGGCGCGACCGAATGGGATATGTGGGCCGTCGATCCGCGCCGCTATACCGATTACACCGATCAGGATTATTGCAACCAGAAAGGCATGGAAGTCTATGGCAACGAATATGCCATGCACTTCCCGCACCATGAATGGCCCGCCGCGCGCGACAAGAAACTGTCACCCGTGCATGACAGAGTCAAGGCGCTGGGTGGCGTAATGGGCGCCTATAACGGCTGGGAACGCGCCAACTGGTTTGCACAGCCCGGCGATGACACCTCGCTGGACGCGACCCATACTTGGGGTCGGTCCGGACCGTGGGAACAGCGGATCAAGGAAGAATGTGAGGCCGTGCGCGATCATTGTGGCGTGTTGGACCTGCCGGGCTTCTCGCGGTTCAAAATACAGGGGCCGGGTGCTGATGAATGGCTGCGCGGTCTGGTTGCAGGGGCATTGCCCAAGATTGGTCGGGTTGGGCTGGTTTACTTCGCAGATGACCGCGGGCGTATCCTGACCGAAATGTCGGTCACGCGTGAGGCCGAAGACCTGTTCGTTCTGGTCACTGCAGCGACCGCGCAATGGCATGACCGTGAATGGCTTGTGCGTCACATACCTGCCGATGCCGAGTTCACGCTGGAAGACTGGACAACGCGGATGAGCACGCTGATCGTTACCGGGCCTCGATCTCGGGACATTCTCAGCAAAGTTACCGAGGCCGATCTGACCTTGCCGTGGCTCAGCTTTCAGGAAAGCGAAATCAAAGGCGGATGGGTCGCTCTGCTGCGTGTCTCATTCGCTGGTGAGCTGGGCTGGGAAGTTCACGCTGAAAATGCGGATATGCCTGCGATCTACGACGCGATCATCGATGCCGGTGCCAAGCCGTTCGGGATGTATGCGCTGAACTCGCTGCGGATCGAAAAGGGGTACCGCGCCTGGAAGGGCGATCTGTCGACCGACTATTCCCTGCTTGAAGGCGGGTTGGAGCGTTTCGTCAAGCTGGACAAACCGCAGGACTTCCCGGGCAAGGCTGCAATCCTGAACGAAAAGCAGCAAGGCGTGAAAAAGTCCTTCGTCACCCTGACTGTTGATGCGGGCGATTGCGACGCGCCGTATATGTCCTGCATCTGGCATGGCGATGAGATCGTGGGCGAAACCACATCCGGCGCATGGGGCTACCGTGTTGGTAAATCCATCGCGCTGGGCATGATCCGGGCCGAGCTTGCCAATCCGGGAACTGAGCTTGAGGTCGAAATCTACGGCCAGAAATGCCGCGCCGTGGTAGAGCTGGACCAGCCGCTCTGGGACCCCGAGAACGAGCGGTTGCGCGCGTGACGCTTCCGGCTACCATGTCTGGCGTCTATCTGACCGGCCATGGCGGGCCAGAGGCGCTGGAATGGCGTGACGATATCCCTGTCCCGGCCCCTGGGCCGGGGCAGGTGCTTGTTCGGGTCGCTGCGGCAGGTGTCAATAACACGGATATCAACACGCGGATCGGCTGGTATTCATCGGATGTCACCGGCGGGACGGATGCCGTCGATCAGGATGTTGAAGCCGGAGGGTGGGGCGGTGCACTGAACTTTCCCCGCATTCAGGGCGGCGATCTGTGCGGGATCGTTGAAAAGGTCGGGCCAAACTCGGGGTTCAAAAAAGGCCAGCGTGTGACTTGTCCGATCAACCTGCCGCGTCCGAGCCCAAGAAACCCTCAGGGCTTTATTGCGCTCGGGTCAGAGATTGATGGGGCTTTTGCCCAATACTGTCTGGTTGAAGCAAATGACCTTTATGACGTAAGTGCATCGCCCCTGTCAGACGTGGAAATTGCGGCCATTCCCTGTGCCTTTGGTACTGCCGAAAACCTGCTGACCCGCGCAGGCGTGACGTCTGGGCAAAAAGTTCTGATCACCGGTGCGTCAGGCGGCGTTGGTCTGGCGGCGGTGCAGCTTGCTGCGCTACGCGGGGCATCGGTTTGGGGTGTGACGGCGGCAGCGAAGGCAGAGGTCGTCAAATCCCAAGGCGCGTTGGGCACATTTGGCCGGGATGAGCTGCCACCGCAGGATATGTTCGACGCGGTCATAGATGTGGTTGGCGGGCCCGCATGGGCATCGCTGATCCTTGCCCTGAAACCCGGCGGGCACTACGCCGTTTCGGGGGCAATCGCCGGTCCGATTGTCGAGGCTGATCTGCGGGACATCTATTTGCGCGACATCACCATTCACGGCTGCACGCATCAGGCACCCGAAGTCTTTGGCCGCCTAGTGGAGTTGATGAATTCCGGACGGATTAAGCCACTGGTTTCCCGAACCTACCCATTGAAGGATATCGCCCGCGCACAGGCTGATTTTCAGGCAAAGACCCTTCCGGGTAAACTCGTGCTGCTGCCTTAAGGAGCAAGGACATGACAAAGATCACTCTGTTGGACGGTTCAATCGGACAGGAACTGGTCAAACGCAGCGGAGATCGGGCGACGCCGCTATGGTCCACGCGTGTGATGATCGACCACCCTGATCTGGTCAGCGCGGTGCATGGCGACTATTTCCGTTGTGGTGCCACGATTGCCACCACCAATACTTATGCAGTCCACCGCTCTCGCCTTGTACGGGTGGGGATGGAGGACCAGATGTCCGCCCTTGTCGACACTGCCCTGACACAGGCCGAACGTGCCCGTATTTCGACCGGGGGGCGGATCGCCGGGTCTCTGGGGCCGCTTCTGGCATCTTACCGACCCGACCTGAACCCGGACCCGGCAGACGCGGCGAAAAAGTTCGCTGAACTTGTGGCTTTGATGGCTGCGCGCGTCGATCTGTTTCTGATCGAGACAGTGTCCTCGGTGCAGGAGGCCGAGGGCGCGCTGCGTGGAACGACCGGATGTGGCAAACCAATCTGGCTGTCATTCACGGTCAATGACGACGATGGCAGTCGCCTCAGGTCTGGCGAACAGCTCAGGGATGTCGCGCCATTGGTTGAAGAGTTTTCGCCTGACGCGCTGCTGATCAATTGTTCGCGCCCCGAAGCGATCCCAGCTGCTCTGGACATCCTGTCCGGCATGAACAAGCCTTATGGTGCCTATGCCAACGGCTTTACACATATTTCGGATGAGTTTCTAATGGACGCGCCGACAGTGGATGCGTTGGATCAACGCCATGATCTTGGTCCCGATGCCTATGCGGATCACGTCATGCGTTGGGTCGGTCAGGGGGCCACGATTGTCGGTGGATGCTGCGAGATCGGCCCGGACCACATCGAAGCGCTGGCCAAGCGGTTGCGTACTGCCGGGCATGAGATCGTCTAAGGTGACAGCGATGAGGAAATTTGCTTCTGAATCACCGCAGGCGATACAGCAACATTTCGATATTCTGGTCGCACCCGGATTTGTACTGCTTGAACTGGCCTCATTGGTCGAGGTTCTCAGGCTGGCAAATCGTGTGTGTCCGAAGCCGCCGTTCACTTTTGCCTATCGGTCGCTCAAAGGTGGCCCGATCTCCAGCAGCAGCGACGCGGTGGTGCAAACGGAACGCGTGCAGGCGCAGCCCAAGGCGAATTATCTTTTTGTGATCGGCAATTCTGACCCGGATCACCCGGACTTGTCTTTGGAGCGGGTGGTGTCGGATTACACCTTCCGGGATGCCAAGGTGTTTCTGCTGGCGGAAGCCGCCAGCCGGTATATCGACGAACAGGGTACAGACGACTTGGCAACCCACTGGGAGAATGCCTCGTTCCTGCGGGAACGCGGGGCCCGGTTTGAAGCCAAACTGTCGATTGCAACCGAACAGGGCGCGGTTGTGACCTGTGCCGGAATGGAGGCGACAACAGATATCGCGCTGGCAGTGATCGGCCGTCATATCTCGGGGCCCGCAAAAATGACCGTGGCGGACATCATGTTGCATGAAAACATCCGGGATTTCGCCTCGATGCAGCCATTCTCTGGGGTAAAGTTGACGGCGACCGGAGATGTGAAGCTGGATCAGTGCATCAAGCTCATGCAGGCCAATATCGAAGACCCTCTGCCGATCAATCAGATCGTCGATTCGCTGCGACTGTCGAACCGCTCGCTTGAGCGTAAGTTCAAAACCTTCTTTGGCACCACGCCCAACGGATTCTATCGTGAAATGCGGCTGGCCAAGGCCAATAACCTGCTTCTGAACACCACTATGAGCGTTCGCGAAATCGGGTTGGCCTGTGGTTTTCCGAACGGGTTTTCGTCTGTTTACAAAAGCTTCTTCGGTGTCACGCCTTTTGTCGTTAGGCGGGAAAAGCGGGCCGCGACACATCGGTGAAAACTGCTGATCTTGTGACGTTTTTGGTGCATTTGTTGTCGATCTTCCGTGGCAGTTTACGCCAAACCTGACACAGCGGAGATTTCAGGATGGTTGATCTTCCCAGCAAGGCCCGAGTGGTCATCATCGGTGGCGGCGTCATCGGATGTTCGGTCGCGTATCATTTGACCAAGAAGGGCTGGACTGATGTTGTTCTTCTAGAGCGCAAGCAACTGACCAGCGGCACCACCTGGCACGCGGCGGGCCTGATCGGGCAACTGCGCGCGTCTTCCAACATGACCAAACTGGCGCGCTATTCCGCAGAGCTTTATCTGGGCCTTGAGGAAGAGACCGGTGTCGCCACCGGCCTGCGTCAGGTCGGGTCCGTTTCGGTCGCCCTGACCAGTGAGCGGTTGGAAGAGCTTCACCGAAATGCGGCAATGGCCCGTGCCTTTGGCGTGCCGGTCGAAGAGCTGTCACCGACCGAAGTCAAAGAGCGATATGAGCACATCAACCTCGACGGCGTGGCAGGTGGCGTTTGGTTGCCAACCGATGGCCAGGCGGATCCTGCTAATATTGCCTTGGCGTTGGCCAAGGGTGCGCGTCAACGCGGTGGGGTGATCAAGGAACGGGTGAAGGTGACCGGGATTTCCCGGCACGGACGGCGTGCAACCGGTGTCGACTGGGTCAGTGATGACGGGCAAACCCAAGGGCATATCGCCTGTGATATGGTTGTTAATTGCGCGGGAATGTGGGGGCGCGAGATAGGCAAGATGGCCGGTGTGAATGTGCCGCTGCATGCCTGCGAACATTTCTACATCGTCTCTGAACCCATTGAAGGGTTGAGCCAGATGCCGGTTCTGCGGGTGCCAGATGAATGCGCCTACTACAAGGAAGATGCAGGCAAAATGATGCTGGGCGCATTCGAGCCCAATGCCAAACCCTGGGCCATGAACGGTATTCCAGACAGCTTCGAGTTCGACCAACTGCCCGAGGATTTCGACCACTTCGAACCGATCCTCGAAGCGGCCTGCAACCGGATGCCAATGCTGTCCGAGGCGGGTATTCACACCTTCTTCAACGGCCCTGAATCCTTTACTCCCGACGACGCCTATCACCTGGGTCTGGCACCCGAGATGGACAATGTCTGGGTCGCGGCCGGGTTCAACTCGATCGGTATCCAGTCCGCCGGTGGCGCGGGCATGTCGCTGGCCGAGTGGATGGATACCGGTGAAAAGCCCTTTGATCTGGGCGACGTGGATATCGGTCGGATGCAGCCGTTTCAGGGCAATAAGAAGTACCTTTTTGAACGCTCAAAGGAAACGTTGGGACTGCTCTACGCCGATCACTATCCCTATCGTCAGAAAGTCACCGCGCGCGGTGTGCGCCGAACCCCGTTCCACCATCACCTGAAAGAACAAGGCGCCGTTTTTGGCGAACTCGCAGGTTGGGAACGTGCCAATTGGTACGCGAATGAAGGGCAGGAGCGCGAATACCAGTACAGCTGGAAGCGCCAGAACTGGTTCGAGAATTCCGCTGCCGAGCACAGAGCCGTGCGCGAGAATGTGGGCATGTATGACATGTCTTCCTTCGGCAAGATTCGCGTGGAAGGCACTGATGCTGAAAAGTTCATGAACTACATCGGCGGGGGAGACTACTCGGTCCCTGTCGGCAAGATCGTCTATACGCAGTTTTTGAACCGCACGGGCGGGATCGAAGCGGACGTCACCGTGACCCGCCTGACCGAAACTACCTATCTGGTCGTGACCCCCGCAGCCACACGCTTGGCGGATCAGACATGGATGATGCGCCATGTCGGGGATTTCAACGTGGTCATTACAGATGTCACAGCGGGTGAAGGCGTTCTCGCTGTCATGGGGCCAAACGCTCGGGCTTTGTTGGAAAAAGTCTCGCCCAATGATTTCACAAACGCGAACAACCCCTTTGGCACCGCGCAGGAAATCGAGATCGGAATGGGCCTCGCCCGCGCTCATCGTGTGACCTATGTGGGTGAGCTTGGGTGGGAAATCTATGTTTCCTCGGACATGGCGGGCCACGTCTTCGAGACGCTGCATGAGGCCGGTCAGGACATGGGGCTGAAGCTGTGTGGTATGCACATGATGGACAGCTGCCGGATCGAAAAGGGTTTCCGCCATTTCGGCCATGATATCACCTGTGAGGATCACGTGGTTGATGCTGGTCTTGGCTTTGCCGTCAAGGTGGACAAAGGTTGTGATTTTATCGGGCGTGAAGCGGTGATTGCACGAAAAGAAAGCGGCCCCAAAAGGCGTCTGGTACAGTTCCGTCTGACCGACCCTGAACCGTTGTTGTTCCACAACGAGCCGATCGTGCGTGATGGCGAATATGTCGGCTACCTGAGTTCCGGCAACTACGGTCACAGCCTCGGCGGTGCCATCGGAATGGGCTATGTACCGTGCGAAGGTGAAAAGGCCGCAGACGTTCTGGGTTCAACCTATGAGATCGATGTTTGCGGCGTGAAGGTCAAAGCCGAAGCATCGCTTAAACCGATGTATGACCCGAAATCCGAACGGGTGAAGGTCTGACAGACAGGGCTGGGGGCTCTGCCCCCGCCGCCCGTGCCGGGCGACTCCCCCGGGATATTTTGGGCCAGATGAAGTGCGGATCCCTTGCTTCACCTGGCTCTAAATATCCTGGAGCGCGAGGCAGAGCCTCGCATTTTGGCGGCAACAGCTGCGGTCAGCTAACTTATCACAAATCGTTATGTGACACTTCACTGTTTTCAGAGTTTTCAATCCGTTCAGTTCTGCCGTAAACGAAACCGGTATCAACCGGAGAACCTTCGTGACAGACACGCCTTTACCACCTCAGAATGCGGACACGCCCAAAGGTCTGGCTTTGGCTGTCACGGCGTATGTCCTGTGGGGATTTCTGCCGCTTTATATGAAAGCGATGGATCACATTGGACCGGTTGAGGTGGTGGCGCATCGGGTTATCTGGTCTGTTCCGGTTGCAGGTTTGCTTCTGGTCGCGCTGGGGCGTACCCGGGACTTGAAAGCTGCACTGGGCAATCCCCGGATGCTGGCCATGGCGGCTTTGACGGCGGCGCTGATTTCCGTGAACTGGGCGATTTATGTTTGGGCGATCTCGACGGGGCACGCGCTGGACGCGGCGCTTGGGTATTACATCAACCCGCTTTTCAGTATTGCGTTGGGCGCAACTCTGCTGCGTGAGCCCCTGACGCGGACCCAATTGTTTGCGGTGGGGCTTGCCGCGCTGGGCGTTCTTGTACTTGTTCTCGAGACAGGGCGGCTTCCCTGGGCGGCGCTGAGTTTGATGGTCAGCTGGGGTTTCTATGCGTTCTTCAAGAGATCCCTTCCAATTGGTCCCAACCAGAGCTTTCTGCTTGAGGTCCTGATCCTTTTGATCCCGGCCTTGGCTTATGTCACCTGGCTGGGCGTGCAAGGCACAGGCCATTTTGGGGTCGCGATGTCTGATACCCTACTGTTGTCCTGCGCCGGTATCGTCACGGCGGTTCCATTGCTGGTCTATGCGAACGGGGCCAAGCTGGTGCGCCTGTCGACCATGGGCATCCTGCAGTACATTGCGCCGACTATGATTTTCATTACAGCCATCACTCTGTTTGGTGAGAAAATCGACACCGGACGCATGATCGCATTCCCCCTGATCTGGGTGGCATTGGTCATTTACTCGATCCCGATGATCCGGCAGGCGCGGGCTCAGGCCTGAAGCAACAGGCGTGCTGCAGCATCTGCCCACAGCGCATAGGCCCGGGGGCTTGGGTGATAGCCGTCCGGTGCCGCCAGGGCCGGGTCGTCGGGCAGATCAAGCCTTAGATGTTGCACGTGTGAATGGACGGAAACAACCTGTTGCAACGCATTATCCAGCCGCGCAGCCTGACGGCCAAGCACCCAGGCCAATGGGTGTGGCAGGGCGGGAAACCTGTTCATTTGCGGAACGCCGGTGATGATTATGCGCCGCGCCCCCAGGTCTTTTGTCAGGATGTTGATAAGCTGCGCCTGACGATCCGCAAATGTGCGGCAAGAGACGGCGCGGGTGACATCGTTCACCCCCAAAGCAGTGACCACCGCATCGAATTCGCCCTTTATGCGGCTCAGGCGGTCAATCGTATCCAGCGTCGTGTGCCCTGTGGTGGCCTCAAGTTGCCATTCAACCGTGTGGTGTCTGGTCAGCCGGTCCACAAGCTGCCCCGACAAGGCCTGCGCCTGAGTTCCCGCGCCCACTCCGGCCGCCGAGCTGTCGCCGGTGATCAGCAGACGCAGGCGGGGGCCACGCCCTGTTCGGCCCGCTCGCGGGCCAGTCGGCTCCGGCAAAAGCCGGGCATTGCGGCGCACCAAAAGGGCTTGCGCGGCCAGAATGGGCAACAAGGGCACACGTAAAACCTGGTCGGGTGCTATCAGAGTGCGCATCATCAAGTCACGTCAGGGCGTTTTTGAATTCCAGAAAACGAGCGTCAGTCATCACGCGCGCCATCATCGCCTCGCGTAATGCGCCGACTGTTTTGTAGGGGCGCATGGCCACTTCGAAGATTTGGATCAGACCATCCTCGTTCAGCGTAATGAGGTCAACGCCAATGCCGTCCAGATCTCCAATCTTGCATTGAAACTCCAGTGCCCAATCGTTGCCAGCGCCCATGATCCTGCGATACCGGAAGTCGGAAAAGACCTGCCCGACATGACCAAGAACGGCAGCCACAGGTGAGCGCCCGGTCCAGGTGCTGTAATAGGTTGGTGGCAGGAACTGCACATCTTCGGCCAGCAGATCGTGGATCAGCGCCTCATCGCCCTTGGCGACAACCTCTTGCAGTCGTTCAATTGTGGGGTGCATGTCCTGTCCTCCTGCGCAGAAGTTCACTGATCATGACCGTGCGCGCAAGGACGACGTTGCGGGAAGGTGCGCGCTGAGATAGGCAGGCCCGCATGAGCGAAACCTATGCCCCCCCGCAAACCGCGCTGGACGTGCTGCACGAAGATGCGCAGCTGATTGTAGTGAACAAACCGTCGGGTCTGCTTTCCGTGCCGGGGCGGGGCGATCATCTGGCTGATTGCCTTCTGACACGCGTGCAGGCGGCTTTCCCTCAGGCGTTGCTTGTGCATCGACTGGACCGGGACACATCAGGTGTCATGGTTTTTGCCCAAACACCCCATGCGCAACGGCATCTGAGTATGCAGTTCGAAAAGCGGCAGACCCGGAAAACCTATATTGCCCGTATCTGGGGGCGGATGGAGCCAAAGACCGGCACGGTTGACCTGCCGTTGATCGTGGACTGGCCCAACCGACCCAGACAAATGGTGTGTCATGATACGGGCAAACCTGCGGTCACCGATTGGCGCGTTGTGAAACATGAGGGCGAGACCTCTCGCGTGCGCCTGTTTCCCAAAACCGGGCGGTCTCATCAGCTGCGCGTTCATATGCAGGCATTGGGTCACCCGATCCTGGGCGATCCGTTCTATGCAACAGGTGCCGCGAGGGAGTTTCCCAGATTGATGCTGCATTCCGAAGAATTGCGCCTGAAGCATCCCGAGGGCGGGCATTCGATGAAGTTTCGCGCCCAGCCCGATTTCTGATCTCAGGCAATTCTTGCCCACAGCATCTTCAGGTTGCCCAGCGAAATGCGTCTTGTTCGTTTCGTCGAAACCGATTGGCGGCGATGGCGCTCCTGCGCGATCTCACGTTCAATCTCGAAGGCACGCAGTGTGTGGTCCTGTGACCATTGGCCAAGTTTCAGTGTCATCATGACGTGGTTGTCGAGGTGCGGCATTTCTTGGCTCCTTGTGTGATATCCACCCATTATCGCGCGTCACTGCTGACAGCATGTTGTCAGTGGGGTGTGCTAGGGTGTCAGCAGAGTGTCAGGAGAATGCGATGCGCCGTTCGACCCGTTTGTTTGAAATCATCCAGATCTTGCGGGCCGCAAGTGCGCCGGTCACGGCAGAAGCACTGGCCACCCGGCTAGAGGTGTCCGTTCGCACTGTCTATCGTGACATTGCCGAATTGCAGGCCCAGCGAACACCCATCGAAGGTGAGGCCGGTGTCGGTTACATGATGCGGCGCGGTTACGATCTGCCGCCGCTGAATTTCGACGCCGAAGAGGTTGAGGCTCTGTGGGTTGGCCTGTCTCTTCTGGCGCGCACCGGCGACAGCCACTTGCAGCGCGCTGCAAGTCGAATCTGTCGGAAGATCGATGCACTGCATAGCCCGACCGATTGGTTGCAGGTTTCACCCTGGGGGGCTCCGGCGGATGATCCCGAGAAGGGATGTGTTTCTGTTTCGCATTATCGCGAAGCTATTCGGGCAGAACGGAAAATTCGCATCACTTACGTAGATGGTGAAGGCGAACAAACCATCCGCGTGGTGCGCCCGCTAGCGCTGATCTATCATATCGAATGCACGTTGCTGGCAGGGTGGTGTGAAATGCGAAGCGGCTTTCGCTATTTCAGAACCGATCGCATCTGGTCCAGTGAACACACTGACGAAAGATTTCTGGGGCAAGGTAAATCTTTGCGTGATCTCTGGCAGGAACAACAGCACGCGGGCACCTTTGCGGAACCGGTATGAATGGCCTTTGGCGGGTATTCGCCTATTTCACCGCATTGTTGCTTGAGCCTGTGAGCAAGCGCAGTGATATACTGGGTGAAATGGATCAAGCCCGAAGAACGGGTACCGGAGCAGAAGGTGATATCATGACGATTTCAAAGTTTTTTCTGGCGACAGGCCTGTGTTCAATCATGGCCGTGACGGCCTGTACCGATCCTGGCACCCTGACCGTTCAGAACGACCCCAACAAAAATACGAAGCAGGGTGCGGTTCTGGGTGGCCTTATCGGCGCGGGTGTCGGCGCGATTGCCAATAATTCGAACCCGGGTCTTGGGGCGCTGGCCGGTGCCGCCATTGGTGCCACGGGTGGCGGTCTGATCGGCAACCAGTTGGACAAGCAGGCTGCGGAATTGCGTCAGCAACTGGCAAATGACGGGATTACAATCGTCAATGCGGGTGACCGGCTGATCGTGACCGTCCCGAATGACATTACGTTTGACACGGACAGCTCGACCGTGCGCCCGGCGCTGCGGGCGGATCTGGTGAAAGTGGGCCAGAACCTTGTCAACTATCCCAACTCGAACGTGCAGATCATTGGTCATACCGACAGCGACGGCGACGCGTCTTATAATCAGGGATTGTCCGAGCGTCGCGCAAACGCGGTCGCGGATATCCTGCAAGCCAATGGTGTCAGCTACAGCCGTATCAGAACCTACGGTCAGGGTGAAAACAACCCGGTCGCGTCCAACCTAACGCCGCAAGGAAAAGCGCAAAACCGGCGGGTTGAGATTGTTGTGGTCCCCAGCGGAAACGCGTGATCCTGAAACGCAAGACCGGTCTGGCACATCCCCTGTTGCGCAATGACTGTGCGTCAATGGGGGTTTGGTCGGGGTCAATCTCGGTCTAACTAATGGGAAACACTGAAACGGAGTTGTCCCTGATGTCTCAACCGACCCTGCTTGGCCTGTCCGGCTCCCTGCGCAAGGACGCGACGAACCGCAAGCTGCTGCGCGAAGCGGCCCGGTTGTTCGACCCTGTCAGCTATGCCGAAGCAGACCTGAACTTGCCGCTTTATGATGGCGATCTGGAGGATGCCGAAGGGATACCGGCATCTGTTCAGATGCTGGCCGACCAGATCGGGCAGGCGGATGCGGTGATCATCTCGACGCCCGAGTACAACAAAGGGCCTTCGGGCGTTCTGAAAAACGCGCTGGACTGGGTCAGCCGGACGAAAGGCAATCCATGGGCGGGCAAGCCGGTTGCCGTGATGTCGGCGGCGGGTGGCCGCGCTGGTGGGGAAAGGGCGCAGATGATCCTGCGCGCTTGCATGGTGCCCTTTCAGCCCCGCATCTTGCAGGGTCCGGAAATCCACCTCGCTGACAGTTCGAATGAATTCGACGAACAGGGAAAGTTGCTGTCCGAACGGTATGAAAAGTCACTGCACATGCTGATGCAGAAACTCAGGGTCGAGGCCGGTTTCTGAGCTTGGACTGCGCATATGTTGGAACAAAGTCAAAGCGATATCCTTGACCCGGCCCGTGCCGCTTCGTTTCAGGTTGCGTTGGGCTCTGAGCCAACAATTGCCAAAGGCTCAGCTCTGCCGCCATTCTTCCATCAGCTCTATTTCTGGGCGCCGCAACCGCCTGCTGCGCTGGGGCGGGATGGGCATCCCAAGGTGGGTGGCCTGATCCCGGATATGGGATTGCCCCGCAGAATGTGGGCCGGTGGGCAATTGGAATTTCATGCACCGCTGATCGCGGGTATCCCTGCTGACAGGACATCGGTTCTTGAAAACCAAAGCGCAAAAACAGGGCGCTCCGGACCGTTGGGTTTTGTCACGTTGCGGCATGAGATACGGCAAGGTGGCCAACTTTGTCTGACAGAATGGCAGGACCTTGTTTATCGTGAAGACCCCACGCCGGATGCAATAACTCAAACGCCGCCTCGTTCACGCACGGATGAAACGGATATCCACGCGGTTGCGTTCGATACCACCCTGCTGTTTCGCTACTCAGCGCTGACCTTCAACGGCCATCGCATTCACTACGATCTGGACTATGCGCGCGATGTGGAAGGATATGCAGGGCTGGTTGTGCACGGGCCACTTCTGGCGCAGCTTCTGATGCTGTTTGCAGTTGATCTTGGCGGACCACTCAAGTCGTTTTCTTTCCGTGCGACCTCGCCGTTGATGCATTTCGAGACTGCTCAGCTGTGCCGGAACGGTCAGGACATGTGGGTGCGCGGACCGGATGGGCGGCAATGCATGAAAGCTGTGGCCCTATCACAGTGAGGCTCCGGGGCGGAAGTCATCGGGGATCGAATCCCGATCCTCCAGCATCAGATCGGCCATGACCTCGGCCACTTTCGGAGCCATGCCAAAGCCGATCTTGAAACCGCCATTGGCGATGAACTGACCCTGATGCAACGGATGCAGGCCCAACATCGGGGCGCGGCTTTTGCTGCGGGGACGCACCCCGGCCCAACGTTCGATCACCTCGGCCCCGTGTAAAAGCGGCAGCGCGCGCGTGGCCCGGTCTATGACATTGTCCAATGCACTGTCTGTGCTGGTTGGGTCGTCATAGTCCCGTTCAGACGTTGATCCGATTGCAAGCGTTCCGTCCGCATGTGGCACGATATGGACCGCATCCGCGAAAAGCTGTGGCACCTCTCCCGCGTCAAAGCGCAACAGGGCTGCCTGACCTTTGACACCGTTTCCGACGGTCTTTCCGTAGGCGTCGTTCAGTTCAAGTAATCCGGCTAGGCCCGTGGCGTGGACAACCTGCCCTTTATCATCAGCGCTACTGACAACGTGGACACCCATGACCTCAAGGGCTGCAACCAGAGCGGCGCAGGCCCGCCGGGGATGCATGCGCGCCGTCAGCGTATCGCGGATGACAAAGCCGGTGGGGCTGGGCGGGCACCACGATCCGGCCTGCGATGTGCTGATCACCCGCCATTCTGCCCGCCCCTGCCAAAGCTGATCGGCTGAACCTTCGCGTTGCCGGGCCAGATCCAGACTGCGGGCGTCAGGAATGGGTTGAAGACGGCCCAGCCGCCCGTAGCCGGGAGAAACGCCGCCGGTACCCTCGACCTGATGCCAAAAGGGTTCGGCCATGATCAGGCTGTCGAATTGGAAAGCTTTCTTAGCATTCCAGTTTTCAGGCACGTGCGGGGCCAAGGCCCCCACCAGACCGCCGCTGGACCCGGAGCCCGGCCCAAAAGGATCGACGACCTGCACCTTCGCGCCCCGACGGGCGCAGGTCCAGGCGATGGACAGGCCGAAAATTCCTGCCCCGCGAACCGTCACATCGATCATTGCCAATTCCCTTTTCCTTGTTCAGTGTCGCGCCGCTTAGCTACAGGATTCCCCGATGGCAGACCAGCATGCCGAATTGACGTGGACCGAGGATCAGATACCGGTCTCGGACCGTTTCGACGATCCCTATTACTCGTTGCAGAACGGGCTGGAAGAGACGCGCCATGTGTTTCTAGCAGGTAATGATCTGCCAGAACGTTTTGCGCCGGGGTTTCATATTGCCGAGCTGGGCTTTGGCACCGGTCTGAACCTGCTGACGGTCTGGTCTGAATGGGAGAAATCCGGCCAAACAGGGCCGCTTCGGTTCACCAGTTTCGAAGCCTTTCCCATGGCCACGGATGATATGCGTCACGCGCTTGAGGCCTTCCCCGAGTTGCACCCGTGGAGCAGCCGGTTTCTGGCCCATTGGACAGGTCGCGCGTGCAGTCTTGAAACCCTTCAATGCGAAGTGATCATCGGCGATGCGCGCAACAGCCTGCCGCAATGGACTGGCCTGGCCAACGCCTGGTTCCTCGACGGGTTCTCTCCTGCCAAGAACCCAGAATTGTGGGGGGCAGATCTGATGCAGCAAGTGGCGGCGCATACAGCCACCGATGGTACAGCAGCCACATATACGGCCGCCGGGTTTGTTCGACGCGGGCTTCAGGATGCCGGTTTCACCGTCACCCGTACATCCGGTTATGGCCGAAAGAGGCACATGACGCGGGCGCTCAAGGCATGACGCAGAAAAACAATGCAGGTGCGGGTATTGCCCTGATGGTGGGCGCGACAATTGTCTTTGCCTTGCAGGACGGTATCTCACGCCATTTGGCCGGAACCTATAACACCTACATGGTGGTGATGATCCGCTATTGGTTCTTCGCGGCCTTTGTCATTGCGTTGGCGGCGCGATCCTCAGGCGGGTTAAAGGCGGCCATGCAGACGAACCAGATGGGTCTTCAGATCCTGCGGGGCCTGCTGCTGGCCACCGAGATCTGCGTCGCCGTGTTTGGTTTCACAGTGCTCGGTCTGATCGACAGTATGGCCGTTTTCATAAGCTATCCCCTGCTTGTCGCCGCGCTGAGCGGTCCGGTTCTGGGCGAAAAGGTCGGATGGCGGCGCTGGGTCGCGATCGGCGTTGGTTGCATTGGTGTTCTGATCATTCTGCAGCCGGGCGTTGGTGTCTTTGATCCTTGGGCCGTCATTCCGCTGATCTCGGCGTTTCTGTTTGCGATCTATGGCCTGCTGACGCGCTATGTCGCACGTCAGGACAGCACGGCCACCAGCTTTTTCTGGACCGGCGTCGTTGGCGCCGTCGCCATGACTCTGTTTGGAATGTGGTTCTGGGAGCCAATGGCCCGCAGCGACTGGCTCTGGATGGCGTTGCTGTGCGTCAGCGGGGCAACGGGGCACTGGCTGCTGATCAAATGTTATGAGATGGCCGAAGCCAGCGCCGTCCAACCCTTTGCCTATTTTCACCTGGTCTGGAGCGCGATTCTGGGGATTTCGATCTTTGGTGAAACACTGCGCCCTGAAGTTGTCGCGGGCGCAGCGATTGTTGTAGCCGCAGGGCTTTTTACCTTATGGCGCGAACGCCGCCAGCGATGATCCGATCAGTTCCTGCGAAAACGGAACCGGCAGGGCGGGCTGCCCCAGTCGGGCGCGGTAGACCGGCAAGCTTTCGGTCACGCGCATCACATAGTTGCGCGTCTCATCGAACGGAATGGTCTCGATCCAGTCTACGATATCCACCTCGCCGGTGCGTGGATCACCATAGCGTTCCATCCACGAGATCGGGCGCTTTGGACCAGCATTGTAACCCGCCGCCATCATGACGACATTCCCGTTGAACTCGGTCGCAAGGCCCGAAAGATAGTTGGCGCCAAGCTTGGCGTTGTATTGCCAGTCCGACGTCAACCGACCGGTCTGATGGCCGCTGAGTATCCCCAGCTCTCCGGCCACCAGCTTGGCCGTTGCGGGCATCACCTGCATCAGGCCGCGCGCACCCGCGCCGCTGACGACAACCGGATCAAATTCGCTTTCGCGCCGTGCGATGGCCAGCGTCATTTCCTTGGCCATTGGCAGACGCATGTCGGCCACCGGATGAACCGGGTAGTAGGCCGCAGGCAAAATGGTGCCCGTGGTCGCAGCCCGCTTGGCGATCATCACAGCCAGATGCGGCTGCTTAAGTTCAATTGCAAGGTCGCCCAACTGGTTGGCCTGCACAGGGTCAAGACCTTCGACAAGATGGGTCAGGAACCTCTCGGACAAGTTGTCTTCCCCGGCCTTCAGCAACAGCAGCCCGGCTTCCAGGACGCTGGATTCGGCGAACTCAGCCTGACGCCAGTGCGGCGCGCGACGCGGATTGGCCAGTTCCTTGTCAAATGGCCGTCCGATCCGTTCCGCCGCAAGCAGACCATAAAAAGAGGTCTGATGATCCGCGCCCATCGCATAGGCCTCATAGGCTTTGTCTGCTTCCCCAAGCTCGGCGTAAGCTCGCCCCAGCCAATAGCCGCCGCGCCCTTTCGAGATCGGCGATTGCACGGCATTCGAAAAATTCTGGAAGTGCCGCACAGCTGTGGCAGGGTCATTCAGTTTGCGCAGGGCCAGAAACCCGGCCAGCCACTCGAGATCCGCATAGGAATATCCCATTTCGGGGGTCATATGGTGCTTGGCCGCCACGTCATAAGCGCGCGCCGCTCGCCCCGATCGCATCTCGAGCCGGGCCAGACGGCGGCGTCCCTCGGCCCATTTGTCAGGCTCGCCCAGAGCCTCCGGTCCGGTTGACCGTGCCAGCATCAGGTCGACGGCGCTGTCATCCAGTTCTTTCTTGTCCCGCCAGACAAAACGGTCGAATGCCAGCCCCGGCGCATCTGCCAGCGACTTCGGTACCGCCGCCACCTTGCCGTCTACGCCTGGCTGGCGTTTCTGCAACGCGATCCGTGCTTCGGCCAGCTTGCGCTCATCCGTGCTGACCAGGGGCAGCATCTGTTCTGCGCTGACCAAATGGCCATCCCACAGCATCCGGTCCAGCCGCGCGGCATGGTGTGGCTTCAGCAGTTTGGCAAAATTCTCCAGATAGTCCTTTTGCAACCCCGACCCCATCGGCATGGTACGCCAGGCTGTCACGATGTCGGCTTCCGCCTCGCCAATGCGCCCTTTGGCCTTAAGGGCCACCGCATAGTTCAGCGCGCCTTCAGCAGTCTGAGGAGTCAAGCCAGCGTAAAACTTCAGAACCCTGTCGGGATCGGCCCCGGTAAAGACCGGCTCACTCTTGCGGCGCAGCCAATCCAGCCCGGGCCAATCCGGGCGGCGTTCGAGAAACACCAGCACATCGCCCGAGCTGCCAAACCCCTCACGCAGCCAGTGCCAGACAATGACATCGCGCGGGACCGAGCCGCGCTGGCCCGATACGCGCAGTGCCGCGTTCCAGTCGCCCTTGCGCATTTCATACAGCCCGGCGCGCAAATCACCGGCCGCATCCGCGCGTGCGGCTTGCGGTGTCGTCACTGCGTATAGAATCACACCAGTCAACAGTGCTAGAAAGCGTGTCATCCCTTGCATTTCCCAACCAACCGAGGATAGAGCCTGTGAGGATAAACCCTGCGCCGGCGGGATCAACTCACAAAGCTGGAAACGTGAGAGGCCGAGGCGCAAAAACCGCAATGTGCACCTTAAGGAGCGTGTCATGTTCAAAGGCTCGATGCCAGCCCTCGTCACTCCGTTCAACAACGGCGAGTTGGACCTGAAGACGCTTAAACATCTGGTCGAATGGCAGATCTCCGAAGGCTCGACCGGGCTGGTGCCCGTTGGAACCACCGGCGAAAGCCCGACGCTCAGCCATGACGAACACGAAACGGTCATCGAAGAAGTGGTCAAAACGGCTGCTGGCCGTGTGCCGGTTATTGCCGGTGCCGGGTCGAACAACACGGTCGAAGCCGTCCGTTTCGTTCAGTTCGCCGAAAAAGTTGGGGCCGATGCGGCGCTGGTTGTCACGCCTTACTACAACAAACCGACTCAACGCGGCCTGATCGCGCATTTCCAAGCCCTGCACGAGGCTGCGGATATTCCGATTATCATCTACAACATTCCCGGGCGATCGGTCATCGACATGACCCCCGCCACCATGGGCGAATTGGCCCGGTTGCCGCGTATTGTCGGGGTCAAGGATGCGACGGGCGATCTGGCGCGCGTCAGCCAGCAGCGTGCGATCTGTGGCAAGGACTTCTGCCAACTGTCCGGTGAAGACGCCACGGCACTGGGTTTCAACGCCCATGGCGGTGTCGGATGCATTTCAGTTACCGCAAACGTGGCCCCCAGGCTCTGCGCCGAATTCCAGCAGGCCACATTGTCGGGCGATTATGCAAAGGCACTGGAATACCAGGACAAGCTGATGCCGCTGCACGAAGCGATCTTTATCGAACCCGGGTTGGTCGGCGCCAAATACGCGCTCAGCAAACTGGGTCTCTGCAGCACTGAAGTCCGCTCGCCTCTGACCGAGCTGGAAGACAGCACAAAGGCCGCGATTGAAGCAGCAATGGCACACGCGGGCCTCATCTGACCCGGTCTTCAGAAACCGGAAAAGGCGGCCTCGACTACCGAGCGCCGCCTTTTTCTTTTTCAGGATCCAGACTTCATCTGGCCAAAAATATCCCAGGGGAGTCGCGGTGTGCCGCGGCGGGGGCAGAGCCCCCTCAACGTTTGCCGTAATAAAGCCCCACGACATGTTCGGCCTGCGCAAAGAACAGCCAGCGCGAGGTCGCGACACCCGCCAGATGCGATGCCACCGCCAGCAAGGCCAGTAAATGGTTGAATGGCAGGACCAGCAACAGAACCGGCAGGACAAAGGCCAATACAAACGAGATCACCCGCAATTTCTGTGCATGTTTGCGCCCGACCACATGAACAAACTCACGCAGCAGATAGTTGGTACCGGTATGCGGTGGCTCGAACGCTCTGACTGTGCCCCGGTTACCCAAACCTGTCGCCGTGCCCAGATCCGTTCCGGATACCTCCAGCGCTTTGTCGCCTTTCTTCCAATACAAGAATTGAACCAAAGCGGCGATCAGCAGAAGCGGAATAGCAACACGTGTCTGGCCCGCCAGCAACGCTCCACCCGCCAGGCTGAAGCTCAGGAACATGGCGGGGGTCAGGTTCATATTCCAGCGCGGGATGGTCTTGAGTTGCGTGTAGATCATCGATGTCGTGAACACGGTCGCCAGTGACATCAAGGCTCCGACCCAACCCAGCAGGCTCCAATGCCGATCCAGAAACACTACGCCAATCGCATAAAGTCCCATGACGACCAGGGCGAGCACGGCACACCAGCCCTCACGGCTGAGCCAGCTGGTTTTCCATTGGGTAAAAGCCTTCAAGGCCCGTTCCGGGTGGCCGAGGTGGAAGGTTGAGGCCATCAGCCCTCCGACGGCCAGACCGTAAGCAATGGCGAAGAACACAAAGGCCACCCAACCCGAGACAGCCGGAAGGCCAAGACCAAGAAAGAAGAGCAGGCCGAAGCCCAGACCGGACAGGGTGGTAAAGAGGATGACGGAGGGTGCAGGATGCATCAGAGTTTCTCCAACGTCTTGTCGAGCCAGCCGAGGAAGCCCTTGGGCTCTTCAGCGACAGGTGCCAACAGGGGGGCCAGGATGTCGATCTGATCTTCCACCGTGTCTTTCGGGCGCGGCGGCAGATATTTATTGACGGGTTTGGTGCCCATTTCGGGCATCAGGTCCATTCCGCCGCGGTCCGCAACAAGCTTGCTGACGTCGCTGTCCGGATCGCCCAGATCGCCAAAGTGCCGCGCGCCCGCCGGACAGGTTCGGACACAGGAGGGAATCCGGTCCACCTCGGGCAGGTTCTCATTATAGATCCGGTCGACGCAGAGTGTGCATTTCTTCATCACCCCCTCGGCCTTGTCCAGTTCACGCGCGCCATAGGGGCAGGACCAGGCACACAGGCCGCACCCGATACAGTCGCTTTCATTAACCAGCACGATGCCATCTTCGACCCGCTTGTAGCTGGCCCCGGTCGGGCACACGGTAACACAGGGCGCATCTTCGCAATGCAGGCAGGATTTAGGGAAATGGATCAGTTGCGCGTGCCCTTCCGCCGGTTGCACCTCGTAGGAATGCACGCGGTTCAGGAAAGTGCCCGAAGGATTGGCGCCATAGGCATCCTGATCGGACAGCGGCGCGCCATAATTTTCCGTGTTCCAGCCTTTGCAGGAAATCACGCAGGCATGGCAACCAACGCAGGTGTCCAGGTCGATCACCAGACCCATCTTGCGCTCGGTGGAGTTCGGTAGCTGGGTCATGTCAGGATACCTGTGCTGTTGAGGACGGGTGAGGGGGCCAGCCCCCTCTTGAGCCTACGGCTCAATTCACCCCCGGGATATTTGTGGCCAGATGAAGTGCGGATCCGGGTCATTTGCCCACCTTCCACGCCAAATTCGCAGGGCCGGTTCCTACCGGTGATTTGATCGGGTCAAAATGAGGCTGGCTTTGGGCATCGGCGGGCGCGTCGGCTTTTTCGATTTTCACCTTCAGGTCAAACCATGCGGCCTGACCAGTAATGGGGTCGGAGTTGGCCCAACGTAGCCCGTCGCCTTTTGGCGGCAGCAATTCGTGGATCAGGTGGTTGAGCAGGAAACCCTTGGTGGCCTCGGGCGCGTCCTCTTGCAGGGCCCAGGCGCCTTTGCGTTTGCCGATGGCGTTCCATGTCCAGACGGTGTTGTCGTTCAGCGCGGCCATTTCCATCACAGGGACCGTAATCTCACCATGAGGGGATGTGATTTTGGCCCAATCTCCGTCGTTCAGGCCGTGCTTGCGCATCAGCCTGGTCGGAACATAGAGCGGGTTTCGCCCGTGCAACTGCCGCAGCCAGGCGTTTTGCGTGCCCCAGCTGTGATACATCGCCATCGGGCGCTGGGTCAGCGCGTTGACAGTGAAGCCGTCGTTGCCGTGCTGATCGGTTTCGTACCAGATCGGAAGCGGGTCCATCGTGTCTTTGATCCGCTGGCGCAAATGATCAGGCGGCTGTCGGTCGCCATGGCCTTCGGCTGCCAGCTGAAACTTGCGCATCGGTTCGGAGTAAAGCTGGAATAGGTATGGCTGCGGGCTGTCATAGAGCCCCATGCCCACGGCCCATTCCTGATAGGCTGCATTCCACGGTTTGTAGTAATCCGCGCCTTGCGGGATATGCGCCACGTAGAAGCCACCGTTTTCGATATAGCGGTTCAACTGATCCGGGTTGACCTCTCCGCGCCCTTCCTTGTCGGCGTTTTCACCGCGGAATCCGGCCAGCGGGCCAATACCCGGCTTGCGTTCGTGATTGACGATGTAGTCGGCGTAATCGACCCATTTTGCGCTGCCGTCTTCATGGGTGAAACCCGGAAGTTTCATTCGGTTAGCGAGATCGATCAATACTGACTGAAATCCGCGCACGTCGCGGTCCGGTTCGATCACAGGCCAGCGGATTGCGTCAGCGGCCGCATCCGCCTCGCAAATCGGGCGATCCAGCAGCGAGATACAGTCGTGGCGTTCGAGGTAGGTCGTGTCCGGCAGGATGAGGTCCGCGTAAGCCACCATCTCGGAAGAATAGGCGTCCGAATAGATGATGCGCGGGATCACGTAATCGCCGTTTTCATCTTTGTCCGTCAGCATCTCGATGACACCCTTGGTGTTCATGGTCGAGTTCCACGACATGTTGGCCATGTACATGAACAGCGTATCGATCTTGTACGGGTCGCCCGCATGTGCGTTCGAGATCACCATATGCATCAGCCCGTGACTGGACATCGGGTTTTCCCAGGTGAACGCCTTGTCGATCCGCGCGGGGCTGCCATCTTCCTTCAGTGCAAGGTGTTCCGGGCCGCGGACGAAACCCAGATGCGGGCCATCCAGTGGAGAATTGGGCGTCACCTTGCAATGCGGTGTCGGGTGCGCCTCGACCGGTTTGGGGTAGGGGGGCTTGAAGCGGAAGCCGCCGGGAACCTCGACCGTGCCCAGGATGATTTGCAGCACGTGCAACGCGCGGCAGGTCTGGAATCCATTGGCATGAGCCGAAACGCCGCGCATCGAATGCATTGCAACAGGGCGGCCAACCATCTTGGTGTGTTTCTCGCCCCGGAAATCGGTCCATTCGTGATCGAGCTCAAACGCCTCGTCAAAGGCGACGCGCGCCAGCTCCGCTGCAATCGCGCGAATGCGATTGGCGGAGATACCGCATTTTTCGGCAACAGCTTCAGGCGCGTGTTCCTCGGACAGGTATTTTTCTGCCATCAAGTGAAATACAGGGCGATGAACGACACCGTCATTTTCGTAGACCGCCGACAAATCCGGGCGAACGCCCGGCGTGTCGAAAGCCGTCAGCTTGCCTGTATTCCGGTCGATGACCAGGGGCTTTCCGTCATCGTCGCGCAGGAACAGGCCCTTTCCGGCGCCTTCTGACGCGTCCACCAAAACCGGGGCATTGGTGTAGCGGCTGAGATAGTCGAGATCGATCTTTCCGGCTTTCATCAGCACATGGGTCAACGACAGGATGAACAGCCCGTCGGTTCCCGGTGTGATGCCGACCCAATCATCGGCGACGGCATTGTATCCGCTGCGGATGGGGTTGACGCCGATTACACGTGCGCCGCGCGCTTTGATCTTGCCAATACCCATTTTGATCGGGTTGGAGTCGTGGTCTTCGGCCACGCCAAACAACATGAACAGCTTGGTTTGGTCCCAATCAGGCTGGCCGAATTCCCAGAACGCGCCGCCCATCGTATAGATGCCGCCCGCGGCCATGTTGACCGAACAGAAGCCGCCATGCGCCGCATAGTTGCAGGTTCCGAAATTTTGAGCCCAGAAGCTGGTAAAACTCTGACTTTGGTCCCGGCCGGTGAAAAAGGCCAGCTTTTCCGGGTTATCTTTACGGATTGGTTCCAGCCAGCTGACAGCCAGTTCCAGCGCTTCGTCCCAGCTGATCTCCTCAAATTCACCCGAGCCACGCGGGCCGACCCGTTTCAGTGGCTTGCGCAGGCGCGAAGGGGCGTTGACCTGCATGATCCCGGCGGACCCCTTGGCACACAAGACGCCCTTGTTCACCGGGTGGTCGCGATTGCCTTCGATATAAGCAACCTTGCCGTCTTTCATGTGAACGTTGATGCCGCATCGGCAGGCGCACATGTAGCAGGTGGTCCTGCGGATTTCGTCCGAGACTTTCGGTGACGTATCAAGGATCGGCTGCTGATGGGTCATTTGCGGGTCCAGTTGGTTATGTCAGGAGGATTTTGTCAGTTTCCTCGGTATTTTAGAACATCGTTCCGGGAGCGGTGCGAAAATTAAGTGTTACAGTCCATTTGCCTGTAATGCGGTCACGGCGATCATCTGGGTCACATCCTCGGCGCTGCATCCGCGGGACAGGTCGTTGGCGGGTTTGGCCAGCCCCTGTAAGACCGGTCCGATGGCGGTGTAGCCCCCCAGTCTTTGGGTGATTTTGTAGCCGATATTTCCAGCATCAAGATTGGGAAAGATCATCACGTTGGCCTGCCCGGCGACAGACGAACCCGGTGATTTACGCTCACCAACCGAAGGTACAAAGGCGGCGTCGAATTGCAGTTCACCGTCGACGTTCAGGTCTGGCGCGGCCTGGCGCAGCATTTCTGTAGCCTCGATCACCTTTTCCACGTCCGGATGCTTGGCGCTGCCCTTCGTGGAAAAGCTGAGCATCGCGATCTTTGGATCGACCTGCAGCAGCGTCCGGGCCGATGTGGCGGATGCCATGGCAATCTTGCTCAGCTCGCCCGCGGTCGGATTGATGACCAGCCCGCAATCGGAATAGAGCATCGCCCGCGCCCCGGGCTGAGCGTTTTCCGGCGGGTACATCAGGAAAAAGGATGACACCATTCCTGCATCGGGGGCCATGCCAATCACTTGGATGGCTGCACGGACGATTTCGCCGGTCGTGTGAACGGCCCCTCCCACGGTGCCGGTGGCGCGTCCGCTGCGCACCAGCATGGCGGCATAGACGGGGGGTGTTTCAACGGCAGCACGGGCTTTGACCCGGTCGACGCCTTTATGCTGGCGCAGTTCGAAAAAGGTCTGGGCAAATTCTTCGGTCAGGTCCGAAGTCACAGGGTCATGGATCTCAACGCCGTGAGAGGCAGCAGCCCCCTGTTCTTTCAGGGACGCTTCGACTTCGGCGTGCGGGCCAACCAGAATGATATCGGCCAGATTGGCCCTCTGCGCGTTGAGGGCCCCTTTGGTGATGCGGGGGTCGTTGCCTTCGCTGAGGGCGATTATGGGACGGGTGGCCGGAGCGTTTTGCCGCAACAGCTCGACGGGTGTCAGGGTCATGTGCTCCGGCCTCGTCCTGGGGTTAAGCGCCCTGCGCTTTCATGTCATCGGCGCTGATGCCGGCGACTGCGACGGGTTTTTTCATCGCGTCGCGGCGGAAAGGCTCGCCAAGCTCCTGGTTGATCAGGGCCTCGATCAGCGTGGTGATGCCGTTCTTCTGGTCCTCGATTGCCTGGTTCAGCGCCGCGGTCAGCTCGTCCTGGGTGCGCGCGACAACGCCTTTCAGGCCACAGGCCTGCGCGATACCGGCATAAGACACCTTGGTGTCCAGCTCGGTGCCCACGAAGTTGTCGTCGAACCACAGGGTCGAGTTGCGCTTTTCCGCGCCCCACTGGTAGTTGCGGAACACGATCTGGGTCACGGCGGGCCATTCCTCGCGGCCGATCGCGGTCAACTCGTTCACCGCGATGCCAAAGGCACCGTCACCGGCAAAGCCCACAACCGGAACATCCGGGCAGCCGATCTTGGCACCGACGACGGCGGGCAGGCCATAGCCGCAGGGGCCGAACAGGCCCGGCGCCAGGTATTTGCGCCCCTCTTCAAACGACGGATAGGCGTTGCCGATGGCGCAGTTGTTGCCGATGTCCGAGCTGATGATCGCCTCTTTCGGCAGTGCCGCCTGAATGGCGCGCCACGCCATGCGCGGGCTCATCCAGTCGGGCTTGGCCGCGCGGGCACGCTGGTTCCAGGTGGTGCCCGGATCGTCATCCTCGTGGGTCATCGAGGTCAGTTCCTGCGCCCAGGCCGATTTCTTCTGCGCGATGCGCTCTTTGCGCTCCTTGCGGCCTTCGTCACCGGCTGTGTCGCTCAGCTGGGCCAGAATGCCCTTTGCCACCTTGGCGGCGTCGCCGATGATACCGACGCTGACAGCTTTGGTCAGGCCGATACGGTCGGGGTTGATGTCAACCTGGATGATCTTGGCATCCGCGGGCCAGTAGTTGATGCCATAGCCCGGCAGGGTCGAGAACGGGTTCAGACGGGTGCCGAGGCACAGGACAACATCCGCCTCGCTGATCAGCTCCATCCCCGCTTTCGAACCGTTATAGCCCAGCGGACCGGCAAACAGCGGGTGGCTGCCCGGGAAGGCGTCATTGTGCTGGTAGCCGACGCAGACCGGCGCATCCAGACGCTCGGCCAGCGCTTTCGACGCCTCGATGCCGCCTTCGGCCAGAACCACACCGGCGCCGTTCAGAATGACAGGGTTCCTGGCGTTCGACAGCAGCTCGGCCGCCTGGGCCACGGCGGTTTCGCCGCCCGAGGGGCGCTCGAACTCGACAATGGCGGGCAGGTCGATATCGACAACCTGGGTCCACATGTCGCGCGGGATGTTCAGCTGCGCCGGGGCGCTGGCGCGCTTGGCCTGCATGATCACACGGTTCAGAACCTCGCAGACGCGGGTCGGGTCGCGGACCTCTTCCTGATAGGCAACCATATCCTCGAACAGCTTCATCTGCTCGACTTCCTGGAAGCCCCCCTGACCGATGGTCTTGTTGGCCGCCTGCGGGGTCACCAGCAGAAGCGGCGTGTGGTTCCAGTAGGCAGTCTTGACGGCGGTCACAAAGTTGGTGATGCCCGGGCCGTTCTGCGCAATCATCATCGACATCTTGCCGGTGGCACGGGTGTAGCCATCCGCCATCATCCCCGCGCTGCCCTCATGCGCACAGTCCCAGAACATGATCCCAGCCTTCGGAAACAGGTCCGAAATCGGCATCATCGCCGAGCCAATGATCCCAAACGCATGCTCAATTCCATGCATCTGCAAAACCTTAACAAAGGCCTCTTCCGTCGTCATCTTCATAGGGGTGCTCTCCAAGCAAGAGTGAGGAAACCGGGCACCGGGGCCCAGGGGTTGATATGGTTTTGGCGTAAGGGTGCGACCTGCGTTAGGGCCAGACGCGTCTGCGGAATATGTCCAGTGCGATCTCAGGCAGACCGGATGGCTTCCGCGATAAGTTCAACGCCGGGGCCTATGCGGTTGGTCGAAATAGAAGAGTACCCGAGGCGGTAGAAATTCTGTGGCCTGTCGGGCCCCGAGAAAAACGGAGCACCCGGTTCGATATGAACACTCTGGTTCTGTAGCTTTAGCGCAAGCTGCGTTGTGTTGACGTGCTCAGGGGCCGACATCCACATTGAAGAGCCGCCCATTACACCCCGCCCGGCCACTGTCAGCCCGCTTTCCTCGATGGCTTTGTCCATCGCATCGCGCCGCTCTTGCAGGGCTTTCGACATACGTCGGATCTGCGCGTCGTAATGGCCCAATGACAGAAAATACGCTGCCGTGCGCTGAATATGACCCGGAGGGTGGCGCAGGACCAACGAGCGAAGCGCACGTGCTTCGCGGATGAAAGGTTCGGACCCGACCATATATCCAAGCCGCAATCCCGGGAACAGCGATTTGGAAAAACTGCCCACGTAAATCACGCGCCCATCCCGATCCATCGACTTGAGTGCAGGCGAAGGTGCGCTGCGAAAGGCCATCTCGAATTCGTAGTCGTCCTCGACAACCATTGCATCCAGATCGCGTGCCCGATCCAGTAGCTTGTTGCGGCGGTCGACCGGCATCGTCGCGGTTGTCGGGCTTTGATGGCTGGGGGTGGTAAAGATGACATCCGCTTCGTCGGGGATCGCCTCCGGTGGCAAGCCGTCGCGATCGACGCTCAGGGGCGTCACAGCGCAGTCCCAGTGGTTCAAAAGGCTTCGCAGCGCGTAGTAGCAGGGATCTTCGATTACGGCCGTGCGATTGTGGGTCAGCAAAATGCGAGAGGCCAGCCAAAGCGCGTTCTGCGCGCCCAAGGTGATCAAGATCTCTTCGGGGCGGGCAACGATACCACGGCGCGGCAGGGTGTGGCGCGCGATGAACTCGATCAACAACGGATCATCCTGATCCACGTAATCCCCTGTCAGCGAATCGAAGTCCTTATGCCCCAATGCGCGAACCGCACACAATCTCCAGTTGGCGTGATCAAACAGGGTCCGGTCGGCCTGACCGTAGATGAACGGATAGCGGTATTCGCGCCAGTTGCTGGGTTTCGGCAGGACGTCGCTGTCCAGAAAGCGGCGTGCCAGTGCCTTGTCCCAGTCGACAGATTCCGTGCCGCGCTGCACAGGCGAGTATTTGGGCGGAACCGGCGCGTTTTGCGAGACGTAATATCCTGAGCGACCCTTTGCCGTCAGATAATCATTGGCCAGCAACTCGGTATAAGCCAGCGTCACAGTGATGCGGCTGACACCCAGATGTGCGGCCAGCTTTCGCGAGGATGGCAGTTTTTCCCCGACATGAAAGCGACCGGACAGAATGCCCTCGGCAATCATCTGCTGGATCTGGGCCTGCAACGTGCCCTGACCGTTGAGCTCAAGAAAGAATGTTTCGACCGATATCCCCATGCCTGCTTATAGGTTGGACTTAAGGCGGGGGCAATCTGGACTTACAGTGCCATGGAAAATTTTCCCAAGGTGGGTTGACCAGGATCTTTTATAAAACTAAAAAACTAGAAATCTAGTTTAATGGAGGCGACTCATGTGGGAAACTGCTGCTGCCGGATTTTCCGCCATGGGCTCGGAAGCCCGGCTGAAAGTTCTCAAGACACTGGTGCGGGCTGGCGAGGCCGGTCTGACTGTTGGCGAAATCCAGAACCGGACAGGGATTGCCCCGTCGACTTTGGCGCACCACCTGCGGTTTCTTGCAGCCGGAGGTGTGGTTGAGCAGGAAAAGATCGGTCGCACCACCATCAACCGGGCCTGTTATGACGAATTGAAGACGCTGGCGCAGTTCATTCTCAGTGAATGCTGCGCTGACGCGGTTGGAAAGGCGGCCAACGATGGCTGAATTGACGCAATCCCCCCGACTGACCGCCAAAGGCGCGAAGGAGATGATCAAGACGCCCTGGGCATTGATTGTCGTCATTCTTGTGGCGGTGGCCGTTCTCGACCCCGGCAACCTGACTGAGGTTGTGAGTTTTGCAGTCAGGGCTTTGGCGCATACTGGACAATACATCCTGTTTGCCGTGCTTCTGTTGTCATATCTCAAGGCGACAGGGGCCGAGGTGATGGTGGCGCGCGCCTTTGAAGGGCGCGAGACCCGGATGATCTTTCTGGCCGCCCTGTTCGGCGGACTCGCACCATTTTGTTCTTGCGAAGTCATTCCCTTTATTGCGGGCTTGCTTGCACTCGGAGCGCCCCTGTCGGCCGTGATGGCGTTCTGGCTCAGCTCGCCATTGATCGACCCGCCGACGCTTTTGATTACGGCTGCTGCACTGGGGTGGCCCTTTGCGATCGGCAAGGCGGTTGCCGCCGTTGCGCTTGGCCTCTTCGGCGGGTTCGCGGTTCGGTTGCTGATGCGGCAGGGGGCGTTTGCACAGCCCTTGCGCGAATACAAACCTGCAGGGTGTTGCGGATGTGGTCCGAAAGCGGATGACACGCCGGTCTGGAAGTTCTGGCAAGAGCCTGAACGCCGGGTTCGGTTTCGTTCGGAATTCGTGCACAACGGGCTGTTCCTGCTGAAGTGGCTGGCGCTGGCCTATGTGCTCGAAGCTTTGTTGGTCAACTATGTGCCTGCGGACCTGATCGCTGGCGTCGTTGGCGGAGAAGGCGTGCTGCCGATCATTGTCGCCGCGCTGGTGGGGATGCCGGCCTATCTGAATTCCTATGTCGCGCCGCCGCTGCTGGCGGGTCTGATCGATCAGGGCATGACCGCGGGGGCTGCGATGTCGTTCATGGTTGCGGGTGCCGTCAGTTCCATACCGGCGATGGCCGCAGTCTGGTCATTGGTCAAACCATGCGTGTTTGTCACCTACCTGAGCCTTGGCGTGGGGGGCGCAATAATCGCAGGTATCATCTTTCAGGTGGTATGAACGAAAAAGCCGCCCGGCGTCAGCATCGGCGGCTTTGTTTGGTCTGAAATCTTGATCAACCGGACTCGCAGAGACGGGGCAGTTTGAACCGATACCGGGCTTCACCGCTTTTCACGTAGATGCGTTTTTCCACGCAGGCCGTCGTTCCTACGGTTTTTGAAATCTGCGATTCGGTCGACGTGATCGACGTGGCCGATCCATCGGGCAGGCGAACCGAGGCTACGACGCCGTTCTTCAGGTCCCCGTTCACCGGGGTTGCGGACAGAACCGGTACGATCAAAAAAGCCTCGTGCTCATGTTCGCCTTCGTCCCCCAGCAGAAACAAGGTGGTGACGATGGCGATCATGACAACACCACCCGCCAGACCCAGCCCCCATGTCCTGAGAAAGGCATAGATCGTTACGGCGCGGTGCGGACCGAAAATCGCGGAAAGAATGCTCAGCATGACAAGTCCGTCAAAAAAGCCCCAGCCGTTCCGACCGGGGCTGATTGTCTGTTACAAACGAGGATCATCCTCGTCTTCATCATCCGCCCCGCCTTTGGGCAGGTTGAAGAAACTGTCGGCGTCGATGATAGGCTCGTCGTCTTTGTCATCCGAGCGATCATCGGACAGCGAGAAGGTTTCCAGACCTTCGATCGCGGTCGGGATTTTCGGCGCAGCGTCCATTTCCAGCGACTGCTCGGTCGAAACCAGTTTGCGACGCTCGTCATCGCTCATCACGCCGCCTTCGGCCGCTTTCTTGGCTGCGGCCTTTTGGACGATGGCATCCAGTTCGGACTGTTTGCACAGGCCCAGCGCAACCGGGTCGATCGGCTGCATGTTCGAGATGTTCCAGTGGGTGCGCTCGCGGATCGACTGGATGGTCGGCTTGGTGGTGCCGACCAGCTTGGCGATCTGGCCGTCGCTGAGTTCGGGGTGGAACTTGACCAGCCACAGGATCGAGTTCGGACGGTCCTGACGCTTGGACAGCGGGGTATAACGCGGGCCACGGCGCTTTTCTTCGCCGGATGCCGCCGGGTTGAACTTGAGCTTCAGCTTGTGCAGGTGGTTGTTCTGCGCGGCGTCGATCTCATCCTGGGTCAGCTGGTTGTTTGCGATTGGGTCAAAGCCCTTTACGCCTGCGGCCACATCACCATCGGCGATGCCCTGCACTTCCAGTTCGTGCATCCCTACGAAATCCGCGATCTGCTTGAAGCTGATCGTGGTGTTGTCCACCAGCCATACGGCGGTTGCCTTGGCCATAAGCGGTTTTGCCATCAGCCCGTCTCCTATACATACATCTTTCCCGTCGCCGGAATTCGGCGGCCCCTTGGTTTTGGGGCAGGTTTCCGTTGTCGGGGAACTTGGCCCGTATATAGTCGCCACGCAGCAAGAAGGGAAGAGGCGAATGCGCTGGGTCGTATTGTGGGTTTTCAGCGCGATGGTAGCGCTGGCCGATGGTGAAAAAGCGGGTGAGTTCGACTATTACGTCTTGTCGCTTAGCTGGTCGCCCAACTGGTGCGCCCGGGAAGGGGACGCGCGCGGGTCAGACCAATGCGACGACCGACACGACCACGGATGGATCCTGCACGGGCTCTGGCCGCAATTTGATCAGGGCTGGCCATCCTTCTGCCGCTCACCCGAGGCGCCGCCATCGCGCCGCATGACGCGGGAAATGGAAGATATTCAGGGTAGTGCTGGCCTTGCATGGCATCAGTGGAAGAAACACGGCACCTGTTCGGGGCTTTCTGCGCCCGACTATTTCGCCCTGTCCCGGCGTGCCTATGATGCGGTAGAACGCCCGCAGGTCTTCCGCAAGCTGGACGCATCCGTCAAACTGCCGGCTTCGGTGGTTGAGGATGCGTTTTTGACGGCCAATCCGGGGCTTGAGCGCGATATGATCACGGTCACCTGCAAACAGGGCTATATCGAAGAGGTCCGCCTGTGCCTGTCGCGCGATCTTGATCCGGTGCCATGCAGCCGCGATGTGATCCGCGACTGCACCGCCAAGGACGCGCTGTTCGATCCGATTCGTTAAAGTTTTTTGTTCTGGCAGTCCCGCGCATAGTCCAGCGCCTTGGCGGTGCCTTTCAGATTAATCGCCATCACCACCTCGCCTGCGGGATTGTAAACCGTCATCGTCTTGTTCTGGGCAATCGCGGTGACGAAATTCCGGTCGGTGAAAAAAACCGTCGCACCGGGCACTTTGCGTTCATTGAACCCGATAGCGGTGGCATCAAAGCTCTTGCCGTCCAGTTCGAACCGGATGGGATAGCTTTTACCCTGTTCAATATTGCCCCAGGCCTTGTTGTAAACGGCGAAGTACCCGCGATTATCCAATGCGTCATAGCCCAGCCGCACGACCGAGAGGTCCTGATAGACCGTCTGGATCAGACACCCGTTCCCAAGCGCGGGGTCCATCATGATGTTCCAGCCTTCGACAAAGCCCTTGTCGACCAGCTCCTGCGACAGGGCAGCGGTTGCGGTGAAGGCGGCGAAGGTAAAGGCGAGAAGGCGGGTCAAGTTAATCACTCCCATCTAAAAAACGTGGTTGGCTGTATCTAACTGTAACTCTGTTTCAGGCAAACAGTATTCTCTGAAACCTGGTCCAGATGCTTCAGCAGTTTCAAAGTACGACAGTTTTGCGCGGCAACTATGCTACAGTGATTGCGTTCAAGAATGTGAGAAACGCTATGACTGCCAACAAAGCGCAGGCGGATTACTGGAGTTCAGCTCCGGGACTTCAGTGGATCAGGTTCGAAGAAGAACTGGACGCTGTTTTTGAAGCGGTGGACCAAGAACTCATCCGGCGAGCGGGTGATATCCATGATGCGGATGTACTTGATGTTGGTTGCGGAACCGGCGCCACGAGCCGTGCTTTTGCGAAAAAGCTGACCCCAAATGGAACACTGACGGCGTTGGATATTTCCAAACCGCTGTTAGAGCACGCTCAAGAGAAAGCTGGTAAGCTTCCCGTAAAATCAAGGTATTTTTTGATGGACGCGCAACAAGGTGCGATCCCAAGCGCGCCATTCGATCTTGTGATTTCGCGCTTTGGCGTCATGTTCTTTTCCGATCCGAACGCTGCGTTTGCCAATATACGAAAACACATGCGGGCACAGGGGCGTTTGATTGCAGCGGCTTGGGCTCCAATGGCAATAAACCCTTGGTTCGATGCTCCATGCAAAGCGGCAGTTTCACGTTTGGGGCCACCTGATCCTGCTGATCCCAACGCACCGGGACCTCTGGGTTTTCAGGATATCGACTACGTTGTCGATGTGTTGAAAAAAGCAGGGTTCAGAAATGTGAAAGGAGAGGTTTCGGCGATCACACTAAAACATCAAGGACCGCTCAAGAAAGTTTCTGATTTGGCTTCCAACATAGGACCAGCAGCGCGAATTCTAAAAAAGTATTGTGGAACGGATGCGGATGTCGCGGCAATACAAGAAGCCGTTATGGAAAAATTCAGGGTATTCGAGAATCCGGAGGGCGTTGGTATTCCCGCAAAGTTAAACTTTTTTGAAGCAGTTAACCCTGAATAAGCTTACAAATGACAGCCAGGTGACAGACTCGTGCAGCTGGTATATCATCCTTCGTTAGGCTACATTTCCTTGCGCGCCCTGAGCGCCGCCGTAATCGTCCCATCATCCAGATAATCCAACTCTCCGCCGATGGGCACGCCTTGCGCCAGTGAGGTCAGGCGCACCTGACCTTCCAGCTGGTCCGCGATGTAATGGGCGGTGGTCTGGCCGTCGACAGTGGCGTTCAGGGCAAGTATCACTTCGGTGATCCCTTCGGCCAGAACCCGATCCCTGAGGCGGGGAATACGCAGCTCGTCCGGGCCGATGCCGTCCAGTGCAGACAGTGTGCCACCCAGCACGTGATAGCGGCCTTTGAAGACCCCTGACCGCTCCATCGCCCAGAGGTCGGCGACGTCCTCAACCACGCAGAGTTCGCCGTTCGCTCGGGCCTCGCTATTGCAGATATCGCAGATATCGGTGGTGCCCACGTTGCCGCAATTCAGGCATTCGCGAGCGGTGATGGCCACTTGCTGCATGGCGTCTGACAGGGGCGTCAGAAGCAGAGCGCGTTTGCGGATCAGATGCAGCACCGCACGGCGGGCCGAGCGCGGGCCCAACCCCGGCAGTTTGGCCATCAGGTCGATCAGATTGTCGATTTCGCTGTTCGTGCCCATGGCCTGCCCTGCTTTGCGCCGGAGGGAGCCTCCGGCGGGAGTATTTGGGAAAAGATGAAGCTCAGAACGGTAGCTTGATGTCCTTCGGCAGGCCCATGCTTTCGGTCAGCTTGCCCATCTCTTCCTGTGAACGTTCGGCAGCTTTGGCCTGAGCGTCCTTGATGGCGGCCAGGATCAGGTCTTCGACCACTTCCTTGTCGTCGCCGTTGAAGATCGACGGATCGATGTCCAGCCCCTTGAGTTCACCCTTGGCTGTGGCCGTTGCCTTGACCAGCCCCGCACCGGATTCGCCGACAACCATCATGTTGTTCAGCTCTTCCTGCATTTCGGTCATCTTGGTTTGCAAGTCTTGTGCGGATTTCATCATCTTGGCCATGTCGCCCAGTCCGCCAAGCCCGCCGAGTCCTTTCAGCATCAGTCGTCTCCTGTGTTTCTGTTTGGTTCTAAATACGGACCGCAGGCAGGCGGCACAAGAGGTCTCCCGCCTGTCCAGATCAGAGCGTCGCCGACCGATCAGTCATGCGCCTGCATTCCCACCCTCAGTTGTATCGTGGAGGGGCGTGAGTATGCCGGTTTCTTGAAACTTGGACCCACAAGCTTAGGGCTAATCCTCTTCGAAGGGGTCCCATTCATCTTCGACTTCGGGAAGGGCCTCGGTCTCAACCTTGGCGGCGCGCTGTTCAGGTGTTTCGATCCTTATGATCCTCGCCTTGGGGAAATGCGTCAGCACGGCCTGAACCAGCGGGTGCTCTTCGGCCTCGGCTTTCAGGGCCAGTTCGGCCCGGTCCCGCACTTCCCCGATGGTCGCGGCATCCCCGTCCGAGACAATGGAGACGGCCCACCGATTGCCAGTCCAGCGTTGCAGGGCAGAGCCCAATCGCGACGCCAGATCCGACGGTGCCTGAGGCGTCGGGGTGAATTCGATCCGGCCGGGCTGGTACGACACAAGGCGCACGCCGCTTTCTACCTCGACAAGCAGTTTCACATCGCGGTTTGTGCGGATCAGTTCCACCACATGTCCGAAGGTTGGATAGCGGGCCAGGGCCGTCTGGGCATCCTGCGCCAGCGCGGCAACCGGTGCACCACCCGCGCCGCGCGGGAGCGATGCATAGGCAGGCGGTGGGGTCGCGTTGGATTGCGTTGCCACCGGGGCCTGCCGGGACAGTGACATGCCCCCGCCCGGCCCGCCGGGGGGCGAAGGTGGGGCGTCTTGCAGCCGTTTGATCAGCTCTTCGGGGCTGGGCAAATCGGCGACATGCGTCAGTCGGATAACAGCCATTTCGGCGGCCATCATCGCGTTGGGCGCCGCAGAGACTTCCTCCAGCGCCTTCAGCAGCATCTGCCACATCCTGGTCAGAACCCGCATCGGCAAAGCCTCGGCCATGTGCTGGCCCCGTGTGCGTTCGTCGGGGGAAACCGTCGGGTCTTCGGCCGCGTCGGGTGTGATCTTTACGACGGACACCCAATGCGTGATTTCGGCCAGATCGCGCAGCACAGCCAGAGGGTCTGCGCCTTCCGCATATTGCCCGCTCAGTTCAGTAAGCGCTCCTGCCGCGTCACCGCGCAGGATCATGTCCATCAGGTCCAGAACACGACCTCGATCCGCTAGACCCAGCATCGCACGGACCTGATCTGCCGTCGTCTCACCGGCCCCGTGCGAGATTGCCTGATCGAGCAATGAGGTCGCGTCGCGGGCCGACCCTTCTGCAGCGCGGGTGATCAGCGCCAGTGCGTCGTCGGCAATCTGCGCGCCCTCGGCCCCGGCGATCTTGCGCAGCAGACCGATCATGTCTTCGGGCTCAATCCGGCGCAGGTCAAAGCGCTGACACCGCGACAGAACCGTGACCGGCACTTTGCGAATCTCGGTGGTCGCGAAGATGAATTTCACATGTGCGGGCGGTTCCTCGAGCGTCTTGAGCAGCGCGTTGAATGCGCTGGTCGAGAGCATGTGAACCTCGTCGATGATGTAGATCTTGTAGCGCGCGCTGGCGGCGCGATAGCGGACACTGTCGATGATCTCGCGGATATCGTTGACGCCGGTACGGCTGGCCGCATCCATTTCCATCACATCGACATGGCGACCTTCCATGATTGCGACGCAATGCTCGCACTGACCGCAAGGCTCTGTTGTCGGCCCTCCGGTTCCATCCGGTCCAATGCAGTTCATGCCCTTGGCGATGATCCGCGCCGTGGTGGTTTTTCCCGTTCCGCGAATGCCGGTCATGATAAAGGCCTGCGCAATCCGGTCGGCCTCAAAAGCGTTTTTTAGGGTGCGCACCATAGCATCTTGACCCACCAGGTCGGCAAAGGTTTCCGGGCGGTATTTGCGGGCGAGAACCTGATAGGCGGGGCTGGGCGTGTCTGTCATGTCTACTCGCTCGGATTCGGTGCTTCGGCACAGCGTAGTGGCGGCGGCAGTCCGCGTCCACTGTGGGGCGAGATGATTTTTTGTTTCAGAAACGGACTGGTTTCCAACTAAACTGGACCAGCGGATTTAATGACTCATTTTGTAAAGAGTACCTTGGGGGAGGACGCACTTCATGTCGCAGCTGGTCATTTTTGCTCTGCAGGTCGGAGGCGGAACGCTTGCCCTTACTTCAATGCCAGGGCGTGGCGGGGATTACGCCACCGATCTGGATACGATTGCGGCGTGGAAACCAGGCCTTGTGATTTCAATGACGACGGATGTCGAAATGCTTCAGGATGGCGCGCAGCACTTTGGCAGTGACATCCAAAGCCGGGCCAGCCGGTGGGTTCACCTGCCGATCGAAGATTTTGGAGCACCGACGCAAGCGGTTCGGAAGGCCTGGCCAGAGGTCAGCGCCACGGCCCGACACGCACTGTCGGGCGGTGGCCGGGTCCTTGTACACTGCCGTGGGGGGTGTGGCAGATCCGGGATGATTGTTCTGCGACTGATGGTTGAATGCGGTGAACGCGCCAGCGACGCACTGGACCGCTTGCGGGCCGTGCGCCCCTGCGCTGTCGAAACCGATGCGCAGCTGGCCTGGGCGTCCCGGATCACCCCGGCACAGGTGGAAGTGGGATCAAGCTGAAAGCTGCTGTGGCGCGTAGCCGGTTTTTTGGGGGCGGATCGTCGAAACCTCGATCATGGCGCAAGGCAGGTTCGCGATGGTGCCCGAGGGCAGCGTGCTGAATGTAGGTCCAAAGATCAAATCAGCATAGGCATCCAGATCCCGAGTTGCCGTGTCAGGGTGTGTTCCACAGAAAATGCGAACGCTGCCGGATCGCGCTCTGATCGTTGCCATGCACCCTTCTGCGCAATGTGACAGCGCGCTGCTGCCTTCAAATTCGAAATCCTCGCTGGTGGCCGAAACCGCCTGCGCCATGGCTTCCGAAATCGAGCGGGCCAGTCGCGCCAAAGCCGGGCAGGTTTTCCCTGTCCGCTGGCACACCGTTGCGCTGTATTCGTGTGATTTTGTCTTCCAGATCATCCTGCGCCCTCCGCGCGTGGTGGGCTGGAATATTGGGGCAGGTGGGACAGCATTTCGCCGTCAGGACCTGCCCGGACACCCCGCCCGAGTTTCGGTTTCAGTTCCGATGGCAGGTCTCCTGACTTGCGGGTCATTGCTCTGCCGACCTTCCCAGCCCATAGGCCAGTGGTATTTCGGCATTGCTTACCGCTTACAGTTGCGGGGGCAGTCGCGGACTTGGTTGATGTCTGTGTGACCAGACAAACCGCACCGTGTTCCCTTTTCATCCCGACCTCTTGTAGGGGCCGGAAACCATCACACAACCGCTAGCGTCTGATCGCGTTCCGAGTCAAGCCGATCTTTAGGCCGGACGTTTGGTCATGCTGGATGCGGATTATGTTCCGGCCTAGTGTCGTCGGCATTGAAGGCAGGCAAACCGATTGTTTCAGTGAAAGCCGGGGATCATGTTGGATACGGAACAGACGGTGTTGATCGAAGATTTCAGCTTTCCGTCAGGGTCCGTGACCTTGTCGGCGCGGTTGTACCGGCCTGTGGGTGAGCCGGAAACCGTTGTTGTGCTGAACAGTGCTACAGGTGTGCCGCGTGACTATTATCGCCATTTTGCGCGATGGCTGACTACCAAGCGGGGGATGGCTTGCCTGACCTATGACTATCGGGACTACGGGCTTTCGTTGGTCGGCCGCCTGAAAGACGCGCGTGCAACAATGGCGGATTGGGCGTTGATCGATATGCCTGCGGCACGGGCCGAGATGCGCAGGCGGTTTCCAAAGGCGCAGCACTGGACCATTGGTCATTCGGTCGGTGCGATGCTGGGGCCGGTGCAGCCGGATATCAATCAGATCGACCGTATGATCTGTGTGTGTTCGGGGCTGGTGACTTTGAAAGATCACCCATGGCCCTATCGGGGGTTGGCGGGGCTGTTCTGGTATGGCCATGCACCGCTGATGGTGCGGGTGCTTGGCTATCTGCCTGGCAAAGCAATCGGGTTTGGCTCGGACCTGCCAGCCTCGGTATACTGGCAATGGCGCAAATGGTGCACAGCTCCTCTTAGCTACGTTCCCGAGATCGGGCAGAATTTGCCTGATGCGCATTGGGGCAGTTCTGGAACACCTGTGGATCTGTTCACGTTCGAAGACGACCAGATGGTTCCGCCCGAGGCGGTTTGGCGCCTTGCCGATCTGTATGGCCCCGGGGCCAGACGCTACCTTCTGAAGCCTGCCGAATTTGGGCTGCCGGAGATTGGTCACATAGGCGCATTTGCCCGGCGCAATGCAGCGGTCTGGCCGCGCCTGATCGCCTGATCAGACGCGACGCAGGTTTTCCATAACACCTTGCAGCTATGGCCGTTTGCGAAGCTTCTTGTCCTGCATGACACCGCGGACCATCTTGCCGAACGCCTTGTCCCGCGCCCGCGATTGCGCAACGGTTTCCGAGTTTCGTTGATCTTCGCGCCGCAGCTTGCGCCAACGGTCCAGCCGCGCCGGATCAAGAACGCCTTTGCCGATTGCGTTCTGCACGGCACAGCCGGGCTCGGTCTCGTGCTGACAATCCGAAAAGCGGCAGCTTTGGCCAAGCTCTGTGATGTCCGAGAACACGTTGTCGATTCCGTTCTGAGCGTCCAGCAAACGCAATGCGCGCATTCCCGGCGTGTCGATCAGCCAGCCACCGTTACCCATCCGGTGCAACGCGCGCACCGTTGTCGTGTGCCTGCCCCGTGCGTCGTCTTCGCGAATTCCAGAGGTGGCGAGGTTTTGATCCGTCATGGCGTTGCTGAGCGTCGTTTTACCCACGCCCGACGACCCGACCAGCGCGCCGGTCTGGCCTTTGGGGCACCATGCCAGAACCTTTTCGATATCTGCCGGGTCCAGCGCATTGATCGCCAGTACCGACAAAAAAGGGTCCAGAGATTGCACTTGTCCCGAGAAACTGCCGGGGTCATCCGACTGGTCAGCTTTCGTCAGGACAACGACAGGATAACATCCGGCCTGATGTGCCAGCGCCAGATAACGTTCCAGCCGGGGCAGGTTGAAATCGGCGTTGCACGAGCTGACGATGAACAACACATCGACATTGGCTGCTATCAGTTGTGTTGCGGCACCTGTACCGGCAGCCCTGCGTTGCAGCAGGCTGCGCCGGTCCAGAATGTGACGCACGCGGTTTTCGGCGTCGGCAAGGACCCAATCCCCAACGGCATATGAACCGGTCGGATTATCCGGTGTCAGCAAAGGGATATCACCATCCGGGCTCAGCCCGATCAGACGGTCCCGATGTACCGATGCGATACGAAAGGGCGTGTCAGAAGGAAAAACCGCATGCTGCGCGGCAAAGTAAGAGGACCATCCCAGGTCCGAAAGCGTATAAGACATTTATCTGCCTGTTTTCAGAAACAGCAATGCCAACGGATGGCACGCGCGCATCCGCAGGTCGTGTGTTCAGGCAGTCCGGTGATTCCGGTGAATCAGAACCAGTCTGCCCGAAGGGTTTTCACTACAATCATAAAGCCCTCCTGTGGCTGTGGTTCACGAAGTGAGAGGTTGGACATCGACCCAAGCGGGGCTCGTTGTGGCTGCTTCCTTCCGGACCTGACCAGGTTGGCGAGGCGCTCGCCCGCGCCAACCTCTCGAGTCCGGATATAGGGAAGGCAACGGGAAAAGACAACCCGTCAGAGCGTCAGGCGGATGCGTTCAAATCCCCTGCCATCCGAGCCCAGCAACACGGGATCGAACCTGCGCAACTCATCCAAATATTTCGGGGCGCCCGGACCTGTTCGAAGAATTGTTGTCACGCCCCGCTGCGGCATCAGCGAGAACGGGTAGGGCTGCGTGACGATCGGATCGGGCGGAAGGTGCTGCGCCAGGTAATCCCGCACAAGGTCCTTGATGCTCAGCGGTGGCAGGCTGATGAACTCAGACGTTGTCGCATGCGGGAAATGCCCGCCTCCGCTGGCGCGGTAATTGTTCAGCGCCATAACGAACATCTGCTCCGGTCGTACGGGGCGGCCTGCATATGTCAGATCGCTGATCCGCCTGTGGTCTGGATGGATCATTTTCCCCTGCGCATCGTATCGAGGCGGCTGAGTGGGGTCGATCTGATAAGACAGTCCAAACACGATGTCGAAATTGTACCCGGCCCGTTCAGGGTTGATCAGTTCGGGCTCGGAACCGGGCTTTAACTGGTTGAATACGCTGGCCGACATCTCCAACCAGTCCAGCAGATGCGCGCCGCTGATCCGGATTGCGCGCAGCTCGTTGGGAAACACATGCAGATCCGCGACATGGCGCAAACATATTTCTCCGGCGGGTACCTCGGTATAATGGCGGGGGCCTGAGCGCCCGCCGGATTTGGCAGGCGAAACAACCGACAGAATCGGCAGATCCGCCAGGTCTGTTCCCTGCAAAAGCGGGCGCAGTGCGGCGGCTTGCGCCGCAGCTACAAGGTTCAGCCCGCGATCCGGCGCACAGCAACTGAAATAGCTGTGCAATGTATCCGGGATATGTGCCACCGGTGCCGCAACGGATTGACGGGTCATACGATGCGCCACCTCACACAAGCCCGCAATTTCACGGTCTTCCCCGACGGCTGTGCCGTTGCTGATAACCGGGCGCAGTTCGACGCGGCTATCCCGGATTCGCACTTTGCCGTCCAGCCCGGCGGTCACGGCCAAATCGATAACCCCCAGGTAAGGGCCCGCTGATCCCGGCATGACAATGGGCGTTCCATGTACCAGCCCCGTCAGGTGATCGACCATCGGGGTATTGGCGTGGCTCTCTCCTGGAAGTGTCAGGTGGGTGTGCCCGGCCACAATGGCATCGATGCCTTTGATCGCGGCCAGAGGGATCACGGCGTTTTCCATCCCGGCTACCGGCTCGCTGCCCCCAAGGCCGGAATGAGCAAGCACCACGATGATATCACACCCCTCGTCGCGCAATGTCTGCGTCCGGGATTTAGCCGCAAGCAGGATATCCTCGACGACGATATCGTCATCCAGATTATGCGCCTCCCAACAGGCCGTTTGCGGCGGAAGAACCGAGAAGATGCCGATGCGAACGGGAATGTCTTCACCGTTCAAAGACACGGTGCGGTCCAAAACGATGTGCCGCTGCCAGGGCTGAGGTCCATGCGTGCGATACAGGTTGCTGCAAATAACTGGGCAGGGGGCTTGCGTCAGGATGTTGCCCAATGCTGCCAGTCCGAACCCGAGATCATGGTTGCCCAGCCCGATCGCGTCATAATCCAGGGCTTCGAACGCCGTCATCATCGGATGGGCAGTGCCACTTTTGGCGGCCCAATCGCCCATTGGGGTTCCCTGCAACGAATCCCCGTTGTCAAACATCAGCACCAGCGCGTCCTTGGCCTCTTGTCGGGCTGCGTGGATCAGGCTGGCGGTGCGCGTCAATCCAATCGTCTGGTCTGGCGTGTCGGTGTAATAGTCAAAACCGGTCAGGTTCATATGCAGGTCAGTTGTGGCCAGAATGCGAATTTTCCCACTGTCACCAATGGGCTGTACCTGCGTCGAGAAGGGGATCTTCACTTTGAGTATTCTGCTATTGAATGTGGGTATTGATTAAATCCATCAAAATTCACTCTAGATGATTTTTCCGAGGCCACCATGCGGCTTTTCAGCGGCAGGGTGGTGGATTTTCCGTCCCTGAATAGCCATTGCAACACAGGCCGAGACGTGGCAGCCCTGTGCGCAAGATCAAAAGGAAATCCAATGAAAAACGCAGAGCACGTAACCTTCGGGGGGTCGGGCCTTGATCGGGCGGCGCAGTATCGCGGAGATGCGAACAAGCTGGCCGAGGCGATGCACAACCCGGCCGCCCGCTGTGTCTTGCTGTGGCGTGGAAAGCTGCTGGTACAGGGTGAGGGGCTGGACCAGCTTGCCATGATCCCGATGACGCATCCGCTGATCAGCAGTGGTCCCGGTGGCGTCATTGAATCCCCGGTGTTTTTGGGTCTGAGCGCTGACAGCGCCCCCGTGTTTGCCGTTGATATTTCCGCATGGGCAGCCGAGGGGCTGGATCTGACCAGTCTGGGCGCCTTCGTGGACAAGTCCGAACAACAACACCCGGATTTACCGCAAGGCCACGTGTTTGCCGAACTGCGCCGGATCATGACACGGCTGTCGGCACGCGACGCGGAACTGGCGGCCACGTCTAAGGCAATAATCGGCTGGCATGAAACACATCGCTATTGCGCACGATGCGGTGCCGCCAGCGAGGTGTCGCAAGGGGGATGGCAGCGCAGTTGCCCGTCCTGTGGCGGGCAGCACTTTCCGCGCACCGATCCGGTTGTGATCATGTTGATCACGCATGGTGACAGCGTGATGATGGGCCGGTCTCCGGGCTGGCCTGACGGGATGTTCTCCTTGCTGGCGGGATTTGTTGAGCCCGGCGAAACGCTTGAGGCAGCAGTGCGCCGCGAAGTGATGGAAGAGGCGGGCGTGCCGGTGGGTGCGGTTTCGTACCTGTCCAGCCAGCCCTGGCCGTTTCCGGCCTCATTGATGTTTGGGTGTGCAGGTGAGGCACTGTCACGCGACATCGTGATCGATCCGGTCGAAATAGAAGAGGCGATGTGGGTCAGCAAATCCGAAATGATGCAGGCCTTTGCAGGCGATCATCCTAGGCTATTGCCAGCGCGCAAGGGGGCAGTCGCTCATTTTCTGCTTCAGAACTGGCTTGCAGATACTCTGGACTGAGGAAACATTGGCTCAGTAATTACGACAGCAAAGGTCAGTATGCAGTTTTCAGCGCGCGAAGATATCGAAGCCCCCATCCAATCGGTATTCGACATGGTGTCGGATTTCGAACGGTTCGAGCGTATGGCAATGCGCCGCGGCATCGATGTGCGCCGTTTGGGCGGTGGCGCAGCGGTGACTGCCGGAACCGAGTGGAATACGGAGTTCAAACTGCGCGGAAAGCCGCGTCAGATGTCAGTGGTTATGACTGATTTCGACAGGCCTTCGCAAATGCGATTTGACGCTGCCAGCAAGGGCATTACCGGGTTCACGACCGTGGATTTTCTGGCCCTGTCCCCGCGCCGGACGCGCCTGAGCATCGAGATGTCCCTGGCCGCCAAGTCCCTGCCGGCACGGTTGCTGTTGCAATCCATGAAGCTGGGGCAGTCGAGGTTTCGCAAGCAGTTTCAGGTGCGTCTCAGCGAATTCGCACGCGAGTTGGAGCAGAGGCACCTGCATGGCGGGTAAGACACAAGATCGCACTGCAGGTGTGAAGGGATCGGACCACCTGAGTTTCAAATCGGCATCCGAAACCGATGCCGAAGGGGTCGCTGGCGTCCTTCACGATCTGGTCCTGGCTGGCAAGCGGCGCAAAGCCCACGATGTCGATTTTGCCCTAAGGCACTATATTCGCCACCCGGATCAATTACGATGTACAATCGCCACGGACCCGAATGGTCACGTGCTCGGGTTCCAATCCCTGAAATATGCGGTCGAAAACAACCCCTACGGCGTGTCAGTGGGGTAGGGCGTGATTGGAACCCATATCCGACCATCAGCCGCCCGGCTTGGGATCGGGCGCGCACTTTTCGCGCACACTCTGGACGCGGCCCTAGCGCAGGGTCTCCCTGCTATCGATGCAACAATTGGCGCAGGCAATACTGAAGGTCTGGCCTATTACGAAGCCATGGATTTCCGGACGTACCGCACACAAGATGGGTCTGTGTCAAAGGTCTACCGGATTAACCGCTAGAGAGCGACGATTCTAGGCGCAGCGGCGCGAAGAGTGAACAGGCCACCGGCATTGCCAAACAGCTTCGAAAAAACGGGCAACAACGCATCAAGCCCAAAGGAATGCCGTCGTGAACCGTGATTATCCACGCGGATGTGCTGCCGGATAGACGCCCAGAACCTCGACATTTGTCGTGAAATGCTCAAGCTCGTCCATGGCCAGCTGCACGTTGCGGTCTTCGGGATGCCCGACGATATCCGCGTAAAACTGCGTCGCGGTAAAGGAGCCGTCGACCATATAGCTTTCCAGCTTGGTCATGTTGATCCCATTGGTGGCAAACCCGCCCATCGCTTTGTAAAGCGCAGCAGGGATGTTGCGGACCTGAAACACAAAGCTGGTGATCATCCCATGATCGCCCCGGCGGGACAAATCCGTTTCGCGCGACATGACAAGAAAGCGGGTCGTATTGTCGTCATTATCCTCGATATGGCGGGCCAGAACGTTCAGGTTATAGATCTCACCGGCCAGCTCACTGGCCAGCGCGGCTGAATGCGGATTGCCTTCCTCGGCCACTTCGCGAGCGGCGCGGGCGTTATCGGGGCTGACGCGGCCGCGGATGCCGTGTTCCTTAAGGAAACCCGCACATTGCGGCAGCAGCACCAGATGCGAATGCGCCTCGGTTATGTCTTCCAGTTTTGCACCCGGCACGGCAAGAAGGTTGATATGAACCCGGACAAAGGCCTCATCGATGATATGCAGCCCGCTGTGGGGTAACAGCCGGTGAATATCGGCCACCCGCCCATAGGTCGTGTTCTCGACCGGAAGCATTGCCAGATCCGCAGCACCCGAGCGGACCGATTCGATCACATCCTCGAAAGTGCGGCAGGGCAGGGCTTCCATATCTGGCCGAGCGTTGCGGCAGGCCTCGTGACTGTAGGCGCCGGGTTCCCCCTGAAAAGCAATGCGATTGGTCATTTGGTCGATTCCATGCAACAAGTTCGCGATTTGGTCGTTTCGTCGCGGTGTCTATACCTTGCCTCTCGCAAGGGGAAGCCTTAGACAGCTGCCCAGACAGCTGAAATGGACTCGCGATCAATGTTCGACACGATGACAGTAACCAAGGCCGCCGCAGGCCTGTTCGGCACATTCCTGGTGCTGCTTCTGGCCAAGTGGGGGGCGGATGTCCTCTATTCTTCCGGTGGCCATGGCTCGGCTGAGGCCGCCTACATTATCGAAACCGAAAGCTCAGGCGAAAGCGCCGACGGTGAAGAAGTGGTCTTTGAAGACCTGCTGGCCGCCGCAGACGTCGAGAGCGGCGCAAAAGTGTTCCGCAAATGCACCGCGTGCCACAAGCTGGAAGACGGCGCAAACGGCACCGGCCCTTACCTGTACGGTGTGGTTAATCGCCCCGTCGCCTCGGCCAACGGCTTCACCGGTTACTCGGCCGGTATGCAGGCGCATGGCGGCAACTGGACACCCGAAGCGCTGGATGCCTTCCTGACCAAGCCCGGCAGCTATATCTCGGGCACATCGATGAGCTTTGCCGGCCTGAAAAAGCCGCAGGATCGCGCCGACGTGATTGCCTATCTGCAGACAATCGGCAACTGATTGCCTGACCGATCAGAACCATTCAAAGCCGCTGCCGCAACGCAGCGGCTTTTTTGTCTGAAGAAACCTTCACAAAGTGCTCACGCATTCTAAACTTGAATCTGCACGTGCTGGCACTTTAGCTAGCGGTTACGACATTGACGGTGACAATGACCGAGAGGATGAGCAATATGATATCCCTGATGCCTGCTGCACGTGATCTTGAGGTAAGGCCATGGGTTGGCATTTTGGGGCTCTGTGCCGCGCTGATTGTTCCGCATACAGCACAGGCACTGGATGAGGGGGTCACCCGCAGCCACGGGTATTCGTATTTCGGAAATCTGGATTACCCGGAAGACTATGCGCATCTGAATTATGTGAATCCCGACGCCCCCAAAGGTGGCGAGCTTTCGTTGGCAGCGTCGGGAACGTTCGATTCCCTCAACCCCTATTCGCGAAAGGGGCGTGCCGGTGCGCTGACCACATTGCAATATGATCGCCTGTTTGAAAGTACCGAAGACAGTGTCGGGCAGTATTACGGCGTAGTTGCGGAAAGTCTGGAATATGACGAAGGGCGCAATTTCGTCATTTTCCATTTGCGCCCCGAAGCAACTTTTTGGGATGGCACGCCTGTCACGGCGGAAGATGTTGTCTACAGCCACCGTTTGTTCATCGAACAGGGCCTGCCGTCTTATGCGCAGGCCGTTGGCCGTATGGTGACAGGAGCCGAGGCGTTGGATGACCATACCGTAAAATTTACCTTCAATCCCGAAGTCACCCGCCGCAGCCTGATCGAAACCGTCGGCTCAACTCCTGTTTTCTCAAAAGCATGGTTCGAGGCGGATGAGACACGGCGATTGGATGAACCGCGGCTGGAAGTGGCGGTAGGCTCTGGCCCCTACAAGCTCGACAGCTATGACATCAATCGCCGCATCGTTTACAAACGCCGGGACGATTATTGGGGCAAGGACCTGCCTTTCAATGTCGGGCGCAACAACTTTGATACAATCCGGGTTGAGTATTTCGCCGATCAAACGGCAGCGTTCGAGGGTTTCAAGGCGGGTGAATACACATTCCGGATCGAAAGTGATCCCAAGCTTTGGGCGACCGGGTATGATTTCCCAAAGCTGGATGAAGGCACAGTTATTCGGGATGAGATCGCGGATGGCAGCCCGCCGACACCTTCGGGCTTTGTCTTCAATCTTGGAAAACCGCAATTTGCCGACAAGAATGTCCGCAAGGCCCTGGCCCTGGCCTTCAATTTCGAATGGACGAACGAGTCATTGTTGTTCGGCCTGAACACGCCGCGGAATTCTTTCACGCAAGGAACCCCGATCGAGGCGCATGGCCTGCCCAAAGGGGCAGAGCTGGCGTTCTTGCAGGCGCTTGGCGACGTCGTTCCCGAAGATGTCCTGACGGAACCCGCTGTTGTGGCGCACGAATCAAACCCTGCACGCCTGAATGACCGAAAGAACCTGCGCAAAGCTGCCAGGATATTGGATGAGGCAGGCTGGTCCGTCGGCGAAGGCAATATTCGTCGCAATGCCGAAGGTCGGCCTTTGAAGGTAAAAATTCCATATCCTTCAAACCTGCCGACCTCGACCGCAACGATGATCGAAACCTATGTCCAGAACCTGCAATCCATCGGGGTGGATGCCTCGACCGAGAAAGTGGATCCGGCGCAATACACGTTGCGCAGCCGCGAGCGGGATTATGACATGGTCTATTCCACGCGCTACGGATCGTTCTTGTCTACCGGGGGCGGTCTGAGCCAGATGTACGGATCGGAAGAAGCGGCCTTTAGTCTGTTCAACCCGGCAGGTTTGGCCAGCCCCTTGGTCGACGCGATCATCGAGGCGTCCTTTGAAACGGACAATCAGGCAGATCAGGACACGGCGTTGATGGCTTTGGATCGCGCCTTGCGGTACGAGTTTTTCGTAATCCCCGTGGGGTACATCGCAGAATACTGGACAGCATATTACGATATGTACGAATACCCAGAAAACCTGCCGCCCTATTCACTGGGTTATCTTGATCTGTGGTGGATCAATCCGGAAAAACAGGCTGCGTTGAAAGCGAAAGGCGCGCTGCGATAACATGGGCGCCTATATACTAAGACGCTTATTGCTGATCATTCCGACCCTTCTGGGTATCATGATCGTCAACTTCACGCTGGTCCAGTTCGTACCTGGCGGGCCGGTCGAACAGATCATCGCGCAAATCGAAGGTCAGGGTGACGTATTCGCCGGGTTCGCCGGTGGGGGCGATGCCGGAGCGGGTTCCGAACCGGCGGGCGGTGTCTTCGACGACAAATATGTCGGCGCACGCGGCCTTCCGCCCGAGTTTATTGCCGAACTCGAAAAAGAATTCGGCTTCGACAAGCCCCCGCTTGAACGGTTCCTGATCATGATGGGCAACTATCTGACGTTTGATTTCGGCGAGAGTTATTTCCGCTCGATCAGTGTGATCGACCTGGTGCTTGAAAAGATGCCGGTCTCGATCTCGCTGGGGCTGTGGTCGACCCTGATTGCCTATCTGGTCTCGATCCCGCTGGGTATTCGAAAGGCGGTCAAGGATGGATCGCAATTCGATACCTGGACAAGCGGGGCGATTATTGTGGCCTATGCCATTCCGGGCTTTTTGTTTGCGATCCTGCTGCTGGTGCTCTTCGCTGGCGGATCATATTGGCAAATCTTCCCGCTGCGCGGTCTGACGTCGGACAATTGGGACAGCCTGAGTTTCTTTGGCAAGATCACGGATTATTTCTGGCACATAGCGCTGCCGACGATTGCGTTGACGATCTCGGCCTTTGCGACGCTGACCCTGCTGACCAAGAACTCGTTTCTGGACGAGATCAAGAAACAGTACGTCATGACAGCCCGCGCCAAAGGGTTGAGCGAGCGCAAGGTGCTCTATAATCATGTCTTCCGAAACGCGATGCTGATCGTGATCGCAGGGTTCCCGGCCGTGTTCATCGGTGTGTTCTTCGGGGGGTCGATCATTATCGAGACGATCTTTTCGCTGGATGGTCTGGGCCGATTAGGGTTCGAGGCTGCCGTTGCGCGCGATTATCCGGTGATCTTCGGCACGCTGTTCATCTTCGGTCTGATGGGGCTGGTCGTCGGCATCATCAGCGACCTGATGTATGTGCTGGTCGACCCGCGCATCGATTTCGAAAAGCGGGAGGGGTAAATGGCTTTGTCCCCGCTGAACCAGCGCCGCTGGAGCAACTTCCGCCGCAACAGACGGGCCTTCTGGTCGCTGATCATCTTCTCGATCCTGTTTGGCCTGTCGCTCTTTGCCGAGTTTATCGCAAGCGACAAACCCATCCTTGTGAAATATCGGGGAGAGTACTTTACGCCGATCTTCAACTTCTACGCCGAAACCGAATTTGGCGGCGATTTCCAGACCGAAGCGATCTATCGCGACCCCGAAGTTCAGTGCCTGATCGACAGCGGTGGATTGGAAGACTGTTTCGATGATCCCGAAGGCATCATCGAACAGATCGACGCCGGAACGTTCCAGGCTGAGGGTTTTGAACGCGGCTGGTCGCTCTGGCCGTTGATCCCCTATTCCTTCAATACCTCGGTGGACCGGCCCGGCGCGGCGCCCCTGCCGCCCAACGGCCAGAACCTGCTGGGTACCGATGATACCAAGCGCGACGTGCTGGCCCGCGTGATTTACGGCTTTCGTTTGTCGATCCTGTTCACGCTGCTTGTGACGGGCGCGGCAAGCCTGATCGGGATTTTCGCCGGGGCCATACAAGGGTTCTTTGGTGGGTGGCTGGACCTGATCTTTCAGCGGATCATCGAAATCTGGTCCGCAACCCCGTCGCTTTACGTCATCATCATCATGTTTGCGGTGCTGGGGCGAAGTTTCTGGTTGCTGGTCGCGCTGATGATCCTGTTCAGTTGGACCGGGCTGGTCGGAGTGGTCCGCGCCGAGTTCCTGCGGGCGCGGAACCTTGAATATGTGCGCGCCGCGCGGGCGCTGGGCGTGGGCAACATGACGATCATGTTCCGTCATATGCTGCCCAATGCGATGGTGGCCACGCTGACCTTCATGCCGTTCATCGTCACCGGAACCATCGGCGGGCTGGCTTCGCTGGATTATCTGGGCTTTGGCCTGCCGTCCTCGGCCCCCTCGCTGGGAGAGCTGACCTTGCAGGCCAAGCAGAACCTTCAGGCCCCGTGGCTGGCCTTCACCGCCTTCTTCACCTTTGCCATTATGCTGTCGCTGCTGGTCTTCATCTTCGAAGGCGTTCGCGATGCGTTTGATCCCAGAAAGACCTTCTCATGAGCTTGCTGGATGTGAAAAACCTCAAGGTCTCGTTCCGTCAGGATGGGCAGGTCAACGCGGCGGTCAAAGGCGTGTCCTTCACTGTGGACCGGGGTGAAACCGTCGCGCTGGTGGGCGAATCCGGATCAGGAAAATCCGTGACGGCGTTATCGACCGTTTCCCTGCTGGGCGACAGCGCGTTGGTCGACGGCTCGGTCACCTATGACGGGCAAGAGATGATTGGCGCCTCGGAACAGCGTCTGATGGATGTGCGGGGCAACGACATCAGCTTTATCTTTCAGGAGCCGATGACCTCGCTGAACCCGTTGCACACGATCCAGAAACAGATGGCTGAATCGCTGGCCCTGCATCAGGGGGTGGCGGGCGATGTGGCGAGAGACAGGATTGTCGAGTTGCTGACCAAGGTCGGTATCCGCGATCCTCAAGACCGGCTGGACAGCTATCCGCATCAGTTGTCGGGCGGTCAGCGGCAACGGGTGATGATCGCAATGGCCCTTGCCAACAAACCGGACATCCTGATCGCGGATGAGCCGACAACGGCTCTGGATGTGACCATTCAGGCGCAGATCCTCGAACTGCTGGCTGAATTGCAGAAATCGGAAAACATGGGGATGCTGTTTATCACCCATGATCTGGGCATCGTGCGCCGCATTGCCGACCGGGTCTGTGTGATGAAAGACGGCGAGATTGTCGAAACCGGCGTGACGGCCGAGATATTCGAAAACCCGCAGCACCCCTATACCCGCAAACTTCTGGCGGCGGAGCCGTCGGGTCGGCCTGAACCCGTTGCCTCAGATGCGGAAGAGGTCGCACGCACCGACCACCTTAAGGTCTGGTTCCCGATCCAGCGCGGGTTTCTGAAGCGAACGGTTGGATATGTGAAAGCGGTGAACGACGCGACCCTTAGCGTGCGCGCGGGTGAGACGTTGGGGATTGTTGGCGAAAGCGGGTCAGGCAAGACCACGCTGGCGCTGGCCATGATGCGGTTGATCGCGTCCGAGGGTGGCATCACCTTTCGTGATCAGGACGTGCGCAAATGGTCCACGCGGGAACTGCGCCGGTTGCGCAAGGACATGCAGATCGTGTTTCAGGACCCGTTTGGCAGCCTCAGCCCGCGGATGACCTGCCAGCAGATCATTGCGGAAGGTCTGGCCATTCACAAAGTCGACCCGGACCGCGCGCCACGCGAACTTGTGGCCGAGGTGATGACTGAAGTGGGGCTTGATCCGGCGACGATGGATCGATACCCGCACGAGTTTTCTGGCGGTCAGCGTCAGCGCATCGCCATTGCGCGCGCAATGGTTCTGCGTCCCAAACTGCTGGTTCTGGACGAGCCGACCAGCGCGCTGGATATGACCGTTCAGGTTCAGATCGTCGATCTGCTTCGCAATCTGCAACAGAAATACGGGCTGGCCTATCTGTTCATCAGCCATGACCTGAAAGTGGTCCGTGCCATGTCGCACAACGTGATCGTCATGCGAAACGGCGATGTGGTCGAAATGGGCGCGGCAGAGGATTTGTTCGAAAACGCCCAGACCGACTATACCCGCGAATTGATCGCAGCGGCGGGCTGAGAACAGCCCGCCCGGTGTCGCGCGTCAGGCGCTGGCTTTTTCTCGCGCCGATGACTGGGGCACAGGCCCGCGCAGTTCTTCATAGTGATCAAAGCTCAGCTTGACCCACCCAGTTCCACGTGTGGCACTGGCAAGGGTGCGGTGCAGCTCGTCCTCGGCAACGGCGGGCAACTGGGCGTTGAATATCTCCCAGCCCGTTGCATTCGGGTTGCCCTCAAATCCCAGAACCTGCCCCTGAAGGGTGCTGATCGTTGGTACGAGATCGCCCACAAAAGCCGAGGGTAAGTGTATCTCGGCGCTCAGGATCGGTTGCAGGACCACAGGTTTGGCTTGCGGCAATGCCTCGCGCACGGCGTTCTTGCCTGCGGTCCGGAAGGCGTAATCCGAACTGTCCACATTGTGGTGTTTGCCATCGCTCAGGGTCACTTTGACATCAACCACCGGAAAGCCCTCGGGGCCTTGTTCCAATGCGTCCTTGGCCCCGTGTTCCACCGACGGGATGTAGTTTTTGGGAACGGCACCGCCCTTGACCACTTCATCGAACTGGAACCCCGATCCGCGCGGCAATGGCGCGACCGATATTACCACATCCGCGAATTGCCCCGCGCCGCCGGATTGCTTGCGATGGCGATGGCGATGCTCAACCGTTGCGCGGATGGTTTCGCGATAGGCGGTTTCCACCTGTTCCGCCTCGATCTCGATCCCGAAATCCTCTGCCAGCTTGGCGGTCACGCGGCGCATATGTTGCGGACCTTGCGAGCCCAGAATCGAATGGCCGCTCATCTCATCCTGTTGCAGATGCAGGCCCGGATCGATTTCGGCCAGACGGCTCAGGGCGTTTGACAGGCGCACATCGTCCCGCTCATGCGCGGGCGAGACGACTTGACGATGCGCAACCGGATGAGAAGACGCCCATTCTGGCAACTCTGTCGCGGAGGAACTGTCATAAATGTATCCGGGGTTGAGGTGATCGGATTTGACCGCCAGTCCGATCTGCCCGGCCTCCAGCGCGGCGATCTGGGTCTTGGCGTCCAGTGTTGTCAGGTTGCCGACCGTTTCACCGCCCAACGCCTCATGGGCTTTTACCCCGTCCCCAAGGCCGCGCAGAACGATGATCTTTCCGATATGCTTTTTGACATCCGCAAAGCCCGCGATGGCACGGGCGTTTTCGGCGGCCTCGTCTCGTCCGGCGGCGATATCAAACTCGGGGGCCTCATGACGCAGTGCTTTCATCAGGCGCGTCAGCCCGTTGCCGTGGCTTGCGGCGCCCAGACAGGCTGGGATCAACTGATGATTCTGCAAAACCTGCGCGGCCAGCTCATAAACCTCATCGCTTGGGGGCTGTTTGTCTTCAATCAATTGTTCCAGCAGGTGGTCATCGAAATCGGAAAGTGTCTCAAGCAACTCGGTCCGGGCTTCCTGCTCGCGATCCTCGACAGATTTGGGCAGCTCTATCAGGGCCGACGGCTGGCCCTCCTGATATTTCCACGCCCGTTCCGAGATCAGATCGACCGCGCCGATGATCGTGTCCCCCTCGCGGATCGGAACCTGACGCAGGGCGATGTGGTGCGTGCAGTAGGTTTGCAGCGCCGCGATGATGTCGCGGATGCGGCCATTGGGGTTGTCCATGCGGTTGATGAAAAGAAAACAGGGAATGCCTGCCTCTTCCACCAGCCGAAGATACGGCGCACACAGCACGGCGGCATTTGGATCGGGCGGTACCACGATAACGGCAGCATCCGAGATCGCCATGGCTGGGCCGACATACGCGAGGGAATCGCCACCCCCATCCACGTCGATCGCGCACCAGGGCTCGTCCAGGTAAGAAAAACCGTGCAAGTGCACGGTTCCGGAAACATCGAATGTGGTCGGGCGCCCGTCGAGGCGGCTGATGGCCTCGACCAGGGTAGATTTGCCCGACTGGCTGGGCCCGAGGACGGTGAATACGCGCATGAGTGTTGTCCCTCTTTCAGGTTGCAGAATGGCTGCACGAAAAGGGCCGTCCGACGCAGTCGCGTCAGCTAGGACTGTCTGTAATTTGCCCGCCTCAGGCCGCAGGGCGAAACATCACCCCACAGCTTGAGTGTGGGAAAAACCGCAGGCGTGCGTCAAGCCCCCGATGTGTTTTGTACTCAACGGGCTGAATGTTGCCCGAAAAAAAGGTCAGATCGCCGAGCTGTGCCCGGCTTTGCTGAGGTCGTATGCGTCAAAGCTGCGGGCAACCATCCGGGTCAGCGCCCTCGCCTCGGGGGGGATGAACAGCCCTTCCTCGCTGATTTGCAGCAGCCCGTCGAATGAGGCGTTGGCGGCACGATACATCTCATTCAGCGCTGCGGCCGAGATATCGTGATCGCGCAGGATTTCAGCCGAATCGATCCGGAAATCGCACATCAGCGCTTCGATCAGACGGGCGCGCAGAATATCCTGACCTTTGAACAAGTGCCCGCGGGACGTCGAAAACTGCCCGTTGCGGATGGCTTTTGTATGGGCGGATGTGGCCGGGGCGTTCTGCGCATAGCCCTGTGGAAAGCGCGAGATCGAGCTGGCCCCGACACCGATCAACACATCGGCCTGATCGTCGGTATAACCCTGGAAGTTCCGCTTCAGACGACCCGTGCGCAGGGCCTGGGTCAGCCCGTCATCCTGCGTGGCAAAATGGTCGATGCCGATCTCGGCGTAGTTGTCCCACAGGAACAGGCGGCGGGCGGTGTCGAACAGTTCCAGCCGTTGTTCGGGCGTTGGCAGTGCGTCCGACGGGATCAGCTGCTGCCGTTTGGCCATCCACGGCACATGGGCGTACCCATAAAGCGCCACGCGGTCCGGGCTGAGCGACAGAAGCTTCTGCACGCTTTCCGTCATCCGGGCCTTCGTCTGGTGTGGCAGCCCGTAAAGGATATCCGCGTTCAGGCTGGCAATGCCACGTGCGCGGATCATGTCGATCGCGTCGCGCGTGGTATCGTAGCTTTGAATGCGGCCAATGGTCTTCTGGATTTCATCGTCGAAATCCTGCACTCCAATCGAGGCGCGGTTCATGCCTGCCTCTGCCAGCGCATCCAGACGCGCCTCGTCAATCTCGTTCGGATCGATTTCAACCGAAAACTCGGCGTCCGGCCCCATGGGGATGATCCCCAGAATGTGCTGTGCCAGATCGCGCATCAGCTGGGCGTTCAACAACGTTGGCGTACCGCCGCCCCAGTGCAGGCGCGACAGCACCACATCCGCGGGCAGGCGCGCCGCCAGCAGGTCCAGCTCGGCTTTTAGAACATCCACATATGCAATCACCGGATTGTCGGTTTGTGTGCCTTGCGTCCTGCAGGCGCAGAACCAGCACAGCCTGCGGCAGAACGGGACGTGGATATAAAGGGATATGGCGCTGCCGGGCTCGATTCCCGAAATCCAGTCGCCAAACATGTCCGCCCCCACGTCATTGTTGAAATGGGGCGCTGTGGGATAGCTTGTGTAACGCGGTACTTTCGCGTCAAAAAGTCCAAGCTTTGCCAATTGTGGTTTCACTATCATGACGATACCCTTAGGGGGCAGGCGACTTAGGTGCTTTGACGGAGATCAAGTGGAAACGCAGATGACAATAAAAGCACAGTTCGATCATTCAAATTGCGCAGACTGCCCGATACGACATCGCGCGGTCTGCGCCCGCTGTGACGCTGACGAGCTGGAAGCGCTTGATGCCATTAAGTATTACCGCAGTTTCGAAGCGGGTCAGACCATCATCTGGTCGGGCGACCAGATGAATTTTGTCGGTTCAGTCGTCGCGGGAATCGCGTCGCTGACACAAACGATGGAAGACGGGCGCACCCAGATGGTTGGTCTTCTCTTGCCCAGCGATTTCGTCGGTCGCCCGGGGCGCGACATTGCGCCTTACGATGTGCAGGCGACAACGGATGTCGTGATGTGCTGTTTCCGCAAGAAACCATTTGAAGAGCTGATGAACGAAACGCCACACATCGCGCATCGCCTGCTACAGATGACGTTGGACGAGCTTGATGCTGCCCGTGAATGGATGCTGGTTCTGGGTCGCAAGACAGCGCGCGAAAAAATCGCCAGCCTGATATCGATCATTGCCCGCCGGGATGCGTCGATTGGTCAAAAGGGCCTGTCGGGACCGATCGTGTTCGATCTGCCCCTGACCCGAGAGGCCATGGCGGATTATCTGGGACTTACGCTTGAGACGGTCAGCCGCCAGATCTCAGCTCTGAAAAAGGACGGTTTGATCTTGCTGGAAGGCAAACGTCACGTGACCATCCCCGATCTTGGCCGGCTCATGGAAGAAGCAGGCGACGATTCCGATGGCGGGTTTCTGGTCTGACCGGTCTTTCGCTCGGCAGAACTCGCTTACCGCGACCATCCGGTCGGTTCACGAACTAACATAGGAGTGTGGCATGGGGTTCAGCAGTCTGTTGGCAATGCTGTTCATTGGCGCAATCGCTGGATGGCTGTCGGGAAAGATCATGGAGGGCCGTGGGTTCGGCCTGATCGGCAACATTATCGTCGGCATCGTCGGTGCGTTCCTGTCGGGCATGATCTTTCCGGCGCTAGGATTTTCTGTTGGCGGGGGCCTGTTGTCGTCGATCCTTTTCGCAACAATTGGGGCCGTGATCCTGTTGTTCCTGATCGGCCTCATTCGTCGGGGGTGAAAAAAGCCGCCTGTCGAGGCGGCTTTTTGCTTGTTTAGGTCAGTGCGCCAGGAACACCGGAACCGAGGATTGTTCCAGCATGTTCCGGGTCGCCCCGCCCAGAATGGCTTCGCGAAAGCGGGAGTGGCCATAAGCGCCCATCACAATCATGTCCGATTCGGTATCCGTCGCGTGGCGATTAAGGATATCCGAGACGCGGGTCATGGTCTTGCTGAGCACATCGATCTCGCATTTGACACCATGACGGGCCAGCATCTGGGACAGCATCCCACCCGGGTCCGACCGGTCTGGCCCGTGCTGTGGTGGGTCAATAACCACAATACGGACGATCTCGGCCCGTTTGAGGAAGGGCAGGGCCCGCCGGATGGCGCACATGGCCTCGACGCTTTCGTTCCAGGCGATCATGATGTTGCCCGGCGCTTTCAACGGCGCGCCGCTGTCGGGAACCACAAGAACAGGGCAATGTCCTTCGAACATGGCCGCTTCGATAATGGGCTCGGCCTCGGCCCCCCGACCTTCACCATACGGATGTGGCAGGATCACAAGGTCGGAAAACCGGGCCCGGTGCGCGACGTGGCGCCCGATATCGGCAATTTGTGCAACGCCGTGTTCGGCGGACCAACGCACACCGGATTTGCCGAGATAGTCATTGGCAAAGGCCAGCAAATCCTTTGCCTCGGCATTGGCCCGGTTCAGCGTTTCCTGAACGATCAAAGCATTGGCACCCGCATAATAGTAACCTGTCTGACTGCGATCGACGCCCAGACACAGGACTTCGGCATGGGCATCCTGAGCCTCGGCCAGGGCCACAATCTGCGCCAAAGCAGCCTGTGCAGTCTGCGTTTCGGTCATGACTGTGAGAAGAGATTTGTACGCCATTTTGACCTCATGGTTCGGGCAATTGGTCTCATGTGACCTGTTAGCCCTTTTCTACTACCATGCGTGTCATAGAAAACGCTGGACTGTCTTGATACAGATCAAAGCAATGAAGGTGGCCGTGCTTCAGAACGGCAGCCAGTCAAATGGGTTTCGCGCGTCATAAGAATCAAAAGCGCGCGGAGCATGGCAAAGGGACGCAATATGTCGAATTACATCAAGCTGATCGTGCTTGGTCTGATCGCGCTGTTTGCAGCGATCGGAACCAATTATGCACGCGATTTGGCGTATCAGGTACATGCGCTGCTGGTGATGCTCATCGCCGGTGGCCTGTTCATCTGGACGCTTCGAAACACTGACGAGCCAGATATTCAGATCGACCGCTCGGGCGAATACATGGATGACGTGATCCGCTATGGCGTGATCGCAACTGCCTTTTGGGGCGTGATCGGGTTCTTCGCCGGGACCTTTATCGCGTTTCAGCTGGCGTTTCCGGTACTGAACTTCGAATGGGCGCAGGGTTATCTGAATTTTGGTCGTCTGCGTCCGTTGCACACTTCGGCGGTCATTTTTGCCTTTGGCGGTAACGCATTGATCGCAACCTCGTTCTATGTGGTTCAGCGTACCAGCGCGGCGCGGCTTTGGGGCGGCAACCTCGCGTGGTTCGTGTTCTGGGGCTATCAGCTGTTCATCGTTCTGGCCGCAACCGGCTATGTGCTGGGCGGAACGCAGTCCAAGGAATATGCCGAACCTGAATGGTATGTCGATCTGTGGCTGACCATTGTTTGGGTCGCCTATCTGGCGGTCTACCTGGGTACGATCATCAAGCGGAAAGAACCCCACATCTATGTGGCCAACTGGTTCTATCTGGCCTTTATCGTCACCGTCGCCATGCTGCATCTGGTCAACAACATGACCATCCCGGTCAGCATCTGGGGTTCGAAATCGGTCATCGTCTGGTCGGGTGTGCAGGATGCCATGATCCAGTGGTGGTATGGCCACAACGCTGTGGGCTTCTTCCTGACCGCGGGTTTCCTGGGCATGATGTACTATTTCATCCCGAAACAGGCCGAACGCCCGGTGTTTTCGTACAAGCTGTCGATCATCCACTTCTGGGCGCTGATCTTCCTGTATATCTGGGCCGGTCCACACCACCTGCACTATACCGCGCTGCCTGACTGGGCGTCGACGCTGGGCATGGTGTTCTCGGTGATCCTGTGGATGCCGTCCTGGGGTGGTATGATCAACGGTCTGATGACGCTGTCGGGCGCATGGGACAAGCTGCGCACCGATCCGGTGATCCGCATGATGGTCATCTCGGTCGGCTTCTACGGCATGTCCACCTTTGAAGGTCCGATGATGTCGATCCGTGCTGTGAACAGCCTCAGCCACTACACCGACTGGACCATTGGTCACGTGCATTCGGGCGCGCTGGGCTGGAACGGCATGATCACCTTTGGCGCGCTGTACTTCCTGGTGCCCGTGCTTTGGAAGCGCGAGCGTCTGTACTCGCTGCAGATGGTCAGCTGGCACTTCTGGCTCGCCACGATCGGCATCGTGCTTTATGCCGCGTCGATGTGGGTCACCGGTATCATGGAAGGCCTGATGTGGCGTGAAGTGGATGCAAATGGCTTCCTGGTGAACTCGTTCGCTGACACCGTGGCCGCCAAGTTCCCGATGTATGTGGTGCGTGCTCTGGGTGGCGTTCTGTTCGTCGCTGGCGCCGTGATCATGTGCTACAACCTGTGGATGACTGTGCGGAAAGCGCCGGCCAAAGAGGCCAGCCTGACCGTCGCGGTCCCTGCTGAATAGAGGGAGGGCCGGAGCAATGGCAATTCTCGACAAACATAAGATCCTCGAGACCAACGCGACCCTCCTGCTGATCTTCAGCTTTCTGGTCGTGACCATCGGTGGCCTGGTGCAGATCACCCCGCTGTTCTATCTTGAGAACACCATCGAGAAGGTGGAGGGCATGCGCCCTTACACCCCTCTCGAAATGGCAGGGCGTGAGATTTACATCCGCGAAGGCTGCTATGTCTGCCACAGCCAGATGATCCGCCCGATGCGGGACGAGGTCGAACGTTATGGCCACTACTCGCTGGCGGCTGAATCGATGTATGACCACCCGTTCCAGTGGGGATCAAAGCGTACCGGACCTGATCTGGCGCGTGTCGGTGGCCGCTATTCGGATCAGTGGCAGATGGACCACCTGCGCGACCCTCAGTCTGTGGTGCCTGAATCGGTGATGCCCAAATACGGCTTCCTCGAACATCGCAAGATCGACGGCAAGTATATCGGTGACATCATGGCGACCAATGCGGTTGTCGGCACCCCTTATACCGACGAGATGCTGGAAAACGCGGTTGCCGATTTCAGCGCGCAGGCCGACCCGGACAGTGACTACGACGGTCTGCTGGAGCGGTACGGTGACAAGGTCAACGTACGCAACTTCGATGGTCAGCCTGAACTGACCGAAGCCGACGCGCTGATCGCCTATCTGCAAATGCTGGGTACGCTGGTCGATTTCTCGACCTTTACCCCGGATGCAAGCCGTTAACAGGAGGGTGGGATGGAAGAATACACACTTCTTCGACAGTTCGCGGATAGCTGGATGCTGCTTGTGTTGTTTGCCTTCTTCGTTGGCATCGTGATCTGGGTTTTCCGCCCCGGTGCCAGCAAGGAATACAAGGACACCGCCAACATTCCCTTCCGGCATCAAGACAAACCCGCCACACCCAAGGAGGCGCGGCAATGAGCAAGACACCTGATAAACAGCCGGGCGATCCAAATACAACCGGGCACAGCTGGGACGGGATTGAGGAATTCGACAATCCCATGCCGCGCTGGTGGCTATGGACCTTCTACGCCACCATCTTCTGGGGCGTGATCTATACGATCATGTTTCCGGCCTGGCCCTTGGTCCACGGCGCGACAGCCGGTGTGCTGGGATGGTCAACCCGAGAAAACGTTCAGCAGGACATGGTTGCCTTCGAAGAGGCAAACGCGCCCTGGAACGCCAAGCTGGTGGAAACTTCGCTGGAAGACATCGCCAAGGATGCAGAACTGCAGCAATATGCCGTGAACTCGGGAGGTGCGGTGTTCCGGACCTGGTGCGCACAATGCCATGGTTCGGGTGCGCAGGGTGCGCCGGGATTCCCGAACCTGTTGGATGATGCCTGGCTGTGGGGCGGAACGCTGGACGATATCGTTTACACCGTCAGCTACGGTATCCGGAACGAAGAAAGCGCCGATGCGCGCTATTCCGAGATGCCGGCATTTGGCGAAATCCTCGAACATGAGGAAATCACGCAGGTGGTCCAGTACGTCATGTCGCTGAGCAATGCCCAGACCGACGATGCGGCAGCGCAGGCAGGTAAAGTTGTCTTCGAAGACAACTGTGCGGCCTGCCACGGCGAGGATGGCACAGGCGATATCTTCCAGGGTGCGCCGAACCTGACTGACGCGATCTGGCTTTACGGTGGCAGTGAAGAAATGCTGACGGAAACCGTAACTTACAGCCGCTTTGGTGTCATGCCGAACTGGGATACCCGCCTGACCGAGGCGCAGATTCGCGCCGTATCTGCCTATGTCCACCAGTTGGGCGGCGGTCAGTAAGATCTAAAGAACACCTTCGGGCGGTTCGCCGCCCGAAGGCTGGGGCACCGGCTGTTCCATCTGTTCGCGCGTTTCCTGAACAGCCGGTGCTTTTTTCCCACAATAAGGCCACTTAAACCTGTGGTCCAGATTCAGGTTTACTGTTACCTGCGTCAAAAGTTGTTCGGATCCACCTCGCGCGGGTTTTTAATCCACCAATGACCTTCCGGCAGCCAACGGCGTTTGTGGCGACCCGGTTTTGGCACATCGCGAATATGCGGCGCATTGATCCGGGTTGCGGTCATGAAAGATCTGGCAAAAACGGTCAGCATGGTTGGTCTCCTCTGCAAGGGTATCTCTGCAATAAAGATTGACCTTTGAAGTGCTGAATGCGACTCAAATACCATTCCATAGTGTAAGTCAGGGTTACATATGAATTGGTTGTCGCTTCCCCCATTGGCCGCGCTGAGGGCGTTTGCGGCATTTGCTGAAAAACGCAATGTCGTCGAAGCTGGTGCTGCGTTGAACGTAAGCCATGCGGCGATTAGCCAGCAGTTGCGCGTACTTGAGAACCATCTGGGTGCTGCCTTGCTGGATCGAACAGGCAAGGCCCTGACCCTGACCGCCGATGGTGAACATCTGGCCCGAGCCCTGCAACTCGGGTTTGGCGCGATCGAGGCGGCAGTGGGGGATTTGGTGCGGTCTGGTCAGGATCGCCCGGTCCACGTGTCGCTGACATCCTCTTTTGCGGCCTCTTGGCTGATGCCGCGTCTACCGGCTTTTCGCGAAACCCATCCCGAGGTGAACCTGATCCTCGATCCCACTGCCGAAGTTGTTGAACTGCGACCGGGTGGGATCGACATTGCCATTCGGTACGGCCCCGGCGGTTGGACCGGTGTGCAATCAGAGATGCTGTTGCAGTCGCCGGTGGTCATCGTCGCCGCTCCGAAACTGCTGGGTGAAAAGACGTCATGGACGCCGACCGAGTTGGCCCAACTGCCCTGGCTCGAGGAAATCGGCACCACCGAGGCGACGACCTGGCTGGCCGAACATGGTGCCGGTCCTGAACGCGGTGCGGGCCGGACCGAGCTGCCGGGAAACCTGGTGCTGGACGGTCTGCGGGCCGGGCAGGGGGTCACTGTCACGGTGCGACATTTCGTCGAGCCTGACATCAAGGCCGGTCGTATTGTCGAGCTTTATGCAGAGCCGGATACTCGCGGATACCATATTGTGACGCCAAATTCAGCACTTAGACCAGCTGTCAGAACTTTTGTGACGTGGTTGAGGCATCAGGCACGGGAAATGTGATAAAAGGTGTCTGTACGATGCGCGTTTTGACCCATGTCAAAGTTGCTATGCACGTGATCTGGAAGAACACACACTCAGAAGAGCCAGTACCGGAGCCAGCCTGTGAGCGATTCCAACCCCACCCCCAGCCTATACGCCGCACGAGAACCGATCTTTCCAAGGCGCGTTTCTGGGCCATTTCGGAACCTGAAATGGATCATCCTTATCGTGACACTGGGCATTTACTATGTAACGCCCTGGATCAGATGGGATCGCGGCCCCAGCTTGCCGGATCAGGCCGTCCTGCTGGATTTGGCAAACCGACGCTTCTATTTCTTCTGGATCGAAATCTGGCCGCACGAGTTTTATTTCGTGGCGGGCCTGCTGATCATGGCGGGGCTAGGTCTGTTTCTATTCACATCTGCGCTGGGGCGGGTCTGGTGCGGGTATGCCTGCCCGCAAACGGTCTGGACTGACCTTTTCATTCTGGTCGAGCGCTGGATCGAAGGCGACAGAAACGCCCGTTTGCGCCTGCATCGTCAGGAAAAGCTGGATTTCCGCAAGGCTCGGCTCCGGTTGACGAAATGGGTAACCTGGTTCCTGATCGGCCTGGCCACCGGCGGTGCCTGGGTGTTTTATTTTGCGGATGCGCCGACGTTGCTCCGCGATCTTGTGACGGGCAACGCGCATCCCGTCGCTTACACGACGATGCTGGTTCTGACTGGCACGACCTTCTTTTTCGGCGGGTTCGCCCGCGAACAGATTTGTATCTACGCGTGTCCTTGGCCGCGCATTCAGGCCGCGATGATGGATGAAGATACGCTGGTCGTGGGATACCGCGAATGGCGTGGTGAGCCGCGCGGCAAAGGCAAGCGGACAGCTGATTCCGAGTTGGGGGATTGCATCGACTGCATGGCCTGCGTCAATGTCTGCCCTGTCGGAATCGATATCCGCGATGGTCAGCAGCTTGAATGTATCACCTGTGCTCTGTGTATCGACGCGTGTGACGACATGATGGCCAAGATCGGCAAACCGCGCGGGCTGATCGATTATATGGCGCTCAGCGACGAGCCGCGCGAACGCTCAGGCCAGCCGCCCAAGAATGTCTGGAAACACATCTTCCGGCCCCGTACGATCCTGTACACCTCGTTGTGGTCACTGGTGGGGGTTGCGCTGCTGTTCGCCCTGTTCATTCGCTCTGACATCGATCTGACCGTAGCACCCGTGCGCAACCCGACCTTTGTCACTCTGTCGGATGGCACCATTCGAAACACCTATGACGTCAGGCTGCGCAACAAGCACGGTGAGGACCGCCTGTTCAAATTGTCTCTGGCGGGCGATCCGTCGATGCGATTGGAAATTGAGGGAACCAAGATAGATACTGTGAATGTCACGGCGGATACGGCACAATTGACCCGTGTATATATCGTGGCATCCCGTGACAGCGGTCCGGCGGCAGCAGAAGCGACGCCAGTGCGGATCTGGGTCGAAGACCTCAGCAGCGGCGAACGTGCTTACAAAGACACCACGTTCAACGGACGGGGGAACTGATCATGACCGAACGTAAATTCACCGGAAAGCACGCTTTGGCGGTGTTTGTCGGCGCCTTTGGCGTGATCATCGCGGTGAACCTCGTGCTGGCTTATAATGCGGTGAAGACGTTTCCGGGGCTGGAGGTCAAGAATTCCTACGTTGCCAGCCAGGAGTTCAACGATCGCCTGAAAGAGCAGCAGGCATTGGGCTGGACGGTTCGGGCAGAAACCAAAGGTGGTCTTCTGATCCTGCATATTACGGACGCGACCGGCGCACCGGTTCAGGTCAGCGAATTGCAGGCGGTGGTTGGCCGCGCAACCCATGTGCGGGACGATTTCGCACCGGATTTCACCTTTGACGGCGCGGCCTATGCCACTCCGGCCATGCTGGGCAAGGGCAACTGGAATATCCGGCTGGTCGCGCGTGACGGCAGTGGCGCCGAGTTTTCGCAGCGCGTTCCGCTGTATGTGAAAGGGTAGCCGATGACGGCGCAGCTTTCATCCGGTACGGCGGCCTGCCCGGGGTGTCTGGCAGCACCAGCAGAACCCGCGCGCCCGATTCCGGAAGATGTGCAGATTGCCTTGTCCTTGCCGGGCATCCACTGCTCGGCCTGTATCACGACGGTCGAACGTGAACTGAACGCCCATCCCGGTGTCGAAGACGCGCGGGTCAACCTGACTCTGAAACGGGCGATGATCAAAGCCGCGCCGGAAACCCGAGCGGCCGATCTGATCCCGGTGCTTGAACGGGCAGGTTTCGAAGCGCACGAGCTTGACCCCGGCGCTTTGTCGGCAACACAGGCGGACAAGGCGGGACGTGACCTGCTGATGCGACTGGCCGTCGCCGGGTTTGCTTCCATGAACGTGATGCTGTTGTCGGTGTCGGTCTGGTCCGGCGCAACAGACGCGACGCGTGACATGTTCCACTGGATCTCCGCTGCAATCGCGCTGCCCGCCATTGCCTTTTCGGCGCAACCGTTCTTTGCCAACGCTTGGAGCGCCCTGCGGGTACGGCGGCTGAACATGGATGTGCCGATCACGCTGGCGATCCTGCTGGCGCTGGTCACATCCCTGTGGGAGACCGCACTGAGCGGAGAGCATGCCTATTTCGATGCCGCGCTGACCCTGACATTCTTCCTGCTGGCGGGCCGATATCTGGACTACCGCACCCGCGCCGCAGCCCGATCCGCGGCAGAAGAGCTTACCGCTCTGGAAGTGCCGCGCGCCATCCGCATCGTGGACGGGCTAGAGGCCGAAGTTGCGGTGGCCGATCTGAAGGTTGGTGATCTGATCCTTGTGCGCCCCGGTGGCCGAATGCCGGTGGACGGTCAGATTGTGTCTGGCCAATCCGAACTGGACCGTTCGCTGTTGACGGGGGAAACCCTGCCGGTGTTTGCCGAAGCCGGCCAGCTGGTCAGTGCGGGCGAGGTCAACCTGACAGGTCCGCTAACCCTGCGCGCCACAGCAGTGGGGCAGGATACGTCGCTGCACCGGATGGCGGATCTGGTGGCCATCGCTGAATCGGGGCGGTCCCGCTATACCTCGCTGGCCGACAAGGCCGCCAAGCTTTATGCGCCCGGTGTCCACATCCTTTCGGCGCTCAGCTTTGTGGGGTGGTACATCTATTCGGGCGATTTGCGCACCGCTCTGAACATCGCCGCGGCGGTTCTGATCATCACCTGTCCCTGCGCCTTGGGTCTGGCTGTTCCGGCAGTGACCACCGCTGCCTCGGGCCGGTTGTTCCGCAAGGGTATGCTGATCAAGCACGCAACCGCGCTCGAACGGTTGTCCGAGACCGACACCGTGGTGTTCGACAAGACGGGCACGCTGACCTCGGGTGCGCCGGAACTGGTCAATCTTGGCGATCACGCCCGCGCGCAGGTCGAGGTTGCGCTGGCCCTGACCGAGGCCTCTGCGCATCCCTTGTCCGTGTCATTGGCCAAAGCCGCGCGACAGGCCGGGATCAAGCCTGCAAATGTTCGGGACATAACCGAAGTGCCGGGATACGGCACCCAAGGGGAATACCGCGGTCAACGCGTTCGTTTGGGCCGGGCCGCATGGCTCGGCGCACAGCAGGGCGCGGAAACGTCTGCCTGGCTTGCAATTGGCGACGATGCGCCCTTGGCGTTCCGCTTCTCGGACGCGTTGCGCCCAGGCGCGGCCGAGGCGGTGGAAGCGTTGCGGGCGTCAGGCAAGCATGTGCTGTTGATCTCGGGGGATTCGAAGGGCGCCGTGCAATCTTTGGCCGAGAAGCTGGGAATAACGGATTGGGTCGCCGAGGCTTTGCCGCAGGACAAGGCACAGCGCATTCAGGACCTCAGGGATCAGGGCCGCAAAGTTCTGATGGTGGGGGACGGCCTGAACGACACGGCTGCATTGGCGGCGGCACATGTGTCGATCTCTCCGGCCTCGGCGTTGGATGCGGCGCGGGTTGCCTCGGACATCGTTCTTCTGGGCAATGACCTTCTGCCCATTGCGGATGCCTGCGATACGGCCATCAAGGCCACCCGTCGCATCCGCGAGAACTTCCAGATCGCAACCGTTTACAACGTGATTGCCGTTCCGCTGGCCGTGATCGGACTGGCAACACCGCTGATCGCGGCCTTGGCGATGTCGACCTCTTCAATTACCGTATCGCTGAACGCATTGCGGCTGAGGTAACCCTGATGGAAGTGCTTGCCTATCTGATCCCGATATCCCTGTTTCTGGGGGGCGTTGGTCTGGTCGCCTTTATCTATACCGTTCGTTCCAATCAGTACGAAGACCCCGATGGCGACGCGCGCCGCATCCTGAGTGACGAGTGGGACGACAAACCCAAACCCTGACCAATCGCCCGATATGCGCAGAGTTCATCCAAGCGCCCTTGAAATTGCCGCAATGCCCGGCTATGTCCGGCCCATCCGCAAGCAGAGAGAACACGCCAAATGGCCACCACCAACCCGATCCAGTTCATTCAGCAAGTCCGTGCCGAAGTTTCCAAGGTCGTCTGGCCGACCCGGCGCGAAGTGCTGTTGACCACGGTCATGGTCTTCATCATGGCGGCGCTGACAGCTGTGTTTTTTGCTTTGGTCGATCTGGGTATCCGGGGCGGCCTTCAGCTGGTTCTGGGCGCTTTCGGCTAAGCCGGTTCAGGCGGGGGCAAATACGACTGCCCCTTGCACCTCGCGCGATGTCAGAGTAGGTGACGCATATTCGGAATGGGCGTGTGGCGATTCGGGCCGCGCGCCGCTTTTTATTCCGGATAACGTGACAGGATTTAAATGACGGGTGTGTCCGCAAGATGTGATACCCCGAAGACAAACAAGGACGACAGGTTCATGGCGAAACGGTGGTACTCGGTCAGCGTTCTTTCGAATTTCGAAAAGAAGATCGCAGAGCAGATCCGCACGTCGGTGGCTGAACAGGGCCTTGAGAACGATATCGACGAAGTTCTGGTGCCCACCGAAGAGGTGATCGAAGTGCGCCGGGGCAAGAAGGTCACCACCGAACGCCGCTTTATGCCGGGTTACGTGCTGGTGCATATGGAAATGTCGGATCAGGGCTATCACCTGATCAACTCGATCAACCGCGTCACCGGCTTTCTGGGCCCGCAAGGTCGCCCGATGCCGATGCGCGACGCCGAGGTGAACCAGATCCTCAACCGCGTTCAGGAAGGCGAAGAAGCGCCCAAGCTGATGATCACTTTCGAGATCGGCGAAAAGGTCAAGGTCAACGACGGCCCGTTCGAGGATTTCGACGGCATGGTCGAGGGCGTTGACGACGAGGCGCAAAAGCTGAAGGTTTCGGTGTCGATTTTTGGCCGCGAAACCCCGGTCGAGCTGGACTTCACGCAGGTCACCAAGCAAAGCTAAGCGTTCTGCCAGAGAAATTCGAAACGCCGCGATGTCAAAGCATCGCGGCGTTTTCAGTTTCAGCCTTACACGGGCCGATACAGTTTTCAAATGGGCTTACTGCGACTGAACCATGGCTGCGCGCAAAAGCTGCGGGCGGTCGGTCTGGGATGGCAGGAAAACCGCCTGCGACCCGGAATCCAGCGCCGAAAGGCTTGCATCATACCATTGCATCGCAAGGTCGCGGCGCGCCTGGACACCAAAGCCTTCGCGCAGGTGGTGACCGACCAGTTCTCCGTATGCGGGTTCACCCATGGCAACCAGCATCAGCGCGGAGCCAACCGCGGTATCCATGTTGTCCTGACGATATCCCATCGCAAGGCAGACCTTGCTGGTCGCGGCAAGATCAGCAGGGCTTAGACCCGAATCCAAGGCAAGCTTGCGCACCTGGGTTTCAGCCTCTGATTTCGAGTTGATAGACAGCGCGTCAACTTGCGGTGCCAACATGTCGCCATAAGCGGCGCACTGGGCTGCGACCTGATCGGGTGTAAGGCCCTGGATGTCCTGCATCAGTTCTTCACCCTGTGCCATCGCATAGCTGCGGGCAAGGCAGAATTGCTCGCTGAGCGCAAAGTCAGGATCGGACATGTTGGACAGGGTCGTATAGCCGCCATTGGTCGACGTTTGCAGCATGACCCCGCTGCACCGATTAGCCAACGATGGGCCTCCGGTACCGCCGGAAAACAGGCTCGGCAGGCTGGCTGTCGTAGCTTCAGCGGCGCTTGTTGCGGGTTCGGCCTGTTGAGGCGTGATAACCGGGATGGCCGGGGCCTGGGTCTGAGGTGCCGCCGCCAACGCAGAGCCGGTTTGCACCTGTTGCCGATAGGCCATCAAAAGCGGTTGACCCGAAAGCTGGGTTGCCGCCTGCCCACCGCTTGTCGCCCAGTAATAGGCCTGCATCAGAAAGTCATACTGATAGGGCTGGAAGTCATAGCCATTCACAGGATAGCCCATGGACACCTGATAGCGTTCGATCGCCGACCGGGTCCCATGCCCGACCTGCCCATCGACACGCCCGGCATTATAGCCGAAATAGTTGAGCGCGGTCTGTGTCTGCGCCCCTTGCGAGGTGGACGGAATGCCTGACCGGTAGGTCTGGCTTGAAGACCGGGACTTTTTCTTTTGCTGGTCCTTGCCGATCGCGTATCCGACGACCCCGCCAACGACAGCACCGCCGATGAAGTCGCCCGCATCGGCCCGTGCGGTCTGGGGAACGGACGCCGCAAAAGACAGTGCGGCGACAAGCATAGTTAATAAACGAATAATCATGACGAACCTCCGAACAAATTAGTTTTCCCCGATTATAGCACAGCCGCAGCATGGCGCGGTTATTTATGCGGCGCAAGGAACGAAGCCACAGCAGTCTGTCGGTCGGGCGCCGGGTTCGCTCCGGTTTTTTCAAGCAAAATAAACCCTTAATATAGCGCGAAACCTCGTTTTACAGGCCGCCTGGGATTTCCTGAGTTTGACCGGAATGACCAGCAATTTCCCGCCATGGCGCGTCGACGCCGGTGTTTATCGATTTGAAACTCGATTCGGTGATCCCGAATTGAATGGCGGGCCACTTGCCAACCCCCATGATCCCCTGTAAACGCCGCCCCATCGTCTTCGGGCGAGATTCTCTCGTGGGAGGTTACCGGGATCGCGATCCCGGGCCGGACCACGCAACATAATCTGGGTGAGACGCGTTTCACCTTAGTTGAAAGGAAAACCAAATGGCCAAGAAGCTTGCTGGTACAATGAAACTGCAGGTTCCTGCAGGTCAGGCGAACCCGTCGCCGCCGGTTGGTCCGGCGCTGGGTCAGCGCGGCATCAACATCATGGAATTCTGCAAGGCGTTCAACGCCAAGACCGCAGACATGGAGCCCGGCGCGCCGTGCCCGACCGTGATCACCTACTATCAGGACAAGTCCTTCACCATGGACATCAAGACGCCGCCGGCGTCTTACTACCTGAAAAAAGCAGCTGGTCTGAAGCCGGTTGGCAAGCGGAACCGCCCTCGTGGAGCGGAAAATCCCGGTCGTGAAACGATCGCAACCGTGACCTCGAAGCAGGTTCGTGAAATCGCCGAAGCCAAAATGAAAGATCTGAACGCCAACGACATCGAAGGCGCAATGCAGATCATCTTGGGCTCGGCCCGCTCCATGGGCATCGAGGTGAAGTAAGATGGCAAAACTCGGTAAACGTACCCGCGCTGCGCGCGAAGCCGTCGCTGGCAAGGAAAACCTGTCGGTGGACGAAGCTGTTGCTCTGGTCAAGGCCAATGCAACTTCGAAATTCGACGAGACCATCGAAATCGCGATGAACCTGGGCGTTGACACCCGTCACGCAGACCAGATGGTGCGCGGCGTTGTCGGCCTGCCGAATGGCACAGGCAAAGACATGCGCGTTGCTGTGTTCGCACGTGGCGCGAAGGCTGACGAAGCGAAAGAAGCAGGCGCGGATATCGTTGGTGCAGAAGACCTGATGGAAACCATTCAGGGCGGCACCATCGAATTCGATCGTTGCATTGCAACCCCGGACATGATGCCGATCGTCGGTCGTCTGGGTAAGGTTCTGGGCCCCCGTAACCTGATGCCGAACCCCAAGGTTGGCACCGTGACCATGGATGTGAAAGCAGCCGTGGAAGCAGCCAAAGGCGGTGAAGTTCAGTTCAAGGCGGAAAAAGGCGGCGTTGTGCACGCAGGCGTTGGCAAAGCATCGTTCGATGACGCCAAGCTGGCCGAAAACATTCGCGCCTTCGTCTCGGCTGTTGCCCGGGCCAAGCCGTCGGGCGCCAAAGGCACCTACATGAAGAAAATCGCGCTGAGCTCGACCATGGGCCCCGGTGTGACCGTTGATGTGGCAGAAGCTTCGGGCGAATAATCCTGATCTACGCCAAAGCAATGTTGCGGGCGGTCCAATCGGACCGCCCGTTTTCGATTAGCTGAACGGCAACGCGGTATGGCTGGCAGTTTCGCCGGTCAGGGTAAAGAAACTCCGGTCTTCTATGGGCGTCCATTTTCCTATGCCCTTGTCCAGAGGTTCGGATGCAATGACCTTGCCGCCGTGGTCCAGCCCTTCCCCGAAATACAGGGACGGGCTGCGCTGGTCGCTGGAATATCGAAACGCATACAGGCTCTGTCCATCTGAAAAGGCGACGGCCATGCGATCCGGTTGCGTCCGATGACTGTCAAGCGCATCGATCTGACGCAGAGTTGCGACAACAGCGTCCTGCGGCGCATCATCCAGCCCGTTGGCCAGCAGCAGCAGAAACAGAAGCTCTGAATCCGTCGACCCGCGCCGCGCCGCATAAAGCTCGTCCGGCAGTGAGGATTCTAGCCGTCTGCGCAAACGCCCGAACTCTCCGATCTGACCATTGTGCATGAAGGACCATTTGCCAAATGTAAAAGGGTGGCAGTTTGCGCGCGACACTTCGCCGAATGTCGACGCGCGGACATGGGCCAAAAACAGCGAGGATTTTATCATCCTGCAAAGATCGACCAGGTTACCATCCGACCACGCGGGCAGGACATCCCTGTACAGGCCGGGACGATCCTGATCCGCGTACCATGCCATACCGAAGCCATCGCCATTGACGGCAAGCTTTGCCTCGGCCGCGTGCTGGCTTTGCTCCAGCAATGAATGCTGGGGCCGGATGACGATGTTTTCAAGCGGAATACTTGGTCCGCAATAGGCGGCAATTCTACACATTTTTTCTGCTTCGTCTTGTTTCTGAGAAAAATTGTCGGGTTATAGTCTTGAAGTTGGAACAATGTCACGAACTATTTTGCGCTCAACCCTGTAATTCGACCTAATCAATTGCTCGTCAGCGCACTTTATCTTGTTGTCTTGGTCATCCCTTGTTGCGTTTGATTTATCACAATTTACCTCTTGGAAACCCCGGCCATCTGTCCTAAGTAGACCTGCGGAATAAAGCGTGCGATTCGTCGTGCGCTTTATTTTGTTTCGTCCAAGACGGTGGGTGGTGCCATATGGCCCCTTAATTCCCTGCCTGAGACGGGTAAGACCAAAGAATTCTGAGGGTCCCACCCTCGGGCGAATTTTGGCCAATCCCGTAACAACGGACCTGAACGCCGGGGCGCAAGCCGCGGCAAATATGAGCCGGGGTGAGATCTCACCCCTAACTTGGAGAGAACTGTGGATAGAGCCCAGAAAGAGAAAGTGGTCGAGGAACTCGGCCAAATCTTCGAAAGCTCTGGCGTCGTAGTGGTTGCTCACTACGCCGGTCTGACAGTTGCCGAGATGCAGGACCTTCGCGCACGTGCCCGTGACGCGGGTGGCTCCGTGCGTGTTGCCAAGAACAGGCTCGCCAAAATCGCCCTCGAGGGTAAGCCGTGTGCAAGCATGGCCGACCTGCTGACAGGGATGACCGTTCTGACCTATTCCGAGGACCCCGTGGCAGCAGCCAAGGTGGCCGAGGACTTCGCCAAGGATAACAAGAAATTTGAAATCCTCGGCGGTGCTATGGGCGAGAACGCTCTGGACCGCAAAGGCGTTGAAGCCGTTTCGAAAATGCCGTCTCGCGAGGAGCTTGTTGCTTCGATCGTGGGCTGCATTGGCGCACCTGCTTCGAACATCGCCGGCGCGATTGGCGCACCTGCAAGCAATATCGCAAGCATCCTTTCCACCATCGAAGAGAAGGCGGAAGCTGCGTAAGCGGTTGGCACTGAATGATCTGCGTAGGGTACCTACCCTGACGTTGGAACACACATTGTAAACGGAAAGAGCTGATAAAATGGCTGATCTGAAAGCACTCGCAGAAAGCATCGTGGGTCTGACCCTGCTGGAAGCACAAGAACTGAAAACCATCCTCAAAGACGAATACGGCATCGAGCCCGCAGCTGGCGGCGCCGTAATGGTCGCAGCAGCTGGTGGCGACGCCGGTGGCGCAGCTGAGGAAGAAAAAACCGAATTCGACGTCGTTCTGAAGAACGCCGGCGCTTCGAAAATCAACGTGATCAAAGAAGTTCGCGGCATCACCGGTCTGGGCCTGAAAGAAGCCAAGGAACTGGTCGAAGCTGGCGGCAAGATCAAAGAAGGCGTGTCGAAAGACGAAGCCGAAGACGTCAAAGCCAAGCTGGAAGCAGCTGGCGCCGAAGTCGAGCTGGCCTAAGCCTGGTCTCAGGCGCATCGCTGATGCGCCGAAAATTTTGGCTGGATCCGGAGAAATCCGGGTCCAGCCGAACCTGTCTTAGAAAGGTCCTCACAGAATGGGGAGTTTTCTAAGACACGGTTTTCGGATCGGGAGGCCGCCTTCGGGACGGTGGCCACGAATTGATCCGGACGTGTTGTCTCGATTGTGCAAGATGCCGGGGCCCGACGGTGTCTTTGCCCGCTGAGAACATCGAAAGGTGACATCTGACATGGCTCAAACGTTCCTTGGCCAGAAACGTCTTCGTAAATATTACGGCAAAATCCGCGAAGTGCTGGAGATGCCGAACCTCATTGAGGTACAGAAATCTTCTTATGATCTTTTCCTGCGCTCCGGCGATGCAGAACAGCCCACAGACGGCGAAGGCATCAAAGGCGTGTTCCAGTCGGTTTTCCCGATCAAGGATTTCAACGAAACCTCCGTTCTGGAGTTCGTGAAATACGATCTGGAAAAACCCAAATACGACGTCGAAGAGTGCATGCAGCGTGACATGACCTACAGCGCACCGCTGAAGGTTACCCTGCGCCTGATCGTGTTCGATGTCGATGAGGACACCGGCGCGAAATCGGTAAAAGACATCAAGGAACAGGATGTCTTCATGGGCGATATGCCCCTGATGACCCCGAATGGCACCTTTGTCGTCAACGGCACCGAGCGTGTGATCGTCTCCCAGATGCACCGTTCGCCCGGCGTGTTCTTTGATCACGACAAGGGTAAAACCCATTCCTCGGGCAAGCTGCTGTTTGCCTGCCGCATCATCCCGTATCGCGGCAGCTGGCTGGACTTCGAGTTCGACGCCAAGGATATCGTGTTCGCCCGTATCGACCGCCGCCGCAAACTGCCTGTGACAACCCTGCTTTATGCGCTGGGTATGGATCAGGAAGCGATCATGGACGCGTATTACAACACCGTTTCCTACAAGCTGGAAAAGAAGAAGGGCTGGGTCACGCCGTTCTTCCCCGAGCGTGTTCGCGGCACCCGCCCGACCTATGACCTGATCGACGCGAAATCAGGTGAGGTGATTGCCGAGGCAGGCAAGAAAGTCACCCCGCGCGCGGTCAAAAAGCTGATCGACGAGGGCACCGTCACCGAACTGCTGGTTCCGTTCGATCACATCGTTGGCAAGTTTGTCGCCAAGGACATCATCAACGAAGAAAACGGCGCGATCTATGTCGAAGCCGGTGACGAACTGACGCTGGAATATGACAAGGACGGCGACCTGATCGGCGGTACCGCGAAGGAACTGATCGACGCGGGCATCACCGATATCCCGGTTCTCGACATCGACAACGTCAATGTTGGTCCCTACATGCGCAACACCATGGCCGCAGATAAGAATATGGGCCGTGAAACCGCGCTCATGGATATCTACCGCGTCATGCGTCCAGGTGAGCCGCCCACCGTCGAAGCGGCGTCGGCTCTGTTCGACACCCTGTTCTTCGACAGCGAGCGGTATGACCTGTCCGCTGTTGGTCGCGTGAAGATGAACATGCGCCTGGCACTGGACGCACCGGATACCCTGCGCACCCTGCGCCGCGAAGACATCGTGGCCTGCGTCAAGGCTCTGGTCGAACTGCGCGATGGCAAAGGCGACGTGGACGATATCGACCACCTCGGCAACCGTCGTGTGCGTTCGGTCGGCGAACTGATGGAAAACCAGTACCGCGTCGGTCTGCTGCGCATGGAGCGCGCGATCAAAGAGCGTATGTCGTCGGTCGAGATCGACACCGTCATGCCGCAGGACCTGATCAACGCGAAACCGGCCGCTGCTGCTGTGCGCGAATTCTTCGGCTCGTCGCAGCTGTCGCAGTTCATGGACCAGACCAACCCGCTGTCGGAAGTCACCCACAAACGCCGTCTCTCGGCGCTTGGCCCCGGTGGTCTGACGCGTGAACGTGCGGGCTTTGAGGTGCGCGACGTGCACCCGACCCACTATGGACGGATGTGCCCGATTGAAACGCCGGAAGGCCCGAATATTGGTCTGATCAACTCGCTGGCCACCTTTGCCCGCGTGAACAAGTATGGCTTCATCGAAACACCTTACCGCGTTGTCAAGAACGCCGAGGTGACTGATGAGGTTCACTACATGTCCGCGACCGAGGAAATGCGTCATACCGTGGCGCAGGCGAACGCGACACTGGACAAGAACGGCAAGTTCATCAACGATCTGGTTTCGACCCGTCAGGCAGGCGACTACACCCTTGCCCCGCGCGAGAATGTGGACCTGATCGACGTGTCGCCGAAGCAGCTGGTCTCGGTTGCTGCATCGCTGATCCCGTTCCTTGAAAATGACGACGCCAACCGCGCTCTGATGGGCTCGAACATGCAACGTCAGGCGGTTCCGCTGCTGCGGGCCGAGGCACCGCTGGTCGGGACGGGCATCGAGGAAAAGGTTGCGATCGACTCGGGCGCTGCGATCCAGGCGAAACGCGCCGGTATCATCGACCAGGTCGATGCCCAGCGTATCGTTATCCGCGCCACCGAGGATCTGGAACTGGGCGACGCTGGCGTTGACATCTATCGTCTGCGCAAATTCCAGCGTTCGAACCAGAACACCTGCATCAACCAGCGTCCGCTGATAAAGGTGGGTGACACCGTCCAGAAGGGCGAGGTCATTGCCGACGGTCCGTCGACCGATATGGGTGAACTGGCCCTTGGCAAGAACGTGGTCGTCGCGTTCATGCCGTGGAACGGCTACAACTACGAAGACTCGATCCTGATCTCAGAACGTATCGCGCGTGATGACGTCTTTACCTCGGTCCATATCGAGGAATTCGAAGTCGCCGCCCGTGACACCAAGCTGGGCCCGGAAGAGATCACCCGCGACATTCCGAACGTCGGTGAAGAAGCGCTGCGCAACCTCGACGAGGCGGGCATCGTTTACATCGGTGCGGATGTCGAGCCGGGCGATATTCTGGTCGGCAAGATCACTCCGAAGGGCGAAAGCCCGATGACCCCGGAAGAAAAGCTGCTGCGCGCCATCTTTGGCGAAAAAGCATCTGACGTGCGCGACACCTCGCTGCGCGTGAAGCCGGGCGATTACGGTACGGTCGTCGAGGTGCGCGTCTTCAACCGTCACGGCGTCGAGAAAGATGAGCGTGCGCTGCAGATCGAGCGTGAGGAAGTCGAACGTCTGGCCCGTGACCGGGACGACGAGCTGGCGATCCTTGACCGCAACATCTATGCGCGTCTGCAAGGTCTGATCCTGGGTAAAACTGCGGTCAAAGGCCCGAAAGGTGTCAAGGCAGGGTCGGTGATCACCGAGGATCTGCTGGACACCCTGACCCGTGGTCAATGGTGGCAGCTGGCTTTGGAAGACGAGCAGGACGCCCAGATCGTCGAGGCCCTGAACGAGCAATACGAAGTGCAAAAGCGCGCTCTGGACGCCCGTTTCGAGGATAAGGTCGAGAAGGTCCGCCGTGGCGACGACCTGCCGCCGGGTGTGATGAAGATGGTCAAAGTCTTCATTGCCGTAAAGCGCAAGTTGCAGCCGGGCGACAAGATGGCCGGTCGTCACGGGAACAAGGGTGTGATTTCCAAGGTTGTTCCGATGGAAGACATGCCGTTCCTGGCCGATGGTACGCCGGTCGACTTCTGTCTGAACCCGCTGGGTGTGCCTTCGCGTATGAACGTTGGTCAGATCCTTGAAACCCACATGGGTTGGGCCGCGCGCGGTCTGGGTCTGAACATCGATGAGGCTCTGGGTGAGTACCGCCGGTCCGGCGACCTGACCCCGGTGCGCGAGGCGATGAAGCTGGCCTATGGCGAAGATGTCTACGAAGAAGGCATCACCGGCATGGACGAGGAGACGCTGGTCGAAGCAGCGGGCAACGTGACCCGCGGTGTTCCGATCGCAACCCCGGTCTTTGACGGTGCCAAAGAGGCTGACGTCAACGACGCGCTGGTGCGTGCCGGTTTCTCACAGAGCGGTCAGTCGATCCTGTTCGACGGTCGTACGGGTGAGCAATTTGCGCGTCCGGTCACCGTGGGCATCAAGTACCTGCTCAAACTGCACCACCTTGTGGACGACAAGATCCACGCGCGTTCGACCGGGCCCTACAGCCTGGTGACCCAGCAGCCGCTGGGTGGTAAGGCGCAGTTCGGTGGTCAGCGCTTTGGTGAGATGGAAGTCTGGGCTCTGGAAGCTTACGGCGCCGCCTACACCCTGCAGGAGATGCTCACCGTGAAATCGGATGACGTCGCCGGCCGGACCAAGGTCTATGAGTCGATCGTCAAGGGCGAGGATAACTTTGAAGCGGGCGTACCGGAATCGTTCAACGTTCTGGTGAAAGAAGTCCGCGGCCTCGGCCTGAATATGGAACTCCTGGATGCGGAGGTCGATGAGTGAGACGCTTCTTAGCGATTGTGTCCATGGGGTGCCTGTGTGCACCTATGGCGAGTGCGCAGTCTGGAAATGACGGGTTCAAGCTAAACTTGCACGCTGTTGAGGGCGGTGAGTGTGGCGCTGTTATGGACATTCCAGAAAGCTGTCTCGTCCGTGGAGAAGCAATCTGCGAGGAAGCCGACGAAAAACTTGTTGAGCTAGCTATCCAATTCAAACCTGGCACTCGCGAAATCGCTACATTGTGGTTTCGCTGTGCCGCCGGGAATTGAGGAAATAAAATGAACCAGGAAATCACCAACAACCCGTTCAACCCGCTGACGCCCCCGAAGGTCTTTGACGAGATCAAGGTCTCGCTGGCGTCGCCTGAGCGGATTCTGTCTTGGTCCTATGGCGAGATCAAGAAACCCGAAACCATCAACTACCGGACGTTCAAGCCCGAGCGTGACGGTCTGTTCTGTGCGCGTATCTTTGGCCCGATCAAAGACTACGAATGTCTGTGCGGCAAATATAAACGGATGAAGTATCGCGGCGTTGTCTGCGAGAAATGCGGCGTGGAAGTCACCCTGCAGAAAGTCCGCCGCGAGCGTATGGGCCACATCGAACTGGCCGCGCCCGTTGCACATATCTGGTTCCTGAAATCGCTGCCGTCCCGCATCGGTCTGATGCTGGACATGACGCTGCGCGATCTGGAACGCGTTCTGTACTTTGAAAACTACGTCGTCATTGAGCCCGGTCTGACCGACCTGACATACGGCCAGATGCTGACCGAAGAAGAGTACATGGATGCGCAGGATGCCTTTGGCATGGACGCGTTCACCGCCAATATCGGTGCCGAAGCCATCCGTGAGATGCTGGCCCAGATCGATCTGGAAGCCGAAGCCGAGCAGCTGCGCGCTGATCTGGCCGAAGCCACAGGCGAACTGAAGCCCAAGAAGATCATCAAGCGTCTGAAGGTTGTTGAATCCTTCCTCGAGTCGGGCAACCGACCTGAATGGATGGTCATGACCGTGATCCCGGTCATCCCGCCGGAACTGCGCCCACTGGTTCCGCTGGATGGTGGCCGCTTTGCGACCTCGGATCTGAACGATCTGTATCGTCGCGTGATCAACCGGAACAACCGCCTCAAGCGTCTGATCGAACTGCGTGCGCCTGACATCATCGTCCGCAACGAAAAGCGGATGTTGCAGGAATCCGTGGACGCTCTGTTTGACAACGGCCGTCGTGGCCGCGTGATCACCGGCGCCAACAAGCGCCCGCTGAAATCGCTGTCGGACATGCTGAAAGGCAAGCAGGGCCGCTTCCGTCAGAACCTTCTGGGGAAACGCGTCGACTTCTCGGGCCGTTCGGTCATCGTGACCGGTCCGGAACTCAAGCTGCACCAGTGTGGTCTGCCCAAGAAGATGGCGCTGGAACTGTTCAAGCCGTTCATCTACTCGCGCCTTGAAGCCAAGGGTCTGTCTTCGACCGTGAAACAGGCGAAGAAGCTGGTCGAGAAAGAGCGTCCCGAAGTGTGGGATATCCTCGACGAGGTGATCCGCGAACACCCTGTCATGCTGAACCGTGCGCCGACGCTGCACCGTCTTGGCATTCAGGCGTTCGAACCGGTTCTGATCGAAGGCAAAGCCATTCAGCTGCACCCCCTGGTCTGTTCGGCCTTCAACGCCGACTTCGACGGCGACCAGATGGCCGTTCACGTCCCGCTGAGCCTTGAGGCACAGCTGGAAGCCCGCGTTCTGATGATGTCGACGAACAACGTTCTGTCGCCTGCAAACGGCGCGCCGATTATCGTTCCGTCGCAGGACATGATCCTGGGCCTGTACTATGTGTCGCTGGAACGTGCCGGCATGCCGGGCGAAGGCAAGGTCTTTGGTTCGATCGACGAAGTTCAGCACGCGCTGGACGCGGGTGAGGTGCATCTGCACACCAAAATCACAGCGCGGATCACGCAGATCGACGAAGAAGGCAACGAAGTTCAGAAGCGCTATGAAACCACTCCGGGCCGTCTGCGTCTGGGGGCCCTGCTGCCGATGAACAACAAGGCGCCGTTCGATCTGGTCAACCGCCTGCTGCGGAAGAAAGAAGTGCAGCAGGTGATCGACACCGTCTACCGCTACTGCGGTCAGAAAGAGTCGGTTATCTTCTGTGACCAGATCATGTCGATGGGCTTCAAAGAAGCGTTCAGGGCGGGCATCTCGTTCGGCAAGGACGACATGGTCATTCCTGATGACAAGTGGGGCATCGTTGATGACACCCGCGATCAGGTGAAAGATTTCGAACAGCAGTACATGGACGGCCTGATCACTCAGGGCGAAAAGTACAACAAGGTTGTCGATGCCTGGTCGAAGTGTAACGACCGCGTGACCGAGGCGATGATGAGCACCATCTCGAACGTCGCCAAGGCCGAAGACGGGTCGGACATGGAGCCGAACTCGGTTTACATGATGGCTCACTCCGGTGCGCGGGGCTCGGTCACTCAGATGAAACAGCTGGGCGGTATGCGGGGCCTGATGGCCAAGCCGAACGGTGACATCATCGAGACGCCGATCATCTCGAACTTCAAGGAAGGTCTGACCGTTCTTGAATACTTCAACTCGACCCACGGTGCCCGTAAAGGTCTGTCGGATACCGCTCTGAAAACCGCGAACTCGGGTTACCTGACCCGTCGTCTGGTGGACGTGGCACAGGACTGCATCGTTCGCGAGATCGACTGCGGCACTGAACGCGCGATCACGGCCGAAGCTGCGGTCAACGACGGTGAAGTTGTCGCCTCTCTGGCCGAGCGTATTCTGGGCCGCGTGGCTGCCGATGACATCCTGCGTCCGGGCACGGAAGAGGTGCTCGTGGCCGCGGGTCAGCTGATCGACGAACGGATGGCGGACATCATCGATGAGGCTGGCGTTCAGTCGACCCGTATCCGCTCGCCTCTGACCTGCGAGTCCGAGGAAGGCGTCTGTGCCACCTGTTACGGTCGTGACCTTGCTCGCGGTACCATGGTGAACACGGGTGAGGCTGTCGGCATCATCGCCGCCCAGTCCATCGGTGAACCCGGTACACAGCTGACGATGCGGACCTTCCACATCGGCGGTGTTGCGCAAGGTGGTCAGCAGTCGTTCCAGGAAGCAAGCCAAGCCGGCAACGTATCCTTCGAGAACCCGCAGATCCTGGTGAATGCCGCAGGCGAAAGCCTCGTCATGGGCCGGAACATGAAGCTGGTGATCAAGGACGATCACGGCGAAGAGCGTGCCAACCACAAGCTGGGCTACGGCTCCAAGCTGTTCGTCAAGGAAGGCGCGAAAGTGTCCCGTGGCGACAAGCTGTTCGAATGGGATCCCTACACCCTGCCGATCATCGCCGAGAAAGCCGGTACCACCAAATACGTCGACCTGGTTTCGGGCCTTGCCGTCCGTGACGAGACCGACGAAGCAACCGGCATGACCCAGAAGATCGTGATTGACTGGCGCGCGGCCCCCCGTGGCAGCGACCTGAAGCCCGAGATCATTCTGGTCGGTGACGATGGCGAACCGGTCCGCAACGATGCGGGCAACCCGGTTCACTATCCGATGTCGGTGGATGCGATCCTGTCGGTCGAAGATGGCCAGAAGATCGAAGCCGGTGACGTTGTTGCGCGTATTCCGCGTGAAGGTGCCAAGACCAAGGACATCACCGGTGGTCTGCCGCGTGTGGCCGAACTGTTCGAAGCCCGCCGTCCGAAAGATCACGCGATCATCGCAGAAGCCGATGGTTACGTGCGCTTTGGCCGCGACTACAAGAACAAGCGCCGCATCACCATCGAACCGGCTGACGAGTCACTGGAGCCCATCGAGTACATGGTACCCAAGGGCAAGCACATCCCTGTTGTCGAAGGCGACTTCGTACAGAAGGGCGACTACATCATGGACGGTAACCCGGCTCCGCATGACATCCTGTCCATCATGGGTGTCGAGGCGCTGGCGAACTACATGATCGACGAAGTGCAGGATGTGTATCGTCTGCAAGGCGTGAAGATCAACGACAAGCACATCGAAGTCATCGTGCGCCAGATGCTGCAGAAGTGGGAGATCCTGGATTCAGGCGACACCACCCTGCTGAAAGGCGAACATGTCGACAAGCAGGAGTTCGACGCAGCCAACGAAAAGACCATCGCTCGCGGTGGTCGTCCGGCACAGGGCGAGCCGATCCTTCTGGGGATCACCAAGGCCTCGCTGCAAACGCGTTCGTTCATCTCGGCCGCGTCGTTCCAGGAAACCACCCGCGTACTGACCGAAGCGTCCGTGCAGGGCAAAAAGGACAAGCTGGTTGGTTTGAAAGAGAACGTCATCGTTGGTCGCCTGATCCCTGCCGGTACAGGTGGGGCCACACAGGCCGTCCGCCACATCGCGCAGTCGCGCGACAATGTGGTGATCGAAGCCCGCCGGGAAGAGGCCGAAGCGGCCGCTGCCCTGGCTGCGCCGATCATGGATGATGATCTGGTCGGGGATGAGCTGGATGTTCTGGTGGAAACACCCGAAAGCCGCGAGTAATCGCCCGATTGACAAGTTAAGGAAGGCCCCGCGATTTCGCGGGGCCTTTTTTTTCAGGGTTGAAACGCACGCCACGCTTAGGGCAGTTCCAGACCACTGGCATATCGCGCTTGCCGTATGAGACCTACAATAACAGCAGGGTTTTTCTGATTTAGGCTAAACTGTGCTACCATCCGCCTTGAATTCACACAGGTGACGGGGGTGGATGATGAGAGCTGTCACAAAGCTGTCGCGCGTATTTTCGGTTTTCGGTCTGGGCCTGATGGCCGCCTGCACGGATTATGCCTATGTGGGGATGCCGCCGGGCCAGCCATCGCGTGAGATCGTGATCCCGAACGGCACGACGCGCCTGATCCCGATATCCGGCTCGATCGTCGGGCTGGCTTATGATGAGCCGAGAAGGCGGATCTTTCTGCGCAATCTTCCCGGTACCCAGCTACAGGAGCTTGACCGAAATGGCCGTGTCCTGCGTACCTTTGCGGCACAGCGGGTTCCGGCCGGATGCGGTGGCATCACACCTGACGAGTTCCCCATAAAGGAATGCGGGCTGGCCATTCGGGGCAGCGACGGCCATCTGTTCCTCGACCATCCGAACGGGGTGATGATCGCGGAACTGACCCGCGACGGCCAATTCGTGCGCAACATAACCCTCAGCCAGCCACAGGGGCCGATTGGCGGGCTGGCCTTTGATGAAACGACCGGCACGCTTTATGTACTGTTCATCCGCAATCGCCTGATCGCCGAGGTGGATTTGAACGGCACGGTTCTAAGGACGATCCGCGCGACCAATCCATCGGTCGGCGCAGCGGTGCAGATCGAACGCTTTGGCCTTGGCATCAACTCCAAACGCCGCGAGCTTTATGTCGCCCTTCAGAACGGCAACCAGCTTGGCGTTCTGGACATGTCCGGTGGGTTGATTGCAACGCACACGCTCAGCGCCGGGGTGGCTGTGGAAGGTATCGGAGGCGGTCGGGTCTCCGGTCTTTGATACGGGCACAGCGGGCGGTTTCGACACGCTCCGCACGCGTCAGAGCGCAATTCTTGCGCTGATCTGATTTGATGCGTTGACAGGCGGCTGTCCGATTGGGCCAATGGCCCGATCACTCTGCGCAGGGCCATATCTGACATGAACCCAAACACCAAAGGTGCCTTGCTGATGATGGGCAGCATGGCGGCCTTCACCCTGAACGACACTTTGGTCAAGGTCGCGCTTCGGGAACTGCCTTTGTTCCAACTGGTGGCCATGCGGGGCGTACTGGCCGTTTTCCTTGTCTACGGTCTTGCCCGCTATCTGGGGGCGCTGCACCTCAATTTCTCAAATCACGACCGGTGGCTGGTTGCGCTGCGCAGTCTGGCCGAACTGTCGGCTACCTTCTTTTTTCTGACAGCGCTCAAGAACATGCCGCTTGCCAATGTGACGGCCATTCTGCAGGCGCTGCCCCTGACCGTGACGCTGGGCGCGGCGCTGGTCTTTTCCGAACAGGTCGGCTGGCGGCGCATATTGGCGATTGCCATTGGTTTTGGCGGCATGGTTCTGATCGTCAGACCCGGTCCTGACGGCTTCAGCCTGTATTCCATCTACGCGCTGATCGCAGTGGCTTCGATCACGGTTCGCGATCTGGTGACGCGACGCATGTCGCCCCAAGTTCCTTCAATGGTGGTGACACTGGCGACGTCTCTTTCCATCACGGTGGCCGCCGCGATTGCTTCGGTGTTCGAAGGATGGGTTCCGGTTTCCGGCGCTGCGGGTTCTTTGGTTGCAGCGGCGGCCGTGTTCGTCCTGATGGGCTATCTGTTCAGCGTCATGGTCATGCGACAGGGCGATGTCGGGTTCATCGCGCCGTTTCGCTATTCCAGCCTGATCTGGGCCCTGGGGTTGGGCTGGGCCGTATTCGATGAATGGCCCGACGGCCTGACCATGCTGGGTGCGACACTGATCGTGGCCGCCGGACTGTTTACGCTGTTCCGGGAACGCGCGAGTCGGGAAGCGGCGTGAACCTGCGTGACAAAGCTCTGAACACTGGTCATCCGAAGGCGAAACCCGGCCTCCGGTTTCGGGTTCAGCTTAACATTGGCGCTTCTGGTGCAGGGCAGTTTTATGAACCCGGTTGAGCCTGCGCACCCATATAGGCACGGCCCGGATCAGCCAATTTCCGGGCAACCGGTATCGTGCTGTTGACACTCGGGCCGACTCCCCCTATTACGCGCGTCATCTCGGTGCCGGGGGCCGCCCCATAGCCGATTCCAGTAATGAGCTGGTCAAGGCCCGGACAATTTTGCAGTTCGCGCCCTCTGAGAAACAACCGCGACGTTCACCTCGGAATGGGAACGCTCGTGGGTTTTGCGCTTGTGGACGCATCAGCGCAGCGAAGTTAGCCGCACGCCAGTTGCGTGCATGTCATGTGTGTTGCAAACGGGGAAGAAACCGGAATGCCAACTATTCAACAGCTGATCCGCAAACCGCGGCAGCCCAAAGTAAAACGCTCGAAGTCCATGCACCTGGAGCAGTGCCCGCAGAAACGCGGCGTCTGCACACGTGTTTACACCACCACACCGAAGAAACCGAACTCGGCTATGCGTAAGGTTGCCAAAGTGCGCCTGACCAACGGGTTCGAGGTCATCTCGTACATCCCCGGTGAAAGCCACAACCTTCAGGAACACTCGGTTGTTCTGATCCGTGGCGGCCGTGTGAAAGACCTTCCCGGTGTGCGTTACCACATCCTGCGCGGTGTTCTGGATACTCAGGGCGTCAAAGACCGTAAGCAACGCCGTTCGAAATACGGCGCGAAGCGTCCCAAGTAAGAAGGAGAGGCTGATATGTCACGTCGTCACGCCGCCGAAAAACGCGAAGTCCTGCCTGACGCCAAGTTTGGCGATAAGGTTCTGACCAAATTCATGAACAACCTGATGATCGACGGCAAGAAGTCGGTCGCCGAGCGTATCGTCTACAACGCCTTTGACCGCGTCGAAAGCAAGATCAAGCGCGCGCCCGTCGAAGTGTTCCACGAAGCACTCGACAACATCAAACCGTCCGTCGAGGTTCGCTCGCGCCGGGTTGGTGGTGCAACCTATCAGGTTCCGGTCGAAGTCCGCCCCGAGCGCCGCGAAGCACTGGCCATCCGCTGGCTGATCACCGCTGCGCGCGGCCGCAATGAAAACACCATGGAAGAACGCCTCGCCGGTGAGCTGCTGGACGCTGTACAGTCCCGCGGTACCGCCGTGAAGAAGCGCGAAGACACCCACAAGATGGCCGAGGCGAACAAAGCCTTCAGCCATTACCGTTGGTAATCCCAGAGGCTTATCCAAATGGCACGCGAATATCCGCTCGAACTATACCGTAACTTCGGTATCATGGCGCACATCGACGCAGGTAAGACCACCTGCTCGGAGCGTATCCTGTATTACACTGGTAAATCCCACAACATCGGCGAGGTGCACGATGGTGCAGCCACCATGGACTGGATGGAGCAGGAGCAGGAACGCGGCATCACCATCACTTCGGCTGCAACTACCACCTTCTGGGAACGCACCGAAGACGGTCAGAATGCTGACACGCCTAAGCACCGCCTGAACATCATCGACACCCCCGGCCACGTTGACTTCACCATCGAAGTTGAACGCTCGCTGGCGGTTCTCGACGGTGCCGTCTGCGTTCTGGACGCAAACGCCGGTGTTGAACCCCAGACCGAAACCGTGTGGCGTCAGGCTGACCGCTACAAGGTTCCGCGTATGGTTTTCGTCAACAAGATGGACAAGATCGGCGCAGACTTCTTCAACTGCGTTCGCATGATCGAAGACCGCACCGGCGCACGTGCTGTTCCGGTTGGTATTCCGATCGGTGCCGAAACCGAGCTGGAAGGCCTGGTTGACCTCGTCACCATGGAAGAGTGGCTGTGGCAGGGCGAAGACCTTGGTGCAAGCTGGGTCAAAGCTCCGATCCGTGACAGCCTGAAAGACATGGCTGACGAATGGCGCGGCAAGATGATCGAAGCGGCCGTCGAAGAAGACGACGACGCGATGATGGCCTATCTGGAAGGCGAAGAGCCCGACGTTCCGACCCTGCGCAAACTGCTGCGCAAAGGCACGCTGGCGCTGCATTTCGTTCCGGTTCTGGGTGGCTCGGCGTTCAAGAACAAAGGCGTTCAGCCGCTGCTCAACGCTGTGATCGACTACCTGCCCAGCCCGCTGGACGTTGTTGATTACATGGGCTTCAAACCCGGCGACGAGGAAGAAGTTCGTAACATCGCACGTCGTGCCGATGACGACATGGCCTTCTCGGGTCTGGCGTTCAAAATCATGAACGACCCCTTCGTCGGTTCGCTGACCTTCACCCGCGTTTACTCGGGCACCATGCAGAAGGGCGACTCGATCCTGAACTCGACCAAAGGCAAGAAAGAGCGCATCGGTCGTATGATGATGATGCACTCCAACAACCGGGAAGAGATCGAAGAAGCGTTTGCAGGCGACATCATCGCGCTGGCGGGTCTGAAAGACACCACCACCGGTGACACCCTCTGCGATCCGAAGGATCCGGTGGTTCTGGAAACCATGACCTTCCCCGATCCGGTGATCGAGATCGCGGTCGAGCCCAAAACCAAGGGCGACCAGGAAAAGATGTCTCAGGGTCTGGCCCGTCTGGCCGCCGAAGACCCGTCCTTCCGCGTGGAAACCGACCTGGAATCGGGTCAGACCATCATGAAGGGCATGGGCGAACTTCACCTGGACATCCTGGTGGACCGTCTCAAGCGCGAGTTCAAGGTCGAAGCCAACATCGGTGCGCCTCAGGTGGCTTATCGTGAAACCATCTCGATGCCGGTCGAACACACCTACACCCACAAGAAACAGTCGGGTGGTTCGGGTCAGTTCGCTGAAGTCAAGCTGGAGATCCAGCCCACCGAGGCAGGCGAAGGTTACTCGTTCGAAAGCCGCATCGTTGGTGGTGCCGTTCCGAAGGAATACATCCCCGGTGTTGAAAAAGGCATCAACTCGGTCATGGACAGCGGCCCTCTGGCTGGCTTCCCGGTGATCGACTTCAAGGTTGCCCTGCTGGACGGTAAGTTCCACGACGTCGACTCGAGCGTTCTGGCATTCGAAATCGCGGCCCGTATGTGTATGCGTGAAGGCATGCGCAAAGCTGGCGCGAAGCTGCTGGAACCGATCATGAAGGTCGAAGTGATCACCCCGGAAGAATACACCGGCGGTATCATCGGTGACCTGACTTCGCGTCGGGGCCAGGTGTCGGGTCAGGAATCCCGCGGCAACGCAATCGCGATCGACGCGTTTGTTCCGCTGGCGAACATGTTCGGCTACATCAACACCCTGCGTTCGATGTCGTCGGGCCGTGCCCAGTTCACCATGCAGTTCGACCACTACGATCCGGTTCCGCAGAACATCTCGGACGAGATCCAGGCGAAATACGCATAAGCGACGATTTGAGGGAGCGCCGTTCCGGGGCTCCCTTCATTACAGAAAAAGGAGGCCATCATGGCAAAGGAAAAGTTTGAGCGTACAAAACCGCACGTCAACATCGGCACGATTGGGCATGTTGACCATGGTAAGACGACGCTGACCGCAGCGATCACCAAGTATTTTGGTGACTTCAAGGCGTATGACCAGATTGACGGCGCGCCGGAAGAGAAAGCCCGCGGCATCACCATCTCGACCGCGCATGTGGAATACGAGACCGACGCGCGCCACTATGCGCATGTCGACTGCCCCGGCCACGCCGACTACGTCAAGAACATGATCACCGGTGCTGCTCAGATGGACGGCGCGATCCTGGTTGTGAACGCCGCGGACGGCCCGATGCCGCAGACCCGCGAGCACATCCTGCTGGGCCGCCAGGTTGGCATCCCGAAGATGGTCGTGTTCATGAACAAGGTTGACCAGGTTGACGACGAAGAGCTGCTGGAACTGGTGGAAATGGAAATCCGCGAGCTGCTGTCTTCGTATGAATACCCCGGCGACGATATTCCGATCATCGCAGGTTCGGCTCTGGCCGCGATGGAAGGCCGTGACCCTGAAATCGGCGAGAACAAAATCCGCGAGCTGATGGCGGCTGTTGACGAATATATCGACACGCCCGAGCGTGCTGTTGACCAGCCGTTCCTGATGCCGATCGAAGACGTGTTCTCGATCTCGGGCCGTGGTACCGTTGTGACCGGCCGTATCGAGCGTGGCGTGATCAACGTTGGCGACGAGATCGAAATCGTCGGCATCCGCGACACCTCGAAAACCACCTGCACCGGCGTTGAAATGTTCCGCAAGCTGCTGGACCGCGGTGAAGCGGGCGACAACATCGGCGCCCTGCTGCGTGGTGTGGATCGTGACGGCGTTGAGCGTGGCCAGGTTCTGTGTAAGCCGGGTTCGGTGACACCGCACACCAAGTTCGAAGCCGAAGCCTATATCCTGACCAAGGAAGAAGGCGGCCGTCACACCCCGTTCTTCGCGAACTACCGTCCGCAGTTCTACTTCCGTACGACTGACGTGACCGGCACCGTGACCCTGGCGGAAGGCACCGAGATGGTCATGCCCGGCGACAACGTGTCGTTCGGCGTTGAACTGATCGCACCGATCGCGATGGAGCAGGGCCTGCGCTTCGCCATCCGCGAAGGCGGCCGCACCGTCGGCGCCGGCGTCGTGTCGAAGATTACTGAATAAGGTCGAGTTTTCTTTAGAAAACTCTGGCCGGTGGGCGGCAGTTGCTCTGAAAGAGCAATGAGAGCCCACTCCATTGAACTAAAGAAGGCCGTTCCACAAGGGGGCGGCCTTTTTTTGTGCTTCTAAGTTGAAGCCTCAATATGTATTGAAACCAAATTGTTCTGTGAGTAGCGCCTCCTTGTGAAGCTTGTTCCCCTGTGACTGGATTGAGGTATGTGAATGGCCAAAGAACCGAACATTTCGGAAGCGCTCGCACACCTTACTGCTTCAATTCGCGGGCGTTGGGACAAACTGGGTTTTTTTGACGGCGAGAATGGTTCGTTTGCGACTGGTTATATACCTACGGTCGCCCCGCAGGAGTACCTTTGCCGCTTCTATGCTGGACTGACGGACGATCAGCTTGCACAGGCAGAGGAAGAAAGTGAAAGATATCTGCCAAACCAATACGTCGACTTCCTAAGGGAATATAATGGTGCGAGCATCATGGGAATCACTCTCTTTGGTGCAACCGGAGGCCAAAATACAAGAGCGTTAGACGACGTTATCGGGCAGCCGATTAGCTTACGGCATCAGAATGTGCATTACCTAAGGCCGGATTACGTCCCGGAAGGTCATTTTGGAATAGGGGTCATGAATGGTGAATGGTATTCTCAAGGCCAGCTATATTTGACCAGCGCCGGCGAAGTCGAACTCATCAATAAGGACCACGATTTGATTGGGGCCCGTTGGTCAAGCATGGCTGAATTTTTGAAACAAGAAGTTTCACGCCAGATGAAACGATATGACGATACCGGCAATGAGATTACCTCGGTGAAGCGACTACCCGGTGAAACATCAAATTGGGAACAGCTTGCAAAGGATATCCATAGTGAAAGTGACACTACCGGAGGCTTGCTCAGGCGAGTCAGAGAATTTCTGCGTCGAAGCTAACAACAGATTTGAGCGGTAAGTTGTCGACTGAGCTTCATGGTCTGCGAAAACTCGTTAAACCCCTTGCCAAACCCCTCCAACCCCTGTAGATCGCGCGGGTTCTCAACAAGAACATCAAGGCGGGATGATTCCCGCCTTTTGGGTTCGATGAGGGTTGGCGATGCGCGTCTGTCCTCCTCTCAACCTCAACGCCTGATAAAAGGCTGTTACTATGCAAAGCCAAAATATCCGTATTCGGCTGAAGGCATTTGACTATCGCGTTCTGGATGCCAGCACGCAAGAGATCGTCAACACTGCCAAGCGGACCGGCGCGAATGTGCGCGGCCCGATCCCGCTGCCGAACAAGATCGAGAAGTTCACGGTTCTCCGTGGCCCTCACGTTGACAAGAAATCCCGCGACCAGTTCGAGATCCGCACGCACAAGCGTCTGCTCGACATCGTTGATCCGACCCCCCAGACCGTGGACGCGCTGATGAAGCTCGACCTGGCTGCTGGTGTGGACGTCGAGATCAAGCTGCAGTCGTAAGATCGGAGGGTATAGAATATGCGCTCTGGTATTATCGCAAAAAAAGTTGGCATGACCCGCCTGTTCATGGAAGACGGCAAGCAGATCCCTGTGACCGTTCTTCACCTGGACAACCTGCAGGTTGTTGCACAGCGGACCGCTGAAAAAGACGGCTACACCGCCGTTCAGCTGGGCGCTGGTGCTGCCAAGGCAAAACGCACCTCGAAGGCCATGCGCGGCCACTACGCCGCTGCCAAGGTCGAGCCCAAGCGCAAGCTGGCCGAGTTCCGCGTCTCCGAAGATGGCCTGATCGAAGTGGGAGCCGAAATCTCGGCCGAGCACTTCCTGGCTGGTCAGAAGGTTGACGTGTCGGGCACCTCGATCGGTAAAGGCTTTGCCGGTGCGATGAAGCGCCACAACTTCGGTGGTCTGCGCGCCTCGCACGGTGTGTCGATCAGCCACCGTTCGCACGGCTCGACCGGTCAGTGTCAGGATCCGGGCAAGGTGTTCAAAGGCAAGAAGATGGCCGGTCACATGGGTGCTGCCCGTGTTACCACCCAGAACCTCGAGGTTGTCAAAACCGACGCCGACCGTGGTCTGGTCTTCATCAAAGGCGCCGTTCCCGGACCGAAATCGGGCTGGGTCACCGTCAAGGACGCCGTGAAGAAGAAAGCACCGGAAGGCCTGCCTTTCCCGGCTGCTGTGAAATCGGCTGCAACCGAAGCACCTGCGGAAGAAGTATCCGCGGAAGGTGGTGAAGCATGAAACTTGATGTAATCAAACTGGACGGCGGCAAGGCCGGCGACATCGAGCTGGATGCAGACCTGTTCGGCCTCGAGCCGCGCGCGGACATCCTGCACCGTGTGGTCCGTTGGCAGCGCAACAATGCGCAGGCCGGCACCCACAAGGTCAAGACCCGCTCGGAAACCAGCTACTCGACCAAGAAGATCTATCGCCAGAAGGGCACCGGTGGCGCACGCCATGGTGACCGTAACGCACCGATCTTCCGCAAGGGTGGTGTTTACAAGGGCCCGACCCCTCGTTCGCACGGCCACGACCTGCCGAAGAAGTTCCGTAAGCTTGGCCTGCGCCATGCTCTGTCGGCAAAAGCCAAAGCAGGTGAACTGGTTGTGATCGAGAACGCCGAAGCAGAAGGCAAGACCGCCGCACTGGCCAAACAGGTTGCAAACCTGGGCTGGAAACGCGCTCTGGTCATCGACGGCGCGACCGTGAACGAAGGGTTCCTGAAGGCGTCGCGCAACATCGAAGGTCTGGATATCCTGCCGTCGATGGGTGCAAACGTTTATGACATCCTCAAGCGTGACACCCTGGTGCTCACCAAAGCGGCTGTCGAAGCACTGGAGGCTCGTCTGAAATGAGCGCGAAGGCAGAACACTACGACGTGATCCGCAAGCCGATCATCACCGAAAAGTCGACCATGGCGTCCGAAAATGGCGCGGTTGTCTTTGAAGTGGCGATCGAAAGCAACAAGCCGCAGATCAAAGAGGCCGTTGAGGCGCTGTTTGGTGTGAAGGTCAAGGCGGTGAACACCACCGTGACCAAAGGCAAGGTCAAGCGGTTCCGCGGTCAGCTGGGCCGTCGGAAGGACGTCAAGAAAGCATATGTGACCCTGGAAGAGGGTAACACAATCGACGTAAGCACCGGTCTCTGATCCGACGCTTACAGCGACACTTTACGGCCCCGGTGGATCACTCCGCCGGGGCCGATTTCGTTTCAGGCGTCGAAGCTGGGGATGCGCGTCAGGGCAGGGCGGTCACACGCCCTCCAGCGGTCGCCTCAGGACGGTTTTGACGTTTCGGGCATGTGGGCCGCCTCAACAGCCATCGCACCCTCTGGCGGCCTCTGAGCGGTCTGCACGCGGGGCAGAGCCTGCAACGGATATAGAAAAGGCGCCGTTAAGGCGCCTTTGGGTCGTTTCAATTGTGTGCGTGGTTATGAGCAATATACGTGCCGGTGCGCGATATCTGCGATGTCGCAGCGGCGGATGCCGATATCGTCCAGCTCACGGTTGCTCAGACGCTGCAACTCGGTATAGGTGCGCTGATACTCAGCAGCACGAGCGCGGGCTGTTTTGATCCGTGTGATCATGTCAGCGATCCGGGTGCCGAAGTTGAAGCCGGTATGGGTCAGTGTCGCAGTTGTCATCTCTGTATTCCTTTCTCAAATCAGGGCGTATTCCCTGACCTTTCCTTTTGAGTTCCTTCATTGGACAAGGCAGAGATAGGAGCGTTTGCTATCGCTAACAACGCAGATTTTGGTCTAGCCGGTATGCATGCGGCGAATAACTTTTGCTGGCTGGATTGTTCGTAGCCTGGTTCCTATTCCTATTGGCATGGATTTTGCAGTTGACCTGCGGATTGACGCGATGGCCATCTGCGGTTTGCAGCGGCTTTCAGTTTGTTCCCAATACCGGACCCACCTGCTGAAATGCAAAATAAAGTCCCGTCGGATCACGAAACACACGCGGTGCATGCTGCGCGCTTTGCCGTGATCGAACACGCACTTCGGACGCTCCAAGCGTCAAAGCATCACGTACCGCATCCTCGATAGCGGTGACCTTAATTCCGGGTAGCCAGGCGCATCTTTCACGTATCTTTATATCTGGTGAAGCTACCACAGGAATATGTGTAAGCCACGGACCTGGCCCGGCCGCGCCTGGGCCATCCGTTTTCGAAGATGTTCGATCAAACAACGATTGGTAGAATTCAACTGGAAACTCTGGGCCTTCGCTCAGATAAACCTCTGTTGTGAACTGTTGTGTAGGTATCGGGTAATCGTGTTGTGAAACGGAAATGCCAAACCTGGCTCCCAAGGGGTCCAACAATAGGCAGTTTCGACCGACGCCGGGCACATCAAAGGGGCGCCGAATGATATGTGCGCCCAGCTTCTCGGCACGCTTTGAATACTTGTCAACATTGGGAACCTCGAAATAGGGAAGCCAGCCGGCATCAAAGCCCGCTGGAGTCTTGGTAAATCCACTTCCGGCTTCCCCATTCAAAAGAGCAAGAGTGAATTCCCCCTTTCCCCGGCCCCAGACATAGTCTTCTGTGCTTTCCTTAATGAAATCCCACGATGCTACACGGCCATAGAAAGCCTCGGAAGCGTTCAGATCAGGCGTAAAGAGGTCATGCCAAACGATCCGTCCTGTCTTATCCGCACTCACTTCAAGAACCTCCTGCGTGAAACACGCTGGATAGCCCATCATAATCCAATTGGTCATTGATACAGATCAATCTGAACATGGCGCTCCAGAAATCCGGGTTGGAGGAAGGAATCCCCAAGAAGCTGAAGTGCCAACAATAAACGCCCCCGAATTTACCGGAGGCGTTTTTGTTCTTTCCGATGAAGGCGGGCTTAGCCGCGTTCTTCGATGATCTCTACCAGATGCGGGATCTTGCGGATCATGCCGCGCACCGAAGGAGTATCCTCCAGCTCACGGGTTCTGTGCATCTTGTTCAGGCCCAGGCCGATCAGGGTTGCGCGCTGTTCGGCGGGGCGACGGATCGGCGAACCGACCTGTTTGACGACGATGGTTTTTGCCATGACGTGCTCTCCTTATGCTTCTGCTTCAGCAGCAGCCGGTGCTTCGTCCCGCTTGGGCAGGATGTCAGCAACCTTTTTGCCACGACGTGCGGCAACCGAACGCGGGCTCTGCTCTTTCTGCAGGCCGTCGATGGTGGCGCGGATCATGTTGTACGGGTTCTGCGAGCCCAGCGACTTGGACACAACGTCCTTGACGCCCAGCATTTCGAACACGGCACGCATCGGACCACCGGCGATGATACCGGTACCTTCAGGCGCGGCGCGCATAACCACTTTACCGGCGCCGTGACGGCCCTCGATGTCGTGGTGCAGGGTCCGACCTTCGCGCAACTGCACGCGGATCATCTGACGCTTGGCTTGCTCAGTCGCCTTGCGGATGGCCTCAGGTACTTCTTTCGCTTTACCCTTGCCAAAGCCGACGCGGCCTTTCTGATCGCCGACAACCACCAGAGCGGCGAAGCCAAAGCGCTTACCACCTTTTACGGTTTTCGACACGCGGTTGATTGCGACCAGGCGATCTGCAAATTCCGGTGTTTCTTCACGGTCGCGGCCACGGCCCCGACGGTTTTCACGTTCTGCCATTTGGCATCCCTTTTCCTCTAGAGGCGCTTGCGGCGCCAATTACTCAATCGAAGTGAACCCGTGAATGACATTCTGGGGCTCCCCGATCATCGAGGCGGGCGGACCCGCCTTCAAAGTGCCGGTGCCGGGCTGAAGCCCGGCCTACGGCGTCGTATCCGGTAGGCCGGGCTTCAGACCGGCACACCATCAGATCTTCAGGCCACCTTCACGCGCAGCGTCGGCGACAGCCTTCACTTTGCCGTGGAACAGGAAGCCGCCACGATCGAAATAGGCCTCTTCGACGCCTGCCTTCTTGGCACGCTCGGCGATGGCCGCGCCGACTTTCGTCGCCGCTTCGACGTTGTTCTTGCCAACAACACCCAGATCTTTTTCCAGGGTCGAGGCCGAGGCCAGGGTCACGCCACGTACGTCGTCGATCAGCTGAACAGAGATGTTCTTGTTCGAACGGTGTACGGACAGGCGCGGACGACCCGCGTTGACCTTGCGAAGTTTGTTCCGAACGCGCAGGCGGCGCTTCAGAAACAGGGTTCTTTTGCTGTTTGCCATTGTCTGCGTCCTTACTTCTTCTTGCCTTCCTTGCGGAAGATGAACTCGCCCTTATAGCGGATGCCCTTGCCTTTGTACGGCTCGGGGCGGCGCCACTCGCGGATTTTGGCCGCGGTTTCGCCCACCAGCTGCTGGTCGATACCTTCCACAACGATTTCGGTCTGCTTCGGTGCGGTGATGGTGACACCTTCCGGAGCCGTGAAATCAACATCGTGGCTATAGCCCAGGTTCAGCTTCAGGGTGTTGCCCTGCATCTGCGCCCGGTAACCAACACCCTGGATCTCCAGCTCTTTTTTGAAGCCTGTGGTCACACCGGTTACCAGGTTGGCAACCATGGTGCGGCTCATGCCCCACTGCTGGCGGGCACGCTTGGACATGCCACGAGGGTCGATCTTGACCACGTTGTCTTCAACCGACAGCGTTACGTCGTCGGTGGCGGTGAAGCTGCGGGTGCCTTTCGGACCTTTGACTTCGATGGTCTGACCCGACACAGAGGCGGTTACGCCGCTGGGCAGCTCGACCGGTTTTTTACCAATACGAGACATTGCAGACCTCCTTAGAAGACGGTGCAGAGCACTTCGCCGCCAACATTGTTGGAGCGAGCGTTTGCGTCCGACATCACACCTTTCGGAGTGCTGACAATCGACACGCCCAGACCCTGACGGACCTGCGGGATGTCATTGACGCCCATGTATACGCGGCGACCGGGTTTCGAAACCCGCTTCAGTTCGCGAATGACAGGGGTGCCTTCGTAGTATTTCAGGCTGATTTCGATGGCCGGATGACCGTTTTCACCGGTCGTCTTTTCATAGCCACGGATGTAGCCTTCGTCCGCCAGCACGTCCAGAACCCAAACACGCAGCTTCGACGCCGGAGTGGAAACGGTGGACTTGCCGCGCATTTGCGCGTTGCGGATACGGGTGAGCATATCGCCGATAGGATCATTCATATCTATGTCTCCCTTACCAGCTCGATTTCACCATGCCGGGGATCTGACCAGCAGAACCCAGCTCGCGCAGCATGATACGGCTGACCTTCAGCTTACGGTAGTAAGCGTGGGGACGACCGGTCAGCTGACAACGGTTGTGCAGACGGGTAGCCGAGCTGTTGCGCGGCAGTTTCGCCAGTTTCAGACGCGCTTTGAAACGCTCTTCCATCGGCTTGCTCTCGTCATTCGCGATTTCTTTCAGCTCGGCACGCTTCGCGGCATATTTGGCCACCAGGCGTTCGCGCTTCTTCTCGCGTTCGATCATTGCTTTCTTAGCCATGTCTCAATCCTCCCGGCGCTTACGCGTTGAACGGCATGTTGAATGCTTTCAACAGTGCCTTTGCTTCAGCGTCGGTTTTCGCTGTGGTGGCAATTACGATATCCAGGCCCCAGACCTCGTCGACCTTGTCGAAGTCGATTTCCGGGAACACGATGTGCTCTTTCATGCCCATGGCAAAGTTGCCACGACCGTCGAAAGAAGGCTTAACACCGCGGAAGTCACGAATACGCGGCATCGCGATCGTGATCAGACGATCCAGGAATTCGTACATCCGGTCACCGCGCAGGGTCACTTTCGCACCCAGCGGCATGTCTTCCCGGACGCGGAAACCCGCGATCGACTTCTTCGCCTTGGTTGCAACGGCCTGTTGACCGGCAATCGCAGTCAGGTCCTCGACAGCAGCTTTCGCTTTCTTCGAGTCTTTGACAGCCTCAGCACCACAACCGATGTTCAGAACGATTTTTTCCAGCTTGGGCAGCTGCATGTCGTTCTTGTAGCCGAACTCTTCTTTCAGAGCGGCACGGATGGTCTCGGCGTACTGCGCTTTCAGGCGCGGGGTGTAGGTTGCGTTATCAAGCATCGATCACGTCCCCTGTGGTCTTGGCGAAACGCACCTTCTTGTCACCTTCCATGCGGAAGCCAACGCGGGTTGCTTTGCCGTTCTTGTCCAGCAGTGCCAGGTTCGACAGCTCGATCGGGTTTGCCTGAGGCAGGCGACCACCTTGCGAGGTTTGCGACTGGCGGGTGTGGCGGATGGCGATGTTGATGCCATCGACCACAGCTTTGCCGGCTTTGGGGTCAACCGAGGTGATAGTTCCCTCTTTGCCCTTGTCCTTGCCGGACAGCACGACGACCTTGTCGCCTTTGCGGAGTTTAGCAGCCATGATTACAGCACCTCCGGAGCCAGCGAGATGATTTTCATGAAGTTCTTCGCGCGCAGTTCACGAACAACGGGGCCAAAGATACGGGTACCTACGGGCTCGTTGTTGTTGTTCAGGATGACGGCGGCGTTGCGATCGAAACGGATCGCGGTGCCGTCTTCGCGACGGACTTCCTTGGCGGTGCGTACGACGACGGCCTTACGGACGTCACCTTTCTTTACGCGGCCGCGCGGGATGGCTTCCTTCACCGAGACGACAATGATGTCGCCAACGGAGGCGTATTTACGCTTGGAACCACCCAGGACCTTGATGCACTGAACTCGGCGTGCGCCAGAGTTGTCAGCGACATCCAGATTGGTCTGCATCTGGATCATGTGGTTTCTCCCGACCTGTGGGGGCTGGTCTGATTAAATCCCCCAGGGTTTCGACAAATGAAAAATCCCGGAAGCTTACGCTTCCAGAACTTCCCAACGTTTCGTCTTCGATTTCGGCGCGCATTCGATGATGCGTACAGAGTCGCCGACCTTGAAGGCGTTCTTTTCGTCATGAGCCCGGTATTTCTTGGACTTACGAACGGTTTTGTGCAGCAGCGGGTGCTTGAAACGGCGCTCGACCAGCACGGTGATGGTCTGTTCGTTGGCGTCGCTGGTCACGGTGCCTTGCAGGATACGCTTGGGCATCTGATTACTCCTCGGATGCCGCAGCAGCGGCCTTTTCGTTCAGGATGGTTTTGACGCGGGCAGCGTTGCGGCGGGCCGCTTTGATGCCAGCAGTGTTTTCCAGCTGACCGGTTGCCTGTTGAAAGCGCAGGTTAAAGCTTTCTTTCTTCAGGTTGACCAGTTCCTCGCGGAGCTGATCAGGGGTCTTGTCACGCAGTTCTTGGGCGTTCATCGCCTTTTCCTTTGCTCAAAACACCAGAAGGCCCCGTACTCGGGTCACCTTTGACCTGGTGGATGAATGATAGACATACGAATCGCCCGACAACGCCGGGAGACCGCAAGATGCCGCTCTATAGGGGGTTAGGGGTGGGGTGGCAAGGGAAAGTTTGCCATGCGGGAACAGGGAATTTCCCGAAATCAAAAACCCGCTTGTGTCACCGTGTCAGACCCTGGCTATTTGCCACTCTGGTCAATACGGACAGCATCTCGGAAACCTCTTCCGGCGAAAGACGGCCATGACCGTCCAGGAACGCTCCGATGTCACGCCCGGTATATCGCCCCGTCAGCTTCCCTTCGTCAAGGATCAGATTGTTTCGCACAAGCTCCATGGCGGTCACATGGCAAATACGGCATTTCTCGATGAAGACACCGCCCGAGTCCCGGATAATCCGGAAATGAGCAAGCAGTACCTCGGCCTTGTCCGTAGTCACCCCGCCATGACCGGAGCGCAAGTAATTTTCGACCGCCCGTCCGGACCGGGCTCCGACCAGCACACCATCTGACACACCAAGCTCATCCCAAACGAAATCACCGGAATGGGGGGCGTGGCATCCGGCACAGCTGTCTTCGTAGATGCGGTGCGGGTTCGCAACTTGCCCCACAGCACTTGTCGTGCAGGCAATTGTCGCAACCAGAACGAATGAGAATAGGGCTTGCATCGTAAATGCCTGACCAAAGCCTGAACAATACACCTCAACATGACGGGCGGGTGCATAGCTTGGATTCTATCGTGTGTCTGAACCCAATGGAATGATTGAGATCAGATGGCTCAAATTCGCTTTTACGAAAAACGCGGCCCCGTTTGCACGAGACCGCGTCTGCAACTGTCTAAGCCTGGGCGACTTACGCCAGAGCGATGTTCACAGCCGACTCGCGGCCGTCACGGCCGGGCTCGATGTCGAATGTTACTTTCTGGTTGTCGGCCAGACCGGTCAGACCCGAGCGTTCGACAGCAGAGATGTGTACAAACACGTCTTTGCCACCGGTCTCCGGTGCGATGAAGCCAAAACCTTTAGTTGTGTTGAACCATTTTACGGTGCCATTGGCCATATCCGTATTCTCCAAATAATTGCTGTCCGCGGAATTGCGACAGCGCGGCGTGGTCGGTCTGGATCGAGAGACTGAACGCCGAATATCGGGAGACAGTGGTCGAAAAAGAAAAACGTAAGCGTGCCTCACATGGTCCATGTCGGCACATATTGCAAGTGTTATCGAAAACTCTTTGTGAATCGTGATTGGTAGGGGGCCGCCCGTTCGTCTCGCAAACGCTACACTGAACAACTACTGTGCAATGAGCTGATGCTCACTCCCACTTATAGTTGAAACTCACTGAAATCCGCTCTTCCTCGGCCATGTTCATCGGCACCTCGTGGCGCAGCCAGCTTTCCCACAGCAGAACATCGCCCACCTGCGGCTTCACATAGATGAAGGGCTGCAAATCGCGCCGCCCGCCTTTCAGCCGCGTCGGCGCGGCCATCATGCGGCCTGAGCGGGGGTCTTCCAGCTTCAGCGCGCTCGCGCCTTCGGGCATCGCCACATAGGTGGTGCCGGAAATCACACTGTGCGGGTGCAGGTGGCTGGAATGCATGCCACCCTCGGGCAGGATGTTGATCCACAGGTCTTCCAGCTTCAGCTTACCCTCGCCCAGATCAAACTCCAGATCCTTGGCAAAAGCCGCCACATGGCTGTCCAGCGCCTTGACCAGATCGGCGAATATCGGAAACCGCCAGGGCAGGTCGGTCAGCGAAGCATAGCTGGTGTAACCGGGATAGCCGTTTTCTTCGCACCAGTCCTGACCGGCCTCGTCATCCTCGGCGATGACAAGGCACGAGCTTTCCAACTCCTCCGCATCGATCGGGGGACCGAACTCGGACAAAGAGGCACGATAGAGGCGGGTGACGAAGAGTGATTCAATCTGTGGCATGGGGCTGTCTTAAACCAGCCGCGCAGTGAACGCGATGGCTGTTTTGCGAGGCTCTGCCTCGCGCTCCGGGATATTTGCAGCCAGATGAAGAACGGATCCCCTGCTTCATCTAGCCCAAAATATCCCGGGGGAGGCGCGCGGCACGCGCGGCGGGGGCAGAGCCCCCTAAAGAAAAACCCCCGCCGGTGTTCCGACGGGGGTCAATCTTGTCACGAGCGGGGGTGCCCCCGGATCGCTTACCAGTCTTCGCGAACCACGACGCGGGTCTTGATCGGCAGCTTCATCGCAGCCAGGCGCAGGGCCTCGCGGGCGATGTCGTCATTGACGCCGTCGATCTCGAACATCACGCGACCGGGCTTGACCTTGCAAACCCAGCGGTCGACCGAGCCCTTACCTTTACCCATACGAACTTCGATCGGCTTTGCCGTGACCGGAGTGTCGGGGAAGATGCGGATCCAGACACGGCCCTGACGCTTCATGTGACGCGTCATGGCACGACGTGCAGCCTCGATCTGGCGTGCGGTTACACGCTCAGGCTCAATCGCTTTCAAGCCGTAGGTGCCAAAGTTCAGATCAGAGCCGCCCTTGGCTTCGCCCTTGATCCGGCCTTTGTGCAACTTGCGGAATTTTGTACGCTTTGGTTGAAGCATATCTTTCCCTCCTTAGCGACGACCGCCACCAGCACCACGAGGTGCAGGGCCGTCCTGGAGTTCCTGTGCTTTACGGTCACGTGCCTGCGGATCGTGCTCCATGATCTCCCCTTTGAAGATCCAGACCTTGATCCCGATGATCCCGTAGGGGGTCATCGCTTCGGCATGTGCGTAATCGATGTCGGCGCGCAGCGTGTGCAGCGGCACACGGCCTTCGCGGTACCATTCGGTCCGTGCGATTTCGGCACCACCCAGACGGCCAGCGACGTTCACCCGGATACCCAGGGCGCCCATGCGCATGGCGTTCTGTACGGCACGCTTCATCGCGCGGCGGAACGAAACACGGCGTTCCAGCTGCTGAGCGATCGACTCGGCAACCAGTTGACCGTCAAGTTCGGGCTTGCGCACTTCGACGATGTTCAGGTGCAGTTCGCTGTCGGTCATCGCAGCCAGCTTCTTGCGCAGGACTTCGATGTCCGCACCTTTCTTGCCGATGATGACACCCGGACGTGCGGTGTGGATCGTAACGCGGCACTTCTTGTGCGGACGTTCGATGATCACACGGGCAACACCGGCCTGCTTGCACTCTTTCTGGATGAACTCACGGATCTTGAGGTCTTCCAGCAGAAGATCACCGTAGTCCTTGGTATCTGCGTACCAGCGGCTGTCCCAGGTGCGGTTGACCTGAAGGCGCATGCCGATCGGATTGACTTTATGTCCCATTAGGCTTGCTCCTCAACTTGACGCACCTTGATGGTGATCTCCGAGAACGGCTTCATGATCTTGCCGAAACGGCCACGGGCACGCGGGCGACCGCGCTTCATGACCAGGTTCTTGCCAACCCAGGCTTCGGCGACGATCAGTTCGTCAACGTCCAGGTTGTGGTTGTTTTCGGCATTCGCGATTGCGGACTGCAGGCACTTCTTGACGTCCTGCGCGACACGCTTGTTCGAGAAAGTCAGGTCGGTCAGGGCCTTCTCGACTTTCTTGCCGCGGATCATAGCTGCTACCAGGTTCAGTTTCTGCGGGCTGGTGCGAAGCATGCGCGTTTTCGCCATTGCTTCGTTTTCAGCCACGCGGCGGGGGTTCTTTTCCTTGCCCATGACTTACTTCCGCTTCGCTTTTTTGTCTGCGGCGTGGCCATAATAGGTCCGGGTCGGCGAGTATTCACCGAACTTCTGACCGATCATGTCTTCCGAGACGTTTACCGGGATATGCTTCTGGCCGTTGTACACACCAAAGGTCAGACCCACGAACTGGGGCAGGATGGTGGAACGACGCGACCAGATCTTGATGACTTCGTTGCGGCCCGACTCGCGCGCTGCTTCGGCTTTTTTCAGCACGTAAGCATCGACGAAAGGACCCTTCCAAACAGAGCGAGACATGGATTAACGTCCCTTCTTCTTGGCGTGCCGCGAGCGGATGATCAGCTTCTGGGACGCTTTGTTCTTGTTGCGGGTACGCTTACCCTTGGTGTCCTTACCCCACGGCGTAACCGGCGTACGGCCACCCGAGGTACGGCCCTCACCACCACCATGCGGGTGGTCGATCGGGTTCATAGCAACACCACGAACCGACGGACGCACGCCCTTGTGGCGCATACGACCGGCTTTACCGATGTTCTGGTTGCTGTTGTCGGGGTTGGACACGGCACCGATGGTGGCCATGCATTCCTGACGGACCATGCGCAGCTCGCCCGAGCTCAGACGGATCTGAGCGTAGCCGCCATCGCGGCCAACAAACTGAGCGTAAGTACCGGCCGCACGTGCGATCTGACCGCCTTTGCCAGGCTTCATCTCGATGTTGTGGACAATGGTACCGATGGGCATACCCGAGAACGGCATTGCGTTGCCCGGCTTGATATCGGCCTTTGCCGACGCGATGACCTTGTCACCAACAGCCAGACGCTGCGGAGCCAGGATATACGCCTGCTCGCCGTCTTCGTATTTTACCAGTGCGATGAACGCGGTCCGGTTCGGGTCATATTCGATCCGCTCGACGGTTGCCGCGACATCAAATTTGTTCCGTTTGAAGTCAACGATCCGGTAGAGACGCTTTGCGCCACCGCCGCGGCGGCGTGAAGTGATCCGTCCGGTGTTGTTCCGGCCGCCCGATTTGGTCAAACCCTCTGTGAGAGACTTGACCGGACGTCCTTTCCAAAGCTCCGAACGGTCGATCAGCACCAGCCCGCGCTGGCCCGGCGTCGTCGGCTTGTACGACTTGAGTGCCATGCTTTCTGTCTTCCGTTTAGCAAGTGCAGGGGAGGTCCCCCGCTATGTGATAGGCCCCCGTAGGTGCCAAAGGTATAGGGCCCCGAAGGTCCCCGGTTGCAAAATATCTAAGGCCCCGGAACGAATCCGAGGCCACAAGATTGGGTGCATGTAGCAGTGTTGGGGGTGGGTGTCTATAGCTTCTCCTCGATTATTGTGCACCAAGGAAACCGTTAACTAAACCCTTGTTAGCATCGCTTCTTGAAAGAGGTCAGCAACCTCCAACAATAAAGCCGCTGCAAAATCAACGTGCGCATCCACATCCATTGCTGTAAGATCTGGAGAGTCACCGTGCGCAACTGAATGTCGCCAACCCACCAATTCTTTATCGATTCGATTCCGAAATCTCTGCATTCTAGCAAGATCAAAATCCAACAAACCGAAGTTTTCAGACAAGCGTGAAAAATCAAGATTGGAACGCGCCATCACGATCTTTTCATCGACACTGTCGTAACTACAATCGATCTGGCTCTTCAATTTAGCCACAAATCCGTGTCGAGCTTCAAGAGAGTGGTTTCGATCCCTGACACGGTCAAAATCACTGCTCAACGCACCAACTAGCAAACTCCAATCCTTGTCGCGAACCTTTCTGCCACTTGATTTAAGGAAGCCCAAATATGATTTAACACATTCGTTGTAAAAACCTTCCCAGCAGGCATAAGACAATACAACAACCGCCTTGGATTTTACTCCATAGACGTCTCCGGATGCAGCGTACTTGAAAGACCTTTTGACTTCTGACAACTCCTTCGCCCGCCTGAGTCGAGCTCCGTCGATCTCATCGAAGAATGCCCCCAAGTTAGACATTAGGATTAAACCATTGCGCTCCGAACGGGACAGTCCGCTGCAATCTGACGGTTCCCCTCAGTCCAGATGCACTCATAGGCACCACTTCGGGCTGGTGCCAGAAATCTGCAATTTTGTCTGTTATGTATTTTTCTGAGTTGGCCAATGCTTCGATTGCTTCTTTGTTCCGCCCAAGGCCAACGGCAATTGCTTCTAGTGCCCTCAAGGAAAAACGTGGAGCAATACCGTCTGGCGCATTGGCTGGAGGTATCAGTGCGTCATCACCAGCAACGTTGTACAACATCTGCACAGTCCATGAAACGGTTCCCATAGCTTTCGCCATGTCTTCACTCGCAAGTATGTCTACAATGGCATGGTCCAAAAACTCTTGCACATCGAGATCTCGGTCAAAATCTTTGAAGATATGCACGAGTAGTCGGACAGCATACTCTATGTTTCTTTGGGTCTCGGCCTGAGCATCATTAATCTTGAATACAGAATTGAATTCAGGGCTCTTCGCAAATTCGCGAATTTCCTTGGTAAAGTCGCTATTTGCAAGAACCATCGCGCAAGTTCGCACTTCTTGCTCATTGGCATAAGCTCCGCCGCGATTCAAACGCTGAAAGAGATCGTATTTTGTTTTTGGATCACTTGGGTGCTTCAAGATTTGAAATTCGATGCGTGCCCTGCGAAAGAAGAGCTGAAGTGCTTTATCGAGTTGAACTTCGTCGTCCTCTTCTTTCTCCCAAACCACATTATCCAATGAAGCTAAGTATTTAGTCGCTTGAAGCTTGGAGCGAAGTGATTCACCCGTTTCTACGTCTTTCAACAGCCCCATGAACTCTAGTAGGGTACTGGTTCGCTGCAGGCCATCTATAAGCTCCCATGTGCCGTCTTCGTTTTCGTAAGCAAACACGGGTGGGACAGGGATACCCACAAGAATAGACTCGACGAAGTTGGATTTTCGCTCATTCGTCCACCTGAAAAGCCTCTGAAAGTCAGGGAGAATATTCAACTCGCCTGAAGAATACATGTTCCCAACTTCGCCAATTGTTATCTGAACACTGTCGGTGTTGACAGTTCGCTTAGCGACTTCAATTTCAGACTTAAGCATCTAAATACCTCAACCTTTGATTGTCCGGATATTACTGGACGTTAAGTCCCCCGCAACAAAAAAACCCCCGCGATCGCGAGGGCCTTCAACTCTCTCCAAAGACGGGTTCGATCAGAGATCGGTGCTCACGTCGATGGTGTTACCCTCTTCCAGGGTCACATAGGATTTCTTGACGTCTTTCCGACGGCCCTGCTAGCTGCGGAACACCCCTCACCCATAAAGCGCGCGGGCCTCGGCGAAGGACAGCAGTCGGCGGCTTTGCTCATCCCACAGGTGCAGGCGCGCGTTGGCGAGGCTCTCGCGGATGGTCATCCGGTTGCTGTTGGCCAGCTCATCATGGTCGCGCAGCACTTCGGTCAGGCGATAGAACGGAATGCGGCTGTACAGGTGATGCACGTGGTGGATACCGATATTGGCGGTGAACCACTGCAACACGGACGGCAATATATAATGAGAGCTTCCGTGCAGCGCCGCTTCGTGCAACTGCCAGTCTTCATCGGCGTCCCAATGCGTGTCCTCGAACTGGTGTTGCACATAGAACAGCCATACCCCGGCGGTGGCGGCAATCAGGGTCGAGGGCAGGAAGATCAGCACCATCGGCATCAGCCCGCCAAAATAGTAGATGGCCACAAGCGCAACCAGAATGGCAAGATTGGTGGCCATCGCGCTGACCCAGAACCGGACGCTGTCGGTCAGACCCAGTGGAAGGCGGTTCTGAAACAGGAACAGATATCCGGGGCCAAAGACGAACAGGGTGATCGGGTTTCGATACACACGATACCAGAACCGGTTCATCGGGGTTTTCGCCTGATACTCGGCCACGGTCAGGGTGTGGATATCGCCCATCCCGCGTTTGCCCAGATTGCCGGAACTGTTGTGATGTGTGGAATGCGTGCGGCGCCAGACATCATAAGGTGTCAGCGTCAGAACTCCGATCGAGCGTCCAACCCAGTCACTGACCGTCCGGTTCTTGAAGAACGCGCCGTGCCCGCAATCATGCTGGATGGCAAACAGGCGCAACAGAAAGGCCGCGTTGAGAACGGAAATCGCAAAAGCCAGCCAATAGCTGACCGACAGCGAAATCCAGGACAAAGCCCAGAGCGCGAAGAAGGGGATGACACTGACGCCCAGCTCAAACGCGCTGCGCAGCTGGTCGGGTTCGCGATATTTGGCAAGCGTTGTTACCCAGTCACGTGCAGCGGTAGTCTCCGGCTGTTTCCGGGTCGAGAGTGTGGTTTCAGTCATGCGCCTGCCAAGTTCTTGTTTGTGGCAATCCGGATAGACTACCGCCCGGTCATGGCAAGCGATAATTGCCAAAATCGCCATATTTCGTGCTCGATTTTCGGTCAGACCCCGGTGAAGGTGTCCTTTTGGGTTCACCCGCGGGGCCGGTCCCGGGGCTTTTGCCGGTCATGACAAGCGGCTGGCGATCTACAGTCTTGCCAAGCCCTGCCATCGGGCCTATACGCCTGCGGTGGCTTTTTGGCCGCGAGAATCAAAACCAAGAAATGCCGTGTTTGGCCCATCACGCTTCGGGGGTCATATCCGGCTTAGGAGAAGCGAAATGAAACTGAACGAATTGCGCGACAATCCTGGCGCCGCCCCAAAACGCACCCGCGTTGGCCGTGGTCCGGGTTCCGGCAAAGGTAAAATGGGTGGCCGTGGTATCAAAGGCCAGAAATCCCGCTCGGGTGTGGCCATCAAGGGCTATGAAGGCGGTCAGATGCCCTTGTACCAGCGTCTGCCCAAGCGTGGCTTCAACAAGCCAAACCGCAAGGAATTCGCCGTCATCAACCTGGGCCTGATCCAGAAATTCGTCGAAGCCGGCAAGCTGGACGCCAAGGCTGCGATCACCGAAGACGCTCTGGTTGCGTCCGGTCTGGTCCGCCGCAAGCTGGACGGTATCCGCGTTCTGGCCAAAGGCGAGATCAGCGCCAAGGTTGATCTGGAAGTGACCGGTGCGTCGAAAGCTGCTGTCGAGGCAGTTGAAAAAGCGGGCGGTTCACTGAAAGTCACAAAAGCCGCTGCGGCAGAGTAAGCGCTTGTGAGCGGGCAAAGACCCGCTTACATAGACTTCAGAGTTTTCCAAGACGCCGTCCGAGCCGGAAAACGGTTCCGGGCGGCGTTTGCATAAGAGAGACCGACTTTATGGTATCAGCAGCAGAACAAATGGCAGCCAACACAAGCTGGGCTGCCCTTGGCAAGGCCACCGATCTGCGCAACCGCATCCTGTTCACGCTGGGTTTGCTGATCGTCTATCGTCTGGGCACCTTCATTCCGGTGCCGGGGATCGACGGAGCAGCATTGCGCGAGTTCATGGAGCAGGCGGGGCAGGGCATCGGCGGCATGGTTTCGATGTTTACGGGCGGGGCGCTTGGCCGAATGGGCATCTTTGCCCTTGGCATCATGCCCTATATCTCGGCCTCGATCATCGTGCAGCTGCTGACGTCGATGGTTCCCGCGCTCGAACAGCTCAAGAAAGAGGGCGAGCAGGGCCGCAAGAAGATCAACCAATACACCCGTTTCGGCACCGTGGCGCTGGCCACCGTCCAGGCCTATGGTCTGGCCGTTTCGCTGGAATCTGGCGATCTGGCGACCGATCCGGGGCTGTATTTCCGCATGTCGACCATGATCACACTGGTTGGCGGTACCATGTTCCTGATGTGGCTGGGTGAGCAGATCACCGCACGCGGCATCGGCAACGGTATCTCTCTGATCATTTTCGTCGGCATCATCGCCGAGGTCCCCGCCGCCCTGGCGCAGTTCTTCGCGTCGGGCCGTTCGGGCGCAATCAGCCCCGCCGTGATTGTTGGCGTGATCGTGATGGTGATTGCCGTCATCATGTTCGTGGTCTTCATGGAACGGGCGCTGCGAAAGATCCATATTCAGTACCCGCGCCGTCAGGCCGGGATGAAAATCTACGAAGGCGGCTCCAGCCACCTGCCGGTCAAGGTCAACCCCGCGGGCGTGATCCCGGCGATCTTTGCCAGCTCGCTGCTGCTGCTGCCGGTGACGATCTCGACCTTCTCGTCGGGCGCGGCAAATGGGCCGGTCATGTCGTGGCTGCTGGCCAATTTCGGCCCCGGACAGCCGCTGTATCTGCTGTTCTTCGCGTCGATGATCGTGTTCTTTGCATATTTCTACACGTTCAACGTGTCGTTCAAACCGGATGATGTGGCGGACAACCTGAAAAAGCAGAACGGGTTCGTGCCCGGTATCCGTCCGGGCAAGAAAACCGCCGAGTATCTGGAATACGTGGTCAACCGCGTGCTGGTTCTGGGGTCGGCCTATCTGGCACTGGTCTGCCTGCTGCCCGAGATTCTGCGCAACCAGTTTGCCATCCCGTTCTATTTCGGCGGCACCTCGGTTCTGATCATCGTCTCCGTGACCATGGATACGATCCAGCAGGTTCAGAGCCATCTTCTGGCGCATCAATACGAAGGGCTTATCGAAAAGTCTCAACTGCGCGGCAAAAGCAAGAAACGCGGCAGGAAGGGACCCTCTCGTCGATGAATATCATTCTGTTGGGCCCCCCGGGGGCTGGGAAAGGAACGCAGGCCCGTCACCTGGTGGAAACACGTGGCATGGTGCAGCTCAGCACGGGCGACATGCTGCGCGAAGCCAAGACCTCGGGCACCGAGATGGGCCGGAAGGTTGCGGCGATCATGGACGCGGGCAAGCTGGTCACCGATGAAATCGTGATCGGCCTGATCGAAGAGAAACTGACCACCGAAACAGGGGCCGGTTTCATCTTTGACGGCTTTCCCCGCACGCTGGCGCAGGCCGATGCTCTGGCCGCTTTGCTGGCCAAGCTGGGCCAGTCGCTGCACACCGTGATCGAGATGCGCGTTGATGACGACGCGCTGGTGGGCCGGATCACGGCGCGTTCGACCTGTGGTGGCTGTGGTGAGGTCTATAACGACAACACCAAACCGATCCCGGCAGATGGTAAATGCACCAATTGCGGCAAGGAAAATGATTTCCAACGCCGCGCCGACGACAACGAAGACAGCCTGCGCACGCGCCTGATGGAATACTACAAGAAGACGTCGCCGCTGATTGGCTATTACTACGCCAAGGGCGATCTGCGTCCGGTGAATGGGCTGGCGGATATCAAGGAAGTCACCGCGTCGATCGAGGCGATACTGGGTTGACCGAAAGTTGGGGCTTGACGGCCCCACCAAAAGCCCATATCGACCCCCATCCCTAAAGGGAATCAAGACTGCATGCGGGATTCGTCCCAATTGCCCCGACCACCTCGAATAATACTGGACCCTCTGGCGTCACTGCCACGGTAAAGTGTTGTGAAAAAAGGTTCCGGAGTTACGGAACCGCAACAAAAAGGAAAGTGACACGTGGCACGTATTGCCGGCGTAAACATCCCGACTGCAAAGCGGGTTCCAATCGCCCTCACATATATCACCGGTATCGGCAACACCTCGGCCAACGCGATCTGCGAAGCCGTGGGCATTGAATCGCACCGCCGCGTCAATGAACTGTCGGATGCCGAAGTTCTGGCCATCCGCGAACATATCGACGCCAACTACACCGTCGAAGGTGACCTGCGTCGCGAAGTTCAGATGAACGTCAAGCGTCTGATGGACCTGGGCTGCTATCGCGGTCTGCGTCACCGCCGCAACCTGCCGGTTCGCGGTCAGCGTACCCACACCAACGCTCGTACCCGCAAAGGCCCCGCAAAGGCCATTGCCGGTAAGAAGAAATAAGGGAGGGTCTGACTGATGGCACGCGATAAGACTCGCATCAAGCGCAAAGAGCGCAAGAACATCGCATCGGGCGTTGCCCATGTGAACTCGACCTTCAACAACACCAAGATCCTGATCTCGGACGTACAGGGCAACGCCATCTCGTGGTCGTCTGCCGGTACCATGGGCTTCAAGGGATCGCGGAAATCTACCCCGTATGCCGCGCAGATGGCTGCGGAAGACGCAGGCAAGAAAGCGCAGGAACATGGCGTCAAGACGCTGGAAGTCGAAGTTCAGGGCCCCGGTTCGGGTCGTGAGTCGGCTCTGCGCGCACTGGCTGCCGTGGGCTTCAACATCACGTCGATCCGTGACGTGACCCCGATTGCTCACAACGGCTGCCGTCCGCCGAAGCGTCGTCGCGTCTAAGCGATCTGAAATTAAGCTGGGGCTGTGTTTTTACACGGCCCCAGCACGTCATTTTGAACCTCGGGCGTCTGCACCTTGTTGGTCATGGGGCGCGGGCAGGAATGGAGGGATTACATGATCCACAAGAATTGGGCAGAATTGATCAAGCCGACCCAGCTGGAAGCCAAGCCGGGCAACGACCCTGCGCGTCAGGCGACTCTGGTTGCCGAACCGCTGGAGCGTGGTTTTGGTCTGACCCTGGGCAACGCCCTGCGTCGCGTCCTGATGAGCTCGCTGCAAGGCGCGGCCATCACCAGCGTCCAGATCGACAACGTCCTGCACGAGTTCTCCTCGGTTGCAGGCGTGCGCGAAGACGTCACCGACATCATCCTGAACCTCAAGCAGGTTGCCCTGCGCATGGAAGTCGAAGGCCCCAAGCGCCTGTCGATCAATGCCAAAGGTCCGGCAATCGTTACCGCAGGTGACATCAGCGAAAGCGCAGGTATCGAGGTTCTGAACCGCGATCACGTCATCTGTCACCTGGACGACGGCGCCGACCTGTTCATGGAGCTGACCGTCAACACCGGTAAGGGTTACGTTTCGGCCGAAAAGAACAAGCCGGAAGATGCGCCCATCGGCCTGATCCCGATCGACGCGATCTATTCGCCGGTCAAGAAAGTCGCCTATGACGTGCAGCCGACCCGCGAAGGTCAGGTTCTGGACTATGACAAGCTGACCCTGAAGATCGATACCGACGGTTCGATCACTCCCGATGACGCACTGGCCTACGCCGCGCGCATCCTGCAGGATCAGTTGTCGATCTTCGTCAACTTCGACGAGCCGGAATCGGCAAACCGTCAGGACGAAGACGATGGTCTGGAGTTCAACCCGCTGCTGCTCAAGAAAGTGGACGAGCTGGAACTGTCGGTCCGTTCGGCAAACTGCCTGAAGAACGACAACATCGTCTATATCGGCGACCTGATCCAGAAGACCGAAGCCGAGATGCTGCGCACCCCGAACTTCGGCCGCAAGTCGCTGAACGAGATCAAGGAAGTGCTGTCCGGCATGGGTCTGCACCTCGGCATGGATGTCGAGGATTGGCCGCCCGACAACATCGAAGATCTGGCAAAGAAATTCGAAGACGCATTCTAAGCATCTTCGGCTGCGGCGGCGGGGTCCACCTGCCGTCGCAGGTTTTGTACATTTCGGGCCAATGGGGTCTGAAAGCCGGTACAAAACGTACAATCCGGGCAATCCCGCCCCAAGGTGAGCCTCTGACACGCATCGGAGGCCGGACAAAGCAAAACGCGAAAGAAGGAATTGAAAAATGCGTCACGCACGTGGTTACCGCCGCCTGAACCGTACTCATGAGCACCGCAAGGCTCTGTTTGCAAACATGGCTGGCTCGCTCATCGAACATGAGCAGATCAAGACAACTCTGCCCAAAGCAAAAGAACTGCGCCCGATCATCGAAAAGCTGATCACTCTGGGCAAGCGCGGCGACCTGCACGCCCGCCGTCAGGCCGCAGCACAGCTGAAAGAAGACAAAGACGTCGCCAAGCTGTTCGAAGTTCTGGGCCCCCGCTATGCTGAGCGTCAGGGCGGTTATGTCCGCATCCTGAAAGCCGGATTCCGCTATGGTGACATGGCTCCGATGGCGATCATCGAATTCGTCGATCGCGACATCGATGCCAAAGGCGCCGCGGACAAAGCCCGCGCTGCCGCCGAAGAGGCCGCAGCCGAAGAATAAGCACAACGGTCATCGACCTGATGCGCCTGCCCGAGCAATCGGGCGGGCTTTTTTGTGCCTCAGCTAACCAATTGCCTTCATTCGATTTGCGCCATAAGTTCAGGCTGTTATGGCAAGTGAACCCGCAGCAGGATACTCGGGCAAACCGCTCTGGGCGAAACTGGGATTCAAACCCGGATACACGGTCCGTACACTCAACGCCCCTGCCCATTATGCAAACCTGACAGCGGGTGCCGACGGTGTTCTGTTCGACCCCGTAGCCGATCTCGCGGATGCGGTTCACATGTTCCTGAACCACCCGGACCAGATCGCCGAAATGGCGGCTGAGCAGATTGCCCACATACGGCCCGGAGGAATGCTGTGGGTCTCCTGGGCCAAAAAATCTTCGCCACTGCACGCAGGTGTGACCGAGGATATGCTGCGCGGTGAAATCCTGCCGCTGGGCTGGGTCGACGTGCAGGTTTGCGCGGTTGACGCCGATTGGTCCGGGCTCAAGTTCCTGCGCCGCCGAAGCTGAGCGCGCGGCTTGCATTTATCGCCTTTGCCCCGCATATCCCAAGGATGATCTAATCCGGAGCCCCCATGATCCGCGCATCCATTATTTCTCTTATGCTTGTCATGGCCCTGCCAGCATTTGCCGAAACCCGCGTCCCGCAATCACAGTCCGAAATCTCTCTGGGCTTTGCTCCGGTGGTCAAAAAGGCCTCGCCTGCGGTGGTGAATATCTACGCCAAGATCGTGCGGCAGGGGCGGGCCAGCCCGTTTTATTCGGACCCGTTCTTTCGGGATTTCTTCGGCGGCAGCCTGGGAACACCGCAGCCGCGGGTTCAGAACTCGCTGGGCTCCGGGGTCATCCTGTCTGAAGATGGTTACGTTGTGTCCAACTACCATGTTGTAGGCTCGGCGACCGAGATCAGGGTCGTGACAACCGATCGGCGCGAGTTTTCTGCCACGGTTGTACTGGGGCACGAAGAAAGCGATATTGCGATCCTGCTTCTGGAAGAGGCGCAAGATCTGCCCTACCTGACCCTGCGCGATTCCGATCAGGTCGAGGTTGGCGAATTGGCCCTTGCCATCGGCAACCCGTTCGGGGTGGGGCAGACGGTGTCCTCTGGTATCATCTCGGGCTTGGCGCGTACAGGAACGGCGACGGGCAATGCGCGCGGGTATTTCATTCAGACAGATGCAGCGATCAATCCGGGGAATTCCGGCGGTGCGCTGATTGATATGAACGGGGACCTGATCGGGATCAACACGTCTATTCTGACACGCTCGGGCGGGTCGAATGGCATCGGTTTTGCCATCCCCGCAAATCTTGTGGCCGAGTTCCTGAAACAGGCACAGCAAGGCAATGACAGTTTTGTCAGCCCTTGGGCAGGCATGACCGGTCAGCATATGAGCGCGGATATTGCTGAATCCCTTGGTCTTGCCATCCCACTGGGTGTTGTCATCTCGGACCTGCATGACCTTAGCCCGCTGCGCGAGGCGGGGCTTAAGGTGGGGGACGTCGTGACCCATGTGGACGGGGACGAAGTGAACTCACCTGCCGAGATGAAGTTTCGCATGTCTGTCGCAGGGGTTGGGGGAACATCGGTTCTGACACGGCTGCGTGGCACCCAGAGCGAAGAGGTTGAGGTGGCACTGATCAAAGCGCCCGAAGTCCCGGCGGCTGAAGAGACGACATTGGATGAAGACACTGTCCTGCCGGGGCTGGTGGTGTCCCGCGTCAACCCTTCGGTGATCTCTGACATGGGCTTGCCACTGTCCCAGACAGGTGTCGTTGTTGTTGATCCCGGCCCCTATGGTGGACGCGCGGGTTTGCGATCGGGGGATATTCTTGAAAGCATCAATTCCAATGACATCGAACGTCCTGGGGATGTAGAGAATGCGCTGACAGATCCGGGTCGTCGTGTGCAGATGGGTCTTCTGCGCGGTGGCCGGTCAGTCTCATTGCGGTTCCGGCTGTAACCCGTGAGCGATCTGTTCGATACCGGGCCAACGGAACCCACCGCTGCGCCACACCGTCCCCTGGCGGACCGGTTGCGCCCGCAGACTCTTGCCGAGGTCATCGGTCAGGAACAGGTTCTTGGCCCGAATGCGCCGCTGGGGGTCATGCTGGCGTCGGGCAGTCTGTCCAGCCTGATCTTCTGGGGGCCGCCCGGTGTCGGAAAGACGACGATCGCACGGTTGCTGGCGCAGGAAACCGATCTGCATTTCGTTCAGATCAGTGCGATTTTCACCGGTGTGCCGGATTTGAAGAAGGTTTTCGAAGCGGCCAAGATCAGGCGTCAGAATGGGCAGGGGACCTTGCTGTTCGTGGACGAGATTCACCGCTTCAACAAGGCACAGCAGGACGGTTTTCTGCCGCATATGGAGGACGGCACGATCCTTCTTGTCGGGGCAACGACCGAGAACCCGTCCTTTGAGCTGAACGCCGCTGTTCTCAGCCGGTCGCAGGTTCTGGTGCTGGAACGGCTTGGCCTTTCCGATCTTGAACGCCTGACCCAGCGCGCCGAAAAAGAGCTGGGCCGCGCGTTGCCGTTGACACCCGCAGCCCGCGATGCGTTGCAGGAAATGGCAGATGGTGACGGGCGGGCGTTGCTGAACCTGATCGAACAGGTCTCGGCCTGGAAGGTGGATGCGCCACTGGACACGGACGCGCTGTCGACGCGGCTGATGCGGCGGGCGGCGAAATATGACAAGTCGGGCGATGAACATTACAACCTGATTTCAGCCCTGCACAAATCGGTACGCGGGTCCGACCCGGACGCGGCGCTGTACTGGTTCGCGCGAATGCTGACAGGGGGCGAAGACCCGCGCTATCTGGCGCGTCGGATCACACGGATGGCGGTCGAGGATATCGGCCTGGCCGATCCGCAGGCACAGGCCATTTGCCTGCAATCCTGGGAAACGTATGAGCGGCTCGGCTCCCCCGAAGGTGAACTGGCGCTGGCGCAGGCGCTGGTCTATCTGGCCCTGGCCCCGAAATCCAACGGTGCTTATGTCGGCTATAAGGCAGCGATGCGGCTGGCCAAGCAATCGGGCAGCGAGCCACCGCCCAAACATATCCTGAATGCCCCTACATCAATGATGAAGGATCAGGGATATGGTGCCGGCTACGCGTATGACCATGACGCCGAAGACGGGTTTTCCGGTCAGAACTATTTCCCCGAAACGATGAAACGCCCGGTTCTATATCAACCGGTCGAGCGTGGGTTCGAGCGTGAGCTGAAAAAGCGCCTCGATTACTTCGCCAAGCTTCGGACCCAGCGCAACAGCTAGGCTGGCTGGGAATGTATTGACTGCGCCGAGGAGTGGCGGTCGGCGCTGAGCCCCCTCGAACACTAAAGGTTCCTGTCTGATACCTTGACTCTTGCCGCGTTGCGCGCGAGAGACCCCCATGATTTCTGGGACACGGACAAAGACACAATCCGGGCGGATCACCCGCGCGGCGCAAGGGGCAATGGCATGAGTGGCGTACAGATGATTACAGTCGCTGAAGGGGACGGCGATCAGCGTGTGGACCGCTGGTTGCGCCGCCTGTTCCCGCATGTCAGCCAGGGCCGCATCGAAAAGATGTGCCGCAAGGGAGAACTGCGCGTGGATGGCAGCCGGGCCAAGGCCTCGACCCGATTGGAGGTCGGGCAGGTGGTTCGTGTGCCGCCGTTGCCGGGGCCTGATCACAAACCGGTTGAGGTCAGGCATCGTATCTCGGATGCGGATGCCAAGATGATCCAGTCCTGCGTGATCTACCGTGATGATCACATTCTGGCCCTGAACAAGCCGCAGGGCCTGCCGGTTCAGGGCGGCAGCGGGCAGACCCGGCATGTCGACAGCCTGTCCGAGGCGTTGCGGTTTGGGTATGACGAAAACCCGCGTCTGGTTCACCGCCTGGACAAGGACACGTCAGGTGTTCTGCTGCTGGCCCGCACGCGCGAAGCCGCAAAGGGGCTGACAGCCGCTTTCCGTCACCGCGACACGCGCAAGATTTACTGGGCGCTGGTTGCAGGTGTTCCCACGCCATATCTGGGTGAAATCAAGACGGGTCTTGTGAAAGCAGCTGGTCATGGCGCGCACGGCGAGGGTGAAAAGATGATCCCCGTCCATATGAACGAGATCGACAGCACCCCCGGTGCGAAACGGGCACATACACATTATGCGACCCTCTACCGTGTGGCCGGGCGCGCCGCTTGGGTCGCGATGGAGCCAATCACGGGCCGCACCCACCAACTGCGCGCGCATATGGCAGCGATCGGGCATCCGATCATCGGCGACGGCAAATACGGTGGCTCGGGGCAGGAAAACCTGGGTGATGGCTGGGGCGCGCAACTGGGTGGGATCATCAGCAAAAAGCTGCATCTGCACGCGCGGCGACTGTCATTCCTGCATCCGATAACGCGCAAACCTGTGATCGTGACAGCGCCCTTGCCGGAACATATGAAACACAGCTGGGACACCTTCGGCTGGACCGAGGATCTGGCCGCCGACGACCCGTTTGAGGCGCTGCAATGAGCGCACCCCTGCGGCTGGTTCTGTTTGATGTAGATGGCACTCTGGTCGACAGTCAGGGCAGTATCGTTCACGCCATGACCACCAGCTTTCAGGCCGCTTCGGTCCCTGTACCGACGCGAGAGGTGATCCTGTCCATCGTCGGGCTGTCCCTGCCGCATGCTATCGCACGGTTGGTGCCGGACCAACCTTCCTCGGTCCAGAACGATCTCGTTGAAGGGTATAAGGAAGCCTATCACGCGCATCGCTTGGATTTGGGCGCGGCCAGCTCTCCGCTCTATCCCGGTGCGAGAGAGGCGATTGAAGCCTTGCACGCCGTGCCCGAAGTGCTTCTTGGGGTGGCAACCGGCAAATCCCAGCGCGGGCTTGATGCGTTGATCGAAGTGCATGGGCTTGAGCCCTACTTCGTCACCCGGCAGGTTGCCGACCACCATCCGTCGAAACCGCATCCATCCATGGTGCAGACCGCGTTGGCCGAGACCGGTGTCGAACCCGACTGCGCGGTGATGGTCGGCGATACAAGCTATGACATGGACATGGCCGCAGCCGCAGGGGTGCGCGGCATCGGCGTGGCATGGGGGTACCATGATCGGTCTGCTTTGACCTCGGCCACCTGCGTGATTGAGACCTTTGACCAGTTGCCCAATGCGCTGGCCGGGATATGGAACTGAAACATGAGCGACTGGAAACCGAAACGCTTCTGGAAGGAAAGCCGGATCACCGAAGTCGACGGCGGGTTTACGGTTGAACTGGATGGCCGCCGCGTCAAGACCCCTGCCAAAGCGGCGTTGATCCTGCCGACCCGCGCCATGGCCGAAGCGGTTGCGGCAGAATGGGATGCCCAGCAGAAAGAGGTAGATCCGTCGACAATGCCATGCACCCGTTCGGCGAATGCGGCAATCGACAAGGTTCGGTTCCAGTACGGGGAAGTTGCCGATATGCTTGCGGATTACGGCGATTCTGATCTGCTGTGCTATCGGGCGACACATCCAACAGAGTTGCAGGAACGTCAAAGCGCCGAATGGGACCCGGCACTCGACTGGGCCGAGGCTGCGCTGTCTGCTCGCTTGCAGCCGGTTATCGGTGTGCTGCACAAGCCGCAATCTGCCGCTGCCCTGTCGGCGCTGCGTGCTCGCGTCCACGCGCTGGATGCGTTTCAACTGGCGGCGTTCCACGATCTGGTCAGCTTGTCGGGGTCATTGATTCTCGGGTTTGCGGCGGCCATGGATTGGCGCGAACCAGCCGAAATTTGGCGCATTTCGCGGCTGGACGAAACCTGGCAGGTCGAACAATGGGGTCACGATGACGAGGCCCATGTGGTCGCCGAAACGAAGAAAGCCGCGTTTCTGCATGCTAAACGCTTCTTTGATATGTCGGTTTGATCCTTATTTTCCGATTTTTGGCCAAATGTTCAAATTGGTTGGGGTCTGATCCATCGTTTTCGATGATCCGACCCTTGACGTTTGTTTATGAATACGCCCAAACTCAGTGCCACTAAAGGGGAGACACCTTTGGAGTAACCTATCCGGCATCCACTTGCCGGGCAGAGCCGCCTCTGATGGGGCGGGAAATCAGGAAGAGGTAAAAATGAAAAAATCCGTAATCTTGGGCGCGGCAACGATTGCCGGTCTTGCTGCTGGCGCAGCCGTGGCAGGGACCGTTGACGACGTTAAAGCGCGCGGCAAGCTGAACTGTGGCGTGACCACCGGTCTGGTTGGCTTTGCTGCTCCCGATGCCAATGGCGAATGGCAGGGCTTTGACGTATCGCTGTGCCGCGCCGTTGCTGCTGCTGTTCTGGGCGACGCAAGCGCGGTAGAATTCGTTCCGACCACCGGTAAGACACGTTTTACCGCTCTGGCTTCGGGCGAGATCGACATGCTGGCGCGTAACACCACCTGGACCTTCAGCCGCGACGTCGACCTGAAGTTCGAATTCACTGGCGTGAACTATTATGACGGTCAGGGCTTTATGGTTCCCAAGGCGCTGGGCGTAAGCTCGGCCAAGGAACTGGACGGCGCAACCGTTTGTATCCAGACCGGCACCACAACCGAGCTGAACCTGGCGGATTTCTTCCGTTCGAACAACATCAGCTACGAACCGGTTCCGATCGAAACCAACGCCGAAGCACAGCAGCAGTATCTGGCTGGCGCATGTGACGTTTACACCACCGACGCTTCGGGTCTGGCGGCAACCCGCGCCACATTCGAAAACCCCGGTGATCACATCCTGCTGCCTGAAATCATCTCGAAAGAGCCGCTGGGCCCGCTGGTCCGTCACGGCGACCACGAGTGGGGCGACGTTGTGCGCTGGACTCTGAACGCGCTGATCTCGGCTGAAGAACTGGGCGTAACCTCGGCCAATATCGATGAACTGGCCGCTGGCACCGAAAACCCCGAAATCAACCGCCTGCTGGGTACCGAAGGCACCCTGGGCGAGATGCTGGGTCTGAACGCTGACTGGGCAGCCAAGGCGATCAAAGCCGGCGGCAACTATGGCGAAGTGTTTGCCAAGAACATCGGTGAAGAAACCCCGATTGGTCTGGCACGCGGCCTGAACGCACAGTGGACCGAAGGCGGCCTGCTGTACTCGCCGCCGTTCCGCTAATATCGACGGAGAAGGGCGCAGGGCAACCTGCGCCCTTTTTCCATCCATAAGAATCACGCCCGTACGGTTTTGAGCAGGGATCAACTCTGCCGACATATTTACGGGATGCACGGGGATATACATAGGTCATGACGACTCTCACTGACCCGCCGAAGGAGCAGTTCCGGCTGTCCATGCTCCTTTATGATACGCGGTACCGATCTGCGACCATCCAGGTCATTGCAATGATTGGTTTTATGCTTCTGGCAGCCTGGATCATTTCCAATACCATCCAAAACCTCGAAGCGCTTGGAAAACCGGTTGAGTTCGGCTTTTTCGCAGAACCGGCCAGTTACGATATCAACCAGCGCTTGCTTGAATACGATTCGCGCGACAGTCACTTGCGCGCGGCCTTTATCGGCTTGCTGAACACGCTGGTTGTGGCGGTTCTTGGTTGTATCACAGCAACGATAGTCGGTGTTTTGGTTGGTGTTCTGCGCCTGTCCAACAACTGGCTGGTTGCGCGGATCATGACCGTCTATGTCGAGATGTTCCGCAACGTACCTGTGCTGCTGTGGATCGTTCTGGCCATGGCCATTCTGATCGAAAGCCTGCCAGCACCAAGGGCGTTCCGCGGAGAAAACCCAGAAGCCACGATGAATCTGTTCGATTCTGTCGCGGTGACCAATCGCGGGGTCTATATCCCGGAGTTCCTGTTCTCGCGCAGCCTGGGTGATATACACATCTTCGGTGCGTCGAGCCTGCGGTTCGATATCTCGCTGGACCTGATCGCCATTCTGATCGTGCTTGGTGGCAGCATCTTTGCGATGCGCAAGGTGTCCGCCTGGGCACAAGCCAAGCAAGAGGCATCCGGTGATCGTCCGACGATCTGGCACATCCAGCTGGGTATTCTGTTTGTGCCGATGATTGTCCTTCTCACCATCCTGGGGTTTCACCTTGGTTTCCCTGAGCTGAAAGGCTTCAACTTTACCGGCGGCACACATTTGCGTAACTCGTTGATCGCGCTGTGGCTGGCCTTGTCGCTTTACACGGCGGCCTTCATCGCCGAGATCGTTCGTGCGGGTATCCTGGCCATCTCAAAAGGCCAAACCGAAGCCGCATCGGCGCTGGGTCTGCGCCCGGGCCGGACCATGCGCCTTGTGATCCTGCCGCAGGCATTGCGGGTGATCATTCCGCCCATGATCTCGAACTACCTGAACCTGACCAAGAACTCGTCACTGGCGATCGCGGTCGGATATATGGACATCACGGGGACCCTTGGCGGCATCACCATGAACCAGACCGGTCGCGAGCTGGAATGTGTTCTGCTGTTGATGCTGGTCTATCTGTCCATCTCGCTGAGCATCTCAGGGGTGATGAACTGGTACAACAACCGTGTAAAACTGGTGGAGCGGTAATATGAGTGATGTTTCATTTGTCCGCACGGAAATGCTGCCCGAGCAGGCACCGCCTGCTTCCGAGGTCGGTGCGCTGGGATGGGTCAAGCACAACCTGTTCTCAAGTTGGTTTAACACGATCCTGACGGTGGTTTCGCTTTATGCGATCTACTACGTGCTGTCAGGTGTTCTGCCATGGATTTTCCAGTCCGTGTGGAATGCCGACTCTCTCAACGAGTGCCGCGAGATCATGATGGCCACCTGGGGGTCGACCCATGGGCACGCCTGCTGGGCGGTTATCAATGACCGATGGTTACAGTTGCTGTTCGGCTTCTATCCAAGCCATCTGTACTGGAGACCGATCCTTGCGCTGGTTCTGTTGCTGGTCGCATTGGCGCCGGTTCTGTATTCGGATCGCGTCCCAACCAAGATGCTGATCTTCACGGCAATCTACCCGTTCCTGATGCCGTTCCTGATGTGGGGCGGAACCATCTGGGGGCCAATCTCGGCCGCGCTTGGGTTTGTCGCCGGTTGGTTCGTATACTCGGTTCTCAGCAAGCAGGTGAGTGAACTGGTGGGTATGATCGGTGCGGTCGTTGCCGCAGTGATCTGGTGGCTGGTGCTATCCAGCTATTTCACGGGCGCGTTGGACTCGGTTCTGCCGATTGGCATCGAAGCTGTTGAAAGCCGTCAGTTCGGTGGTTTCATGCTGGCGATCCTGCTGGGCGTTGTGGCCATTGGTGTCTCACTTCCGATCGGTATCGTTCTGGCGCTAGGGCGTCAGTCGGACCTGCTGATCGTCAAATACCTGTGCGTTGGCTTTATCGAGTTCATTCGCGGTGTGCCGCTGATCACCTTGTTGTTCGTGGCGTCGCTGCTTCTGAACCTGTTCCTGCCACCGGGCACCAACTTTGACATCATCCTGCGGGTGATGATCATGATGACCCTGTTCTCGGCGGCCTATATGGCCGAGGTGATCCGGGGTGGTCTGGCTGCCCTGCCACGAGGTCAGTACGAAGGCGCCGACAGTCTGGGCCTGAACTACTGGCAGGCGCAGAGGCTGATCATCATGCCGCAAGCCCTGAAGATCTCAATTCCGGGCATCGTGAGCACATTCATCGGGATCTTCAAGGATACGACGCTGGTGTCGATTATCGGGTTGTTCGACGTGATCGGACTGGCATCTGCCATCCGCGCCGACACAGCCTGGAACGGCATCTATTGGGAACTGTTCGCGTTCATCGCGTTCCTGTTCTTCATCGTCTGCTTCTCTATGTCCCGTTATTCCATGTATCTGGAGCGCAAGCTTCAGACTGGCCACCGTTAAGGAGTTCAACACATGTCTGAACTTGCAATTGACCGCGAAATCGACCGTTCCAAAATGCAGGTGAGCGACGAGGTCGCCATCGAAATCACCAACATGAACAAGTGGTACGGGTCCTTTCACGTGCTGCGCGACATCAATCTGACCGTCAACCAAGGCGAGCGGATTGTTATCGCGGGCCCGTCTGGATCGGGGAAATCCACTCTGATCCGCTGCCTGAACGCGCTGGAGGAACACCAGCAGGGTACGATCATCGTGGATGGGACCGAGTTGTCGAATGACCTCAAGAACATCGACAAGATCCGGTCCGAGGTTGGGATGGTGTTCCAGCACTTCAACCTGTTCCCGCACCTGACCATTCTGGAGAACTGCACGCTGGCGCCGATCTGGGTGCGCAAGACGCCCCGGAAAGAGGCCGAGGAAACGGCGATGCATTTCCTGGAGAAGGTCAAGATCCCGGAACAGGCCCTGAAGTATCCGGGTCAGCTTTCGGGTGGTCAGCAGCAGCGTGTGGCGATAGCGCGTTCGCTGTGCATGCGACCGCGCATCATGCTGTTCGACGAACCGACCTCGGCGTTGGACCCCGAGATGATCAAAGAGGTGCTCGACACCATGATCGAACTGGCCGAGGAAGGCATGACCATGCTGTGCGTGACGCACGAGATGGGCTTTGCCCGTCAGGTTGCCAACCGCGTGATCTTCATGGATGCGGGCCAGATCGTGGAACAGAACGAACCGGAAGAGTTCTTCAACAACCCGCAAAGTGAGCGGACCAAACTGTTCCTCAGCCAGATTCTGGGACACTGAACGTTTCAAGATGGTGGAAAGGCGGGGTTTTGTCCCGCCTTTTTCTATTCCAGCAACTCACGCGCGGTGGTGAAACCCAGCACAGTGCCCGTATGCCAGCGCACGTCCGACCAGCTGTCGGCGTCAAATGTCATCACAGTTGTTGCACAAGTCGGATAGTCTAAAAAGCGCATGTGATCCGGCGACTGTCGCACAAGTTGGCTGGCGAACTCGGCGATGCCGGGGTTATGGCCCAGCATCAATATTACGGGTTCCGTAGCGCCTGCCAATTCACGCAACATGTCTTCTGCGTCGGCGTGGTAGAGCGCTTTGTGAAAGCGGACCTTATCGGCCTTTAACCCCATTCCATCCCATGTCTCGCGGGTGCGGTTAGACGTCGAGCTGAGCACTTCATCCGGCATCCAGCCGTTTTCGCGCAGCCATGCACCAATGGCCGGGGCCGACCTGCGCCCGCGCTTGTTCAGGGGGCGTTCATGATCGGCAAGTCCTGGGTTTTCCCAGCTGGATTTTGCGTGTCGCGTCAGGATCAGGGTGCGGGTCATGACGGATGAAAAGCCTTCATATGATGGGCTGATTGTTCGGGGTTGCGCCCTGCGCCCACGCTGAGCGGGCAGGCGAGACGGGCCAGACAGCCGCCTGTCATGCAGTTTTGACCCTCAGCGGTATCAAGATGGTCGTGGCAGGCTGCAAGGTCATAGAAGTTTTGCGCGTTCAGCGCGCCGACAGGGCAGGCCGTCGTGCACGGGGCGGCGCAGGTGTCACAGGGGGAAACGCCGGGTGTCTCTGGGATGGCAAACTCATGGGCGAAATGCAGTGCGCCGCGATATGAGATCATCATACCGACCGTGTCATGTACCAAAGCCCCCACCGGGCTGCTGAAGGTGCGTCCCGATTTCAGGGCCCAGTCGATGAATGGCGCATAGGGCGGACCACCAAAGGGGAAATAGGCCTGTGCACCGAACGCATGTGCCATCTGGCCGACGACTCTGGTTGACCAGCGGTCTACTGGATCAGGCCCCCGCCATTCGGGCGAGGCTTTCAGAGCAGGCCAAAAATCAGAACCCGCGCCCAACAAGATCAGCGTGCCCGTGTCGAGTTGCCGGGCTGCCACGTGATGGGGATGCAGCGCGCCCATGACAATCAACCCCGCCTGACGCGCCGCGTGTTCAACGCGGCCATAAGTTCCCGCATCCGGGACAGAGGAAGGTTGCGCGAAATCTGTCATCTTCCCTCGGCTGTTGCAGTGATCAGTCCGGCCGTATCAGAGACCCGGCGCCATGTTCTGTGAACAGTTCAAGCAGAACCGCATTTGGCGCACGCCCGTCAAGTATCACGACGGCCCGAACGCCGCTGCGCAGGGCGTCGAGGGCAGTTTCGGTCTTGGGGATCATGCCGCCTGCGATGGTGCCTTCGCGGGTCATCTCGCGGATCTGGCCGGCTTTCAGCTCGGTCACCACTTCACCAGCCGCGTTCTTGACGCCCGAGACATCAGTCAGCAGCAGAAGGCGGTCAGCTTTCAATGCCGAGGCAATCGCCCCGGCTGCTGTATCGCCGTTCACGTTGAACGTTTCACCCTCACGGCCCGCACCCAGCGGGGCGATTACCGGGATCACATCATGTGAGAACAGATCATGCAGGATTTTCGGGTTCATCTCGGCAGGGGTGCCGACATAACCCAGCGACGCATCCGTCTGGTCGCAGATCATCAGGTTTGCATCCTTGCCCGACAAACCCACGGCCGAACCGCCCTGACCATTGATCGCCTGAACGATGCGCTTGTTCACCAGGCCAGACAGAACCATCTCGACAACTTCGACGGTTGCCGTGTCGGTCACGCGCTTGCCGTTCACAAAGTCGGACTGGATATTCAGCTTGTCCAGCATCGCGTTGATCATCGGACCACCGCCATGCACAACGACGGGGTTCACGCCGACCTGACGCATCAAGACGACATCGCGCGCAAAGCTCTCCATCGCCTCGTCACTGCCCATGGCGTGCCCGCCCAGCTTGATGACGACGATGGCTCCATCATAGCGCTGCAGATAGGGCAATGCGCTGTTCAGGGTTGCTGCGGTGGCGATCCAGTCCCGGTTCATGTCACGTGTCTTCATTGCTAAGGTCCCTCTGACCGTCCGTGTTAGGGCCTTTGCACCGCGCTGCCAAGGGCGAAGCTATTCCAGATGTGCAATGATCGAGCGCAGGGTCGGAATCCCGTCGCCTTTTTCGGACGAAGTCAGGACGATTTCCGGGAATGCTGCGGGATGTTTGGACAAGGCCGCGCGGGTTTGCTCCAGAACCTTTTCGCGCTCGTTGGCCTTGACCTTGTCAGCCTTGGTGAGAACGCATTGAAAGGTCACGGCACTGGTATCCAGCAATTTCATGATTTCAGCGTCGACCGGTTTTACCCCGTGTCGCGCGTCGATCAGGACAAAGGCACGGCGCAGTGTCTGACGACCGCTCAGGTATTGCTTGAGAAGCTTCTGCCATTTTTCCACCACGTTAACCGGTGCATTCGCATACCCATAGCCCGGCAGGTCCACCAGATAGAGGTCGGGGCCTTGCGTGAAGAAGTTGATTTCTTGCGTGCGGCCAGGTGTGTTCGAGGCACGCGCCAGACCCTTGGTTCCGGTTAGCGCGTTGATCAGGCTGGATTTGCCGACATTCGAGCGTCCGGCAAAGCAAACCTCCAACCGGTCAGGGGCGGGCAGGCCCGTCATGGCGACCACGCCTTTGATAAATTCAGACGGGCCGGCAAACAGTTTGCGACCGCGTTCTTTGGCGAAGTCATCCGGCTCTTCAGCCAGCGGAAACGGAAGCGTGGTCATAGCAACTCCAGCGTATCATTCAGACGGATTTCACCACCCTGAACAACTTCTGCATAAACACCGAAATCCTGATGATCCCAGCTGTTCAGCGCGCCCAAAGTATCCGCGTCGCGTTCGCCGGTTTCCGGATTTGCGGTCGTGGCCAGACAGCGGGTGATACGCTCGCGAACCCGGAGTACGGTTTCGCCAATGCGAAGGTCACGGCCCAGCCAGTCGAATTCATCCCACTCAGGCAGGCCTTCGAACCAGATGTTTCCACGCCACCGCGCCGCAGACAAAGACTGGCCCAGCTTTTGTTCAACAGCGCGATGAGAGGCCATGTTGCACAGGCTGATTGACGGGAAATCGGTATCGGTCATGCCGCGCCCGGGCACCCGGACAATTCGGGCAGACGCAGCGCGGTCTATAGGCATAAGCGGCTTTACCCAATCCAGGAAAACCGATTGCTCCGTGTCGGGGTGAAAGCTCAGATCCGGGCGGTCCGGGTGGTGCAAAGTGACCTGGTCGCCGTCCAGTTTCGCCCAAATTGCCATCAGCTTGGGAGCTTTTGAACCGCGGCTGAAATTCACACACGGGGCCCATTCCGTTCCGTCGGTCTTGGTCGCTTCATGGGCAACCGCCCAAACGCGATCCCCGGGCATGGTCTGCCCGGGGTTGAGGGTAATCAGGCTCAGGGCTTCACGCCCATGGCTTTTGATCGGGTGACGCCAAAGGCCTGAAACAGTTCCGCTCATTTCTTGTCCGTGTTCGGCAATCGCTTAAATCCGGATTTGATGTTTCCGAATACGTCCGGCGAATAGCCCTGACTGCGCATGATCAGATACTGTTGGGTAAAGGTGATCGTGTTGTTCGCAATCCAGTACACGACCAGACCGCTGGCAAAGCCGCCCAGCATGAACATGAAGACCCAGGGCATCCACGCGAAGATCATCGCTTGTGTGGCATCGGTTGGTGCCGGGTTCAGTTTCTGTTGCAGCCACATCGAGATCCCCAGCAGCAGCGGCAGAATACCGATAAAGATCAGCGCCATCAGGGTATCCGGTTGCGGGCCGGCCCAGGGCAGCAAGCCAAAGAGGTTCATGATCGAGGTCGGGTCAGGTGCGCTCAGGTCCTGGAAGGGGCCAAACCACGGTGCCTGACGCAGTTCGATTGTGACGAAGATCACCTTGTACAGTGAAAAGAAGATCGGGATCTGCAACAGGATCGGCAAACAACCGGCAGCGGGGTTCACCTTTTCCTTCTTGTACAGCTCCATCATGCCCTGCTGCATCTTTTGGCGGTCGTCGCCCGCGGCTTCTTTCAGGGCTTCCATCTGCGGTTGCAGTTCCTTCATCTTCGCCATCGAGACGTAGGACTTGAAGGCCAGCGGGAACAGGATTGCCTTGATGATCAGCGTCAGGCCAATAATGGACCAACCCATGTTGCCGATCAGCGCATGAATGTTGTGCAGCAGCCAGAAAATCGGCTTGGTCAGGAAGAAGAACCAGCCCCAGTCGATACTGTCGATGAATTTCTGCACACCGTCAGCCTGGTATTCGCGGATGGTCTCCCATTCCTTTGCGCCAGCAAACAGCTGCGTTGTCACCTGCTCGGTTGTTCCCGGTGCCACGGTCAGCGTCGGAAGTACCGTTTCTGTCTGGTAAATCTTGCGACGCGAGTCGTATTTGGCAGCCGCCTTGAAAGCAGAACCGGGTTCCGGGATCAGCGTGGTCATCCAGAAATGATCGGTGAACCCGATCCAGCCGTTTTCCTTGACCTGGAATACCTCGGCCTGCGCGCGTTCGTCCGGATCGATATCGAAATCACGAACGTCGCCATAATCAACTTCGGTCAGAGTGCCGTCGGCCATACCGATCACACCTTCATGCAGAATGAAGAAGTTTTTCAGGTCCGGCAGGTCGCCGTCTTCGCCAATGCCGTGGCGCGCAAGAATGCCATAAGGTGCCAGTCCAACTTCGGTTCCGGTGGCGTTTTCGACAGATTGCGTGACCGTGAACATATAGTTCTCGTCAACCGCAATGGTGCGGCGGAATGTCAGTCCATTGCCGTTTTCCCAGGCCAGTGTCACAGGTGTGTCAACACCCAGGGTTTCACCCTGCTCAAGCATCCAGATGGTATTTGGTCCGGGTACGTCTGTACCGGTCAGGCCCGCGCCGGGGGCCCAACCATAGAGGGCGTAATAGGCGGATTGCGACCCGACCGGCGACAACAGCTCGACAATCGGAGAATCCTCGGCCAGTGAGACCTTGTAGTCTTTCAAAGACAGCTCGTCGATCCGACCGCCAGCAAGGGACAGGCTACCGGTCAGGCGAGGCGTGTCGATATTGATGCGGGGCGCTTCGGCCTCGGGTTCAGCTTCGGCAGCTGCCGCGGTTGCCTCTCCGACAGTGCTGTTATCGGCTGTGCTGGGCGTCTGAACCTCCCTGCCTTCGACGCTGGTTATTTCAGCCTGATCCGGCGTTATCGTTTGTTCCGGAGGGGGGAACAGCACGAACCAGACCAGGATCACGAGAAAGCTGAGCGCGGTTGCGAGGATAAGGTTCTTGTTCTGATCGTCCATCGGGGACAGCCACCTTGAGCAGTGAAAGACACCCGCAGGGTTCAACAGAGTGCAGACCCAAAGGTCAAGCGGAATCGCCCGTCATTTCGTCACGGAGGGGTCTTCTTTGTCACGATTTCCGGTTCCCTACCGCGTTTGCCGCCCGATTTTTGGAACTCCTTCGATCTTGTTGCGGTAAGACGAGATCCAATCCTTGGTTTTCTCAAATGGCATGGGTTTGCCGATGCCAAACCCCTGAACATGATCGCAACCCAGTTGGGCCATCAGAGCGTGTTCACCCGGTGTTTCGACACCTTCGGCCAAAGTTTCCAGATGCAAACGTTCCGCCATCATCAGAATGGCGCTGGCAAGCTGTTGCTGGCTTGGGTCCAGATCCGCTTTGGCAACAAATGACCTGTCGATCTTGATACGGGATACGTTGAACCGTTTGATAGAACCGATCGAGGCATGTCCTGTCCCGAAATCGTCCAGATCAATACAGCACCCCATTGCGGCAAGCCCGGTGACGTTGCGGGTGATGACATCGTCGGGCCGTCTGGAGAACACGGTTTCCAACACCTCGACCGCCAGCCTGTCAGGAGTCAGATCGAATTGATCCAATTCCCATTTCAGACGGTCGATCAGGCCCGGATTGCGCAGTTCGTCAGATGAGAAATTGATCCCGATGCGCGGCACCGACAGCATGGACCGATCCCATTCGCGCATTGCAGAGAAGGAATGATGCCGCATGGCCTGCCCCAGCCGGTCCATCAGTTCGGCCTGTTCGGCAAAGGGCAGGAACACATTGGGGGCAAGAACCCCTTTTTTCGGATGTTCCCAGCGGGCCAGAGCCTCAAACCCACTGATACGCCCGGTATCGGTGGAGATCTGGGGTTGAAACCACGGGCGGATTTCACCGCTGTCCAGCGCCGCCTCGAACTCTTTGCGCAAGTTGATCCTGACCTGCGCCCGTCTGCGCGTCTGAGAGGAAAAAGCGCGAATCGTGGAAGGCCCGTTTTGTTGCGCCTCCAAAAGGGCGTTATTTGCGGCTTCCTGCCATTCGATTGCCGAGCCGTCAGTGATATTGCTGCTCAGGCAAAAGCCAATGGAACAGGACATATACACGCCGGTGCCATTCAACATGATGGGGTCTTCAACGGCGTTTTGCATACGGCCCGACATCTGAATACATGCTTCCAGATCCAGTTGCCGTGCCGGGTGCAGAACAACCATCATCCTGTTTCCACCCATCCGGGTTGCGCAATCATTGGAGCGGATCATGGACAAAACGCGCGAGCAGAATTGCTGTGCAACGTGGTTTGCCGCCGCCTGTCCGTGCAGATCAAGCAATTGCGTGAAGTCATCCAGAACCACCGCGAAACAGGCCGAGTTTTCCCCCTTCAGGCGGGCGTCGGCAAATACCTTCTCCAAAACTGTTTCAAACTGGTCCTTTGACAGCAGACCGCCGGGGCGCCAAAGCCCTTTACGCGACGGATTGGCTGCGAATGCATTGATGCCTGCGACGATCAGAGGCAAAATCAGGGCCAGTGCAACCAGGGCCTGTTCACCCCCAATCCAAAACGCACTCAGACAAAGCGCAGGAACAAAGGCCAGCGCGGCTGGGCCGCCCAGAACGGTTTTCAACGAATGGACAAAACGGTCGGTAAGGGGATGGTTCCGCATCAGCTTTCTGGCCTTGGGCATGATCTGCACAAGGCAAAGCCTATGAAACCAGTCTAAGTCAGTCGTTAACGCAGAAGCGGAATCTCTTCTAAGTTCCCAGATTTTTCGTCGGAATTTAGTGAAAGGTTAATGAAATCAAACAGCTTTCCATCCAGAAGGTGCGATGGCCGCGCGTTTGTTAACGCTCGGAACATAACCTGTCGCCGACCCGGGCTGTTCTTTTCCCATTGATCCAGAATCTGTTTGACCTGCTGGCGCTGCAACCCATCCTGACTGCCGCACAGGTCACAGGGAATGATCGGGTATTGCATCGCCTTTGCAAATTTCTCGCAATCGGCTTCGGCGACATGGGCGAGCGGGCGGAATACAAAAAGATCGCCTTCTTCGTTCACCAGTTTCGGTGGCATCGTGGCCAGGCGGCCGCCGTGGAACAGGTTCATGAAAAACGTCTCAAGGATATCGTCGCGGTGATGCCCCAGAACGACCGCCGAGCACCCTTCCTCGCGCGCGATGCGATAGAGGTTGCCACGGCGCAAACGGGAACACAGGGCGCAATAGGTCCGGCCCTGCGGAACCTTGTCCATCACAACGGAATATGTGTCCTGATATTCGATCCGATGCGGCACGTCCATTCGACCCAGAAACTCGGGCAGGACCGTCGCCGGAAAGCCCGGCTGGCCCTGATCCAGATTGCAGGCCAGCAGATCGACAGGCAACAGGCCCCGCCACTTGAGCTCGTAGAGAACGGCCAGCAATGTATAGCTGTCCTTGCCACCCGAAAGACAGACCAGCCAGCGGGGAGGCTTGCCATCCTTGTCGTGGGCGGACGGATCCACCATCCCGTATTGCTCGATCGCTTCACGGGTCTGGCGCACAATGCGTTTACGCAGCTTCTTGAACTCGGTTGTCGAGGGCGCGCCGGCAAACAGCGGGTGGATATCGTCTGCATCATCAAACATGCGCCGTGGTTACAGCGGACCGAAGGCCCGGGCAAGGCGTAGAAGCTGGATCAACCGCATTTGGAGAGTAGTTACACCCGTGTTACCCTGCGCGTATTTTTCAGGAGGTATATTATGGACTATTTCTTTTCCGTCCGCGCCCGAAGCGGCGATCACTATTCAAACAAGATGGGCGCCGCGCGATATCTGGCTATTCCGGGGAATGTCGGGCAACCGGCACGGCAGCATGAAATACCGCAATCTCAATGGATAAGCCGGATTCAGGCCGAAGCCGGGGCGACGGCTACCGAGAACGGGCATATTGTTGTCTTCGTGCACGGGTTCAATACCGAGCAATACCAGATGCTGGAACGTCACCGCAAAATTCGCACCGGTCTTGAGATGCATGGCTTTAACGGTGTGGTCATCAGTTATGACTGGCCAAGCGATGGATCTGTTCTGGGCTATAACGTTGACCGGGCTGACGCGCGGCGTGCGGCTGAGAAATTGTTCAGTCACGGGATCACGCGGCTGTCCCGCATGCAGACTGCGGATTGCCGGTACAACGTCCATGTTCTGGCACATTCCATGGGCACGTTCTTGGTGCGCGAAGCCATGGATTATGCCGATGACGACCACGAAACCGCGCAACACAGCTGGATGACCAGCCAGATCGCGTTTGTCGCGGCGGATGTATCCGCGAAATCGTTCCGCGATGGCAGTTCCAAGACGTCCTCTCTGATGCGACGTTGTACTAGGCTGACATGCTATTACAGCCCGTTTGACGAGGTTTTGTCGATTTCAGAGGTTAAGCGTGTCGGAGTATCGCGCCGACTGGGCCGTGTCGGAATGCCAAACGACCGGCCCGAGAAAGCGGTTAATCTGTATTGCGGGTCTTATTTCAAAAATACCCGCGATGAATACGGGGACGGGCCTTCCGCGACACACAACTGGTATTTTGACTCGCCCCGGTTTTTCGAAGACTTGCACCATACATTGATGGGAAAACTGGACCGAGAGGTCATTCCGACCCGCAGCTTCACCGACCGCGGCAATCTGGCGTTGATTTAAGGGTCTGTATTGTCGGGCACCGGATCGTAACCGTCACTGCCCCAGGGATGGCACCGGCATATCCGGTGCGCAGCCAGCCATGATCCCCGGATCGCGCCATGTTTTTCCAATGCTTCCAGCGCATAGGCCGAGCATGTGGGCTGATAGCGGCAATTGAAACCAACCCAGGGGCTGAAAATCAGCCGGTACGCGCGAACGGGCAGGGCGACGATATGGGACAGGAAGGTCATTTGTGGCCCGCATGCACTTTGCGAAGCGCATACCGCAAGTCGCTCAGCAGGACGTCATAAGGGAGATCGGCGGTTACATCAGCCCGCCCGATCAGCACATAGTCCCATCCCTCAAGACCGGACACAGGCAAGACCGCCCGTGCGACTTCTCTCAGGCGGCGCTTGGCACGATTGCGGGCCACGGCATTTCCGACTTTCTTTGAGCAGGTAAAGCCAACGCGCAGCCCGACCGCTTCATCCGGAGCGCGTCGGCGGGCCTGCACCATCATCGAAGACGTTCCCTGTCTGCGCGCGCGCGCGGCTTTCAGGAAATCGGCTCTTTTTTTTAGGATCGTCAGAGATGTGGGTAGACAAACAGAAGCCGCCGGGGGCGTATTCCCGGGGTGGTTCTTACCATCCTCAGGGGCCTCCGGCGGCATCATGTTCATACCCTGATCAGTGGGCGGTTTTACGCGCTCAGCGATTTGCGGCCGCGGGCGCGGCGCGCATTCAGGATCTTGCGGCCGGCTTTTGTGGCCATGCGCGCGCGGAAACCGTGGCGGCGTTTGCGAACCAGGTTCGAAGGCTGATAGGTGCGTTTCATCGCTCCGTCTCCAATCTATAGCGGTCGGGTGCGGCGCGGATTCGCCTGGCCCTAGTGTTCGAAGCCCGTCCTCTACTGCCAAGCGAAGTGTAAGTCAAACCCCAACGGTCCGGTTTTCGCGGCTTTTGCAACAATTCTGTAAACCGATTGCTGAAAAGATTTCAAATCGGTCGATTATCGTCTGAAACTGTCACGTTCGCGGCCGCATAGATCAAGGCCCCGTGAACCCCCTGTTGCCAAAAGCGCATGCAGCGCATGTTGGGCGTAAGATGAAACAAGAAGAACCGGAAGACCAGATGTCCGAAACAAGCCACGTTCCACGAAACGGGTTGGCGCGCCAAATCCCTTTGCTGGTGATTCTCGGTGTCGCCGCGGTGGGGTTTTTCACGCTGGGTGATTACCTGACTTTCGAAACCCTGCGCGACAACCGCGAAGCGTTGCTGGCGTGGCGGGACGCAAACTATTGGGCCATGGTGGCCGGGTTCGTTGCCGTCTATATCGTGATCGTCGCGTTTTCGCTGCCCGGGGCAGCTGTCGCCTCGATGACCGGTGGGTTCCTGTTTGGACTGTTTGCCGGAACGGTGTTCAATGTATTTTCGGCCACTATAGGCGCATCGGCCATCTTTTTGGCCGCCCGCTGGGGGTTGGGCAATGCATTGACGGCCCGGTTGGATGCCTCAAAGGGGACGATTGGGAAGCTGAAGGACAGGTTGCGCGAGAACGAAATCTCGGTGCTGTTCCTGCTGCGGCTTGTCCCGGTTGTGCCGTTCTTTGTGGCCAATCTGGTGCCTGCGCTGGTGGGCGTCAAATTTCGCAATTTTCTGATCACGACGGCGCTGGGCATTATCCCGGGGGGTATCGTTTACACCTGGATCGGCGTTGGGCTGGGCGGTGTGTTCGACCGTGGTGAAACACCGGACGTTTCTTTGTTGTGGGAACCCTTCGTTATTGGCCCCATTGTCGGCTTGTGTGTGCTGGCTGCTTTGCCGATTGTCATCAAGTCCCTGCGTGGCGGAAAGGACGCCTGACCCATGCAACACCTCAAGACAGATATCCTGGTCATTGGGGCCGGGTCCGGAGGGTTGTCGGTTGCGGCCGGTGCCATCCAGATGGGTGCGAAGGTGATCCTTCTGGAAGGGCACAAGATGGGCGGCGACTGCCTGAACTTCGGCTGCGTCCCGTCGAAAGCGCTGATTGCAAGCGGCAAAGCGGCCTTTGGTCAGGCGCATTCCGGCCCGTTTGGCGTGGCCGACGTAAACCCTCGGATCGACTATGCGGCGGCGAAGGATCATGTGCGGGATGTGATTGCCCAAATCGAACCGATGGACAGCCAGGAACGCTTCGAAGGTTTGGGTGTCAAGGTGATCCGCGAGTTCGGCAGCTTTATCTCCCCGACCAAGGTGCAGGCCGGAGATCATGTCATCACCGCGCGCCGGATCGTGATTGCAACCGGGTCGTCGCCAATGGTTCCGCCGATCCCGGGACTGGACACAGTGCCTTATCAAACAAATGAAACCATCTTCGACCTGCGCGAGCGTCCGGAACACTTGCTGATCATTGGCGGTGGTCCGGTGGGTATGGAAATGGCGCAGGCTCATGTCCGGTTGGGCAGCAAGGTAACAGTTGTTGAAGGGCAGAAGGCATTGGGCAAAGACGACCCCGAGGCCGCGTCCGTGGTGCTGGAGGCTTTGCGCGGCGAAGGTGTTATGGTCCACGAAAATGCCGTGGTGGCCCAGATTCGCGGAAGGGAAGGCGTTGTGGAAATCGTGACCGAGAATGGCGATATTCACAGGGGCTCTCACCTTTTGATCGCCGTAGGGCGCAAAGCCAATATCGAGCGTCTGAACTTGGCCGCGGCAGGAATTGACCGCACCCGAACCGGGATCAAGACGGATGACAGCTTGCGGACGTCAAACCGCCGGGTCTATGCGATTGGCGATGTCTTGGGGGGGCTGCAATTCACCCATGTAGCCGGGTATCATGCGGGTATCATCATTCGATCCGCCTTGTTCGGCCTGCCCGCTAGGGCGAAAACGGCGCATATCCCATGGGCAACGTTCACCGATCCTGAACTGGCGCAGGTTGGTCTGACCGAAGCTCAGGCCCGCGACCGGCATGGCGACAGGGTGCAGGTTGCGCGCTTTGATTATCACCACAATGACCGCGCTTTGGCCGAGCGCAAAACCAAAGGGTTCATAAAGGTCATGGTGGTGAAGGGCAGGCCAGTCGGCGCCACGATTGTGGGCCATCAGGCGGGCGAGTTGATCAACATGTGGTCGCTGGCTTTGGCCAATAATCTGAAGATGGGGCAGATCGCTGCTATGGTTTCACCCTATCCGACAATCGGAGAGCTTAACAAACGCGTTGCTGGCGCTTATTTCTCTCCAAGGCTGTTTGAGAATCAGACAGTTAAACGTGTGGTCAGGTTCGTCCAGCGCTGGATTCCCTGACCTGAAGAGGAGCGTATTTTGAACTCGCTGTCGGGCCGATTTCTGATCCTGACGACGGTCTTCGTTATGTTGGCCGAAATCTTGATCTTTGTCCCGTCGATTGCCCGGTTCCGCGAGGATTTCCTGCTAAACCGTCTGGAACGCGCCCAGATCGCATCGCTGGCGTTGTTGGCTGACGATATGCTGGCCGAAGATCTTGAGGCAGAACTGCTGGCGAATGCCGGTGTCTACAACGTTGTGTTGCGTCGGGATGAAGTCCGCCAACTCATGCTGTCGTCACCAATTCCCGAGGCAATCACCAAAACATTCGATCTACGGGATGCCGGTCCGTGGATTTTGATCCGGGACGCGGTGAGCCGGATATTCATACCCGAAAATGAAGTCATCCGTATCATTGGCGAGCCGGTCAAGGGCGCGGGGTTGCTGATTGAGGTTACGATCGACAGCGCCCCCCTGCGTATGGCGATGGTTGACTACGGCCTGCGCATTCTGGGGCTGTCCTTTGTCATCTCAATCATCACGGCGTCTTTACTGTTCCTTGCGGTGCGCGTGGTTCTTGTTCGCCCAATCAAAAGCGTAGTGGGATATATGCAGCGCTATGCCAGCGCACCCGAGGATGCGCGCGGCATCATCTCGCCGAATTCCAGAGTGACGGAATTGCGCGAGGCCGAAGAAGCGCTGAAGATGTTGCAAACGGAACTGACGCAGGCGCTCAAACAGCGCGAGCGGCTGGCGCAACTGGGTGGGGCGGTTGCAAAGGTCAGTCATGACCTGCGTAACATCCTGACATCGGCGCAGCTGTTCACGGACAGGATCGAATCCAGTGATGACCCGCTGGTCCGGCGAATGGCTCCGAAGTTAGTGAATTCGATCACCCGTGCTGTATCGCTGTGTGAAAGCACATTGGCATTCGGCCGTGCAGAAGAACCTGCGCCCACTTTGACGATGGTGCCCCTACGGACAATTGCGGCTGACGTCGCCACCAGCGAACAGCTGGCAGTCGCAGGGGGCTGCGTCGAGATCGTGAACGAAGTGCCTGAAGATCTGATCGCCCGCGCCGACCCTGAGCAGTTGTTTCGTGTCATCATGAACCTCGTGCGTAACGCAAGACAGGCGTTGGAAGCTTCGGGTCAACCGGGGCATATCACTATTGCCGGGTGTGAATATCAGGACGCATGGTGTCTTGAAATTCGCGACACCGGGCCGGGTCTTCTGCCAAAAGCACGTGAAAACCTGTTCACACCGTTTCAGGGTGGGGTCCGCAAAGGAGGCTCTGGCCTGGGCCTTGCAATCTCTCAGGAACTGGTGCGCGGGCATGGCGGTAACCTGACACTGAAAGAGACCGGGCCCGAAGGAACGATCTTTGAAATAAGGCTTCCGCGCGGAGACATGACTTTTTGATTTTTTTTTGAAGAATCGGCTTGCACGTCTTTGACCACAGGTCTAAACAGCGCCTCACCAACGCGGACCGATAGCTCAGCTGGATAGAGTACTTGACTACGAATCAAGGGGTCGGGGGTTCGAATCCTCCTCGGTCCGCCACTTGGTACTGAAAACATTGACGAAATTCCGATCAACGTTTTCCTGCCCCTGATCTGCCACTAAATTCGAAACGCTTGCCGGTTTACCCCTGCGATGCCGAGTGAGTCCGAATGTCGCACCCCACCCCCCGGCCTCACCCGGACGCCGCACGGTTTTGTTTATACCCCACGCATACCAAGCGCGGGGTATCTGGACTTTTTGACTGATAGGTCAGGTGAGATATGGCCACTCCCGCGCGGCTACAAACTCGTTACGCCAAGAGTACATCAGCTGCTTGGCCATTTGGCGCACTTAGCACGAAAGACCGCTTTGAAGTCCACGCAGACACCCGATCCATTCCGATGATTATCCGCAATGCGGACTTTGCAGCCATCCGCATTCTTGCTCTAAAGGACCACAATCAGCCCAAAGCGGACCTTCATCACTAAGCTTTGCAATCTCTGAGATGCGGGACGAAGCTGACTTTTCAGGTCCGGCTATGCGTTCCTTTCCTAGCAATAAATTTCGTAGTCTCTATCATGCTGGTTTTGCCCCACTGTCGAAGGAAACAACATGTTGCGTTCAATGCTTATCCCCGCAGTTCTCTTTGCGCCTCATTGTCTGACTGCTGCAGAGAAAGTGTCGGCAACGAACTTCTATGTCGTCAACCAAGAGCAAATTTCCGCGGGCGAGGACGTGTTCTGGAAAGAGGACAACTATGGGACTTATACCGTTGACGAGGGACCAATCGATCCTGGTTTTGTCCGGTGCGTGGGCTCGGGTTTCGGCGGACCCAGCGGTGTCAGCGGCGGTGGCGTCTGTGTTTATGGTGAAGAAGAGGACACGTTCACCATGAGATGGGAGGTTGTTGCCTTCGGCGTCAACAACTGGCGGATTGTTTCCTCCACCGGCAAATATTCGGGGATGACTGGAAGTGGAACGACCAAAACACGTGTGGCGTCAAAACTCCTGGCGCTACCGCACCGTATTTCTGACTGGGAAGGCGAGGTTGCCTTGCCCGCTAGGGATTGAAACTCGAACTGAAATGGTCGGGGATGATGCTGATTTGAAAGGTTGGCAAAGCCCGCATTGGGCTTGTTGTCGCCTTTCGTTACTTTTCACATTAATGACCGGTGGCAGCCCGAAGCGGACATTCTCGAAAGTTGGCACACTACTGCCGAACTTGATAGATTCGAAAAAAGGTTGCTATTGGGAAATGCGCATGACACGCCGACTTGCCGCCATACTTGCCGCCGATATGGTCGGCTACTCACGGCTTATGGCGGCTAACGAGGCGGGAACACTTGCTCGTCTCAAAGACCTACGACGGGACATCATCAATCCAAGTATCGAAAGTGCCGGAGGTGAGATTATCAAGCTTACCGGTGATGGCCTGTTTGCACTTTTTAGCTCGGTCGTTTCTGCCGTTGAGGCCGCAGCGACGCTCCAGAAGGCGCTGCACGCCGCCGAAGCCGAGAGCCCCACCGAAAGCCGGATCAGCTTCCGAATAGGGTTGCACATTGGAGACGTAATCTTGGACGAGGGCGACATTTATGGCGAGGGTGTTAATCTTGCCGCAAGACTCGAAGGCATCGCTGACCCAGGCGGTGTCATACTGTCTGACGACGCATGCCGGCAGGTTCGAGGCAAAATCGAACACGACATCATAGACCTTGGCGAAGTAGCGCTCAAAAACATCTCCGAGCCAGTTCGCGCCTACAAATTGGCGATGGAGGGCAAATCAGATTCCACGCAAAACCAATCTCAACCCACTGACAAACCCTCCATCGCTGTCTTGCCCTTCCAGAACATGTCCAATGATCCAGAACAGGAATACTTCTGTGACGGCGTTTCCGAAGACATCATCACAGAGCTCTCGCGCTTTCCCGAGCTTTTCGTCATCGCCCGCAACTCCTCATTTTCGTTCAGGGGTCGCCCCGTCACCCATATAGATATCGCTCGAGAACTCGGTGTTCGCTACATGCTAGAGGGTAGCCTCCGTCGAGCCCAAAACCGCGTACGCATTACTGCCCAACTCATCGACTGCACAAATGGAGCCCATGTTTGGGCCGAGCGCTACGACCGCACGCTAGACGACATCTTCGCGTTACAGGATGAGATTACACGCAGCGTGGTCGGCGCCATCGCCCCCCAGATATCCATTGCCGAAATAGATCGCGCGTCTGTGGCTCGAGATATCGACTTCAACTCCTACGACCTCTCGCTACGTGCAATGGCGATCTTCTACGCGGGAGGCTTCTACTCTCAGGATAAGTTCGATGAGGTCATATCGGTCTCTGATCGCGCCATTGATCTCGACCCGCGCAACGTCCAGGCCCATTGGATCAAAGCGTTTGCCTACCTGATGCGTTATCTATACCAGTTCGATGAGGACCCCACCGAAAACCTGGGCCTAGCTGATAAAAGCGTTGAACCTCTGTTTCTTGGTGGTCAACTCGACCCGCGCGCCTTATGCGTTCGCGGTATGGTTCGTCATTTCCGTGGAGATTTTGACGGGGCCAACGCCGACTTCAGTTTGGGCTTCACACTGAACCCGAACTTTGCCCGGAACATCTTCTTCATGGCCTGGCATGAATCTTTGGTCGGCCGAACCACACAGGCGCGCGAACATGCCCACCTTGCCCTCCAGCTTTCCCCACGCGACACTGACCTCTGGGTAGGAGACGCCTATCTGGCGCTCGCCCAAGCTGCCTTCGCCGACGCTGATTTTGAAGACGCAATGCGTTGGGGTGAGCACGCCATTCAGATGACGCCGCGTGCGCCGATCCGCCGGGCTCTTATGATCGCCAGTGCCGCCCACCTCGGGCGCGCCGAAGCAGGCCTGCCACATGAGCAGGCGCTGGCGGATTTCGCCCCAGCGTTCCTAGACAGCATTGTCTCCGGAGCTTTGATCCTCTTCCGTCTACCCGAACACAATGCGCTTTTGGTCGAAGGCTTGAAGAAAGCTGGTGTTAAGCCGTAGAGTTGGTCAGGACGCCAAAGCTCGAAACTATCGCAGACAAATCGTGCCAAGGGCCAATCCAATTTTAGCGCAATGTCCTCGAAAGGTTCTAAGCAATCGCTCATTGCTTCAATCGGCGACGACTGTTTCCAGCCCAAAGAAGACATACAACAGCGATGTTTGAGTATTCTGGGAAGTTTAACACAGCTCCTATTTAGGACACCTTTTTGGCAAATAGGGCGGCTTTCTTTTTGACTGTGCGGATCTTCCCAAGGCCACACCATACCGGCATCGCCCGAACCGCATGAAACACGACCCACAAAGAAACTCTGTGACTTCTATCGTATGCCCTCTAAACTCCAGTCTTGTGTGTTTCATTGGTTTGCGTGGGGGGGCACGAACGCAAGTGGGTCGAAAAAAGGTATCAAGAGAGCCTGCTGATTCAGCGTCGTCATCCTCGCAAAGCAGGGGGCTCAGCGCGGATGATCAACAGGCTCGGTTTGAAGCCACCGCGCGGGTTATGCAGGCGATCTCCGAGACCAAGGATGACGTCCAGCCAGTATGCGACCTGATTGTAACGCTGGCAAAAGATCTCTGTGATGCCTTTTTTGCCGGTCTGGTACTCGGGCAAGAAGGGGATGCTCGTCAGCAACTGGTTGCCAGCGTTAATCTACACCCGGATATTCAGCAACTCTGGCTCGACGGCAAATACACGATGGAGCCAGGCAACTCCATTGTGACTGACACTATTCTAAGTGGCGAGACAAAACGTGTTGTCGATATGGGGGACACCGATTTTCATAAATCGGGAGATGAGCGCTTTAAGCTCATTGTTGACACTCATGGGTGCAGGAGCAATCTCTTTGTTCCATTGAAAGTGGGTGGTAGCGCAATCGGATGCCTGATGTTGGCACGGGATGAGGTACGACCTTATTCCGACGATCAGGTGCAGCTGGTTGAAACTTTCGCCGCGCAAGCGGTCATTGCAATTGAAAATGTTCGACAGTTTAGCGAGTTGCAGGTGCGTCTGGCTCGTGAAGGTGCCACGCGTGATGTTCTGGAGACGATCAGTCGGTCTCGGGATGATGAAGCGCCGGTATTTCAGACGATCTTGGAAAACACCGCACGGCTTTGCGAAACAGATGTAGCCACGTTGAGCCTGCTAAATGAGGCAGGAACTCATTTGGAATACGCGGCCCATTTTGGCGATCAATTGGCTACATACAAGGTCGGCGTGGATCGCTGGTCCCTGGACTCAAATTTACAAATTGCCGAGTCCGTGCGGGAAGCGCGCGTCATTCACAATGTCGATTTGCGCCAGACGGAACACTACATCAACGGGGATCCCTGGCGCCGGCAACTGGTTGATGAGGAAGGTGTCCGTTCGTTTCTTACGGTTCCTTTGATGTCGACAAATGGTGACCCAGTAGGCGTCATTGGGATTTACCGGCATGAAGTGCGGCCATTTACTGAAGATGAGATCTCTTTGGTCGAGGGCTTTGCGGCCCAGGCTGTGATTGCAATCGACAACACACGTCAAATGAAAGAGCTGCATACTCAACTGGAACGCCAAGTGGCGACGCAAGAGGTCCTGAGTGTTATCAGCAAAAGCCGGGACAATGACGCACGAGTCTTTGAAGCCGTACTTCAGCAAGCCACGGAAATCTGTGACGCGGATCAGGCGGCGCTGGTTTTGGTCAACGCTGCGGGAACCCATATTCAATTGGCCGGTGCATGGGGGCACGATAGAACCGACGTCGAATTGGGAGAAGAGTGGCCTCTCGATGGTTCGGTTACGGCGGCGGCGGCGATACGAAATTGCAAGGTTGTACGAGTCGAGGACATCGCCGACACTGAGTTCTACCGCTCGGGTGATCCTACTGCTGTTACAATGGTCGAGGTCGAAGGCATCAGGTCACGGGTTGTTGTGCCCTTGATGCAGGGGGAACAAGCGATAGGTGCTATTGCGGTTAGCCGCCGCGAAGTCCGCCCGTTTTCTGATCCCGACGTGCAATTCATCGAAGAGTTCGCCAAACACGCAGTCATAGCGATAGAAAACACGCGCCAATTTCGAGAGGTTCAGGAACGACTTGAGCGCGAAAAAGCATCGCGAGAAATCCTCGAAGTCATAAGCCGTAGCCGCGACGACGAAAGACCTGTATTCCAAAGCATTCTCGAAAACTCCAGCCGTCTGTGCAAAGCGCCACTCGCCTTCTTGTGTATCGCTGATCACGAACGAGGGCTCGCAACGATCCCGGCAAATATTGGCGCAAGAACCGATTTTGACGAAGCGCTGAAAAATTTTGAGGAGCCGTTAACGCGCACTGAATTGATCGCGATCAGACCAATGATCGATGGCCAAGTTATTCGCCAGGATGATATCGCGGATGACCCGCTTTATTTCAAGGACCGAGACCCAAAACGGGTTCAGATGGTTGAGATTGAAGGAGCCCGCTCGGTTCTGGCAGTTCCGTTGATGAAGAACGGCACCGGTCTAGGGGTGATCGTACTATATCGCCGTGAAGTTGCGCCTTTCTCAGATGATGATGTGGCACTGGTCCAAACCTTTGCAGCTCAGGCCGTGATCGCAATGGAAAACGTCCGTCAGTTCCGGGAAGTACAGGACCGGACGGCGGAAGTTACGCAGGCTTTGGAATATCAGACCTCTACATCTGAAGTACTGCGGGTGATTTCGTCGTCGCCAAACGAGCTGGCACCCGTTCTCGATGCTATCCTCAAAGAAGCGTCGCGTATCTGCGAATTGCAGGATGCCTATGTTGCAATGTTGAACCTCGACGATCAGCTTTTTCATGTTCATGCGATACTTACGCAGGACACCACCTTTGCGGAATATGTCAAAGCTCATCCTATTTCGCCTGATGAAAGCGGTGTAAGCGGGCGTTCCATTCTGGCGAAGCGCACAATCTATATCGAAGATGTTGAAAAGGATTCTTCTTATACTTGGATGGAAGAAAGCGGCGTCGGTGAATACCGATCCGTGCTCGGAGTGCCGTTGATCAAGAACGGCGATGTCGTAGGTGTCATTTCAATCGGGTCCCCCGAGGTATCGGGGTTTTCTACCAAGCAGATACAGTTGCTGGAAACTTTTGCAGATCAAGCCACTATCGCCATTACGAATGCGAGTCTTTTCCGCGAGGTCGAGGAACGCACTGCGGAAGTAGTTCAATCGCTTGAATACCAGACGGCCACATCTGATGTGTTGTCGGTCATTTCGCGATCCCCAAACGAGCTGGAACCGGTGCTTGAGGAAGTCTTGAGGGTTGCAAGCCGAATCTGTGAACCAAAATACGCCGCGATTTCGATCCTCAATCCAGAGGATAGTCTATACCACACTGATATCACGCTGGAATTTGACAGTGATTTCATGAGGTTCATAAAAAACAACCCGGTGCCAGCCGGTCATGGAAGCGGTATTGGCCAAACAGCAGCACGAGGAGAAACAGTATATTACAAGGATACCGAAGCTGAAGAATACGAGTGGAAAGAGGCGGCCCGTATCGGAAAATACCGCTCGCTGTTAGGTGTCCCTCTGATCAAGGGCAAAGTAGTAGTCGGTGTTATAGTCCTATGCCACGACAAAGTCGCACCATTCAACGCAAAGCAAATTTCACTCTTAGAGACTTTTGCGGCACAGGCCGTGATTGCGATCAACAACACTCAGTTATTCGAAGAAGTTCAAGCTCGTACCGCCGAAGCTGAAGAGACATTAAAGTACCAGACAGCTACGTCTGAAGTACTAGATGTTATCTCCCGTTCACCCAACGACCTGCCGCCAGTGTTGGACGCCATCCTGGAGGTTGCTTCGCGCATCTGCTCGCCAGAGTACGCATTTTTTGCCATGCGGGATGCAGACGATGGGCTTTATCGTGTCGTGATGTCTCATAACGTAAGCGAGGCATTTCTGAAGTTTCTGACGGATAATCCGATAGCTCCTGAAGAAGGCTCGTGCATCGGGCGAACTGCATTGCATGGAAAGACAGTCTACATAGAAGATACTCGAAACGACCCAACTTACACTTGGAAACAGGCTGCCGAGATAGGCGATTATCTCACCACTCTCGGGGTTCCACTTGTCAAAAATGGTCGCACGCTTGGTGTTATCGTCATGGCGCACAGGCAGGCTTCGGCATTTAGCGCCAAACAGATCAACCTGCTGGAAACCTTTGCTTCGCAGGCTTTGATCGCGATTAACAACACGCAATTATTCGAGGAAGTGCAAAAACGCACCGCCGAAGTTGAGGAGTCTTTGGAGTACCAAAAAGCCACAAGCGAGGTACTCGAAGTTATTTCCCGATCTCCCGACGCATTAGAGCCTGTACTGGAAGCGTTGTTGGCCGTTTCGTCTCGCATCTGCCGCCTACAGGATGCTTTCCTGGCGCTTAAGATGCCCGAAGATGGGAAGTACCACTATTTTGCCGGGCACAATTTGTCTGGAAAATTCGCTGACTTCATAAAAGCGTATCCTTTCGAACCAGGAGAAACATCGGCCACAGCACGTGCCCTTCTGCATGGAAGGGCTGACTATGTAAAGGACACGCAGGCTGACCCCAACTATGACCCACTTCTCAAGTCCAATCTCGAAGGCTATCGATCCGTTCTTTCCGTGCCACTGATACGAGATGGCGAGACAATTGGCGTTATCAGCATGGGGAGTCGAACCACCGCTGCTTTTAACGAGAAGCAAATCAAGCAGATGGAGACATTCGCGTCCCAAGCGATAATAGCAATTCAGAATTCGCAACTCTTCAACGATACTCAAACCGCACTCGCGCGCCAAACGGCAAGTGCGGACGTGTTAAGGGTAATCTCTGAATCCCCAACCGATACCAAACCGGTTTTTGAAAAGATTGTCGCGCTGGCGACGACCCTCATAGATTGCGACCTGTCGATTGCTATTCAGGCGAACAAGACTGAACTTTGGCAAATCGCCGCCGCGACACCCGATGGCGTCGAAGAAATCACATGGACCGAGCGCCTGCCGATTGATCCCGAAGACAATTTGCCGTCCAAGGCAATCAAGAACGGCAAGACCTTGCATTTGCCCGAATGGCGATACGATGAGCTACCCCCGCGCGATCAAGAGATCATCCGCAGGAAAGGGTTCAAGTCTTCGCTGACGGTGCCTCTGATGCGCGGGACGGAATGTTTCGGTGCCTTGGTATTCATCCGAAAAACGGCCAAAGTTTTCAGCGAAAATGAAGTCGCCATTGCCGAGTCTTTCGCTGATCAGGCCATCATCGCGCTGGAAAATGTTCGCCTGTTTAATGAAACTCAGGCTTCCCTGGCACGTCAGACTGCGAGTGCGGACATTCTACGGGTGATCAGCCAATCTCCTGACGACATCAGGCCAGTCTTCGAGGCAATCGCAAAAGCAGGTGTGCGGTTGGTCTCCTCTGATATGGTTGCAGCTATGACCGCGCAAGATAACACGTTCGAGGTGCTTGCGCGGGTTAGTGCAGAAGGTGTTGCTACCCTTGAAGGCAACCAAAGTTTTCCTATCGACCCGGATCCGATGTCCAGCTTTCCCGCGCAGGTTCTGCATGAGAAGAAGATGCTCCATCTACCGGATTGGGATACACTCGAACTCTCACCGTTCGAACAGATTACGTATGACCGGCATGGCGTGCGCGCAGCTTTGTTGCTGCCACTTATGAAAGGCAAGGCGTGTCTGGGTGTGTTGGTGTTCGCTCGAAAATCAGCCGGCGCTTTCACCAAAGATGAGATCGACCTCGCCTACTCATTTGCAGATCAGGCGGTGATTGCCATCGAAAACGTGCGTCTGTTCCGTGAGGCCGAAGAGGCGCGAAAGGTTGCTGAAGAAGCAAACGAAGCAAAAAGCGCCTTCCTGGCGACGATGTCCCACGAAATTCGAACGCCAATGAACGCCGTAATCGGTATGAGCGGGCTGTTGATGGACACAGAGTTGGACGCAGAACAAAGTGACTATGCCAATACCATCCGCGATAGCGGCGATGCGCTGTTGGGCATCATCAACGAGATCCTCGACTTCTCGAAAATTGAAGCCGGGCAGATGGATATCGAAAACCATCCGTTCGACCTGCGCGAATGCATAGAAAGCGCCCTCGATTTAGTCAGCGGTAAAGCTGCCGAGAAACAGCTCGATTTGGCTTATGAGTTCGATGACACACTGCCCCTGGCGATTAGCGCAGATCTGACCAGATTGCGGCAAATTCTGCTGAATCTCCTTTCTAACGCAGTGAAGTTTACCGAAAGCGGCGAAGTGGTTCTGTCTGTTGAACAATCCGCCGAGGTGCAGGGATCGCTCGAACTGACGTTCAAAGTCCGAGATACTGGAATCGGCCTGTCCCAAAAGGGCATGAGCCGATTATTTCAATCTTTCAGTCAGGCAGATAGTTCCACGACCAGAAAATATGGCGGCACTGGTCTGGGTCTTGCGATCTCGAAACGCCTCGCCGAACTTATGGGTGGGACCATGTGGGCTGAAAGCCATGGCGAGGGGAGCGGTTCCACCTTTGTTTTCAAAATCCAGGCAAAACCTGCAAAGCCAGTTAAGTCTTCTTCCCGCAATCTTGTCGGCGTTCAGCCTGAACTCGAAGGCAAGCGAATTTTGATGGTGGACGACAATGCCACCAATCGTAAAATCCTCGCTCTTCAAACTGAGAAATGGGGCACGCAGACCACGACGCGTGAATCTCCGTCAGAGGCGCTGAGCATACTTGAACAAGGCGTCGAGTTCGATTTGGCCATTCTCGACATGCATATGCCCGAAATGGATGGAGCAGATCTCGCCAAAAAGGTTCGCGCCAAGAAGCCGGGTTTGCCACTAATCCTTTTCAGTTCACTTGGCCCGCGCGAAGTAGATCTGGAGGAAGGGCTCTTTGCTGCCAACCTTGCCAAACCTTTGCGCCAATCCCACCTGTTCGATACCTTGGTTACATTGTTCGCGACTGAAAAAGTACGAGTAAAGCCGTCCAAACTACAGGACAAACCCCAAACAGATCCGGATATGGCAACGCGACATCCACTGCGAATTTTGCTGGCCGAGGACAATTTGGTGAACCAGAAACTTGCACTGCGCCTACTGGAGCAGATGGGCTATCGCGCTGATTTGGCCAGCAACGGTGCCGAGGCTGTCGAAAGCGTGAACCGTCAAAAATACGACGTCGTTTTCATGGATGTGCAGATGCCCGAAATGGATGGTTTGGAAGCGTCACGACGTATCAACAAAGCGCTCCCCGAAGGAAGTCGCCCTCGTATAATCGCGATGACCGCGAACGCAATGCAGGGGGACCGTGAGATGTGCCTGGATGCAGGGATGGACGACTATATCACCAAACCGATCCGCGTACCTGTCCTAATCGAAGCCCTGTTAAATTCCCCAAGAATAAGAAGGTGATCCATGACAGACAGCCCAATTGATCATGAAATCTTCATGGAACTAAAAGACGCCACAGGCGAAGATTTTGCAGCCGAACTTGTAAACACCTTTCTCGACGAAGCGCCAAGTATGATTGGCGAATTGAAAACGGCGGCGGGCGAGGCCGATGTAGACCGATACCGCCGTGCTGCACATTCTATCAAGTCGAATGCCAACACATTTGGTGCGACGGCTCTTGCCGAACTGGCCAGGAAAGTCGAGCTGGGAGAACTGCCCGAGGCCGGAGACCTAACAGATGCGACGGCGTTGGAGACAGCCCTAACCACTGCCGCCGCCGCGTTGCGGAGCCTGATTGATGTCTGACGCCCCCGGCCATTTGCTCATCGTCGATGACAACAAGGTGAACCGCTTGCTTTTGTCGCGCAGCGTAGAGCTCTTGGGTCATCAAGCATCGGTCGCGGAAAACGGCCGGGTTGCGATGGAGATGTTGTCTAACCAGCCGTTTGACTTGCTGCTACTGGATATTGAAATGCCAGAAATGGACGGCTTCCAAGTTCTGGAGGCCGTCAAATCGGACATTGATCTGCGCGATCTGCCAGTAATAGTGACGTCATCTGTTGAGGGTCTCGACAACGTAGTGCGCTGCATTGAATTGGGTGCCGAAGACTACCTGCCAAAGCCTGTTAATAAGACACTACTTAGTGCGCGTGTCTCCAGCTGCCTTGAAAAGAAAAGGCTCAGGGACGAACAGAAGCGCCTGCTAGAGCGCTTTGCTACAACTGAGGTTGCACAAGACTTACAAGAGTCCGGTTTTGCCATAGGCGGCAAGCGCGCCAATGCTTCGGTCCTGTTCTGCGACATTCGCGGCTTCACGACCTTGTCTGAAAATCTCGCTCCCGAGGAAACAATTGATCTGCTCAACACTTTTTACACGTTGATGTTCGAGGCTGTTACTAGCAATGGCGGAATTGTCAGCCTGATGCTGGGAGACGGTTTGATGGCTCTGTTCGGAGTTCCGCAGCCGCTGTCCAACTCCGCTCAAAGTGCGGTGGCGGCAGGGCATGAAATGCACAACATGATTGAGATATTAAATCTCGAAAGGCGCTCAGAAGGGAAAAGTGACCTAAAAATCGGCATCGGAATAGCGACTGGCGAAGTCGTCGCCGGCTATGCCGGTACGGACAATCGAGCGACGTATACTTGCATAGGATCGACCGTAAACCTTGCTGCTCGCCTCGAGGCAGAAACGCAGAAAACCGGAAGCCGTATATTGATTGATCAAGAAACCTTCGATCTGTTGGAAGGGGCAAATGTGTTGGAGACATTTGGTAGAACAATGATCAAGGGTTTCTCCGATCCGTTCGATATCCATGCGCTATGACCATTCATGCAACCTGGCAAGCGCAACTACATCGGGTGTAGTTGCGCTTGTGGCTTTGCTTTTAGCCTGATGATTTTCATATGTGGCTCAGTGATTGGAGACTAGATATTGTCAGACTTTGCAAAGTCAGCTTTCTGCGCATTGCTGTCATTGGGGCATAGAGCAGCATCGGTCAAAGTGGGCTCTATCCGGACCTTCCTCGCGCGATGGGCCAAGTTGCGGTGTGCGGACAAACCTGCCATCCGCTTTTTCACTACTCAGGTGAATAGGGCTCCAAAACTCCAAATGGCACAGGCGTCTCCTCTTCGAGAGTTTGCTGGAACTCCGCAATCTTGCCGAAGATCACTGGCAACACCCAAGTTGCTTCGCTCTGAATCGGATATTCCTCTTTGGGATCGGTGATGAGGTTGTGCACACGAGGCACGTTGAGCGGACGTGGCTCGCTGTTCATGTTCTCAAGTTCCACCAGATGCAGCTTCCAATTCCGCCACTTGTAACCATAGACATCATCGTTGTTGTAAATGATGAAGCCTTCGCGGTTCGAATTGTCTTGTTCACCAAGGAAGAAACCCAACTGGTCTACACCGTCAATAATACGGTCTTGGGGCAGGTCGTACCCAGCTACGCTGCCCAATGTCGGCAACATATCCACGAGGTGTACGATCTCGTTGCTTTTGATGCCTGCATCAATTTTTCCGGGCCAACGGATCAGGAAGGGAACTCTTAGAGATCCTTCCCAGGCTGTAAAATACGCACCCCTCCATGGTCCTGCGGTGCCATGCCACGGTTCGAAATACTCGGGCCCATTGTCACTCAACCAGATCACGACAGTATTGTCTTTTACCCCCAACTCACTGATTGCATCGAGGATTTGCCCTGAACGAAAGTCGATCTCCGCCAACACATCTGCGTAGTGACCATTACCTGTGAACCCGTCGAAGTCGGGATGAGGCAAGGTTGGAAGGTGCGGTTGCGTAAAGGGCACAAAGGCGAAAAACGGCGTTTCGCTCGCCACAGATCGTTGAATGAAGTCAATCGTGCGTTCTGTCAGTTCACCGTCAATCGTGCGTCGGGTTTCTACAGTGTAGGCTTTGACATCGCGGGGAGCCTCATCGCGCTTCGCTTCTTGGATCATCGGTTGACCACTGACTGATGCATCGAACTGAAACTGGGAGGAGTACTCGGACTCATCCGTCGTATTTGCCACGCCATACCACTCGTCAAATCCTTGATCCGTCGGGAAGCGTCCGGGCAAATCGCCAAGGTGCCACTTTCCGAACATTCCCGTGGCATAGCCAGCCTCTGAGAAAAGCTCAGCCATGGTCACTTCCCAGTTGACCATACCGTAGGGGACGCCCCAAACGACTTTGGTCGTTGCTGATCGGATTGGTCTGCGTCCCGTCATGAGCGCCGAGCGACTAGGGGTGCATTGAGGTTCGACATTGAAGTTCAAAAGCTGCATACCCTCCGAGGAAAATTCATCCAGCCGTGGCGTTTCGGCCCCGCGCAAGGCACCTCCGCCATAGGCTCCAAGTTCGCCCCATCCCAGATTGTCGACCATCATAATGACAACATTGGGTTTTTCGCTCTGTGCCGAGGCGAAGCCAACAAATTGCAGTGTCGTAGCTAGTAATAAGGCAACTGTGCGGATGGTTGCGATCATCTAGTAGTCCTCCGCCGTGGTACTGAGGGTCGGTGCTCTAGAGTGTTACCGGACCCAATTGCTTTTCGCTTGGTGTGATTGCCCAAGTGTAGGACAATTGTCCTAAAATATGCAATCATTGCCTTACTTATGATAATCTCGCTATCAGGTGACTATGACGACAAAGATAGAAGACTATGTTCCCGACGACGTAATTGTCATGTTGCGTGAACTTGTCGTTCAACGCCCCGTTCCTTTGTCCGCAGATGATCTGTCTGGCAGTGCAAGTACCAAAAGGCGCATTCTTGACGCCGCATTTTTGCTCTTTATTGAAGCCCGGATTGATGATTTCACGATGCGCAATCTCGCGAACCGTATCGACATGCGTGTCGGCAATCTGACGTATCACTACAAGACGAAATCCAAACTTCTCGAGGCGCTTGCTCAGGATCGGCTGGCGACCTATGCGGAAGAAATTCTCGCCACATTGCAACTGAGCGTGCCTTCGCCACGGCGGGCACTTGATAGAATTGTCTCATTATTGGTTCAGGACTTACGACGACCTGAGATTGCTTTCTTCCCGCAACTCTGGGCACTCGCCTTGTTCGATCCTGTTGCTGAAAGATTGATGGACCAAATACACGAACTGGAGCGACGGGTCTTTGCTGGGCTCGTGAGGACGTGCAGGCCCGATTGGTCCGGCGTGCAATGCGATGCATTCTCGCTTCATATCACCGCAGCGATAGAAGGACTGACACTGTTCATCGGGCGGAACAAGAAAACCAAAGGGGTCTACGCTTCGCCGGACGAAGAAATCCATCGGGTTATGAAACACATTCTCGAGGCACAGAAATTGGGGCTTTCTTGAGCTGAAAAGGACTTCTCGAAAAGTCTGCCAATTGCACTTTGGGCTCGATGCAGAAGTTCGCCTAAGTTTTGCTAGCGACCGCAATACAGCACAAAGCGGACAACGATTTAGCTTCCATCTTCAAGAGTTCGTTTGGATCAACTGCACCGCCAAATATTACAAGTATTTTAGTGTCATGGCGTCAGTTTTGTTATAAAATAACACATCCCATGAGCGGCGTAGCAGTAATCGTCATCAGCCATGAAATTTGCATCGCAAGAACACGAAAGCCTGTTTCACGAACGAGGCGAGCCCTACCGAATGGGTAGCCCCGGAGCGCGGACTTGCGGCGCGCGACTGAAAACAGGGGCCGCTTGCCCCAACCCCGCAATCAAGGAAAGCAAGCAGGGCCGGTGTCTTAGCCACTGTGGACCCCATGCCGCGCGTGCCTATCGTGAGCGCCAGAAACGCCGGTTTGAAACCGGCAGAGTGTCCTCCGCAGAGTGGAACCGGGCCGAAGCGCGCCGCGCGGCGAACCGGCTGGGGGGTCAGTGGAAGAAAAACCCGTGGTTGCCGGGCAGCACAATTGACCTGGGTGAACACGAGTGCGCGTTTCGTGACGTGCTGGGCGACTTGATTGTAGAGGCCTTGCCCCCAGCGGTCACGGATTGGCTTCGGTGGCGGTACCGGCGAACACAGATCGACCGGCAGAACGACGCAGCTTGGCAAAAGGCGCTGTTGGAGGATTTGCCTCGGCGCGTCGCTAAGGCCGGGCCACGTCCGGCTGATGGCTGCGGACGTGACTCAAAGCCGAGTGCGACGCCCCGGACGTGGAAAGTGAACTATGGGCAGGATAACCCATATTCAAAGCGCGCCATGCCAGACAAACCCAAGGCCCCTAAAGCCCAGCGCGGCAAAGGCTACGGACGCCGTGGCCGTCCCCGGACGCAGCCTGCCGGTGAGGACGAACTATCAGTTCTGGCGCAGGTCTACCGGGAGAACGCTGTGCTACTGGAACCGGTAATGGCGGGAGTCACGGATGAGGCGAAGCAACTGGCGGTGCTACGGACTCTGCGGGACTATCTGGCCCGCCCTACGGACGCAGAGGCGTGCAAACGCTGGCTGGCAGTGGTAGAACCTAACGCGGTGTGTCAGCGGCGCTCTGTGCGCCGCTGATCGTTGTTTGTGCGGGTCAGCTTCACTTGACGCCCATTTGTTTAAGCGCCGCGTCGAACCGCGCTTGGCCGTTGCAGGCAATCCAATAGCTGCACAGGCTTAGCGGGTCGCCTGTCGCAAAGGTCTCAGGAACGCCCGGGACGTAAATGGGTAGGTTTACGGCGTCCTCAATCAATGAGTACCGGGGCTTCGGCCCTTGATGCACCGACTGCCATTGGCGCCAGACCTTCGGCTGCATATCGAAGTGGGGACGGGCCAACGATCCGAATGTGTCTAGGGCAATGCGTTCTTCTTCGAGTTCCGTTGGCGGCAGAGGCGAAATTGCAGCGCCGCCAATCGCCAACACGAGTTGGTCTTTAGGCACCAGTACATATTCCAGCAGCCAGCCTTTCGGATCACGCGGAGCAGAGCGACGGAATGCAATCGCCGCGCTGAAAGCGGTTGTGTGTACGCTTTCCTTGATGATCCGCAACCGGGCGGTGCGGTCCGGGTGCTTCAAAAAGTATGCTTCATCGTCGTGCCGGTTTTGCCCCGGAAAGAGGTCGTGCGAGGTCGCTGTATCAATCGCCATTTCGACGGCAGTTTCGTAAGTGCGGGGTGCCGCTGTGTTGGACATGCTCTGCCCTTTCTATTCAAATCGTCTTCATCACAGACCGGGCGTTGCCTGTATGCTGCGCTAGTTGCGCAAGATGTGTTTTCCACCCAGTGCGGGACAGCGGCCCCCGCATGCTTATCGCTGTGAATATCGCTCTGACTTTTCGCGTTGCATGCAGTCAGATTGAGTAACCGTTGCGTCTCTTAACCCTCGCAATGCGCCCCGTTCAAAGGCAATAAATCGAACTCATTTCCACGGTCCGGCAGAGGTGTTGTTTGGTTCACCGTGCATGAGGGATTTCTTCCACCACGGTCTGTCCGCCTTAAGTAAAACTCTGTGGTGGTGGGGCGCTTTTTTAAAGCGCGCCCCACTACCCCGTGCAGTTTTACGGACCAATCCACAACCCCTCACGGTTCAACTGTGGGACTGTGGAAGCGTCCTGTCTGAACAGTCAAAGTGGGGTTTCTCACGCTCATTGAGCGGACCCCTCGACCTCATTTCGAACGGCTGCCGGTTCGCCTGCGGCAACGCAGTTTACAGCACGCCCTGCGCGCGGATCGTGTTCTGAAACTACCCGCAGTCCGCCGTCGGCAATCCAGCTTTCCAGCATGTCCGAAACCGCGCTGTAGGCCCGCGCCTGATCCGGGTTTCGGTCCGCTGCTTTGATGCCGCGCGTACCTACATCCATGCTCAGCGTGTCTGCGATCAGGTAGCCCGCCCAAGACGGCGACCGCTTGTCGGCCCGCGGCTTGGACGCAGCGGATTGAATGGCAGCTTGAACGAGGTGAAGGTCGCTAGGTGTCCCCACGGTTGGGCCAGGCGGCGTCCAATCCTCGACAACTGCAACCGTGTCCCCTGCCGGATACTCGGGTGTGCCGTTGTGCAACTTCACCGAGACCAGTCGCCGCCAGCGCGCTTTCGCAGCGGGCGCGAGGTTGGCCTTACCGTTCTCTACGCGGACGTATTGGTGGCGTTCATCGTCGGTAATACCAAACTGACGGGCTTCTTTGTCTGTCATGCGGACCAACTGGCGAACAACGCGCGCGCCGTCTACGATGGCGGATGCGCCGCGCGCCGCGCTTGCCCCCGCCGCACCCATGTCCGCGCCCGCTGCTTTGCCGACGTGGTGAACCAGAACAATTGCCGCGCCGGTACGGTCCGCGATCTGGCGTAGCGCCCCCATCAGCGTATTGGCTGAGTTATTGTCGTTCTCAGGCAGATTGTGAATAGCGCCCAAAGGGTCCAAAACCAGCACGCCTACCTTCGCGTCCAGCATCACGCGCACAAGAGCGTCTACCATACCCGGTACCCCTTCTGGCCCATCACGGCGCATCCGTGCCAAACACAGGTGCAAATCACGTCCAGACGTCATGAACAGCCGTCCGCCAATGTCTGCGTCCGTAATCCCGTAGTGCGCTTGAGCCGCTGCCAAACGGCGCAACTGTTCGTCCTGGGGGTCTTCGGCGTTGTGCAGCCAGACGTTTGACGGGCGGGTTGGTTCGTCACCGCTGAACAACGTCTTTCCTGTCGACATTGCGAGCGCTTCCGCTTTTATCAGCGCGCTTTTGCCTGTACCACCGGGCGCGACCAATACGGACACGAAGCCTTCGATAACACTGCGCCCGTACAGCCAACGACGAGGCGGGATTTGTCCCGGCGCAGGGGCCTTTACAGGCGTCAGAGAGAACGCAGCCAAGGCCCGTGCCATCGCGCTACCTATAGCGACCTGTGCCGAAAGAGCGTCCACGTCCGCCGAGTTGACCGGGCTGGCACCGAAAACGGCTTGTGCGTCAGCATGGGCCACACGTTCGCCCAGCGCTGGGTCCAATCGTCCGGCAAAGCCGCGCAGCCATGTCCAGCCAGTGCGTGTATCACGGATCGTGTCGTAAAGCTGAGCGTCATGCACGGTGTCGCCGCCCCAAGCCCAGCGCGCAGACCATTCAAGAAACAGGGCGCGCCCTTCGGCTTCAAAGCCGGTTCCTTCCACTGCGCCGCGCACTGCGTGCGCTACGGATACTTGTTCGTCCCGGCCAATGCGGTCTGTGTTTGGCAAACCTTCCATCAGCATCTTGAACGGCTCCAAGAAAGCTACTTTGTCCGGTGCCGCGTCTGCGCTGGGCGGCGCGCCTGCGGACGTGGACACACCTTTGCGTCCAGGCAAACCAAGCCGGTTAGCAATCCCAACAAGAGTGTTTCGGAGTTCTTCGGGGGTGGGTGCCAGTACGTGCATCATGCGGCAAGTTCCTGTTTGTTGTCGAATTGCGCCACCGGTAGTGCAAGGCACAGCTTGGCCCCCCGTTGACGCTTTCGTTCTGTCGGAATGTTCAAGGTGTAGGGCAACCGCACAATGCGGGCTGGGTCCGCAACTGGGTCCGAACCCAACGCGGCAAGCGCCTCAGCCAACGGACCGGTTGACGACGATTGCAGAGCGCCGTCCCGTTGTTCTTGTACGCGAAACCAAACTTGGAAGCCGTTTCCGCTGTGGACTACCAATGAAGGGGTCAGTGCGTCCAACGCTGCAATTGTTCGTGTCCAGTCCGGGTCCACGTCCGGGGCGTCTTTCATGTCCAAATCCGCGACCAAATGGCGGCGGCAAGCAACGTCCTGCGCCTTGGCCCGGCGGTGTTGACCGGCCATGTGTTCTTTGCGCGAACAGACGCCCAGGTAGAGATTGCGCAAACCAAACTGGGCCTTGATGAAATCGTGCAGAGCGGCTTGGCCTGCTGCTCCGTCCAACTTTTCACAGAATGCGACAACACTGCCGTCTGTGCCGATTGCGCAGAGTTCGATCACGTCGCCGGACGTGAACAACGACGCAACCGCATCAAGCGCGCGCTGCGCAATGCCGCATTCAGTTAGTGCATCGCGCGTCGCTGTAAGTGCGTCGTCAAATGTGAGAGACCCGAACGCGAAGTGCGCGGCCAGCCCTTCGGCGGTGTTATTGTTACAATCCAGAATGTATTTCTCCTTCGCCAAAGCCAAGACGTCCATAGCTTCTTCTGGTGAAGGTGATCGTTGCCCGCTAGTTGCGGGTTTGGTGGTATTTGTGCTCATGGAAAACTTGCCTTTCGCCCCGTTGCCGCGCTTGCTTGTGGCGCGGGGTTCTTCTTTTTGGGCTTCAAATTATGCAGCGAGCCGAGCGGCTTTTTGTCCTTCAATCCAGTCGGTCAACTCCGATTGACTCCAACGAGACGCTCGACCAATTTTTATCGGCTTGGGAAATTCGCCATTGTTCATCATCACGTAGATTTTGGTTCTCTTGAACCCAACGATTTTGACGACTTCTGGATAAGCCAGCAACCGTTCGCCTGACGTAGCCCGCTCTTGGCAGCTGTTCTGCTCAGGGGTGTTCTGCATTCTCGCCTCCATAGAAACTGATCGAGTAAGAACTAGGAAGGTACTTGGCGTACTGCCACGAAAAAGTATGCTAATTGTCTGAAAATAATCTGTTTTCTGACTGCTCTGTCAAAGTTGGAGGCGTTGTTTGTCTGTTGTGTCAGGCGCGGGACGAATGACCGTGCAATTTCGGGTCAAAAAAATGTCGCCTTCCTGAGCACTTCGAATCAGCAAAGGCAAAGTTTAGGCTCGATCCCTGAAAGGAATGACGCGGGTGTTGTCGTGTTCTTTGCCGTCAATGAAGTCTTGCCATGCAAGCATTAGGCCCCGGCGACGCTCAACAGCTTGTTCGCGCCGATAGGCTCTTTCCACGTCGTTCAGTTGGTGGGCCAAGGCTTCTTCGGCCAACTCACGGGGAAATTCAGTGTCGTTCGCGGCCCAATCTTTGAACGCGCTTCGGAACCCGTGCGGGACGTACTGACCCAAGTTCATGCGCCGCATCACGGCACGAATGGTCATGTCGGACATTGGCCTGCCCGGTTTAGCGCCTTCAAACACATAGTCGTCTGATTTGATTTCAACGTTTCGCAGCGCTTTAACTTCCGAAAGGATCGCCAGTGCTCTAGGGCAGAGAGGAACTACGTGCTTTCTCCGGGCCTTCATGCGCTCCGCCGGAATGGCCCAGAGTGCGTTTTCCTCGTCAATTTCACTCCAAAGTGCCAATCGCACTTCGCCAGAGCGCGATGCCGTGAGGATTAGAAACTCTAACGCGAGTGCACCCACCGACTTGCTTGCTCGTAGCTGTTGGGCGAACGATGGGACGTCTTTTCTTGGCATTGCCGGGCGGTGCCCCCCGGTCAGTTTCCGGGGCGCGGACAAAGTGGCGTTGAACAGTTCCCAGCGGGCAGGGTTATCCTGATGGTAAGCCCCGTTTTGGATTGCGTGGTAGAACAAGGCCTCAAGCCGTGCCCGCAAGCGAGTGGCCGAAACATGCAGCGCGTCCCACATCGGTTCGTTTCTTTCCGTGCCGTCGGCCTGCTTGACGGGCATAGGCTGTGTCAGAACTTGCCAAATGTCTTGCCGGGTAATCTCGACCAAAGGTTTGTCTGCGAGGGGCGCCGCGTACTTACGAAGTGACATGCCCCATTGGGCAACGTGCTTGGGGTTGGAGAACCCTTTTGTTTTCCAGGGCAAAAACACATCGACGTAATCGGAGAACGTCACGGTTGCGGCTTCGGCCTCTATTGCCGCGACGCGCATTGCAGCGGCTTGGTTTTCAGCCTCGGCAATTGGATCAAGTCCGCTTGCCAGCAAGTCGCGCGCGGCTGTGGCCTTCTGGCGCGCTTGTGCAAGCGTCGTTGAGGGAAACCCGCCGAAGCCCATTTCCCGCTGCTTTTGTCCTTTCAGCGTAAAGCGGAACACCCAACGCTTTGTCCCGTTGGCCGTGCAGCGCAAAGACAAACCGCCCCCATCATTGAGGGCGGTGCCAGGCGCGGCGTTTTCAACTTGTTTGACTGTCAGTCGGTGCATTCCCCGCGCCATGTCTGTTCTCCCGCTTAAATGCTGATTGCAGCGCGATACTCGGCAACGACGTCCGTGGACACTCCTGCCGCTGCCGCCGCTTTTTGATCATCAAAGCCAAGGTCGTTGACCAATGTGCAGAGCAAGTCTGCAAGGTTGCGCCAACTTTCTGGCATGCCGAAATAGATTGTGTCGGGCAGGGTTGGCAGGAGCTCCATTGCCTGTGCCAACAACGGTTGCTCTGCTGTGACTTCATTTGTGAGGGCGGAATTGCCTGCGCGTTCGATAGTTTGCACGTCTTTTCTTTCTACTAATCCGGGGCAATGGGTGCGGCCCCTAATCGCGCCCCTTGTGTGCCCCTAAAAATCAGGGGCAGTCAACGGAATTCGGCGGACGTCAGCGGATGTGACGCCCACTTCCGTCGAAAAATTGCTGATAAGAATATATAAAATGAACACCAGCGGACGTCAGCGAAAAGCCAATGGCGGCTCCTCGGTCCGCCACTTGGTAATTTGTGAGGCGACACATAGTTCTGCCACCAGCGACAGAACCTTTCCTTTTTTGGCCTCACATCTTCCATCCATCACCCAAACCGATTTCGTTGATCCTGACCTCCTTTTGGTAAAATCAGGGCTGATTTGCAGATCAGACGCCGAAGGCGCCTGTTCCTGCTGATCTGCCAGGTGACGAACGCGGATGGGGTGAGCTTCCCCATTTCCGGTTGGGCTCGTATGCTGTGAAGTCCCGGTTCAACAGGTTCGGCGCGATATTGAAGGCGTTATTGCAGTTGGTCGTCACTTTGTATTACTTCGATCTCTCGACTCGTATGCCATTTTCACGCATCAGCCGACCAACACGACGATGCCCGACGCTCAGACCAAGTTCCTTCAACTCGTCAGTCATTCGTGGACGGTCGTAGCTGCTCAGGCTGAGACCAGATCGCTCCTGGACATGAGTCAGCACGACCACGTTGATCCGCTGCCTTTGGCTGGCTGGGCGGCTGCGATAAGCGCACTGGATACATGAGCTGACATTCAGAACTTGGCAAAGGCGGTTAATTGGGAATTCGCATCCATGCTCTTAGATGAAACTAAACTTCATGGCTTCTGGCTCGCGAGGTAGGTTGTGGCCTTTTTTAGAATACCCCTCTCCTCATTGAGAACCCGGTTCTCCCGTCGAAGTCGCTCGTTTTCACGGACGAGGTCCAGATCCTTGTCCGACACAACGCCGGCATTACGATGCGCTGGTACCCACTTGTTCAGCGTCGAAAGGCCAACACCTAAGTCTAAATCAACCCGCCGACGTGTCAGCTCGCTGGTCAGCGGAGTCTGCACTGCATCAGCACGGAAATCTTCCGTCCGTTTCAGTCCCAAAGTTCGTCTCCTTTGCTGCAATAAGTGCCATCAAAGGAGCGGCATCAAACCGCGACACGTCCAGATCGGGCTTGAGAGCGATCGGATTTCGATTGCATCGCAAGAATTACTAGCCGGGATAGCCCTCTTGTCTGAATCTTTTGTAGAGCTGAGCAATGCACCTGGGCTGCAATCCATTTGAACTTATCCCGGTTAGGGCAACCTGCCTTCCAGAACGACTGAACGTGCAAAGCGTCCCGACCCGTCGAACCATTGTGTAGGCACGATCTCACTCAGGTCTCGGCGTCCGTTTCGTTCATACTGAAACTGAGCGAAAGCCTTGTTGCCTTTCCCATGGGTCTTGTTCGGTTTCGATGGCAACCAATTTGTGTAATTGACCGGCTCTCCGGTGTACCACCGCCAGCCTGTCACGGCATTTTCTTCCTTTGGGTCCTTCCGGAAGCCAAAATAGGGGCCAGCCTTGTAACTGGTGTTGGTTCGACTGTCATAGCCTTGTTCAAACAAGGCTGGATCATGGGCGATCATGCGCACCACGAATGCGTTCTCGTCAGCCGATGTCAGGGATGCAAGATCGATGCCACAGCTCTCGGCGAGGCGGCGTGCGTCGTCGATCGAGCCGGAATAAATCATGGCGATGTAGAAGCTGCCCCGGTACTTGCCATAGATGCTTTTCCGCAGCCCAAGGCACCTGAGCACTGTTATGATCTCTTCGTTTTCACCCAGCATTTCAAGGTCATCCGGCATTTGACGCACGGCAAATGGATTGCTGACAAAACTATCGTCAGCCCCATCCTGCCATTCCATTCGCAAGCTTGCCAGAACGGCCGCATCGACATGGCCCGTCGGATCAAGCCCTCGGGCCTCCTGCAAAGCCTTTATTCCCGCCCGCGTCTTCGGTCCGAACGCGCCGTCCGGCACGCCGACCTCGAAACCGGCGGTATTGAGCGCCTCTTGCAGACGCTGTTTCCGTTCGCGGTCCGGTACAAGGAAATCCTCCATTGTGGACAGGTGGCCCTGTTTCTTCAGCCAATCCGGCGTAATCTCGGCCATGCGCCCCAGAATCTCGGGCTCGACGATGGTGGCCGCCCGGTACTTGCCGGCGACCAGCGACCAGCCACGCATGGTGTTCACTTTCATCGCGGCGCTGATTGCAGTGTCGCGGGTCGCAAGGGGGCGCACGGCGACGGGCTGGGTCGTCTGGTCTGCAGGTGCCAGCATTGCCACCTGTTCGACCTGTGGCACAAGGTAGATGTCTTCGCCAGGCAGTGAGCCATATGTAAATGGCTCCTGAAATCCATCCGTAAGCTCCACCACCCGATCGCGCACCCGGCGAAGCATTTTCCCAAGCTCCAACCCCGGCTGTTCGATATGTTCCAAAAGTGCCGTCGCATAGGGGCTGTTCCGGCCGCCCCCGTCCTGCGCCAGCGTTCCACCACGCGCGGCATAGCCCACGACAACCCCACCAGGTTCCACTGCGGCCAGCCCACGCCCGATCGACCGAGTGGCCGACGCGCGCGACATCTGCGCAACGAAAGGATTGTTGCGGCAGGCATCGACCAGAACCAGTTTCAGCCCCGGCGTATCGGCAATCGAATTCACGATTACATCCAAACGGATGGCCTCGAAGTCGACGTCGCGGTCGCTTTTCAGGGCCGCACTCACCGGGATCAGGTAGTTGGTGTTCTCGATCTCAATTCCGTGGCCCGCGAAATAGACAAGCGCCACATCGGCCCCTGCGGCGGTTTCGGTAAAGTCCCGAAGCGCGATGCGCATACCGTTGTAATCCAGGTCCAGACCCGTGGTGACCTCGAACCCTATACGTGCCAGCGATTTCGAGATGTCCTGAGCATCATTGACCGGGTTCTCCAGACTTGAGACATGCTGATAAGCGGAATTGCCAATGACCAGAGCCACGCGTTTTTCCGTCGCCGCAAAGGCCGCTGCTGACATGGTGCAGATCAGTGCAACGGCCAGCAGAGCGTAGCGTAGAGCCAGACCCGAAAAAGACCGGTATATCATCATGCGTCCCCCGCCTGTTTGCCGAGGGGTTGGAGCGTGTCCTATGGCAGCGAAATGCCAGCAGACCGGACAAGGCTCGTAAACCCCGCATTCCGGTTGACCCGAACTTTACCCGATAACTCGATTTCGACAAAGGGGTGCAGGGCATCGAACCATAATCCCTCGGCGGCCAAGGCCGGCACATCCTCTGCGGCGGGCTCTGGGGCGGTGACCCGTTCCACGTAAGTCGTCACCGTCGCGATGACGGCCCCCGCCTCAGGTTCCGCCAGAACCACTGTCCAGACATAGATACTCCCCGGCTCCAGCACGAGTTCCGAGCGCGACAGGTCGAGCGCGTAGAACCCTTTTCGGAACCGACCGTTACCGGTAATCCCGACTCCGTTCTGCTGCGACTCGACCGGGGCCAACTGTGCGGACATCTGGCCTGAAAAATTATCAGCCAAGTGCCAGATCAGCGGGGGTTTGCCCAATGTGGTCACGCCGCCGCCAGCCGGTGCGAGCACGGCCAGCGCTCCAACCTCTTGCTCGACATCGCGCGTGGCAGCGCCGACGCGGTCCGCCGGGGCACCGATGGTGGGCGGAATGAAAATGACCTCGTCTGGATCAGCCTGCTGACTGCCTTCGCTTTCTTGCGCCGACAGGGAAATGGTCGAGCCCAGAAGCAGCAGCAGACCGGTTATCAAAGCGCCAAGAGTGTTTCCCGAACATGCCGGTGTCATCATTGCGATGCCCCCCTCTGTGCCGATCCTGTCAGCAAGAATAACGCAATTTCCCGCGACTTGTCGTCGTGGATAAGGTGCCCGACCAACTGAAACGTGAAATAGCGTCCGACGAGTTCTCGAAGATCAGCGCTGGCACAGATCGTGGTTGCCGACGCGCGCCTAACTTGCAACGCTTTTCCGAATGCCTCGATACGGGCTGCGATGTTCACCGTGTCGCCCATGATGTTGTATTGAAGGCTGCCCGCGCTGCCCAACGTGCCGCCCAAAACCACGCCACTATGGAGCCCGATCCGCAGACCATAAGGTGCCAACAGACCACCTTCTGCATTCAGTCTGTCAATCCGGTCAGAAATCTGCAGTGCCGTCCGGCAGGCCGCGACAGCGTCCTTCTGGATGTCCTCCTCGGTCGTTCGAGGCAGCGGCGCACCGAACACCACCAGGATTCCGTCACCGGTGAACTTCTCAATGAACCCGCCATTTTCGCGAGCGACCTGGCTCATTTCATCCAAAATCCGGCTTGTCCAGTCCATGAAGGCACCCGGTTCGGCCGAGCCGCCGACGGTCGTCGAGCCTTCCAGATCAGCAAGAAGGACACTGACGCGCAAGCGGCGGGGGCGCGGCTTTCCGCCAGCAAAAAGGATATCACGCGCGTTCCATATCTCGGCTGTGAGTTCCGGGGACAGATGATCCGAGAACAGTCTGGCGATGGCCTGGCGTTGCCGACGCGAGATGATCCCGACAGTGAGGAGCGCTAAAAGAAAGGCGGTAAACCAAGCAACCGATGTCGGAACGACCGGCAACCATATGCCACGAGACAAAAGGTTCGAAAGCGCCACTCCAATAGCGATGGCAAGGCCTGGTCCAAGTAGTATGACGGTCAGCACAGTGCGCGACAGAACTCCAGCTAATGCCCCGAACAATGCGCTGGCGAAGATTATCGCCAAGTGCGCACTTTGCCCGGGGCTGCGCATCGGTTGGCTGCGGCCCGCGGCATAATCGATTAATTGCTGGGTGGTGGCTGCATGCACCAATACGCCATAGCTGAATGGCGTCTGCGGCGGGTTGTTCAGCGGTGTGCGGAAATCGTCTTTGATCGACTTGCTGGTAACCCCGATCAGGGCGACTTTTCCTTCGATCATGTCCGCGTCTGCTTGTCCGGCGAGCAAGTCGCGGGCCAGTATGATCGGGGCCATCGGCAATGCGTTGGTGTAATCCAGCAGCACCTGATAGCCCGTATCATCTAGCCCGCGATAGCTGCCGAACCTGTCTTCCAGCCGTCGCACCGGCGTCTGACCAAACAACAGGGTCCGGGGATCGTCCGGCCAGGCTTTCAGGCTGTTTTGACCCGTGGCGCGCAGGGCCAACTGTGTGCTGAACGCCAAAGAAATGCGATCGGTGCCGCTGACCAGCAGAATACTGCGCCGGGCGACACCATCCGCGTCGACGGGGATATCAGCAAACCCCACGCTGCCGTCGTTCTGCGCAAAATCCGGCGCCTCGATGCTCAGCCCGCCGCTGTCGTTCAGTTTCACAACCCAGATCGCATTGGTCTTCAGGAACGCCGCTTCGAGTTGCTGCCGCCCCTCGATCACCTCATTGTCGCGATAGATATCGATACCGATTACAGCGGCACCTGCCGACGACAGTGCGTCGATAATATTCGCAATCTGACCATCTGAGAGGGGCCAGCCCCAGGTGCGCAAATCCTCGTCATCGACCGCGACCACGACAACATCCTGTGCCAGGGCATCGCTGGCCCTGCGGGCCAAAACCCAATCGTAATGTGCAAGCTCGGGCCGCTGCAGGTATCCTTCAGAACGAAGGCCTGCGAGGATCGAGAAAACTCCAAGCGCGGCAAGACCCGCCACGAAAAGCGCCTGCACCGGACTAAGAAGCCTTCTGTTCATCTTACAAGTTTGCAATTGTTCGAACGTAAATAGCAACTTGCGTTCGTTGTTTTCTCAAAACCAGCCGAGAGTTTGCAGGGCTGAACGCCGCTCAACCCGTGTCCTTGAGGGTGCTCTTCACAAGGCGGACTTTTGAGGAACCTGCTAAAGCTATCGGTTCAGGGGCGAGAAATTGACTCTGAAATCGACTGCCACTCGTTTTCACTTCAGCTTGGCTGTCAACGCGGTGCGCATTGCCTTAGTGTGGGAAGCCAGGGTTGGTTTGCATGCCATGTTGTTTCTCTTTTGTGGTAAAGTTTCAGGTCACAAAGGCTGAACATGTCCGCGACAGGCTCGCAGAGTCTTTCTTTGCCCTAACGTCGTTGGCTTGATCCAAAGCAAAGCCCAAGGCTCAGCAGCAGTATAGAGGAATACCCGCAGCGAGTTTTCAGGCGGTGGAAAATGAAGAAAAACTCATTGATTTTTCTTGCTTTGGCTGCGCTCGCGATGGTGGGCGTGGTGGTCTATTCCCTGGTCTCTGAAAACGGGAACCAGTTGCCTGATGGATTTGCGCAGGGGAATGGTCGAATTGAGGCGGAACAGATTGAAATTGCGCCGACCTTAGCCGGACGTGTCGAAAGCGTCATGGCAGTTGAAGGCGGCATGGTCGCCACCGGAGACGTGCTGGCGGAAATGGACAATGATGAGTTGTCCGCCACGCTAGATCGTGCCAAGGCCGAAGTGGCGCTGGCACATCAGACCAAAGTGGAAGCGGAGGCACTTGTTGTGCAGCGGAAAAGCGAACTGCGCCGGGCCGCGCAGGAGCTTCAGCGCGCAACGGCGCTCCTGACTGGGCAGAATATCTCTGAAACGGTTTTCGAAGAACGCGAAACCATACATCAGGTTGCCGCGGCGGTTCTGGGTGCCGCACAGGCGCGCGTGGCCACCGCAGAAAGCCAGATTGCGGCCGCCGAGGCCGAAGTGCGCCGTATCGAGGCGCTGATCGAAGACAGCTCGCTTTTGGCTCCGACACGCGGGCGTGTGCTTTATCGGCTGGCGGAACCCGGCGAGGTCGTTGCCGCGGGTGAACCAATCCTGACTCTGCTCAGCCTTGAGAATGTGTATATGGAGGTGTTCCTGCCTGCGCGCGAAGCCGGATTGCTGCCTATTGGTGCCGAAGCTCGCATCATTCTTGACGCCCTGCCGGACTATTCCATTCCAGCCTTTGTAACCTTTGTCTCACCTGAAGCACAATTCACACCCAAGCAGGTCGAGACTTTGGATGAACGCGAACAACTGGTGTTCCGCGTCCGTGTGCGCATCCCCGAGAATCTGGTCCAACTCCGGATTGAGCACGTCAAAACCGGGCTTCGCGGTGTTGCCGTGATCCGGATCGATCCAAACCTTGCGTGGCCAGAAGCGTTGGAACAGGGTATCCCGCCCGAGCTGTTCGAATGACGCCAGAGGCCGACATTGAGATTCGCATCACGGGTGTCACGCACCGGTATCGCAGCGATGTCGCGTTGCAGTCGGTTTCGCTTGATCTTCCCAGGGGCCAGCTGGTCGGCTTCATCGGACCGGATGGGGTGGGAAAGTCGACCCTGCTGGGGTTGATCACCGGTGCAAAGAAACTGCAAACCGGATCAATCAATGTTCTAGGTGGCTTGATCGACGACGCCGCGCACCGACGCCTTATCTGCCCGGCCATTGCCTTCATGCCACAGGGCTTGGGTCGAAACCTTTATTCTGAGTTGTCAGTACGCGAGAACCTTGAGTTCTTTTCGGGGCTTTTTGGCCAAGGGCAAGAAGAATGTGACATCCGGATCAATGCGCTGTTGTCGGCGACAGGGCTGGCGCCGTTTGAAGACCGGCTTATGGGCAAGCTTTCGGGCGGGATGAAGCAAAAGCTCGGCCTGTGCTGTGCTCTGATACATGATCCGAAGTTGCTGGTTTTGGATGAACCGACAACCGGTGTCGATCCACTCTCACGCCGTCAATTCTGGGCATTGATTAATGCCATTCGGGCAGAGCATCCCAGACTGTCCGTCCTTGTGTCCACTGCTTACATGGAGGAGGCGGAAAGCTTTGACCGAATTGTTGCAATGGACGGAGGTCGCGTCATCTTTCAAGGCAAACCTGCTGAACTGAAAGGGCAGGACCGGGATCTCGAAACCGCATACCGGCGCTTGCGGTCACACGATGGTTTTGGATTGGCGTCGGAACAAACACCTGTTCGGCAGGTCAACCCGAACCCTGTGATTTCTGCCCGAGGCCTGACACGTCGGTTCGGGGATTTCACCGCTGTCGACAGTGTCGATTTCTCGATCCATCGCGGAGAGATATTCGGTTTTCTTGGGTCAAACGGTTGTGGCAAATCCACCACGATGAAGATGTTGACCGGCCTGTTGCCAGTCAGTTCCGGAGAGGCATTGTTGTTTGGCAACCCGGTTGATGCACGTGATCGCAAGATGCGTCGCGACATCGGATACATGAGCCAGGCTTTTTCGCTCTATGGCGAGTTGTCAGTTCATCAGAACCTACAGCTTCATGCCCGGATATTTGCAATCCCTGATCGAGAGGAGCGCATATCGGAATTGACCGAACGTTTTGGTCTGACGGCCCATCGCGACACACTAGCTGCCGCGCTGCCTCTTGGAATCAAACAACGTTTGTCATTGGCGGTGGCGGTTATCCATCGTCCCCGAGTTCTCATTCTTGATGAACCAACCTCGGGTGTGGACCCCGAAGCACGCGATGTCTTTTGGGCTTTGCTGGTCGAACTTTCGCGCAAGGACTTGGTGACGATCTTTGTCTCCACCCATTTCATGGCCGAGGCAGAGCGCTGCGACCGCGTATCATTCATGCATGCGGGCCGTGTTCTGGCGGAAGGTACGCCCGCGGACCTGATCGCCGCAGAAGGCACCGGCAGCCTTGAGGAAGCTTTCATTTCAGTTTTGGAGGCCGCAGAAAAACCTGCACCTGTCGTGGCACCCAAAGTTGACTTTGTCACCAAGACCAAGGTCACCGGACAAGGTATCGGTCGTGCCCTGACTTACACACGACGCGAAGCGGTTGAAGTAGTCCGCGATCCAGTTCGTCTGGCATTTGCATTTCTTGGCTCGGCGATTTTGATGCTGGTGTTCTGCTTTGGCATAACACTCGACATAGAAGATCTTGAGTTTGCCGTTCTGGACTTGTCTCAAAGCCCGGAAAGCAGGGCTTACACGGAAGAAATATCGGGATCGCCTTATTTCAAGCAAACGCCGCCTTTGATCAGCGCCACAGAAGGGCGCAGACGGTTGCAGGCAGGGGACGTTTCGATGGTGATCGAGTTGCCACCTGATTTCGGGCGCAAGTTGCGCACAGGTGAACCTACCCAAGTGCTGGCAACCGTTGATGGCGCGATCCCCTTCAAGGGGGAAACAGTCGAGGGGTATGTCGCCGGGCTGCACCAGTCGTTTCTTGACGGGCAGTCGAGGACCACAGGCGAACACGCGGTTGAGATCGCCCGTATTGAACCCCGGTTTCGCTATAACCAGAGCTTTGAGAGCATTGCCGCGATGGCCCCGGCCATGCCCGCCATCCTGCTGATCATGCTGCCTGCCGTGTTGGCTGCGGTCAGCGTCGCGCGAGAGCGCGAGCTGGGCTCGGTCGTCAATTTCTACGTAACACCGACAACCCGGCTCGAGTTCCTGATCGGCAAACAGATACCCTATATCATGATTGCCTACGTGAATTTCCTGTTGCTGGCCGCAATGATTATTTTTGTCTTCGATGTGCCGCTTAAGGGCGATCCCCTGCCTTTGGCATTGGGTGCGTTTTTGTATGTTTGGGCGACGACGTCTTATGGATTGCTGATCGCAACCATGACATCCAGCCAGGTGGCAGCGACTTTTGCCACTGCTATCGCTTCGGTCGTGCCTACCATCCAGTTCTCGGGTCTTTTGCAGCCCGTATCAACGCTTGAGGATGGTGCGCAGCTTATCGGCTCTCTCTGGCCCTCATCCTACTTTCTGCACCTCAATGTCGGGGCCTTCACCAAAGGGCTTGGATGGGAGGCGCTCGCACCGGACATTTTGGCACTGGCCTGCTTTGGACCGGCGTTGACACTGATCGCCGCGCTTTGCCTTCGCGCGCAGGAGAAGTGAATGCAGCGATTGTCCTGCATATTCTGGCTTGGCCTGAAAGAAGTGATGAGCCTGCGTCGGGACTGGGTGATGATGGCGCTGTTGGTCTGGTCTTTCACGCTGGCACCCATGATGGAGGCAACCGGCGTAGCGACCTCGGTCAACAACGCGTCGATTGCATTTTCTGATGAGGACAATTCTCCACTGTCCCGAGCGCTTGCCACAGCATATTTTCCACCCGAGTTCCAGCCGGTCGTACAAATCGAACCAGGTAGCGGTCCAGCGCAAATGGACGCCGGAGAATTCATCTTCATAGTTGTTGTTCCACCGGGATTCGAGAAAGACCTAAGGGCAAGGCGCAAGCCTGAAATCCAAGTTCTGATCGACGCCACGGCGATGGAGCAGGCCGGGATCGGTGCCAGCTATATCACCAATATTTTGGGTGCCGAAATTCGCCGCTTTGCGATCGGTGTCGATCTTGTAGATCCACCGCTGGTCGATGTCATCCTAAGAAGCGCTTTCAACCCCAACCGTGATACCGTGCGTTTTGCCGGGATCGTTGCCCTGATCGGACAGATCATGTGGCTTACCACCATTCTGACCGGCGCTGCCATGATCCGAGAGAGGGAGCACGGGACGATCGAGCATCTGCTGGCAATGCCGCTGACCCCGTTTGACATTGCAGCAGCCAAAATCTGGGCCAATGCTGCAATTGTCCTGATCGCGGCCAGCCTGTCGCTGACCTTTGTCATGCAGGGTGCGCTGGGAATTGAAATCTCGGGGTCAAAAGGACTGTTCCTGTTTGGCACTGCCCTGTTTCTGTTCACCGCAACCGCACTCGGGGTTTTTCTCGCTACGATTGCGCGTTCGATGGCGCAGTTTGCGCTTTTGGTCATGCTGATCGTCCTTCCCATGCTGATGCTGTCCGGAGGAGAGACGCCGGTTGAAGGGCAGCCAGACTGGTTGCAGGTCGGGACGCTGCTATTGCCGTCTCGTCACTATATGGCCGCCAGTCAGGCAATTGTGTTCAAGGGTGCCGGTCTCGAAACAGTTTGGCCAGAGTTCATCTGGATGGCTTTGCTGGGCGCTGTCCTGCTGGCAACAAGTCTGGCCCTCTTTCGGAGATCTGTTGAGTAATTGAGCCAAACCGGTTTGGGATAATGTTCAAGGGGCGATGTCATAATGCCTCTGGGACGATTGATTTATTCATATGTGACCGAATACCCCGGCCGCCGATCAGCTGTTAGAATCCCCTTCTCCCGCTTCGAAAACTTGCACGCGTCGTTTGGCAGAACCTTCAATCATCCACCTCTTCCGGGCCACATCTTTGGATCGTGTGGGGAGTTTTTTACGCAGGCTGCGGATAAGAGTGGTCGTATTCGCAAAACCGCAACGCAGAGCGATTTCCCCAGGCGCAAGATCACTGTAGAGAAACATTTCGCGGGCGCGTGCCAGTCGTATAAGCAGATAATACCGCCCCGGTGTTGTCTGAAGCTCCGTCCAGAACAGACGGCGCAAGGAGCGTTCGGACATATGAACCTGTTTTGCAAGGGCAGAGACCGGCTGCGGTGTTTCGAGTGCTCCGGACACCAATGCGACAATCCGTTTGAGTTTTGGCGTCACCGCTGACGACAGCGCCTGATCTGGATAAGAGGCACCGTGCCGCCTGGAATTGTCATGCAGGAACATCGCCGCGGCGTCAAAGGCAACTGATGGGCCAAACCTGCTCCGGATAAAGTGCGGCATCAGGTCTAGGGCCGCTGCGGCGCTGCCGCATGTCCAGAAACGGCCATCCTGAACATAACGGTCAAAGAGGACATGGGTTTCGGGAAACTCCTCTGCAAAATCCTCAAGAAGTTGCCAGTGTAACGTCGCCTTCCGGTGGTTCAGAAACCCGCCCCGCGCCAACACCCATGCTCCTGTATCCGCGGCAATCACGGTTGCGCCCTGCATCAGCCGGCCAAGGCCCCGGCCACGGCGCAGCTCAGCACCGCCGAATGGCTGGCCGACGACCATGCAGTCACTTCGGGGCTGGTGGCCGTACTTGATGACCCCCGCCACGGGCGGATGCGTCAGATGGGCAATGTGGCCTGGCTGGCCGACGATCCGGGTGTGATGACCAAAACCGCTGGCCCTTAAGCGGATGGATATCGCAGCGAGCTTGCCCGTGTTTTCGCGGAACCACCCCGAAATTTCAGCGTTGGAGAAGGGCAAGGCGATTGGCTTGATGGGCTCAAGGTTCTGGATCTGACCAACGTCATTGCCGGGCCGACCATTGGGTCGACATTGGCCCGTTTTGGGGCGCAGGTCACACTGGTACAGCCGGTACGACCTTCGGTCGATCCGTGGAACGCGGTGTTTTTTGGCCTGCATGCTCAGCGCGGCAAGAAGAGCATCTTGCTCGATCTGCGTTCGGAGGGCGGGCAGCACGTCTTTTGGCAAATGGTCGCTGAAGCAGACGTAATCACAATGAACGGAACAGACCAGCAACGAGAAAGCTTGGGGCTGAGTGAAGCCCGGCTGACCGAGGTTAACCCGCGTCTCATCGTTGTGCAGCTTGAAGCCTGGGGCGGACCGCGTCGGGGACCAAAATCGGATCATCTGGGTTATGACGATCTCGCACAGCCGCGACCGGCGCGATGACCCGCTTTGGCGGCGGGCCGGAAACGCCCGAGGAACACGCCCATTTTGGCACGATTGATGCATTGACGGGGCATTGCGCCTGCGTGGCGCTGGGCGCCGCGCTGGAGCGGCTTAGAATGACAGGCAAGGGTGGCATCGCCCGCGCGTCGCTAGCCGCCGCAAGAGAGTTGATTCAAGCGCAGTTCATGTATCATTTCGACACGCGCGCGCCGTTTGACGAACCTTCGGGGCGAAAAACGCTTGGTTGGGGGCCGTTCCATCGCTGCTATGCCGCGTCCGACGGCTGGATGTTCTTCGCCGCACCGACCGAGGGTCACGCCGCCTTGGCGCGCGTGCCTGACCCGTCCGATCTTGCCGGCTTGGACGATACTGATCTGGACTCCGCTCTGTCCGAGCGTTTCGCGAAAAAACCAGTGCTCAGGCTTTCGCTGGGAGCTCGGTGGGTGTGACCCGCCTCGGTTCGCTGCACGACACCCAACGTGGGCCTTCAGGCTGAAAGCGCAGGCGCTATCGACATTCGCAATGCAACCTTCCGAGCCGTTCGACATGACCAGCACCCGATGGCCCGCTGGGTTGATCTGGTTGCCCCCAATGCGGTGCGACCGCAGAATGCCACGATAACCATCCCCGGCCCGGCACCAAAATACGGACAAGACACGCGCGAAATCCTTGCGCGTCTGGGTTATGGTGACACCGAGATACAACGTATGATCGAAAAAGCCGTGGCAGCTGAGAGCTGGTCGGAAAAATATCTGCCGGAATAGACACATGACCCAAGACAAGTTCGGACCGGAAATCACGCCACGCACCCGTGCAAAGGCGCGCCATATCCTAGATCATTATTACATCGGCCCGTCCCGAAATGATGCGGTTCTCGAGATCTGGGGATATACCCCAAAGATGAGCTATGCCCCCGGAGATCGCGTGGCACTTCATGTGTCGACCACGGCGCGTGAATGGGATCTTGAGATCGGTCGCGACGGGCTGGTCTATCAACCACTCCTGACCGAGACGGGCTTGCCGGGGGTGTATCACCCCACGCCGGAGGATTGCTCGGTCAAGGGTTGTGGCTGGCCCGAGGGCTATGGTTTTTGCATTCCCGAAGACTGGGCGCCTGGCGGCTACCTTGTCACCTTCCGCGCCCGCAGTGGCGACGAGATGGTCGAAGAGCATCACATCATCCTTGTAAGAAGCGCCCCTGATGCCAAGCCATCACCCTATGTTCTGGTTTGTGCCACCGGCACATGGCTGGCTTATAACTGCTGGGGCGGCTCGAACCATTACGAAGGCATCACCGGTCCCGAAGGTAACGCCTTTTCCCCGGTTCTTTCGACCCAGCGACCCTGGTCGCGCGGGTTTTGCAGGCTGCCTGAAGGCGCCCCGCGGGCGCTGCGGGAAAAGCCGACCAGACCGGGCGAAATGGTGCGCTACCCCAATATGGAATGGGCTTACGCTTATGGCTATTCCAAGAAATACGCCTCGGCTGGGTGGGCCAGCTATGAACGCCATTTCGCCCGTTGGGCCGAGGGGGAAGGCTATGATTTCGACGTGATCGCGCTGCATGATCTTGAGCACGACCCGAAGCTGCTTGGCCGGTATGCCTGTGCCGTGTTTGTCGGCCATGACGAATACTGGAGCGCGATTATGCGTGACGCTGTTGACACCTATGTCGATGGCGGTGGCAACGTTGCACGGTTTGCCGGAAACTTCCTGTGGCAGACCCGGATCGAAGACGAGGGTCACACGCAGATCTGTTACAAGTATATCGCGGATCAGGACCCGCTTATGGGCACCGAACAAGAGCACCTCGTCTCGGGTGCCTTCGAGGTCGCACCAGTTGACCGCCCGGGTGCCTTGACATTCGGTGTTAACGCTCTGCGCGGTGTTTACGCCGGTCTTGGGAATTGCGTGGGCGGCGGCGCAGGCGGCTTTACGGTCTACCGCCCCGACCATTGGGCATTTGACGGAGCCGGGGTCGGCTATGGCGACATTTTAGGCGCGCACGGCCGGATTTTTGGCTATGAGGTCGATGGTCTGGATTACCGTTTCGAAGACGGTCTGCCATTTCCCACCTGTACCGACGGCGCTGTTCCAGAGATCGAGATACTTGCCATGGGGCTTGCCACCAATATCGAGGCAGATCACGGGGTCTGGGGTGAAACGCTCTACATCGGCGCCGACGATGCGCGGTTCAAGGCGCAGATGCTGTTCGGCGAAGTCACACCCGAGACGCTCGACGCCTGTAAACGTGGCAATGGGATGATCATCTCGTGGCGTCGCGGCAAGGGTCAGATCTTTACAGCCGCAACCTGCGAATGGGTTGCCGGGCTGATCCGCCGGGACGAGCAGGTAGAACAGATCACCCGCAATGTGCTCGACAGGTTGGGAAAGGGTTAGGTTACGTGCTCAAATGAAGGTTGGGGCGTATTGCCTTTCCAAAGAATTACTTGTTTCGCGGATACATGACCCTCACGTTTACTACCAGCAAGTGATGCGGTGACTAACAACTCGATCAGACGAGAGACGATCAGCAAATTTAAGCCCAAGCCGAACTGGTTTTTTCAGGTTTCACCACACAACAGGAATGGCTTAGCGAATTAGCAAAGGCCGTTTACGATATCCGGCAAATGTCCGATACCGTGCAAACCAGAATACAATCGCGCAGCAACGTGGCGTTCGCCGAAGAAGAGCGTCAAGGGACATTGCTGGCAGCTAAAGTCCGAACACTTGCATTGGCCGTTGTTCTTCTTTGGCAGGTGATCGACAGCCCGGAAACAGGACCGGCTTATTACTTCAATCTTCTGGAAATTTTTTTCTTTATTTTATTGGGAGGTTTGCAGTTTGTCGCTGCCTACACGCGTCGCGGCGGGCGTGGTCTTCCGTATGTGTTCGTTACGTTAGATTGTGTTTCTCTTGCAGCCGTTTTTACCTTGGGATCACCATATATCGACAGCCCCTTGCCACCCGCCATAGCGATGGACACGGCGCGGTTTTTGTTTTTCTTCCTATTTCTGATGCAGACATCTTTCAGTTTTCGGCCTTCCCTTGTGGTTTGGTGCGGTGTCAGCATCATTGTGTCCCGCCTCGGGATGTGGGCATGGTTTCTGAGTCAGCCTGACGTACGCAGTAACTTGGAGTTGACCGAGCAATCCGTTGAAGCCTGGCTTGCCGGGGCAAGAGACTTGAACTTTCTGTTTCTTGGCTATGCAGCCATAGAATTGATGGTCGTGCTGATCGTGTCTGCCGGGCTTGCGATCGTCGTCGCGCGCTCTCGCAGGCTGGTTCAGAATTTCATTTCGACCGAAAGAAAGCGAGCCAGCCTGGCGAGGTATTTTTCACCCAACGTGCTTGACGAATTGAGCAGTCTGGAAGCCGGAATTGCGGCTGGTAGGCAACAAAACGTTGCCGTGTTATTCGCGGACATAATGGGGTTTGCGAAGCTTTGCGAGAACGCGACTGCCGACGAGGTGATCGAACTTTTACGAGACTACCATGATCGGTTGGGTAAATCGGTATTCGATAACTCTGGCACTTTGGACAAGTATATCGGCGACGGTCTTATGGCCACGTTTGGCACTCCAACGCCCAGTGCACACGACCCTGCCAATGCGTTGAACTGCGCATTCGAGATGATAGAAGCGTCAGACAAATGGAACGCAGAAAGAGAGTTGTCCGGGAAGGAACCGGTGCGTGTGGGAATCGGGCTGCATTGGGGATCGGTTGTAGATGGCGACATAGGCAACGAGCGGCGACTGGAATACGGCGTGATTGGGGACAATGTGAATGTCGCAAGCAGGATCGAGCACCTGACCAGAGAACTGAACACGCAATTGGTCGTGAGCCACGATTTGGTGCAGGCCATCGGGCACAACGATGCAATCCCAAACTTAAGCCGGTTGACTGACGCCGGAGAACAAAAAATCCGGGGGCGCGCCGCTCTGGTTAAGGTTTGGGTTTATCCGGCAAGCCGATGACATCTCAGCGCGACAGCATCGCGACAGTTGAGCTCGCATTTATTTCCGAGCTCACTTGTAGACGGTGATCCTATCAAGGCATTGGGCGATTGAGACCGGCACGGCAGTGAGGCCTGTCAAACCTCCGCCCCCCCGTAAACCAGGCAGGGGTTACTCGATCCGAGAAAGCAATTGGAAAACCGGCAAGAGTTGCCCAAAAACACCTTTCGTTCGTTCAATGAGGTTTGGTTCGATAGCTAAGGCAGGATTGCTCAAATCTGTCCAGACGGTAAAGCCTTTGCGGCGCAATGCCTCTTCATTTGGATGATCTTTGTCGAAACCGGAGGGAACACGTTTCAATTCAGGATCCCCGACCCGGAAACCACGCTTTCGCATCTCAGCGGCAAGCTGTATCACCTCTGCCCCATTGGGGCCTGCCATCTCTGTTCGGAAGGCATCCAACGCTTCCTTTTCGTACTGAAACACCCCGCAGCCAAGCGCCAGATCATCGGGTGAGAGACCGAAGAACCACATCGGCGGCTGATCCGCACTCCCGTCTGGAATAAACGCAATATGCAGGTGTGCGTTGTAAGGTGTTTTGTCCTTGGAAAAACGGACATCCCGATGAATACGAAAAATCTTGCTGCTATGGGTCTGGCCGGTCAGATCACGCAAGGCATCCGCCATGTCATTCGCGAACAGCGTGCCTGCCTGCTTCAAATGGGTCTCGTAAGTTGATTTGTTGGCTGCAAACCATTCCTTCGTGTTATTGGCCCGCAAATCCCTGAGAAAACCAAGCGCTTCGGGTGAGAAACTTTCAAACTGAGCCATTGCTTTCTCCGTTCAGTCTTTCGCGGGAAGGGCCGCGGCGTGTTCGAGACAAAGGTGTAACCAGCGCAGCAAAGCGGCGTCATCGCAATCACTCTCATCCACGCGGATAAAACCGCCCAGTTTGCGTGTGCCGTGGATCACTTCTTGGGCCGTGGGATCCGCCAGCGCAATGCTTTCGTTGTCCTTGCCCACCCGGAACATGAACCGGCCCAGCCCGTCGTTATGCCGCCGCGCCCCGCACAGCATGTTGCCGTTCAAGAAAAAGCAATTACCACCCATCATGCGCTTTTCTGAAATGCCCACATGCGCGGCCAAAGCGTCGCGAATGCGGGCGTTGAGGGTTTCATCCACCGGCATCAGCTGGATGCCTCAAGCTGCCGGTGGATTGATGGCGTGAACGGAACATAATCGACGAAGTTTCCATGTGACCGCATTACGCGCACGAACCTGTCGCCCCCATCCCATAGCGGATGGGCAACCGTCCTGAATCGACGCAGGTCAACAGCAATCGCCAGTGGAACGGTTACCCAGTCTAATAACGCTGCAACAACCTGCACAATGTGCGAACTTTGTTCCATCTGCGCCCTCCTTTCAGACAGTTCTCAGGGTCTCATGCTTTCATAGGTGATCAATGCAAAGCGGGCACCTTGGGGGTCGTTCAGCGTGGCCATGCGCCCGACCCCCGGCATATCCATCGCGGGTTGAAGAACGGTGGCGCCTTTGGCTTCGGCCTTTGCAACACTCGCATCCACATCGGTCACTGTGAAGAAGACCGTCCAGCTTCCACGCGCCTCTGGCATTGGTGAAAAGCCTCCGATAGCGGTCTCTCCCACAACTGCGGCTGAATAACTGGACCCATCCTGCATCGGCATATCGCTGATCGTCCAGCCCAGCACATCCTGGTAAAAGGACTTGGCCTTGCTCTGATCCGGCCCGGAATGCCCGATCCATCCTGAATTTCCGACAGCCGTCATCTCAAGTATACTCATGGGTACCTCCGTTGGTTACGCCCGCCACATGCGGGTCTGACCCAAGGACGTATGAGGAGTGTGTGTTCCTACAGGCCCTCCAATTCTTTTTGACTGATTTTGATTTTTTCTTTGATCACGTCACATTCCAACGCGGTGGGGGAAAGCGCCAACACGGTTTCAAAGGCGGAAATGGCGTCTTTATGATCCCCCGCTTCTTGCAAAAGGCCACCTCGCATTGCGTGAAACCAACGATAGTTGGACAACTCCTGTGACAGCGGATCCATTGCTTTCAATGCATAGTGTGGGCCGTATAGCTTGGCCTGTGCGGCAATCTGGTTGAGCCGGATCACCGGTGTCGGCTGTAATGCGTAAAGGGCAGCATAGTGACTTTCGATCAACGCCCAGTTGGTTTCTTTCGATGAGGCGGAACAGGCATGTGCCGCTGCGATTGCAGCCTGGACGATATATACCCCGCGGTGACCAGTCCGCTGGGCTTTTTGCAACAGCGATGTAGCCTCAGCGATATTCGAGCGATCCCAAAGATCGCGGTTCTGATCGTCGAGTGCGACAAGCTTGCCTTCCGCGTCAATCCGGGCCCGGCGCCGGGCGTGTTGAAACAACAATAGCGCCAGCAATGCGGCCTGCTCGCCCATTGCAGGGAACAATGCGACAAGAAGGCGGGCAAGCCGGATCGCTTCTTTGCACAGCGTGAGCTTGATTTGCTGCGGCCCGGCCGAGGTCGACCACCCTTCGCTGAACATCAGATAAACCATTGTCGAGACTTCGCCCAACCGGGCTTGCCTCTCAGCCGGGCTTGGCGTTTCAAAGGCGACCGGGTTATTTGCGATCTTCTTTTTGGCGCGGGTAATGCGCTGCTCCATGGTTTTGGATTTGACCAGAAATCCGCTGGCGATCTCATCGACACTCAGCCCCACGACCACCCGCAAAGCAATGGCGATCTGATCCCGCCGATCCAGTTCCGGATGACAGCAGATGAACAGCAAGCGCAGGACATCGTCCCGCATCTCGTCAGGGTCGGGTGTTTCCGCCGGCATCGGTTGAAACTCCTCTGCGTGGCGCGACAGGATTGCCGTGCGCCGCCGGGATTTGCGTAATTCGTCCAGACCCGCATTCCGGGCCGTGGCCAGAAGCCATGCCAATGGATCACGAGGCGCCCCGTCCTGGGGCCAAACTGCCAAGGCTTTCAGGCAGGCGTCGGCAAAGGCCTCCTCTGCGGTGTCCAAATCCCGAAAAACCCGCGTCAGGGCAGCAATGGCGCGCGGGCGTTGATCAGCAAATGTGGCCTCCAGCCAGTCTGACATGATCTATTCCGACGATATTGCACCCCCGGCCCAGGCCACAGGCCGAACTTCCAGCCGCGCGACCGGTGAAGAGATCAGTTTTGCATGTTCCAACGCTTCCTCAAGGTCTTTGAAGTCAGCGGCGTAAAACCCAAGGAAGTTTTCCTTGGTCTCGGAAAACGGGCCATCGGTGATCAGGGGGGCAGCGCGCTCAGACGTGGCCGGTTCGACCATTACCGCTGACGTTGGCGGCATCATTTTTATCGACACGAACTCTCCGCGTTCCGACAATACTGCTTGCAGGGCGCGATGGCCTGACATCACTTCGTCCTGGCGATCTTTCGGCAATGCCTCGAACACGCCCGGTTCCCCATAAATTGTGATTGCGTAAATCATTTTCGCCTCCTTGCGTTGGTCGCATTGTGCAAGGACGCGCGACGCCATGCAAATCCGACAACGACCAGAACCGACAAAATTACCCAGGCCGCTTTTGTCTGAAAACCCAGCGGCCCGGGCTTCCATTTCCATCCAGATAACAGGTCGGGGGTTTTCAATAACCGGTACAAAACCCGTGTCTTGAAAACCGGTTCCCAGAAAAATGTCCAAATGGTAGGCTGCGAAACTATGGAAAGCCGGCCAAATCGTCGATTAGCAGCCATCTTAGCCGCCGATATCGCAGGCTATTCAAGATTGGTTGGCTTGGATGAAGAAGGCACCATCGACAAGCTGCGCCGGATCCGCGCTGAAGTCATCGAGCCCTTGATCGCCGGGTATTCAGGGCGCATTGCGAACACAGCGGGTGACAGTTTTCTGATCGAATTCCCCAGCGCGGTCGATGCGGTTCGCGCGGCCGTCGCGATACAGGCCGAACTGTCGAAAAGAAACTCAGATGCCGAACCCGACCGCGCAATCGTTTTTCGGATCGGTTTGAATGTCGGCGATGTCGTCTCAAACGCCGACGACATCCTGGGTGATGGTGTCAACGTGGCCGCACGGCTTGAGGCACTGGCAGAACCTGGGGGGATTATCGCATCGCAGGCGATTGTCGGATACGCGCGCAACAAGGTGCCCTTCGCCTTTACGCCAATTGGCCCGCAATCCGTCAAGAATATTGCAGACCCCATTGAGGCGTTCCGCGTCGAAACAGATGCGTTGACCCCGGCGGTAAAGCACAAAACGAAGAAAGCACCGCGTCTAATGAAGCTGGCTGCATTCCTGATCGTGTTGGGTGCGACCGGGTATGTCGGGACAAAGACATGGGAAAAGGGTCGGCTGCGCGCCTCTGAGGCACAGATGGCTTACCCACTTCCAGACCTGCCTTCGATCGCCGTGCTTCCGTTGACGAACTTCACCAGCGACGCGTCCAACAAGATGTTGATAGATGGCGTTTCCGAGGATCTGATAACGGACTTATCCCGCATATCAGGGTTATTTGTCATCGCCGGAAACACATCCTTCGCATTTCAGGACCGCGACATTGATGTGGCAGGCTTTGCCGAGAAACTGGGCGTTCGCTATGTCGTTGATGGAAGCCTTAGACGCAGCGGAGAAGGTTTTCGGGTCAACATCCGCCTGACGGACACTTTGAACGGCAGATTGATCTGGGCGGAGCGTTTCGACGGTGAAATCGATGAGATCTTCGACCTGCAAAACAACATTGTACTGGCGATTGCGCACGAGTTGGATGTTCCGCTCGACACGCAAAGCCGGATTGCTATCGAAAACATAGAAACTGGAAAGATCGAGGCGCGCGAAGCGTTCCAGCGTGGATGGGAGCTTTATTCACGCTTCAATGAACAGGACAATCTGGCCGCAATTCCGCATTTTGAGCGCGCGGTCGAGTTGGACCCGAATTATGCGCGCGCCTGGGCGACGTTAGCTCTGGCACACTTGCGACCACACATCTTCCACCACTGGTCAGCCTTTGCAGATGCTGACGAACGGATGCATATCGGACTGTTCTATAAATACTACCGTGAACTGACGCATCAGGACACCTCGCTTATCCATGTTATCAGGGCAATAGTCGCTCTCAACCTTACGGATTGGGAAGGCGCCGAGAGCGTAAGTCGGGGAACAGAAGAAGCGAGGCAAGAAGCCGCGAAAGCCATTGCCCAGCAACCAAGCGACCCCGAAGCGCATGTGACAATGGGATGGGCCTTGATCGCGGGCGGCGAGCCAGAGGAAGGGCTGGCATTTGTGCAGGCCGCAATGCGCCTAGATCCGGAATATCCCAGCCACTACGCGTTATTTCAGGGGGCTGCACTGTTTGCGATGAATGATCTGACTGGTGCAGGGGCCGTTATAATGTCTGAGTTGGACCGAAACCCGCAGGCAGTTGAGTTGATGCCATTTGCAGCGTCGGTTCTGGCCTTGAATGGTGACCGAAGCAACGCGCGCGCAATGATCGAACAATGGCAGGATGGAGAAAACGAGAAAGTTCTGAGCGAAGCGGTACGCGATTATTTCTTTATCGTGCGATGGATCGGCGAGCATCAATATTTGAACAACCGTTTGAAAAAAGGCCTTCGATTGGCCGCGCTTCCGCCGAGTACGACAGTTGCAAGTCTCAAAGCTGATCTGATGCGCGGAGATGCCAAGGAACAACGTGACGCGGCTCAGTCTTTGGCGCTCTTTGGTGCCGACGCAGCTCCAGCCGTTCCGGAACTGATCAAGCTGTTGGGTAGCCCTTCGGTTTTTGTCAGAAAAGAAGCGGCCATCGCCTTGGGTGAAATCGGAGGGAAAGCATCCCCCGCTTTACCTGCATTGGAAGCAAACGCAGACGAGTCTTTGTCGGGAAGATTTGCCGCCCGAGCCATTGAACAAATACGCGGAGCCTCACAATAACGACGACTTTGGGCGCTATCGACCTCTTTGCTCCTGCTGTTATTTGGAGACTGTTGGCTGGAAACCCGGGCAGATATCCTTCGCCCCGTTGACCGCAGCCTCAGGCAAGTGTTCTGAACGCATTCAGGCTTTCGCTGAAATGCTCGATGAACTCCAGTGTTATCAAAGACGGCTGCTTCAAAACCGGGCGTACCAGCGAAAGCGTATGCGGCAAGAACGGCTTGAATGGCCTGTAGCTTAGCCCCCGGTCTGTGTAATGGACAGCGTCCAGCTCGCTGACAATTGAAACACCGACGCCTTTTATCGCCAATTCACATGCCGCCGTGAATTGCCGGACTTCGATATGCGAGTTGAGTGTAACATTGGCCTGCTGAAATGCCTTCGAAAGCCGTCCGAAAAAGTCGCTATCGCGCCGCGTATGTATGATGCTCTCATCTGCAAGATCGGAAGGCGTCACCTCCGAGAGGTTCTCAAGTGCGTGATTTTTCGGGAACACGCAAACCGTGCGCACATCGACATTTCTGCTTTCGACTCCAGGATGACCGTTAAAGCCATCGGTGATTCCAAAGTCATATTGTTCGCCGACCATCCATTCCAAAATCCGTTCCGGCCTGTCCGGTTCGATCGTCATAGTAACACCTGGCCGGTCTTTCAGAAAACTTGCTACAACATCCGGCAGATGGCTGGTGGCAAAACCGGGAAGGCAGGCGACGCGGATATGCCCGGCTTTTCGCTGTGTGATATTCTGACTGGCGTCTGATATCTGCTTCATCAATTCCAGAACACGATCCACGCTGGGTTGCAGATAGCGAACTTCCTGGGTTGGTACCAATCGCCCTTTGCGGCGATCAAAAAGTTGAAATCCAAACGATTTTTCAAGATCCGAAAGCAACCTGCTAACAGCTGGTTGGCTTATCCCCAAATCGGCGGCAGCTGCTGTGACCGAACCATTGGTGGTCACCGCCATGAGCGCTTCCAGTTGCCGAATTCTCAAAGTTTGTCTCATTCCAGACCCGGTGCTGCTTGTACATTCAATTTGTATAACACCGTATTATGATTTTTGCCAAAAAATAGGGCTTGAATTATATTTCTTTAGCGGTAACGTCGTGAAATCGTCATGTGTGTCGAATACGCGTTGAAGTCGGTACTCAACGAAGCATCGAACCTGATGCATGGGAGGAATCATGAAAAAGAATTTGCTTGGCGCTCTTGCCGTTACAACTGCCTTGTCCCCCTTGGCGGCAATGGCACAAACCGAAGTTCAATTCTGGCATGCCTTCACCGGCCGCCTTGGCGAACTTGTCAAAGCGCAGGTTGAAGAGTTCAACGCCAGTCAGGATGAGTTTGTCGTGGTCGAAAGCCACAAGGGCAACTATTCGGAAACCCTGAACGCTGGTATTGCCGCTTTCCGCGCAGGTGAACAGCCACATATCCTGATGGTTTTCGAAGTCGGTACCGCAACGATGATGTCGGCAAAAGGCGCGATCAAGCCGGTCTACAAAGTCATGGCCGAAAGTGGCGCGTCTTTTGATCCCGATGCCTATATCGGTGCGGTGAAAGGTTATTACACCACCACCGACGGAGATATGTTGTCGCTGCCGTTCAACTCTTCCACGCCGGTCTTGTGGGTCAACCGCGATGCCATGCAGGCGGCGGGTGTTGATCCTGACACTGACCTGTCGACTTGGGAAAAAGTCGGCGATGTGCTGGAGCAACTCAAAGCCGGAGGCGAGGACTGCCCGCTGGTGACGGCATGGCAAAGCTGGATCCACCTGGAAAACCTGTCTGCCTATCACAACGTTCCGTTTGCATCGCAGGACAATGGTTTTGCCGGTCTGGATACAGAACTGATGCTGAACGGCCCGGTACAGGTCGCGCACCTGAGCGCCATGGGCGACTGGGCAAAGGATGGCGAATTCATCTATACCGGTCGCAGAAATGAAGGCGGCGCAAACTTCCGGGCCGGTGAGTGTGCCTTGTTCACCGAAAGCTCGGCCGGGTATGCCGGGATCAAAGCCGAGGCCGAGTTCGACTTTGATGTGCGCCCGCTGCCGTATTGGGAAGCGGTCACAAGCGAGCCGCAGAATACCATCATCGGCGGTGCTTCCCTTTGGGTGATGGAAGGTCATGATCCGGAAGAATATAAAGGCGTTGGCGAGTTCTTGAGCTTCTTGTCTTCGTCTGACGTTCAGGCGGCATGGCACCAGAATACCGGGTATCTTCCGATTACCGCGGAAGCCGGTGAAGCGACCCGTGCGGCCGGTTTCTATGACGAAAATCCGGGCACTGATATCGCTGTGATCCAGATGACCACAAAAGAGCCGACGGCAAACTCGAAAGGTCTGCGTCTGGGATCGTTCGATCAAATCCGCGGTATCATCGATGAGGAGCTTGAGGCCGTCTGGTCCGGTGAGAAAACCGCCCAGGAAGCCATGGACAGCGCAAAGGAACGCGGTGACGCGCTTCTGCGCAGGTTCGAATCGGCGAATCAATAAATTTCTGAAATCCGGTGCGGGCTCGGCAGAGCCCGCATCCACTTTTCTCGGCGGGTCATCAGGATGGAAAAACGCGTCACATTTCGCGGCTGGTTGTTGCCATTGGCGCTGATCGCTCCGCAGGTCGCCATTTCTGCTGTATTTTTCTTTTATCCCGCAGCGCAGGCGGTCTGGCAGTCGCTGTTCATCCCAGATCCGTTCGGGTTGTCGTCCAAGTTCGTCGGTCTGGGCAATTTTGAATTTCTGCTGAGCGACAAGTTTTATCGCGCATCCTTTGTAACCACGGCGGTGTTTTCGACGCTTGTTACGCTCTGCTCCATGATCCCGGCCCTGTTTCTGGCAGTCATTGCAGATCGGCTGATCAAAGGATCCGGAGCTTATCGGACTCTGTTGATTTGGCCTTATGCAGTCGCACCGGCGGTTGCGGGTGTACTCTGGCTGTTCATGTTCAACACGCGCGTCGGTGTCGTGTCGTGGTATCTTGGACAGCTGGGCTATGACTGGAACCACGTATTGAATGGCACCGAAGCGATGGGGCTTGTGGTTGTCGCTTCGGCCTGGGGGCGCATCAGTTATAACTTTTTGTTCTTCTTCGCCGCACTCCAGTCGGTTCCGAGGTCGGTCATCGAGGCCGCCGCGATCGATGGCGCACGATTCTGGCGCAGGTTTTTCACGATTGTCCTGCCGTTGCTGTCACCTACAGCGTTCTTCCTGCTTGTTGTGAATGTGGTTTACGCGTTCTTTGAAACTTTTGGCGTAATCCACACAATCACCGGCGGCGGGCCGCAGCAGGCCACGACCATACTGGTCTACAAGGTCTTTTCAGACGGGTTCGTCGGTCAGGATCTGGGCTCGTCTTCGGCGCAATCGGTCATTTTGCTGATTGTCGTCGGCCTGCTGACCGTCATTCAGTTCAAATACGTGGAAAAGAGGGTGCATTACTGATGGCAGCCCAGCAGCACGGAATGGTCGAAAAGCACGGAGCGGGTATCTGGCTGACGCATGCCCTGATGATCCTTGGCGTTCTGGTCATCTTCTTTCCGATCTGGCTGGCGTTTGTCGCCTCAACCGTTACCCAGCCGGAAGTTGTATCACCACCCATGCCGCTTTTGCCGGGTGATCAGTTCTGGGAGAACTACAAGGCAGCCCTGTTTTCCGGCGTGAATGTCCCCGTCGCAACGATGCTGTTCAACAGCCTTGTGATGGCCATCGGGATTGCAGTGGGCAAGATCGTCATTTCACTGCTGTCGGCATTTGCAATCGTCTATTTTCGTTTTCCCGGTCGAACAACGTTCTTTTGGCTGATCTTTCTGACCCTTATGCTGCCGGTCGAAGTGCGGATCGTTCCGACATTTGAGGTCGTGGCCGGGTTCGGAATGCTCAATAGCTACTACGGGCTGATCTTTCCCCTGATCGCCTCGGCCACGGCGACCTTCCTGTTCCGTCAGTTCTTTCTGACAATTCCGGACGAGCTGGCCGAAGCTGCGCGTGTGGATGGTGCCCGGCCAATGCGGTTTTTCATCGACATCGTCGTTCCGATGAGCCGGACAAACATTGCGGCACTGTTCGTCATCCTGTTTATCTATGGGTGGAACCAGTATCTGTGGCCGCTGCTAATCACCACCGACCCTGAGATGAATACCATTGTGATGGGCATCAAGCAGATGTTCCCGTCTGGCGATGATGTGGCTGATTGGCCGGTCATCATGGCAACCTCCATTCTGGCGATGATCCCGCCAGTCATCGTGGTGGTGTCAATGCAAAAGCTCTTTGTCCGCGGCCTTGTCGATAGCGAGAAATAAGAAATGGCAACAGTAACTCTGGAGAATGTCAAAAAGAGCTTTGGCCCGACAGATGTCATACATGGCATCGACATCCAAATCGAAGATGGCGAGTTCATTGTCATCGTCGGCCCTTCGGGTTGTGGGAAATCCACGCTGCTGCGGATGGTGGCAGGGCTTGAGACCGTGACCTCGGGTGAAATCCGGATTGGTGAGGAACGGGCCAACGAAAAAGAGCCGATGGATCGCGACATTGCCATGGTGTTCCAGAACTATGCGCTCTACCCCCATATGTCGGTCCGGCAGAACATGGGCTATGGCCTGAAGATTGCAGGGTTGCCCAAGGCCCAGATCGATCAAAAAGTGACCGAGGCGGCCAGGCTATTGCAGCTTGAACCATTGCTGGACCGCAAACCCAGACAATTGTCAGGCGGCCAACGTCAGAGGGTGGCTATGGGCCGCGCGATTGTCCGTGAACCTGCGGTCTTCCTGTTTGACGAGCCTCTTTCGAACCTGGACGCCAAGCTTCGCGTGCAGATGCGGCTTGAGATTCGTGAGCTCCAGGAAAAACTGGGGATCACGTCGCTTTATGTAACCCACGATCAGGTTGAAGCCATGACAATGGCCGACAGGATGATCGTCATGAACGGCGGTATCGCCGAACAGGTTGGCACACCGCTAGAGGTATACGAAACACCAAGAACCCTGTTTGCGGCGCAGTTCATCGGCAGCCCAGCGATGAATGTCTTTGAAGCCCGACGCGAAAACGGAACCGCCATGATTGGTGAGGTCGCGGTTGGTTCGTCGCCGGGTCCTGATACTGCCTTCAAACTGGGGGTACGACCCGAGCATCTATTGCTGGATGACAATGGCCCGATTGAGGCCACGATTCAGATGGCAGAGCCATTGGGGGCAAACACGCTGTTGCACGGTCAACTGACCGGCTCGGGGGATCCGATCACGATCAGCCTTCCGGGTGTGCATCCGATTGAAGGCCGACATCCGAACATGCGGTTTTCTGTGTCCTCAAACCATTTGCATCTGTTTGACCGATCTACCGGTGAAAGGCTGGAAGGCTGATGGCATTCTCACAGGTCGAGGCTTTCCGGGGGGGCGACAACCTGATCCGCATCGTAGGCCACCGGGGTGCGCGAGGTGTGTTGCCTGAAAACAGCATGATTGGCTTCGACTTTCCGCTCTCCATTGGCGTGCCGCTTCTGGAGTTTGATGTTGTCCTCACGGCTGACGACATCCCTGTCATAACCCATAATCACCGGCTGCACGCCCCCAGTTTTCGCGATGTTGACGGCCAGTTTCTGACCGGGGAAGAGCCGAAGGTTTCAACCCTGACGTTCGAGCAGATTCAGAAGTTCGATGTCGGGCGGTTGGATGGGAATTCTGCCTATGGTCAGCGTTTTCCTGATCAGGCACAAATGGATGGCGTTCGCGTTCCAAGGCTGCTTGACCTGCTGGATCTGGTGAGTGACCCCCAACATAGCGATGCCTGTCTGATGCTCGAGCTGAAGTCGGACCCCGATTTGGCCCATGACGCGCGCTACAGAGAGAAGTTTGTCCGCCTTGTCCTGCAAGAGGTCCGTTCCAGGGCCCTGTCGTCGCGCGCCGTGCTGCACAGTTTCGACTGGAATCTGTTGGAAGAATGTCAGCGGCAAGCGCCTGATATGCCATCTTCTTATCTGACCCAACTTCCCGAAAACGCCGAGGATGTAGGGGAGGATTCTTCAAAAGCAGTCTGCCCGGATTTTCGAGGCCGCAAAGGCGATATTCCGCTATTGGTCAAGCAAGCGGGCGGCTCACTGTGGTGCCCGTATTATGCAGATGTAACTGCCGAAAACGTCGAACTGGCCAAGGATTTGGGCCTTTGCGTTGCGGTTTGGACGGTCAATGACCCTGTAGACATTGCCAAGATGATCGACCTGCGTGTGGATGCCATTGTTTCTGATTATCCGGGTCGGGTGCAAAGGCACTTGTCTGACCGGGGTATGAGCTGGCGTTAAACCGCCCTGAAGGCCGGAGCTGAATGCCTCGCCCTTCAGTTTATCAAATTTCCTTCGTACGGGCAGAGAACCCCTAGAACAGTTGCAAATCCTTCGCGCCGCTTTGGATTTCAGCAAAGTTCGGCATGTTCTGGATCGTAACAGGTGCGGGTTTCGTGCCCGGCATCGCAACCGTCGGTTTCGCCACGTTCGCCATTCCAAAGACCGGTTTTTCCAGCTCCCCCCGGATATCGCGCAGCAGCGTTTTATGATCCGGCATCACTTTGACGATCTGCGCAAGATCCTCTTTCGCACGCTGCATGCCCTGGAACCAGATCACTTTCTTCAACGGCCGCAAACGATCTCGGATGCCGGTACCGTAACCCGTATCATAGACCTGTTTGCCCAACAGAACCGTCTGGTACACGCGATGATCAAACAGCGTGGCAAATTCCACATCGTGATCCATCGGCAGACGGTGCTGCCACAATTCCAGATTCTCGGCCAGGCGATCCGGTATCTTCATCTCTGTTCGCGCGTCGATCCAATACGGGTCATCCTTTCGGTTACCCAATCGGTAATGCAGGCAGATGAATTCCAGAACCTCGTTATAAAGCTTATCCATCTGCCGGTTGTATCTTGCCCGCAGCGACGGGGCGACGTCGCGCGTCGGCAAGTGTTCTGCAAACCAGCGTACTGCGTGGTCAATCATGTGGATCGCGGTACTTTCCAACGGCTCGATAAACCCGCCGGACAGACCGATTGCCACACAATTCTTGACCCAGGCATTGCGCACGCGCCCGACGCGCATCGGGATGATCCGCGGCGTCAAACCCTTACCGCTGTCACCCAGCCATTCAAGATATTCGTCTGCCGCCTGATCATCCGTTCGATGCGCCGAGGAGAACACATAGCCCGTACCGACGCGATTGTAGAGCGGCACCCGCCACGTCCATCCCGCGCCCAGCGCGGTCGACCGCGTGAGGCTTTCGATCTTGTTGGGATTGCGGTGTTCGACCTGCAACGCCATGGCGCGATCATTGGGCAGGTAGTCCGAATAATCCAAGAACGGCTCGCCCAGCGCCTGATTGATGATCAAACCGCGGAACCCGGTGCAATCGATGACCATTTCGATGTCATGACGGCCCGCGCGCTCCAGCATCAGATGGCTGACGTTGCCCTGTTCATCCAGCTCGACTTTCTGTACCTCGTCCTGGATATGCTCGACGCCGCGCTTGGTGCAGACCGTGGTGAGCATGCCCGCAAACTTCACGGCATCCAGATGATAGGCATAGCCAAAACGCTGTTCAAACTCGGGCTGACCTAGCTGCCGCGCGCCTTTGCACAGACGGCCCAGATGATCGTGGGGCGAGATGGACTGTGTAAAGTCCCGTTCTCCGTTGCCAAAGCGCAGGAAATACTCGGCGGCGTCCAACCCTTCCAGCATCTGGCCATGGGCAAAGGGGTTCACGTAATCGATGCGTTTTCCTTTGGGGTCCTTGTTCCAGTTGCAGAACTTCACGCCCAGCTTGAAGGACGCGTTCGTCTCGCGGAAAAAATCCCGTTCGGAAATGCCCGCCTGACGGAGCGTGACCGGCATGCGTGGCACCGTAGCCTCACCCACACCCACGGTCGAAATATTAGGGCTTTCGATCAGGCAGATATGTGGCCGGTCCGCTGTTGATGAAGTGCGTGAAAACACCATGTCCAGGATCAACGCGGTCATCCAGCCTGCCGTGCCGCCACCTACGATGGTGATCTTGCGCAAACGATTGTTCATATTCTTCTATCCCCATTGGTTTTGAGGACTATATCAAGTTTCCGACGCTTATCTAGGCTCTGCCATTATGTGCCTTGTGACCCGGCTTTGAACATGTCCCTGAACTGGTCGCGCAAGATGTTCTTTTGGACTTTTCCCATTGTATTGCGGGGCAATTCATCCAGTTGAATAAGCGTGCGGGGATGTTTGAACCGCGCCAGGCTGTCGCGCACTGCGCCCATGATCGCGTCGAGATCCGGAGATTGCCCAGGTTCGGCAACAATCAGGCCCAGCACGGTTTCACCGAAGTCGGGATGCGGCACGCCGATCACTGCACTCTCGAGAACACCGGGCTGGCCGTCCAGAACCAGTTCAATTTCCTTGGGGTAGATATTGTAGCCACCCGAGATGATCAGGTCCTTGTTGCGCCCGACGATATGGACATACCCATCTTCGTCGATACGTCCGAGATCACCGGTGATGAAAAACCCGTTTTCGCGCAGCTCGGCAGCCGTCTTTTCCGGCATCTGCCAATATCCCTTGAACACGTTCGGACCACGCACTTCGATCTCGCCGATTTCACCCTGCGGCAAAGGGTTACCGCCTGCATCGCATATCTTTAGTTCGACCTCCGGCAAGGGAAACCCGACCGTGCCCGCGCGACGTTCGCCGTCATAGGGGTTCGAGGTGTTCATATTGGTTTCGGTCATGCCATAGCGTTCTAGGATACGATGACCGGTACGCTCCTTGAATTGTGTATGGGTATCCGCCAGCAGAGGGGCTGAGCCCGATACGAACAGGCGCATATGTTCGGTCAGCCCCCTGGTAAAACGCGCGTCTGCCAGCAGGCGCGTGTAGAAGGTTGGCACGCCCATCATCGACGTGGCTCCGGGCATCCTGTCAATGATCTGATCAGGGTCGAATTTTGGCAGCCAGATCATGCTTCCGCCAACCGCCAGAATGATATTGGTGGCCACAAACAGACCATGTGTGTGAAAGATAGGCAACGCGTGCAACAGAACGTCTTCGGACGCAAACCGCCACTCTTCGACCAGTGTCCGCGCATTGGACAGCAGGTTGTTCTGGGTCAGCATCGCCCCCTTTGAACGTCCGGTGGTGCCCGACGTGTAAAGAAACGCCGCCAGATCCTCACCGTCCCGATCCACGGTCGCAAAGCTGTCTGGCATTGCAGCCGCCAAATCCATCAGCGAGCCAGAGCCATCCGCATTTAGCGTTTCGACCCTGCCCCCAAAACGCGCGGCAATCGGGGTCAGTTGGTCTTTGCTTCGGCCATCACAGACAACAAGTGACGCGCCGCTGTTTTCGATGAAATACGTCAGTTCGTCCACGGTATAGGCGGTGTTCAGCGGCAGGAAAACCAGACCGGCCTGCGCACATGCCGCGTAAAGCGCCAGCGCCTCAGGCGATTTATCGACCTGAGCTGCAACGCGGTCTCCGGGTTTTAGACCCAGTTGCGTGGCCACATGGGCGATCCGGGCGGCTGTGCTCAGAAAGTTTCGATAGGTGATGGTCGTCCCGTCTGTCAGGTACAGGAAAGCCGTATCTTTGCCGGTGTGAATGCCAAACAGATCATCATAGAGAGGGTTAGCCATGTTCGATCCTCCGTTTCCTCAGCCATAACGGCGAACCGCTTCTCAGGGGAAGGTTCAACTGTGTCACACTGCGCTTTTGCTTGCAGTTCAATGTCTGGACACGTCGCATTTACTGCGCAGCGCGAGTTGCAGCTCGGAAATCGTGGTTGGTAAAGCCTTTCACCGCCTCTGCACATTTTCTGCACGAAAGCCCCATGAAGGCTGCGGATACGTCGCGCCAAAGATGCAAGCGCCACAGGCAATCTGCCGGGAACACAAACCTGCAAGCAGGAGACAGGACATGAGGCAGGAACTGACAATTCGCGGCGTACCGGACAGCATCGTGCTGGACGCGTGGTGGCTGGGAAAGATGGACAAAGCCCCCCGATGGGGAGGCAATAGACGACAGCAGGGTGGTTCTCTGATGTCCACGCTGAAAATGCGCCATGCAATCCCGCTTCTTGCATCGCTGGTTGCGCTTGCTGATTGGTTGTTTTGGGAACAGCCGCTAGGCATTTCAGTCACGGTCTTCATGCTGGTTTTGTCCGCCGCGATCATGGCGATGAAACCCCGGCGTGCGACTGCAAAGGAGTGGCTCATAGCCGCCGCATTTGCCTTGATCACCAACCTGCCGGTAGTCATCGATTTGCAGCTTCTATCTTTATTGTTCAGCCTTGCTGGTTTGGTCAGTCTGGCGACCTGGGCGCTATTCGGTCAGACCGTAAATGAACGTCTGCTGCTGCGCACCGCCCTGCGCCTGCCTTCCATCGGCGCGACGCTTTTGCTGCGCGACACATGTCGTACCGCTGTGGCCGCCGATTTTGGGTCCGACAGCCGCCGCCACGCAGCCTCGCTGGCCTTGCCGTTGCTATTGGGCGCGGTCTTCCTTGCTTTGCTGGCCGCCGCCAATCCAGTGCTGGAAGACCTTCTGGCTGAGCTGGACCCAAGTCTTTTGTTCGAAGGGTACTTCTGGCTGCGACTTCTGTTCTGGAGTGTAATGGCCTCGCTGCTGTGGCCGTTCCTAAACCTCAGCGATCCATGGCTGGGCGGCATTGCCCGTCCCGCCACCATGCCCAAGACAGGCCCAAGCCGGGCCGCATTTCTGGTCAATCCAATCTCGGTGCGCAATTCGCTGTTGCTGTTCAACCTGATGTTCCTTGTGCAAACCGTGATGGACCTCGGCATCCTGACCGGCGGTGTATCCCTGCCTCAAGGGATGAGCTATGCCGCTTATGCCCACCGAGGCGCTTATCCGCTGGTGGTGACGGCCCTTTTGGCGGGCGTATTCACTCTGGTCACTCACAGCATGATCGGCGCGGACCGGACGTTGCGCTTTCTGATCTACATGTGGTTGGCGCAGAACATGTTCCTGGTGCTGACAGCTGCCATCCGGCTGCATCATTACGTCGACGCCTATGCGCTTACCTATTTGCGGGTCGCCGCCTTTATCTGGATGGCACTGGTTCTCACCGGCCTGCTGCTGACCGTGGTGCAAATCCATCGCGGCTTCGGTGCAACCTGGCTTCTGCGGCGTTGTTTTGCAGCGCTGCTGGTGGTCTTGTATACCTGCAACTTTGTGAATTTCGCATCAGTCATTGCCAGCTACAATCTGAGCCACGGCAGCGCTCTGATGCAACAGGACACTGGTTACATATGCAGCCTTGGCGCTGATGCTTACCCCGCTATCCGCGATCATGAAACCAGAACGGGACAGCAAGTCTGTGACGCGTGGATGCGATATGATCTGAAAAAGGATGCAATCACCAACTGGCGCGAATGGGGCTTTCGGAGATGGCGAATCCAAGCCTATTATCAGCAGCAGAGTTGAAGGACCCCATTTGATGCCTGCACGCATTCTTGTTGTCGACGATGATCCGGATATCCTTGAGGTGACAAGGTTCGCGATTGAAAAGGCAGGATATGCGCCACTTCTGGCCAGTGACGGCCTGACCGCGCTTGACACAAACCGCCAGGAAAGCCCCGACCTGATCGTGTTGGATATCGGGTTGCCCGAAAAGGATGGTCTGGAAGTATGCAGGGAAATCCGCAAATCCTCGGACGTGCCGATCCTGTTCCTGACCGCCCGCGATGACGAGGTCGACCGTATCGTCGGGCTGGAGCTGGGCGCCGATGATTATCTGACGAAACCCTTTTCCCCACGCGAATTGGTGGCCCGGATCAAGGCCATCCTGAAACGCAGCGCGCCGACACCTGCCCAGCCCGACCCGGTGTTGTCGCAAGGCAGCCTGCACCTGGATGCAGAGCGGCACCTGTGCAGGTTCGCTTCAACCCCTGTGACGCTGACCGGATCGGAATTTCGGCTGCTGGCAACTCTGATGGCCCGTCCCGACCGCGTTCTGTCCAGGGCGCAGCTGATCGATGCGCTTTACGGCTATAACATCCACGTCTCGGACCGCACCATTGACAGCCATATACGCAATGTCCGTGCCAAACTTGCCCAGGCCGGCTGTGCCGAGGGGATCGTGACCATTCACGGTGTCGGCCTCAGGATGGGTGCATGCACGCCCGGCTGAACCGCAAATGGCGCCCCAGATTGTGGACCATCGTTCTGCTGGTGCTGGGCATTGTCCTGTGCTTGCCCTTTGCCGGGCTGGTCCTATTCCGCTTTTATGATAGTCAACTGGTGCAACAGACCGAAGAAAGCCTGCTGACACAGGCTGCGGTTATGTCAGCGGCGTATGCCGAGCTTTATGCAGATGCAGCCGGGATCAAGCCGCCCCGCCCGAGTGCAATCTCAACCGAGCACGCGGTGTTCCCATCACTGTCGGTCAATCGCGAAACGGTTCTGCCACCGCGCCCGGACGCGCGGCCCGCAACCGTCCGACCCGGTTCGGTTTATCAGGCCATCGCCGCCCCGCTAAGCCGCATCGCCAACGCCGCCCAAGCGCAAACCCTTGCGGGTTACCGGATGCTGGATGTCGATGGGAACGTGTTTGCCGGAACCGCGGAAATCGGGCAGAAGCTGGGCCATGTTGACGAGGTTCGCGAGGCCCTTTCAGGGAAAACCGTCTCGGTCGCGCGCACCCGCGTGCGCGAGGACGCAACGCCTGCGCTTTATACCCTCAGCCGCGGTGCCCGCGTGCGCGTTTTCGTGGCGATGCCAGTGTACGTGGATCAGACCTTGATCGGGGCGGTTTACCTGAGCCGCACCCCGAACCATATTTTCCGCTTTCTGTACGGCGAACGTTTCAACCTTGCCAAGGCCGCGGCATTTGTCGCTTTGTCTGCGGCGCTTATCGGGTACGTGTTCTGGCGGTTCATCACTCGGCCGATCCACCTGTTGATCCAGCGCAGCCAGATGGCGGGCCACGGTGGTCAGGCATGGGAACCACCAGACCAGCTTGGCACGCGGGAAATCGCGGATTTGAGCCATAGTTTTCAATCGCTGACGGAACGCTTGCAGGACAAGCAGGACGGATTGAAAACGTACACCGCCCATGTCACCCACGAGCTGAAGTCACCCCTCACCGCCCTGAAAGGCGCGGCAGAGCTGCTGCGCGACGACGATTTGCCATCTGCGCAGAAACACCGCCTGCTGGACACTGTAGAAAAGGGCGGAAAGCGGATGGAGGATCTGCTGGCCAACATGCGCGCCTTCAGCCTGGCCGATCAGAGTGCCATCAACGGTACATGCTGTCTGAACGACATCACTGATCAGGTCGTCCAGACGTTCCCGGCGCTTGCCATCAAGGCTGAAAACGATAACTTGCCCTTGCCCGTCGCGGCACCCACCCTGCACATCATACTGACACATATGCTCGAGAACGCTCAGCAACACGGCGCGCAGAATGCCGTGCTGACAGCCTATCAGAACGACGGTGTCATCAGTCTAAAAATTGCGGATAATGGCGCCGGTATCAGTGAAGGGAACAAGGACAAGATTTTGCAGCCCTTCTTTACGACAAAAAGAGAGGCCGGTGGCACAGGTATGGGCCTGAATATTGTCAAAGCGACCATGGAAGCAATTGGTGGGCAACTCAGTGTTGTACCAAGCAATCAAGGCGCTTGTTTTCTTCTCACCTTCAACTAGCCGGGCGAGGTGAGAACTCATCAAACGGGAGGAAACTCAACATGCGCAAATTGCAGGCACAGGGCATTCACCACATCACCCTGACTGGTGCAGACCGGCAAACGTCAATAGACTTCTGGGAGGGTCTTCTCGGGTTTTCGCTTATCTTCGATCAACCAAACCTGGACGATCATTCACAGGGTCACTTGTACTTTGCCGCTGGTAACGGCCAGACGATCACGGTGTTCACCAATGAAGATCGAAAACCGTCCGGCAGTTTGCTCAGGGATCAGGTTGGCGCGGTTCATCATCTGGCCTTCGCGGTGTCACGCTCGGTTCTCATGCAGGTCGAGGAACGGCTTGACGAGAGGGGTATCAAGCACACGCCAATCAAAGACCGGGGCTTCATGAACTCGATCTATTTCCACGATCCGTTGGGTTTGAGGATCGAGCTTGCGAGTTACCGCTTTGAGCCGCCTGAAGGTGCAACTCATGGTGACGTTCTGGCCGAAGCGCACAGGCTGCGCGTTGAACGTGGTGATCTTGCGATTGCCGACGTCCACCTTGCCGATGCGATCGAGAATATCGTCTCGGAGCGTACTCCACGGATGTAACCTTTTTGTCGTTTACCCTGAGCGGTGGGCATCGTGATCCCCAACAATCGAAACTGGCAAAGTCGTTTGATCGATCCAACGTCCCTTCTGGGGTATTCTTCATGCAAAAAACCTAATCGGGAAGCGTGGCCGCTGTGAGCGACCGCAGAAATTCGGCAATGTTAGACACCTCTTGTCGGCTCACCGTGCGATTTGTGAACATGTCAATATTCAGCCCTGGAACCGTGTCTTCAACGCTCGCGGCCACAATGCGAATGTCGGCCAAAGGATCATCGCAAAGGGTGCGTCCCAACTGAGAAACGGCCATAACTTTGATCGCCTCTTCCAGACCTCTTACCGAGCCATTGTGGAAATAGCGCGCGGTCAGCGCGACATTGCGCAGAGAGGGCACGCGAAACCTGCTGGGACGCTCCTTGAGAAGCAGATCGTATTTATCCAGATAGGGATTGCCGTCCCAAAACACCGGGAATGTTCGGTAAGTCCCAAGTGGCTTTTCAGTGCCCGCTGCGGAGAACCAGAAATCCTCCGTTGCTCAAACCCCTAAATCTGTCCGGTGGGTGCTGACGTCACAAAAGGCCCAAGTGAAGCAGTTGGTTTGACAACAACGTCGCCCATAAACTCCATTTATGCTATATTAGGTCCGGTTTCAGTGGACGATTTTGCCATGTTAACGCGCCAATTGCACCAATGCTTCTTTGGATCGTGGATATATCTGAGCTTCGTTTTGATGTTCGGACTGAACGCAGCACTTGCGGAAACGCCTCATGCAAAACGTGTGGCTTTGGTAATTGGAAATGCACGATATGAGCATGTGTCAAACATCCCAAACTCAGCCAATGACGCCCAGGATATTTCTGCCGCCCTCAAGAGGATCGGCTTTCATGTCACAGCAAAACAAAACCTCGACTACCGCGAAATGCGCCTGACCTTAAGAGACTTCTCTGAGGATGTAGTCGATGCGGATATGGTATTAGTCTATTTTGCAGGTCACGGGATCGAAATCGACAACACAAACTACCTGATACCGACCAATGCCGAACTCAGGAGTGACAAGGACGTAGAATTCGAGGCAATCCGTCTGGATACGGTGCTCAACGCCGTTTCGACCGCGAAAGGCTTGAAGCTGGTCATAGTGGATGCGTGTCGGAACAACCCGTTCGTGAGCGATATGGTTCGAACCACTGCAACCCGATCAATCGGTCAAGGGTTAGGCCGCATCGATCCCAGTGGGGTTCTTGTCGGGTATTCAGCGCGAGGCGGGACTTTGGCGCTGGATGGTGACGGTCGCAACAGCCCGTATGCAGAGGCCTTTCTTGAACATATCGAGGTACCCGGGTTGGAGCTTGGGAAGATGTTCCGGAAGGTGCGGGATACAGTTTACGAACTTACAGATGGGTATCAGGAGCCATTCACCTATGGGTCTCTGCCCGGTCATGACATTTTCCTTGTCCCAGCAGCACTCAAAGAGCCAATCAATAGTGACGATGCCACTGCAAATGCTGCCAATGCCGTTCGCCCTGTCGATGAGCGCGAGCGGTCGGCGCAACGTGTTCTGGGCGAGGCCATGCAGCTGGAAGACGAAAGCGCGAAGCAGGGCGCTTTGAAGCTGATCGCGCAGCTGTATCCAGACACCCGCGCTGGGCAATATTCTCAACAGGTTACGGATGTGGTCGGACACACAAATCGGAAGATTGCCACACTCGTCACGCCGAAAACGACGATTTCACCCCCTGGAACCGAAAGCCGCCTAGACGCGCCTGCACCGTTGCCACGCTCGAATTCGGACATCGAGGCCAGTCTGAATCTGAACCGAAACGAATACCGGAGCATTCAACGCGGCCTGAACGCGCTTGGGTTTTCAGTTGGATCAGTGGATGGGATCTTCGGGCCTCGGTCCCGTGAAGCTCTGAAAGAGTTTCAGAGGCAAAATGACGCAGAAAGAACCGGATACCTCACAGCACAAAGCTACGCCGTTCTGAAAAATATAGCAAAACCAGAGCCATCCGCGCAAAGCGACCAACAAGCAGACCCTCAGATACTGGTGGCCGTACCCAAGTCGCCCCCAAACGAGAACGCCCAAAACGCCTTCTATGGTGACTATGTCATCGAATTCAAAAGACGACCGGACCCACGTTACAATGGCGGCGAACTTGCCAACGAAAAGCCTAAAACAATGCTGCGAGTGGTGTACCGTAAATCGGCCGCCGGGTTTCAACTAATTAGTGCTCAAGACAATACTGGAACCGGTGCGTCGCGTCCGCAAAAGTTTCGCGCATCGCTGTCTGACAACGGAAAACTGCGGATCTCAGGAAACGTGGGATACCTGTTTGGAAAAACCCGAGTTGTACCATTCTCGGTCACTCAGAGTTTTTCGAAGGAATTTACCAGTGGCACAACCGTGCATTCCAATCAGGGTCGGTTTGATGCTGCATTTTTCTTTGATATGACAATTACACGGCGCTGAGTGAAGTCGGAATGGGTGTAGCGCGGCCCAGCAGACAGGCTCGCTTGCCCAAGCGCATCCGCGTTCGCCACGTGGCGGATCAGCAGGAACAGGCGCTTTCGGCAACTGATCTGCGTATCTGCGCTGATTGTTCCAAAAAGAAGTCAGGGTCATTCCAACGGGTTTGGATGCCAATGTAGGAAGTGAAGTGCTCATGCACCTTTGTGCGCAGTTCGCCGTGGTTCGTGTCCGATGCTTCTATGTGCTTTGCTATTGTGTCGCCGCACACTGCAAGACGCCGTGCCAGAGTACAAGCCTCATTAGGGCATCTAGTACGCAATGACACACGAAGGTTCTACGCGGGGTGTTTAGTCTGGTGCGGTGTTTTGGTGCCGCGTCGGGTAGGGGCCAACGAAAGTAGTAGATGCCGTGTCGGGACAGTGAGAGATACGCATGCAGCTTCATTTTGCGTCACACCTGTGTGTCACGCCGCTCTAATGCTTGCTAACTGGTTGTATTGTTAGGTTTTGGCGGAGCCTGGGGGAAACGCTGCCGAACGCCTAATGCCCTGATAGTAAACACTATTGTAGTGTGCTGGTTTACAGAGTGTCTCACCTTAGTGTCACACTTAGAAGCACTCAACCTGCTACGTTGAACTGTGTATACCCAAACCGACACCAGACTACTGTCCTTTACTGATGAGGAAGGTTGCGACTAGCCTGCATTTGCTGAACATCGTCAGGCCAAGTGGAGCGTATGTAAGCCAGCACGTCCCATATGTCGTCGTTAGTCAGGGTGCCCTCAAAGCCCGGCATGCCGCTGTTGAAGTCTTTAATACCGCGTGCTGCCAATGCGTCTGCCCCACCTAGTTTGGTATACTCGAACAGTAGCTGGTTATCATGGTGCCATGTGTGCCCTGTCACGTCATGTGGTGGGGCGGGTAACACTCCGTCATCACCGGGTGTCTGCCAGTCGGGTTGGCCTTCCAGATTAACTCCATGGCACGAGGCGCAGTACTCTGCGTAGAGTTTCTGCCCATTCGCTAGGTCTCGGTCTAACAACTCATGATCTGCAGCGACGCTAGTACCAATACTGCATATAGCGAGTGCATACAGGTGTTTGTTCATCTCTACCTACCTTAACTCGGAAGCGTTAGTACGCTGGTGAGTGTCGCCGTTGTCGCCAGAACCGCAAATACGACTATTGCCTCAACCTCGATAGATCGGGCGAGGCGTTGCGCTGCTTTAGCCTCTCCGCTTTGTAAGGCCGGAACAAATCGGAGCTTGTTGGCAGCGGCGAGGATCAACAACAGCGCCACAAGGAACACTTTGAGCAACAGAGCCTGACCGTAGCTAGTGAACAAGAGCCCTTGGAGATTGCCAACAAACAACCAAGCCATCCAGAGACCCGCCGCGACCAGCGTTGGCACAATCAGTGCAGCAGCTTGTCCGAACCTGTGCCCTAGTTCAGCAGCATCTGTCAGGTGTTCAGGCATGAGAGCCATACCCCGCAGCGGGCTAAAGATACCCACCCAAAAGGCTACACATAGAAGATGCAACAGGAGCAAGAGTTGGACACCAAAACTCTCCAGTTCCGGTACATGTCCGATCTGTGCAAAGGACCACATGGCCAATGTGCCACCCAACAGCGCGATCCATAGACCAAAGCGAGGAACAGACAGTCCCACAAGGATCAACACTGCGCCTGCAAGGCGATAAACAAGTACGTCGCCTACGGATGTTTGCCAAAGCAAGCCAAGCATCTCTGGATCGACCATGCCGTCAACTCCGCCTGTTAAGGCGGCCCCACGAAGCATAAAGCCAAATACTGTTGCTGCGAGGGAAAGCCACACCAAAACCATGGCTTGGCGCTTCATCGCAAGGCTTACAGGCGCGACTAGTTCGGAATAGAGGCACTTAACGACGACAAGCCCGGTTGACCCAGCAAAGCCGATGTAGAGCACCAGCTTTGCGAGGATTGCGACAACTCCCCAAATGTCTGGCATGCTCATTCCACGGAAAAGGAAAACTCGCCCTGCATCGCATGGCCGTCTTTACCTAGGCCACGCCATTCGATGACATAGGTGCCGGTTCCATTGCTTGGCAATGGGATCGTGAACACCTGACGGAAACTTGTTTGGTCCCCCAAATCCAAGCGTATCGCCGCGTGCTCTTCATGGGCCATCTCAATCCGTGTCAACCGGATGTCCTTGGTGAAGCTGAGGCCAATTTCGGCGGGCACAGAGGTTACAGTAGCCCCGTTGGCAGGTGTCGTTTCTTCGGCCTTGGAATGCGCCAGTACCCCGCTGGGAATAGCAGCCATGATTGCGAGCGTTATGATCTTTTTCATGGTCCTGTCCTCAATTTATTCCGTTGGCACGTTGAATTTCACGAATGTACGCGATCACCATGGCAACGTCGCCTCGCGTCAATCCTTCGACCGGCGGCATGTCACCAAACTGCCAATGATGGCTTCTTACACCTTGTGAAACCGCCCTCTGAAAGGCTTCGTCAGCGTGGTGGCTGGGCTCGTATATCTTGTGGATCAGAGGCGGTCCTGCGCCTTCTACTCCGACCGCGTTGACGCCGTGGCAAGTAGCGCAGGAGACATCAAAGACACGCTGACCGATTACAGCATTGCCCTCAATTGACGGCATCTGAATTGCGACCATAGCATCGCCTTCAAGTGCCTCCTGCGGCGTAGTCTCTTCGATTGAACCGGGCCGAAGGGTTATGAAAGCGGCGACGGCAGCGACGGTGCATACACCGACTAGTAAGTAACTTTTTTTCATGGATTGGTCCTGACATTTTGGAAGCTTATAGTGCTGCGGTTCATTGCGAACAGCGGCACGTGCAGGTCGCAGATGTTCGCAAGGATTTACGCTGCTTCAAAGGTCAGGGGGCTTGTATGGGTTATCCGGTTCAATCGGCTTGGCTTGAGTTCCAATCTGAAACTCTGGATCAATTTCACGTTGATCCTGCGCGGCTTCTCCGTTCTGGGCGAGCAAAACAATGGCTTGGCAGATAGAGGGATTACACTCGCCGGTTCCTGAACTGTCCGGGTCATGGTGGCTGTTTGGGGACGACTTATCGATGCTATTTTTAGCCACGGAAGCGTGTTCTGTTGATTGCATGTGGCTTTCACAGTGAAGGCCGATGCAGCCATCTGATAGCGCATGAACAACGGTGCCAAAACCGGTCAGGGTGACCAGAACGCTGACTAGTAGCACAATTGAGTATCGTCGGATGACCATGGTTCAGGACGCTACTGCAGCAGACCAAGCATGACAACGCCATCACGTTTATAATTATGGATTGTGACCAACTTAATTTCGAGCTTTTTGGGCCCGCCTCCTCGTAGCTAGCAACATGAGAAGGTCCTTCGTACTAAACCCCTAACTGCAGTGATGTGGACGACGTCGCAGTTGAGTGTTGACTTGTGTCAAAGCGTAGGTTGCCAAATTGTTGGTAAGGTGCTTCGCAAATGGGTCAGAGCAACAGCATAAAAGCAACCCGGAGAACGGTGGCGTTTTTGGCTATACTTATAGCTATGGCCGCATGCACGGACAGGCATCACCACGGTGACTGGCACGGCCATGGTGCAGAGGGATGCTATGGACCTCACCATGACGCTATCGGCGAAGCTCGTTGTGGGGCGTTTGAGTAAGCTACTTTGCAAGGACGCACTCGCAAACAACCAGTCTAGCCAGTTTATGTTTGTTGATCACGAGGCCGCTGTTGATAGTGAACAGCCTCATTTGACTAGTCCAGTTTGATTGTTAGTGCATCGTCGGCCTCTGATCCATTGGAATGATGGTTTCCGGGGCTGGTGGGCGATAGCCCAATGCACTGTCCGATGTGTGGTGCTTGGTCCAGTGTGGGGTTTTGGTCTTGTGTCGGGCAGGGGCCAACGGAAGTAATATATGCCGTGTCTAGACAGTGAGAGGTACGCATGCAGCTTCATTTTGTGTCACACCTGTGTGTCACACCGCTCTAATGCTTGCTATCTAGTTGTTCTGTTAGGTTTTGGTGGAGCCTAGGGGAGTCGAACCCCTGACCTCTTGCATGCCATGCAAGCGCTCTCCCAACTGAGCTAAGGCCCCATCATTGTACCATCGGTATGGTGGACGGACGTTTAGGAGACAGCGGCTGCGAGTGCAAGTCCAAAATTGGAATTGGACGCGAATTTCCGTCCGGGCTGTCCCTCTCAAGTAAAAGGCGATCCAAGGGGATCGCCTTTTACTTGATCAGTTGTCGTCGTCTGACGTCATGTCGGTGATGTCGTCCAGTGAAACGTCATCACTGTCGTCATCATCGTCGTCCAGCAGATCGTCATCCAAATCCACGTCGACGCTGTCATCATCGTCCAGAACCAGATCGTCATCCGCCGTGTTTTCACGTGCTTTGACCGAAGCCGCGTCTTCCGCATCCGCCGCGATCATGCGGCTTTTGACTGTTTCAAGCTCCACAATCTCGCCAGTGTAGGGGCTGATGATGGGGTCTTTGTTCAGGTCGTAAAACCGCTTACCAGTTGTCGGGCAAACACGCTTTACGCCCCATTCTTCCTTGGGCATGTCAAATCCCCTTGATATCAGGTGAGTCGTCTAAATGATTCAGCTCACCTGCCACAGGCAGAGGGCACTGTCAAAGTCTTTGCGCAAGAGAGGTCGCGATATGGGAGAGCACGCATTGCCAGGGACACCGCCGGTGCCACTGAGATTGCGCAAATCGGCTCGGGCGCGGCGTATCAGCCTGCGAATCTCCCAGCTGGATGGGCGCGTCACGTTGACTTACCCGAAGGGCGTGCCGGAATCCGAGGCCTTGAGCTTTGCGCGCACCAAGGAAGAGTGGATCCGGCAGCATCTTCAGGGTCGGCCCGATATGGCCACCGTGCAGTTTGGGCAAGTGATCCCGATCGAGGGGAAAGCACGCCGAATCGTCCCTGCCACCGGGCGGCGGGTTATGCTGAATGCAGATGAGGTTGCCGTGCCGACAGGGGCCGAGGCCCGCAGACTGGGCCGGTTCCTGAAGGAACTGGCGCGAGACCGGTTGACCGGCGCCTGTGATGATTATGCAGCTATGCTGGGGCGTTCGTACACGACACTCAGCCTGCGTGACACGCGGTCGCGTTGGGGGTCGTGCAGCTCGCATGGCGGGTTGATGTTTTCGTGGCGTCTTATTCTGGCACCTCCTGACGTGTTGCACTATGTCGCGGCGCATGAGGTGGCACATCTTGCCGAGATGAACCACTCGCCTGCCTTCTGGGCGCAGGTTGAAAAGATCTTTGGTCCGTATCAGCCGCCCCGCCGTTGGTTGCGCGACAACGGGGCCGAGTTGCATCGCTACAGATTTGACACAGAGCCGAGTTGACGTGGCGCCTTTTTGTGATCACATGAGCATATGTTGACCGCGCGCCCTTCCGAAACCCAGACCGCAACACATGACCGGGTGTACCGGGCGCTGCGATCCCGGATCATGCATGGTGAGATGGCACCGGGGCAGGCCCTGACGCTGCGGGGCATCGGCAAGGAATTTGGTGTTTCAATGACTCCGGCGCGAGAGGCGGTCCGCCGCCTGGCCGCAGAAGGGGCATTGTTCCTGTCCACATCGGGCCGGGTTTCGACCCCGGAGCTGACGAATGACCGGATTGAGGAACTGGCTGCCTTGCGCGCCTTGCTTGAGGTCGAACTGGCAAGCCGGGCCTTGCCCAGGGCACACATGGCCCTGATCGATAGGTTGCAGAGCATCAACATGACAGTTGCCGAGATGGTGACCAAACGGGATGCGGTTGGCTATATCCGTTCAAACCTGGAATTTCACAGAACCCTGTATCTGCGCGCTCAGGCCCCTGCGATGCTGGCCATTGCTGAAACCGTCTGGCTGCAACTTGGCCCAACGATGCGGGCGCTTTACGGACGTCTCAGGCGCGCAGAGCCGCCACATTATCACAAGCTGATCATTGCGGCGCTCAAGGCCGGGGACGAGCCGGGATTGCGGCTGGCAGTGCGCTCGGATGTGACGCAGGGGCTGCGTTTGCTGGTCAGCTGAGCGGCTTCCTGCCGACATCGTCAAAGCGCCCGTCCAAGGTGTCACTGTTCTGGCCTGTGCAACCCGGCTGGGTTACTCTTGCGGCAAATCACAAACAAGAGCAGACCCAAACCATGATCACTCGCCGGACTTTTTCCATTTGCCTCGGATCAACGCTTTTGGCCGCCTGTACAGGCGGTGCCGCTCCGTCCGGCACGCCTGCAACCCGGATGCGGGCTGTTCCTAATGCCGGGTGGGATGCCTGGGTTGCCGGTTTCAAGGGCAGGGCAGCGTCGCAGGGGATCTCCCGGACAACCGTTGACCGCGCCTTTCAGGGGGCCGGGTATTTGCCCGACGTAATCGAACGCGACCGAAATCAGGTCGAATTCAAGCGCAGCCTCGAAGACTACCTAGCCATCGCGGCCTCGGACGAACGGATCAGCACCGGCCAGCAGATGCTGCGGCAACATAACGGCACCCTGTCGCGGATCGAGGCGCAATATGGCGTGGATAAGGAAATCGTCGTGGCCGTCTGGGGGCTGGAGAGCCGTTACGGCGCGCGCCGCGGTGATGTGCCCGTTGTATCGGCTCTGTCGACGCTTGCTTATGATGGCCGGCGTGGGCAGTTCTTTGAAAGTCAGTTGATCGCGGCGATGAAGATCCTTCAGAACGGCGATACCACGCCTGCCAACATGACCGGCAGTTGGGCCGGGGCGATGGGGCACACGCAGTTCATTCCGACCTCGTATCTAGCCTATGCCGTGGATTTCACCGGCGACGGGCGGCGCGACATCTGGTCGGATGATCCGACGGATTCGCTGGCTTCCACCGCTGCTTACCTGTCGCGTGCAGGTTGGGTGCGAGGTCAACCCTGGGGCGGAGAGGCGGGGCGTGTTTCCGGTACTCCGGTGGCCGTGTTGCAGCCGCAAATACCGGGCCCCCGCATCGCCGTGTTCCGCAATTTCCAGGTAATCAAACGCTATAACAACTCGGACAGCTACGCGATCGGCGTCGGTCATCTGGCGGACAGGATCGCGGGCGGGGCGCCGTTTCAGGCCTCGTTCGGGCCGGATGCAAGTGGGCTTACGCTGGACGACCGCAAGGAATTGCAGCGCCGCCTGACATCTGCGGGGTATGACACGCAAGGCGCAGATGGCGTGATCGGAAACAACACCACCACAGCCATCAGCGCTTATCAAAGCGCCAACGGTCTGCCCGTGACAGGTGAGCCTTCGGTTGCTTTGCTGCGCAGGTTGGGTGGCTGACGGTTACGCTGCCAGCCCCTTCGACCCGATATCAAGGAATTTCTGACGGCGGTCCTTTATCAGGGCCGCCCCATCCTTGCCGTCCAGTTCAGTCAACATGGCGGTGATGGCCGCGCGCACCGACTCAACCGTTGCCGGTCGATCGCGATGTGCGCCACCCTTGGGTTCCGGGATGATCCGGTCACATACGCCCAGCTTGTGCAAATCCTGAGCGGTCAAACGCAGCGCCTCGGCCGCTTCACGCATCTTTTCGGCATCTTTCCAAAGGATCGATGCGCAGCCTTCCGGCGAGATCACCGAATAGACCGAATGCTCCAACATCGCCACGCGGTTTGCGGTCGCAAACGCCACAGCGCCGCCCGAGCCGCCTTCGCCGATGATGACCGAAACCAGCGGCACGCCGATTTTCAGACACATTTCGGTCGACCGGGCAATCGCTTCGGATTGGCCGCGTTCCTCTGCTCCTTTGCCCGGATAGGCGCCAGCAGTGTCGATCAAGGTAATGACAGGCAGTCCAAAACGCCCGGCCATCTCCATCAGACGAACTGCCTTGCGATAGCCTTCGGGGCGGGCCATCCCGAAATTGCGTTCGATCCGCGACTTGGTATCGCTGCCCTTTTCGTGGCCGATCACCATCACCGGCTGATCGTTAAAGCGCGCAAGACCACCGATAACGGCGAGATCGTCGGCAAAGTTCCGGTCACCGGCCAGCGGGGTGAACTCGGTGAACAATGCGTCCACGTAATCCTTGCAATGCGGGCGCTCCGGGTGACGCGCCACCTGGCACTTCCGCCAGGGTGTCAGGTCGCGATAGAGTTCATCCAGCAGCTTGGAGGCTTTGGCATCCAGCGCGGCGGCTTCTTCTGCCACATCCATTTCTTCGTTGGCACGGGCCAGCGCGCGCAGCTCTTCAGCTTTGCCTTCAATTTCGGCCAGCGGTTTTTCGAAATCCAGATACTGGGTCATGACGCCTCATCTGCGTGAAATTTCCTAGCTATATGCCGCTGGCTGGCCTCAGATGCAACTAGATGACACTGAAGCGGCATCGTTCATGTCAAAAGCCGTTGATCAGATTAAGAGATTCTTTCTCTTGCCAGCACATTCCCGACATGCCCAGCAGAACAATCGCTGAAATCGACTTATGGGGAAACTCATTCCGGCCAAAGCACGGGGTAGAGCGAAACCACAAGCAGCACAGCCATTGTCCAGTTGAAGACAACCAATCGGCGCGGGTTTGTCAGCATCCGCGCCATCTGCTGTCCCAGAACGGTCCATGTGCTGACGGACGGTAAGTTGACGGCTCCGAAGACAAACGCAACGATGGCAATCGCATACATCGTCCGATCCGGTGTATAGGCCGTGGTGGCGGTCAGGGCCATGGCCCAGGCTTTTGGGTTTACCCATTGAAACGCTGCGGCTTGCAGGAATGTCATCGGCACTCCGGTCACCTCGGCGCTGCTTGCCGGCGCGGCATGTGCAATCTTCCAGGCCAGATAGAGCAGATAAATCACCGACAGGTTTTTCAGCACTGAATAGCTGACGGGATACCGATCAAAGACCTGCACCAGACCAGATCCGACGAGCAGCACCATGAAGGTAAAGCCAAGCCCAATGCCCAGCATATGCGGAATCGAACGTCGAAAGCCGAAATTTGCCCCCGAAGCCATCAGCATCAGGTTGTTCGGCCCCGGTGTAATCGAGGTTACGAAGGCAAAGGCGATCAGGGCCATCAGGATGTCATAAGTCATGGCGCGAAGTATTGTCCGCTCTGCGGCAAATAAAATTGCTTTTTTGTGCGTGTTTCCTGTAGTTGTGCAATCAATGATGAAGAATGACAGAATAAACCGCCAGATATTGCAGGAGCTGACCCGTGACGGACGGATCAGCAATCTGGATCTGGCTGAGCGTGTGGGCCTTTCCCCTTCGGCCTGCCTGCGCCGTGTGCAAGAACTTGAGCGGGCCGGGGTGATCACGGGGTATCGCGCGGTTCTGGACCCGGCGGCGATGGGTATCGGCTTTGTCGCTTATATTGGTGTAGGGCTGGGCGAGCATACGAAGGCCGCGCAGGAGGGGTTTGAACGAGCGCTCCAACTAGCCCCGGAAGTTGTCGAATGCCACAACATCACGGGAACAATCGAATACCTGCTGCGGGTCGAATGTGCAGACCTGCCGTCTTACAAGACCTTCCATACCGAGGTGTTGGGGACCCTGCCGCATGTCACCTCGATCACATCCTATGTGGTCATGGATTCACCCAAGAATTTGCGAGCGTGACGTCTTGAATTGTGAAGGCACACTCTCTTGCAGGGCGAAAACTCACAGCCTAAAGTCATGGAAATGACGTTGCCTTGGGATATGCCCAGCCAGAACGGCACGCAAACAGGGAGATTACGATGAAACGCGTTCGAACAGTGGCGGCCGCAGTTGCCTTGTCAGTGGTTGCCGGGGCCGCCTTGTCTGCCCCGCTGAAACTGCAACCTGCCAACCCGCAGCCTTCTCCGAAGGCGGGGCTGAATGTGAAGTACATTGGCACAGGCAATCAACACAAGAAGATCCGCGATCTGAGTCAGGCAAAAAGCATGCTGTCCAAAGCGCAGCCTGGGCAACCGCTGCAGGGACTGGATTACAGGGACACCAGTCAGGGTGACAATGTCATGACATTCGACGGCGCTTACAATGTTGCTGCCGAGATTACGGGATATATGCGGTTCGACTCGCCTGGGGTTTACGAGTTGGAAACCTGGTCGAATGACGGGATAGAAGCATTCGTCGGAGGCCAAAATATAGGCTATGTCACGGGTATTCAGGGTTGTGAGGCCAACCAGCGGACCGAAGTCGAAGTGCCCAAGGCAGGGTGGTACCCGCTCAAGATCATCTATTTCCAAAAGCTTGGAACATCCTGCCTGATGATGAAGTCGGGTAAAAAGGGCGAAAGGTTCACCTGGACGCCGAATGCTGTTTTTGGGCGGTGATACCAGAACAAAGTTGGAAAAAGGTGCCGGGTCGGGCGCCTTTTTTATTGTGCATCAGCCGTTGGCCGCGATCAACTCGGCCTGTGCCACGATCACCTCGGCCTGCTTGATCGAAGCGATGTCGACCAGACGTCCTTTGTAAACCGTCGCACCTTCGCCATTGGCTTTGGCTTGCTCCATCGCGGCGAGGATTTCGCGGGCCTCTGACACGGCTTCTTCCGAGGGGGTGAACACCTGATTGGCCAGCGCGATCTGCTTGGGATGGATGGCCCATTTGCCCACCATGCCCAGCGTGGCCGAACGTTTGGCCTGCGCAATGTACCCCTCGTCATCGCTGAAGTCACCGAAGGGCCCGTCGACTGGCAGCACGCCATGGGTGCGGCATGCGGCAACGATGGCGGCCTGTGCCCAGTGCCATGGATCGGACCAGTGTTTCGCACCCTCGTGCAGCATGTAATAGTTTTCCTGCGTGCCGCCGATGCCGGTGGTTTGCATCCCCATCGAAGCGGCAAAATCAGCCGCGCCAAGGCTCATAGCCTGCAAACGGGGCGAGGAGGCTGCGATTTCTTCGACATGGGCGATGCCGGCGGAAGATTCGATGATAACCTCAAAGCTGATTGGTTTGGGGCGACCTTTGGCGCGTTCGATGGCGGTGACCAATGCGTCCACCGCATAGACATCTGCCGCGCAGCCGACTTTGGGGATCATGATCTGATCCAGACGGTCGCCCGCCTGTTCCAATACATCGACAACGTCGCGATACCAGTACGGGGTATCCAATCCGTTGATGCGAACGGACATGTATTTGTTGCCCCAGTCCACGGTGTTCAGTGCTTCGATGACATTGGCGCGGGCCGTATCCTTATCCGAAGGCGCAACCGAGTCTTCAAGATCGAGGTTGATCACATCCGCAGCGGATGCCGCCATCTTCGGGAACAGTTTGGTGTTCGACCCCGGGCCAAACAGCTGACAGCGATTGGGACGCGCCGGTGCGGCAGGTTGGATGCGAAAGCTCATCTGGACCTCGTCTGAGTAATGAAATTACGATTTTCCTGCTCAATGAGGTATTAAATTGCGCGGTGCGGCGCAAGAGCGATTGTGCACCTGCGGCAATGCGGTTGCAGAAAGCAGCTTCAAAACTGCCCGAGTGGGGTGATTAAAGTTTAATCAGTTTGAAAACTTCGAAGATTTTTGCGCACATCGAGAACACTGCGCAAGAAACTCGCGCATAGGCCGTGGTTGACGGGCCAAAACGCGAAGCGCTCGTTTTACCGCTTCTCTAGCCTGCCCCGGAATCAAAGGAGTGACCGCAATGATCGAGACACCGTACCTGCTGTTCCTGGGCGATGCGCCCGACCAATTGGCGGCCAAAGTGGCTGTTGGGATCAAGGACTGGCGTCCGGAAAACGCCGTGGGCCAGTATCGAATGGACGGCTGCAAGGCCGATCTGGGCTTGGCTGACATGACCCTGACCGAAGCGAAGGAAGCCGGTGCCAAGACACTGGTGATCGGTGTGGCAAACCGCGGCGGTGTGATCAGCCAGGACTGGAAAAAGGTTCTGGTCATGGCGCTTGAGGAAGGGTTCGACCTGGCCTCGGGGTTGCATAACCTGCTGCGGGATGAGCCGGACCTGGTAGCGGTGGCCGAAGCAACAGGACGGAAACTGCACGACGTGCGGGTGCCTGAAATCAATTATCCGATTGCAAACGGGATCAAGCGCAAGGGCAAACGGTGTCTGGCCGTCGGAACAGACTGTTCGGTTGGCAAGATGTACACCGCGCTGGCGATGGACGCCGAGATGCGTGAGCGCGGGATGAAATCGACCTTCCGCGCGACCGGCCAAACCGGCATCCTGATCACCGGTGACGGTGTGCCGCTGGATGCAGTCATTGCTGACTTCATGGCGGGTTCGGTCGAATGGCTGACACCGGACAATGACGATGATCACTGGGACCTGATCGAAGGGCAGGGGTCATTGTTCCACGTATCCTATTCCGGCGTGACCATGGCACTGATCCATGGCGGCCAGCCGGACGCCCTGATCCTGAGCCATGAACCGACCCGTGCGCATATGCGCGGCTTGCCAACCTATCAACTGCCAACATTGGAAGCCCTGCGCGACACCGCGCTGGCGCTGGCCAAGGTGGCAAACCCGGATTGTCAGGTTGTTGGCGTTTCGGTCAACACCCAGCACATGTCCGAGGCAGACGCGACCGCCTATCTGGCCAAGATCGAAGAGGATATGGGCTTGCCTGCGACCGACCCGTTCCGTTTTGGTTCGGGCAAGCTGGTGGACGCGCTGGCCGCAATATGATCTGAACAACGCGCCGGTGGCGGACTGTTCCGCCTCCGGCGTGAGTATTTGGGAAAAGATGAAGGAGCGGGTGCGTGCAGATTGAGGTTTCTCGCGATGTGTTCCGGCTGGCGCAGGTCTTCACCATCTCGCGCGGGTCGCGGACCGAAGCAAAGGTGCTGACGGTTCGGGTTTCGGACGGAAGCCATCACGGCTGGGGCGAATGCGTTCCTTACGCGCGTTATGACGAAACGCTCGAGTCTGTTGAGGCTGAGATTGCCGGTCTGCCCGCGGATGTCACCCGCCAGACGCTGACGGATCTGCTGCCCGCAGGCGCCGCGCGGAACGCCGTGGATTGTGCCCTGTGGGATCTGGAGTGCAAACGTGTTGGCAAGCGCGCCTGGGACCTGGCGGGTCTGCCCAAGCCCGGCCCCGAGATCACCGCTTATACATTGTCGCTGGACACCCCCGAGGCAATGCAGGCGCAGGCCGCCGGGAACGCGCATCGCCCGCTTCTGAAGATCAAGCTGGGCACGCCCGATGATATGCCCCGGCTTGAGGCGGTGCGCGCCGGTGCTCCGAATTCCAAGATCATTGTGGATGCAAACGAAGGCTGGTCGGCCGAGGTTTACGCCGACCTCGCCCCGCATCTGGTGCGGCTGGGCGTGGCATTGGTGGAACAGCCTTTGCCCGCAGGAGATGACGATGCATTGATCGGGATGAAGCGCCCGGTGCCAGTCTGCGCTGACGAATCCTGCCATGACCGTGCCAGCCTGCCCAAGTTGAAGGGTAAATATGATGTCATCAACATCAAGCTCGACAAGACCGGGGGCCTGACCGAGGCGCTGGAGTTGCGCAAGGCAGCGATTGCCGAAGGTTATGACATTATGGTGGGATGCATGGTCGGCAGCTCGCTTGCCATGGCACCTGCGACATTGCTGGCACAGGGTGCGATTGTAACGGACCTTGACGGTCCGCTTCTGTTGGCCGAAGACCGCGACACCCCGCTGGATTTTGACGACGCCGGAGTGCACCCGCCTGCGGCCGCACTTTGGGGTTGAGGAGACGAATATGACCCGTACCGTTTACGTAAATGGCGAATACCTGCCGGAGACCGAGGCCAAGGTTTCCATATTTGACCGTGGCTTCCTGTTTGCGGACGCGGTTTACGAAGTCACCAGTGTGCTGGACGGCAAGCTGATCGACTTCGAAGGTCACTCTGTCCGTCTGAAGCGCTCGCTGGACGAGCTGGAGATGGCGGAGCCCTGCACCAAGGACGAACTGCTGGAGATCCACCGCAAGCTGATTGAGCTGAACGGCATCGAGGAAGGTCTGGTCTATTTGCAGGTCTCGCGCGGCAGCGATGGCGACCGGGATTTCGTGTTTCCGTCGGCAGATACCAAGCCCAGCCTCGTTTTGTTCACGCAGAACAAGCCCGGGCTGGCTGACAGCCCGGCGGCCAGGAAAGGCGCCAAGATCATCTCGATCGAAGACATCCGTTGGGGCCGGCGCGACATCAAAACGGTGCAATTGCTCTACCCGTCGATGGGCAAGATGATGGCCAAGAAGGCAGGTTGCGACGACGCATGGCTGGTCGAGGACGGCTTTGTGACCGAGGGCACCAGCAACAACGCCTATTTCGTCAAAAACGGCAAGATTGTCACTCGCCCGCTATCCAACGACATTCTGCACGGCATCACCCGAAAGGCCGTGTTGCGCATGGCGGCTGAGGCGCAGATGGAAATCGAAGAACGTCTGTTCACCATCGACGAAGCCAAAGAGGCTGATGAAGCATTCACCACCTCGGCCAGCGCCTTTGTGATGCCTGTGGTTGAAATCGACGGAGTTGCGCTGGGTGACGGTACGCCGGGACCGATTGCAAAACGCCTGCGCGAGATTTATCTGGACGAAAGCCGCAAGGCGGCGATCTAAAGAAAAAGGCCCGCCAATCTGGCGGGCCTTTTTCGCATTGGACCTAGCCCTTTTTTGTTACATTCTCTTCAAACGCGATCTTGAAGGCGGCCTGTTTTTCAGCGCTGGCCTCGGTTTGATAATTGGCTTTCCATTCATCCATGGTCATGCCGTAGAAAAGTTCTCGGGCCTCGTCCTTGCCCATCTCGATCCCCTTTTCATTGGCCGCTTCCTGATACCAGCGCGACAGGCAGTTGCGGCAGAACCCGGCCAGATTCATCATGTCGATGTTCTGCACATCGGTGCGGTCTTCCATCAGGTGCTTTTTCAGCCGACGAAAGGCGGCAGCCTGAAGTTCGATTTCGGTTTGCTTGTCCATCTTGTGGCTCCGGAAGGCAGTGTGTGTTTCTTCTGACGTAACAATCCTGCCGTGTCGTTACAACAACGGTGCTTGTGGTCAGTGCTACCTACATCAGTTTCAAGGCCAGCCAGGGCACGATGCAAAAGATCAGTGTCAGGATCTTGTAGTTGGCAAGAAATCTGAAATAGGCTCGTTTCACGTCGGCGCGATCCATCTGAAACATCCTGCCGTGAATGCCAGCGATCCAGTCCTGCAAAAGCAGAATCATGACGGTGGTGAACAGCAATACCGCGATATTAAGCGCGGCCATCCAACCAAAAAACGTTGTCAGAAACTCCTGTGTCATGACGATCCCCTTTCCCGCATTATATGGGGATCAGGGGCATTGCTCACAATGGCGTGAGGGGCGGAATGCCCCAGCAAACCTTGCGGTCAAAGGTCGCTGGCGTCCAGCGCATCTTGCAGGATTACCGCCAGCCGCTCGGCCCAATGCCGTTGACCGGCATGGTCGGCAATCAGATCATTGCGCAGCTCGATCAATGCATTGGGGCGGCTAAAAGCGGTGCAGTGCTTGTCAATCGCGTCACCTGGCAAAACGCCGGTATAGGGTTCATTGACACCAACGCACAGGTCATCTTCCTGTTGCAGCCGGTTGATCAAAGGGCGCGAAAACCGCTCGTCTGGGGTGTGCAATACGCCAATGTGCCACGGACGCGGATCACGTCCGCGCAACTGGCGCGTGAAGGAATGCATCGACACAATTACCGCATGTGGCAGTGCCGCCATCTCGGCCAACGCTGTGTGGTAGGGGCGATAACACATGTCCAGGCGGCGTTCGCGCTCGGCGGCATCGGCATGGCGGTTGCCGAGGATGATCGACCCGTCATACAGTTTCATCAACAGCGTGGGGTCATCTTCCCCTCGGTTCGGGTCGATTACGAGGCGCGAGAAGTTGGCGGCAATCACCGGTGCGTTCAGAATCTCGCCCAGATGTTTTGATACCTCATACGCTCCGACATCATAGGCGATATGGCGCTCCATATCCTCGCGTGGCAGGCCAAGGTCTCCGTCGTTGACCTCGGGGGGGACGGTGTTGGTTGCGTGGTCGCATGTGATCAGCCACCGGGACGGGCGATCCGCGCCGTGAACGAAAAACGGGGTGTAAGTCATAAGCCTGTCATCTAGTTTGTCGCAGGTGTAGGGCAGTTGCTTTAAAAAGGGAATTGCGCAATAAGCGCCATAGCAGTGTTTGCGGTAACATTTTGCAAAAGCTGATCTGCGTGATCTGAACCGGCATGAGGAGGTCAAGACCAATGCGACGCCTGAGGAATGTAAAAATCGTGGCGACGCTGGGACCGGCGTCCAGCGACTATGACACCATTCGTGCCCTGCACGAGGCCGGGGCGGATGTGTTCCGTCTGAACATGAGCCACGGCAGCCATGATGAGATACGTGAACGCCACAGGATCATTCGGCGGGTTGAAAAGGATCTGGACAGCCCAATTGCCATTCTGGCCGATCTTCAGGGCCCCAAGCTGCGGGTTGGTGTTTTTGCAAATGATACGGAGGAGCTGGAAGAGGGCGCGGCGTTCCGTCTGGACCTTGATCCAGCCCCCGGCGACACCACCCGCGTGTGCCTGCCGCACCCCGAGATATTCGCGGCCCTTGAACCGGGCGCGCGCCTTCTGGTCAATGACGGCAAGATCCGTCTGATCGTTCAGGATTGCGGTCAGGACTTTGCCAATTGCACGGTCGAAGTCGGCGGTACGATCTCGAATCGCAAGGGCGTGAACGTCCCGGATGTGGTGCTGCCGCTGGCGGCCTTGTCGGCGAAGGACCGTGATGATCTGGAGTTTGTGTGCCAACTGGGTGTCGATTGGCTGGCGTTGAGCTTTGTTCAGCGTGCGAAAGATGTGTTCGAGGCCCGCGCGCTGGCTGATGGACGCGCCGCGATCCTGTCGAAGATCGAAAAGCCCGCCGCGGTCGAGGCGTTCGACGACATCCTCGATGCCTCGGACGGGATCATGGTGGCGCGGGGCGATCTGGGCGTGGAACTGCCGGTATCCGCGGTGCCGCCCATTCAGAAGAGGCTGGTCCGCAAGTGCCGTAGTGCCGCCAAGCCGGTCATTGTCGCCACCCAGATGCTGGAAAGCATGATCGAAAGCCCGATGCCCACGCGTGCCGAAGTGTCGGATGTGGCCACCGCGATCTATGAGGGCACGGACGCCATTATGCTCAGCGCGGAATCGGCGGCAGGTGCTTATCCGGTTGAGGCCGTGCAGACCATGAATGAGGTCGCCATCGAGGTCGAGGCCGACCCGACCTATTCCCAGATCATCGCCGCGTCCCGCACGGCAAAAGGAAGCACTGTGGCCGATGCCATCGTCGCGGCCGCCCGAGAGATTGCTGAAAAGACCGATATCAAAGCCATCTGCTGCTTTACGCAAAGCGGAACGACCGCCTCATTGACCGCCCGCGAACGTCCCGGTGTTCCGATCATTGCGATGACATCGTTGATGGGGACCGCGCGCAGGCTTTGCCTGAGCTGGGGGTGCAACTGCGTCATGACACCCGAACTTCAGCGGTTCAAAAGCGCCGTGGTCAACGCGGCCCGCGCGGCGCGGGCAGGGGGGTTTGCAACCGAAACCGACCAGATCGTGGTTACGGCCGGTGTCCCCTTCAACGTACCGGGCACGACTAACATTCTGCGGGTGGCCCCTTGTGATGAACGGCTGATCTACAGCACGGATCCGGAATAACCGCACCCCGACACTCGGGCCCGAGTGTCATGTCAGCCAACCGGCTCTTTTACAATCTCCATAACTGTAAAAGAGCTGGTCTGATGTATCCCCGGCAGCTTGTTGATCTTCTCGCCCAGAACCAGCCGGAAATGTGCAATGTCGCGCGTTCGAACGGTCAGAAGATAATCAAACGAGCCCGCCACCATCAGGCAACTTTCGATTTCCGACACATTCCGAACAGCCTCATTGAATTTCACAAGGGATTGTTCCGCAGTTGCGACCAGGGATACCTGCACCACGGTCAGCAGCGCCAGCCCCATCCTTTCCTTGTCGACAACGGCTCTGTACCCCTTGATATAGCCATTCTTCTCAAGTCGTTTTACACGCTCGGAACAGGGCGTATTGGTAAGGTTTACGCGCGCCGCCAACTCAACTATCGAGAGCCGGCCATTGGCCTCCAGCTCGTACAGGATGCGTTGATCGATATTGTCTAAATCTCTGCTAATCAGTAATATTCCCTGTATTTTTGGCGCAATTCGATAAATTACACTGAAAATGGCCCAAAAAAATCTCCAATTCCTAGTGAAATTTCCTAATACTTACCAAAGGGCGGTCTTGTTGAAAAGTTCCAAGTTCCGGCCGCCCTGCCGGGGGCGTGGGCCCCGGCCTTAACAACAAAAACGGAGGAACGAAATGACAACAAAGATTGTCATAGGACTCGACGGGACTGAAACCGGCGAGCGTGCGATTGCCTTTGCCAAGGATTTGGCAAAGCTGATCGGAACGTGCGATTTGCTGGTCGCTTATGTGATCGAATGGTCACCTTACACATTCCAGACACCTGAAGAAAACGCCCAGCGCCACAAGCGCCGCGAAGAAGAGGTTGATCTGGCGTTGTCGCGTGTCGTGACACCTGCCGTAGAGGCCCTCAGGGCTGCGGGTTTCGAGGCGCAGGGCATTGTGCGCCATGGCGATGTGGCGGAAACGCTGAACGCCATCACTGTCGAAAACGGAGGCTCGCAAATCGTCGTGGGCCGGGCATCTGCGGACGGGATCAAGAAACGCCTGTTCGGCAGTTCGACGCAATATCTGGTGATGCATGCCGACGTTCCGGTTACGGTCGTGAACTGAGGGGAGGGCTAAAATGAGAACGCTAAAAACACTTGGCGCCGTAACGGCCGCCACCATTGCCGCCAGCCCTGCCCTTGCGCAAGAGGCGCCGGGACTGGACGAAAAAATCAATCAGGCCTTTGCAAACCTGACCGGGCCGTTTGTCAGCTTCATCTTTGCACCGCTGCCCGGAACCAGCTTTCCGTGGATCGTTATGTGGCTGGTCATCGCTGCATCGGTTTTCACGCTGTATTTCGCGCTTGTGCAGTTGCGGTTCTTTGGTCACGCGATCAGCCTTGTCAAAGGTGACTATTCCGATCCCAACGACGCGGGCGAGGTCAGCCACTTTCAGGCATTGGCCACAGCGCTGTCCGGCACTGTGGGCCTGGGGAACATCGCGGGCGTGGCCGTTGCCATTGGCATCGGTGGGCCAGGCGCAACCTTCTGGATGATCCTTGCGGGTCTTCTGGGCATGGCATCGAAGTTCACCGAATGTACGCTGGGCGTGAAATACCGCAATGAATACGAAGACGGCACCGTTTCAGGTGGCCCGATGTATTACATGTCCAAGGGCTTCGACGAGCTGGGCCTGCCCGGTGGTAAGATCCTGGCGGTGCTGTTCTCGATCTTCTGTATTCTGGGCGCGTTGGGCGGCGGGAACATGTTCCAGGCTAACCAGGCGCATCAGCAGATCGCCGGTATCGTTGGGGACTATCCGGGCTGGATTACCGGTATTGTTTTTGCCGCGGTCGTGTTCATGGTCATTGTTGGCGGTCTGAAATCCATCGCTCGGGTGACTGAAAAGGTCGTGCCGTTCATGGGTGTGCTGTATGTCGCCACCGCACTGGTCATCATCGCGATGAATGCGGACATGATCGGCTGGGCCTTTGGTCAGATCTTTGCCGGTGCCTTCACGGGGCTGGGCGTAGCAGGGGGCATGGTCGGCGCGCTGATCCAGGGCTTCAAGCGCGCGGCATTCTCGAACGAGGCGGGCGTTGGCTCGGCGGCGATTGCGCACTCGGCGGTTCGGACCAAGGAACCGATCACCGAGGGTTTTGTATCGCTGCTTGAACCGTTCATCGATACCGTCGTGATCTGTACCATGACGGCACTGGTGATCATCATCACGCAACAGCTGATCATCGACCCTGAAACCGGCAACTACATGCTGAACGAGGCGGGTTCCGCCATCGCAACAGTGGGTGGCAATTCCGGCGTCAGCCTGACCTCTGCCGCCTTTGCCAGCGCGTTCAGCTGGTTCCCGTACATCCTTGCGATCGCGGTGATCCTGTTTGCCTTCTCGACAATGATCAGCTGGTCCTACTATGGCCTGAAGGCCTGGACCTACCTGTTCGGAGAAGGTCACACAAAAGAGCTGATCTTCAAGATCATCTTCTGCGTCTTCGTGGTGATCGGCGCTGCAGCCAACCTCGGTCCGGTTATCGACTTCTCGGATGCGGCGATCTTTGCGATGGCGGTTGTGAACGTCTTTGCCCTCTACTTCCTGATGAAAGTGGTGCGGCAGGAACTGGCGTCCTACTCCGCAAGGCTGAAGAGCGGTGAAATCCGCAAATTTGAACACTAAGTCCAATCACCGGGGCGGCTTGTGTCGCCCCGGTGCCTGACCAGCCTGCAAAAAGCATAGATTCTGGTCCAAACCCCCTTGCCAGTATGACCGAACTTGCGTAAACGGCGCTTCTGATCGCGTGACCGGCCGAGATGGCATGCCGAGTCGCGTCTGAAACCGAACCCGGAAAAGGAGACGGAAATGCCTAAGATGAAGACCAAATCAAGCGCCAAGAAGCGCTTCAAGGTGACTGCGACCGGTAAGGTCCTTGCTGGCCAGGCCGGCAAACGGCACGGCATGATCAAGCGGACCAAGAAATTCATCCGCGATGCCCGTGGCAACACCACCCTGTCCGCCCCCGACGCAAAGATCGTCAAGGGCTACATGCCCTACGACCGCTAAGAGGAGATGTAAGAGATGTCCCGCGTTAAAGGTGGAACCGTAACTCACGCCCGTCACAAGAAGATCATCAAGGCCGCAAAAGGCTATTATGGTCGTCGCAAGAGCAACTTCAAAGTCGCAACTCAGGCCGTCGACAAGGCCAACCAGTACGCGACTCGTGACCGCAAGAACCGCAAGCGCAACTTCCGCGCGCTGTGGATCCAGCGGATCAACGCTGCTGTGCGCAGCCATGACGAGGCTCTGACATATTCCCGCTTCATCAACGGTCTCAACCTGGCCGGTATCGAAGTGGACCGCAAAGTTCTGGCCGACCTGGCCGTGCACGAACCGGAAGCGTTCGGCGCGATCGTCGCCAAAGCTCAGGCTGCTCTGGCTGCCTGAACCTCTGAAAAGAGACAGTGAAAGAAAGGCCGTCCCCTTGGGGCGGTCTTTTTCTTTGGCAGAAACCCGTGGATTTCCGCGTCAACCAAGTATGGTATTCCATTCTGGATAATGCACGTAATTGCTGTAATTATATAATCAACTTCTCTTTTGGATTGAATGGAATTACCAGAATGCCTTTTTGCCAAAAATTAATACAAGCTCTTATTGTTCTGACTGCCACGTTAGTCGGTTACTCTGATGAAGCGCGGTCGCAGGACGCTATCACAGAGCCCGATACTCCGGACGTGTTGGTTGAAACCTTTGACGGAGAAGACCAGACGCTCATGCTGGGCGGGCAGATTGACTTTCAGTCGGTCAAGTCGCCCTGGGCGTTTTATGTGGCCGATGGCAAGCTTGTGATGGAAAATAGGCAGGATACCCGCAGTCTTCAGTTCAACGATGTGGCATGGGTAAATTTTCCAGGATCGGACTCGTTGGAGAGTACGCAAGACATGGTGATATCTGCCGTTGTGGGCGGAGAGTTTTCCGGAAAAAGCGGGGTTGGCATTCTGGTTGGCAGCGGGAAAGCGGGAAAATATGTGGTATTTGCCGTGGACGGCAAGGGGCGCTTCCACGTTCTGCAAAAAGACGGACGTCAGTTGCGCGTCGTGCATGCGGGCACTCATGACGCGATTTTGCTCGAGTCTCCGAACAAGTTGTCCTTTAAGGTGCGAGGCGCGCATGTTGTCTTCTATGTCAACGGAACAAAGGTCATTCAAACGCTGTTTTCAAAACGAACGTCCTCGGGCGCGGACGGTCGCGCGGGAATTGGCCTCGCAGCATTCGGAACCGGCAGGTTTGAATTTGACGAAGTCGAAATCAAGAGGGTGAACTGAGACTGGACTTCTGCGCTTGAATGAACCGGCGCAGAGCGCGCCGGTTCAGAGAATTGGAGATTCTAAGATCAGCGGTTAGTCGGCTTGGATCATCCAAAAACACGCCCCAGCGCGCCGTCAACCGCGTCGGTGATCTGGTCGATGTCATCGGCCGTAGCAATCAGCGCAGGCGAGAAGCACAGCGTGTTGTTGCGACCGGGGATCGAGCGGTTGGTCACGCCGATGATCACGCCCTGTGCCATACAGTCGGCAGTAACGGCCTGCGCCAGTTTCTCGTCCACCGGCTCTTTGGTGCCGCGATCCACAACCAGTTCGGCCCCCAGGAACAGGCCCTTGCCGCGCACATCGCCGATGACCTTGTGCTTGTCCATCAGCGCCAGAAGGTTGTTCGTCATGCGCGCGCCCATGTCCGTGCAGTTCTGCAACAGGTTTTCATCCTGAATGATGCGCATGTTCTCGATGGCCGCTGCCGGACCAGCGGTGCACCCACCAAAGGTCGAGATATCGCGGAAATAGTTCATTGGGTCCGCGGCATCGTCTTTGAACAAGTCAAAGACTTCCTCGGTGGTGACCATGCAGGCAATCGCGGCATAGCCCGACGCAACGCCCTTGGCCATGGTCACGAAATCGGGCTTGATACCGTATTGCTGGTACCCGAACCACGTGCCGGTGCGGCCCACTCCACAGACAACCTCGTCGATATGCAGCAGCACGTCGTATTTCTTGCAGATCTCCTGCACGCGCTGCCAGTATCCTTCAGGCGCTTCGATCACACCGCCACCCGCTGTCACCGGCTCAAGGCACAGCGCACCTACTGTATCAGGGCCTTCGCGCAGGATGACGGCTTCAATCTGATCTGCGGCCCATTCGCCGAAATTCTCTTCGGGTGCGCCGTCCAACTCGTGCTTGCGATATTCCATGCAATGCGGCACGCGCACGAAATCAGGGGCGAAGGGGCCGTATTGCGCTGTGCGCTCGTCCTGACCGCCTGCCGACATGGTCGCCAGCGTCGAGCCATGATAGTCCCGGTCGCGGTACAGGATTTTGGTTTTCTTGCCGCCGTATTTCTTGTGCGCGATCTGGCGCACCATCTTGAACGCCTTCTCGTTCGCCTCGGAACCTGAGTTGGTGTAATAGACGCGGCTCATGCCCGGCATCTTGTCGATCAGTTGCTCGGCAAACAGCGCACCCGGGATGGAACCGGCCGAATTGGCGAAATAGCACAGCTTCATCAGCTGGTCGTAAACCGCCTTGCAGATCGATTCGCGGCCATAGCCGACATTGACGGTCCAGACGCCGCCGGAAACCGCATCCAGATGCTCTTTGCCTTTCTGGTCCCAGACACGCATGCCCTTGCCCTCGACAATGATGCGTGGGTCATTGGTTTCAAAGGGTTTATGCTGGATCAGATGGTGCCAGATATGGGCGCGGTCGGCCTCGACCACGCGGGAAAGATCGTTTTCGTTGAACGTGCCGTCCATGACATGTCCTTTCAGTGAGGAAGCGGTGCACGGGATATGGAAATGCCTCATCCCGGCATGTGTTTAAGATGCTTCAGATCACCGCGAAAGCCCGGATGTAGATAGGGCCAGATCGTATCATCCCGTATCGCCAGTCAGTTTTGCCGCCGTATTTCTACGGGTTTGTCAGAACGCGAACTTTGTGCTCAATTCGCCCAAACTGCGTTTCGGGAGGACAGCGGATGGCAGCGACACATATCTACGAGCGTCATTTGGACAAATGCCGGGCAAATTACACACCCCTGTCGCCCCTTACGTTCATTGAACGGACGGCGCAGGTCTACCCGGATTATCCATCCGTGGTTTATGGGGATCGCCGGTATTCCTGGGCTGAAACCTATGCCCGTTGCCGGCGTCTGGCGAGTGCGTTGACAGCGCGTGGGATTGGACGGGGCGATACCGTTTCGATAATCGCGGCCAACATCCCGGAAATGTACGAGGCGCATTTTGGCGTGCCCATGACGGGCGCTGTTCTGAACGCAATCAACACACGGCTGGATGCGCCGATTGTCGCATTCATCCTGAACCATGCCGAAGCCAAGGCGCTGCTGGTCGACCCCGAGTTTTCGGATGTGGTGAAAGATGCGCTGCAACAGGTCGATCATGACATTCTGGTCATCGATATCGAAGACCCCACCTTCGACGGCGGTGAAAAGCTGGGCCGCCTGACCTATGATGCCCTGCTGGCCGAAGGCGACCCCGCGTTTGACTGGTCACTGCCAGCGGACGAATGGGACGCGATCACCCTGAATTATACCTCGGGCACCACGGGCAACCCCAAGGGCGTGGTTTACCACCATCGCGGCGCGACCCTGAATGCGCAGTCCGATTTGCTGGACTGGGATATGCCCAGGCATTCGGTCTATTTGTGGACCCTGCCGATGTTCCACTGCAACGGCTGGTGCTTCCCGTGGGCCATGGCAGCCAATGCAGGTGTTTCCGTTTGCTTGCGCGCGGTGCGGGCCGAACCGATCTATGCTGCTTTCCGGGACGAGAAAGTGACCCATTTCTGCGGTGCGCCGATCGTTCTGAACATGCTGGCCCACGCTCCGGATGAGTTGAAGGACTTTGACCACCAGATCAAGGTGATGACGGCAGGTGCCCCGCCGCCTGCGGCCGTGATCGAAGCGATGGAGGCGATGGGTGTCGAGGTCACGCATGTCTATGGCCTGACCGAAACCTATGGGCCTTCGGTTGTCTGCGCATGGAAAGACGAATGGAACAGCAAAGGGCCTGAAGACCGCGCGGCCCTCAAGGTGCGGCAAGGGGTGCGCTATACAGCGTTGTCCGGACTGATGGTGGCCGACCCGGAAATGCTGGAACCGGTTCCGGCTGATGGCGAAACCATGGGTGAGATATTCATGCAGGGCAACGTGGTGATGAAAGGATACCTCAAGAATCCCGACGCTACCGACAAGGCCTTTCACGGTGGCTGGTTCGCGTCCGGTGATCTTGGCGTCATGCACCCCGATGGCTATATCGCGCTCAAGGACCGTTCAAAGGACATCATCATCTCGGGCGGCGAAAATATCTCATCTGTCGAGGTCGAAGGTATCCTCTACAAGCATCCGGCGGTGATGGAGGCTGCCGTGGTGGCCCGTCCCGATGAGAAATGGGGCGAAACGCCCTGCGCCTTTGTCGAGTTGAAACCCGGCGCAGCCGCAACCGAGGCAGAGCTTATCGCCTTCTGTCGCGACCGGATGGCCCATTTCAAGGCACCCAAAACGGTGGTGTTCGGCACCCTGCCCAAGACATCAACCGGCAAGGTGCAGAAATTCGTTCTGCGGGATCAGGCACGGGCGCTGGGTTAAAGGTTGTCGAATATCGACAGGTCCAACGCCAGCATCTCACCCATCCAGATCGCGCGGTCGCGGTGATCCTCCAGATGTTCACCGGTTTCCGGGTGCGTGAAGACCGTCAGACCCTGCCGGTTCAGCATCAGCCATGGGATGACCTGATCGAACGCCCCAGCGGCAAAGCCCAGCTGGCAGCTCCAGCGCGGATGGGGGCCGACGTTTCGGGCGTGCATCCGGCCCATTTGAACAGGGAACAGGCGGGTCGCCTCTTCACAGACCTGCTGAGCGGTGTCCTGCGTGTCGGCATCGAAATAGATATGGGCGTGATAGCCGGTGATCTCGGGCATAGAAACCTCATCTGCTTTGTTGGCTCAAAGCTAAGGCCTAAAAGGAAAAAAACCTAGCTGCGCATGCACACAGGGTCTGTGCAATGTTAACCCTGCGCATGTGCGTCGGGATGTGCCGCGACAAAGGCCGGGTGATTGGCGCAGGCCTCTTCAACCCGCAGCAGGCGGGGCATATCCGACAAATCAACCTGCCACCGGCGCGCGTTATAGATCTGCGGGATCAGGCAGAGGTCGGCGAGACCGGGCTTTGACCCAACACAGTAGGGGGCCTGTTCGAAATCACCCAACATGGTTTCGAACGCCTGCAACCCGGGTTTGATGAAATTCCGCATCCAGTCGCCGGGCATGTCGGGGGCGTTATGGCTCAGGGTCGTGGCATAGCGCGCAACCGACAGGTTGCAGACTGGGTGGATGTCGACGGCGATCGCATAAGCCAGCGCCTGAACACGCGCGCGTTCCGCCGGATCATCAGGCAGAAGGTTCAACTGCCGGGTCCGGTCCAGATAGTCGAGGATGGCCAGCGATTGCGTCAACCGCAGCCCGTCAATATCCAGAACCGGCACAAAGCCCTGCGGGTTTCGCGCGATATGTTCATCGCCCTTTTGTGCGCCGCCCACCAGATCGACAACAACCGGGCGATACGCGATCCCGGCCAGATTCAGGGCGATCCGCACCCGGTAACTGGCCGAGGATCGCCAATAGTCATAAAGGACGACGTCGCTCACGTCCGGGCCTGTCAACTGTCAGTCAAAGCGGCAGCGCGAAGGGCGTCCGTCAGCACCGTACTGTCACCGATGTGGTTGGCCAACACCAGTACCAGCCGCGCATTCAGCGCGTCGCTGTCTGCTTTTTCCAGGCCTTCATGCGCGGCCAGAAGTTCGGCATAGAAGTCATCGGCGTTTTTGATGTTCGGGGTTAGGATCAGGTCTGACATGGGGCTTACTCCTTACCGCAGGCTCTGCGGATCGCGTGCCGGAAGGTGTTTTCTTCGTAACTGTCACGCCGGGCGGCCACATGCTGGTCCGGGCGGATCAGGTAGACTGCGCTGGTCGCGTCGCCCAGATAGCGGCGTTTGAGGGCCAGCGTCATATCATCCTTGACCGACAGCGCCAGTCGCGTGACCTCGATCCCATCTTCTTCCAGGGTATCTGGGGCGTCTGCATCGATAGTCAAAAGCGTGAACTTGCCTGCAAGCTTGGGCAGCAGAAACTCGTCACCAAGCGGAGCGTCTGGACAGGCCGAACCCGGGCGCGTTCCGGCGGGGCCGTTCAGCGCGTCCGCAGAATTCAGCGAAGATCCATCATAGGTGCAGGGCTGGCTCAGGCGGCCAGAATTCACCAGCGGGCGCGCGAAGTCATAATGCTCGCTCAGGTCCAGTACCGCATCGCGCAGGATCCGCGACATCTCGGATTTCGGGGTGATGAAATCGGTCGACCGGCTGGAATTCAGGATGTTCTCATCGGCCCCGTACACGCGTTCGGCGTTGTAGCTGTCCAGCAGAGTTTCAGGTGCTTTCCCATCCAGAACCAGCTTCAGTTTCCAACACAGGTTGTCGGTGTCCTGAAGGCCGGAATTGGCCCCGCGCGCGCCAAAGGGGCTGACCTGATGCGCGCTGTCGCCCGCAAACAGGACACGGCCCTTGCGGAAGCTTTCCATGCGACGGCACTGGAACGTATAGATCGAGACCCATTCCAGCTCAAACTCGACATCATCCCCAAGCATTGCCTTGAGGCGGGGGATCACGTTCTCGGGGCGCTTTTCGCGTTCCTTGTCGATATCCCAACCCAGCTGCAAGTCGATGCGCCATACATTGTCGGGCTGTTTATGCAACAATGCGGATTGCCCCCGATTGAACGGCGGATCGAACCAGAACCAGCGTTCAGACGGAAAATCCGCATCCATGATCACGTCTGCAATCAGGAAGTTGTCTTCGAAAATCCGTCCTTCGAAATCAATGCCCAACATCCGCCGGGCGGGGGAGGTCGCGCCATCACAGGCAATCAGCCAATCGGCTTCGATTGTGTAAGGTCCTTCGGGCGTCCCGACCTCCAGCCGCACGTGATCGTCATGCGTGCCAATCGCCTCGACCTTGTTGCGCCCGCGTATCTCAATCGGTGCGCCTTCTGCCTGCAACTCGCGGACCCGTTCAACGAAATAGTTCTCAAAATGGTATTGCTGAAGGTTGATGAAGGCAGGGTTGGCATAACCTTGTTCCGGTTGCAGGTTGAAGTCATAGACCTGTCGGTCATCGAAGAACACCTTGCCCCGATCCCACAGGACGCCCTTGTCGACCAGTCGGCGTCCGCATCCCAGCCGGTCGGCAATTTCCAGCGTGCGTTGCGAGAAACAGATGGCGCGGCTGCCGAAACTGACCTTGTCATTCTCGTCCAGAACCACGACGTCGACCCCTTGCTGCGCCAGATCAATCGCGGCGGCCAGACCAACCGGACCCGCGCCGATCACGATAACCTTGTGCCGAACCGGCGTCGGGCTGTCCTGATCGGGGCTGCGTTCATAGCCGTAAAGCGGAGTTTCAAAGATCTTGTTCATGGGCTTCCCCCCAAGCAGATGCGCCAAAGTGCTGCATGTCCTGTGCCCCGGCAGCACGTGCCGAAACCTTTGGCATATGGTTTCACTGAATCCCGCCGCCTAAAACGATCTGGATCAAACTGGGCCGTTTTTCCTTACCCCTGCAGGGCCTCCCACATCTCAAGATCGCGTTGGGCGGTCCAGATGCGAGGCGTGTCGATACCGCGGGCTTCGTCATAGGCGCGGGCGACGTTGAACGGCAGGCAGTGTTCGTAGATCGCGTAACTGGCGAATTTAGGGTCACATTCGGCGCGGACTGCGTCCCATGCCTCTTTCAGGCTGCCACCGCGCGCCGCAACCTTGGCTGCGGGGCGGTAGGTGCTTTCGACGAAATCGCGGGTGTTTTCGATGGCGGCATTGACCATGTCCTTGCCAACCAGCGCGTCGCCGCGTCCCGGTGCGATGGCGTCGACATCGAACCACTTGATCTCGTCCAGCGTGTCGCCCCAGTCGCTGAAATGCCCGTCGCCGCAATAGCAGGCCGAGTGATATTCGACGATGTCGCCGGTGAACATCACGTTCTGGTCAGGCACATGGATGACGATATCACCGGCGGTATGGGCGCGCCCCAGATGCATCAGGTCGATCCGGCGGTTGCCCAGATAAACGGTCATCGTGTCGCTGAATGTGGTTGTGGGCCAGGTCAGGCCGGGGATGCTTTCATGCCCTTCGAACAGGCGCGGGAAGCGCTGGAATTCGCTGTCCCAGTCTTCCTGACCGCGTTCAACCACCATGGCGCGGGCCATGTCGGACATCAGGATCTGTTGTGCTCCAAAAGCGCTGGCACCTAAAACCCGTACAGCGTGATAATGGGTCAGGGCCACGTGGGTGATCGGCTTGTCGGTCACAGACCGCACGCATTCGATCACCTTGTTGGCCAGGCGCGGGGTCGCCTGCGCCTCGACGATCATCACGCTGTCATCGCCGATGATCACGCCCGAGTTCGGGTCGCCCTCGGCGGTGAAAGCATAGAGCCCCTCGCCCACTTCGGTGAACGAGATTTTCTTTTCCGACATGTCCCCCTGGGACGCGAATGCTTTGGCCATCTTGGTTTTGTCCTTTTGCGGTTGCGCGGAAGGCAGGGATTGGATGCCTCCGGCGGGAGTATTTGGGAAAAGATGAAGCTCAGTGCGTCATCGCTCGAATGGGGAATTGAGTGCAGGCAGAACGGTGCCGGTGCAGTCGCCGAACCCGATCGTATAGCCGTCGCCCCTGGCCGCGCCGGTCAGGGTCATCGTGTCGCCGTCTTCGATGAAGCTGCGGGTTTCACCTGTGTTCAGCGTCAGCGGCTCTTTCCCACCCCAGCTAAGTTCCAGCAACGATCCGCGTTCGGGCTTGGTTGGTCCGGATATGGTGCCTGACCCCAGCAGGTCGCCGGTGTTCATCGGGCATCCCGATGTGGTGTGGTGGGCCAATTGTTGCGCGGCGGAATAATACATCTGGTTGTAGTTGGTCCGCGCGATGGTCGTGACGTCTTTGCCTTCGGGTGCCATGGTGACGGCCAGATCGATGTCATAAAGCATCGGGCCGCAATCCTTGAGGTGGTCCAGCAGCGCGAACTCGCGGGCTGGCGTATCACAGCGGAACGGCTCGAGGGCTGCCTTGGTCACGATCCAAGGGCTGATCGAGGTTGCGGTTGCCTTGGCCTGAAACGGACCCAGCGGCTGGTATTCCCAGGCCTGTATATCACGTGCCGACCAGTCGTTCAGCAGAACGTAGCCGAAGATGTGGTCGTCAGCTTCCTGAACCGTGATCGGGCCATCCGAGGGCGTGCCGACAATCGCACCCATCTCCAACTCGATATCAAAGCGGCGGCTGGGCAGGAAGGCGGGCAGGTCCTGATCGGGGGATTTCAGCTGTCCCCAAGGGCGACGGATATCCGTGCCGGACACCACGACCGAGGACGCCCGTCCGTTATAACCAATCGGAATGTGCAACCAGTTCGGCGGCAGCGCGTTTTCCGGGCCACGAAACATGGTGCCCACGTTGAAGGCATGGTTCCGCCCGGCATAGAAATCGGTGTATTCGCTGACCGCGAAGGGCAAGTGCATCTCGGCTTCGGCCTGTGGTACAAGCAGCGGTTCGACCTTGCTTTGTTCGTCCGAGCCGTCCGCCAGAAGGCTGATCAGCCGCTCACGCAGGGCGGTCCAGACAGCGGGGCCTTCTTCCATCAGGGGGTTCCAGAACGGCAGATCGAACAGCGGTTCATCGGTCAGGGTGATCAGGCCTTCGGCTTCGGCCGCGGTAACGTCCAGGATCATGTCGCCAATGGCCACACCGCAGCGTGGATCATCGCCTTCAGTCGAGAAGACACCGTAAGGCAGGTTGTTCAGTGGAAACGGATGCGCCGCGTCGTTGGCCGAGGCCACCCAGGATTTCATCAAAGGCATATTTTGCCCCTATTTTGTTGTACTTGGTACGTGGTTCGAAACGATCATAACCCCTGAAAGACAGGCGCCAAAGCCCAGAACGGGCGCGGTTGCGGCAGGTCGGCTGCCAAGGCCCCGTCTTTGTTTTCCGGTTGCAGCGACAGTACGCCTGCAACCGGAATGGGTATGTTCATCGCCATCAGGACGGGTGCTGTCCGGGTAACCCAGTCTGAGGGTCACTTCTTGCCCGGTGTGCCGTCGAACTTCTTCTCTAGCGATGTCCAGCAATCGATATAGTCGTCCTGCAACGGTGCCTCATTGGCGGCAAACGGCGTCAGGTGCTGGGGGAACCGGGTTTCGAACATGAACGACATCGTCTGGTCCAGCTTTTCCGGCCCCAGATTGGAATAGGATGCTTTGTCAAAGGCTTCCCTGTCGGGGCCATGCGGGATCATCATGTTGTGCAGACTGGTGCCACCGGGAACGAAGCCCTGCGGTTTCGCATCATATTGACCGTAGATGTTGCCCATCAGTTCCGACATGATGTTCTTGTGATACCACGGTGGGCGGAACGTGTCTTCCATCACCATCCAGCGTTCGCGGAACAGGACAAAGTCAATATTTGCGGTGCCGGGCTGGCCCGAGGGCGCCGTCAGAACGGTAAAGATCGACGGGTCGGGATGGTCAAACAGGATCGCGCCGACCGGGCAATAATTGCGCAGATCGTATTTGTAGGGCGCATAATTGCCGTGCCACGCCACCACATCCAGCGGGCTGTGTCCGATTTTCGTGGTGTGAAACTGGCCGCACCATTTGATCGTCACGGTCGACGGGGTTTCACGATCCTCATAGGCAGCGACCGGAGCTTTGAAATCGCGCGGGTTGGCCATGCAGTTGGCCCCGATCGGGCCGCGACCCGGCAGTTCAAACTTCTGGCCGTAATTCTCGCACACAAAGCCACGTGCCGGGCCTTCCAGAACTTCAACCCGGTACAGCAGTCCACGCGGGATGATCGCGATTTCCTTGGGCTCAAGGTCAATGATTCCCAGTTCAGTCGCAAAGCGCAGTCGCCCTTCCTGTGGCACCACCAGCAACTCGGAATCGGCCGAGAAGAAATAGTCGTCGACCATGGATTCGGTAACCAGATAAATGTGGCAGGCCATGCCAACCTGGGTGTTCACGTCCCCTGCCGTCGTCATGGTCCGCATCCCGGTCATCCAGTTCAGACCTTCATCGGAATGCGGCACCGGGTCCCAGCGATACTGGCCCAGGCTGATCACATCCGGGTCGATGCACGGGGCCGATTTCCAATAGGGCAAGTCGATCTTTTCGTAACGGTGCGAATGCTTTACCGACGGGCGAATACGATAGCACCAGGTGCGTTCAGGTGGGTTGGCGGTAAAGGCCGTGCCACTCAGCTGTTCACCGTAAAGTCCGTAGTTGCACCTTTGCGGGCTGTTCATCCCCTGCGGCAGCGCATCGGGCAGCGCCTCGGTTTCAAAGTCGTTGCCAAAGCCGGGCATGTAACCGGCATGGGTACCAACAGGCGTTGCTGCTTGCGTCAATGAATGCGGATCCGTCGGACGGTTCATTACGTATTCCTCCGTTTGCTGCTTGTCGGTTAATAGTTGATTTTGTAACTAACAAGCATGACACATGACGAATCTGAAAAAAATGATGACTTTTTCCTGCAAAATTTTCTGCCGTTTCTGCTGAACCAGGCAGCCGAGCGCGCCTCGTTGAAATTTCAGGCTGTCTACAAGGGACGGTACGGAATGCTCAGAACCGAATGGCGGGTGCTGTTCCATCTGGGGCTGTTTGGCGAAATGACCGCCAAGGAAATCGGTGAACGGGCCGGAATGCACAAAACCAAGATCAGCCGTGCAGTTGCCAAGCTCGAGGAGCGCCGGTACCTGAAACGCACACGGGACGAGGCTGATCGGCGGGCGGAATGGCTGACACTGACACCAGCCGGGCAAGCCGTGTATCGCGACTTGTACGGGGTGGCCGCAAGCTATGACGCCACGCTGTCGGGCCTGTTCAGCGAAAAAGAGGCCGCCTTGCTGCGCCAGATGTTGCGACGGTTGGCAGGCGTGGATTGACCACTGGTAATTGGCGCCTGCCGTCCCCAGATGTGTGTCATGCTTGATACGGAATTTGAAATGACGTCTTTCGAACCTGCCAAGGTATCCACACACACCCTGATCGACTGGTTGGTCCAAAAGGGGCTTGAGGGTGCCGGGCAGGAAGAGTTGCTGGAAGGGTTCTGCACCAGTCTGGTCGATATGGGCATTCCGCTGATGCGGTTTCATGCGGCGCAGTCAACCTTGCACCCGGTTTATGGCGGAACCGGATATAGCTGGTACAAAAGCACCGGCGGTGAATCCGAGAAGTTTGAAAACACGGATACGCCCAGCGAAATGTGGCAACAAAGCCCGCTTTATGCGCTGCTGAACGAGGATCTGGATGAAATCCGGGTCAAACTTGTCGACCATAATGAACCCAGCCGCTTTCCATTGTTGAACGACCTGAGAGAGGTTGGGGCGACCGATTATTATGCCACCGGCATCTCGTATGAGGGGGCGGGAAAGATGCGCCCCGACGGTACCAAAAAGGTCAGTGATGGCGTCCTGATGTCCTGGACCAGCGATGCGCCGTCCGGGTTTGATGACAGAGATCTCAGGCACATTCATGCGGTATTGCCCCATCTGGGGCTGGCGCTCAAATCCGCCAAGAACCAGAACCTGACCGAAGACCTGATGCGGGTCTATCTGGGTCGTGATGCCGGGCGCCGCGTCCTGTCAGGTGAGATTCGTCGCGGATCATTGCAGCAAATCGATGCGGTGATCTGGAATTTCGATCTGGAGGGGTTCACCAACCTGTCAGAAGACCTGCCGGGCCACGAGATCATCGACATGCTGAATGATTACCTGGCTGTGGCCGTGGGCGTTGTGCACGACAAGGGTGGGAATATCCTGAAATTCATGGGCGATGGGCTGATGGCCATGTTCGATGTCGGCGAAATCGACGAGGACGCCCGTGCCGCGCTCAGCGCGGTGCCCTTGCTGCAAGCCCGTATGGATGAATTGAACGCCCGACGTCAGGCACAGGGGCTGCCGGTTGCGAATTTCACGCTGGCCCTGCATTCCGGCGAAATCCTGTATGGCAATATCGGGTCCGAAACACGGCTGGATTTCACAGTGATCGGCCCCGCCGTCAATCAGGCCGCCCGAATCGCGGGAATGCACCGGTCGCTGGGTCAGAGAATCCTGATCTCGGACGACGTCGCGGTCGCGGCACGCCCCTGCGCACAAGACCTCATCTCGGTCGGGCGCTACATGCTGCGCGGGGTGAACGAACCCAAAGAGCTGTTCACGGTATACAGTCCCGGCGGTCCATCAGTTACCGGGTGAAACCGAGGCTGTTCCGTTCAGCGGTTCCAAAGCTGAAAGGCGTGAGGGAGCACCTTTGTTTCGCTGGGTACGAGCGGCGGGTTGGAGCGGATGTTCGAGAATAGTGAGGATGTGAACAAATGGCGGGTTTGAGCCCTTGGCGGTCATAGGAAAGAAGGCCGATTCGGCAAATAGATCGAATGCATTCGACCAGCCGTGTTATTTTCACTTGAACGCATGATGCGAGGAGTGTTTTCAATGATGCGCAATGGTCGAGAACTGAAGGTTTCCAAGATCAAATTTGCCGTCCTTACATTGATGTGTTTCGGCATGACGGGACCGCCGGTTTTCGCAGAGGGTTGCAGCATGGCAACGTTGGCTCAAATCCAGGGCAAGTCCTTCGTCTTCCAAAAGTTGCAGCTGGAAGTTGCGACACTGATGCAGGGTCAGTCGGAGGCCATCATCGAAGTTCAAACCGGTGTTACGTTAAGCAGCGCTGATGATGGAGGCTTTTTTGGCCCAACCGGCTTTCTTCGCAAGCGAATGGACAAGGGGCAGAGCTCTATCAACTCACTTCTCATTTCCGCGCGCCGCATGAAGCTGGAAGAGGAAGCATCCCGGCGCTTGGGTGAGATCAAGGAAAACGCCGAAAAGATAGTTGCGACCGGACTTGAAATGGCACCGCTTCTCGAAGCAGGCGAGATCGAAAAAGCAACTCGACTTTATGCAGATATATCCTTGCCTGCTCAAGTCGAAGCTCTGGGCGCAGCTTACACAATGGCCTCCGAGTATGAACGATCCGGCAAGCTCATGGCACTCAAGTGCAAGTGACCTTCGCCCGAGGGTTAGTTCAAAAAGCAACCGGCAAAGAAGTAAAGGCCGCAAAGTCCGCAGACCAGCCTCCAATACAACTGATCAGAAATCGACTTCGACACCCGGCAGGTTCAGCTCTCGCATCATGTCGCGCAGTTCCTGCCGTGCTGCGATGTTCGAGATGTTCAGCTGTTTGACGCCAATATCCTTGAGGTCCAGCAGGGTCAGGCCGCGGGGAAACAGTTCGCGAAAGATCACCCGTTCGGAAAAGCCCGAAGCGACGCGGAAGCCGATGCGCTGCGACAGCATTTCGATCGCGCGCTGCATCTTTTCCTTGTTGACCATGCGCTGGGTACCGACGCGGTTGCGCACAACGACCCAGTCGATGGGCTTCAGCCCGGCCTGCGCCCGCAATTGCCGGGCGTTCCAGACCATCTCGGAATAGACGGACGGGCCAAGGATTTTCTCACCCTTTGAATCAATCCGCGCCAGCAGGTCAAAATCGATGAAGCTGTCGTTCAAAGGGGTGATCAGCGTGTCGGCCAGCGAATGGGCCACCTGGCTCAGCCGGGTATGAGAGCCGGGGCAGTCGATCAGGATAAAGTCGCTGTCGCTTTCCAGTTGCGACACGGCAGCAGACAGGCGGTGGTCATAAATGTTCTCGCCCGGTTTCAACGTGCTGGCATCAATCTCGGGCAGGTCGTGATGGCGTGGGCCGGGCAGCGTCAGGCCCGAGCTTTTCAGAAAGTTGTTCCGGTTCTCGAAATACCGTCCAAGGCTGCGCTGCCGCAGGTCCAGATCCAGCGTGCTGACCTTGTGCCCCAGTCGGGCCAGTGCGGTTGCCACATGCATCGACACGGTCGATTTTCCAGCGCCGCCTTTTTCGTTACCGACCACAATGATATGTGCCATGCTTGTATTCCCAAGTCTTGCCGTGTTTGACTACACGTTGTTGGCACCCACTATATGTTGTGTCGCCTACGATGAAAAGAACCTCAAGCGGCGCTTTTGGGCATTATCGGACTCTATTTTGGAAAACACAGCGCAGTGCGCGGGTTACGGGAAGGCACCAGTCTGGTGATCTGCCTTGATCGGCTATCCGATCACGGTCTTGGCAGCGATATCGCCGTGTCGGCGCCTAGTCCCAAACATCTTGAACAACCGCTGCCTGCAACGATCCGCACTGGAATCAATCGCGCCGTTTGCCTGATTCACACATGTACAGATCGCGCTCCCAAAGGGTCCTTTCGCGGTGACGCCGCTTGGTCCGGATCGTGAAAACTATGCGGGGGGCGGAAAATTTGGTTAAATACCAAACAGATTTACACCGAATAACCTTGCAGGCTTTGCACGGGTCCTCTTCGGTTCATCTTCAAAGCAGGTGAAAGGGGCATAGGCATGCCGGACACTGCTGCGGACAGTTCAGGCGGTTCACGCGTTGTTCTTGCAATGACGGCCATTTGCATGATGGTCGTTGGCTTCAACACAACTGCTGTTGCGACCATCCTTCCATATCTGAAGGCCGAGTTCGATCTGACGCCCTCGGGTCTGCAATGGGTGATGGCGATCTATACGGTGGCCAGTGCGACCCTTGTGACGATTGTAAGCCGGCTTGGGGATATCACGGGCAAGATGGGTGTCTTTTTCTTTGGCATGATCGTATTTGCCTGTGGCTCTGCTTCTGTGCTGTTTTCACAGAACGCGGCGATGCTGCTGATTGGGCGTGGCGCGCAGGGGGCAGGGGCTGCGGCCCTGTTCGGCACCTCATTGTCCCTGCTGACCGCCGCAACGCCCGAGGAACAACGGGCCAGCGTAACCGGTGTGTGGGGCGCAATCGTGGGCCTTGCGATAGGCGTTGGGCCCATAGTCGGAGGAAGCTTTGCCAACTTTCTAAGCTGGCGCGGGGTATTCGCCACAGACCTTGTGTTACTTGCCATTGCGTTTGTGATCGGCCTGCAGGTCAGCAGGAAGAACTATGTCCCGGATACGCGCCTTCAGGGTGCAAAATTCGATACCGCAGGGGCGATTGCCATTGTGTTGCTGCTGGGTCCATTGTCTTTCGCACTCAGCAACGGTGAGGCACACGGATGGGGCAATGCCCTGACCATCGTTCCTTTGGGTGTCGCCGCTTTGGCAGTTGTCGGTCTGGTCTACACCTCGCGGCGCAGCGACGATCCGCTGGTCGAGTTCCGGTACTTCCGGCACCCGCGCTATCTTATGGCGGCAACGGGGATGTTCTTTGCGGGATTTGCGTTGTTCTGTTTCTTTGTCTACTTCAACGTGTTCGTCCAGTCCCCGGATGCGTTCGGCTATTCACCGGTTGAGGCGGGCGTGGCAATCCTGCCGCTGAGCCTGAGCATGTTTGTCATTTCCGTCACCGCGCCGCGCCTGCTTGCACCTTACAGTTTCCAATGGCCGGTGAGTGCTGCAATGGGGTTGATGGCCTGCGGCTTCCTGCTTTTGACAACAACCTCGAATATCGACAGCTATGCTGAAATCTGGTGGAAACTGATCATTGTGGGGGTTGGCATCGGCATCTGTTTTTCGTTGCTGCCCCGTCTTGGGCTTCGGTTGCTGCCCGACGAACATGTCGGACAGGGGTCCGGGGTGATCAACGCATTCCTGTATTTCGGGGCCACGATGGGATCGGTTGTCGGCGGTCTGGCCGAAGCTCTGACCATCCGCTCGGGCCTGTCAGAAGTCATCACCGCGCTGCCCGCCGGATCGACGCAGCGCGACGACCTTGCGCGCGCCCTGACACATGGCACGGCAACACAGGTGGAACAGCTGATTGCCGGGCTTGACCCGTCAACTGGTTCAGCGCTGGCCGGGGCGCTGCGTGATCTGCGGGATAATGCCTTTGATGCGGCGATGCTCATGGCCGCGATCGCCGCCAGTATAGGGCTGGTGATCGCGCTGCTGCTGTTGCGCGGTCCGGTTCCGCCATTGCACGACGCGGCTGAACTTACAAAACCAAAGGATCAGAAACCGGGGAAAACAGGGGCCTGAAACGAAAGAAGGCCGCCCGTTGGCGACCTTCCTTTGAAAGACTTTGGCAAAGGTTTAGAAACCCAGACCTTCGTATTTCTTCTTGAACTTCGACACGCGGCCGCCAGCGTCCAACAGGCGCGACGAACCACCGGTCCATGCAGGGTGTACCGAAGGGTCGATCTCCAGTGCCAGCTGGTCGCCTTCGCTGCCCCAGGTGGATTTCATCTGAACGATGGTGCCATCGGTCATCTTGACGTCGATGACGTGATAATCGGGATGGATGTCTTTTTTCATCTTTCCGCTCCTTACGCTTCGGCGCCAGCTTTGGGCTTGTAGTTGGAAACCTCTGCGATACGCGCGGATTTACCGCGACGGGTGCGCAGATAGTACAGTTTGGCGCGACGAACGCGGCCGCGGCGGACAACGGTGATGCTGTCGATATTGGTCGAATACAGCGGGAATACACGCTCCACGCCTTCGCCAAACGAAATCTTGCGAACGGTGAACGAACCGGCAATGCCGCTGCCGTTGTTGCGCGCGATGCAGACGCCTTCGTAGTTCTGCACACGGGTGCGCGACCCTTCGGTCACCTTATAGCCGACACGGATAGTGTCACCGGCTTTGAAATCAGGGATGTCTTTCCCCAGGGCGGCAATCTGTTCCGCCTCAAGCTGTGCGATCAGGTCCATCGCAGTTTCTCCTATCTGCTCGTGGTTGGTCCACGAAGTTGGGCACGGCCTGAGAGCTCTTGGTCTTCACCGGGTCCTGCGTACAGCCCGCCAGAGGTCAGATCGAATGTTCCTTTGGTCTGGCCTGACCCGGCGCATCCCTGCCGAAGAAAACGGGACGTCACGCCATGGTGCAAACCAAAACACCGGCGTCGCAGAACGCGGCACCGGATTGCGGTCGTTTAAGGGTATTGCAGGCAGGGATCAAGGGAAAAACGCCCTGACTTGCCCAACAGGCCGGTAGGAATCCGCCAGCCTGAAACTAAGGCGTTGCCAAGCGGCCCAGATCAGGCATTCTGAGGCAAATAATATGAGCAGATATTTCAGACAGGACCCTATGATGCGATTGGCATTCATGCTGGCCATTACGGCCGTTGCGCTGATGTCTTGCGGGCGAGGCGGCCCGAAACCTCAGGCCGTCGAACCCGTTCCGGGCGTGGACAGGACAGCACCACTTGTGATCTACCCCGATTTTGGCGACGCGGATCCCCATGACTGGGAAGGGAGCCACCCCGGACAATACCCGATCCATGGCCTTGACGTGTCACGCTGGCAGGGGCCGATTGACTGGCGCACGGCCCGGGCATCAGGTGTCAGCTTTGTGTTTCTGAAAGCGACCGAAGGCGGCGACGTGGCAGATCCCCTGTTCGACGATCACCGCCGCGGCGCGCAGTCGGCCGGTGTGCCTTGGGGCGCCTACCACTATTATTATTTCTGCCGTTCGGCCCGGGAACAGGCCCGCTGGTTCATCCAGAACGTGCCCAAAGGGGCAGACCTGCCGCATGTGCTGGATATGGAATGGACGCCGCATTCCAAGACCTGCACGCTGCGCCCCGATGGCAGAACCGTCCGGGCCGAGGCGCAGCATTTTCTGGACATTCTCGAACGACATTATGGCCGCCGCCCGATCGTCTATACCACGGTGGATTTCTATGAAGACACCGATATCGGGCGCCTGCCCAAGACCGAGTTCTGGCTGAGATCGGTCGCAGGCCACCCACGCACTGTCTATCCCCGCGCGGTCTGGCGATTCTGGCAATATACCGGCACTGGTCTGGTGCCGGGCGTTCAGGGCCGGGTGGACATCAACACTTTCAATGGCACGCCAGACGTCTGGGCCAGATGGAAGGCCGGGGGTTAGGTCTTTGGTGCGCCGTAGGTTTCAATGGTGCCGCCGCTAACCAGATGGTCCAACCGGCGCTCACGCTCTTCCCCAAAGGCGTTGCGCACCCAGAACGATTCACCTGCGCTCAGTTCCCGGCGTTCGAAACCGCGCTCTTGCAGGCAGCGGTCCACCTGATCGATTTCGCCCTGCGTGCGCAGTTCGTCCTGGATCGGGGCGGTAATCGCTGGGCCGATGAGGATACCCCATAAAAGGATATTCGTTGCATATCCCCCGATGACGGCGCTGTTTCCGCCTTCGTCAGCTTCCAGAGAACAGGAATCGACCGCTACCCGCGCCGAATGCAGATTGTGACCGGCTTGCGTTGGAACGGACATCCCCAGTGGTTTGGTCGTACAGGCAGAGGCAACCAGAAAAGCGCCAAGCAATAACTTCTTCATAATGCAATTAGTCTTTCGTTTTAAGGCCCTGAAAACGCAGGGCTTTCAAACGTGCATATTTTGGAAGATGATCAACTGCAAATAGAATTCTGGCAAACACAGAACCTGCGGCATGTCTGCAACAATTCGGTCTGTCACTCAGACGAATCCGACCGGGATTTTGCATAGTCGGCCCAGATATCCGGGCGCCGCTCGCGGGTTTTATCCTCAGCCATCTTGTGACGCCATTCGGCGATGCGGCCGTGGTGGCCCGACATCAGAACCTCGGGTATCGGGCGGCCTTTCCAATCTGCCGGGCGGGTGTATTGCGGATGTTCCAGCAGGCCCGAGGAAAAGCTTTCCTCTTCGGTCGAGGCCTGATTGCCCAGAACGCCGGGGATCAGGCGCACCGTGGCATCGATCAGGGCCTGCGCCGCAATCTCACCGCCGGTCATCACGAAATCCCCCAACGAGACCTCCTGCACACCGTAATGCTCCAGCACGCGCTCATCCACGCCTTCGAACCGGCCACACAGCAGGGTCATGCCATCGCAGCGCGCAAGGTTCTGCATCATGCGCTGGTCCATGCGCCGCCCGCGCGGGCTGAGGTAAATCAGTGGCCAGTTGCCCTGAATGCCCGCCATGGTGTGCTCGATGGCTTCGCCCAACACATCGGGCCGCAAAACCATACCCGCGCCGCCCCCGGCTGGCGTGTCATCCACGTTGCGATGTCTGCCGACGCCGAATTGCCGCAAGTCCACGGTTTCCAGCTGCCACAACCCCTCTTGCAGGGCCTTGCCGGTCAGGCTTTCTCCCAGAACGCCAGGAAAGGCGGTTGGGAACAGGGTGATGATCTTGGCTTTCCAGACGCCGTGCAAGTCCGGGGTGGGTGTTATCAACTCACGCGGTTTCAGCGTGGGCCGGATCGCCTTGCGACCATGGGATTTGCCGGGTTTGTCAGTCATTTCTGGCGGGCCAGTTCATATTGGGCGGTTCGAATCAGGGCCTTTTTCTGAGTGATCAACGCCGTTTCGTCCAGCGATGATCGGTTCAGGGCCAGCAGTTCCCTCAGAACGTCGTCGGAAAGCTGAGGGCTTTCATGCGCGGGCTTCACTAGCCGCGCCGATTTCGCGTGTGGCAGGCCAAGAAATTCGGCAAACGGTGCGCCCAGTCCAAGGTGGTGACCTTTCAGCGCTTCCATCCACGCGGTCCGTATCGTGACAGTTGGCAACCGGTCCATAATCCGGTCCGCCGTGTCCTGTAGCGATGGCAGATGCGCAAGATCGGCGCAAAAGCCGTCCAGGTCCTGAACCATGCGCGACAGGTGAAGATCGTGGGCCCAAAGGCTGCGCAACCACGCATCGCGATTGCGCAACGACAGGTAGACGGTGATGTCGGTTTCTTCGCCCACCAGACGGCGGCGCAGCACGCTGACAACCGTTTCCGCCAGTTCGGGTGCGGCTCCGTATCCTTCGCTTTTGTTCCTGCTGGGGCGCAGGCCCAGAAAATTCTCTTCGCTCAGGATCAATCCCCGGCGTGCTCCGAAATCCAGACCGTCGAAAAACGTGTGCAGCTGACCGCCAAACCCTGCCAGCGTGTCATCCAGACGATAGATCGAATGGCGCGTGGCCGCTTCGTTCAACCCGGCCTTGCGGGTCTTATAGGGAAGAACCAGAGCGAAATGCGGCCAGATCAGCTCGCGGTTTTCGTGCAGAAAGGACTGTGCTGCCGTCATACCGGTCTTGTGAAAACCCAGATGCAGCAGAACACGTCGCATCAGATCAGGCCTTCGGGCGGGTCGGCCACGATGCGGCCCTGTTCCAGATCGACGGTTGGCACCACCTGCATCGTGAACGGCAGCAGAACCGTCGCCTTCAGGCCCGGCCCGTGTAGTTCCAGCAGGTCCGTGGCCCCGTGGTTCTGCACGGATTTGACCTTGCCCAGCAGGGTGCCGCCGGTGTCATAGACCTCAAGCCCGATCAGGTCTGTGTGATAGAATTCGTCGTCGGGTAACGAGGGCAACTGATCGCGCCGCGCAAACAGGCGCAAACCGTTCAGCGCATCCGCCTGTTCTTTGGTTTCAACCCCGCCAAGACGGGCGGCAAAACCGTTCTTGATCGTACGCGTCAGAACCACCGGATAGCGTTCCTTGCCGGTTTCATCCGTCAGTGGCGAATACGCCTCGATATCTTCGGGAACGGCGCAGAAGCTTTTCAGGCGCACTTCACCGCGTACACCATAAGACCCAGCGACGCTGCCGACGCAGATCAGATCACTCATTGGCAGCCCCCGTCGTCAAGCAGATCCCGTTTCTCCATTCGCCAAGCCCTTCGCAGGCTTCGCGCTGATTGTTGCGCTCAAAGAACACGCCCACAATAAAGGCGATCAGCAGCAGAATGGGAAGGCGTATCAATCCGAACATATGGCGCTACCTTGTTTCGATCTTCAGGCTGTCGGCCCGGTTTTCCCAGCCAACCTGCTCAAGTTCGGGGGTGTCAGATATCTGTTCCGGCCATCCGACACAGAAATACCCGATCAGACGCCAGTTGTCCGGCACATCCAGATCGCGCGCCATCTGTTCGGGGTCCAGAATGGATACCCAGCCCAGCCCCAGCCCCTCGGCCCGCAGGGCCAGCCAGAACAGGGTGATGGCAGAGACCACGGAATAGCGCCGCATCTCAGGCATCGAGCCCGCGCCAAGACCCAATCCCTTGTCAGTGCTGTCGTCGCAGAAGACGGCCAGTTGCACCGGCGCTTCCTGCATTCCCGACAGTTTCAGGCGGCTGTAAAGCTGCGCCCTGTCACCGGAATAGCCCGCCAGAGCATCATCATTGGCGGTTTGGAAATTCCTTAGCGCCGCAGCCCGGGCCGCTGCGCTTTCGACGCGGATCACGCGCCACGGCTCGCTCAACCCCACCGACGGGGCCAGCCGAAACGCGTCGAGGCAGCGCGCAAGAACTGCCTCGTCTACCGCGTCGCCGCGGAACCGGCGCACATCGCGCCGGAGCCGCAACAACAGATCGAACTGCGTGCGAAATGCGTCAGTAAAGGTCTGATCCCGCACGCTTCGGCCTGCTTATTCTTCTGCAGCCGCTTCTTCAGCCGGTGCAGCAGCCGCTTCGGCAGCTTCCGCAGCCTTTGCAGCTTTCTCTTCCGCGCGTTCCTGAGCTTTCTTGCCCGGTGTGCCCTTGTTGGGGTTGTTGCGCTCGGCCTTGTCACGGGTGCCGGCAGCTTCCAGCATACGCGCGATACGGTCGGTGGGCTGGGCGCCCTGATCCAGCCAGTGCTGAACGCGTTCCATGTCCATTTTCACACGCTCTTCGCTGTCTTTCGGCAGCAGCGGGTTGTAGGTGCCCAGTTTCTCGATGAAACGGCCGTCGCGCGGCATCCGGCTGTCAGCCGCCACGATGCGGTAAAACGGACGTTTTTTCGAGCCTGCGCGGGCGAGACGAATTTTCATTGCCATGGTGGTATCTCCTTTGAATGGCATCACGCCGGAGGCGTGTATTTGATTGGCCGGTGTGTTTTCCGGTTAATTCTGATGGTTGCTGAACCTCTGGTTCACCCTTGGTGTTTCCTGTGGTGTCGGATGACTTCCTGAATGATGAAATTCAGAAAAGCCTTGGCGAAATCGGGGTCCAGATCGGCCTCTTTCGCCAGGTCTTCAAGCCGTGCGATCTGCGTGGCCTCACGCGAGGGATCGGACGGGGGAAGGTTGTGTTCGGCCTTGAGCTTGCCAACGGCCTGTGTGTGTTTGAACCGCTCGCCCAGCGTATAGACAAGGATCGCATCCAGCCGGTCGATGCTTTCGCGATGCTCTTTCAGCAATGCAGCCGCGCGTGTCACGGGGTTGTTCATTGGCCGGTCCTTTCGGGTGTCGAAACGTCAATCTTGGGGTGCCGCCACACCTGGCAGGGCTGGCCCAGCAGTTCGGCATTGTCACGCTCCAGCGTTGCGCCCAACCGTTCGGCCAAAGCGCGCGAGCGATCGTTTTCGTGGGCGATGTACGAAATCACCCCGTTCAGGCCCTGATGCCGCGCCGCATAGGACCGGGCGGCAAGCGCCGCCTCATAGGCAAAACCTTTACCTTCGAAATCTTCCATCACGGTCCAGCCCAGTTCAGGCTCGTCCCAGCCGGGGGCGTCAATCAGGCCGACGCCGCCAGCGAACCGACCGCTGGATTTCTCGGTCAGGTGCCAGAGGCCAAATCCTTTCAACGCCCAGTGCCCAAGGCGTCTGGCCAACATGCCCCAGCTTTCCAGCGCGTCCCGGGGTCCGCCCACCAAATGGCTGCGCTCGGTCGCAAAGAATGCGGTCAGCGCAGGCAGATCATCCAGATGCGGCGCGCGCAGGATCAGGCGTTCGGTTTCAACGGTGGGGATGGTGAACGCGGTCATGCGTAGGCCTCCATCCCGCCATTCACCAGATCCGCAGGCGCGGGGTGACGCCAGATTTCGGACCTGCCGAATTTGGGGTGGTCATAGTGATACTCGAACTGCGCGCCCAGCCGTTTCGCCACGGCCTTGCTGGCAAGATTGTCCAGATCAATCAGCGAGATCGCCGTTTTCCACCCCAGAACATCATACGCATAAGACCGTGCGGCCAGTGCCGCCTCGGTCGCGTAACCCTTGCCGGTGGCGTGGTTCATCAGGGTCCAGCCGATTTCGGGTTCGGGCCAGCCTTCGGGGCACCAAAGCCCGATCCGCCCGACATAAGTGCCCGAGGCTTTTTCCTCAGCACTCCAGAACCCGTAACCGCGCAGGGACCAGTGGCCCAGCAGCGAAGCGATCAGTCGCCAAACCTCATCCCGGCGCAGTGGTCCGCCGACGAACTTCGCTGCATCGCTGGCAAAAAACGCGGTATCGGCGTCCAGATCAGACTCGGACGGCGCGCGCAGGATCAGGCGCTCGGTTTCAAGCCGGGGGATATGTTGGGCGATGGCGTTCATTACTTCTTCTTGCCAAACCCGCTCAGGCCCTGAGGCAGCCCCATGCCGCCGCCCAGACCAGGCAGACCACCGGGCATCCTGCCGCCCATCGCCTTGGCCGCCTGTTCCAGTGCCTTGGGGTCCATGCCAGCGGCCATGTCTTCGGGGCTGGGGCCACCTTTACCGAACATGCCCTTCATGGCCTGTTTCAGCATCTTGCCTTTGCCCATCTTGCCCATCTTTTTCATCATGTCCGACATCTGCCGGTGCATCTTGAGCAGCTTGTTGAGGTCGCTGACCTCCATCCCCGAACCGGCTGCAATCCGTTTCTTGCGGCTGGCTTGCAGCAGTTGCGGGTTGGCGCGTTCGCGTTTAGTCATGGACTGGATCAAGGCGATCTGCTGGCGCAGGATCTTGTCGTCCAGACCCGCCTGATCCATCTGCTTGGCCATTTTGCCCATGCCCGGCATCATGCCCATCATGCCCTGCATGCCGCCCATCTGGATCATCTGTTCCAGCTGCATCTTCAGGTCATTCATGTTGAACTGACCTTTGACCATGCGCTTCATCATGCGCTCGGTCTGTTCCATCTCCATCGTTTCCTGGGCTTTTTCGACCAGGGCAACGATGTCGCCCATGCCCAGAATACGTCCGGCGATCCGGTCCGGCTCGAAGGTCTCCAGCGCGTCCATCTTCTCGCCCAGACCGACAAAGCGAATAGGCTTGCCAGTCACCGCGCGCATAGACAGCGCCGCACCACCGCGCCCGTCCCCGTCCATCCGGGTCAGGACCACGCCCGAGATACCGACCTTGGCGTCGAATTCTTCGGCCACCTCAACGGCGACCTGACCGGTCAGGCCATCAACCACCAGCAGGGTCTCGCGCGGGTCAACAGCGTTGCGGACCTGTTCGACCTCGTCCATCAGCACTTCGTCGATATGCAGGCGACCGGCGGTATCCAGCATGTAGACGTCATAGCCGCCCAATGTGGCTTGCTGCTTGGCGCGCTTGGCGATGTCGACGGGTTTCTGGCCCGGTACAATCGGCAGCGTGTCAACGCCGACCTGCGCGCCCAGAACCGCTAGCTGGTCCATCGCCGCCGGGCGATAAACGTCGAGCGAGGCCATCAGGACCTTCTTGCCCTCTTTCTCTTTCAGGCGCTTGGCCAGCTTACCGGTGGTGGTGGTCTTACCCGAACCCTGCAGACCGACCATCAGGATCGGGGCAGGCGGGTTGTCGATCTTCAGCTTTCCGGGGTCTTCCTCGCCGCGCAGGGTATCGACCAGCGCGTCATGCACGATCTTGACGACCTGCTGACCGGGGGTGATCGACTTGGTCACCGCCTGACCGGTCGCCTGGTCCTGCACCTTCTTGACGAATTCACGCGCCACCGGCAGCGAGACGTCGGCCTCAAGCAGGGCAACGCGGACCTCGCGCAGGGCGGTCTTGACGTCTTCTTCAGACAGGGCACCCTGTTTGGTTAGCCGGTCAAAGACGCCGGAAAGGCGTTCGGATAGATTTTCAAACATGCCTTCGGCCTCCTTAGCCGGTTATCTGATGGCGCGTCCTAGATAGGATGCGTCGGTTAAATGCACAAACGCCCCCACGGGCGAAACTCGCTGGTGGGGGGCGATCCCTGAACGACTCAAGGGACCGGAAGATCAAGACGCTTCCGGATGTTTGGCGGTCATCTACGCCTCTGGGCGCTGCGAGTCAAGGCAAACGCTTTGAGCATCTGGCCACTTGGTGTAGCGTCCAAAGGTCGGGGTCAGTTTTGGAGTTTGGTCATGAGTCAACCATTGCCGCAGCGCACCAAGGATTATGTCGGTGAAGTCACAAATACCGATATCTGGTCCGACTTCGTAATCCGTCCCGATGACATCTTTGTCTGCACGCCTCCCAAATGCGGCACCACGTGGACGCAGACGCTGGTACGAATGCTGATCACCAAAACCGCGGATCCAGTCGTGTACAACAACGCGGTCTCTCCCTGGCTCGATTGCGGGTTCAGAGATCGTGAGGAGCAGGACAGAATACTTGCCGCACAGACGCACAGACGGTGCATCAAGACCCACACGCCATTGGACGGGATCACCTATTCCCCGGATGCGGCCTATCTGGTGGTGCATCGCCATCCGGTTGACGTGCATTTCTCGCTGCGCCGCCATGTGGAAAACATGAAAGACGACTGGCTGGACTACCTGTTTCCCGATGATCTTTCCGAAGCCTTCGCGATGTTTCTGGACCGGCCCGCCTCGTCAAAGGGCACCGACGATCTGACGCTGGCCTCATACGTCCACCATTACCGTTCATTCTGCGCGTTCCGGCATCTGCCAAACATCCATTTCCTGCATTACGCCGAACTCAGCCGCGATTTGCCGGGGCAGGTGGCGCGGATCGCAAACATCTTGGGGACCGAGATCGCACCAGAAATGATCGACGATATCGCTGAGGCCGCAAGCTTTGGTTCAATGAAGGAAAACGCCCGGCGCGCTTCGCAGCAGCCCGGTTTCAAAAGCGCATTTCAGGATTACGCGCAGTTCTTCTCGTCCGGGACCAGCAACAAATGGGAGGGCAAGCTGACCGCCGATGACATGGCCCGATACGACGCGCGCCTGTCCGAAATGGTGACACCGGCCGATCGAGCCTGGCTGGAGCATGGACAAGTCCTGTAATCGTCAGGCCTGTTCCTTCGTGTCTTCCTGCTGCGCGGGCAGCCATGCGTTGACCGCGTCAACCAGTTTATGCGCGCCGCGCCCGTTCGAGAACGCATCGACAATCGGATGACGCCCTTCGCTCATTCCCTTGTCCAGCACCAGAACCGGGCGATACAGCGTCGAACTGCTGCTGTCGCTGCGGAAAGTCGAGCTTTCAACTTCGGCATGGGACAGGCTGGACAGCTGATGCTCGACCGCTTCATAGCCAAAGACAGACTGCCTGCGGATCAGAATGCGGTTCTTTGTGCGGTCCAGAATAACCTGAACCCGCCGCACGAAAACGCAGAACGCCCCGACACCTAGCCCGCCGCCGATTAGTGCAAAGAACAGCCCGAACCAGATATTCTCGCCGCCGTCACTGACCATGACCAGCCCTGCGCCGACAAAGGTCAGTATGAAAAAGACCAGCATGATCCCGATGAACCAGGGCGAGTCGGCAAGGATCAGTTGGGTCGGAGTGTTTCGAGTGACTTTCATGGCGGCACGCTAGCACCGTTTTCTGCTCTGCCCCAGCTTGAATTCGCCGCCATGTTGCGCGATGAGCGCTACAAACAGGAGGGCCCCATGGACGCATCATCCACATTTCAGGATACATTGCCGCTCAGTTCTGACGCGCTGTTGGCGCAGCTGGATGACTGGGGGCTGCCCTACCGCCTGCATACCCATGTTCCTTTGCGTACGGTCGAGGACTCCAAGGCCGTAGAAGGCCAGTTCATGGTGCCGGGCGAGAACGCGTTGCGGGTCAAGAACCTGTACTTGCGCGACAAGAAAAAGCGCAACTACCTGGTGACGCTGGAACAAAGCCGCGAGATTGACCTCAAGGCGCTGGGCGCAGAACTGGGTGTCGGCGCCCTGTCTTTCGGTTCGGCAGACCGGCTGTTGCAGAACCTTGGTATTCGCCCCGGTGCGGTCAGCCCGCTGGCGATGATCAACGGCGTGCAGAACGATGTGCAATTTTTCATGGACGCCGCTGCCCAAGGGGCCGAGGTGATTTATATGCACCCGTTGGTCAATGACCGTACCGTTGTGATGAAACAATCCGACGTGATGGCGTTCTTCGATCGCATCGGTTGCACCGTTATGTGGCTGCCCTGATCACTCAAGCGCCAGTTTCAGCGCGGCGGCGACATGAGCGGCGGACGGGTTGATGAACAGGTGCCCGTCGGCCTCGAATACCGGGTCATCCAGATACTTTGGAAAGGCCAGCGGCAGCTCGGTACAGGCCAGCAGAATGGCGGTTCCGGGACGGGCATGTTTGTTGCAAAAGGCCAGCAACCTTGCGCGCGCTGCATCAGAGGCACCACCGTAGAAATCACTGTCGATCATGGCCTGCATCTCGGAAATCTCGGGGTCGGGCAGCCGCGCATTCGCAGTGATGCCCTCGGCCGCCAGACGATCCGCATAGTTGGTGGCCTGCATCGTCACGGTTGTTCCAAGCACCAATGCGTTAGACACGCCTGTGTTGGCCGTGGCCTCTGCCGTCGCGTCGAAAATGCTGAGAATGGGCATGGAAACACCCTGTCTGATCGCGTGCAACCGCGCGTGTGGGGTGTTGGACGCTATGATGCCAAAATCGCAGCCTGCGCGCTCCAGCGTCAGCAGCGCGTCGCGAAACACTGCATCAAACGCCGCCCAGCTGGCTTCGTCCCCTGCGACACCCCGCAGGGCGCGGGTCTTGGCCTGTGTGACAGACTCGATGGTCATGGCAGGGATCGGCAGGGGCGCGCCGTGGCCGCGCGCCGCAAAGTAACGCCCGGCACCTTCGGCAATCGCCCTGTAGTAGTCCACGGTCGACGCCCAGCCCACACCGCCCAGAATTCCGATCTTTTTCATGCGCGCCATCCAGTCCGCCAGTTCCATCTGGCCAGCAGACTGGACGTTTCAGGGCTTATTGACCAGTGGCGATCAGGCCGCCAGTTCTGTTACCGCCTTTTTGGCGCTTTCCAGCGCGGCTTCGGGGTTCACCGCCATTTGATCCGCGGCGATGACCGCTACATCATGGATGCCGATAAAGCCCAGAACGTGACGCACATAGTTGGTGGCAAAGTCGATCTCGGATCCGACAGCGGTACCGCCCGACGCGATTGCCAGAATGGCGCGTTTACTCTCCAGCAACCCTTTTGGGCCGTTCTCCGAATATGAAAAGGTCAGGCCCGCGCGGGCGACCAGGTCGATCCAGGCCTTGAATGCAGCGGGGACCGAGAAGTTGTAGATCGGCAGGCCGATAACGATGGTGTCAGCCTCTTGCAACTCGGTCACCAGCGCGTCCGAAAGGGCCAGCCGGTCGCGTTGCAGGTTGTCGCGCTGCTCGGCCGGGGTAAAGTTGGCGGTGATCCAGTCTTCGGTCAGCAGGGGCAGGGGGGTGGCCAGATCTCGGCGGATGATGCGTTCCGCACCCAACTGCCGGACAATGCGGTCAGACAGGTTGCGGGTGGTCGAACCCGCGCGGCGGGCAGAGGCGTCGATATGCAGGATGGTTTTAGCCATTTTTCGGGTCCTTTAGGTCAGGGAAATCTTGTTCTGATCCCAATATGGCTGTTGCGTTTGCGAACAAAACTCGGATACATCAACAGCTATTGTTAGAAATTGCACAGAACGGTGTGACGATGGACAATTGGGATGAGGTGCGGACCGCCTATCAGGTGGCGCGCATGGGAACCGTCAGCGGCGCGGCCGAGGTTCTGGGCGTGCACCACGCCACAGTGATCCGCCACATCGACGCGATCGAGGCCCGGTTGGGTGTCAAACTGTTCCAGCGCCACGCGCGAGGATATACCCCGACCGAAGCGGGCGACGATTTGCTGCGCGTGGCGCAGGCCACCGAAGACCAGTTCAACCAGCTTGTCGGCCGGATGAAGGGGCGCGGTGACGATGTATCGGGCGAACTGGTGGTGACGTCGCTGGGCTCCATCGCGCCTTTGGTGGTGCCGACGCTGACCGAATTTCAAAAGATGCACCCCGAGCTGATCGTGCGCTACCTGACCGGAGACCGCCTGTTTCGGCTGGAATATGGCGAGGCGCATGTTGCGATCCGTGCGGGATCGGCCCCGGATCAGCCCGACAACGTTGTGCAACCCTTCCGGCAGGAAGAAGTCGGCCTCTATGCCAGCACCTCTTATATCGAACGGCACGGCAAACCTTCGGGCATCGAGGATTTCGGAAACCACCACTTCGTCAGTTCTGACGATGAAAGCAGCCGCGCGCCGTTCACCCGGTGGCTGCGCAACACGGTATCCGCCGACCGCATCACCTTTCGCTGCACCAACAATTTCTGTATGCGCGAGGCCGTTCTGGCCGGGGCCGGTATCGGCTTTATGGCCCGTTGGGAGGCCGCCCGTCATGACACTCTGGTCGAAGTGATCGACCCGCTTCCGGAATGGTTCGGCAACCTGTGGCTGGTGACCCATGTGGACCTGCACCGAACCACCAAGGTGCAAACGTTCCTGAGTTTTCTGAAAGAGGCCTCCAAACGCTGGTGCCCATGAATCCGCAGATGCGCGGCCATCTGGCCATGCTGACTTTTTCGGCCCTTGTTGCAGGCAGTTTCTCGCTTGGGTCGATGATTGCCAACGAAATTGCCCCTGCTGCCTTGAATGCGGTGCGCTTTGCCTTCGCGGCTGTGGTGATTGGTGTGGCGGCCTTGGCAACAACCGGTCTGCCCCGCAGTGCCGCGCAGGCGCCCTGGCGGTATCTGGTGCTGGGCGGGCTGTTCGCCACCTACTTTGTCCTGATGTTTTACGGGCTGCAAACCGCCCCGCCGGTCAGCGCTGCCGCGGTTTTCACCCTGACCCCCGTTGTCTCGGCCATTGCGGGCTGGGTCCTGCTGCGCCAGATCACCACGCCGCGCATGGCAATAGCCCTGTCCATCGGTGCGATTGGGGCGCTGTGGGTGATCTTTCGGGCCGACTGGCAGATGTTCCGCGCCTTCCAGATCGGCGAGGGCGAGGTCATCTATTTCTGGGGATGCGTCGCGCACGCGATTTACACCCCCATGATCCGCAGACTGAACCGCGGAGAACCTGCCGTCGTGTTCACGTTCGGTACGCTGGTTGCCGGGTGCCTGTTATTGGTCCTGTTCGGCTGGTCTGACCTGAAGGCAACCGATTGGGCAGCTCTTCCCGCCATCGTCTGGATCGGGTTGTTCTATATCTCATTCTTCGCAACGGCGGCCAGTTTCGTCCTGGTGCAGTTCTCCTCGCTCCGGCTGCCGTCGGCCAAGGTCATGGCCTATACCTATCTGGTGCCAAGCTGGGTGATCCTGTGGGAAATCGCGCTGGGCAAACCAGTCCCGACGGGATTGATCCTGGGCGGTGTGGCGCTGACGGTCATTGCGCTGCTGATGCTGCTGAAAGAAGAGGCCCCGCGCTCCATTCCCCAACGCCGGGCAGCTGAGTAACGCCGCTCCCGGTCTGAAACCGGTACAGATTGCCCACGAATTCCAAAAGCAGAATCTGTTGAGCCAGATCAAGGCAGGCCCTTGGTCTCAGGACTACCTTGGAAGGCGGACAAAAGGAGGAGATTATGTTCAAACATATCATGCTGCCGATTGACCGCCACCTGCCGCCCGAGGTTCGCAAGGCCGCAGATGTCGCCGCGCAGGTGGCAAAATGGCAAGGCGCCAAGATCACTCTGGTCAGTGTCAGCGGGGCCCATATGGGTGCATCCTCGGAAACCGAGGCCGAGATAGACAAGCAACTGGCCGACTTCACCGAACAGCTTGTATCAGAAGGCGCGGGCGAGGTCGCGGTGCGCAAGATACACTCGGTTGATGTTGCTGCCGAAGTGGACAGCGACCTGACCCGCGCGGCGGAAGAGATTGGTGCAGACCTGATCATCGTGGGCACCCACGCGCCCCGGATCACCGACTACATCTTTTCCAGCCACGCCGGATATCTGGCCAAACATGCCAGCATGTCGGTTTTCGTCGTGCGCTAGGCCTCATCCGAGATCGGAAGCTCGACTTCCAGAAACCGTTCGAACGCATCCAGGTTGATGGGTTCGAACTGACCGAACCCCTGCATCCAGACCGAAGCAGTGCGCAACGCGTCGGGTTCCAGCTTGCACCACTTCACCCGGCCGCGCTTTTCCTGTGATATCAGCCCGGCTTTAGTCAGGATGACCAGATGTTTCGAGATCGCCGCCAGCGACATCTCGAACGGCTCGGCGACATCCGTCACGGCCATATCGTCCTCCAGCAGCATCGCCAGAATGGCGCGGCGGGTGGGGTCGGCAAGGGCCGCGAACACGGTGTCGAGATCGTTGGACATGGGTCTTTCCTAATGGGCGAGAACCCGTTTGACAATTTACCCTATCACGTCACTGTGCAGCGGTGATGCACAAAGGGGGCGGCAATGGCGCTGAAATACTGGCTGGTGATCTGCGTCCTTGGCATCGGGTGGGGCATGTCTTTCATGTTCAACGCCATATTGCTGCGCGAACTTGGGCCGTTATCCGTATCGTTGGGACGGGTTGCATTTGGGGCTCTGGGCTGTTGGATCTATGTGATTGCCGCCCGTATGCCGGTTCACCTGACACTCGGGCGCGCCATTGGACTGCTGGGGTTCGGGGCGCTCAGCTATGCCGCACCATTTGCGTTCTATGCGCTTGGGCAGCAGCATATCGCGTCCGGCGTGGCGGGGATCGTGAATGCGACAACACCGGCCTTTGCCGTCATCGTTTCGCATTTCTGGCCGGGAAGCGAGCGTGCGACGCTGTTGAAATCCCTTGGCGTGTTGTGCGGCTTCATTGGGATTGTCGTGTTGTCCGTTCCGATTTTGCGTAATGGCGAAACCTCTCAGTTCTGGGCGGTTCTGCTGACCCTGTGCGCGCCGATCTGTTACGCGTTTTCCGTCAACATTGCGCGGGCCTTCCGTGACATGCAGCCGGTGGTGCTGGTCGCCCTGGCCCTGACGGGGGCGGCCTTGGCAATTTTACCCTTGGCACTTTGGCGTGAAGGCTTGCCGATGATCGAGCGCACTGAAACATGGCTTTCGTTGTTGATGATCGGATTTGTGCTGACCTCGGCCGCTTTCATTGCCTTCTACTGGTTGCTGCCCAGAGTCGGGCCAACCAACATTTCGACCGTCACGCTGATCGCACCGGTTTCCGCCCTGATACTTGGAACCTGGGTTTTGGGGGAAACTCTGCAACCCGAACATTTGATGGGCATGGCGGCGATTTTTGCCGGGCTCTTGCTGATCGACGGACGCCTTGTTCGACGCCTGTGGCCGCAGCTAGCGCGCAAAGATCAACCAAAAGGTTGAATATGGGTTTTGGGGCGATTACTGCCGCTCAGGCCAAAGGCAGGCAATTCGATCGGGCGAGCAAGCCAAAAATAACAGTTTAAAAACAATTTATTAGCCTGCGTCATTTCACACCATCAACGCCGTTGACTCTGCGCCTTTCGCGCCTTAGCACCATGCGCAAGACAGCGCGAGGATTCCGTCCGTGACCGATGACGACCAAAAGCAGCGTATGGCGCAGCTTGAGGCCAAGATCGAGGCGGCGAAAAAGGCCAGAAAGCCGGCTGCCCGCGCTGACAGTGACATATCCGGGGGCGAGCTTGCCTGGAGGATGGTCATCGAAATGGTTTCCGGTCTTGGGATCGGATTTGGCATCGGATACGGGCTGGACAGCCTGCTCGGGACGATCCCGATCTTTCTGGTGCTGTTCACATTGCTGGGCCTTGTCGCGGGCGTGAAGGTTATGCTCCGCAGCGCGCAAGAGGTTCAAGATAAACAAGCGGCCGATATGCAGGCCGAAAAGGACGAGAGGGACTGAACGTGGCAAGCGAGACCACCGCAGCACACGGCGCCGAAGGCGCAGACCACGCAGCAGAAGCCAGCAGCCTGGTGTTTCACCCGATGGACCAGTTCATCGTCAAGCCGCTGTTCGGTGGCGAGATTGCCTGGTACACGCCCACCAACGTGACCCTGTGGCTGTTCCTGGCCATCGTGGCGATCTTTGGCCTGCTGGTTCTCAGCACGTCAAAGCGTGCCATCGTCCCGACCCGGATGCAGTCGATTGCGGAACTGGCCTATGGCTTCATCTACAAGATGCTGGAAGACATCTGCGGCAAGGACGGCGTCAAGTTCTTCCCCTATGTCATGACCCTGTTCATGTTCATTGTGACCGCGAACTTCCTGGGTCTGATCCCAACCTCGTTCACCACCACATCGCATTTCGCCGTGACAATCCCGCTGGCGCTGGCCGTGTTCCTGACCGTGACCATTCTGGGTTTCGTCAAGAACGGTGCCGCGTTCCTGGGCCTGTTCTGGGTCTCCAGCGCGCCGCTGGCGCTGCGCCCGATCCTGGCGATCATCGAGCTGATCTCGTACTTCGTACGCCCCGTCAGCCACTCCATTCGTCTTGCCGGTAACGTCATGGCAGGCCACGCGGTGATCAAGGTGTTTGCAGGCTTTGCCGCAATTTCCCTGATTTCGCCTGTGTCAGTTCTGGCGATCACCGCAATGTATGGTCTCGAAGTCCTTGTGGCCTTCATTCAGGCCTACGTATTCACCATTCTGACCTGTGTTTATCTGAAAGATGCGCTGCATCCTTCGCACTAAGGTCCGACAACCCAACATCGAAACTTCCAATTCGTAAGGAGAAACATCATGGAAGGCGATCTCGCACACATCGGCGCAGGCCTGGCAGCAATCGGTTCCGGCGCAGCCGCAATCGGGGTGGGCAACGTTGCAGGCAACTTCCTTGCCGGCGCTCTGCGCAACCCTTCGGCGGCTGCTTCGCAGACCGCAACCCTGTTCATCGGTATCGCATTCGCAGAAGCCCTGGGGATCTTCGCATTCCTGGTCTCGCTGCTGCTGATGTTCGCCGTCTAATCTGCGGAACCTGATCCTTACGCGCAGGTGGGTCCAAGCCATAGCGGCCCACCTGTTGTAAAGACAACGTTCCGACGGAGGACATCATGGCGACTGAACCCATTAGCGAAGAAGTAGTTGGCGCGTGCGTCGACTCGCATGGCTCTGCCATCGGGATGCCGCAGCTCTGCTTCGATTGGTTCCCCAACCAGATTTTCTGGCTGGTCATTACGCTGGTCGTCATCTTTCTGGTCCTGTCTCGCGTGGCTCTGCCCCGCATCGCGGCAATCCTGGCCGAGCGCCGGGGGACCATTACAAATGACCTGGCTGCGGCCGAAGATCTGAAGGCCAAAGCGGTCGAGGCCGACGAGGCCTATAACAAGGCGCTGGCCGATGCCCGTGCCGAAGCGCAGCGTATCGCGGCCGAAGCCCGTGCTGAAATCCAGGCTGGTCTGGATGACGCGATTGCCAGGGCGGATGCGGAAATCGCTGCAAAGGCGGCTGAATCGGAAAAGGCAATTGCCGAAATCCGTGCCGGTGCGCTGGAAAGCATTCAAGTGGTCGCCAAGGATACGGCGGCTGAACTGGTCACCGCGCTGGGCGGCGAGGCGGATGCCAAAGCCATCGACAGTGCCATTGACACGCAGATGAAAGGATAAGTGACATGCGGAACACTCTTGCCCTTATCCTGATCGTTGGTGCCGCCAGCCCCGCGCTGGCTGCAAGCGGCCCGTTCTTCTCGCTTGGCAACACCGACTTTGTGGTCCTTCTGGGCTTCATCGTTTTCATCGCGGTCCTGTTCTACTTCAAGGTGCCGGGCATGATCGGCGGTGCGCTGGACAACCGTGCCGAAGGCATCAAGGCCGAGCTGGACGAAGCCCGCGCCCTGCATGAAGAAGCACGCAGCCTGCTGGCCTCGTACGAGCGCAAGCAGCGTGAAGTGCAGGCACAGGCTGATGCGATTGTCGAGGCGGCCAAACAGGACGCGGCTCTGGCTGCGGACCAGGCGAAGGTCGATCTCGAAAAGTCGATCGAACGCCGTCTTGCTGCTGCGCAGGATCAGATTGCCTCGGCCGAGGCCTCTGCCGTGAAAGACGTGCGCGATCAGGCCGTTTCGGTTGCGATTGCCGCTGCCAGCTCGGTTCTGGCCAAGCAGATGACAGCCGCGCAGGCAAACAAGCTGATCGAAACCTCGATCGCAGATGTGGGCGCCAAGCTGCACTGACGGGGACGCCGACAGGTAAAAAACGCAGATGACCCGAGAGCAATGCGCTGTCGGGTCTTTTGTTTTGGGGGCGGGGCTGATTTATTGACCGGAACATCACCCGGATTCTGTACCCGTCTTTGGGTCGGAATGTCCCGCTCGGGGCCGACGGGTGCAAAAAGAACAGGGAAAGACGGGCCGTGGCAGGCGAAAACGTTTCGATGAATATTGTTGGGGTGGTCAGAAACGGCGGGGCCGCGCTGATCGAAAGCATCAACAGGATCGAAGACCTGACCACCCGCTTGTACCGCTATTCCGTGACCATTGCGACAAACGACAACACCGATCGTACGGATCGGGTTCTGTCCGAATTCGCGCGCCGCGACCCGAATGTGGACCTTGTCCGCATGGATGGTCTGGCCTCCAGACTGCCGGGCCGGGTCGAGCGGATCACGGCGGCCAGAAACGCTGTCCTCAACAGGCTGGAAGAACGCGACAGCGGTCACGACCTGACATTGGTGCTTGATCTGAACGGGCCGAATGTCTGTCTGGACGCTCAGACGGTTCTGACGGCCGCACAACGTTCCGTACCACGCTGGGAAGGTATCTTCGCGAATTCCAAACCGGCCTACTACGATATCTATGCCTTGCGCTGCGCAGGCTGGTGCGACGAAGACGTCTGGCAAAGAATTCGGACAACACGCAAGCCCCTGTTCGGGCGCCGCAAATGGCGGAAAGTTCTGCTGAAATCAGCGGTTTTCGACCGCCAGTATCACATTCCGTCCGATATGCCCCTGATACCGGTCGATAGCGCCTTTGGCGGCGCAGGATTGTACAAAACACGCGCCCTGCGTGACCTGCGCTATTCCTGCCGGGATGAAAAGGGCGACCTCGTGTGCGAACATGTGATGCTGCATAAACACCTCAGGGACCGGGGCGCGCGGCTGTACATCGACCCGGCCCTGACAACCATCGCCCCGAATGACGATCTGGGCGAAGGCAGTGGCACACCTTTCCCGTCACACCTGATCCAGGCCGAGACCGGGGCCGCCTGAGCTCCGCTCCCGGAAGGCCTTCGGAAAGCGCTAGGCCTGACGGGTTTCGTGCTGCAACCTTTGCTGCGCAACGGCCTCGTTCCGCTCTGCCTTCTGCTGATCGATCATGCAGCGCTCGACAAAGCTCAAATGCGTTTCGACGGCATGACGTGCGGCTGCCGGATCGCGGGCCTGAAGGGCTGCGTTGATAGTGCTGTGCTGGTCCAGAATGGCCTCGCGGGTCGCGCGCTGCCGGAACATTGTCCGTCGGTTATAGAACACTCCCTGCACCAGCAGGTCATACATTGACCGCATCATGTGCAGCATCACCACATTGTGGCTGGCTTCGATGATGGCCATGTGAAACTCGGCATCCAGCTGCGCCTCTTGGTCCGCGGCGTTCCGGTCATGGGCCGCCCGCATCTTGTCATAGATCGCCTGAACAACCTTCAGGTCGCTCTCTGATCCCAGCCGCGCGGCCCGTTCTGCCGCCAGCCCCTCCATGTCGCGGCGAAAGGACAGGTAATCGAATACGGCCTCGTCATGGCTGCTGAATAACCGGACCAGCGCTGGCGAAAAGGCCGACCCCAAAACCTCGGCCACATAGATCCCGGACCCGGCTTTTGTTGTCAGCAACCCCTGTTCCTGAAGCTCGGACACCGCATCGCGCAGGGACGGGCGCGACACGCCCATCCGTTCGGCCAACTCACGCTCGGGCGGCAGACGCTCACCGGGGCGCAGGATGCCGCGCAGGATCAACAGCTCGATCTGGCGAACGACCGCAAGCGACAGTTTTTCCGTCTGAACTTTCTGAAAAGGCATGGTTCGTTCCGAAATTGGTCAACTCATTTGACCATGGACAGGGGGGCTGTTCAAGAATACCCGGTCAAATCCGCTGAAATATTAGGTCAGAAGTGTTGACTTTAATTTGATAAAGCATAGGCTGCGCCGAAATGAGATCGGAGGAGCCTCATGTCCCAACACCCATTGTTTGCCACCCGGGCCTCCCGGATGAAGGCGTCAGAAATCCGCGAGCTGCTGAAACTGCTCGATCAGCCCGGTATCATTTCGTTTGCCGGTGGCATTCCGGACCCCGCGCTTTTCCCGGCTGAGGCTTTCGCGCAGGCGTTTCAGCAGGCATTGGGGCCGGACATGCAGGCGCAGGCGCTGCAGTATTCGGTCAGCGAAGGCTATGCGCCCCTGCGCCGGTGGCTGGTGCAGCACATGCGCGAGATCGGGGTGGAATGTGACATGGATAACGTCCTGATCACCTCGGGCTCGCAGCAGGCGCTGGATTATCTGGGCAAGCTGTTCCTGTCCCCCGGCGACACGGCCTTGGTCGGGTGGCCCACCTATCTGGGCGCTCTTGCCGCGTTCAACGCATATGAGCCGCGCTTTGACCGGCTCAATGGCAACAAGGGGGCCGATGAATTCAGGGCTGCGGCAGGGAATGGCTCCGTGAAATTCGCCTATCTGTCGCCCGATTTTGCCAACCCGACAGGCGAAACCCTGACTCGCCCTGGCCGTGAGGCATTGCTGGACCTGACCGACGAACTGGACTGCGCGTTGATCGAAGACGGTGCCTATCAGGCGCTGCGCTATGACGGTGATCCGATCCCGCCGATCCTGGCTCTGGAACAGGCGCGCAAGGGGTCGATCGAAAACTGCCGGACGATATACTGTGGCAGCTTCTCGAAAACCCTGTCACCGGGTCTGCGCATGGGGTGGGTGGTTGCGGCCAAGCCGATCATCTCGCAGATGGTTCTGCTGAAACAGGCGGCGGATCTGCATTCGGCGACCATCAACCAGATGGCCGTGCATCAGGTCGCGGAAGCGTGCTTTGACACCCATATCCCGAAAGTGCGCGACACTTACCGCGCGCGCCGTGATGCGATGCTGGATGCGCTGCAACAGCACATGCCCGACGGGGTGGCGTGGACGCGCCCCGAAGGCGGTATGTTCGTCTGGGTGACACTCCCGGCGGGGATCAGCGGGTCTGACCTGCTGGCGCATGCGCTGGATACGGTGAAAGTGGCCTTTGTGCCGGGGCAGGCGTTTTTCCCAGACGGCAGCGGGGCAAACACGATCCGGCTCAGCTTCTCGAACTCGGACGAGGCGACGATCCGCGAAGGCATCCGCCGGTTGGGCGAGGTTCTGCGCGCCTGACGTCTGGAAATGTTCTGTTAACCAATATGCTGCAACTCTGCGGCATGATCCGGTTTCTCGCACCTCTTCTGCTGACCGCCTGCGCCGCCGGGACCCCGCATTTCCGCGAGGTTCCTGCCACCCGCGTGGCGGTGAACGGCAGCGTGTTCGACGTGCGCGTGCGCGGTGATCTGGCCGAGGCGGTGCGGATCAACGCGCAATACGCCCCGCGGCTTGGCCCTGTTCGGGATCGCGCCGCGCTGGCCATGGCGCAGGTTTCGGGCTGCCCGATCCTCGACGTGCTGGGCGACGCGGCTGTCACGGTTGGTGTTCTGGGGTGTGACCGCGAGGCGGGGGAACGGCTGCTGCTGACTGCCGTCTCGACGCCCAGATATGAATGTATCGACTATGGTATCTACGAAAATGTCGGGGGCGACAGCGGCTATCAGGTCTTTGAATGCAGCCCATACTGACATACGCGTGTTCCTGCGCATTTCGGCAAGATGTTGTGGATAACTTGCACTGATGTCCCATATCCTGCGCAACTGCGTTGACTCGGACCCCATCCCTTGCGCAGACTTTCAATTCATAGGAATCACGGGACACGCGGCCATTGCGTTTCAGCAAGCTCAAACTGACCGGCTTCAAAAGCTTTGTTGATCCGACCGATCTGATCATCGCGGACGGATTGACCGGTGTGGTGGGTCCGAATGGCTGTGGCAAGTCCAACCTTCTTGAAGCCTTGCGCTGGGTGATGGGGGAAAACCGCCCCAAATCCATGCGCGGCGGCGCGATGGAGGATGTGATCTTTGCCGGTGCCGCCACACGGCCCGCCCGCAATTTCGCCGAAGTTGTCCTGACCATGGACAATTCCGAACGTCTGGCACCCGCGGGGTTCAATGACACCGACCAGCTTGAAATCGTGCGCCGGATCACCCGCGATGTCGGCAGCGCCTACAAGACCAACGGCAAGGATGTGCGCGCGCGCGATGTGCAGATGCTGTTTGCGGATGCCTCGACCGGTGCCCATTCCCCCGCGCTTGTGGGGCAGAACCGCATCGCCGAGCTGATCAGCGCCAAACCCCGCGCCCGCCGTCGCATTCTGGAAGAGGCCGCCGGGATCTCGGGGCTGTATCAACGCCGGCATGAGGCCGAGTTGAAGCTGAAAGCGACCGAGGCCAACCTGACCCGCGTCGATGACGTGCTCGAGCAGTTGGGCGGGCAGCTTGCGCAACTGGCCCGTCAGGCCCGTCAGGCCGCACGCTATCGCGAAATCGGCGAACAGCTGCGTCAGGCCGAGGGGATGCTGCTCTATCGCCGCTGGAAAGAGGCCGACATGGCCCGCCAGCAGGCTGAAGACAAGCTGCGGGCCCGGATTTCCGAGGCCTCCCGCGCCGAGGCCGAAGCCCGCGCCGCAGCAGCAAAAAGGGCCGGGATCGAAGAAACCCTGCCCCCTCTGCGCGAGGAAGAGGCCATCGCCGCCGCTGTCCTGCAACGCCAGCAGGTGCAGCGCGATCAACTGACCGATCAGGAAACCCGCGCGCGCCAGACCATTGAAACACTGACCAGCCGCATTCATCAACTCGGCAAGGATATCGACCGGGAAACCGGCCTGAACCGCGATGCGGGCCAGATGATCGAACGGCTGGAATGGGAAGCCCGTGAACTGGCCAAGGCTGCCGAAGGGCATGACGCGAAGGTGGCGGAAGCCGCAGAAATTGCCCGCGAAGCCGCGTCGATCCTTCAGGACCGCGAAGACCACCTGTCGCAGCAGACCGAAGATATGGCGCGTCTGGTCGCCCGTCACCAGTCGGCGCAGCGACTGGTCGAAGACAGCCGCAAGACGCTGGCACGCTCTGAGGGCGAAGAGGAAAAAGCCCGGCTGGCCGTGGATGAGGCCAAAACAGCCCTGACCCGTGCCAGCGAGGCGTTTGAAACTTCGCAGGAAAGCGAGGAAGAAGCCCGCGAAGCCGCCGAGGCCGCCGAAGAGGCGCTGGCCGCCGCAGATGAGTTGCGCAATGAAACGCAGGCCCGCGAAGCCGAGGCACGCGCGCAACGGTCCGAGGCCGAAGGCGAATTGGGTGCAATCCGCGCCGAAACAACCGCGCTTGCCAAGCTGGTGGAACGCGACACGGCCGAAGGCGGGCAGGTGATGGACCTGCTGCGCGTGGAACCGGGTTTTGAGAAGGCGCTGGGAGCAGCCTTGGCCGATGACCTCCGTGCGCCGCTGGTTGAAGGTGACGGCCCGTCCGGCTGGGTTCAGGTGGCAGGCTATGACAGCGATCAACCCTTGCCCGATGGGGTCGACCCGCTGGCGCTGCACGTGTCAGGGCCGGACAGGCTCAGCCGTCGCATCGCGCAGATCGGGCTGGTCGATGCGGATCAGGGCGCGCGGTTGCAGGCGTCGTTGAAGCCGGGCCAGCGTCTTGTGTCGCGCTCGGGCGACCTGTGGCGCTGGGACGGGTTCCGCGCCTGGGCCGAGGATGCGCCAAGCGCGGCGGCGCTGCGTCTGGAACAGCTCAACAAGCTTGAGGCGCTGAAACAGGAACTGGCCCGCACCGAGGCGCAGGCCGACGGTGCCCGCGCCGCGCATGAAACCCTGTCGCGGCAACTGGCGGACGTGACCGAGGCCGACCGACGCGCGCGCGAAGCCCGCCGTGCCGCCGATCAGCGCATGGCCGAAACCGCACGCCAGCTCAGCCGCGCCGAGGCCGATCGCAACCTCGCGCAGGGCAAGCTGGAAACCCTGGCCCTCGCCGTAGACCGTCACAAGGAAGACGCCATGTCCGCCCGCGTGCAACTGCGCGAGGCCGAGGCGGCGCTGAACGACCTGGGTGATCTTGCCAGCGCCCGCGCCGAGGTTGAAGACATCAAGCAGACGGTCGAGGCAGCGCGGATCACCATGCTGACCCACCGCTCGACCCATGATGAGCTGCGCCGTGAAGGCGACGCCCGCACCCGACGCACGCAGGAGGTCACCAAGGACCTGAGCGGCTGGCGGCACCGTCTGGAAACGGCCGAGAAACGGATTTCGGAACTGGCCGAGCGCAAGGAAAGTTCGGAAGAGGAACTGACCGAGGCTATGGCCGTCCCCGGCGAAATCGCCGAGGCGCGGGAAGAGCTGAACGAGTTGATCGAAGCCGCCGAAGCCCGGCGGGCCGATGCCGCTGACAAGCTGGCCGAAGCAGAAACACAGTTGCGCGAAGTGGTGACGGCCGAGCGTGAGGCCGAACGCCTGGCCTCAGAAGCCCGCGAAAACCGCGCCGCAGCCGAGGCGCGCAGTGAAGCGGCAAAGGAAAGCGTGCTTGCGGCGGCAGAACGGATTGCCGAAGACCAGCAACTGACCCCGAACCAGTTGCTGAACCAGCTGGACGTCAACCCCGACCAGATGCCCGCCGCGGATGCTCTGGAAGCCGAAGTGAACCGCCACAAACGCCAGCGTGACGCCATGGGCGCGGTGAACCTGCGGGCCGAGGAAGACAGCAAGGACGTTCAGGAAGAATTTGACACGCTCAGCAGTGAAAAGGCCGATCTGGAAGAGGCGATCAAAGCTCTGCGCAGTGGCATCTCCAGCCTCAACCGCGAAGGGCGCGAGCGTCTGTTGACCGCGTTTGAACAGGTGAACTCGAACTTCGCGATGCTGTTCAAGCATCTCTTTGGTGGGGGCGAGGCCAATCTGGTCATGGTCGAAAGCGATGACCCGCTGGATGCGGGGCTGGAAATCATGTGTCAGCCGCCGGGCAAGAAACTCTCGACCCTCAGCCTGCTGTCTGGCGGCGAACAAACCCTGACAGCGACCGCGCTGATCTTTGGCGTTTTCCTGGCCAACCCGGCCCCGATCTGTGTGCTGGACGAGGTTGACGCGCCGCTGGACGATGCCAACGTCACCCGCTTTTGTGACCTGCTGGACGAGATGTGCCGCCAGACCGACACCCGTTTCCTGATCATCACCCACCACGCGGTGACCATGGCGCGCATGGATCGTCTGTTCGGCGTCACCATGCAGGAACAGGGCGTCAGCCAGCTGGTTTCGGTCGATCTGAAGAAGGCCGAGCAGATGGTGGCCTGACCGCTCACCGCAACGTTATGATGATTGCAGGCATAACGCGCTACCTTGGCCTCATGACGCGTTTCCTGATCTCCGCCCTCATCGCCGCCACCCCGGTTGTCGCCGCCGACTGGCCCGTCAAACCCGGCGATGTCCCGCTGACAGTGGCCGAGCTTGACGCCCTCGCAGGCCAGACGCTGACCTTCTACGATGATGGTCAGGCCAAGTTTTCGGCCGGTGGGGCCTATTCCTATACCTACGCGGGAGGAGATTCCGCCTTTGGAACCTACGCCATCGCCGATGACGGTTCCGTCTGCATTGCGTACCGCAACGGGTTCAGCCGCTGCGACCTGTATGTCCACAGCGGCGAGCGGCTGATTTTGATCGATCAGAAAGGGGATCGATACCCGGTGCGGCCCGAATAAGGAAGTCAGCAGTTCAGGCCGGTCACTTTGGCAATGGACCAACCCGTGCAGCGTACTGAACCCGCGGCAGGTGCCAAAGGCTACGCCAGGAACATTAGCCCAAAAATGCACGCCCGAAGATAGGCCAGAACCAAACTGTGGGCACCTCGACACAGCGCGCTGGCGCAAAGCAGGGTAAGTCGTGCCAAAACCGCCGCCGCGGTTGACGAGCCACGCACCGCTTCGTTAGTGCAGCAGCGACCCCGTTTCGGCTTAGGGCAAGAGGTGCTGTTTTGGAATTTCAAGTTGCAAGTTTCTGGTTTGGTTCGCCGTTATCTTGCGTTGAAAGAGTATGCATTCAGTCCTTTCTGGATCATGGCTATGTCTTCCACCTGTACGTGCTGGATATGAACATGGATGTTCCCGAAGGCGTCGTTGTTCATGATGCCCGCGAAATCTATACAGATGAAACCACCGAAAACCTGACCGGTGGCCGACGACGGATGGCGGTCTATTCAGACATCTTCCGTATCCACATGCTGCAAAAAACCGACTATGTGTGGGTTGATCTGGATATCTACTGCATCCGGCCGCTGGATGTTCCACCGGACTATCTGTTTGGTGTCGTCTGGCGCAATAAGGCGATGAACAATTGCGTCTTGCGCCTTCCCAAAAATTCTCTGGCACTGAGGCTGATCCTGAATTTCCTTGAGTCAGAAGTCCCGATCCCGTTTTGGTTGGGCAGTGATCGTGTTGAGAAACTGGTCAAACGCTATGAAGCGGGCGAGACAATCACGCTCTATGACCTTCCGTGGACGACAACCGGCCCAAGCGTGACCCGCTGGGCGCTGGGGGTCACCGGTGAAATCGACCGAGGCCAGCATTGGCATTTGTATTGGCCGCGTCGCGGGTTTCTGGACCCGGTCGAGAACATTGAAGACTACGAACCCGACTGGGCCCGGTTTCACCATTTCCAGGGCGAAACCCGCAGTGGTATTCGCAGCAAATTCGGTGGTATTCCTCCAAAGGGAAGTTACATCGATTTTGTCTGTCAAAGACATGGAATTGACCCCGAGAAATATCCGGTCACATAATCAGCGGCGTCGGTGCCGATATCGTCGAATAATCTTGGGGTTTTGCGCCATACCGCAGCAGTGCGGGCCGCTGGCTCAGAGTTTTTCCAGCAACTCCATCGTTGGCCAGGCATCCGCGGGCAGGCCCAGGCGTTTCTGTTCCGCCTGCGTCGCATCCCGCGTTCCGGCCCCCAGAATCCCGTCGATCTTGCCGACATCATACCCCTTGGCCTGCAGTTTGGTCTGCAACTGTTTCATCTGTGCGCCATTCAGGCCCTGCGCGGGATTGCCCGCATCATAGATCTGGCCGCCCTCAAGCCGTGTTCCGAAATAGGCGGCGGTCAGAACATAGACAAAGCTCTGGTTCCATTCGAAATAGACATCGAAATTCGGATAGGCCAGAAAAGCAGGCCCGTTGCGCCCCTGTGGCAGGATCAGCGAGGCGGGTAGGTTGGCCAAGGACCCGCCGCGCGCCTGTACGCCCATCGCCTGCCATTCCGCCACCGAACGCGGTTTGCCGGGGCCGGACAGGGACCAATCCATCTGCGCGGGCACGGTGACCTCCTGCAACCAAGGCTCACCCGCGCGCCATCCCAGATGGGACAGCATTCTGGCCCCCGACATCAGCGCATCAGGTGCCGAGCTTTTCAGGCGGACATGCCCGTCACCGTCACCATCGACGCCGTTTTCCAGTATGTCACGCGGCAGCATCTGCACCATGCCGATCTCTCCGGCCCAAGCCCCGGTGGTGCGGGCCGGGTCGAAATCACCGTTCTGATACAGCTCGATGGCGGCGAAGATCTGCGGTCGGAACAGCTCCGGGCGGCGGCAGTCATGGGCCAGCGTCACCAAGGCGTTGCGGGTGTTGAAGTCGCCTTGAAACGATCCGTAATCGGTTTCAAATGCCCAGAAGGCCAGCAGCACCCCGCGGGAAACGCCATATTCCCGCTCGATCCGATCAAAGACCGCATCGTATTTGCGCGACATCGCTTGCCCGCGCTCGATCCGGTTTTGAGAAATCAGACGACGAGAAAATTCAACAAAGGGCTTCTGAAAAACGCCCTGCGCCCGGTCGGCCTTCAGCACGGCGATGTCCTGCTGCACCCCGTCAAAGAACCCGTTCACTGCTGATTTGTCCAAACCTTGCTGCACGGCCTCGGCCTTCAGCCCTTTGACAAAGGAAATAAAACCACCGCCACATTGCGCCAGCGCAGGTGAGGTGAACAGGGCAGCGGCGATCAGGCCAGAGAGTATACGCATGAAAAGGTCCGTCAGAATATCAGTTTGGCCCCAACCCACACTGACACGAGCCCAAGCGCAAGCCCCCAAACCCGCCAAAGCATGTCACATGCGCGAAAAACTTCTGATGCACCGATCTCGCGCGGGGCGTCGCCATTGACCCAGGCTAGGTCGCGCACCTGCCCGTCATAGCTGCGCGGGCCAGCCAGCGCGACATTCAGGGCGCGGGCCATGGCGGCTTCGGGCCAGCCAGCATTGGGCGAGATATGGCGTTGCGCATCCCGCATCATCTCAACCCAGCGCGACCATTGGCCGGACAGTGCCACGATCATCACGCAGGTCAGGCGGGCAGGGATCAGGTTCAGCAGGTCGTCGAACCGGGCCGCGGCCCAGCCAAAATCACGGTACGTTTCGGTGCGATAGCCGATCATGCTGTCGGCGGTGTTCACCGCCTTGTACACCAGCAACCCCGGAAGCCCGGCGACCAGAAACCAGAATGCAGGGGCAATGACCCCGTCGCTCAGGTTTTCAGCCGCGCTTTCGATGGCGGAACGCGCCACCTGTGCCCCGGTCATGTCCTGCGTGTCGCGCGAGACGATCATAGCCACCTGCGCCCGCCCGTTTTCCAGCGAGGTTTGCAACCCGTCACCAACCGCGCGGACATGGGCAACCAGCGACTTTTGCGCCAGCAGAATCGCGCAGCCAAGAATTTCAACCACCGGCCCCAGCAGGGACAGACCCCACCCGAGGCCCCATGCGCCGCAGATCAGAAGGGCAAGCACCGCCACACCCTTCAACCGCCGACCGCGCCCGTGGTTCAGGCGTTTGTCCAGCCATCCGATCATGTTGCCGATCATCACCGCCGGGTGTTTGACGCGGGACCAGAGCCAGTCGGGCTCTCCCAGAGTGGCGTCCAGACACATGGCGCAGACCAGCATCAGGGCAGGGTTCACAGCGCGGCCTCCAGCCTGTCCCACCCCTTTTCCGGTGGCAGACCCAGACGCAGAAAGGTTGTTGAATAAGGAAAGATACGGCTCCAAATATGGGCGCGGGCCAGCCGGTCCTGCCACCCCAAGGCGTCATCAACCCGATACAGACGAAACAGGCTGGTGCCACCGACAATATCCGCGCCCCTGGTCAGCATCAGCGCATCCAGCCGGGCCGCCTCATCCGCCAGTCGCGCGCGTGTGGCATCGGCCCAGTCATCGTCCGACAAGGCCTTTGTCCCAACCCGCAGGGCGGGGCCGGACACCGACCAGGGTCCGGTCAGGTCGTTCAGGCGGTTGATCAACTCAGGCCGCCCGATGGCAAACCCAAGCCGCATCCCGGCCAGCCCCCAGAACTTGCCAAAACTCTTCAGCACGATCACGCCGGGACGTTCCGCCATATGGATCAACGATACCTCTGGCGTGACATCGCAAAAGCTCTCGTCGATCACGGTCAGAGGCGCCGAGACATCGCGTTCCTGCCAGATGCGCCCGTCCGGGTTATTGGGATGCACGATCACGCGGGCGTCAGCCGCGCTCTCAGGCTGAACACGCCACCCCTGCGCCGAAAAGGCGGCGGCGTGTTCGTTATAGGTGGGCGGCGTGATCTGGACACGCCCTGGCGCGGCCAGCGCCGGAATGCGAGAGATGACAGCCGATGCACCGGGCACCGGCAGGATTGCAGCCCCTTGCGGCACGTTCCAGAACCTGCGGGCCGCATCACTCAGCCGTTCAAAGGCACCGTGATCCGGCAGTTCGGCCCAATCCCCGGCGGTCAGGCCCGCAACGGCGTAAGGATGCGGATTGATTCCGGTCGACAGATCGATCCAATCTTCACGCGCTCCGCCATACCTGACAATCGCCCTGTCCAGCCCCCCGCCGTGGTCGCGAACTGCGCGGGGGTCCAAGCCGTGATCAAGTGTACTCATCTGCTCTCTCTGCGGGGATTGACCGGTTTCGGGGTGCTTCAAGCGGATTTTTGCCATTTACACAAGCAAATCCGCCCGAACACGCAAGCGTGCGGCCGCTGTTAACACTTTGTTAAGGAAATAACGAGATCACGGACCACGGGGGTCGGCACCACTCACCATACCAAGTGCCGAGGTTGTTGCAAATGAAAGTTCTGATTGTTGAGAGTAACCCCGACCTTGGTCGGGTCTGGAAAAGACATCTGGAGCGGCAAGACGCCGAAGTCACACTGGTTGACGCTCAGGAGGCCGCCATTCTGGCGCTCTATGGCACGGATTTTGATATCATCGTGCTGGATCTGGTTCTGGAAACCGGAAGCGCATTGGCTGTGGCCGATTTTGCCAGCTATCGCCGCCCCGAGGCGCGGGTGATTTTTGTCACCAACACCACCTTCTTTTCCGACGGGTCGATTTTTGCGCACAGTCCCAATGCCTGTGCCTATGTTCAAAGCGAAACGCCGCCAGAGGATCTGGCGGCGATGGTCGAACATTACGCTGCGGGGCGCTGACCGCGTCCATGCGGCTCCATGTAATCCAGCACCGGGTTCACCGGAATGATCCGGTGCGGATTGATGCTGTCATGGCTGTAGTGATAGTGGCGCACAATGTGGGTCATGTTCACGGTCTCGGCGACACCGGGCCATTGATACAGCTCACGCGTATAGGCCCATAGGTTCGGGTAATCGACCAGGCGCCGCCGGTTGCACTTGAAATGCAGGTGATAGACCGGGTCGAAGCGGATCAGGGTTGTGAACAACCGCCAATCGGCTTCGGTGATCCGATCCCCCATCAGGTAACGGTTCCGGGCCAGACGCTCCTCCAGCCAGTCCAGCGTGTCGAACAATGGGTGTACGGCAGCGTCATAGGCGTCCTGCGTGGTGGCAAAGCCCGACTTGTAGACGCCGTTGTTGACGTCTGAATAGATGCGCGTGTTGACCTCTTCGATCTCGTCCCGCATCGCCTCGGGCCAGTAATCGTCCGTATTGCCAGTGATATCGTTGAAGGCCGAATTGAACATGCGGATGATTTCCGAACTTTCGTTCGAAACGATGGTCTCCTGCACCTTGTCCCACAGGATCGGAACCGTGACGCGACCGGAATAGGACGGATCCGCCTTGGTATAGATCTGATGTGCATGGCTCAGCCCGTAAAGACCGTCACCCGTGGCACCGTGATCATCCACCTCAAAGGTCCAGCCCTGGTCCAGCATGTCGGGATGCACGACCGAAACCGGGATCAGATCGCTCAGCCCTTTCAACGCGCGAAAGATCAGGGTGCGATGCGCCCAGGGGCAGGCGTGGCTGACATACAGGTGATACCGCCCGGCTTCGGCCCGGAACCCGCCTTTGCCCGACGGTCCCGCGCGGCCATCGGCGGTCAGCCAGTTGCGAAACTGCGCCGCGCTGCGTTTGAATGCGCCACCGGTGGATTTGGTGTCATACCAGGTGTCTTGCCATTTTCCGTCGACCAGCAGGCCCATATCTCATCCTCCGCACAGGCGTTTGGTCAAAGATAGGTCCAAGCCCCGCCCGTTCCTATGCATTTGCCCGCGCACAAGACCTGCATGCGCGCACAGCCAATGCTGGGATTTCTGTGCAACAAACCGCAGGCACAGCCTGCTCCGCGAACGCGTTCACTGGATTTTTACAACAGTTCCCGCACAATAGAGGTCATTAGCGGGGGAATGATTTAATGAGTACTTATGTTTCAAAGGAAATACGCGCCGAGTTGGATGCGGCCCGAATCGCCACATTGAAAAAGGCCAGTCGCCTTCGTGTCCAAATGGGCGACAATACCTATAAAATTCTCAAATTGTGGAAAGATGGTTTCACGGTTGAGGCGGAAACAACACCGCGCCTGCGCGGGTTGGTCGATATCTATGACGGGGCCAATCTTCTGTATCAATGCCTGATCATTGCCGATCAGGATGAAGGCGGAGAGATGCGATACGAATTCAAGCGCAGCACCGCCGCCCATGACAAGGCACCGCTGGATTTCTACCGCGCCCCGGACGCGCCCATCGCACTGCTGGGCTACGAAGACTAGGCTCGGATTTTTGTCGTCCCGGGTTCGGTCAGGGTGACGCCCACCATGCCGTAGGGCTGGCTATCGCTATGGATTTCGCCGTGGGGTCCGCGCCCGGACAGCAGGCGCGGTCCATCGTGAGGCCAGTCAAACCAGCCACCGCTTGGCTTATTGCAGGTCGCCAAAGGCCCGCTTCAGCCGCACGCAGGCTTCCTCGACCCGCGCCCGTTGTGTGGCCAGGTTGAACCGTTCAAACGTTTCTCCGCCAGTGCCAAAGCCGGGCCCGGACGAGGTTGCAATCCGCGCATCCTCGCGCAGGCGGCGGACAAACTCGGTGTGATCCATGCCGGTGCCGGAAAAGTCGACCCAGGCCAGATAAGTCGCCTGCAAGGGCATCGACCAAAGGCCCGGAATCTCGGCGATGGTCTGGTCGAACAGACGCCGGTTTTCCTCCAGATGCGCGATCTGGGCATCTGCCCATTCCGCGCCGGCCGGGCTGTAGGCGGCGGTGATCATCGCCACACCCAACGCGCTGGGGCCATAATCCAGCGTTGTCAGCCGATGCTTCATCGCCTCGCGCAGTTTGGGGTTGGGAATGATCATGTTGCCGGTGTGCTGCCCGGCGATGTTAAAGGTCTTCGATGCCGCTGTCAGCGTCACCGTCCAATGCCGCGCATCCGGGGCCGCCACATCCATCGGCACAAACTTGGCACCGGGATAGACCAGATCGTGGTGGATCTCGTCTGACACAAGGATCAGCCCGTTGCGCTCGGCAAATGCGGCCACGGCGCGCAGTTCCTCCGGCGTCCAGACCCGGCCCGACGGGTTCTGCGGCGAACACCACAGCAACATCTTCTCGGACCCGTCCAGCCGCGCCTGCGCATCCTCCAGATCAAGCCCGTAGCTGTCGCCGTCGCGCACCAGCGGGCATTCCACAACCCGGCGGCCCGCCTTGTTCACCTTATGGGCAAACTCATGGTAGACAGGGGTGAAGGTCACGATGCGATCGCCAGGCTCGGTCCAGACATCCAGCGACAGGGCAATAGCATTGCCCAGACCCTGAGACGTCAGAACCCAGTCCGTGTCAATTTCCCAGTCGTGGCGGGTTTTCATCCACCATTGAACCGAGGCCAGATACTCCGGGTGCGCCCAGGAATACCCGAACACGCCGTGATCTGCGGCCTTGCGCACTGCGTCGATCACGCAGGGCGCCGTCGGGTAATCGGAATCGGCCGTCCACATGGCCAGCCCGTCTTCGGGCGAGACACCGTACAGCATCTCCATCTTGTCCCATTTGGTACTGTTGGTGCCCCGGCGGTCGATCAGGTCGTTGAAAGTCATGTCAGCTCCATTCTGATGGTCGAAAGCTAACCGCAATTCAGGCAGGTGCAAGGGGGGCGTTGCGGCGCGGGGCACGATGCCCTAAATCAGCCTCATGAAACGTAACATCCTGATCTATCCCGACCCCCGTCTCAAGAAGGTCTGCGCCCCCGTGGCCGATCTCACGGACGACCTGCGCGCACTGGCCGATGATATGCTGGAAACGATGTATGACGCCCCGGGTGTTGGCCTCGCCGCGCCACAGATCGGCGTGCTGGATCGCTTGATCGTGCTGGATTGCATTAAGGAAGAAGGCGAGGCGCCGCGCCCGCTGATCATGTTCAACCCGCAGGTCATCGCGTCCTCGGAAGAAACCAATGTCTACGAGGAAGGCTGCCTGTCGATCCCTGATCAATACGCCGAGGTGACGCGCCCCAAAGTGGTCGATGTGACTTGGATGGACCGCGACGGAAACCTGCAACAGGAAACCTTTGACGGGCTCTGGGCCACCTGCGTTCAGCACGAGATCGATCATTTGGACGGCAAGCTGTTCATCGACTATCTCAAGCCGCTGAAACGGCAGATGATCACCCGCAAGATGCAAAAGCTCAAACGCGAACGGGCCCGTGCATGACCGTTCGTACCTGCCTGCCATGGCCTGACAAGCGCCTGTGCACCAAGGCGGATGAGGTGCCCGAGATCACCGATGAGGTCCGCGCCATCTGGGACGACATGATCGACACGATGGAGGCGATGCCCGGCGTCGGTCTTGCCGCGCCACAGATCGGGGTGATGCTGCGGCTTGCCGTTGTTGACGGCTCTGCCGAACGGGGCCGGGCGGTGCGTCTGGCAAACCCGGAAATCCTGCACAGCTCGATCGAGCTGCGCGAACATGAAGAGGCCAGCCCGAACCTGCCCGGCGTCTCGGCCAAAATCAAACGCCCTCGCGCGGTGACCGTGAAGTTCCTGAACGAACATGGCATGCTGGACCGCCGCGATTTCGTCGGGATCGATGCGACCAGCGTGCAGCACCAGATAGACCACCTGAACGGACGGATGTATTTCGACCGTCTCAGCAAGGTCAAACGTGACATGCTGCTGCGCAAGGCACGTAAACAACCCTGACGTCCCTAGGCCGGGCTTCAGCCCGGCACCCGTCCCAACCGCCGGAGCCAACGATGCGCATCATCTTCATGGGAACCCCCGATTTTTCGGTCCCGGTGCTGGACGCACTCGTCAGGGCCGGGCACGACATCGCCGCCGTCTACTGTCAGCCCCCGCGCCCCGCCGGACGTGGCAAGAAAGACCGCCCGACACCGGTTCACGCCCGGGCCGAGGCGCTGGGCCTGCCCGTCCGCCACCCGGTCTCTCTGAAATCTGCTGACGAACAAACCGCGTTTGCCGCGCTGAACGCCGATATCGCCGTCGTCGTCGCTTATGGCCTGATCCTGCCGAAACCCATTCTGGACGCGCCGCGACACGGCTGCCTGAACATCCACGCCAGCCTGCTGCCGCGCTGGCGCGGTGCCGCCCCGATCCACCGGGCGATCATGTCCGGCGATGCCGAAACCGGGATCTGCATCATGCAGATGGAGGCCGGTCTGGACACCGGCCCGGTCCTGCTGCGACAGGCAACCTCGATTGAGGCTGAAGAAACCACCGCGCATCTACATGACCGGCTCTCGGCCATGGGGGCCGCGCTGATCGTCGAGGCGCTGGCCAAGCTGCCGGACCTGATACCCGAGCCTCAGCCCGAGGATGGCGTGACCTATGCCGCCAAGATCGACAAGTCCGAGGCCCGCATCGACTGGACGCGCCCGGCGGTCGAGGTCGACAGGCAAATTCGCGGGCTGTCACCCTTTCCCGGCGCGTGGACCGAAATGAATGGCGAACGCATCAAGCTGCTGGTATCGCGGCTGGCAGACGGGCAGGGCGCAGCGGGTGAGGTTCTGAACGACGACCTGCACGTGGCCTGCGGTCAGGGTGCGGTCGAACTGCTGCGCTTGCAACGGGCGGGTAAAGGCGCGCAGGATAGGGAAACCTTCCTGCGGGGCTGGCCCATTCCCACCGGCACCCGCCTGACCTAGGAGAAGCCCGATGTTCATGGTGATGATGGGGACCGTCGTGATTGCCGGGATCGTCGGATATCTGTCCGAACAGACCGGGTTCACTCATAACGGCTATCTTCAGTCGATCATCATCTGCGTGGGCGGGGCGTTCCTGTTCTACTTCATCCGCATCATGTTCGGTATCAGCTTTGGCCCTCCGGGTTTGGATGCGGTGATCTCGTCTATCGGCGCGCTGATCATCGTGCCGACCCATTGGCGAAAATGACATGCCCGTCGTCGCCCTGATCATCATCGGCGCTGCCGCGGGGTTCCTCGCCACCCGCCTGATGCGGATCGAGGCGGACATTCCAACCACCATGCTGATCGGTGTTTTCGGGGCCCTGATCGGAGGGTTCGTTCTGCGGTTTCTGATAACCGTCATGGGCTGGATGTCGGGCTTTGTGGGCGCGGTTCTGGGCGCATTGCTGGTGATCTGGATCTGGCAGACCTACCTGCGCCGCTAGCATATTCCTTGGCCGCGCATTCCGTCCCGGAAACCTTCACTCGACAGATAGTGCAGCAGATCAGCGCTCGTCGCACTCCAGCGCTGAACCAAGCGCCGGGGCTGTTTTCGTCGTCATATCGAACCGGTTCGCCTCGGCGGCGGTCATCCAGTGGATGCTGTCGGCCGGGGCCGCATACAGCGTGTACCAGTAAAACGCCTCATCCACGCCAATGTCCCTGAAGTAATCCAGATAGCGGTCATGTTCCGGGTCATCTTTGGGCAGCTCCGTGGCCACCAGCCCCGATCCGGCCCAGCTGTGAACACCGACACAGGCCCCCGGTTGCAAAACGCGGCGATGTCCGGCCAGAAACAGATCGGTGCCGCCGCTGGCAACCAGACCGTCCGAGGGCACAACGGTATCGAACCCGGCCTTGCGCACCTCTCGGCTGAAGATGACATTGGCGTCGTCATCCACCGACCCCTCGATATATTGCAGCACCAGCGTGCGCGCTTTGGGGTTTTCGGCGGTGACGTCTTCGAAAGCGGACAGCGTTGTTTCGTCAATCGTGCCCGAGGCGATGATCCGGTCACCCTCAGCAACAAAGCGGACGGGTGCATAATATGCGCCGCATGAGGCCAGCAAAGCCAGTGAGACCGCAATCGATGTAAGTCTGAACGGCATTTGGCCTCCGGGCTGCGCGTTCCAAACAGCTATCAGCCCGCCCCGGTCGCGTCCACCGACAGGTTCAGTTTCGGGGCGGGCGGCTTTTGTAGACGGGCAACTGCCATCCAAACACCAGCGACCCGGCCCGCAAGGCCCAGCACACAAGGGCGCACAGACCCAGCACAAAGGCGGGCTCCAGCCCCAGCCTGACCGCAAGTACCGCCGTCAACGCCCCCACAAATGCGCACGAGACGTAAAGTTCGCCCTGTTTCAGCACCAGCGGCACCTCGTTGCAGACCACGTCGCGCATCAGCCCGCCCAGACACCCGGTCGTCACTCCCATCAGCACGACGATGATACCGGGCTGATCCAGTGACAACGCGGCTCCGGTTCCGGCCGCAACGGCGACTGACAGCGCGAAACTGTCCAGCCAGACCAGCCAGTTATAGCGGCTTTCCACCAGATGCGCGGTAAAGAATACAAACACCGCCGCCGCGACGGCGATCAGGATGTAATCCGGCTGGCCGACCCAGAAGATCGGGTGCCGGTCCAGCAGCAGGTCGCGTACCGTGCCGCCGCCAACTGCGGTCAGGCAGGCCATGAAAGCAAAACCCACCAGATCCAGCTGCGCCCGGCTGGCCACCAGCGCCCCGGTCAGCGCAAAGATCAGAACCGAGGCATAATCCAGCAGCGTCAGCGCGCTCACGCCTGCGCCTTTTTCGGCTTGAAGGGCGCCATGCCTGCGCGGGCCAGTTCATCGGCCTTTTCGTTTTCGGGATGGCCCGCATGGCCCTTGACCCATTCCCATGTCACATCATGTCGTTCCTGCGCCTCGTCCAGACGCTGCCACAGATCGACATTCTTGACCGGCTTCTTGTTCGAGGTTTTCCAGCCATTCCGCTTCCAGCCGAATATCCAGCCGGTGACGCCGTTCTTCACATAGGCGCTGTCGGTGACAATGGTGATCTTCGACGGGCGCTCCAGCGTCTCAAGCGCGCTGATGGCAGCCAGCAACTCCATCCGGTTGTTGGTCGTCTCGGCCTCGCCGCCGTTCAGTTCCCGCTCCTTCAAAACCCTGTCCCCGTCCATCGCGCGCAGCAGCACGCCCCAGCCTCCGGGGCCGGGATTGCCGGAACAGGCGCCATCTGTATAGGCAAACAACTCAGGCATGGGCGAACACCAGAATAAACCCGTCGTACGACCCGGCCAGACCCTTGCCCATTCCTTCGACCGCGCGGTCAACCGTGAACCCGGCCTGGGTCAGCGCCTCTAGGATTTCGGCTTCCGAGTAATAGGTGTAATAGCGGTCCAGATCGTCACGATGCTCGCCCGTGCCCAGCTTCATGCCCAGAAACAGCTGGCCTCCGGGCTTCAGGGCCGTGTGGATCGCTTTCAGGTGACGCGGAAAATCCGCACGCGGCGCGTGCAGCAGGGAAAAACTGGCGTAGACGCCATCATATTCGGCGGTTTCGGTAACGTCGTCGAACGTGCCCAGATGCGCGTCCACCCCGTTCCGGCGGGCATGTTCGACAAAGGCGGGGGTGGCATCCAGCGCCCGCACCTTCAGCCCCTGACGCATCAGGAAACCGCTGTCCGATCCGGGTCCTGACCCCAGATCCAGCACATAGCCGCCCGCACCGACCGCATCGGCAAAATCCTGACGGGTCTTGAGCTGTTCGGCTGGCAAAGGAATGGCCAGATATTCGTTTACTCTCTTCGTATAGGCATCAATTGTGCGTTTGTCGCTCACAGGTACACTCCGACGGCTAGGCTGGCCAGAACGACTGCGGTCAGCAGGATACGCAGCTGCATCCACCAGACCGGCGTCAGCCGCCAGTATGAAAACAGGGCGTCCAGCAGCAGCAAGCCGGTGAACCCGTAGATCAGATTGGTGCCCGCAGTGACCGGCCCGCCGCCCGTCATGGCAAAGGCCCACAGCGCAGGCAGGACCGACAGCGCATAACACAGCGCCGCCTTGCTGCCCGAGGTTTTGGTGGCAAACCCCCACAGCACACCTGACATAAAGCTCAGGATGACCGAGCCATAAAACAGCTGCACATAAGGCCCGACAAAGCGCGGGCCAAATGTATGCGTGCCCCAGTCGTTCAGATCGCCGTTCAGATATGTCAGCGCGCCCCAGACAAACGGGACCAGTCCCGCCAACCCAAGATAAAGCGGCGCCTTCGGCACGCCGGTCACGCCGGTTGCCTCAACACGCGCGGTACTTTGAACTCGACGTTTTCGGTTGCGGTCTCGACCGGCTCGACAGTGACATCGTAATGGTCGCGGAAGGCGTCGATCACCTCGTTCACCAGCAATTCCGGGGCAGATGCGCCTGCGGTCACCGCAACGCTTTCGATGCCCTGCAAAGCGCGCCAGTCGATCTCGGTCGCACGCTGGACCAGCTGCGCGTATTTGCACCCCTCGCGTGAGGCAACCTCGACCAGACGGCGGGAGTTTGACGAGTTCGGAGCTCCCACAACCAGCAGCGCATCGGCCTTGGGGGCCACGGCCTTCACGGCCTCCTGCCGGTTGGTGGTGGCATAACAGATGTCTTCCTTATGCGGCCCGACAATGGCCGGGAACCGGTCCTGAAGGGCTGCGATGATGTCCTTGGTATCATCCACTGACAGGGTGGTCTGGGTGACAAAGGCCAGCTTGTCGGGGTCGCGCACCTGCACGGTGGCCACATCCTCGACCGTTTCGACCAGCAGCACATCACCCTTTGGCAACTGTCCCATCGTGCCAACGGTTTCGGGATGGCCCTTGTGGCCGATCATGATCATCTGCAATCCCGCATCCGCATGGCGCTGCGCCTCGACATGAACCTTCGACACCAGGGGACAGGTGGCATCCACATAGATCATCTCACGTTGCGCGGCTTCGGCGGGTACCGATTTCGGAACACCATGGGCGGAAAAGATCACCGGGCGGTCATTGGGGCATTCATGCAGTTCTTCGACAAACACAGCCCCTTTGGCCCGCAACCCGTCGACCACGAATTTGTTATGCACGATCTCGTGGCGCACATAGACCGGCGGCCCCCATTTCTGCAGGGCCATTTCAACGATCTTGATGGCGCGGTCCACACCGGCGCAGAACCCGCGCGGGGCGGCCAGGTAAAGTGTCAGTGGCGGCTTGGTCATTCGGCTGTCTCCTTAGGGCACAGGTAAGTCTTTTCCCGGCCTTGGTCCAGACAGGACATTGTCATTCATCTGACACGAATCGTTGTTAGTCAGAGGATGTTTCAGCACCAATCCTTAGTTAAAGAAGCGCGGCCAGGACCCCGGTCCTGACCGCGCGAATTTTTCCCATCAACAGGCAGTGGTGCCGGATCAGCTGCCGCCTGCAACCGCGACGCTGCGATGCTCTGCCGGCATTTCACGCGGCGGGCGACCGATTACGTCGCGCAGGTCTTCCAACTCGATGAAGTTGTCGGCCTGACGGCGCAGTTCGTCCGAAATCATCGGCGGCTGACTGCGGATGGTCGACACGACTGATACGCGAACGCCCTGACGTTGCAGGCTGGCGATCAGCGGGCGGAAATCTCCATCGCCTGAGAACAGCACGATATGATCCACACGCGGTGCCAGTTCCATGGCATCGACCGTCAGCTCGATATCCATGTTTCCTTTGACTTTCCGACGCCCCATGCTGTCGGTGTATTCCTTGGCCGGTTTTGTGACCATGGTGAAGCCGTTGTAATGAAGCCAGTCAACCAATGGGCGGATCGGTGAATACTCGTCGTTTTCAAGCAGCGCTGTATAGTAGAAAGCCCGAAGCAACTTGCCACGGCGCATGAATTCCTGCCGCAGAAGTTTGTAGTCTATGTCGAAACCGAGTGCTTTTGCCGCGGCATAAAGATTCGAGCCGTCGATGAACAGCGCTAGCCGTTCGTCCTTATAAAACATAAATAGGTCCTTCCGGTATAATCCAGACTGCGCCGCGTTACGTGAGTGAGTGGGTGTTTTATAAATTGACGCAATCTGGTGGGCTTATAATTAGAACTTTTGGCCGTTATCGCAAGTATGCAATGTGTCGAATATAGGGTAGCATATGCACAATTCATTGCCAAACGCTGTTGTGGCATTGGGCGCAAATCTCGATTTGAGAGGAAATGGGCCCGCTGTAACGCTACAGCGCGCAATTGACGCACTTTCGCAGCAGGGCGTAGTGATTCGCTCTGTCAGCCGGTTTTTTGCGACGCCTTGCTTCCCCGCTGGCGCTGGCCCGGATTACGTGAATGCGGCTGTGCTGATCGAAACCGACAAGTCCCCGGCCCAGCTTTTGCGCGTACTGCACGAGGTTGAACACCAGTTCGGTCGTGAACGGGTGCAGCGCTGGGGAATGCGGACGCTGGATCTGGATCTTGTGTGCTATAGCGATCAGATTCTGCCCGACCGCGCCCTGTTCGACCGCTGGCTGACCCTGCCGCCCGAGGCACAGCGACAAGAAGCACCGCGACAGCTGATCCTGCCGCATCCGCGCCTTCAGGACCGCGCTTTTGTGCTTGTGCCGATGGCGGATATTGTGCCCGACTGGCGCCACCCCGTGCTTGATCGCACGGTTTCCCAGATGGTCGCCGACCTGCCCCCGTCCGAGGTTGCAGCGGTTACGCCGCTGTGATCCCTGCAAATGCAGCATTTCCTGCTTGTCAAGGCGCGGAATCGCGCTTAGATAAACCTCTTCCTGACATGGACTCAGAAACGGAGAGCGCCCAATGGCCCGCGTGACGGTTGAAGATTGCGTAGACAAGGTTCCAAACCGGTTCGAACTGGTGATGCTGGCCGCCCATCGGGCGCGCGAGATTTCTGCCGGTGCCGCGATTACCGTTGACCGCGACAACGACAAGAACCCTGTCGTGTCCCTGCGCGAAATCGCCGACGAGACCCAAGGTGCGGACGCCCTGCGCGAACGCCTGATCGAGGCCAACCAGACCCAGATCGAGGTTGATGAGCCGGAAGAAGATCAGATGGCGCTGCTGATGGGTGCCGAGTCGGACAAGCCTGCGATGGACGACATGTCCGAAGAAAAGCTCCTGCGCGCTCTGATGGAGGCTCAAGGGCAGGGGTAAGCTCCAAAGACGAAGGTGCGGGCCGGATGATTTCTGCTGACGATCTGATTGCGCTGGTCCGCAACTACAATCCCAAGACGAATGCTGAACGTCTCGCGCTGGCCTATGAGTTTGGCCAGCAGATGCACGCAGGGCAATTCCGCCACTCAGGCGAGCCCTACTTTACCCACCCTGTTGCCGTTGCCGCCATCCTGACCGAACAGCGTCTGGATGATGCGACGATCATCACCGCATTGCTGCACGACACGATCGAAGACACCAAGGCCAATTACGGCAAGGTGTCCGACCTGTTCGGTGATGAGGTCGCCAAGCTGGTCGATGGCGTCACCAAGCTGACCAACCTGCAACTGTCCAGCCGCGAAACCAAACAGGCCGAGAATTTCCGCAAGCTGTTCATGGCCATGTCCAAGGACCTGCGGGTCATTCTGGTCAAGCTGGCCGACCGTCTGCACAACATGCGCACCATCAAGGCGATGCGGCCCGAAAAGCAGGTTCAGAAAGCGCGCGAGACGATGGATATCTACGCGCCGCTTGCGGGCCGCATGGGGATGCAATGGATGCGCGAGGAGCTCGAAGACCTCGCGTTCCGCGTCCTGAACCCCGAAGGCCGCCAGTCGATCATCCGTCGCTTTATCACGCTGCAACGCGAAACCGGTGATGTGATCCACCGCATCACCGGCGACATGCGTCACGAGCTGGAAAAGGCCGGCATCGAAGCCGAAGTCTTTGGCCGCGCCAAGAAACCCTATTCGATCTGGCGCAAGATGCAGGAAAAGGATCAGGGCTTCTCGCGCCTCTCGGATATCTACGGGTTCCGCATCATCACCCAGACGGAAGAAGACTGCTATCGCACGCTTGGGGCCATCCATCAGCGCTGGCGCGCGGTGCCGGGTCGGTTCAAGGACTATATCAGCCAGCCGAAATCGAATGGCTACCGCTCGATTCACACCACCGTTTCGGGCCGCGATGGCAAACGGGTCGAGGTTCAGATCCGTACCCGCCAGATGCACGACGTGGCCGAAACCGGCGTTGCGGCGCACTGGTCCTACCGGGACGGGGTGCGCACGGAAAACCCCTTTGCCGTCGACCCGGCGAAGTGGATATCCAACCTGACCGAGCAATTCGACAACGAGGACGATCACGAAGATTTCCTCGAAGCCGTCAAGCTCGAGATGTATTCGGACCAGGTCTTCTGCTTCACCCCCAAGGGCGACGTGGTGAAACTGCCGCGCGGTGCGACCCCAATCGATTTCGCCTATGCCATCCACACCCGGATCGGCCATGCCTGTGTGGGGGCCAAGGTCGATGGCATTCGTGTGCCGCTCTGGACGCGGATGAAGAACGGCCAGTCCGTGGATATCATCACCGCTGACGGGCAGACACCGCAGGTCACGTGGCTTGAGATCGCCGTCACCGGCAAGGCCCGTACCGCCATCCGCCGCGCCCTGCGCGAGGTGGATCGCGAACGGTTCATCAAGCTGGGCAAGGAACTGGCGCGCTCGGGCTTTGACCATGTGGGTCGCAAGGCCACCGACAAGGCGCTTGATACCGCCGCCAAGCACCTGCGCCTGAAAGACCGGCATGAATTGCTGGCCCGTCTGGGCAGTGCCGAATTGACCGCTCATGAGGTGGTTCAGGCCGTTTATCCCGAACTGGCTCAGGATGACGGCGATGCCATCCCGCTGCGGCGCGCGGTGATCGGTCTTGAGCCCGGCCAGAAATTCGACCGCGCGCCCTGCTGCCAGCCGCTGCCGGGCGAACGGATCGTCGGCATCACCTACCGGGGCAAGGGTGTTGTGGTGCACGCCATCGACTGCGACAAGCTCAGCCAATATGAAAGCGAACCGGAACGCTGGGTCGATCTGCATTGGCATTCTGGCACGCACCCGGCCGTCTATGGGGCGACACTGGATCTGACCATCGGCAACGATGCCGGGGTTCTGGGGCGCATTTGCACATTGATCGGCGAGAAAAAGGCCAATATCTCAAACTTGGAATTTGTGGACCGCAAACCGGATTTTTACCGCCTGCTGATCAATGTCGAACTGCGCGACCTTGAACAGTTGCATTCGCTGATGCTGATGCTTGAGGCTGAAAGCGACGTTGCAGCGGTCGAGCGTTATCGGGACCGGACCAAAACCGCGACCGCGGCTGGCTGAGAAGGGGTGATCACGGGTGGTATTCAAGCGCCGAGACCGACGCTCTCCTGTTCAGGTCGCTTCGGAACTCGTCTATCCGCGTGGCGGATGGACCCGCGCCTTCCACTATGTCAAACACCGTGTCCGCCGCCTGCCGGATTCCCCTGACCGGATTGCCCGCGGCATCGGGGCGGGCGTTTTCGCATCCTTCACGCCGTTTTATGGGCTGCACTTTCTGGTCGCCGCAATTGGTGCGCGGCTGATCAAGGGCAATATTCTGGCCGCGCTCAGCGGTACGTTCTTCGGCAACCCCCTGACCTATGTCCCGATTGGGGTGATCTGCCTGCAAACCGGGCATTTCCTGCTGGGCACCGAATATGAAGAAGGCGACACGCAGGGGCTGATGGGCAAGTTTGCCGACGCCATCGGCGACCTCAAGGACAATCTTCTTGCCCTGTTCACGGACCGCGTGGCCGACTGGCACGGGCTGGGTCAGTTCTACGATGACGTTTTCTATCCCTACATGATTGGCGGCATCATTCCCGGTATCGTGGCGGGCATCATCTGCTACTACCTCAGCCTGCCGCTGATCCTGACCTACCAGCTGCGCCGCCGCGCCAAGATCAAGGCAAAGTTTGAAGAAATCAAACGCCGGGCCGAAGAAACACCTGCCGGTCCCGCGCCAAGATCGCTAAGGTCGGGGCGAAAATCTGCAAAAGGAACCAAATGATGTCCGAAAGCCGTCTGCGTCTGGGTGTGAATATCGATCATGTCGCCACCGTGCGCAACGCGCGCGGCGGGGCCTATCCTGACCCGCTGCGCGCCGCCAAGCTGGCAGAGGAGGCCGGCGCCGACGGCATCACCGCGCATCTGCGCGAAGACCGCCGCCATATCTCGGACGCCGATATCGACGGGCTGATGGAGGTTCTGTCGGTGCCTCTGAACTTTGAAATGGCCGCCACCGAAGAGATGCAGAAAATCGCCCTGCGCCACAAACCGCACGCCGTCTGTATCGTTCCCGAAAAGCGCGAGGAACGCACCACCGAAGGCGGGCTCGAAGTCGCGCGCGAGGAAAACAAGCTGGCCCATTTCATCGCCCCCCTGCGCGAGGCCGGGTGCCGCGTGTCGATCTTCATCGCCGCGGATCAGCGTCAGATCGAGGCCGCGCACCGCATCGGTGCCGAGGTGATCGAACTGCACACCGGTGCCTATTGCGACGCCCATGCCGAAGGACGTATGGACGCCGCCGCGCGCGAGCTTGAATCGCTGCGCCTGATGTCCACCTTTGCCCATTCACTGGGGCTCGAGGTCCATGCAGGCCATGGCCTGACATACGACTCCGTAAAGCCGGTTGCCGCTTTCCCCGAGGTCATGGAACTGAACATCGGGCATTTCCTGATTGGTGAGGCGATCTTTCTGGGTCTCACCCCCGCCATTCGGGAGATGCGCCGCCTGATGGACGAGGCGCGCGCGTGATCACCTCCGGCTTTATCGCCATCTGGTTCGCCTGGCTGATGGCAGGGGGCTCTCCGGGCCCGGCCACGATGGGCATTGCCGGAACCGCCATGACCGAAGGCCGTACCGCCGGGCTGGCCTTTGCCCTTGGCATCTGCGCCGGATCGGCCGCCTGGGGCATTGCCGCGGCGCTGGGCCTGTCGGCGGTCATGCTGGCCAATGTCTGGCTGTTCGAGGTAATCCGCTATGTCGGCGTGGCCTATCTGGGCTGGCTGGCGCTGAAGGCCCTGAAACGCGCGGTGACCTCGGATGATGAGGTCGCATTGGGCAAACCGGTCACCGGCACGCTGCCCACGGTTTTTGCCAAAGGTGCGGCGATCCACCTGACCAACCCCAAGGCAATCCTCAGCTGGGGGTCGATCTATGCCATCGTCGCGCCGAGCGATGCCAACCTGCCGATGCTGCTGGGCTATTTCGCCATGCTGTACGCAGGATCGCTGCTGATCTTCATCGGCTATGCGTTCCTGTTCTCATCCGCCCGCATGGTCCGCACCTACCGCCGCGCCCGCCGCTGGTTCGATTTCGCCTTTGCCGGGTTTTTTGGCCTGGCGAGTTACAAGATTTTGACGGTGCGGTTGTCGTAAAGCAGGCAAATTGATTTTGGCAAATGCCGGTGGAGGCGCTAGGGCGCGCTCGAGATTTCCAGAAACCATTCCGCAACAGCATTTGCCCAACCGGGTTGCCTGCCGTGACCATGTGGCCCCAGCGACAGGGTGACAGAGCCGTTCTGACACTCGGTCCACTTCTTTCGCCAGGTTGCACCTTCTGTTGAAACACTGTTCGCCATCTGCCCGCATCCATTGGTTCTGGTCAGAATTTCAATGGATTTCAAAACGCTACCCTGTTCGAAATCATAGTCCCCAAAGGTCACAAAACGCCCTTCCAGCGGGACGGTCCGGTCTGCAAATCCGTGGGAATGATGCATGTGAACTGGGCCGCTGCACCGCCGCCACATCGGCTCCCAAAAGGCCCCTGATGCCGAGGCATAGGCAAAGGCAAAGGAATGATCCGTGCAGGCCTTGTCCCAAACCAGTGATCCGCCGCGTGAATACCCCGCCAGCAAAATGCGGTCGGCGTTCAGGTCGAAACGGGCAATGGCGTCTTGCTTGATCTGCTCCAGCGCGGCCAGATCATCCCGCGGCCAGCGATAGCCATCATGCACTCCCCAATCCAGCGCCTTGGGATTGCCAATGTCGACCTGACCGTTCGGCGCGATAAAGGCGATGCCGCGGTCGGTAAAGGCCGCCGCGAGGCCGGAAAGATTTACGGCTGAATTCGCCGTTGCCCCATAGCCATGCAGATAGATAACAGCTGGCGGCTCGGGCGCGGCCTCGGGCAGAACCACCCGATAGGACAACTCTCCTACCTGACAGGGGGTATCCTGGGTTCCGCAATCCTGTGCAAAAGCGGTGGAAACGGTGCTTGCGACAATGCCAGCCACCGCGATTGCCATGAACGGAATTTTCGACATTGCGTCCCCCCGCACCAACCAAAAAACTGAACATTCCGGTAAAGTATATCACGGAATGCGGCAACCAACCGCTTGCGTGTGGTCATCAATTGCCGTTGATTGGCCCGACCAGAGAAATGAGAGCCATATGATCCTCGGCATCGGCACAGACCTTGCAAACATCGACCGCATTCAGGGTACGCTCGACCGGTTCGGCGACCGGTTCCGCAACCGTGTCTTTACTGACACCGAACAGCGCAAGGCCGAACGCCGCGCGGATACCGCAGGCACTTATGCCAAACGCTGGGCCGCGAAAGAGGCATGTTCCAAGGCGCTCGGCACCGGCCTGCGCATGGGCATTTCGTGGAAAGACATGGCCGTCACCAACCTGCGCACCGGGCAGCCGGTGATGCATGTCACCGGCTGGGCCGCCGAACGCCTGAACGAGCTGACCCCCGCAGGTCACGAGGCGATCATCCACGTCACCCTGACCGATGACCACCCCTGGGCACAGGCCTTTGTCGTGATCGAGGCGCGTCCCCTGCAAGATCACGTCACACAGCCTTGACTTGACCCCATCCCCCCCGCATGTAGCAGCGAAGCCAAGCACAGAGAACTGGAGAGAGCAGTATGGCCGAGGAAGCCAAAACCGGAAGCGGCGTCTGGGAAACGATCAAGACCATCGTCTATGCCCTGCTGATCGCGGGCGTGTTCCGGACCCTCTTCTTTCAACCGTTCTGGATTCCGTCCGGTTCGATGAAGCAGACGCTGCTGATCGGCGATTTCCTCTTCGTCAACAAGATGGCCTACGGCTATTCCTACGCCTCATGTCCCAGCCTGATCATCCCCAGTGTCGGCCTGAATATCGACGCCGAAGATCTCTGTGGCTGGATGCAGGGCGACGACGGAAGCCGCATCTGGGGCGGCGATCCCGTGCGCGGCGACGTCATTGTCTTCCGCCACCCGGTCAGCGGGCGCGACTATATCAAGCGCCTGATCGGCCTGCCGGGCGACCGCATTCAGGTCCGCGAGGGGCAGATCATCCTCAACGGCACACCGGTTCCGCAACAGCCTGACGGCATATTCACCGAAATCGCCGAACCGCAGGGCCCGCAACGCCTGCGCCCCCGCTGCGAAAACGGCCCCGTCGGTGTTGGCGGCGCCTGTGAAAAGTCGCGCCTGATCGAAACCCTGCCCAACGGTGTCACTTATGACGTGCTGAATATCGGCAATCAGGGCTCGGACAATACCGGCATCTATACCGTGCCCGAAGGCCACTATTTCTTCATGGGCGACAACCGCGACAACTCGGCTGACAGCCGCCTGCCGCAATCCGCTGGCGGGGTTGGCTATGTGCCTTACGAAAACCTGATCGGTCGCGCCGACCGGATCATGTTCTCGTCCGCTGGCCGGTCGATGCTGTTCTTCTGGACCTGGCGTGGGGATCGGTTCTTCAAGGCTGTGAATTGAAGCTCTCAGCCGAGATAAAGGCCTTCCAGCAGCGTTTGGGGTATGAATTTGCCAACCCCGAGCTGCTGGTGCGTGCGCTGACCCACGGCTCGGTCTCATCGTCGACCCGGCCCGACAATCAGCGGCTTGAATTTCTGGGCGACCGGGTGCTGGGTCTTGTCATGGCCACCGCGCTGCTTGAGGCCGACAAGAAAGCCTCCGAAGGCCAGCTTGCGCCCCGGTTCAACGCTCTGGTCCGGAAAGAGGCCTGCGCAGATGTCGCCCGCCAGATCGATCTGGGCGCGGTGCTGAAACTGGGCCGGTCCGAGATGCTCTCGGGTGGGCGCCGCAAACAGGCGCTGCTGGGCGACGCGATGGAGGCGGTGATTGCCGCCATCTACCGCGACGCCGGGTTCGAAGCCGCCCGCGATGTCATCCTCGCCCTCTGGGGCGACCGCATCCACAAGGTCGAGGCCGACGCCCGCGACGCCAAAACCGCGCTTCAGGAATGGGCGCAGGCGCGCGGCCAGAAACCACCCAGCTATGTCGAGGTCAAACGCAGCGGCCCCGACCACGCCCCCGTCTTCACAATCGCCGCCCGCCTTCAGGACGGAACCGAGGCACAAGCCACCGCAGGCTCCAAGCGCCAGGCCGAACAGGCGGCCGCCAAGGCGTTGCTGGATCGGGTCAGCTGATCGGTGCTGCCGCCCGGCCTGTCACAAGTTTCAATCAAACTTGAAGACTATATCCGCCACGACCCGAGACATGTATCTGGGTGTTAGCTGCTTTGGCATCAGTCTGACTGCGACAGGTCAAAGCACTTGGGAAACAACGGATAAAGGCAATCCAATGCAACGTGCAAAACTCTCGCTCGTCAATATCGGCTTTCTGTTCATTGCCGGGTTTGTGGCAACCATGGCCTTCGATTTCTGGGGGCAGGTCGTCAGCCCAGGCATCGGCTGGGCCAACCTGTCACCCGAAGGTCTGGCGCAGAGTTTGCTGTCCAGTCTGGGCCTTCCCAGCAACGCTTTTCTGGGTTTCTTCGTGCATTTCTACATTGTCGGCCTGATTGCCTATCCTTTGGGCTGGTTCCTTGTTTTCCAGCCAATCTGGGTCAAGGTTCTGGGCCCGGTCCACATGTTTGTTGCCTCGGCAATCTATGGTTTCGGTCTGTGGGTATTTGCTATCGGAGGTGTCACGACCTTTGCAGGTCTGCCGCCGTTCCTGAACTTTGTCGGCATCACATGGGTCGCGCTGATCGGACATGTTTTGTACGGCATCGTGTTTGTGGCCGTGCTGAACCCCATCCTGCGCCGTCACCCGTGATCTGATCCGTTCAACCCGCCGGTCCGGTGTCGGGCCGACGGGTTTCATCGTTCAAACCACCCGGATGAACCCGGTCAGCCCGGTTTTCTGATGTTCGATCACATGGCAATGAAACGCCCAGTCGCCGGGGTTGTCCGCCACCAGCGCTATATCCGCCACCTCATCCTTCAACAGCAGCATCGTGTCCGTCATCAGTGGTGGCAGGATGCGCAGGTTGGATCGCAGCGGCACGAAGGCCAGCCCGTGCAGGTGGATCGGATGCAGGTTGGGCGACTCGTTGCGCAACCGCAGGACATAGCTTTTGCCCTGTTCCAATACCGCCAGCGGCCCGGTGCCCTGCGCCGCATCGCCCGGCCAGGGTTTGCGGTTGATCGACCAGAAACTGTACCCCAGCGTGCCGCAGAACCCGTCATTCGGGGCACTGCCCTCCGGCGTCCAGCCAAAGACGAACTCATGCAATTCCGCACGATCCGGATCGGGGCGCGCAACGGGATTTGTACGCAGCGGGCGCAGCTCTCTCAGATCGCGCGCCGCTGATGTGCCAGTAGCCCGCATGCGCGCCATGGCGCGGTGCGGCTGGCCGGGAAACTTGGCCATCAGGTCCGCCGTCTGCCCTTCGCCCTCGGGCATCCGGACGGCAAAATCCACCCGCTGACCGGGGCCCAGCAACAGCGGTTCATCCGCCGTTGGCACCGGTAGGTCGATCTCGACCGGATGCCCGTCCCACGCGATGATCCGGGTCTCGGCCCCCTCGGGATGCAGCTTGTAGATGCGGGTCGTGTCCGTGTTGACCACCCGCAGCCGCACCAGACTGCCCGCCGCATGCTCATAGACCGCCTCGCTCTGCCAGTTGGCGGTCTGCACTGTACCAAACGTGCCCGCCCGCGCCGCACCCCGCGCCGTATAGGCAGGCAGGAACGCGTCATCCTCGTCCAGACGGAAATCCCGCAGATTGATCACCTGTTCGCTGTCGAACCCCGGCTCGTCCGGCTCGGCAATCACCATCACGCCGGTCAGCCCGCGCGCCATCTGCTCCATCGTCATGCAATGGGGGTGATACCAGTAGGTCCCCGCATCCGGTGGCGTGAACTCATAGGTAAAGCGCTCACCCTCGCCGATGGGCATCTGGGTCAGGTAAGGCACCCCGTCCATCTCGTTGCGAATGCGCAGCCCGTGCCAGTGCATCGAAGTGTAATCCGGCAGCGTATTGCGCACACTCAGCCGCATAGGCTCGCCCTGTCGCCCAAACAGAACCGGCGGCGGCGCATCGGGCGACAAGCTGACCATCCCCGTGGTCAGCCCTTCGCGCAGCCGGTAACTGGCAGGTTGCAGCACCAGTTCCTGTGCTGCATCACCTGTTGCCAGCGACCATCCGCCCAACCCAACCGCGCCAGCGGCGACACCGCTTCCAAGAAGAAACTCGCGACGTTTCATGACAACCTCATTGAAAGGATTTGCTGCCGGGCTGGAACTGGCTGGGCATCTGAGCCTGTCCTGCCACCGCAGACGCAGCACCGCAATGCGACAAATCCCTCTGGCCCGCCGCCCCTTTCTGCTATAGGGGGGCGCAGTTGCAGACAGGATTGCCAGACACATGACCACACGCGCCGGATTTATCGCCCTGATCGGAGAGCCCAACGCAGGCAAATCCACCCTCCTGAACCGCATGGTCGGGGCCAAGGTCTCGATCGTGACCCATAAGGTGCAGACCACGCGCGCCCGTATCCGGGGCGTTGCGATGGAAGGCGATGCGCAACTGGTCTTTGTCGACACGCCGGGCCTGTTCAAACCGCGCCGCCGTCTGGACCGTGCCATGGTCGCCGCCGCCTGGGGCGGGGCCGCCGATGCCGATATCGTCGTGCTGATGGTCGAGGCGCATCGCGGCATCACCGAAGGGGTCGAACGCATCCTCGAAGGGCTGGCCGAGATCGGGCAGGGCCGCACCATCGCGCTGGCCATCAACAAGATCGACAAGGTGCCGTCCGAGAAACTGCTGGCGCTGACCAGCGACCTGAACGCGCGCTACCCTTTTGCCGAAACCTTCATGATCTCGGCCGAAAAAGGCCACGGCGTCGACGACCTGCGCAAATGGCTGGCGGGCGAATTGCCCGAAGGCCCGTGGCTGTATCCCGAAGACCAGATCGCCGATCTGCCCCTGCGCATGATCGCCGCTGAAATGACGCGCGAGAAGCTGACCCTGCGCCTGCATCAGGAACTGCCCTACCAACTGACGGTCGAGACCGAAAACTGGGAAGAACGCAAGGACGGCTCGGCCAGAATCGATCAGGTCATCTATGTCATGCGCGACGGCCACAAGGGCATCGTTCTGGGTAAGAAGGGCGAGACGATCAAGGCCGTCAGTCAGGCCGCGCGGGCGGAACTGGAAGAGTTCCTCGACCGCAAGATCCACCTGTTCCTGCAAGTGAAAGTCCGGCCCAACTGGCTTGAGGAATCCGAGCGCTATTCGGAAATGGGTCTGGATTTCAAAGACGGCAACGCATGACCCGCCTGACCGCTGATTTCTGGGTGCACGCCTATCTGGCGCGGCTCCGGTTTCAGGAAATCCCCGCCTTTGTCGTGGCCCATGGCGATGACACCGCGGGCGCGGTTCTGGTCAAGCTCAACACGCTCGACGGGCAGGCCACCGCCTTTCAGCGCAGCTTTGATCTGATGAGCGGCGAACGCACATGGGTCGAACTGTCCTCTGGCCCCGAGGGCGACGTGGATCACGCCATCCAGCGCCAGCGCAGCTTTGACCCCGACCTCTGGGTGATCGAGGTCGAAGACCGGCAAGGCCGGCACCTGCTGGGTGAAGAGGGGCTGGAGTAGCGGGCCAGACGCATGTCGGCTTTGAGCCCAAAGCGGAAATGATCTACGCGTTGGCCACAAACGCATCCACTTCGATTTCAACCAGCCATTCAGGATTGATGAACCTGTCGATCGCCATAATCGTGTCCACAGGTTTGACATCCCGGCAATAGGCCTTTCTGGCCTCAATCGCCTCTTTCCAGTTGTTGATATCGGTGAGGATCACGCGAGTACGCACCATATCATCAAGACCAGAGCCAGCTTCCTCCAGCGCGGCTTTGATGATTTCAAAGCAATGCGTTGTTTGGGCGAAAACATCGCCCACGCCCACCGTGTTGCCATCTGTATCAACGGGTGCAGTGCCCCCAACCGAGATGAATGGTCCTACCCGGACAGCTCTACTGAAGCCCACGATGTCTTCCATGGGATTCCCGTTCGATATCAGCTTGCGCTCGTATGTCATCTCTCTCCTCCACCTGATAATGGTGAGGTTGGTGTAGCATATTTTTTGTGGGGCCGAGGCCGAAAACCAGACGGCGGCTTTGTCCCGCATAGATGCCCAGTCCCCTGCCGTCGGACCAAGCGATTCACGTATCTTTCCGCGTTTGATGAGCAAAACCATTGCAGAACGGAACCCTTCACGATTTTCTGGGAACACTACAACTTAATCACCGACAGGACTCCGAATTGGACTGGCGCGATCACGGCATCCTACTGACCTCTCGCCGCCACGGCGAAACCTCGGCGATTATCGAGGTCTTTACCGAATCCCACGGGCGTCATGCCGGTGTGGTGCGGGGCGGGACCAGCCGCAAGATCGCACCCATCCTGCAACCCGGCGCGCAGCTGGACGTGCTGTGGCGCGCGCGGCTGGAAGAACATATCGGCACCTTTCAGGTCGAACCCCTGCGCTCGCGCGCGGCGGCGGCGTTTTCCGGGCGGCTGGCCCTGTCCGGGCTGAACGCCGTCGTGTCGCTTTTGTCCTTCTGCCTGCCCGAACGAGAGGCGCATCCGGCGCTCTATACCCGGACCGAGCGGTTGATGGACCTGTTGGGACAGGATGAGATCTGGCCGCTGGCCTACCTGCGATGGGAACTGGCGTTGCTGGACGAACTTGGCTTTGGCCTTGACCTGACCGCCTGCGCCGCGACCGGCACGACCGAGGGGCTGGTCTATGTGTCGCCCAAGACCGGGCGCGCCGTCAGTGCCAAAGGGGTCGGGGAATGGGCAGACAAGATGTTGCCGCTGCCGCCCTGTCTGCGGGGTGAAGGCACCGCGCCGGATGCCGAGATTGCCGAAGCTTTGCGCACAACCGGATATTTCCTGAACCACCGCGTCGCCCCCGCGCTGGGGCATAACCCACTGCCCGAGGCGCGCGCGCGGTTTGTGGATCAGGTCACTCGGCGGCTGTGAACACCATCTCGTGCCCGTCCTCATTGCGCAGGATCAGCACATCGCCTGACACTTCGGATTGGGTCATGGCCAAAAGGGCGGCGAAATAGACCCCCTCGGCCTCAAGCCCGGCGCAGGCGGCCCGCGTTGCTCTCAGGTCTTGAACTTCGAACCACGGGTAGGGCGCGTTCAGCGTACCGTCATAGCTATTGCAGGGGGCATTTCCGGTGATCCTGCCCTCTTCTGGGAACCGCAGCAGGGCGCTGGCGGCAAAGGGCTGTCCGTCGATCTCCTGCAACGCCCATGTCCGGTCTGCCGCGCCATAGGCGGCAACGGATTCATCCCTGTCGCATTGAGACAGGGCCATCAAAGGCAGGGTCAGGATCAGGCGTGTCATGGCAGGGTTCTAGCGTATCAGCCCTATCGGCGAAACCGGGTCAGTAGGGCAAAGACCCGTTCAGAAGCCGCTCGCGCACTTCCAGCCGGGGTGCCCAGTTGTATCGTGTATCCTCGCGCACCGGCGCCCAGAACAAGACACCACTGTTGCGCCAGGGGTCCAGGATAATGCCATCATACATCGTGTCCCCCTTGGCGCTGATCGACGCCGAATGGTGGATGATGCGAAACGGGGTCGGCGGCGACGTGGCCCAGTGCAGATCCAGCGTCCGGAAATTCTCCTGCCGCAGGCGTTTGGTCATCGCTTCGGCCCAGTCATTACACAGGCCCTTTTCGCGGAACCCGTTGATGATCTTGGCGTTGTGGATGATCGCCGGGTCGGTGACATTCCAGTCCTGCTTCAGCTGCTGCGAATAGGCATAGGCAATCGTGGCCGCTTGCTGTGCCTCGGCCGGATCGACATTGGGCCCAAGCGCTTGGATCGATTTCGCCAGCGCGTCCACATCACTCCGGCTCACCGTCGGCTGCGAGGTGGTGCAAGCCGCCAGAGCAAGAGCCGCAAGAACAGCGCACATGGCAAGGAAAGGTCGGGTCATGCGGTTTCCCAATAGTTAATTGCGACGTCTCGTGTTCGGCTGATGCTCTACCGGTGAAAGGGGCGGGATCAAAGGGGGAAGTTTTGAAACACGTGGGTCATTTGTAACCGTCACGCGGGCCACGAGGGGCGATGGTTTGCTTTGTACAAAACGTACTCTGCATGGTTCGGGCCGCGTACAGATTGTACAAAACAGGAAAAAGACCCGGCGCAAGCGCCGGGCCAGTCGGGGAAACAGGACTGCCGGAATGGGTCACCCGAGCAGACGTCGTGCGATGACCTGTGCCTGAATTTCAGCAGCCCCTTCGAAAATGTTAAGGATACGCGCGTCACACAGAACGCGGCTGATCTTGTATTCCAGCGCAAAGCCGTTGCCGCCATGAATCTGCAACCCGTTGTCCGCCGCAGCCCAGGCCACACGCGCACCAAGAAGCTTGGCCATACCGGCCTCAAGGTCACAGCGCTGGCCGTGATCTTTTTCCCATGCGCTGAAATAGGTCAGCTGACGCGCGATCATGATTTCGACCGCCATCATCGCCAGCTTGCCGGACACGCGCGGGAAGTTGATCAGCGATTTTCCGAACTGCTTGCGGTCGATCGCATATTGCATGGCGATGTCCAGCGCACACTGTGCCACGCCGATGGCGCGGGCGGCGGTCTGGATGCGCGCACTTTCGAAGGTTTCCATCAACTGCTTGAAACCTTTACCTTCTTCTCCGCCCAGCAGGTTCTCACCCTTGACATGGAAGTCGTCAAAACCCAGCTCGTATTCCTTCATGCCGCGATAGCCCAGAACCTCGATCTCGCCACCGGTCATGCCGGGGGTGGGAAAGGGATTCTCGTCAGTGCCCGGTGTCTTTTCCGCCAGGAACATGGACAGGCCGCGGTGGTCGGTGCTGTTGGGGTTGGTCCGCGCCAGCAGGGTCATCACATGGGTCCGCGCTGCATGGGTGATCCAGGTTTTATTGCCGGTTATCTTGTAATCGCCATTCTCATCCTTGACCGCGCGCGTGCGCAGGCTGCCAAGGTCTGAACCGGTGTTAGGTTCCGTGAAAACGGCGGTCGGCAGGATCTCGGCGCTGGCGATCTTTGGCAACCACTGTGCCTTTTGCGCGTCGGTGCCGCCTGCGATGATCAACTCGGCCGCAATCTCGGATCGGGTACCCAGCGAACCCACGCCGATATAGCCGCGCGACAGTTCCTCGGACACCACGCACATCGACGCTTTGGACAGGCCAAACCCACCGAATTCCTCGGGGATGGTCAGGCCGAAAACGCCCATTTCCGCCAGTTCTTCAATGATTTCCAGCGGAATCAGTTCATCCTTCAGGTGCCAGTCATGCGCGTTTGGTTCGACCTTTTCCTGCGCGTAGCGGCGGAACTGGTCCCGGATCATCTCAAGCTCTTCATCCAGACCAGACGCGCCGAACATCGTAGCTCCGGCCTGATCCTGCATCAGCGCAACCAGACGGCTGCGCGCAGCCTGAGAATTGGCCCGTGCCATCAGGGTCTGCACTTCGGTCGACTGAAAGCCCGACAGCGCATCCCAGCCAAGGCCCATATCCTGAAGACGCACCACCTCGCCCTGGTTCATCGGAATACCGCCCGCCACCTGGTGCAGATATTCGCCAAACGCGATCTGGTGCAGCAACTGCTCGGTCTCGCCAAATTTGCCATCGGCTTGCAGCGCTTCTGCCCAGCGCTGCATCTGTTGCAGCGACTGCGAATATGTCGCCAGCCAGGCCAGACCATGCGCGGCGGTCTGATTTGCTTCGATCAATGCGCCAGAGACCCGGCCTTCAGCGGTCACCATGCCACGCACGGATGCGCGGGCTTTTTCAATAACGGCGTCCACAGCAGGCACGGCGGCTCGCGTCAAATCCAGAAGATCGGGCAATACTGCATCAGTTGTCATTTGGGTCATATCCTGTCCGTCATGGGCCATGAATCGCGTCCTTTCCTCGGTCGTCTGGTCATATCATGCTGCACGTGCAGCGCAACAAAAATACTAATTATGCCGTTAAAAAGTTCAAAAATTACCTGAACATTTTTGCAATGCAGAAGAAAATCCAGATGATATCTAGAGGGCATGGACCTGTTTTCCCTTCTGTCGCCGCAAGAGCTGTTACTTGCCATCGCCGTTGCCTTTGCCGCAGGGTGGGTCAAGGGCATGGTTGGATTTGCCATGCCCATGGTGTTTGTATCTGGCCTGAATTCGTTTCTGCCGCCGGATCTGACCTTGGCGGGGCTGATCCTGCCGACCCTTGTCACCAATGGCGTTCAGGCTTTTCGCGGGGGCGCCAGCGCCGCACTCAGCTCTATTCGCCGGTTTCGGGTGTTCCTGGTGGTTGGCGGTATTTTTCTGGTGCTGAGCGCACAGCTGGTCACGCTGGTGCCCGGCTCGGTCTTCCTGCTGCTGATCGGCGCGTTCGTGTCCTTCTTCGCCCTTGTGCAGGTTCTGGGCGTCAGGCTGGTGCTAAATCATCCATCAACCGGTGTTGAGGCCGTTGTTGGCGGTGTCGCCGGGTTCGTGGGTGGCATGTCGGGCATTTGGGGTCCCCCCACAGTTGCATATCTGACGGCCTTGAATACCCCGAAGAAAGAGCAGATCCAAATTCAGGGTGTCATCTATGGATTGGGGGCGGTCATGCTGCTGGCCGCGCATGTCTGGTCCGGTTTTCTGCGCGTGCAAACGGTTCCGTTTTCAGTAATCCTGATCGTTCCTGCCATGCTAGGGATGTGGGTCGGATTGAAACTGCAGGATCGCATCGATCAGGCCAGCTTTCGCAAGGCCACGCTGTTCGTTTTGCTGGTGGCGGGCTTGAACCTACTGCGGCGTGGCCTGATGGGCTGAAGCTCTAGTCCGGTCGCCTGTCTGCAAACCGGAACGCGAAATACAGACCCAGCATCAGAAAGAACAGGCCCGAAATGTCGCCGATCAGGAACGCGATGTACTCAACCGTTGCACTGCCAAAGACTAGATTGGTCAGGCCAGAGACCAGAAAGGATGTGGCTATGCCCACGCCCATAACGCAAACCCAGCAGGGTTTGCGGTTCGGGTTGGGGAACAGGTCCCATCCGACAGCCTTCAGCAGATAGAAAACCGCAGGAACCGTCAGGACGGCGACAGCAATTGCCAGCAGGCGGGTGGGCAGGAAAACATCCGTTCCCGCCAGATAGGCAAAGACGATGAACACACCCGGCAGCAATGCGAATATTGCGCGCCACCCCAACAGCCAGGCCGACAGAACCCGTACGCCATGCGGCAAAAACAGCAGGCTCGCCCGGCTTGGATATTCCGGAAAAAACACGTTCTGCATTGGCATCAGCACAGCGAAGGTCAGTATCGACGCCAGAACATAAGCCAGTGAAGCCGCAAGGGTGTCAGTCGCCCAGCCGCGCATCGCGATCACATCACCGTGCACGCACGGGGCGCGTCATCTGGGGGCATGAACGATGTACCGCCCGCGATTGGCGCTGCCACTTTGTGAAAGATAGCCTTTTTCGACCAGCGATTTCAGCGCGCGAAAAAACGTTGGGCGCGAAATGCTTTGGACCAGCGTATGCTCGATCAACCCGAACGTACGCACTTCTTGAGTGGATTTTGAAAGCTCTTCCGCGGCGTAATAGATGTCGCGCTCAACCGGAGATAGTTTTTCCAGCCCAAGCGTCCGCTCCATGCTTTGCATCAATTTGCGTAGTTCGGTGAGTTTCGAGATTTCCGTCATGGTGTTACCTGTAGTTTTCTGTGCCAACCGCCGCCTGTCCGCGACCATTTGAACCACACTGATCGCAATACCAACCAGCCAGTCCCATGTTGACACTCATCCCCGTTTACTTAGACTAGAAGCCTGATTAGGTTGCTCAATCCAGCGTTGTGAGTGTGCGCATATGAGCTTCCACAAAGTCCTTTCAGTCAGTGCCCGGCGCGAATGTGCCGGGCTTTTTCGTTTCAACAGTAAATAGGCCTAGCGCAGATCGCACTTTGAAACAACGCACTTGTATGTGCATTTAATGACATACAACTATAAGATGAGTATTTAGCGGACGGCTAAAGAAGCTGCGGATCGGTAAAAAGAAAGGGGCCCAGCGGCCCCTTTTTTTCGTTTATCCGATTGCGACGGCTTTGATGTCGTCATCAATGAAAGGCAGATACTGCTCGAAGTTCTCGGCAAACATCTGCACCAGTTTCTCGGCCTGTTTGTCGAATGCGGCCTGATCATCCCAGGTCCGACGTGGGTCAAGCAGAACTTCGGGGACACCCGGGACAGAGACGGGAACGTCAAAGCCGAAATTGGCGTCCTTGCGGAACTCGGCGTCGCGCAGCGAACCATCCAGCGCTGCGGTCAGCAGGGCACGGGTGGCCTTGATCGGCATCCGGCTGCCGATACCATAGGCGCCACCGGTCCAGCCTGTGTTGACCAGCCAACAGGTCGCGCCGTGTTGGGCGATCTTGTCGCGCAGCAGGTTTCCGTAGACTTCCGGGCGGCGCGGCATGAACGGAGCACCAAAGCAGGTCGAGAAAGTGGGTTGCGGTTCGGTAACGCCTCGCTCGGTCCCGGCCACCTTTGACGTGAAACCCGACAGGAAGTGATACATTGCCTGCGCAGGCGTCAGCCGCGCGATCGGAGGCAGTACACCAAAGGCATCGCAGGTCAGCATAATGATGTTTTTCGGATGCCCACCCAGCGCGCTTTTGGATGCGTTCGAAATATACTCAAGCGGATAGGCGCAACGCATGTTCGCGGTCAGGGAGTCGTCGTCGAAATCCAGTTCCTTGGTCTCAGGGTCAAAGACCATGTTTTCGATCACGGTGCCGAATTTCGAGGTGGTCGCGTAAATCTCCGGCTCGGCTTCGGCGTTCAGGTTGATGGTCTTGGCATAGCAGCCGCCTTCGAAGTTGAAGGTGCCCCGATCCGACCAGCCGTGCTCGTCATCCCCGATCAGCGTGCGCGACGGATCGGCGGACAGGGTTGTCTTGCCAGTGCCGGACAGGCCAAAGAACACGGCGGTGTCGACCGCGTTGCCGACAGCATGGTTGGCCGAGCAGTGCATCGGCATCACACCCTTTTCGGGCAGCATGTAGTTCAGCAGGGTGAATACGGATTTCTTATTTTCACCTGCATATTCGGTGCCGCCGATCAGGATCAGCTTGCGGTCGAAGTTCAGCGCGATCACCGTTTCGCCGCGGCAGTTATGTTTGGCCGGGTCAGCCTTGAAGCTGGGGCAGTTGATGATAGTGAAGTCTGCGGTGAACTCGTCCAGATCCTCGCGGTCGGGACGGCGCAACAGGTGGCGGATGAACAGGTTGTGCCAGGCAAGCTCGGTCACCATGCGCACGTTGATTGCGTAGGTTGGATCGGCGCCCCCGACGAGGTCCTGCACGAAATAGTCACGGCCTTTCATATGCGCCAGCATGTCTTGGTAGAGGGCGTCAAATCCCTCCGGCGTCATCTCGGCATTGTTTTCCCACCAGATGGTGTCGGCCACGCTGCTGGTTTTGACGACATGCTTGTCCTTGGGCGAGCGACCGGTGAACTTGCCAGTGGTGACCAGAAAGGCACCGCCATTTCCAAGTGTACCTTCGCCGCGCTTCAACGCTTCTTCGATCAGCGCCGGTTCCATGAAGTTATAATAGACATTGCCCAGACCCTCGATGCCCTGATCCTCGAGGCGGAATTGCGGGTTAACCCGTCCAGATGTCATGTGTGTCTTCTCCTGTGGCGGCGCCGGGGCTTTGGGCCCTGAGGCGCCTTTGGGGCAGTGTACCGGGAAAACCGGCGGCTGAGCGCGTCTTATCATGGTCGTTCAGGACATGAACAGGCGGGTTTGACGCAGTTAGCGCAACCAAGCTCGGGTTTAGCGCCATCAAAAATTCGATGACCGAGAACCGGGCATATTTTTGCGGGCATAAAGGCAAATTTGCCGCAGACCTGCCGCAACAAAGGCACGATTCGCAGTTACGGATTGATTCGGCGTCTTAAAACCGCCAACAATGCCTTACAAATAAGCGAATTATTGCGCGAGTGAGCAGGAATAGGGGTGAGCCCGATGTCAAAGATTGCACTTGTGGATGACGATAGAAACATTCTGACGTCTGTATCCATGACACTCGAAGCCGAAGGTTTCGAGGTTGAAACTTATAATGATGGCCAGGCCGCGTTGGATGCGTTCAACAAAAAGCTGCCGGACATGGCCGTGCTCGATATAAAGATGCCGCGTATGGATGGCATGGATCTGCTACAGCGGCTGCGTCAGAAAACGCAGATGCCGGTGATCTTTCTGACCTCGAAAGATGATGAAATCGACGAGGTTCTGGGTCTGCGCATGGGCGCGGATGACTATGTAAAAAAGCCCTTCTCGCAACGGTTGCTGGTTGAGCGCATCCGCGCGCTGCTGCGCCGGCAAGAAGCAACAAGCGGCGATGCGATCGCTGCCAATAGCAATGACACAAAGGTTATGGAACGCGGCGACTTGCGGATGGACCCGCTGCGCCATGCAGTCAGCTGGAAAGGGAATGATGTATCCCTGACCGTGACCGAATTCCTGCTTCTTCAGGCACTTGCCCAGCGTCCGGGTTTCGTCAAAAGCCGCGACCAGCTGATGGATGTGGCCTATGATGATCAGGTTTATGTGGATGACCGGACGATCGACAGCCACATCAAGCGTCTGCGCAAGAAGATGCGCGCGGCTGATCCCGAGTTTTCGGCGATCGAAACCCTTTATGGTATCGGTTACCGGTACAACGAAGAATAGGCGCCACGCCAGCAAGGGGTAATGGGCTCTCGTGCGCGACACCGAAGCAGCAAGCGAACTACGTGACGGTGACGTCGTACTCGGGGATGACTGGGTCATTCCCGACGATTCCGAGTCAGCGGAACTGAGGGAAAAACGTTCTCAGAGAAACCTGTTTTCTCTGCGAGGCTCGCCTTTGGCGCGCAAGATCATCACCTTTAACCTGATCGCGCTGGTGATCCTGGTTACGGGGTTGCTGTACCTGGACGATTCGCGGAAAGAGACGGTTCAGCAAACAGCGCGCAATCTGCTTGGCGATGCGCAGCTGGTCAGCAACGTCTTTGAAACCCAGCTGCGACAGGGTGCGCAACACACCGCACAGGATGCTGGGAACCTCGACGTAAGAGATACGCTGTCTGGGTTGACACTTCCCGAAGGCGGCGAAGTCTTTGTCTATGACGCCAGTGGCACCCTGATTGGCTGGACACGCGGCGCCCCGCAAGTGTCGGCCATGCCGGTTCTTCTGCAAACCAATTCCGAGCTGCAAACCGGCAGCACAGTAATCAGCGACACGCTGAACGCGGTGTGGATCGGTGTGTCGAACCTTCTCAACTGGTCGACCGAGGTCGAGGCACCGACGCTGGCACAACGGGTGCAGGGAATAATCCCGCAGGCGCTGGCAGGCCAAAGTCAGGTGCAGGCTGTTCAGGACGCCGCAGGTGAGACCGTGATCGTGGCCGCTGCGCCGATCCTCTACGAAGATACCCCGGCCGGAGCGGTCGCCATCACCGGCCCAGCAGGCGAGATTGACGCATTGGCCCGTCGCGAGCAGGAACGCATCCTGCAAATGTTCGTGGTGGCTTTGCTGGTTTCGGTGGGTCTGAGCCTTGTGCTGGCTTCGACCATCGCCAACCCGCTGGCAGATCTGGCCGCAGCGGCGGAAATGGGTAAGGACCGGGGCACAGGGGTCAATCCGGGGCGCATTCGCATCCCTGATCTTAGCGCCCGTCCGGATGAAATCGGCCGCCTTAGCCGCGCTTTGCGGGGCATGGTAACGGCTCTGTATAATCGGATTGACGCAAACGAACAGTTCGCAGCTGATGTCGCCCATGAAATCAAGAACCCCCTGGCCAGCTTGCAATCCGCTGTCGGTACATTTCGCATGGTCAAGCGCGAAGATCAGCGCGACAAGCTGCTGGCTGTGATCGAGCATGACGTTCGGCGTCTGGACCGGCTGGTCAGCGACATCTCGAACGCATCGCGTCTTGACGCGGAACTGGTCAAGGAAGAAGAACAACCCTTTGATCTGCTCAAACTGATTGGCAATTTAGGTCAATATCTGGGTGAGGATGCGCGATCGAAGGGGATCGACTATATCACCGATCTGCCATCCGATCCGATTGTCATCAACGGGCTTGAGGCCCGGCTGGCGCAGGTTTTCGTCAATCTGATCACCAATGCCATTTCCTTCTGTGAAGAAAATGACGCGATCAGGGTCTGGGTGCGTCAGCGCGACAACCGTGTTCTTGTCGTGGTCGAAGACACCGGGCCGGGTATTCCGGAACAGGCCTTGACCAAAGTGTTCAAGCGATTCTATTCGCAACGCCCACCCGAGCATTTCGGCAACAATTCGGGGCTCGGTTTGGCCATCTCGAAACAGATTGTCGAAGCCCATGGCGGCGTAATCTGGGCTGAGAATATCCGCCCGACAGAGGCTGATATCACGTCAGACCCGCTGGGCGCGCGTTTTGTGGTGGGGTTGCCCGTTTAAACCATGCAAGCAGGTTCTCTGTCAGACGCCAAAGACCGGGACAGCGCTTGTGTTCATGCCTCATGTATAACAGTGGCCGGGCGCGGGCTGTTGATTGTCGGTGCCTCGGGCGCGGGAAAATCGGCATTGGCATTGCAGATGATGACCTATGGGGCAGGGCTGGTTGCGGATGATCGGGTCGAACTGTCAAGGCGGGGCCATCAGGTCATTGCCGCCGCCGTGCCGCAGATACAGGGTTTGATCGAGGCCCGTCACATTGGTTTGATCAAAGCGGATGCATTCGGACCGGTCCCTTTGGACTATGTTATGGACCTGGATCAAAACGAGCCGCAGAGGTTGCCTGCCGAGGCGACAATCGTGCTGCTGGGGCAAACTGTTCCCTTGCTTCGCGGGGCAGGCGTGCCCAACTTGGCCGCAGCGTTGATGCAGCTTCTGAAATATGGGCGTGTACACCCGGAATGGCCGAACAAATGACAGAGCAACGGCGGATCGTGTTGGTTACAGGCCCATCAGGGGCCGGAAGATCCACAGCCATTCATGTCCTGGAAGACCTGGGCTTTGAGGCTATCGACAACTTGCCGATGGGCCTGTTGCTGCGCCTACTGGACAGTGCGGACAGCGACCGCCCTATGGCGCTGGGCATTGACGCCCGCAATCGCGATTTCTCGACAATCGGGTTTATCGAACTGGCCGAAAGCCTGGGTCGCATGGCGCGGGTGGATTTGACCGTTCTGTATCTGGATTGCAGCGACGACGTGTTGGTGCGCCGGTTTTCGGAAACCCGCAGGCGGCACCCCGTTGCCAAGAATGCCAGCCCTGAGACCGGCGTTCAGCGTGAAAAAGAGCTGCTGGCCCCCATACGCGAGATTGCAGATACCCTGATCGATACAAGCCATCTGAACGTGCATCAGCTGCGGGAAGAAGTTGAAAACTGGTTTGCGCCCCAAGGGGGGCGACATCTGGCAGTTTCTATCGAGTCGTTTTCGTACAAGCGGGGCCTTCCGCGCGGGCTGGACATGGTCTTTGATTGCCGGTTTCTGGCAAACCCGTATTGGCGCCCCGAGTTGCGGGCGGCGGACGGGCGGCACTCGGACGTTGCGCGCTTTGTTCAATCGGATATGAATTACGCACCCTTTCTTGAACGTGTTATGGATTTGCTTACTTTGTTGCTGCCGGCCTTTCGGGCCGAAGGAAAAGCACATCTGTCGGTGGCTTTTGGATGCACGGGTGGGCAACACAGATCCGTCGCAATGGCAGAAGCTGTTGCAAAGGCCCTTGCAGAGGACGGGCAGCAGGTGGCAATTAGACATCGCGAGATGGAACGTCGGTCGTTGAGTGTGAGGTCGGATTGATCGGAATAGTGATCGTTGCGCATGGCGGTTTGGCCCAGGAATACCTGGCCGCCACACAGCATGTGGTCGGACCGCAGCCCGGCCTTGTGGCCATTGCGATCGAACCCGACCACGATAGGGATGAAAAACAGGCGGAAATCTGTCGTGCGGCTGACGAAGTGGATATGGGCGACGGTGTTGTCGTTGTAACCGACCTGTTCGGTGGCAGCCCTTCAAATCTCAGCCTGCGGGCCTGTGCGCCTCAGGATCGGCGGATATTGTATGGGGCAAACCTGCCAATGCTCATTAAATTGGCCAAAAGCCGCCACTTACCCGTTGGTGATGCTGTCCGCCAGGCAATGGAAGCTGGACGGAAATACATCAATGCGCAAAATGTGACTTTGGACTAAAACCGGATTGATGAATATGACCACCCGAAGCCTGAAAATTATCAATGAAAAAGGTCTGCATGCCCGCGCCTCGGCAAAACTGGTCGAGGTTGTGGAAGGTTTCGACGCGCATGCCGAGGTGTCGAAGGACGGAATTTCTGCGTCAGGTGACAGTATTATGGGCCTTTTGATGTTGGCAGCCTCTCGCGGAACAACTATTGACGTCGAGACCTCCGGGCCGGATGCTGAAGCATTGGCAGAAGCTCTGGAAGCGCTTGTGAACGACAAGTTCGGAGAGGGGTTCTAAGCTGCCCTTGCCGGGACAGGAAGAACGGGAAGACCAGGAATTGGCGGAAACGACGCACGAGACCAAGACAAGCCCGGTGGTGGATGGGACCGCAGATCAGGGCGAGATCTACGACCGTAGAACTCTGACCTATGCAAACTCGTTCGATGACGCCTGGACTTCAACGGCCATTCGCGCCATCGAATGGTGCACGGGCAAGCTGACCATTCTGCGGATGGTCAACAAATTCGAGAAAAAGAACGAATTTTATCGTGGGCAGCGGTTCTGGGGTGGCGCGCTTGAGGTGATGGGGATCGACCTGACCACGCCGCTAGAGCAGATCGCCCGTATTCCAAAAACCGGCCCTGTGGTTGTCGTTGCCAACCACCCCCACGGAATGGTGGATGGTATGATTCTGGCCGAGTTGATCGGGCGGGTCCGCAGTGATTATCGCATTCTGACCCGCTCGGTCCTGACGGGTCTGGATGAGGCCGCGACATCTTTCATGATCCCGGTTCCATTTCCGCATGACCCCGAGGCGCAGGCCAAAATGCTGGAAATGCGTGGCAAGGCGATGGACCATCTGAAAGACGGCGGCGTCGTGGCGCTGTTCCCGTCCGGTGTCGTCATGTCCTCGGATGACTGGTTTGGCCCCGCGGTCGAGCGCGAGTGGAATGTGTTCACCGCAAAGATGATCCGCCGTTCAGGCGCGCGCGTGGTGCCTATTTTCTTTCCCGGCAGCAACTCGCGATGGTACCAGATCGCCAACAAACTGTCGCCGATCCTGCGGCAAGGCTTGTTGCTGCATGAAATCGTCCGCTCGTGCAAGAAACCGCAATCGCCAGTCATTGGCGATCCGATCTCGGATCAGGACATGGAACAGTTGGAGCGTGACCCGCGTGGTTTCATGACCTGGCTCAGAAACCATACAATGTCGCTGGGCAAGTCAGGCCAATCCTGATCCGTGTCTTCATCTGACCGACACCGTGCTTGGCAAGGGCGGTTTTGTTAACGTGTCGGAACCGGCACCTCGCCGCGATAATCATAGAAACCGCGCTGCGTCTTGCGCCCCAGCCATCCGGCCTCGACGTATTTCGTCAAAAGTGGGCAGGGGCGATACTTGGTATCAGCCAGACCATCATGCAAGACGTTCATGATGGCCAGACAGGTGTCCAGCCCGATGAAGTCCGCCAACTCCAACGGCCCCATGGGGTGATTCGCACCCAGTTTCATCGATTGGTCGATGGACTGGACGCTTCCGACACCTTCATACAGCGTATAAACGGCTTCGTTGATCATCGGCATCAGGATGCGGTTAACGATGAAAGCCGGGAAATCTTCGGCGCTGGCAGCTGTTTTGCCCAACCGGTCCACCACCGCTTTGCAGGCTTTGAAGGTTTCCTCATCCGTTGCGATACCGCGGATCAGTTCCACCAATTGCATGATCGGAACCGGGTTCATGAAGTGAAAACCCATGAAACGTTCGGGTCGGTCGGTACGGCTGGCCAGACGCGTGATGGAAATGGACGACGTATTCGACGTCAGGATCGTATGCGGCAGGAGGTGTGGCTGCAGATCTTCGAAAATGGCCTGTTTGACCGTTTCCCGCTCGGTCGCAGCTTCGATCACCAGATCGGTCTGTCCCAGCTGCGGCAATTCAAGGGTGGTTGTAATACGCTTCAGGGCCGCCTGCATCGCATCGTCAGTGATCTTGCCGCGTGATGCCTGACGCGCCATGTTGCCTTCGATCGTGGCCATTGCGCTGTTCAACGCATCCTGACTGACATCATTCAGCAAGACATCGTATTCCGCCAAAGCCAGAACATGAGCAATGCCGTTGCCCATCTGACCCGCGCCAATCACCCCGACCGATTTAACTTCCATGTTCAGCTGCCTTTGCCCTGGAGGATACCGGGACAGTATCGGCAGACCGGGGCAGGCGGCAAGGGGATCGAACCGGTCAATTTTGCTTCAAATGCGCGCATTAGGAGATTCTCAATACCTAAGGCCGCAAATTGGCATTTGGGTGAAAATGTGGGGGGCTTGGTATGAGCTTTCATCGGGTCAGCGACAGCACAGAGGCCGCGTGCCAATATGCAGGATCAAACCTTTGGTTTCGGGCACCGCCCGGAAATCTTGAGACGCCCTATGTGGCCTGTCTGGGGGGAGAAGAGACGTTTGGCCGGTTCGTGGAATATCCATACCCGGCATTGCTTGCAAAAAGATTGCCGCAGCCTTGTATCAATTTTGGCAGTCTTTTTTGCGGGGCTGAGGCACTGCTTGCTGATCCGGGGGTCTTAAATCTTGTCAAAGGATCGGACCTTTGTGTGCTGCAAGTGCTGGACGTGCCTTACCAGTCGAACAGGTTTTATCGCGTGCATCCGCGTCGGAATGATCGGTTTCTTGAACCCTCGTGCGACCTGCTGGACCTTTATCCCGAGGTCGATTTCACGGAAATCCACTTTGTCAGGCATTTGCTGGAACGGTTGCGTGTCATAAAGGACGCGCGCTTTGAGGTTGTGGCACAGGAGTTGCGAGAGACTTGGTTGCGCAACACATCCGAGCTGATACGCCGGATAAAGCCGGGGGTTGTTCTTCTCTGGCTGCATATACAGCGACAGGAAGACCGGCATCGCGACCTTGTCCTGCCCGACGCTGACATGATCGAACAGGTTCGACCGCTATGTGCCGATGTCGTGGAATGCTCGGTCAGTGTGTCCCCCTTGTCAGACGAGATCGAGGACGTGTTGTTCGGGACGCTGCAACAGCCTGTGGCCGAGCATATGCTCGGCCCCTCTGCGCATAGGGAGATTGCTTTGAAGCTTGAGGTGGCTTTGAGGGGATTGAATTGAAAAAGGCCCGCTTGGTGGCGGGCCTTTGGTGATTGTGGGGCTCAGATCCCGGGCTGTGGTCAGCCGAGTTTTTCGGTCAGTTCCGGGACTGCCTGGAACAGGTCGGCAACCAGTCCGAAGTCGGCGACCTGGAAGATCGGGGCTTCTTCGTCCTTGTTGATCGCAACGATGACCTTTGAATCCTTCATGCCCGCAAGGTGCTGGATTGCGCCCGAGATGCCGACCGCGACATAAAGATCGGGGGCAACAACCTTGCCGGTCTGACCCACCTGCCAGTCGTTCGGGGCATAGCCCGAGTCCACAGCGGCGCGCGATGCGCCAACCGCGGCACCCAGCTTGTCAGCCAGAGCTTCGATCAGCTTGAAGTCGTCTTGCGAGCCGACACCACGGCCGCCCGAGACAACAACGCCAGCCGAGGTCAGTTCCGGACGGTCGCTTGCAGCCACCTTGTCTTCGACCCACGACGACAGGCCGGGATTGTCGCCGACCGAGATGGTCTCGACCGCAGCCGAGCCACCTTCGCCCGCCGCGTCGAAGGACGCGGTGCGGATGGTGACGACCTTCTTGGCGTCGTTCGACTTCACGGTCTGGATCGCGTTGCCCGCATAGATCGGGCGCTCAAACGTCGAGCCGTCAACCACGCCCGAGGCATCCGAGATCACCATAACGTCCAGCAGGGCCGCGACGCGCGGCATCACGTTCTTGGCGTCGGTGGTCGCGGGGGCCACGATATGCTCGTACCCATCGGCCAGACCCACGATCAGCGCGGCGGTCGATTCCGCCAGGCGATGACCCAGCGACGCGTCTTCGGCAACCAGCACCTTGGACACGCCGTCGATCTTGGCGGCAGCCTCGCCGGCAGCGGCGGCCGAGCCACCTGCGGCCAGAACGGTCACGTCACCCAGCGCCCTGGCGGCGTTGACGGCCTTGGCGGTGGCGTCCAGCGCCAGTTCGCCATTGTTGACTTCGGCAAGCAGAAGTACAGCCATTACACAGCCCCCGCTTCTTTGAGTTTCGAAACCAGCTCATCCACCGAGCCAACGATGATACCAGCGGCCCGTGCCGGCGGTTCTTCGGTCTTGACGATTTCCAGGCGCGGCGTGACGTCGACGCCGTAATCGGCGGCAGTTTTCTCGTCCAGCGGCTTTTTCTTCGCCTTCATGATGTTGGGCAGCGACGCATAACGCGGCTCGTTCAGGCGCAGGTCAACGGTCACGATGGTCGGCATCTTGACGCTGATGGTCTGCAACCCGCCATCCACCTCGCGGGTGATCTTGGCGCTGTCGCCTTCGATATCCAGTTCCGAGGCAAAGGTGCCCTGCGACCAGCCCAACAGGGCCGACAGCATCTGGCCGGTGGCGTTCATGTCGTTGTCGATCGCCTGCTTGCCCGCCAGAACGATGCCGGGCTGCTCTTCCTCGACCACTTTGGCCAGGATCTTGGCAACCGCCAGCGGCTCGATATCGGTGTGCACATCATCCGTCGCAACAACCAGAATCGCGCGATCAGCCCCCATGGCCAGCGCGGTCCGCAGCGTCTCCTGCGCCTGCTTCACACCAATCGAAACGGCAACAACTTCGTCTGCCTTGCCAGCCTCTTTCAGGCGAATGGCCTCTTCAACCGCAATCTCGTCGAACGGGTTCATCGACATTTTGACATTGGCGAGATCAACACCGCTACCGTCCGCTTTCACGCGGACCTTCACATTGTAGTCAATCACGCGTTTGACAGGTACCAGTACCTTCATTGTAGCGCTTTCTCCTCAAAAAAAACGGCAAGCCGCGAAGGCGACTCCACCAATGCTCTCGTCGGACTTGATAACGTCTGCTGCACCCGCAAAACAGAGCAAAATCGTCACGTCGTCGCGTCGGGACGTCGCGTTTTGCAGTTTTTTACCTTGAGGCACGCAAGATTGTTGCCCGCATTGTGTCTATTTTCTGGGAAATATTCAGCGGTTCGCGCCAGGAACCCACAGCACGTCGTCCTTGCCATCATTGTTTGCGCAACGGGCCGCGACGAAAAACCAGTCACTTAGCCGGTTGAGGTATTTGACGGCCACATCGTTAACCGGTTCCATATTTGTCAACTCGACTGCCAATCGCTCGGCGCGACGCGATACGGTGCGGCACACGTGCAAATGCGCGGCCAGCCGCGCCCCCCCCGGCAGGATAAAGCTGCGCAGCGGTTCCAATGTTTCGTTCATGATGTCAATTTCGGCTTCCAGCCGGTCGATCTGAGCGGATACGATTCGCAGCGGTGGATAGTCCGCTTCGGCATCCTTCTCCATTTCAGGGCGGCAAAAATCTGCACCAAGATCAAACAGGTCGTTCTGAATCCGCGACAGGGCGGCATCGACTTCGCCTTCAGCCTCGGTGCGGGCCACGCCAACAAAAGAATTCAACTCGTCCACTGTTCCGTAGGCGGCAACGCGTCCCGAATACTTTGCCACACGCTCGCCATTTCCCAGTGCGGTTTTGCCATCGTCGCCGGTGCGTGTGTAGATTTTGTTCAGTACAACCATTACTGTACTCCTTGCCCGCGTAGATAGACGTATAGCACGATCAAAATAACGGCGATGAACTGAAAGAGGATACGCAGGCGCATCATCTTGTTGCTTTTCTTAGCTGCTTCCATGCCGCCTTTGCCGAAATTCGCGATGCCCAGGGCTAACACAACGACAACTGCCGCCATGGCCAGAAGCAGAATGACCATTAAAGGGTCCATTTAAAGTCACCGTCCGGTTTTTTCGATTATCCCCATCTAGCGTCAAGGTGACGAAAAGCGAACGGGAAATAACGTCTCAGATATCCGAAAGGATGCGATCCGTGGCTTTTGTTGGCAGAATCCGGCGCAGAACCCCTGCGACATATGTCGGGGTGGTTACATAGTAGCGTGGTTTGGGGCGGCGCGCCTCGACCGCATGGGCCAGCTTGTCGGTGACGGCGGAGGCGGGCAGTTCGAACCGGTCCGGTGCACTGTTTTCGTATAACCGCTTCAGCAGCGAACCTTCGTATTTTTCCCGCAGGGCCGAGTTCTCCCAGTCGATGTACTTTTCGAACACCGGGATTGCCTTTTCCCTGAGCTTCGAGGTGATCGGGCCGGGCTCGATCAAAACGACCTGAATGCCGGTATCCCGCAGCTCCAGCCGCAAGGTGTCGGTCAGTCCTTCGATGGCGTATTTGGTGGCGACATATGCGCCGCGCCAGGGGAAGGCGACAAGGCCCAGTACCGAGGAACATTGCACGATCCGGCCGTGGCCCTGCTCGCGCATGACGGGAATAACCTGTCGGGTCAGCTCGTGCCATCCAAAGACATTTGTTTCAAAGATATGGCGCAGAGCGTCTGTCGGGACGTCTTCAACCGCACCAGGCAGTCCATGCGCGCCGTTGTTGAACAGCGCGTCCAGTGTTCCGCCCGTTGCCTCAAGTACATATGACAATCCCGAGGAAATGCTGTCGGGTTCGGTATAGTCGATTCTGGGGCTTTCAAACCCTTGCGCGCGCAGGCGATCACAGTCGCGCTGCTGTCGGCAGGATGCAAACACACGCCAGCCTCGCGCACGCATTCCGTGTGCTGCGTCCAGCCCAATGCCCGACGAGCATCCCGTAATAAGAATCGATTTCTGCATGTGCCTTCCGAAGCTGAACCCCGCCAAAAGCTAGGGCGGGGTTTGCGGCAGGGCAATGACGTCCGGGCGTCAGTTTGATGTTTTCCGGACAAGTGATGCTGAAATCCACCCAACCTGTTGCGCGGGCAACACGCGCAGGCGCAGCCAGCCGGTGCCGGAATCGCTCAGGACCTCGACCCTTTGGCCAAGCGCGGCCTTGCCGATGATGGGATAGATCGTGCCGGGGCCATCGCGCAGATTGACCCGGGTGCCCGAAATCTCGCGGATGTCGGTCTGGGCCTCGGCAGGCGTGGGCAGTTCGACTGTGGGCAACTCGGCGTCGGTGACCACCTGCTCCAGTGCGGTCACACCCTGTTCCAGTGATGCCAGAGTCAGGGTCACGCTTTCGTCTTGAAACGGCGAGGGATTGGCTTTCAGGCCAGCCGCGACCTGCGAGAGGAGGGCCTTTGTTTCGGTCTCACCCAACTGGGTTACCGCCTCGGCAACAGGTGGAACCACCAGTGCGGGTTTGACGGCGGCACGGGTGACCAAATCTTCGACAGGTGCAGGTTCAACGACCGGGGCAACCGGTTCTGCCACGACAGCCACGCGTTCCGGTTTGGCAGGGCGCACGCCGCGCGGTTCAAAATCAGGGCCACCGCTCATCACATAAAAGGTCCAGCCGAGCGCGGCAAAGGTAACAAGTATCAGGCGCGTCATGGCGCATCCCCCAAAGCAATCGTAACATCAACAAATGGCAGCAAATCAATTGATGAGATCTTAGCATATTTTGGGTGACGAGTCGAAAAATGGGGGAAAACAACACGGTGTCTCCCCCTGTTGCAAAAAGCACGACTTTTCCCCAGCAATTTATGTGCTGCTCGCTTTACCAGGGCGCACTTGCGTCGTATCACATCATATATGAACGATACGATCGATGACCCCAACATGGAGGCCCCTGCAGGTGGGGGCGAGGTGGCGGAACCGCTGCGCCGCGCGATTGGTGAGCGGTATCTGACCTATGCGCTGTCCACTATCATGCACCGGGCGCTGCCCGATGCGCGGGACGGGTTGAAGCCGGTTCACCGCCGAATCCTCTATGCGATGAGAGAGTTGCGACTCAGTGCAACCGGAGGTTTCCGGAAGTCTGCCAAGATCTCCGGCGACGTGATGGGCAACTATCACCCGCATGGCGATGCTGCAATTTACGATGCGATGGCGCGCCTGGCGCAGGATTTCAACGTCCGCTATCCGCTGGTCGACGGGCAGGGCAATTTCGGCAATATCGACGGCGATAACCCGGCGGCTTCGCGATACACCGAGGCGCGGATGACCATCGTGGCCGAGGCGCTGCTGGAAGGGTTGAACGAAGACGCCGTTGATTTCCGCGACAATTACGACGGCACCCTGACCGAACCGGTCGTGCTGCCTGCACAGTTCCCGAACCTGCTGGCCAATGGCGCAAGTGGTATCGCGGTGGGGATGGCGACGAATATACCGCCGCACAACATCTCGGAACTCTGCGATGCATGTCTGCATCTGATCAAGACGCCGGAGGCGCGCGATGACACGTTGCTGAACTATGTGCCCGGCCCAGATTTCCCGACCGGAGGCGTGATTGTCGAGCCGCCCGAGAATATCGCGCAAGCCTATCGCACCGGGCGCGGTTCGTTCCGTTTGCGCTGCAAGTACGAGGTCGAGGACTTGGGGCGCGGACAGTGGCAGATCATCGTCACCGAGATTCCTTATCAGGTTCAAAAGTCCAAGCTGATCGAGAAGATCGCCGAGCTGATCCAGACCAAGAAAATCCCGATCCTTGCCGATGTGCGCGACGAATCCGCCGATGACATCCGTCTGATCCTCGAGCCGCGCTCCAAGAATGTGGACCCTGAGGTGCTGATGGGCATGCTTTATCGCAACTCGGACCTTGAGGTGCGGTTCAGCCTGAACATGAACGTGCTGATCGACGGGGTGACGCCCAAGGTCTGCTCGATGAAGGAAGTGCTGCGCGCGTTTCTAGATCACCGACAAGAGGTGCTGCTGCGCCGCTCGCGCCACCGCATGGCCAAGATCGACCACCGGCTGGAAGTGTTGGAGGGCTTTATCGTTGCCTTCCTGAACCTCGACCGTGTGATAGACATCATCCGCTACGACGAAGACCCCAAAGCCGCGCTGATGCGCGAGGATTGGGGGATCGCCCACATCCGCGCCACCAGCGAGGCCGACTATGTCTCACCCAAACCGGGCGAGGGCGAGTTGTCCGAGGTTCAGGTTGACGCGATCCTCAACATGCGCCTGCGCAGCCTACGCCGTCTGGAAGAGATGGAGCTGGTTCGCGAACGCGATGAGTTGATGCTGGAACGTGCCAACCTCGAAGACTTGTTGGCCGACGAAGGCCTGCAATGGGCCAAGATTTCCGAGCAGTTGAAAGAGACGAAAAAGACCTTCGGCAAAGATTACGAAGGCGGCGCGCGCCGCACGCGGTTCGCCGAAGCGGGTGAGGTCGAAGAAGTGCCGCTTGAGGCGATGATCGACCGCGAACCGATCACGGTCGTCTGCTCTCAGATGGGTTGGATTCGCGCCATGACCGGTCATATCGACCTGACCCGTGAATTGAAGTTCAAGGATGGCGATGGGCCGCGCTTTATCTTCCATGCGGAAACGACCGATCGGTTGCTGGTCTTCGCTTCGAACGGGCGGTTCTATACAGTCAGCGCGGCCAACCTGCCCGGCGGGCGGGGCATGGGCGAACCCCTGCGCCTCATGGTCGATTTGCCGAACGAGGCACGGATCATCGATATCCTGATCCACAAACCGGGGCGCAAGCTGCTGGTGGCCTCGGATGCGGGCAACGGGTTCATGGTGCCCGAAGATGACGTGCTGGCCCAGACGCGAAACGGCAAGCAGGTGCTGAACGTCAAGGACGACGAAACAGCAGTGATCTGCAAACCGGTCGAGGGCGACCACGTTGCAATCGTGTCCCAGAACGGCAAGTTCCTTGTCTTCCCGACAGAAGAATTGCCCGAAATGACTCGCGGCAAGGGCGTGCGCCTGCAAAAATACAATATGGCACGCGGGCGGCAGGGGACGCTTGAGCTGGACGGCGGTCTGTCTGACATCACCACCTTCAACTGGGAGGAGGGCCTGAAATGGTCCATGGGAGGCGACAAGACCCGGCATGAGGCAGATATGTCCCAATGGCTGTCCAAGCGCGCCAGCGTAGGTAAAAAAGCGCCTTACGGCTTCCCGCGGGACTATAAGTTTTCGTGATCCGACCCCGGTTGCGGTAGAAATCCACCGATACGGCTTGGCACAACCCGTATCGGTGCGCTACACCCAATAAAAACAGGCCTATCGAGACAGAGAGACATGTTGCGCATTCTGACCCTAATCACCGGATTGGCCCTGATGGCCGCTTGCACGCAGACGCAGGTTTATGAGCCGCCTGAATCGCTGGGTGAATTCAAGCTGCGGGTCAACTACGCGTTCGCTGACAAGGCCGTGCAAGGGCCAGTATCCCGCGATGCAACACCCGACGAATGGACGAAGGCCATCCAGAATGCAGTCGATATTCGTCTGGGCCGTTATGAAGGTACGCAGGAATATGACATCGGAATCAGCCTGGAAGGCTACATGCTGGCGCCCCCGGGAATCCCGATCATCTACAATCCCAAAAGCACTGCGATTGTGCTGGTCAACGTTTATGACGTGAAGAAAGAAAAGTTTCTGGCAAAGGGAAAGCAGTTCCAGGTGCTGGAAGACACGACCGGAGGCAGTGCGCTGAAAGGGTCGGGGCACGAGCGTACCAAAAACGAACAGATGGCCGGTCTGTCACTGAAAGTAGCCGACCGGGTCGAAGAGTGGCTGGCTGAAGAACATGAAGAGAATGGCTGGTTCGAAAAACGGCCAGACCTGATCCAGCCCCTCGATTCCACCGAGGTTACGCAAAATCCGGCGGGATAACCGCATTTCCCTCAGGATGTGCTTGATTTTCCCCTTTGAACCAAATATCTCGCGCGCGCAGATAGTAACCCGGGACCAAGGGTCCCCCAAATCGCAAAAGGGCGCCTGAGGAATGGCAAAGGAAAAGTTTGAGCGTACAAAACCGCACGTCAACATCGGCACGATTGGGCATGTTGACCATGGTAAGACGACGCTGACCGCAGCGATCACCAAGTATTTTGGTGACTTCAAGGCGTATGACCAGATTGACGGCGCGCCGGAAGAGAAAGCCCGCGGCATCACCATCTCGACCGCGCATGTGGAATACGAGACCGACGCGCGCCACTATGCGCATGTCGACTGCCCCGGCCACGCCGACTACGTCAAGAACATGATCACCGGTGCTGCTCAGATGGACGGCGCGATCCTGGTTGTGAACGCCGCGGACGGCCCGATGCCGCAGACCCGCGAGCACATCCTGCTGGGCCGCCAGGTTGGCATCCCGAAGATGGTCGTGTTCATGAACAAGGTTGACCAGGTTGACGACGAAGAGCTGCTGGAACTGGTGGAAATGGAAATCCGCGAGCTGCTGTCTTCGTATGAATACCCCGGCGACGATATTCCGATCATCGCAGGTTCGGCTCTGGCCGCGATGGAAGGCCGTGACCCTGAAATCGGCGAGAACAAAATCCGCGAGCTGATGGCGGCTGTTGACGAATATATCGACACGCCCGAGCGTGCTGTTGACCAGCCGTTCCTGATGCCGATCGAAGACGTGTTCTCGATCTCGGGCCGTGGTACCGTTGTGACCGGCCGTATCGAGCGTGGCGTGATCAACGTTGGCGACGAGATCGAAATCGTCGGCATCCGCGACACCTCGAAAACCACCTGCACCGGCGTTGAAATGTTCCGCAAGCTGCTGGACCGCGGTGAAGCGGGCGACAACATCGGCGCCCTGCTGCGTGGTGTGGATCGTGACGGCGTTGAGCGTGGCCAGGTTCTGTGTAAGCCGGGTTCGGTGACACCGCACACCAAGTTCGAAGCCGAAGCCTATATCCTGACCAAGGAAGAAGGCGGCCGTCACACCCGTTCTTCGCGAACTACCGTCCGCAGTTCTACTTCCGTACGACTGACGTGACCGGCACCGTGACCCTGGCGGAAGGCACCGAGATGGTCATGCCCGGCGACAACGTGTCGTTCGGCGTTGAACTGATCGCACCGATCGCGATGGAGCAGGGCCTGCGCTTCGCCATCCGCGAAGGCGGCCGCACCGTCGGCGCCGGCGTCGTGTCGAAGATTACTGAATAAGGTCGAGTTTTCTTTAGAAAACTCTGGCCGGTGGGCGGCAGTTGCTCTGAAAGAGCAATGAGAGCCCACTCCATTGAACTAAAGAAGGCCGTTCCACAAGGGGGCGGCCTTTTTTGTAAGGCTTTGTATCGAAGGCCGTCGACCTACCCGTAGGCCGGGCTTCAGCCCGGCACGTCTATGACCCAAATGAAGGCCATACCAAGTACGTCAAGGCGGGGCGCATCCCGCCTGATGAAATCAAAGAAGTCCAGCTTTGCGTATAAAGCAAACTACGCTGTCGAGTGTGGACGGCTCAGCCCAACCCGCCTTCAGCTGCGGCCCGTACGGCCCGAATGTTCTCACCGTAAACCTCGGGCCGATCAACTGATCCGCCTTTGAACACGGCAGACCCGGCGACCAACACATCAGCCCCCGCTGCGGCAACAAGGGGCGCTGTCTGGGGATCAACACCGCCGTCGATCTCGATATGCACCGGGCGGTCACCGATCATCTGGCGCAATTTGCGGATCTTGCTGGTCATGTCGATGAACTTCTGGCCACCAAAGCCGGGGTTCACGGTCATGACGCAGACCAGATCGGTGAGGTCCAGCAGGTGTTCGACCGCCTCAGCCGGGGTGCCCGGGTTCAAGGCGACGCCTGCCTTCATGCCTGCGGCGCGGATTGCTTGCAGCGTGCGGTGGGTGTGGGCCCCCGCCTCGACATGCGCGGTCAGAATGTCAGCGCCTGCATCAGCGTAGGCCTGAATGTATGGATCGACCGGCGTGATCATCAGGTGCACGTCCATGACCGTCTTTACATGCGGGCGGAAGGCTTTGACGGCTGGCGGGCCAAAGGTCAGGTTCGGGACGAAATGGCCGTCCATTACGTCAACATGGACCCAATCCGCGCCCTGCGCTTCGATGGCCTGAATTTCCTGCCCGAAATTGGCAAAGTCGGCGGACAGAATGGACGGCGCGATCTTGATGGTGCGGTCAAAGCTCATATTGGCCTCGTGTCAGCTGAAGAGTCGCGGATGCGTATACCCGTGAGGCGGAGCGATGGATACCCCCCGCGCGCCGGGGCGTTACAAAACTTTCACTACGCTGACACATATCCTTTGAACGGCATCTGTAGCAGTCCGCCAACACGAATTGGGGGTGGCACGTGCTGCGTATCAAGAAACTGACCAAACGCTTTGGTGACAATGTTGCCGTGAATGCCGCGACGCTGGATGTGGACAGGCCGTGTATGATCGGGGTCATCGGACGGTCGGGCGCGGGTAAGTCCACCCTGCTGCGGATGATTAACCGCCTGACGGATGCCAGCGAAGGCGAAATCCAATTTGAGGGCCGGGACATCACCCAACTGAAAGGCCGTGACAAACGCGCCTGGCAGGCTGATTGCGCGATGATCTTCCAACAGTTCAACCTGGTGCCGCGCATGGATGTGGTTTCGAACGTGCTGCATGGCACGCTCAACCGTCATTCGACGCTGGCCGCTATGTTCAACCTGTTCCCGATGGATGAAATTCACCGTGCCATCGACATTCTGGACCGGTTGGGAATTGCGGAACACGCTCCGAAACGGGCCGAGGCCTTGTCGGGCGGCCAGCAACAGCGCGTGGCGATTGCGCGGGCGCTGATGCAGGACCCGAGGATTATTCTGGCGGATGAACCAATTGCCTCGCTGGACCCGATGAATGCACAGGTGGTGATGCAGGCGCTGCGCCGCATCCACGAAGAAGATGGCCGCACTGTCATCGCCAACCTGCACACGCTGGACACAGCACGTCGCTATTGCGACCGCGTGGTTGGGATGCGCGACGGGCGCATCGTGTTCGATGGGCTGCCCGAGCAACTGACCACAGGCGTCGCCCGCGAGATCTATGGCGCCGATGCCAGCTTCTCGGAAGAAGCGACATCAACGGAAATCGAAACGCTCGACGCCACGCGAAAGGCGCTGATGGAAGCAGAAGCAACCATCTGAGCCATCCCAACCCCTTTCATCGCCCGGCCCGGTGAGAGGCCGGGGTTATCAAACTGGAGAGAGACAGATGAAAAAACTGATTGCTGCCTTGGTCGCATCCACAACACTGGCTGCACCGGTCATGGCCGAAGAAATCAGCGAATTCCGCATCGGCATTCTGGGTGGCGAGAACGCTCAGGACCGGATGAGCAAAAACGAGTGTCTGCGCGAATACACCGAAGAACTGTTGGGCGTTCCGACCAAACTGTTTGCCCCTGCCGACTATAACGGAGTGATTCAGGGGCTGCTGGGCGGCACGATTGATGTCGCCTGGCTGGGTGCGTCGGGCTATGCCAAAACCTATCTGAGCGACCCCGACGCGGTTGAGCCGGTACTGGTCAAGGTGAACACCGATGGCGGCTACGGCTATTACTCGGTTGGGTTTGCACACAAGGACAGCGGCATCACCTCACTTGAGGACATGAAGGGCAAGGTTTTCGGCTTTGGCGACCCGAATTCGACCTCGGGTTATCTGATCCCGTCGATTGAGATTCCCCAGGCCACCGGAGCAACCATGGAGTCGGGTGACTATTTTGCTGAGGTGAAATTCACCGGCGGTCACGAGCAGACCATCGTTGCGGTGAACAACGGTGACGTAGATGGCGGTGTGACCTGGGCCGATGGTCTCGGCGAGTGGGAAGACGGCTATCAGTCGGGCGCACTGCGCCGCGCTGTGGATGCTGGTCTGGTCGACATGAACGATCTGGTCCAGATCTGGAAATCGGCACCGATCCCGGAAGGTCCGGTTGTACTGCGCAAGGCTCTGCCCGAGGATGTCAAAGCTCAGGTTACCGAATTGTGGAACACGCTGGATGAAAAAGACCGCGAATGTTTCTACGGCGTGGCCGCGGGTGAGGCCAAGAGCTTTGATCCTATCACGCATGAGGCCTACGAGGTCATCATCGAAGCGCGCAAGCTGAAGTCCAACTAAGACTGCATATCCATTGATCGGGGTCTGGTGATGTACCGGACCCCGTTTTCCCTTCAGGAGCATTCCATGACAGACCTTACCGCAGGGTCCTTATCCGTCGATCAGATCCGCAACGACTATACAGCGATGACACGGCGCAAGCGGGTCTATGGTGGTATCCTCCTGATCCTGTTCCTGTCGTTGATGGCGGCAGGGTTTCGCACAGCCGACAACCGGAATGCCGGCAGCTTTGTCGATGGCTGGCACCGTATCCTTGATTACCCCACAGAGGTTCTGTCCGAAGCGGGGGAAAAGATTGCCGAAATGCCAGCCAATCTGCTCTCGTTCTTCCCAGCCCTGGTCGAGACAATCAACATCGCGGCGGCGGCGACGCTTGTCGGCACAATTGTCGGAACGTTTTTCGCCCTGATGTCGACACGCGGCATGGCGCTGTGGCCGTCATTGATCCCGCTGTTTCGCCGAATATCAGACATCTGCCGCGCCATTCCCGAGATCGTAATTGCGTTGGTTCTGATCTTCATTCTGGGCGGTGGCCCGGTTCCCGCCATGATCGCCATCGCTATTCACACTGCTGGCGCATTGGGCAAGCTGTTTTCCGAGGTGAACGAGAACGCCTCGCTGAAACCGGTGGATGGGCTGCATTCCGTGGGTGCCAACTGGTCACAGCGGATGTATCTGGGGGTGATTCCGCAGGTCGGGCCGAACTATGTCAGCTACGCGCTGCTGCGGTTCGAGATCAACATCCGTGCCTCGGCCATTCTTGGATTTGTTGGGGCAGGCGGTCTGGGTTACGAGCTTCGCAATGCCATGTCCTGGGGGCAGGGGCGTTATGACGAAGCCGCGGCCATCTTCATCCTTCTGTTCGTGACAATCGTGGTCGTCGACCAGCTGTCTGGCTACCTGCGCGACCGTCTGACCCATGGCTCGGAAAAAGGAGCTTTGGCATGAGCACCTTCGCAACCAATCTGACTGTCGATGACCTCAAAGCCGAAGCAGATCGCTTGTTCAACCGCAAGAGGCTGATGAACTTCGGGTTGCCTGCTCTGGTTTTCGTCTATCTGATCTATGTCTTTTTTGTTTTTGACGTGTCGGGCCTTGTGGGGCGCGCAAACTGGGCAAATGGCAAGACGCTGGTGGCTGACAGCTATAGCTACAAAACGCATATCGCGCGGGATAATCGCACCGGTGAAGTTTCAGCCGCCATCGAGGGTGAGCGCAAGGGGGCATATCCTGAAGGGCAGGCCCCGGAGTGGGTGGCGCTGGGCGAGACAACTGTGATCGACCTTGAAAAGGGCCATGTCGTGCGTTTCGGTTCGCAGACGGTGGAATATGACATTCCCGGCTATGGCACCATTCGCGCAACACCTACGCGTTCGGCCGGTGTACAGGCGGAGTTGCCGGAGGGCGAGGTTCCGGAGTGGATCAACGTCTCCAAGAACCGGCTGTCTGTGACAACGGACGCAGGTCGTTTGACTGTCACCCGCAACCGGTCCGAGGTGTTCCGCTATTTCACAGGGTGGGAATTGTTCTGGTTCACGCTGGACAGCCCTTATTTCGGCAAGTCCTTCCCGGAACTGGCCAGACGCGCGGCGTCGGGCGAGGCGGGCGCGATCTTTAATGATTTCTGGACCAACAAGATGTGGCGCCATCAGGATGTGGCCTGGGCCATCTTCGAGACGATGCTGATGGCATTTCTGGGCACGTTTGGCGCGGCGATTGTGGCCCTTCCATTGGCCTTCCTTGCGACGCGCAATTTCAACCGGATGACATCCATCCGCTTTGCGACACGGCGTGTATTCGATTTTGTGCGCGGCGTAGACGCGTTGATCTGGACTGTGGTTCTGGCCCGCGCCTTTGGTCCCGGCCCGTTGACCGGTGCGCTTGCCATTCTGGTGACGGACACCGGGACATTCGGCAAGATATTCTCGGAAGCGTTGGAAAACGTGGATCAGAAGCAGATCGAAGGTGTGCAGTCCACGGGTGCGAACGCCCCGCAACGGTATCGGTTTGGCGTTATCCCTCAGGTTACGCCCGTTTTGCTGAGCCAGCTTTTGTATTTCCTCGAATCCAACACCCGCAGTGCGACGGTGATCGGTGCAATCACGGGCGGCGGCATTGGGTTACTGCTGACGCAGGCAATCATCACGCAGAAAGACTGGGAAGAGGTCGCCTATTACATCATCCTGATCATTCTGATGGTGATGCTGATGGATTGGTTTTCGGGCTGGCTGCGCCGTCGTCTGATCGAGGGTAAGGCGGGTAAAAAGCGCTGGCCGCGCACGCCCGACCCCAAACCGCTCCTGTTGCCCTGAACCGGGTTTGGAGTGACAAGAAAACAGCTCGGTTCAGTGCGGCGCAATCGTTTGAAGAAGCGTCACAGAGCTTATTCCATTACCGTTCATCCCATATTCAGAATAATGCTGACCCGAAAGGCAGCTGAATCGATTTTCGCACCATGCCCAACGGGATGCGACCCCCGGCAGAAGGTCGAAGTCGGGCGGGAAAGGATGTGGATTACTCTTCGTTCAGCGTCAGCGTGACACGCTCACCAGCAAATACGGTTCGGCCATATTCGACGGGTCTGCCGTCCGGGTCCGCGTTGATGCCGACCGAAAACAACACGGGGGCACCTTCGGACAGTTGCAGGTGAAGGGCTTGCGTTGCTGTCGCACCGCGCGCGGTCAATCGGGTCGAGATGCGGGTGTAGTCCGTGATACCGCTGCGTTGCAGGGCTTTTGTTACAGACTGGGTCTCGGTCAGCGCCTGTAACAGGTTTGGAAAGCGTTCTGCCGGGAAGACGCTTTGAAAAACGGCTATGGGCTGCCCATCCGCCAGTGATAACCCGTCATAGACATGCACCGGGTCCCCTTTGCTCAGACCCAGTGCTTCGGCCTCGGCTTCATCTGCCGCGCGTGTGGTCAGGGCCAGGATTTTCTTTCCCGGTATCTTGCCGCTGGCCGAGACGTTCTTGTGATATCGAACCCTTTTGCCAATCGGATAGTCGGTTGGCCGCGCCGCCACAAAAACGCCCGCACCGCGCCGGGCATGAACCAGACCTTGTTCCGACATGTCAGCCAACGCGCGCCGCACTGTGTGGCGGTTGACACCGTATTTAGCGGCCAGCTGCGCTTCGGTCGGCAGGCGGTCACTGGTTTGATACCGCCCTTCGGCAATGTCCGAGGTCAGGCGCAGGGCAATGCTTTTCCAGATCGGCGTTTTGCTCATGTCACCAAATCTTCACACAGTTGGAGATTGCGTGTAGCGCACACGCAGGTTAATATTTGTCTAGTTGTATAGTTTAAATAGACAACCCGGCCAAGAGGCTTTGATGACAGATCAGACAGAAATCGCGACCGGGGCGCGCAGGGATTGGATGGGTTTGCTGGCCCGTGCACCTGCCGACACCCTGATGACCTTGTGGGACGGGATTGAGACCCGCCCGAGCTTTGACTGGCTGCGCCGCCCCGAGGTCGGGAGCGTGATGGTGCGTGGTCGCACCGGCGGCACCGGAGCACCGTTCAATCTGGGCGAAATGACGGTCACGCGCTGTTCTGTGGTGTTGCAGGATGGAACGGTTGGTCACGGTTATGTTCAGGGTAGATCGAAACCCAAGGCCGAAGCCGCAGCATTGATTGATGCGATGATGCAGACCGGGGCAGCAGATGAGGTGCAGGCGCGGCTGCTCGACCCGCTTCAGCAGCAAATGCAGGCGGTCAAAAGCACACGCGCGGCCAAGGCAGCGGCCACCAAGGTTGAGTTTTTCACGCTGGTTCGGGGGGAAGATTGATGGCCGCGCAAACACAGTTTTCCGGGGGCTTTCAAAACGCACCTGTCGATGCCGCACATGCGTTCCGCGCTGCGATGACCGTCATGGCACGCCCGGGCGACATACGCGTCCTGTCGGGCGGTGAACCTCCTGCACCTCTGTCCGTGGCGGCTGGTACACTGCTGCTGACGCTGTGCGACCCCGAGACCAGGGTTCATCTGGCCGGAGGCACCGATACCGAAGCAGTCCGCAATTGGCTGACTTTCCACACGGGCGCCCCGCACGTATCCGCAGCAAAGGCTGATTTTGCCGTTGGCACATGGAACGCATTGGGGCCGCTTAACACCTATCGCATCGGAACGCCGGAATACCCGGATCGTTCTGCGACCCTGATAGTGGAATGCGACCGGCTGGAGCAGAGCGGTACCGTTCTGAGCGGCCCCGGCATCAAAAAGACCGCGCGCCTGTCTCTGCCGGATATTCCGGCGCTTCAGGGGAATGCGATGCTCTATCCTCTGGGGTGCGATTTCTTCTTTACCTGCGGCGACAGGGTTGCGGCCCTGCCACGCAGCACGCAGATCACGTCGGAGGCCTAAGCGATGTATGTTGCTGTCAAAGGGGGCGAAAAAGCCATCGAGAACGCCCATGCCTGGCTGGCCGAAGAACGCCGGGGCGCGACCGATGTGGCGGAGCTGAGCCTTGCGCAGATCCGCGAACAGCTGAGCCTTGCAGTGAATCGGGTCATGGCGGAAGGCTCGCTTTATGACCCCGATCTGGCTGCGCTGGCGATCAAGCAGGCGCGGGGCGATCTGATCGAGGCGATCTTTCTGATCCGCGCCTATCGCACCACGCTGCCGCGTTTTGGCCATTCCAATCCCGTCGAAACGGGAGAGATGGCCTGCGACCGCCGGATCTCGGCCACGTTCAAGGATGCGCCGGGTGGGCAGGTTCTGGGACCGACGTTCGACTATACGCATCGTTTGCTGGATTTCAAACTGGCTGCGGATGGTGATGTCCCGAATGCTCCGGAAGGTTCTGCACGGCAGGAACCGACGCCGCATATCACCGAATTCCTGAAGGACGAGGGCCTCATTCAGGACGAAGAAGCAAGTGATGACACCCCCGGCGACCTGACGCGCGAACCGATGGAATTTCCTGCCAGTCGCCCGTTGCGCCTGCAATCGCTCACTCGCGGGGATGAGGGTTTCGTGTTGGGCATGGCCTATTCCACCCAGCGCGGTTACGCGCGCAACCACGCGTTTGTGGGTGAATTGCGGATCGGTAAGGTTGCGGTTGAAATGGACATCCCCGAGTTGGGGTTTGCCATCGAAATCGGCGAGGTCGAACTGACCGAGTGTGAGACGGTGAACCAGTTCAAGGGTTCAAAAACCGAGCCGCCTCAGTTCACGCGTGGTTATGGTCTGGTCTTTGGTCAGTCTGAGCGAAAGGCCATCGCGATGGCCTTGGTTGATCGCGCGCTGCGGTGGAAGGAACTGGGCGAAGACTATCTGGGCGCGCCTGCGCAGGATGAAGAATTTGTTCTGAGCCACGCGGACAACATTCAGGCGACCGGTTTTCTCGAACACATCAAGCTGCCGCATTACGTGGATTTCCAGTCCGAGCTTGAATTGGTCCGCAAACTGCGCCGCGAGGCTGACGCGCGGATCACGTTAAAGGAGGCTGCCGAATGAGCGGGCTCGTCTTTCTGGTGGTAATGCTGGCAGCGCTGCTGCACGCCACGTGGAACGCGTTGGTCAAGGGTGGGTCGGACAAAAGCGCCGCGATGACGGCTGTGGTGATGGGGCAGGGGTTGTCCGGCCTCCTTCTTCTGCCGTTTGCCCAGCCGCTCGATTGGACGTGCTGGCCCTACCTGCTGGCAGGCATCGGGCTGCATCTGGGCTATCAGCTGTTTCTGATTCAGGCCTACAAGATCGGCGACCTGACCCAGGTCTACCCGATCGCACGCGGTGCCTCGCCGCTCTTGGTTGCGCTTGGTACGGCGCTGTTCTTTGGGGTTACGTTCAGCCAGGCCGAGCTATTGGCGATGGCAATGATCTCGGTCGGGATCGCCTCGATCGCGCTGGTGCGGCGCGCGGATGGCAATTTCAACATGGCTGCTGCAGGGCTGGCGCTGATCACTGGGTTGTTCATCGCCGCCTATTCCATCGTCGACGGGCAAGGCGCGCGCATTGCGGGAACAGCACTGGGCTTCTTCGGCACGCTGACGGCGGCGAATGCGCTGGGCTTTGCCCTGGTGGCGCGGGTTGCGCGACCGGGGTTGTTGCGGCGGGCAGCCAGCCTTTGGCGGCTGGCGGTCCTTGGCGGCGCGGCCTCATTCACCGCCTATGTTCTGGTTGTCTGGGCTTTCACCCAAGCGCCCATCGCGTTGGTCACTGCCTTGCGCGAGTGTTCGATCATCTTTGCACTGATCATCGGCGTGACCTTCCTAAACGAAAGGCTCGACCTGAAAAAGGTCGCCTCAACCGCGCTGACCCTTGCGGGTGCGATCCTTCTGCGCATGAGCCGGAGTTGACCCATGTCTGACTACAACTTCGCCTATCTAGACGAACAAACCAAACGGATGATCCGCAGGGCCATCCTGAAGGGCCTCGCTATTCCGGGGTATCAGGTGCCCTTTGCCAGCCGTGAAATGCCGATGCCTTACGGCTGGGGCACCGGAGGGGTGCAGGTCTCGGCCGCGGCGCTGACGCCTGAGGATACGCTCAAGGTCATCGATCAGGGTGCGGATGACACGACCAACGCGGTGTCGATCCGCAAGTTCTTTGAAAAGACCGCAGGTGTGGAGACGACCGAGGAAACCGAGAAGGCGACGGTGATCCAGACCCGCCACCGCATCCCCGAGGCAAAGTTGCGCGAAGATCAGATCATCGTTTATCAAGTGCCGATCCCGGAACCTCTGCGCTTTCTCGAACCGCGCGAGACCGAGACACGCAAGATGCACAGTCTAGAAGAATATGGGCTGATGCATGTGAAGCTATATGAGGATATCAGCCAGCACGGGGCGATCTCGACCGCTTACGCCTATCCGGTGAAAGTGTCTGGCCGCTATGTGATGGACCCGTCCCCGATCCCGAAATTCGACAACCCGAAGCTTGAAATGGATGCAATCCAGCTGTTCGGTGCCGGGCGCGAGCAGCGCATCTACGCGGTGCCGCCACATACCAGGGTCGTGAGCCTGGACTTCGAGGATTACCCGTTCGAGGCCACCAAGGCCGATCATTCCTGTGACCTGTGCGGGGCCGAGGATAGCTATCTGGATGAAGTCATCATGGATGATGCGGGCAACCGAATGTTTGTCTGTTCGGACACCGATTATTGCCGGTCGCGCCGCGAAGCGGGCCATATGGGCCGACTGGCCGAGGAGAACGCGGCATGACCGCCCTGTTGCAGGCCAAGGGCATCGAAAAGCTCTATGGTGCGCGGATCGGATGCACGGATGTGACTTTTGATCTCTATCCCGGAGAGGTGATGGGGATCGTGGGTGAAAGTGGCTCGGGCAAGTCGACCCTGCTGAATTGTCTGGCCGGTCATCTGGTTCCTGATGCAGGGCAGGTGATCTTTGACACGCGCGCGAATGGGCCGGTGGATACGGTGACCATGTCGGAGCCCGAACGCCGGATGCTGAGCCGTACCGATTGGGCCTTTGTGAATCAGCATGCACGTGACGGGCTGCGGATGTCAGTTAGTGCCGGAGGCAATATTGGTGAACGGCTGATGGCCGTGGGCGAGCGCCACTATGGTGACATCCGAGACAAGGCCATTGACTGGCTGGGCCGGGTCGAGATCGAGGCCGAGCGCGTTGATGACCGGCCCACCGCGTTTTCGGGCGGAATGCAGCAACGTTTGCAGATCGCCCGCAATCTGGTGACTGGCCCGCGACTGGTGTTCATGGACGAACCGACCGGGGGGCTGGATGTCTCGGTTCAGGCGCGGTTGCTGGACCTCTTGCGCGGCTTGGTGCGTGAAATGGGGCTGAGCGCGATCATCGTGACCCATGACCTTGCCGTAGTGCGCCTGCTGGCCGATCGGCTGATGGTGATGAAGGATGGTCATGTGGTTGAGGCCGGGCTGACCGATCAGGTGCTGGATGATCCTCAACACGCCTATACGCAGCTGCTTGTGTCCAGCGTTCTGCAGGTTTGAGTATTTGGGAAAAGGTGAAGCAATGATTGAACTGATCAATGTGAGCAAAAGCTTTACCCTGCACAATCAGGGCGGTGTCGTTATCCCGGTGATGGAAGAAGCGTCGCTGAAGGTTGAACCGGGTGAGTGCGTTGCTTTGACGGGGACGTCAGGCGCGGGCAAGTCCACGCTGATGCGCGTGATTTATGGCAACTACCTGGCGGCCTCTGGTCAGGTGTTGGTAGGAGGTCTGGACGTGGCAAAAGCCGAGCCGCGCCAGATCTTGACCCTCCGCCGGGAAACGCTGGGCTATGTCAGTCAATTCCTGCGGGTCGTGCCGCGGGTGCCGACGCTGGACGTTGTGGCAGAGCCTTTGCTGGCCGTGGGTTGCGACAGAATTGAGGCGCTGGAGAAATCCACCGGGTTGCTGAAGCGGCTGAACATTCCTGAGCGTTTGTGGACCCTGAGCCCCACAACCTTTTCGGGCGGGGAACAGCAGCGGGTGAATATTGCACGTGGCTTTGCCCATGACTACCCGGCGATGTTGCTGGACGAACCGACGGCAAGCCTGGATGCGCAGAACCGCGAAACCGTGTTGTCACTGATTGAAGAGGCAAAAGGGCGTGGCGCGGCGATTGTCGGGATATTCCACGACCTTGATGCACGTGAGCGTGTCTGTGACCGCGAAGTCAATGTCGCCGACTTCACGCCGGGACTGGCGGCATGACACTTGCCCCTGTCATAGCGATTGTTGGCCCCTCGGGCGTCGGCAAGGACAGTGTCATGGAAGCGTTGGAGGCACAGGTGCGCGGCGCCCGGCGCGTGCGAAGGGTGATCACCCGCCCCGCAGGCGAAGAAGGCGAGGATTTCGACCGGGTTTCGGTCGCAGAATTCCAGCAGATGGAACAGGCAGGCGCTTTCGCGCTGAGCTGGCCCGCGCATGGTCTGTTCTACGGTATCCCTGCTGAGATTTTGCGACAGCGTCAGGGGGCGAATGCGGTTCTGGTCAATCTTTCTCGCCGGGTTCTTTTACAGGCGCAGAAGGTGTTTGGAGACCTGATCGTGATCTCTCTGACGGCAAATGCCGGAGTTTTGGCGCGGCGCCTGTCCGCGCGGGGACGGGAAAGCGCAGACGAGCAGGCGCGGCGGTTGTGTCGCGCCAACGCGGAGTTGCCGGATGGTCTGAACCGGGTCATCGAAGTCGACAATTCCGGCGCGCTGGAAGACACGGTCGCCGAAATCCTGCGCCGCCTTCAACCGGAAAGCGCGTAGCGATGGATCAGGTGAAACCACCCATCTTCCGTCTCGCCCATCAGGGCAAGATCAGTGATCTGGAAGGGCTGCGGCAGCAAAGGGCTCAGATGGGTTTGCAGTGCTTCTTGCGTTGCCTTGAGGGTTGGTTTGTCCAGTTTGCCGCTCAGCGTGATGTGAAATCGAAACGCGTCCAGCACGTAGGGATAACCCCATTTGGTCAGATTGTCGTCCTGCTCGGGGGTCAGCCCGGCGGCGCGGCGGCGCGTCAGTTCAGCCTGAGTGGCAGGTGCGCGAAACCGGTCGAGGTTGCGAACACAGGCCGCGGCCAGCGCATTCAGCGCCTGCGTTTCACCCAGCGGGCACAGGGCCAGGAACCGTCCAAGGCGGGCAATTTCCAGACCGTCAAGTGTGACAGGCTGCCGAGTTGCAGCCAGCGCAATGCACGCCTGGTGCAACGCGTCAAAGGTCAGGCCATCGCGCAACCGGAACGGCGGTTTCAATGTCGCGTGCAGCCCGTATTTGCGCGGCACCTCAGTGATGGTCGCAATGTCGATGCCGCCCATGATCGGATGCGCGACCTGCATTCCCTTTTCCATGTCCCAGCCCAGCCAGCTGGTCGCAAAATCCGTCCAGACCGCCCCGGCGGGCGGCGCAAAATAGATCGCGTATCGCGTGAATGTCACATTGGCCTCCTATTAAGTGGCCTTCCAATACCTCAGATTGTGTGAAGTTCAGATGACAGAAGACTTGATCCTTGCCAATGCCACGCTTGTGTTGCCGAATGAAACTGTCACCGGCTGTGTTCGAATTGTGGATGACACTATCATCGAAATTGACACCGGGAGTGCAGTTCCCGCAGGTGCGATAGACTGCGAAGGCGACTATGTCAGCCCCGGTCTTGTCGAGTTGCACACGGATAATCTTGAACGCCATATTCAGCCGCGCCCCAATGTACATTGGCCCCATGCCGCCGCCATTCTGGCCCATGACGCGGAACTGGCCAGCGTGGGGATAACAAGTGTGTTCGATGCGATGCGGGTTGGTTCGATCCCGTCCGGCGCCGGACGGTACGGAAAATATGCCCGCGGCCTGTCGCGGGAGTTGCGGGAACTGCGCGAGCAGGATGCGCTTAAGATCAGCCATTTCCTGCATTTGCGGGCAGAGGTGTGTTCCGAGACACTGATCGAAGAACTGGACGAGTTTGGACCCGAGGATAGGGTCGGCCTTGTGTCCATCATGGATCACACCCCCGGCCAGCGTCAGTTTCGCAACATGGGCAAGCTGGAATCCTTTCTGAAGGGCAAATATGCAATGGACGATGATACGTTCTTTCAGCATGTGGCTCAGCTGAAAAGCCTACGTGATCGCAACGGCGATGTGCACGAGGTCGAAACCGTCAAGGCCGCGCGCCGATTTGGGGCCGTTCTTGCCAGTCATGACGATACGACCGAAGATCAGGTGAAGGTCTCGGCAGGTCACGGCATTCGGCTGGCTGAGTTTCCCACAACGGTGGAGGCCGCACGGGCGTGTCATGAACATGGTATCAAGGTTATGATGGGTGCGCCAAACGTTGTACGCGGTGGCTCTCATTCCGGCAATGTTGCGGCCCGCGAATTGGCCGAGCTTGGGCATCTGGACGTAATGTCCTCGGATTACGTGCCGTCGGCCTTGTTATTGTCTGCGGTCATGCTGGGTCAAATGTGGGGCGATATGGCGCGTGGAATGAAGACCGTCACATTGGCGCCGGCGCAGGCCGCCAGGCTGGAGGATCGTGGCGAGTTGCGCGCCAATGCCCGCGCCGATGTTATCCGTTTCCGGATGCGCGCGGGTGTGCCAGCCCTCAACTCGGTTTGGGCGCGCGGTCGCCGTGTGGCGTGATCAGGCCGTATAGAACAGGTAACGGTCCGGCGCGATCGTCTCGGGCCCTTTGATCTGGTTGAAGCCGACAAGGGGCTGGCCGGAAATCAACAACCCACCGGGCTGCATCACTTGCGCGATCAACGGGCTGAGGCGCGCGGCCTCGGCCACATCTTCGTGTTTGATGCCGCGTCCGAAATCATAATGCGCCAACGCGATCTTGTGCCCCTCGGCCATCAGTTTCCGCAGCATGGGTTCAGCTTCACCTTGCAGGAAATCTTCGGCCGGTGGGGTGCTTTCGGGATGGCATTGCAGCACACGATCCATCACCCAGATCCGGCGGTGCGGCAGAATTTCTCGCAGGTGGTCATAGGTGCGACCATTGCCCAAACCCATATCCAGCACATCGCCGGGCTGGCCACTGATCTGTTCGGCTGCCCAGTTCAGCCCGTCACGTTGGGCCGTCAGTCGGCGCAGCATGGAATCCAGTCGGCTCATGACGATGTCCTCACTCGTTCTTTGGTGCGACCCAGGGTGTGGCAGGACCGTCCAGCAGATGTTTCAGCAACGCCTCGGTAAAGGCCCAGATGTCCTGATCATGGACCAGGTGATGGGTCAATACTCCAAAAGGCTCGGCGTTGTCTGCGCGGCCTTCGCGCCTGTCCCGCAGGAGGTTAACTGTCTGTGCGATCAGGCGGTCCGGAGAGATCAGACCGCGTGCACCCCGCCAGTCAATCGGGTCAAGATGTGTGTTGACCTGCTCAAGACCCGTTGCCGCCATTTTTGTTCTGCGGGGCGTTGCCGTTGAAAGAACGCGATACCCCAGCGATGGAAGATGTTCGATGACTTCTGGTGCAATGCGGTTCCACGGAGGGACAAACATCGGTCGCAGGGTGTTGCCGAACAAGGCGTCAAGGCGAGACAATCCTGCCGCGGCATCCGCGACAACTCGGTCCAACGGACGGTTGAGACGAAACTCGGCTTTCTTCTCACCGGCGGGCGCATGGTTCGTGTGGGACCACCCGTGGATCACTGGAATGAGAGTTTCGCTGCGCGCAACATAGTCGGCCAGCGCAGGGGTTGCCGCGCGCGGAATGACGGCCAGATGTACCGGCAGGCCTAACTGCGCGGCCAGATCGGACAGCCGGTCCAACTGCGATGTCGGAGCGATTGCGTCATCATCTCGCCACCACAGCGGCAGCGACAGGCCCGCTGCACGCCAATGGGTCAGCTCGACCTCAAGTGGGTGCCAGTCCGGGTTCATTTACGCCGCTCCAGCAGGTGCTTGGCGATTTCCACGGTTTGGGCCGCACCATCAAACCCGAAATCCTGCTGCGCGCGGGGCCCATCTGAAATGACGCGCTCTACGGCCTGCGCCAACGCCTGCCCGCTCAAGGTTCGGCTGAGAAGCACCTCGATGGCTGGCAAACTCGACAGGCTTTGCCCACGCAGCCCCTGTTCAACCTCTTTGCCATCATCGAATGGGACAAAAACAGCGGGTGTTCCGCTTTGCAGAATATCCATGGCGGTGTTGTAACCGCACATGCTGACCGATGCCGCCGCATGGGGCAGCATCTGGCGAAAATCGGGGCGCACAGGTTCCAGAATTGCCGAGGTTCCTTCAGCCAGTTGGGACAGCTCTGCGATCCTTGCCTTGGCATCCGTCCCGCCGATCAACAGGCGCCAGCGCCTGTTGGGCATCTGGCGGGCGGCCTCGATGGCCGCGCGAAAGATCGGTTGCCCCACGGAACCGCCGCCGGCGCTGACAAGGATTTCGCCCCGCCCAACGGACTGCGGATGCGGTTGAGGCAGTTCCGGCGCAACAAAACCGGTATAATGCAGCCGTTCCGCCAATCGGTCCGACACCGGCCAACTGACCGAAAGCGGTGTGACACTTTCGGTCGAGTGAACAAGAATGCCGTCATAAAAGCGGGTGACGATATCTTCAGTACGCTGGGCCTTGGCGGGTTTGGATGGCGGGGCCAGAATATCGCGGATCGATCCCAGGATGACCGGAGGCTGAGGCAGGGCCCGTGCCGCATTCAGGGCCGCGTCGAATTCCGCTGCCAGCGACCGGCGCCCAAAGGGGAAAAGCTCGGTTATCAGGATTTGCGGCTGAAAGCTGTTTACCGCCTGCACCATGGCTGTCACGCGCGCGCGATGATAATCAGCATCGGCCTCGGCACCGCTTTCAGTCAGAAGCCGCGTGAAATTGGTTCCATCCGATCTGAGCGGTGGCAAACCGAACAGGGTTAGCCCGCTGCTGTCTAGTTGAGGCGCAGGCATCCCACCCGAGACGACCATGACCTCGTGACCGTCATCCCGGAAGGCCCGGCCCAATGTCAGAGCCCGGCTCAGATGCCCTGTTCCCAACAGGTGCGTGACAACGATCATCACCTTCATGGAAGCCGCCCATGTTTGATCAAGCGAACAGGGTCCGGATCTGCGGTCATCGTATTCATATCGACGATATACAGCCGATTGCGCTTGATCTTGAAGGGGGCGGGACCATCAAAATCCCAACCCCACGCCTGGGCGAGAATGACCCGCATGATGCCAATATGGCAGACCGCGACTGTATCCTGCCGCAGCCCGGACACCCAGGGGTGCAGCCTGGTCCAGACCTCGGCAGGGCTTTCACCGTCAGGCGGGCAAAAATCCCAACTCCAGTCTTCGATATGGCGATACCCGCTGGTTTCATCGGCGATCAGGTCGACGCCTCGAAGCCCTTCCCAGTCGCCCCAATTCATTTCTATCAGCGCGTCCGAGGTTTTCGGGGCGCGCCCAGACACGATGCGTGCCGTCTCGCTGGCGCGCAGCAAGGGGCTGGACCAGATATCGGCGGCGGCCCATGGATCAGGCAAGCGATACCCGGCCAGCTCAGACCGCGCGTCGTCATCCAGCGGAATATCGCTGCGCCCCTGAATGCGCCCTGCGCGGTTCCAGTGGGTATGCCCGTGGCGAAGTAGTGCAAGACGGGTCATGATACATCCTTCAACAAGGGCCGTAGATGCGCCCACAACCGTTCGGTCGCCTGAGGCATAAGATGACGCCGGGCCACATAGCTGCGCGCATTCTCCCCAAACGCGTGGCGCTGCGCGGTATCCTCAAGCAGGTTTTGCATGTGATCGGCAAGCCCTCTGGCCCCAGCTTCAATCGGTGGGTAAACCGCAGGTGCCAGCACGTCCCGAACGCCGGGACGATCCTGTGCGACCACGGGCAGGCCTGTCGCCTGCGCCTCTAGATAGACCATCCCATAGGCTTCGTTCACGCCGGGCCAGACAAGCAGGGATGCGTGTTGGTAGATTTTCTGTAAGTCCGCCCGGTCGAGCTGGCCCAGAAAGTGCACCCGGCTTCCGAACGGCACCATCAACGCTTCAACATCCGGCCGCGCCGGTCCGTCCCCCGCGATGTTCAGGTTCCAGTCACATGTCAGGTGCGAAAGGGCTTCGGCCAAAATCCGGTAGGACGCCAGCTTGTCCCCATGCCGCATCATTCCGACAGTAAGCATGGGGCCGTCCCCGGCCGTAGCCACAGGCAACACGGTTTCAAGCAGAAATGGCGGCAATTCAACCAGTGCCTGCTTGCCAAAACGGTCCCGTTCCAACGTAATCAGGTCATTGGCAGTGTGGTAGAAAATGATATCCGCTGCATCACACGCCTGATGCGCCGCTTGGGCGAAATCGGCCCACGGTCCGTTCAGCCTGCTTGATGCGCGCGTGCTTTCCAATTGCACATACGGAATGCCGCGCGCCTGGCAGATCTTGGGGCCCAGCAGGTCGGGTGCTTTGTAGTAATTGTGATAAGTCACCCAAAGATCAGTATCAAAGGGCAACTCGGCGTTCAGCCGCTGTGCTTCAATCTCAGCCGCGCGAACAAGGGTTCGCTGTAGGTCCCGGTCCCCGTTCTTGTCATAGATGCGTAGGTCCGAGGCCAGTTCGACCTTATCCCCTTGCGCCGCCAAGGCGAGCATCAGGTTTCGCGCCATTTCGCGGTCGCCCGAGGGTATCTGGCTGCCGGGGGATTTCATTGGCGCATAAAACGCGACCCGCGCCATTACGCGTCTTCCATGCTCAGGGTTTTCAACCGTGCCGACAGCCGTACAATACCGGGTTCCATTCGAAAATCTGCAATCAGGCGGTTATAGGCTGCACGCGCCATAGTTGCTGCCGTTTCCGGATCAGCGGCCAAAGCTGAAATGGCCGAAGCCAATGCAGCCGGGTCGTCATCAGACAGCACGCCATGCGTTCCGGATTGGATGAATTCAGGGATAGCCGAAACCGGTGTCGACAGAATTGGCAACTGCTGCGATGCGGCCTCCATCAACACGTTCGGCAATCCGTCACGGTCCCCGTCCGCAGCAACACGGCTGGGCAAAACAAACAGGTCGGCCTTGCGCATGGCTTCGATCACCTCGGGCTGATCGCAGGCGCCCCTCCAGGTGATGCGGTCCACGATACCAGCAGCGCGCACCTGTTTGTGTAGTGAGTCCCCAAGACCCCCGCCGCCAATGTGGGTCCAATGCCAGTCCAGGTTTTCCGGCAGCAGCGTGAAGGCCGCAATAAGGCGGTCAAAGCCCTTCTTTTCAACCAGCCGCCCAACGGAAATCATGTGAAACGGATCGCCAGCGGCGCGTATCCTGCGCTTTGGCGGTTCGGGGAAGCGCGACAGGTCCAGGCCATGATAGATAAGGTCCACGCGGTTGGGGTCATCAGCGAGGCTGCGCAGGTGTTCCGCGCCGATTGCCGTGCAGGTGGCTCCGAAAGCGGCCCCATATGTTGCAGCCTGCAGCTTTTCACGCTTTTCCCAGTCCGGTGAGGTCCAGATATCCTTGGCATGGGCGGAAAAGCTCCATGGCAGACCGCGCATGATGGCCGCATATCGGGCGACGGACGAGGGGGTGTGCATGAAATGGGCATAGAGCCCCTGCGTCTGGGCGGGTAACTCGGCGGCCAGAACACATGCTTGCCCAAACCGGCGGATGCGGTTCGGCGTGGGATCGCGGCGCAGGTCGTGCCGCCAGATCTTGTAGGCCTCGGCATAGCCGGGCAGGTCTTGGGCGGCAGTGCGGGCCGCCCACACCCGCTGTGGCTCCTCATGCAGGTATTCCGGCAGATAGCGAACCTGCCCCAAGAATCGATCGTGCAAAGGGTGACGTTTGGTGTCGGTCGGACGGCGCAGAGACCAGATGTCAAATCGGTGCCCGGCTTCCTGCAAGGCAACAAGTTCCTGAGCGATAAATGTTTCGGACAGTCGCGGCCAGCCTTTGACCACAACCGCCAGATTGGGAGAGGCCGAGTTCATCCAGTGGCTCGTTTCTGTTCCCGTGTCAGCAGGCTGTCAATGCGGTCGGTGACATAGTCCAAACCGTCCAGCAATCCACTTTGGATGGCATGCGACGGCACAGATTGGTGCGGCAGATTGCGGATGGCACGGATCATTGCGTCGGGTGTCAGGCTGTCGCGTCGTTCGTCCAGCATCTTGACCAGCCCCAGCTCTTCCGCGCGTGAGGCCCTTATCCACTGTTCCAGACGAGGTGTGGTGCGTGGAACAATGACGGCCCGTTTGTCGAAGGACAAAACCTCGCAAAACGTGTTGTATCCACCCATGCAGACCACGCCTTCGGCCCCTGCAAACAGCGTTTCGATCTGCGATTCAAATCCAACCGCAGTTACGCGACCATTCAATGCGGCAACCCGTGCTTCGAAATCGTTGCGCAATTCACCCGACAGGAATGGGCCATAGACCAACACGGCACGCGGCGACAGGTCCGGGTCTTTCTCGTAGGCGGACAGCACAAGGTTGACCAGCGCCTTACCATCGCCACCGCCGCCGGGTGTGATCAGGATATAAGGTTGCTGAGGCGGTTCCCCGACCGGGCCGAGATCGCGGCGCAGATATCCCGTCCAGTGAATACGCGATCGCGCTGACGCGCTCAGCCGCAATCCTTGCGTCGGATCGTAGATCGACTGTGATCCGTAAACCCAGATCTCATGATAGAACCGCTCGGTCGCTTCGATGGCTTCTTTGCGTGCCCATTCGGCGGCCAGCACTTCGGGTTCGTCCAGCACATCACGCAGGCCCAGAACCAGTTTCGTACCGCAATGGCGTTCGAGATATTTCAGTGTTGGCAACAGCTCACCCCGGAACCCTGTCGGTTCCTTGTCGACCACCAACACGTCTGGGTCGAACTGCTGAACCGCGGTCTGGATCAATCCCGCACGCAATTCGGTTACTTCGTCGATCCCCATTCCGATTGTGCGCGCGGCATACGAGCCGTCCGCACGCTTGGTCACACCGGGCAGGCGCACATGGTCAACCCGGCGCGGAAAAGTGAAACGGCCTGCCACGGGTGAACCCGTCAGGATCAGCGCCGAGGCGCTTGGGTCCGCCTGCGTGATTGCCGCAGCCAAGGCGCGGGACCGGCGCAAATGCCCCAGACCGAACGTGTCATGGCTGTAAAACAGGATACGCGGCGCGCGGTCCGGTTTAGAATTGGTTGTGCCAAGGCTCATAGTGTTGCCCGTCTTCTTGATCCCAGAGCGAAATCCGCGCGTTCGCTAGCGTTACCGTATATTTCAATACCACGCTTGCCAAAGGCGGATTTGCGCATTTGCAAATGTTTCAAGCATTGCGATTTGGCAACAGCGTTTTGACAACTTCGCGGCATATCGCACCACAGCTAGAGAAGATCGCATAAGGATCCCGATGAAGGCAATCGGGTCGGACCTGAAACTTTTGCCCGGTCATATTCAATTATGGCAAGATTGAAAACACCTGCGAGCATCAGAGTGCGCCAAGAACACGTCCAAACACGATATTGAGACGGAGTGATGCGAGTGTTTGAACTGCCTGAAACGCTTCTGTAATCTGGCCAATATCGGCAAAAACTGGATGCAAGACCCAATGCGAAATAACTTTCCGGCCGTATTTTTTTTGGCGTTGTGGGCCATTTTCCTGAGCGTTCCCACTGGTGCATTGGCGCAGACGTCCTTGATTCCCGGATATTCTTCCGGGTCGGGCAGTTCGTCCGGGACCGACAAGGAAAGTGATTTGGCCGCTGCAATCCGTGCTGCCAGCGATGCAGGCGCGAGTGTCATTGTCATCGACAGTGCCGGTCAGGTTGTGACAACGGCAGGTGGAAAGGATGCAGGTTCGGGGGGCGCGGACAGCGATTCGAGCAACCCGATGGGTGACGGTTCGCAGCTGATGAAGGCGCAAGAGCGGTTCTCGAAATTCCGCGAGTCGATGAATTCCCGTCTCGAGGCGCTGCCCTATTCTATTTTTGAAGTACAGTACATCCTGCGCCAGACCAGCCCAGATGGCCGTATCCAGACCTATGTCGAGGTGTTGGGCTGGAATATCCTGTTCCTGTTACTTGGGCGGTGGCTGTCGATCGAGATTTACGGGAAACGGTTCGCGCGCCGCTGGGTGGTGGCGCGGATCAAGGACGAACCACAGGGTTATCGGGAAAAGATGCCGTTCCTGCTGTTCCGGTTCCTGATGGGGATCGGTGCTACGGTCTTTGCAATGATCATGGCTTTGATCGTCGGGTATCTGATCTTTGGCGAGGCCGAGGATATCTCGGTCCAGTTCACGATCACCGCCATCTTTACGGCTTTTTTCCTGTCGCGCACGGTGTCGGACCTGTGGCGCATGGTCCTGTCGCCTTATCTGAGCCAATATCGATTACCGCCCTTTTCGGACAAGAATGCGCGCAGGCTGTACATCTGGGCGTCCGTGCTGGCGACCTATGATATTTCGGTCGTCCTGTTTTCCACCTGGGTCGCTGATTTTGGGCTGAACTACAATGTCTACGCCATGGTGTATGGCGGTCTGACGATGCTGGGCGCGCTGGGTAATATTCTGATGATCCTATTCAACGCCCGTGCCATCTCGAACGCGATCCGGGGTGGGCGGGCATCCGAACAGGTGTCTTGGCTGCTGCGGTTTGTGTCATTTGGCTGGGCGCCGGCATTGATCATCTATGTCGTGTTCAGCTGGTTCCGTCTGGCTGTTGATCTGGCGCTGGAGCATCCGACACCGCTGCCGTTGATTGCAAGCAGCTATCTGATCTTCATGTCCGTGGTCGTGGCCTATGGTGCAATGAACTACCTGCTGGAGCGGTATTTTGACCGCTCGCGCATGATTAGCGAAATAAACGGGGAAGCCGAGGCAGCGGATGAAGGCGTCATGGCGGCGGATATACCCGAGGCTGAACAGCCGAAGCAGCATCTTCTGACTTATGAAGACCTGGCCCGCCGGGTAGCCGGAATTCTGGCTTTCGTGCTCGGGGCTTATGCGCTTGTCGTGATATGGTACCCGAACGCGGACTGGAGCGAGGATCTGCCGGTAGAACGTGCGCTGGATGTGATGGTCGTCCTGTTTATCGGGTACATCCTGTTTCATTTCTTTCGGATCTGGATCGACAGCAAGATCGCTGAAGAATCCGACGATGGCACCGAGGTTGAACTGGGCGACGAAGGCGGGGAAGGCGGGCAAAGCCGTCTGGCAACGTTGTTGCCACTTTTCCGGGGCGCAATTCTGGCCGTTGTCGTGGTCACGATCGTACTGATTGTCCTGATGGAACTGGGTATCAATGTCAGCCCGCTTTTTGCGGGTGCCGGTGTGGTTGGTCTGGCCGTGGGTTTCGGGTCGCAAACGCTGGTGCGCGACATTTTTTCCGGCGCATTCTTCCTGCTGGATGATGCGTTCCGGAAAGGGGAATATATCGACATTGGGGATGTGAAAGGGACGGTCGAGAAAATCTCGGTCAGGTCCATGCAACTGCGTCACCATCTGGGTGCGCTGAACACCATTCCCTTTGGCGAGATCAAAGTGCTGACCAACTATTCGCGCGATTGGGTGATCATGAAGCTGCCGCTACGCGTGACCTATGACACCGATGTCGAGAAGGTTCGCAAATTGATCAAGAAACTGGGTCAGGAACTGTTGGCCGATCCCGTAATCGGAGACAATTTCATCCAACCGCTGAAGTCACAGGGCGTGATCGAGATGCAGGATTCAGCGATGATCATCCGGGTCAAGTTCATGACGAAACCCGGCGACCAGTGGCTGGTTCGCAAAAAGGTCTATCAGGACATTCGCGAGCTGTTCGCGCGAGAGGGGATCAAGTTTGCGCATCGCGAGGTCACTGTAAGATTGGCAGATGGCAAAGAGGCGGAAGACCTGACACCAAAACAGCGTGAGGCCGTGACAGGGGCTGTTCAGGCCGCAATTGACGAGGACTATCTGGACGATATCGGGCCGGATGGCGACGACCGGTAGAGAGTCCCGCCGCCGCTTTGTGTTGAGTCTCGGATGAGGTGCCCCGAAAGCGTGAGGTCAGTTGGAAACGAAGGGCCAGACCGGGTCAGATGTACCCAGTTTCGACGCCGGTAAATCCCATTGCAGCACAGTTTCACCGAGGCTTAGCGCTGGTTTGAGGCGGTGCCCCGGTCCCCAGCCCGAGGCTTCTGTTGAAGGGGAGTAATCCGTGGGCATCGGGCGAATGGGCTCAGCCTCGACGTCGTCTTTGCCGAGAATCGCCAAAAGCTCGGCGGTGCGGGCAAGGGACAGATGCGCATGCATGATGGAATTGCCCGACGCGGCCTCGGCCAATGCGGAAAGGACGGCGGCGGCCATCAGGTAGCCGGTTGCGTGGTCCAAAGCCTGAACCGGCAATGGCGTTGGTTTGTCTGCGTCAGCCCAACCCATGCCCGTATGCGCAATTCCCGCGCTCATCTGCACAAGGCTGTCAAAGCCGCGCCGGTTCGACCAGGGGCCTTGCAAGCCATAGGCATTCAGCGTCACCTCGACCCTGTTCGGAGCCAGTTCATCGCGCTTAGCACGGGTCAGGCCCAGCGCGTCCAAAGCGCCGGGCCGGTACCCGTGCACGAATACATCGGCCTGGGACAAAAGCTCTTGCAGCCGTTCCATTCCATTGGTCGATTTCAGATCGAGATAAGAGCAGTGTTTGCCTAGTGAAATGTCAGGGATCACACCGGGTTCGTCCCAACCGGGCGGATCGATCCGCAAAACCTCGGCCCCGAAACCGGCCAATGTGCGTGTCGATACCGGACCCGCGAGAACGCGTGTCAGGTCAAGAACGCGCAACCCGGCAAGAGGTCTTGCAGAGGTTGCCTGCGGCCTCTCGCGCAGCTTGACGTACCGGGGGCCTTGCCAACCAATCAGCGGGTCGCGCGATACAGCGCGGCCCTGCGGATGTTCAAGCCATTCGGTCCGGCTGCGCATGGCAGCGGCCACGCCGCCTTCGGCCACAATATCGGTTTCCAAATCGGATATGGCCCGGGTTCTGACGGCTTTTGCCACAGCGTCACGCTCTGGCAGCGTTCCAAGAACCTTCATCGCTGCCGCGCGATGGCGTGGCAGGTTGGTGTGCAACCTGATCCACCCATCAGAAGCCCTGTAATCCCCCGCGACCGAATCCCAAAGGTTCGGCATTTCCCATCCATCAGGCTTGAAGGAATAGCCGAACCACAAGGATGCCAGCCGATGGTCGACGACGATCTCGGGTGCTTTCTGGGTCAGGTTCAGCGCCTGCATAAAGCGGGACATCTCTTGCCCAACGGCTGCAAAGCTGGCCGTCGCCAGTTCGGAAACGGCAAAAGCACTTGGCAGAGCGCCTGTGCCGACCCTGCGATATCGGTCGGCAGCCGGAAGGGTGGCAAGAAGGCTCATTGCTGATAAGGATCCAGGCTGTCGCGCAATCCGTCACCTAGAAAGTTAAAGGCCAGTACGATTACGATGATCGGCAGCATCGGGATTGCCGTCCAGGGATAGATCTCGATCGACGCGAGGTTTTGCGCGTCATTCAGCATCACTCCCCAGCTTACCGCTGGTGCACGAAGGCCCAGGCCAAGAAAGCTGAGCGCGGTTTCCCCAAGGATCATTGCCGGGATCGACAGGGTGGCAGATGCAATCAAATGAGACATGAAATTCGGCAACAAGTGCTTGCGGATCACCCGGCCCGAGCTTGCGCCCATCATTTCTGCGGCCCGCACGTATTCTTCCTCGCGCAGGGACAGGAACTTGGCACGGACCGAACGCGCCAGCCCGGGCCAGTCGAGGATACCGAGGATGATCGAAATGATGAAGAATACGGCAACCGGGCTCCAATTCGAAGGCACGGCGGCAGACAGTGCCAGCCACAGCGGCAATTCCGGCAGCGAGCGCAGGATTTCGATGACCCGGTTGATGACCCAGTCGATGCGCCCACCGAAATAACCCGCCATCGAACCGAACAGGATACCCAGAAAGAACGATACCGAAATACCGATCAGACCCACGGTCAGCGACAACTGCGCGCCATAGAGGATGCGGCTGAAGATATCGCGCCCCAACCTGTCGGAACCCCACAGGAACAAAGTGGCACCATCCGGCGCGCAGAAAAGATGCGTATCTGTCTTGATAAAACCTGCAAGTCGATATTCGGATCCTTCACAGAAGAACCGGATCGGGCGCGGGTCATCAGTGTCAGGGACGAACTTCCACTGGAAGGTTTCCAGATCCGCCTCGGCGACGATTGGAAAAACATGGGGGCCGATAAAAGCGCCGTCGTAAAACCAGTTCACGGATTGTGGTGGCGCGTACAGATGCTCTCCGTTCCGGTCATTAGGGCCATACGGCGCGATGAAACCGGCAAACGGCAGCATCAGGTAGCACAGCAGCAGGAAGATACCCGAGATCAGGCCCAGCTTATGTGTGCGGAACTTGCGCCAGACCAACACCCAGTTTGGGGCATCCAGATCGGCGCGTTCCAGTTGCTGTATCGATGCCTGCGGATCAAAAGGCGCGTCATCGACGTAGCGATTGTCAGGACGTTCGGTCATGCTTCGCGCCCCTCATACCGTATGCGGGGATCCAGCATGACCAGCAGAATATCCGAGATCATCGTGCCGATAAGCGTCAGCAGCGCGACAAACATCAGGATGAATGCGGACAGGAATTGATCCTGCGTTTTCAGTGCTGTCAGCAAAGTCGGCCCGATGGTTTGCAAGCCCAGAACGACTGAAACCAGAACCGATCCTGACACCATTGATGGCAGAAGGTTACCGATGTCCGCAACGAACGGGTTGAATGCCACGCGCAACGGATATTTTGTTAGCATCCGCGACGGGGCCATGCCCTTGGCAATGGCCGTTTCCACATAGGGCTTCCCCAGTTCGTCGAGCATATTTGCCCGCAGGCGCTGCATCATCGCCGATGCGCCCGAGGTTCCGATGACAAAAGTCGGAACGATCAGGTGGATGAGAATGGATTTCATCTTGTCCCAACTCAGCGGCTGACCTTCGAATTGGGGGTCCATCAGACCGCCGATAGGCAGGTTGAAATACCGATGCCCGTAGTAGAACAAGATCAAGGCCAGCAGGAAGTTTGGGGTCGCCAACCCCAGATAACCCACAAAGGCCGAGGTATAATCAATCCACGTCCGTGATCGCGCCGCAGCAATAACACCCAGGGGAAGGGCAACGGCATATACAAACAGGATCGCGGCAAGGTTGACGACGACCGTCAACCAAAGCGTGTCGCCTACGATTTCCGATACAGGCCGGTCGAACTCAAAGGACCAGCCGTAATTGCCTTGGATCAGACCTGAAAATCCGTGTGGTCCCGGCCAGAAGCCTATCCAGATCAGGTACTGTTCCCACATAGGGCGATCCAGAGCGTACTCGGCGCGCAGAAACTCGGCCTTGGCGACACCCGCTGACTGGCCCGAGGCCTGAAGCTCGGCAATCTGGTTGCTCAGGTAATCACCGGGCGGCAGGTTGATGATTATGAAGATCAGGACCGAGACCACCAACAATGTCAGCAGCATCGTGAAAAAGCGATACACCGCATAGCGCAGCATGACCATTTAGCTGCTCCTGCTTAGTCGGCGAAAAAGAACTCGTCCGGGCGGTGAACGCCGAAATGCGCACCGGGCTCCCATGCCCACATGGCCTGTTCCGGCACATTGCGCAGACGGTTCGACACGACAATGGGTTGGGGTGCTCCATTCAGGATACCAATGGCATAAAGCTGATCGGCGTGGATTTTAAGCATTTCCGTCCAGATTTCCTTGCGTTCGTCGTCCGTTGTGGCGACCTCCCAGTTATGGGCCAGTTGCATCAGACGTTCTGCCTCGGGCATGTCGGGGGCTTCCCCGGCTTCACCACCTGTCTGGTAGAACTGGCCCCATTTTGGCCAGGCCAGGAATACCTGATCGGTGGGCGCCAGATAGGTTGGAGACGTGTGTGCCTGCGGGATGCCGTCATCCCATCCATACCAGACCGATGCCATCGAGTTGCCGGCAAACACCCGGTTGCGCAGGATATCGCGATCCAATGGGCGCATGACCAGCTTGACCCCGATCTCACGCCAGGTGTCGGTGACGATTTGCAAGGCGTTTTCAACCTCTTGCCGCTCACCAGCAGTTTCGATCACCAGTTCCATAGGGCGGCCATCCGGTAACAAACGGACACCGTTCTTGTCGCGCTCGGTCAGGCCGACCTCATCCAGCAACGCATTGGCCTGGCCGACATCGTAACTGGCCCAGGCGGTGGCATTCCTTTCATCGTAAAAGGGCGAGGCAGGCAGAACCGACATTGCACCGGGGTGCGCAAGCTTGAAATACAAAGCTTGGTTGATTGTCTCGCGGTCGATGGCAAGGGACAGGGCGCGCCGCACACGGACGTCACGCAACACTTCGCGCCAGGCGTCATCCTCGAAATTGAGGTTCGGATAGATCGCGATTTGCGATGCAACGCCGGTTTTCCACAGTAATGTCTTGTAGCCGCCTTGCGCCTCGCCTTTTTTCAGGATGGAAGCGTCGCGGAAATCCAGGCCCCGACCTTGCAGGTCGCTTTCCCCTGCATTGGTTTTGGCGGCAACCAGACCGGGGGCAACGATCTCCATCTCGACCACATCGATATAGGGCAGCTGAACCCCTTTGCTGTCGATACGGTGGTAATAGGGGTTACGTACGAAATTGTGGCGGATTTTCTTGCCGGAACTTGCGTTCAGCCAAGGTTGCAACGTGGGCAATTCGTGATTGTCGAATTTGTACAGGTTGTCGAGCTTGTTGTGCAGCGCGGCCCAGCTTTTGACGCGGGCATCGTCGACCAGAAAGGCAAGTTCCTCAGGCTCGGCATATTTCTCGTGATATCGTTTCAGGAACGCTGCGGGACGATAGATAAAGGGCGGTCTTGCCTGAGCCAGCGATTGTAGAAAACCCGGGTTTGGGTCCTCCCATTCGAAAATCACAGTGGTTTCATCCGGGAAGGTAACAGTGGGTGATTTGCCTTCGACTATCAGAAAATCCGGCGGGCCTGACGGGCTGAGCAATTTGTTGTTGGCAACGTCTTCCCACCAATAGCGGAAATCTTCCGACGTAAACGGAGAGCCGTCGGACCATTTGTGCCCTTCGCGCAGTTTCAGGGTGAATTTGCGGCCGTCTTCGTTTTCAAACGACGCCAGCAAATCGGGGATAATCTCGTAGTTCTGGTCGAAACCGACCAGCCGGGCATAGCCATAGACAACCATCTGGCGGATATCTTTGGAGCGCGTGATCATGGTGCGCAGGGTGCCGCCCTGTTTGCCAAACTCGCGCCCCTTTGCTGCCAGATCGACAATCAGCGGGTCCTTGGGCAGGCGCTCTTGAACGGGAGGAAGATTGCCCGCTTCTACTTCCGCGTTCCAGAACGCGCTTTCCTGCGGCGTCGGGATCGTCTCGGCCGTGGCGGGCAGCATCCCGATGAACGCCAGCGAAGCGGCCAGGATCAGGGGGCGAGTGGTCTTAAACATGGCAACGTACCTTATGGCCCGGTTCCAATTCCACCAATGAGGGTATCACGGTGTCCGAGAAACGAAAGGCTTCATCCCAACTGTCCGGCGCGCCGGCGCCCAAGGAAACCACTTGCAGGTCGATCGGGCGATTGATGTCGGGTTCGGGTTGAGCGGCAATCAGCGCTTTGGTGTAGGGGTGGCGCGGATTGTAGAAAAGAGTTTCGGGTGGTGCTTGCTCGACGATCAGGCCTCGACGCATCACGGCAACTTCGTCGGCGATCCGTGCAACAACGGCCAGATCGTGCGAGATGAACAGATAGGACAGATTCAGGCTGTCCTGTAGATTTTCCAACAGGGTCAGAATCTGCCCCTGTACCGATACATCCAGCGCCGAGGTGGGTTCGTCACACACGATGAGCTGCGGGTCGAGCATCATGGCGCGTGCTATCGACAGACGTTGCCGCTGCCCCCCCGAAAAGGCGTGTGGATAGCGTTTCAGCATGTCGGCTGTCAGGCCGACGCGCTGCAACATCTCGGCGGCCTTGTCGCGCTGCTCGGCGGTTGTTCCGATGCGGTGAATTTCCAGCGGCTCAGTCATCGCGTCCTGAATGCGCATCCGCGGGCTGAGCGAGCTGTAGGGATCCTGAAACACCATCTGCGCATTGCGCTGAAACGCCGTGCGCTGGGCGCGGGTCATGTTGTGCACCGTGACGGGATCGGCATTCGGCGCGGTGCGGAACAGGACTTCTCCGCCGGGATCGGGCAGTTCCGCACCCAACGCGATCCGCGCGGCTGTCGTTTTACCTGATCCGCTTTCACCAACAATGGCCAGCGTCTTGCCACGTGCAAGATTCAGATCGACCCCTTTGCACGCATAGATTTCCTTGTCGGCCTGCCACCCTTTACTGGACCGCATCGTGTAGGTCTTTGAGACGCCCTTCATCTGAAGGATCAGATCGTCGTCCGGCATCGGTATGCCCACAGAAGCCTGATCTGGAATTTCCGGCGCAGCATCAAACAGTTGTTTGGTATATGGATGCGCCGGGGAGGTCAGGATTGGTGCGGCCGGGCCGGCCTCCATGATGCGGCCCTTGTGCATGACCACAACCTGTTCGGCCATGTTGGCAACCACGCCCAGATCATGGGTAACCAGAATAAGCGCCATGCCAGTCTCGCGCTGCAATTCCTTGATCAGCCCCAGAACCTGAGCCTGAGTGGTCACATCCAGCGCGGTGGTTGGCTCGTCCGCGATCAGCAACTCGGGTTTGGATACCATGGCCATCGCAATCATGGCGCGTTGGCGCATTCCGCCCGACAGCTCGAACGGGTAGGAGTCATAGGCGCGCTGTGGATCTGGAAAACCCACGCGCTCGAACTGCGTCAGGACCTTTTTGCGCGCTTCAGACTCGGAAAGCCCACGATGCAGCCACAGGACTTCACTGACCTGATTCCCAATCTTGTGCAGAGGTGACAGTGATCGCATTGGTTCCTGAAAGATCATCGAAACGCGATTGCCACGAATGCCGCGCATTTCCCGTTCGGTGACCGCTGTCAGGTTACATGTGCCCTTGGAATCATTCAAAGTTATCGTGCCGCTGCGTATCTGGGCCGTTCGCGGCAGAATCCGCAAGACGGCCCGGCACGTGATGGTTTTACCCGATCCCGATTCACCGACCAGCGCCAAGGTTTCCCCTGGTTTGACATCAAAGTTCACATCCGCGACCACGGAACTTCCCGCACCAAAGCCGATGCTGAGGTCTCTGACGCACAACAACGCGCTCATGCAGGCTTTCCAACCGTTTGGCCGCTTGGTGACATCGGTCGTTTCAACTCCCCGTGATTTTTTCGCCAGTGTCGCGCGGTTCCGCCTGTCTAGTCAAACCCGTTCTTGGGCTGAAATGTCGCGAAAATGTGAAACTTTGGGCTTCGTCGCTACACAAAGTCTTGAGAATTTGTCATCTAAGGCGGCGTCGGGGGCATCTATGCTTTCGATTGGTATCAAGGAGATATTTACCGGTGTCCAAGAATCAAAGCCGTCTGGACTTGTTTATCGATCGAATGGTGTCACAGCGCGCCTGTCTGGATCACGCGATTGCGCAAACGGCAGGCATGGCAGGTCCGGTGTTTGAACTGGGTCTGGGCAATGGGCGCACCTATCATCATCTTGTGCAGCACATCGATGGACGCCCTGTCTTTGTGTTCGAACGCGCGGTGGCTTCGCACCCCGATTCAACCCCGCCCGAGGATCGGGTGATTTTGGGAGATGTGCGCGAGACGCTGCCAGCGGCGGTCGACAGGTTTGGACCGACAGCAAGCCTGATCCATGCAGATCTTGGGGGGCATAATCGCGAAAAGAACGACATCTTTGCGCGGCTTGTTTCCCCGTTGATCGAGCCATTGCTGGCACCGGGTGGATTAATGGTATCAAGCGACCGGATGTATTTCGAGCGGCTGGAGGAAATGCCGTTGCCCGAGGGTGCCGTCGAAGGGCGCTGTTTCATCTATCGGCGCTGACCAGAGAGAAGGGGCCTGCATGATATTCTACGATTGCTCTACGGCCCCAAACCCGCGCCGTGCTCGCATGTTCATCGCGGAAAAAGGGTTGGACATCGAAACGCACGAAATCTCGATTGCTAAGGGCGCGCAGTTGAGCGCTGAGTTTCGTGCAGTGAACCCCCGGGCCACAATCCCGGTTCTGGTAACGGATGAAGGCGCAGTCCTGACCGAAAATCTTGGCATCGCCGCGTATCTTGAAGCGCGTTTCCCCGAGCCGTCCTTAATGGGCCGTACCGCTGATGAAAAAGGGTTGGTCTTGATGTGGAACGCAATTGCCGAGCAGCAGGGCGGTGCGCCCATCGCTGAGGCTTTGCGCAACAGCCACCCGGCGTTCAAAGACCGTGCTATTCCCGGCCCTGTTAACCATGCGCAGATCCCTGAGCTGGCGCTACGTGGGCGCGAGCGGGTTGCGTCGTTTTTCGAGCTGCTGGAGGCGCGGCTGATGCAAAGCGCGTATGTCGCTAGCGATGTATTCACTCTGGCGGATATATCCACTTTTGTTTTTGTCGATTTCGCGCGCGTCATAAAGATGCGGATACCGGACGGCAATACGAACACGCAGGTCTGGTTTGAAAGCGTGAAAGCCCGCCCAAGCGCGCAGCTTTAGGTTTGCAAAGCAATAGGTAGAGTTCTCTCATTCCGCACTGTACAGAAATGTCTAGACAGAACTGAACAGTGCTATTAGCGTCTTCCAAGATTCTGTTCAGGGAGGTCGGGATGAAATCCCAATATCGCGTAGTGGTCATTGGTGGGGGCGTCGTTGGTGCCTCGGTTCTGTATCATCTGGCCAAATTCGGCTGGTCGGATGTGGTCATGCTGGAAAGGCGGCGGCTGGCTTCGGGATCGTCATGGCACGCGGCGGGCGGCATCCATGCCCTGAACGCGGATCCAAACATGGCCTCGTTGCAGGCCTACACAATCGACCTGCTGAGTGAGATCGAAAAAGAATCGGGCCAGAATATCGGTTTGCATATGACCGGTGGCCTGACTTTGGCCGGTACGCCTGAACGCTGGGAGTGGTTGCAGGCCAATTACCGCATCTTCCAGTCCATCGGTATTGACGACTGCGAATTGCTGACCCCGCAAGAGGCACAGAGACGCTGCCCGATCATGTCAACCGACGGTGTTTTGGGCGCGATGTGGGCGGATCGCGAGGGGTATATCGATACAACAGGTACTGTTCAGGCTTATGCTACTGCGGCCAGGAAACGTGGTGCCGAATATTATGAGGAAACCAAGGTCGAGGAATTGATCCAGACGGCGGATGGCTGGCAGGTGGTGACCGATAAGGGCACGATCACCTGTGAACATGTGGTCAACGCGGCCGGGCTCTGGGCCAAGCAGGTTGGGCGCATGGCAGGGGTAGAGCTGCCAGTCTCACCGTTGAAGCACCACTATCTGATCACAGACACGGTGCCCGAAGTCGCGCAGGCAGATTTCGAGATGCCGATGACTGTGGACCTCGAAGGATTCACCTATATGCGGCAGGACCAGAAGGGCGTTCTGGTGGGGATCTACGAGGTCGATCACGAACACTGGGCGATGGATGGCGCGCCGTGGAACTATGGCGAGGAACTGTTTCAGGAACAGCTTGACCGGATCGAGAACGAGCTGACATTGGGCTTCGAGCGGTATCCGTCGATCCAGAACGTGGGCATCAAGACATGGGTCAATGGTGCGTTCACGTTCTCGCCGGATGGTAACCCGCTGGTTGGTCCGGTTCCGGGCAAACGAGGGTATTGGACGGCCTGTGCGGTCATGGCGGGGTTCCTGCAAGGTGGTGGCGTTGGGAAAACACTGGCCGAATGGATGATCCATGGCGAGCCCGAAGCGGATGCCTGGCCGATGGATGTGGCGCGCTATGGGGATTTCGCACAGAACAAGCGGTATATCCGTGAAACCACTGGCCAGTTCTATTCGCGCCGCTTCGTGATGACCTACCCGAACGAACAATTGCCTGCGGGTCGCCCGTTGAAGATGGCTCCGGCGCATGACGCGATGACTGAGGCCGGATGCAAATGGGGCGTCAGCTGGGATCTGGAGGTGCCGTTGTATTTCGCACCCAAAAGGTTCGAGGAAACGCCAACTCTCAAACGTTCGAACGCGCACGACATCGTGGCGGCTGAATGCAGGACCATCCGTGAGGGCGTGGGCCTGATGGATATCACGGGCTTTTCCCGCTTTGAGGTTTCCGGTCCCAATGCCAAAGCGTGGCTGGATAACGTTATGGCTTCGAAACTACCCGCCCCGGGTCGTGCCAAACTGGCGCCGATGCTGGGCGAAGACGGGCGGCTCAAAGGCGATCTGACCGTGTTGAATTGGGGCGATGGCACCTGGTGGATCATGGGCAGCTATTACCTGCGCGCCTGGCATATGCGATGGTTCAACGATCATATGATGGATGGGGTCACCGTCCGCGACCTGGGAGAGGAGTATTGCGGGTTTGCCGTGGTCGGACCGAAATCGCAGGCGGTGGTCGAGAAACTGGCCGAACAGGATATCTCAAACCTGAAATTCATGGGCTGCGGTGATTTCGACATCGGCCTGGTCCGTGCCCGCGTGGCCCGCATGTCGGTGACCGGCGAAAAAGGGTATGAAATCAACTGTCGCTATGGCGATCACATCAAGCTGCGCCGCATTTTACTGGAAGAGGGTTCAGAAGAGGGAATCCGCGAGTGCGGATTCAATGCGATGCTGTCAACGCGGCTTGAGAAAAGCTTTGGCATCTGGTCGGCAGAGTTCACGCAGGCTTACACACCCGGCATGACCGGCATGGATCGCTGGATCGACTGGGACAAGGAGTTCATCGGCAAGAAGGCCGCTTTGGCCGAACGGGATGGCAATGGCCCGGCGCAGGTACAGGTAACACTGGAAATCGATGCGTTGGACGCCGATGCCAGCGGGTATGAGCCGGTCTGGGCCAATGGCGAACGCGTGGGTTTTGTGACTTCAGGCGGTTATGGGCACCACATCGGCAAGTCGTTGGCGATGGCCTTGATTGACCGTGACAAGGTGGACCCGGGTACGGAACTGTCTGTCCATGTGGTGGGTGTGGAATGTCCGGCGCGAGTAATTGCGCCGTCGCCCTACGACCCTCAGGGCAAAGCGATGCGGGGCTGATCATGGCCGCTCCGGACCGACGACGCCGAAGGCGAGGGGGCGAGGCTGCCCCGCAGCCCAGCCGCGACGTGAACTATCGCCAGCTTAGGAACCCTTTCCCATTGATGGAGGTGTTCCCGGCTGACCAGATTGCGGACATGCACGAGACAGCGTTGCGTACGCTCGAGGAGTTGGGTGTAAAGACCCTGCTTCCCGAGGCGCGCAAGCTGTTCAAGCAGGGTGGCGCGCGCGTGGATGAAGACAGTGAGATGGTCTTTATTGGGCGCGAGATGGTTGAGGCTGCCGTTGCCTCGGCCCCCAAATCTATTGCTTGTCGTGCCGGTTCACGGCATCGGGATTTCACTCTGGAACTGGGTTCGCTGGTGTTTCAACCGGGGGCAGGCGCGCCGAACGCAACCGATCTGGAACGTGGTCGCCGCCCGGCGACAGGTCAGGATTATCTGGAGTTTCTGAAGCTCACCCATCATTTCGATGTGTTCCAGATGATCTCTCCTCAGGTTGAACCTCAGGACGTACCGACGCATCTGCGCCACTACTTCACGACGCAGGCACAGATGGAACTGACCGACAAGTTCCCGTTCTTCTTCTCGCGCGGTACGCCGCAGGTCATGGATTGCTTTGAGATGCTGTCCACGGCGCGAGGTCTGTCGGATGATGAGTTCCGGGGCAACGCGCATTGTTACACGATCATCAACACAAACAGCCCGCGCACGTTGGACATTCCCATGGCGCAAGGTCTGATTGACTTCGCGCGCCATGGTCAGATGTCGATCATCACACCGTTCACCCTGATGGGGGCGATGGCGCCGATCACCGTGGCCGGGGCAATCACCCTGTCCCATGCCGAGACGCTGGCCGCGCTGACCTTGGCGCAGCTGGCCAGACCGGGCGCTCCGGTGTGTTACGGCACGTTCACCAGCAATGTGGACATGAAATCCGGTGCACCTGCATTCGGGACGCCCTCGCATTTTCAGGCATCACTGGCCGCAGGCCAACTGGCGCGTCACCTTGGCCTGCCCTGGCGGTCGGCGGCAGGGTCAGCGTCAAACAGCAACGACGTGCAAGCGGCGAATGAGAACCAGTTTGGCCTTTGGGGTTGCCTGATGGCCGGGGCGACTGTGATCATTCATTCCGCGGGCTGGCTGGAAGGGGGATTGACCGTATCCTTCGAAAAGCTGGTCTGCGATGCCGAGGTGCTGAACATGGTGGCCGAGCTTTGCGCGGGCGCGCAGGCGGGGTCCGCCGAGATTGGCTTTGATACCGCTTTAAGTGAGGTCGCGCCTGGCGGTCATTTCTTTGCCTGCCCCCAGACGATGGAGCGCTACACCACCGAGTTCTATCAACCGCATGTCCATGACTACGCCAATTTCGGCACATGGACCGAACGCGGTTCAACAGATGCCAACCAACGTGCAACGGGGGTTTGGCAGGGTATCCTGAACGATTTCAAGGCCCCTGCCATAGACAATGATCGTTTTGGTGCATTGCAGGACTTTATCGCACGTCGCACCGCCGAGGGCGGGGCGCCACCGGAGAGTTGAATGAACAACAAACCTATCCTTCACCGCGATGATCCCGAGGCCGAGCCCCTGATCGGCAATGTCAAGGTCACCCGCGACGACTGGCTGAACGTAGCGATGGACGTGCTGATTTCGGACGGGGTGGACCAGATCAAGGTTCTTAACCTGGCCGAGCGGATGGCCGTGTCACGTTCATCCTTCTACTGGTACTTCAAGTCCAGACAGGAACTTTTGGATGCACTGCTGGCGCGGTGGCAGGCGACCAATACGGTTGCGCTTGTAAAACAGGCCGAAGCACCAGCCGAAACGATAACGGGCGCGGTCTGCAATGTGCATCGTTGTGTGGTCAACACGGACTTGTTTGACACCGCATTGGATTTTGCCGTGCGCGACTGGGCGCGTAAATCGGGCAAAGTACGCCGTGCGCTGGACCAGTCAGACACACGGCGACTTGAAGCTTTGCACGCGATGTTCGCCAGATACGGCTATTCCGAAATCGAGTCCGAAACACGTGCGCGCGTGCTGTATTACATGCAGATCGGATATGATCTGGCACAATTGAACGAACCCTTCGAGACGCGGATCTCGATGGTGCCGCATTACCTATACGCCTTTACGGGCGTTGAACCGAAACCCGAAGAAGTTGAAGAATTCAGCGCATATTCCCGGCGCTACTGGAAAGGAGACCCGACATGAGTCAACCAGACGCAATCATCATTGGCACAGGTGTGATCGGCGCGGCCATCGCGTTCGAAATGTCCAAGGCGGGCTGGAAAACCCTGTCTCTGGATCGCAACGCACAGGTTGGGCACGGTTCAACCGCCGGGTCCTGCGCGATCATCCGGATGCATTATTCCACCTTCGACGGAACGGCGTTTGCCTGGGAAGGCTATCATTACTGGCGCGACTGGGCTGACTATCTTGGACTGCCAGAGGGGGCCAATCTGGCTCAGTTCAGGGAAACCGGCTGCCTGGTCATGAAGACCGAGGCGAACGGGATGCTGGAAAAGCACATGCGCAATTCATCAGAACTGGATTGCCCGTTCGAAGAATGGTCGGGGGAAAAAGTGGTTGAACGCCTGCCGGTTTATTCGTTGGACAGCTTTGCCCCGGCGCGCCGCATGGATGACCCGGAATTCGGCCAGCCCAACGGGCGAAAGATGACGGGTGGAGTGTACTGGCCGCAGGCGGGATATGTCACCGACCCGGCCTTGTCGGCGCAAAACCTGATGGATGCTGCCAAACAGCACGGGGCCGAGGTCCGCACCAGTGCCGAAGTTACCGAGATCCTGACCGAAGATGGTCGCGTTTCCGGAGTCAAGCTGGCCTCGGGCGAAGAAATCCGCGCAAGGGTTGTCGTGAACGTGGCCGGGCCGGGCTCGGCTATCATCAATGGGATGGCAGGCGTTCTGGGCGACATGACCATCAAAACCCGCCCCCTGCGGCAAGAGGTCGTGCATGTCCCTGCCCCGGAGGGGTTCGACTTTGAAAACGACGGAACCATCGTCTCGGACAGCGACATCGCCTGCTATTGCCGCCCGGAACACGGCAATCACATCCTTGTGGGATCTGAGGACCCGGAATGCGATCCGCATCAATGGTGCGAGGATGATGTCACCTATAACCGAGAGTTCACGAACCAATGGACCACACAGGCCATGCGATACGCGCAGCGTGTACCCAGCCTTGGTATTCCATCAAAAACGCGGGGCGTGGTTGACCTTTACGATGCCTCTACTGACTGGATTCCGATCTATGACAAATCCAGCTTGCCGGGGTTTTACATGGCCTGCGGGTCCAGCGGGAACCAGTATAAGAATGCACCGATTGCGGGTAAAATGATGGCGGCACTGATCGCGTATTGCGAAGGCGGAGCGGATCACGACGCGGAACCGTTGCAATTCGAACTGCCTTATATCAAACGGATCATCGACGTGGGCTTTTACTCACGCAAGCGCCCGATCAATGAGGAAAGCAGCTTTTCGGTTCTGGGCTAGTCGGGTTTTTGCAACAATCAAAGTCGAGCGGGGCAGGTTTACAGCTTACCTCGCTATGACCGACCGAAGGATCGGCGCATAGCTTCCAGGCTGCGAAACGGACAGTATACCCTGATGTTAGTTACGTTGCCGCGAAGGTGACCCAGGCCCAGACCATCGCCACATAGGTCAGGTTGTGCAGGCACTGATCCAGCCCAGCCGCACGCCAGAATGCGGCCTGCGTGGGCTCAAGTTGTTTCTTGTCTGAATAGCTGGCTTTCACGAAATCGATATTGAAGTGAATAACCCATTCAAGCAATTCGACAATCAGGATAAACAAAAGCGGCGCGCCGAAAGCGGCAAACACGATGACAGAGCCCGCAACATGAACTGCTGCATGCTGCGCGCGTCCCAAGTGAAAATACTCGCCTCTGCCAGAGAGCATCTTCGGTGTCTGGAGGTAGTAGTCAGCGAACATATGCTTAATCTGTAAAAGGCAAAGCATAAGTAGCACTGCGCCAATACTGGCAGTCAAAAGAACCCTCCCGATATCGTTCAAAACCGACTTTAGGCAATAACACGGCCATGCGTAAATGAACTAGTTCACATAAGATAAAGAAAATTCTCAGGAGGGAAAAAATTTGCATAACGTGTCAGTATGGCAGTAAATTCAAACTGTTGAATTTGGGCGCACGGCGTCCGGGCCGTGTTATCGGCCAGCAGTAGGGGCAGGTTCCATAGAACGCACGATTTTCCGCTTTATCTGGAAATACTCCAAACGTGATCAGCTGATCCTGCTGGCTGTGACGGCGACGTTGTTTCCGTTGCTCTATCTTACGCTGGAGTTGCCCAAGCGTATCATCAACGACGCAATCGGTTCGACAACGGCCGAAGTGGATGTCTGGGGTTATACGCTTTCACAGACGAATTTCCTGATTATTTTGTGTTTTGCTTTCCTGGCTGCCGTGCTGGCGCACGGGCTGATGAAAATGCGCATCAACACCATGAAGGGTGTGCTGAGCGAACGCATGCTGCGACGGTTTCGGTATCAGCTGGTCAGCCGCGCGCTTCTTTTTCCGCAACCTTATTTCGAACGGGTCAGCCAAGGCGAAATGGTCTCGATGATCACGGCTGAAAGCGAACCAATGGGGGGGCTGATGGGCGATGCGATCAGCCAGCCGGTTCTGCAAGCCGGTCAGATGATCACCATCCTTTCTTTCTTGTTCTTGCAAAGCTTTTGGTTCGGGCTGGCCGCTGTCGCCCTGATCCCGGTACAGGCCTGGTTAATCCCCAAATTACAACGTCAGATCAACCTGTTGAACAAGAAACGCATTCAGGAAGTACGGGCGTTGGCTGCCCAGATCGGCGAAAACGCGGCAGGGGCGTCAACCCTACGCAGCAATGGCGGTTGGCGCTATCGCAGGGCTATGGTTTCCGATCAATTGGGGCGGCTTTTCACGATCCGCTTTGAGATTTACCAGAAGAAGTTCTTTATGAAGTTCATAAACAACTTCATCTCGCAGCTGACACCATTCATGTTCTACCTGATTGGTGGCCTTCTGGTGTTGCAGGGTTCGGTTTCGCTGGGGGCATTGGTTGCCGCGCTAGCGGCGTACAAGGATCTGAGCTCACCCTGGAAAGAGCTGTTGACCTATTACAACCAAACCCAGGACATGTCGTTGCGCTGGGAAATCGTCGTTGACCGTTTCGATCCGGCCGGATTGAAGGATGAAGTGCTGTTCGAGGGCGAACTAGCAGAGCGCCCCCACCTGAGCGGCGATATCGTGTTGAATCACGTTTCAGTTCGCGACATGGACGGAAATCAGGTGCTGGATGATCTGAATCTTACTTTTCCCGGTGGCAAGACGATTGGTATCGCCGCACCCAGCGAAGAGGATCGGCGCGCCATGGGTGAGCTGCTGACCCGCGAGATTTTGCCCGCTGCCGGCACGGTTCAGGTTGGGGATCTGAACCTGGCAGATCTGCATCAGGGCGTTGTGGCCGCGCGTATCGGGTACGCAACGTCCCGCCCGGTCATGTTTCAGGGAACGTTGGGTGACAACGTGATGATGCCGATGCGATTCAAACCCTTGGCTGAATCCTCAGACGACCCTGATTTTGCCGAGACTTTGCGGGCTGGAAACAGCATGGATCCGTTCAGGGTGGAATGGCTTGACCCGGCGCTGGCCGGGTTTGAAGACGCGACGGCGTTGCGCGACTGGTGGTTGCAGCTGATTGATGGAATGGGGTCTGGTGCAGCCTTGTTTCGGCGCGGTGCCGAACAAAGCTTTGTTGCGACCGAACACTGCGAACTGGCAAGGAAACTGGTCGAGCTGCGCCCGCTTGTGCGGCAGGCGGTCCATGACGCGGGTCTTGAGCAGCAGGCGCTGATATTCGACCGGAATGCTTACAACCCGGCGCTGCCTGTTGCCGAGAACCTGCTTTTTGCGACGCCCCGCGTGCCGGTGACGCAGGCGTTGCTTGCCCGGCAGAAGGTTTTCCTCATGCAGTTGCGAGAGCTGGGGCTGGATGAGACGCTGATCGCCCTGACCCGTGACGTGATCGAGATGCTGCGACAGATCTTCGGGTTCGACGGAACCGACCATCCGTTGTTCCGCAAGCTGGGTCTTGATGCAAAGACTTATGAGGCAGCTGTGGAGCTGGTTGAACAGACCCGCAAAGAGGGAACATCAGGGCTGGATGACGAACAGCTGGCCAGTATGTTGGCCGTGCCTTTCGTCGTCTCGGCTGAGCAGATTGGCCCGGCTTTCACGGATGAGCTGAAAGACCGCATTCTGGAACTGAGGCAGAGTCATTCGGATAAGCTGTTGGAAAGCCTCAAGGACGCATTTGTTCCGCTGGATCCGGAAGATTTCGCGCCTGGATTGACGGTCATGGAAAACGCGCTGTTCGGCAAGGTCAGCCAGATAGGCGGCGCGCGATCGGATGAGGCCCGCAAGGTCATTGTCGACGTGTTGGAGGAGAACGGCGCGCGTCCTTTGGTGGTCGAGCTGATTTATGACATTCCGGTTGCTTTGGGTGGGCAGAGCCTTCCGGCGGTTTTTGCCGAACCGCTGGCGTTTACCCGCGCGACAATCAAGAAGCCAGATATCCTGATCCTGGAGCAGGCATTGGCCAGTTACGACATGAAAACGCAGGTATCGGTTTACAAGAAGCTGCGCGAGTTGCTGCCGGATGCCACGGTGTTCTACCTCAATGACCATTTCGAAAACCCGGACGTATTCGACATGTTCGTGGAAATCCGGCAAGGTCGTGTCGTCTCGGATGGAGGACCGGTAGACGTGGGAAAAGACAGCGCATCTTCAGCAGATCTGGCGCGGAAACTGCGCGCGCTGGAGCAGACCCCCTTGTTTTCAGGTCTGGACCGGAGGCAATTGCGCCTTCTGGCTTTTGGGGCGCAATGGTTCGATGCCAAGCCTGGGCAGGTGGTGTTCCTGAAAGATGATCAGCCCACCGATGGCGCTTATGTAGTGCTGGAGGGAGAGGCAGGCCTGTACCTGCCACAGGAAGATGGACCCGATCAGTTGATCACCACCGTGGGGCCGGGCGCATTGGTGGGTGAACTTGGTCTGATCCGCAAAGAACCACGCGCGCTGAGCATGGTGGCCGAAACACAACTATCCTGCCTTAGGATCGGTGAGGAAGAATTCCTGGCCGTTGTGGAAAACGATGCGGCAACCGCGTTCAAGCTGATGCAGGTGATCGCCGGTTACGTGTCCAATTAGGCGTGATCAGCTGGCAGGCTCGCAAAACAGCTCGTACAGCAGACCGATCATCTGCGCTGCATTTCCATCGCTTAGCGAATAATAGATCGTTTTGCCATCTCTTCGGGTGGTGACAAATCCTTCCTCCCGCAGACGGGCCAACATTTGGCTGACGGCGGCTTGTCGTAATTGCAGCAAATCCTCAAGCTGGCCTACCGATTTCTCGCCATTCCCAAGGTGGCACAGGATCATCAGGCGCCCTTCATGCGCCAGTGTCTTGAGAAATGCAGCCGCGCGGGCTGCATTTTCTTTCATTTCTGATGGTGTGTCCGAGGTGTGTGCCTGAGGTTCGGTTTCTAGGAGTGTCACGTTTTGACCGTTGTGCCGTTAATCTTGGGTCAATATGCCTCAAACCCGTCTGCGTTGTCACCCCTCGGTTGCAGGGGCACCGCCCTGAAAAGCATTGCCATTAACGTAATCGCAGGGCTCTTCCTGCATCTGCAAGTGCAAGCCGCGACCTTCATACGGGTGCGCGCGGGCCAGGTCTTCGTCGACATCGATCCCAAGTCCCGGCGCTGTCGGAGCGATCACGAAGCCGTCCTCTATCTGAATGGAACCTTTGATCAGCTGGTTGTGGAACGGGGTTTCAATGGTTTCCAGCAGCAGCAGGTTCGGGATCGACGCGGCCAGGTGGATATTGGCGGCCCATTCGACCGGTCCTGCATAAAGATGTGGCGCCATCTGAGCATTGAATATCTCTGCTATAGCGGCGACTTTCTTCATCTCCCAGATTCCTCCGGCTCGCCCCAGCGCCGGTTGTAGGATTTCCGCAGCCCCGGCGCGCAGAACGGCTCCAAACTCGGCCTTCGTTGTCATGCGCTCTCCGGTGGCGATGGGGATACGGACGTTGCGGGCGACACGGGCCATGTCTTCGATCATATCAGGTGGCGTGGGTTCTTCGAACCATAGGGGCTGATATGGTTCCAGCGCCTGTCCCAGCCTAATGGCACCAGCCGTGTTGAACTGACCGTGTGTGCCAAACAGCAGGTCGGCCTTGTCCCCTACCGCTTCGCGAATTGCCTTACAAAAGGCGACGGACATGGAAATGTCACTCAACGCGGGCATGTGGCCGCCACGGATTGTATAAGGGCCCGCCGGGTCGAATTTTACAGCGGTATAGCCGCGTCGCACCATTTCAGCGGCTGTTTCACCCGCTTGTTCGGGAGAGGTCCAGAAGTCGGTCAGATTGTGATGCGGCAAAGGGTAGAGGTAAGTGTAGGAGCGAATTCGCTCGTTCACCTTGCCGCCCAACAGGGCGTAAACCGGGCGGTCGTGATCCTTGCCCAGAATATCCCAACAGGCGATCTCCAACCCCGAGAATGCGCCCATCACCGTCAGGTCGGGGCGCTGCGTGAAGCCGCTGGAATAGGCACGGCGGAACATAAGCTCGATGTTTTCGGGGTTCTCGCCCAGCATGTGCCGTTCGAACACATCCCGGATGACGTGGCGCATCGCCTCAGGTCCGACGGACGAGGCATAGCATTCGCCCCAACCGGTTATGCCGGTGTCTGTCGTCAGTTTGACCAATATCCAGTATCGCCCCCCCCAACCCGGAGCGGGTGGGGCGGTGACGATGATGTCGAGATCCTGCAGTTTCATCTCAGTTCCTCCGAGCCGGGAGATCAGGTTCTGTCGAACAGGATCACGTTGCGCTTGGCAGATCCGGTTTTGGTATCGGCAATGGCCTCGTTGATCTGATCCAGCGACCAGCGGCCCGAGATCAGCTCGTCCAGTTTCAACCGACCCTGCTCGTAGAGGTCGATCATCCAGGGGATGTCCCGCTGAATAACCACATCACCCATTTTTGAGCCGACAACACCCTGGCCGAGGGCTGCCAGAACAACCGGTTCATAGCTGGCCATGCCGCCCGAATGCGGCATTCCGATCATGATGGCCTTACCGCCGCGGCCAAGATAACGCGGGGCCTGATCATAGGCGGCGATTGCACCGACCGTAATCAGAACCGCATCGGCACCGCGTCCGCCAAGGGCTTTGAACGCTGCCTTCCAGGGTTCTTTCAGGCTGGCCAGCACGCCATGGGTCGCGCCGAACTCCTTCGCGATTTCCAGCTTTTCTTCAGTCATGTCGACGGCCACGATCCGTCGTGCTCCTGCGATCCGTGCGCCCTGAATGGCGTTCAGGCCAACACCACCCGCACCGATGACAACGACATCCTGACCCGGACGCAAATTGGCGGCGTTTACAGCAGCGCCGACCCCGGTGATCACCCCGCAAGACAGAAGGCTGGCCAGGTCTTTGGGCAGGCTTTCGGGTATCCTGACGATCTGCCGATGGCTCACCACAACTTTTTCGGCAAACGCGCCGCAGGCCATGGCCTGTTCCAGAGGACTACCGTCAGCCGTTTTTAGCGGGCCTTTGACGGTGTCGTACGGTGTTTCGCAATTTGTCGGGTGCCCTCCGGCACAGCTGGGGCAGGACCCGCACGCGCGGATCAGCGTCACAACCACAGGCTCGCCAATCCTGAAGTCCCCAGCGGCCTCTCCGACTGCGGAGATCACACCTGCGGCTTCGTGTCCGTAAACGGCGGGCAGGAACCCTCCCCAGGCACCCTCGGCATAGGATATGTCTGAATGGCATATGGCCACTGCATCCAGCGTCACTTCGACTTCGCCCGTGCCGGGGGGCGCCAGTTGAACCTCTTCGATAACCAGGGGTTCGCCGAATGCCCGGCAGACTGCGGCTTTGATTGTTTGCATGTTTTCCCTCATTCCCGTTGGCCCCACGGTGGCGTGGGAAAGCGTTGATCGCAAGGCGGAAACCGCCATGTGAGTGTCGTTGTTAAGCCACGACAGGCGGGGACCGGCGAAACAAAACGAACCCGGCCAGCATCAGCGCCAGTGCCAGCAGGAAAGGAGCACCCGGCAGGTACAGCGGTGTGTCGGGGCGAATGAACTGCGCAAATACGCTGGTCATGACCAGGGGCGAGATTACCATCGAAAGCGCGTTGAGCGCGGCGAGGACGCCCTGCAACTCTCCTTGCTGCGAATCTGGTGTCGCTTTGGACATCATTGCCTGAAGTGCCGGTGTGGCTATTGCCCCGATTGCGGTGATTGGGATGAACAAAAGCGCAATGAACCCGTTGGTCAGAAAGGCCAGAATTGCGAAACTAAGAATTTCAAAACCCATCCCGTAGATGATGGCACCCCGTTCTCCGCACAATCGGATTGCGGGGCGGATCAGACCGCCCTGCACAACGGCCATGCCGATCCCATAGACGCCCAGTGACAGGCCGATCATCTGAGGGGACCATCCGAACCGCTCGGTGGTGAAAAAGGACCAGATAGCGGGGTAGACGTAGATTGAGACCGAATACAGAAAGTAGACCCACAGCATAGGTCGGATACCGGGCAGTGCAGCAATGGCGCGCAGCGAATTCACCGGGTTGGCGCGGCGCAGGTTGAAGGCGCGCCGGGTCTTGTCGGTCACGGTTTCAGGCATCACGAAGCAGCCGATGGCAAAGATCAGTGCCACCAGACCTGCCGCAGCCCAAAACGGGGCACGGGTTCCATATTCGCTGAGCAACCCGCCGATCACTGGTCCGAGCACAAATCCGACGCCAAAGGCCGCCCCCAACAGGCCAAAGTTTGCGGCCTTGTCCTTGGGATCGGAAATATCCGCCATGAACGCGGCGGCGGTGGAATGCGTGGCTGCGGTAATACCGCCGACAATACGACCGGCCAGCAACAGCCAGATACTGCCCGCCACTGCCATAACCATATAATCAAGCGCCATGACGAACAGCGACAGCAGCAGCACAGTTCTGCGGCCATAGGCGTCGGACAGGTTTCCAAGGATTGGACCAAAGATAAATTGCATCGCCGCAAAAGCGGTACTCAGCACTCCGCCCCAGATCGCTGCATTGGCAAGCGAACTGCCCTGCACATCAACAATCAGTTGCGGCATGATCGGCATAACCAGACCAATGCCCATTGCGTCGATCATGACGATGCTGAGGATGAAGAGTGATGGCAGGCGCATGGAACTCGGGCGGGTGATCTGTTCGTGGCACCCTAGGCACAGTCACTGAATGTGGAAAGACAGAGTTTCACGTCCAACCTGCTGCATCACTCAAATTTGCTTGCCAATTCGCTCAGCAATCCGGCCAGTTCCTGTGGATGCGAGAAAAACGGAGAATGCGAACTGTCGATGGTTAGCCGCAGGTCCTTCGGGATAAACGCGCACATGTCCGCCTGATATTCCGCGGGGATCGTTCGGTCATCTGTGGTGCGGATATAGGCCTTGGGCACTTCGTTGAAATTCGTGCCGACCGGCAGTGGTGTTTCCTGGGGGCGAATGGCCTGTGGGCACAGGCGCGCATAGGCGTAAGGCAGGATATCGTCCGGGCAATCGTGGTAGAACAGCTTTGGGATGGCATCTACCGACACGGTGTAAGACAGCCCGTCAGACGATTTGTCAATCGCGTGGGCAATTGTCTGCTGCGGGCCGCGTCTGCGCATTTCTGCCAGCGAAAGGCCATCGTGAGGCACGTAGGCGCACAGAAAGATCAGGGCGCGCATGGCGTCCGGTCGAGCTTCGGCGGCGGCGCTGATCGGATACCCGCCCCACGAGTGACCCACGACAATCGTATCGGGCGTGCAGGCGTTCAGAACGGCATCGCGGCAATTTTCCAGCGTCACCTCGGACACCGGCGTTGGATCTGCACCATGGCTGGGCAAGTCGATGGCCCGGGCCGAATGTCCCAGAGCTTCCAGCGCGGGGATCAGGTCGCGCCAGCACCAGGCTCCGTGGCAGGAGCCGTGGACCAACAGGAAAGACGCCATCGCTGTTCTCCTTCAGATATGCCCGATATCGGTCAGAAACCGGGTCAGGATTGCTGCGTATTCTGCGGGTTTCTCGACGCAGGGCAAATGGCCAGCTCTGCGGATCAGTTCGAACCGCGATCCGGGGATCAGGTCGACAGTTTCGCGCACCAGATCGGGCGGGGTCGAGCCGTCCTCGCTTCCGGCGATGCCAAGCGTGGGAAGGCGCAGGCCGCTTGTGGGTGTATAGAAGTCGGTCCCGGCGACGGCAGCGCAACAGCCCAGATATCCGTCAAGCGGTTGGCTGATCATCATGTCGCGCCATGGCAGGTGGTTTTGCGCTGCGCGGAAATCACGGGAAAACCAGCGTTCCATCGTGGCGTCTGCCACCGCTTCAATCCCGCCGCGACGCACAGCGTCGATCCGATCCTGCCAGACTGCGGGTGTGGCGATTTTGGCAGCGGTGTTCGACAGAACCTGCGCACGTATCTGATCCATACGTTTGACGGCCAGCCCCTGTGCAATCATCCCGCCAATGGACAGGCCGACAAAAACGCAGTCGCGAACCTTCAGGTGATCCAGCAGCGACTCGGCATCGCGGATCAGGGCACCCATAGAATAAGGCGCCGGTGGAACCGAGGATTGCCCATGCCCGCGTTTGTCATACCGGATGATACGCAACCCTTTGGGCAGGTGCGGTAACACTGCGTCCCATATGTGCAGGTTTGTTCCCAATGAGTTGGCAAAAACCAGTGGCGCGCCGTCCGCCGCACCATCGACACGGTAATTCAGTTTCACGTCGCCCAGATCAGCGATCATCATGACTCAGGTCCTTGCAGCCCCGGCTTTCCAGGTGCAACTTGCACAGGTTTGGGATGCCTGTCAGGTCAGGAATTCCAACGCCCTGGCAAAAACATCCGGATCGACGTTACCACCCGATGTGACCACGATCACGTCGTCGCCCTCAATCTCGTCGCCCCGGAACAGGGCCGAGGCCAATGCAACTGCGCCGCCGGGCTCCAGCACGATCTTGAGGCGCAGGAAAGCAAGTGCCATAGCCCGCAGGGCCTCTTCTTCGGTCACCGAAATACCGGGCCCGCAAAGACGGTTTAGGATGGGAAAGGTGATGTCGCCGGGTTGCGGTGTCAGGATGGCATCGCAAATATTGCCTGATGCCGCGTTGTTGTTCTGAATCCGTCCCGTCGCCAGTGATCGTTTGACGTCATCGAACCCTTCCGGTTCGCACGGGCGTGCCCTTAGGTCGGGGGCGTGTTTTTCCAATGCCAGTGCAATGCCAGAGGTGAGGCCGCCACCGCCGCAACAGACCAGAACATCCGCCTGAGATAACCCAAGTTCCGCGGCCTGTCTGGCGATTTCCAAGCCGGTAGTACCTTGCCCGGCAATCACCTGAGGTTCGTCATATGGCCGGATCAGAGTCAGCCCGCGTTCGGCGGCGATGGTCTCCCCGATCTCTTCACGGCTTTCGTTTGCACGGTCGTAAAGAACGACATCACCTCCAAGCGCGCGGGTGTTTTCGATTTTCAGGTGTGGCGCGTCCGACGGCATGACAATGACCGAAGCAATACCGTGTTTCGCCGCCGCCATCGCAACGCCTTGTGCGTGATTGCCCGAAGAATATGCAATCACGCCGCGCGGGCGTGTGTCTTCGTCCAGCGCGGATATGGCAGACCAAGCTCCCCGAAACTTGAAACTGCCCGTATGTTGCAGGCATTCCGGCTTGACCCAAATCCGGCGCCCGGCAATCGCGTCAAGAAATGGCGACGACAGAATTGGTGTCTCGCGGACATGTCCATTAAGCCGTATGGCCGCGGCTTCGATCATTTCAATTGTGCTCATGCAGCGTTCTTCAATACCTTTTTGATGACATCCAGAGATTGAGGCTCATTCAAGAACGGAACATGCCCACGATCCGGTACTTCGGCCGAGATCAGACCGGGATGCCGCCGGTGCATCTCAGCCAGTGTTTCTGCGCTCAGAACGTCCGAGTTTGCGCCCCTGATCGCTCCGCATGGAATGTTGCGCAGCGCTTCAAAAAACAACCAATAGTCGGGTATAGCACCGCTCGCGGCCTGTTCCAGAAGCGCCTTGCGCAGGGCCGGATCATAGCGCAGCGCCAGCCTGTCCCCTTGTTGTTTATATTGAATTTCGGCCTGTTTGCGCCAGATCTCCAGGGGAACTCCGGGGAATTGCGGCTCCATCACATGTTTCAGGGCGGCAGCAGCTTCGTCATGGGTTTTCGCGGTGGGTTGTGCGCCCACATAGGCCATGATCTTGGCGATGCCTGACGTCTCGATGACGGGCCCCACATCGTTCAGAATCAAACCGGCCAAGCGTTCGGGGTGGCTTGCTGCCAGTGCCATGGCAATCAGCCCGCCCCGCGAGGTGCCCAGAATGACCGCTTTTTCGATGCCCAGAAAATCCAGCAGTTCAATCGCGTCATGGGATTCACGAAAGATGTTGTAGTTCATGAAATCGGGGTCGTAGTCCGAGCGGCCGCGCCCCCTGTAATCCATCGCAATCATGCGCAGTTCAGTGGCATGTGGTGCGAAATACGAAAAATCCCGGCTGTTTCTGGTCAATCCGGCCAGACACAAAAGCGGCGTGCCCGATCCATGGTCTTCGAAATAGATGCGCTTGCCGTCCGAAGTCGTAAAGTCTGACATCAAAGACCAGCCAGCTTGGGAATGGTGGTCAAATCAGACAGAACATGCGCTGGCGTCCACGGCAGCCGGTCCATTGGTTCCCCGATCCGATTGACCCAGACGGTGACAAAACCATAACCGCTGGCCCCCGCGGCATCCCAGCCGTTTGAACTGACGAACAAGACTTCGTCGCGGGCGCAGTCAAACCTGTTCTGAACCAGATCATAGACACGGGAATGGGGCTTGAAGACCCCAACGCTTTCGACCGACAGCACGTCATCCAGCACATCGCCGATCCCGGCGGACTGAACAGCACCGTCCAGCATGGGCGGTGATCCGTTGGACAGGATGGCAGTCTGCATCCCGCCATCCTTGAGGGTTTTCAACATGGCAGGAACTTCGGGATAGGCCTGCAACTCCCAATAAAGATCCAGCAAGCGTTGACGCAGTTCAGGGTTGCCCTGCAGGCCTGCAGCTTCCAGCGCCCAGTCCAGCCCGTCCTGCGTGACATCCCAGAAGTCCGCATGCGCATCAGCCACTGCACGCAGCCACGTGTATTGCAATTGCTTCAGGCGCCAATGTCCCGCGACCTCGGGCCATTTGTCTTTCAGTGCTTCGAATCCAGGTTCGCTTGCCGCCTGCCGGGCGGCGGCCGCAACATCAAACAGTGTTCCGTAGGCGTCGAACACGCAGGTCGTGACTGCCATATGACCCTCCTTTGATTGCGCGCAGGTTGGCACAACACGGAATGGGGGGAAAGGGCCAAGGGTTTACAACTTTGTGTCAATCTCTAGGGTTGGCCGCTTAACCCCTAAAACGGCCGGAGGCCACTATGACCGAAATCAAGCAAGGCGACACGGTTCGCATCCATTACACAGGGACATTGCTGGATGGCAAAGTCTTTGACAGCTCGGATGGGCGCGATCCGTTGGAGTTCGTGGTTGGATCGGGTCAGATTATTCCCGGTCTGGACAGTGCCATGCCCGGTTTGTCCGCAGGTGACAAGAAACGGGTCGAGATTGCCTGTACCGACGCCTACGGCCCGATCAATCCTGCGATGCGTCAGGAAATCCCCCGTGAGGGTATTCCCGAGGATATTCCGCTGGATCCGGGCACTCAACTGCAGATGCAGACACCGGACGGTCAGGCCGTACCAGTGACAGTTGTGGACGCCAACGAAGCGACTGTAACCCTGGATGGGAATCATCCGTTGGCCGGACAGGATCTGGTGTTTGAGATTGAAGTCGTCTCGATCAATTGAGACTTAGTTCGGGTTGGAACTCCTGCACGGACTTCAGCCGATCAAAGATTCAACAGCTGCACGTACCTGTGGCTGGGTGAAAAAGACAAACACCAGCAGCAATGAAGTCAGCGCGAGCAGCAGCACTCTGGCCCGCTGGCTGAGGAAACCGGATTTCTTCCGGCTTTGCACTGACCGTGCGTTGTTTGCAATGATTTGATCTAGCTTGCTCATATCGAAGTCCTGCCGCCCAAAGATGGTGAAATCTTGGCGGCGGCAGGGAAAGATATGGTCACATGAAATCGGGTTGTGGCATGCCCAGAACGTGGAAACCACCGTCAACGCGGATGATTTCACCAGACGTGCAGGCACCCGCATCAGATGTCAGGTAAACTGCGGTCCCGCCAACAGCTTCCAGTGTGGCATTCGAACGCATCGGCGCATTCTGATCACAGAACTTGTATGTCCTGCGCGCTCCGCCAATGGCCGCACCGGCAAGGGTTTTCATCGGCCCAGGTGAGATTGCGTTCACGCGGATACCATCCGGGCCAAGGTCATTGGCCAGATAACGGGTCGCCGATTCCAGCGCAGCCTTGGCAACACCCATGACGTTGTAGTTCGGTACAACCCGGTTTGATCCCTGATAGGTCAGCGTCAGCAGCGAACCCCCTTTGTCCTTCATCATCGGATAGGCGCGGCGCGCCACCTCGATGAAAGAATAGGCCGACACGTCCATCGAGTGTTTGAAGTTCGCCCGCGTGGTATTCAGAAACCGGCCTGTCAGCTCGGACTTATCCGAATACGCAATGGCATGAACAACAAAGTCGATGGTGGGCCAACGCTGAGCCAGCTCACCAAAGGCGCGATCCAGTGACTCGTCGTCGGTCACATCGGCATCCACCATGAAATCACTGCCCAAGCTTTGAGCGAGAGGTTCCAACCGCTTGCCGAACGCTTCGCCCTGATAGGTGAAGGCCAGTTCTGCGCCTGCCTCGTGCATGGCCTTGGCAATGCCCCACGCGATTGAGCGGTCATTGGCCACGCCCATGATCAGGCCGCGTTTACCTTTGAGAAGATCCGACATCACTTTCACCCGTTATACTTAGACAGAATCATGGACCCGTTAGTGCCGCCAAAGCCGAAGCTGTTGGTCATGACACTGTCCAGTCCTGCGTTTTCAACCACTTCAGTTGCAATTTCACCGGGCAAGATGCCTTGGGCGAGTGTGTCGACATTGATCGACGGCGTAATGAAATCATTGTCCAGCATGAGTAGGCAGAAGATCGCCTCAAGCGCTCCTGCCGCGCCTTGCGCGTGGCCAGTCATTGATTTGGTCGAGGAGATCGGTGGCACATTGCTTTCACCGAAGATGCGGCGCACAGCCTCTACTTCGCCAACGTCACCGACGGGGGTCGAGGTCCCATGTGCATTAATATAGCCGACCTTGCGACCTTCGGGCAGTGTTTCCAGCGCCAGCCGCATCGCGCGCTCGCCGCCTTCACCTGAAGGGGCCACCATATCGTGGCCATCCGAGGTGGCAGCATAGCCGGTGACTTCGGCATATATCTTTGCACCGCGGGCCAGAGCGTGCTCCAACTCTTCCAGAACGAGGATGCCGCCGCCACCGGAAATCACAAACCCATCACGGTTTTCGTCAAACGCGCGCGAGGCTTTCTCGGGCGTGTCATTGTATTTCGACGACATCGCGCCCATCGCATCGAACAGACACGAAAGCGTCCAGTCCAGTTCTTCGCCGCCGCCAGCAAACATGACGTCCTGTTTGCCCAGCATGATCTGTTCGGCCGCGTTGCCGATGCAATGCAGCGAGGTCGAGCAGGCCGAGGTGATCGAATAGTTGATACCCTTGATCTTGAACGCGGTCGCCAGGTTTGCCGAGATTGTCGAGCACATACATTTTGGCACGGCGAACGGCCCTATCCGCTTGGTTGCACCGGTGCTCAGAACCGTCTGATGAGCGGTCAGCATCGCGCTTGTCGACGGGCCGCCGGACCCGGCCACCAAACCTGTGCGCGGGTTGACTACCTGGTCCTCGGTCAGACCGGAATCTGCAATGGCTTGAGACATGGCGATATGAGCGTAAGCCGCGCCCGGACCCATGAAGCGCAGGGTGCGTTTGTCCACGTGTTCAGCCACGTCAATCTTGAGCGTTCCCGCGATCTGACTGCGAAACCCATGTTCCGCCATCTGTTCGCTGGCTTCGATCCCGGATTTACCTGCTTTGAGCGAGGCCAGAACCTCTTGGGCATTATTCCCGATCGAAGACACTACCCCCAGACCGGTGACGACTACTCGACGCATGTGCGCACTCCTTGTTTCGGGTCGGTCAGGCTCAGGCCTCGGACAGAACGACCTTCATATCTTTGACATCATAGATCATCTCGCCATCGGCTTCGACGATTCCATCTGCCACACCCATGGTCAGGCGACGTGTCTGAATCGCTTTTTTGAAATCGATTTTATACGTTAGCATCTTGCGGTCCGGACGAACCATACCGGTCAGTTTCACTTCGCCCACGCCAACGGCCATGCCGCGCCCTTGCCATCCACGCCAACCCAGGTTGAAACCGGTCAGCTGCCATAGACCATCAAGGCCCAGGCAACCCGGCATAATTGGGTTGCCTGGAAAATGGCAGTCAAAGAACCAAAGGTCAGGGGTGATATCGAACTCGGCCAGCACATGGCCTTTGCCGTGCAGGCCACCATCATCCGAGATGTCGGTGATCCGGTCCATCATCAGCATTGGCGGGGCGGGCAATTGTGCATTGCCGGGGCCAAATAATTCGCCGCGGGCGCATTTCAGCAGATCGTCTTTGTCAAAACTGCTCGGGAACTGGGCCATTCTTGCCGCCTCTCCTGCCGTGGGTCCGTTCGTAATATCTGGCCTCGTCTAGCACCCGTTTGCAAGGTCCTGCAAGAGCAGCGGCCACATCATGTTGTGTATACCGCGTTCTTTGCGAATGAATTTCATTTGAAATTGCCAACCATGCGCTCCTATATATAATGGAAGTCACTATGGGTATTGGATCAATGACACCGCAGAGCGGCGATATAGCTACGGGTTGGCTGGTGAACGCTGGCCTGCGTCCGACGCGTCAGCGTGTGGCGTTGGCCGAGCTTTTAGTGGGCGATGGCCGCCATCGTCACGTTACCGCCGAGAGCCTGTTTGAATCGGCCAAGGCGAATGGTGACGCTGTATCACTGGCGACGGTTTACAATACCCTGCGCGCGTTTTGCGACGCCGGCGTTCTGCAGGAAATCACTGTGGACGGGTCAAAAAGCTATTTCGACACGAACACGCATGATCACCCTCATTTTTATTGGGAAGACGAGGCACGCCTGAGTGATGCGCCATCGGACCAATTGGTGATCCAGCGCCTGCCCGAAGCGCCCGAAGGGGTCGAGATTGCCTCGGTTGACGTTGTCATTCGCCTGCGCAAAAAGTAGCGCCAACACCGCCGTTCAAACTCGCCAACAACAAACGTTCAACCTGATCAATGGTCGCGTCAGCGGGCCCTGTTCCGTGGCGCGCAAGAACAACGGATTCAGTTGCGTCCTGATTGCTGATCGGAACACTGACAAGACGTCTGTTGTCATAACTGACCGCGTTGAGCGGGCTGGTATAGCTGATCCCGATCCCTTCGCCATGGGCGGCAAGACTGCGCTGAATCTCGATCGATGCTGCCCTATGTGCGACAGTCGGGTGCAGACCGTTGCGCCGAAAGAGACTGAGGATGTGTTGTGCCGACCAGCCTTCTGTTGACAGGATCAACGGGTGAGCAGCCAAGTCAGCCAGTGAGACCGTGCCCGCTGTCGCCAATAGATGATCTGGGGGGATAAGGGCCTTTGGCCGACTGTCGAACAGTTTTGCTCGTGTGAACCCCGCATCCATTGTCAGCTCGTAAGTGATGGCAATATCGATCTGGCCATCAATCAATCTGTTCAGCAGCCCTTCGAAGGAGGCGGCAAAGTAAGTGATAGCGATGTTTGGAAAAGCATTGCGCAAATGGTGCAGGGCGGGTGCCAGCAGGAATGGGGCGAGGTCCGTAAAACACCCCAGTCTTAGACGTGTCGTGCCCGGCGATGGAGTTTCTGATGACTCGATTTGGGCTGCGTCTTTCAGAAGGGTCTCGGCCTGATCGATGAATTTTCGCCCCTGAGGCGTCAGCGCCATGGCCGAGCCTCGGCGGCGGATAAACAGCGGGTGTCCCAAATGTGCTTCGACACGCGTCAGGGCTGTGGACAGGGCCGGTTGCGATACATTCAGGTATTGTGCGGCTGCGGACAGGCTGCCGTGGCGCCCGACCGCGCAAACATATTCGTACTGACGCAGTGAAATGTATAACATAAAGTTAATTATAACTTCGAAAGATATGATTTGAACAGAACACTCCTTCAACGCAAAAGATTGGAAAACGAATGGAGACCCGGATGCCTCACCCGCTTGTAACTCAAGAGATGATCACAACGTATCAGGATGATGGCGTCGTTCTGATCAAAGGGCTGTTTGCAGAATATGTGGATCAACTGCGCGACGGCATTGCCGCGAATATGGCAGAGCCTGGCCCGTATGCATCAGAAAACAAGAAAGAGGGTCAAACGGGTCTGTTCTTTGACGATTATTGCAACTGGACCCGCATCCCGCAGTTCCGCGAGGTGATCGAAAACTCGCCCGCGGCCGAGGTCGCAGCGGACCTGATGCAGTCGAAAAGTGTTCAGGTGTTTCACGACCACGTATTGGTAAAAGAGCCCGGGACATCCATGGCCACGCCCTGGCATCAGGATGGCCCATATTACTTCGTTGAGGGTCAGCAAACCATCAGCTTCTGGTCTCCGCTGGATCCGGTCAGGCAGGCGACGTTGCGCTGTGTCGCGGGCTCTCACCGGTGGGAGAAAGAGGTGCTGCCAACCCGCTGGGTTTCTGAGGAAGGTTTTTTCCCGGATGAAGGCCAGTACATCCCCGTGCCGGACCCGGATGCCGAGGGCATGAAGGTCGTCGAATTCGAAATGGACCCCGGTGACGCCGTTGCCTTCAATTATCGCACCCTTCACGGTGCGCGAGGAAACCACTCGGACAGCCGTCGCCGCGCCTTTTCTCTGCGGCTGGTCGGCGATGACGCAAGGTATGTAGAGCGTCCAGGCAGAACCTCTCCACCGTTTCCCGGCCATGACATGACGCCGGGGCAGCGTCTGCGAGAAGACTGGTTTCCGGTCCTGTTTCAGCGCTGAGGCGCTTCAGAACCATTGGCCTGATTCGATCAGGCCCAGATCCAGCAGCTGCCGCGAGTGCCATTCAAAAGGCACGGAGTTGCGCCAGCTAAAACTTGGAATGTCAAAAGTCGACCCGGCATTTGTTTTGAGCGCCTTCGCGGCGCGGAAGGAACAAATAGCCGCGGTCACGTTGTGATGCCATGGGCAGGAATAGGTATTGTATTCCGGCTCATTGAACGTGTGGTCGGATTTCAGGATCAGGCCCTTTTGCGCCTTGAACAGGGCGATGCGGTCGATGCGACGGCGTTCATAGGGAATGTGATCCTCGAACCGCCAGCGCAAGCCACCTGACAGGTCCACCTGACGGTCCAGTGGTTGGCCATCAGGGTCGTGGCGTGATTGGGCATAGTAACCCGTTTTGTCGAACAAAGCCTGTTCGGGGGCGACACCGTTGGGAAAAGCGGTCAGGTCCTCGGCATAAAGGTCGATGACGTAGCTCAGCATCGCATTGCGGCGTTCTTCGCTGTGAAAGGCCAGCATTTCGCCAATGCTGCGCGTTTCGCAAAACGGAAAGAACAGGTATTCGGCGTTATAGCAGTAATACATCCAGATGCCGGGTGCGGCCTGAATTATTCTGTTCAGGGTATCGAAAACCACCGTTCGGGGAACGCATTTCAAGGTGACCCGATGCACTCGGTCGGTCAACGCGGGCTCTAGTCGGAACTCCTGAGGCATGAAGGCGATAACGGATTTGAACCCTAGCTTCAGATGGTGATGCAGAGTGCTTTCCAACTCGACCTCGTCCTCGGCAAAGACCATCGCAACGGGGCCTTGCGCCATTGCGGGCTGCCCGGCTTTCAGGAAATGGTCGAGGGAATCGTATTGCATCGGCTGTTTTCAGTTTTGTCTTGCTGGAAAGTTCCGCCAAATTCGGGTAATTGCGCCCGCATTGCAAGCGGCGTTCGAAGCATATAGACGACGCCGGTCCAGCGAATGCAAAGGCCCGTCTCATGTCCGAACCGAAGAAGCTGTTTATCAAGACCTATGGCTGTCAGATGAATGTCTATGACAGTGAACGCATGTCCGAGGCGCTGGGCGGGCAGGGCTACGTTGAAACCCAGACCCCCGAAGATGCGGATATGATCCTGCTGAACACGTGCCACATCCGCGAGAAAGCGGCAGAAAAAGTGTATTCCGAACTGGGGCGCTTCAAGGGTCTGAAGGCCGAGAAGCCTGATCTGAAAATCGGCGTGGCGGGCTGTGTTGCTCAGGCGGAAGGCGAAGAGATCATGCGCCGCCAGCCGCTGGTTGATCTGGTGGTCGGACCGCAAAGCTATCACCGCCTGCCCGAGATGGAGGCAAAGACCCGAGCGGGCGAAAAGGCGTTGGACACGGATTTCCCCGAAGAGGATAAGTTCGAAAAATTGAAAAACCGCCCCAAGGCCAAGCGCGGACCGACGGCGTTTTTGACTGTTCAGGAGGGCTGCGATAAATTCTGCGCCTTCTGCGTGGTTCCTTATACACGCGGTGCTGAAGTCAGCCGCCCAGCCGATCGCATCATTCGCGAAGCCCATGATCTGGTCGAACGCGGCGTGCGCGAGATCACGTTGCTGGGCCAAAACGTCAACGCCTATCACGGTGCCGGGGCGAATGGTGACATGACGCTTGCCGGCTTGATCTGGGAACTGAACAAGGTCGACGGGCTGGAACGCATCCGCTTTACGACCTCGCACCCAAACGACATGGCCGACGACCTGATCGAGGCACATGGCACCTGTGACAAGCTGATGCCTTATCTGCACCTGCCGGTTCAGTCGGGTTCGGACCGTATCCTCAAGCGGATGAACCGTAGCCATACGGCAGAAAGCTATCTGCGGCTGGTCGAACGCATTCGTGCGGCGCGTTCAGATATCGTGATGTCGGGGGACTTCATTGTTGGTTTCCCAGAAGAGACCGAAGATGATTTTCAGGCCACGATGGATTTGGTCGAAGAGGTCAAATACGGCTATGCCTATTCCTTCAAATACTCCACACGTCCGGGAACCCCGGCAGCTGAACGGTTGCAGGTTGATCCGGCTGCGGCAGATGAACGGTTGCAGCGGCTTCAGGCCTTGATCACGCGCCATCAGCGAGAGATTCAGGACGGTATGGTCGGACGCACTGTCCGCGTTCTATTCGAAAAACCGGGTCGCCTGCCCGAACAGATGGTTGGAAAGTCCGAATATTTGCATTCGGTGCACGTAAAAGGACCAGAGATCGCCACGGGTGACTTGAGAGAAGTCCGGATCACTGAGTCCGGGGCGAATTCTCTGGCCGGTGAGTTGTTGTAGGTCGGTGTAAACACCTCCCGGACACCATAGTTGGTGTTTGTTTCCAAAATTTACCCTTGATTTATTGCTTGGAACTATGCTCCGAGAGGAGCCATGGTTTTTTGGGCGTAAGGATCTGCGTCTACAAATCGGCGATATGCCGGTCCCGGAAAACGGGATGAGGGAGGTACGAGTGTCGATTATCAAGAGCTTTGGGAGCCTGAGCAGGTTGAAAACACTGACGCTAACTGCCGCTGTTACACTGATTGCCGGCGCATCCATAGCCGGTGACTTGAAAGGTGACATAAGCGATCCGGAAGTGGTCAGCCCGAAAAGATTCAGCAGCGATGTCCGCGCTTTTTACCTGGGACTTACCGGCGGTTATGGGTCTGGCGGAGACGATCGGTTTGGCCTGACAACACCCGGCGGACAGTTTGATATCGGTGATCAGGATTTATCCGGAACATACGGGGGGCTCCGGGGCGGCTGGCGTGGTGTCTTACCAGCTGCAGGTGGGCGCGACTACGTCTATGGCTTTGAAGTCGGGTATGAATTCGGATCCCTGGACGACACTGTCAGCAGGCGGATCGGCGGCGTCAATGTGCAAGGCGGAACAGAGATATCGGATGTTCTGGCAGTCCGATTTCGCAATGGTCTGACAAACCGCAGCGGACGAATTCTGTATTTCTTCAGTGTCGGATATCTGTGGGGCGATGTGGAAACAACCAACAGTATTGCATCGGCCACTTCGGTTCAGAATTTCTCGGTGTCAGATCGGCGGAACGGCTATTCGGCAAGCATAGGGGCCGAGCATAAGTTGTCGGGCAATTGGTCGATCACAGGCGAATATGAATATGTCCAGTTCCAATCAAAGGACGTCCAGTTCAGTTCTGGTTTTTCCACAAAGTCCACACCAAAATACAGCGGCTTGAGAATCGGGCTGAATTACACCTTCTGATGTACATCCAATCGGCAACCGATCACCATTAAATCGGCTGTTATGACATCTCAGCATTTATTTTTGAAACTGTGGCTTGCGCCTACCAAGATTTGTTGTCTACGCTCGGGTTGAACAGCCAAGACAGGAGAGCGGATTGGCCATCGGTGCCCTGACCCCACCGCAAGATGAAATGCCCCAACACGAGGCGTTCGTAGAATTTCCCGACAACCGATTGCTGATTGACCTGTGCGGTGAATATGACCGCAATCTGGCCGAGATCGAAACAAAGCTTTCGGTCCAGATTGTGCGCCGCGGCAATCAGCTTGTTGTGATGGGCGATGAAGATGCTCAGAAACAGGCGGTTGAGGTACTTCAATCGCTGTATACACGGCTTGAAGGTGGGCGCGAGGTTGAGGCCGCAGACGTCGATCGCGAGTTGCGGATGGGTGTTTCGGAGCAGGGAACCGGAAGCCGCGATGGCGATCAGCTTGAGATGTTCAAGGGCGGTTCTGTCGAGATCAAGACCCGCAAGAAGCTGGTTGAGCCGCGCACCGACGCCCAGAAAGCCTATGTCCAGTCACTGTTCAACAATGAGCTGGCCTTTGGGATTGGTCCAGCGGGGACGGGTAAGACCTATCTGGCGGTGGCGGTCGGGGTTTCGATGTTCATCGGCGGGCATGTAGATCGAATCATCCTGAGCCGTCCGGCGGTCGAGGCGGGCGAGAAACTGGGCTATCTGCCAGGCGACATGAAGGACAAGGTCGACCCTTACATGCAGCCGCTTTATGACGCGCTGAACGATTTTCTGCCCGGAAAACAGTTGGCCAAGCTGATCGAAGAGAAACGAATCGAAATCGCTCCGCTGGCCTTTATGCGCGGTCGTACGCTGGCCAACGCATTTGTGGTTCTGGATGAAGCGCAAAACGCCACCACGATGCAGATGAAGATGTTCCTGACCCGTCTGGGCGAAGGAAGCCGCATGGTCATAACTGGCGACCGGTCACAGGTCGATTTGCCGCGTGGCGTTCAATCGGGCTTGGCGGATGCTGAGAGGTTGTTAAAAACAATCCCGAATATCAGCTTCAACTACTTCACCTCGAAAGACGTGGTGCGTCACCCGCTTGTCGCTGCGATCATCGAGGCGTATGAGGCCGATGCGGGCCGTGAAACCACGTGAACACATAGCCCGCTAACGAGGCTGTTACGCGGTAAGATGACCCTGGAACTCATTTTCGAAGACGAAAGGTGGCAAGATCTTGAGGTCTTGTCACAAAAGGCGATTAACGCCGTTCTGACCCATTGCGGATTGGCCCCGGAGCAGTGCGAAGTCAGTATATTGGGATGCAACGATGCGCGGATTTCAGAACTGAACGCAGAATTTCGCGGTAAACCGACGCCCACCAATGTGCTGAGCTGGCCTGCGGAAGACCTAGCTCCGGATGAGCCAGGGCAATCACCACGCCTGCCAGAGCCGGATTTTACCGGCGAGATTGTTCTGGGCGATATTGCGATTTCCTATGACACCTGTGCCCGCGAGGCGGCCGAGGCCAACAAGGCAATGAGTGACCATGTGACCCATTTGCTTGTTCACGGAACGTTGCATTTGCTGGGTTATGATCACATTCGTGACCCCGATGCCACCTTGATGGAAGGGATTGAGGTCAAGATACTTGGCAAATTGGGTATTGATGACCCATATAAGGTATAATGTGGGTTCAAGACCCGATCAGTTGGAACAAGGTAATGGGCGATATAGAAGGCAGTTCTAGGGCGGCGCAAAGCGCGCAACCTCAGGACAGCAGTACTGAAACGGAAGAGAAAACCGGTCTGTTTTCTCGAATCCTCGAAGTGTTTTCGAGCGATGATACTCAACCGGACCAGACGGTGAACGGACAAAACGCGGCTGTGGCGCAGCCACGCGGGATGATAAACCTGCGCCGGATGCGCGTTGAGGATGTTGCCATCCCTACCGCTGAAATCGTTTCGGTACCTTCAACGATCACAAAAGATGAACTGGCGGATGTTTTCCGGAGCAGTGGTATGTCAAGGATTCCTGTCTATGAGGGAACCTTGGATACACCGCTTGGTTTTGTTCATCTCAAGGATTTTGCCCTGACCCACGGTTTCAACGGTGGCGGCAAAGAGTTTGATCTGACCTCGATGCTGCGGACGCTATTGTTCGTGCCGCCATCCATGCCAATCGGCGTCTTGTTGACCAAGATGCAAACCGAGCGGCGTCACATGGCATTGGTGATTGATGAATATGGCGGCGTTGATGGACTGCTCACGATCGAAGACCTGATCGAGCAGGTCGTCGGCGAAATCGCTGACGAGCACGATGCGGATGAAGACCAGCTTTGGGTGCAGGAAAAGCCCGGATGTTATGTGGTGCAGGCGCGTGTGCCGCTCGAAGATTTCGAGGCCGAGATTGGCCGGTCTCTGACCAGTCATGAAGACGTCGACGAAGAGGAAATCGATACTCTGGGCGGGCTTGTGTTTATGCTCTCCGGCCGCGTTCCGGCGCGGGGTGAAGTTGTCATTCATCCAGAGGGTCCGGAATTCGAAGTGATCGAAGCCGATCCACGCCGTATCAAACGGCTGCGCGTCATGCTGCCGGACGTTGCTGCATGACCCCAGTACGGGGCTGGCCATTATCATTGAGATTGTTGGTCGCTGCCGCCCTTGGCGGTGTAGGCGCGTTTGGTCAGGCACCTCATCTGTATTGGGGCGCAACCGTTTTGGCTCTGGTCCTGATTGTGCCGATCTTCCTTGCCAGCGAAACCCGAGGCCGGGCGGCATGGGTCGGCTGGGCCTTCGCGACCGGCTATTTTGCCCATGCCCTTGGCTGGATCATTGAGCCGTTTCAGGTAGATGCTGAACGCCATGCCTGGATGGCCCCGTTTGCGTTGGTGTTCTTAGCGGGCGGACTGGCCTTGTTCTGGGCTGCCGCCTTTGGCCTGTCGCGCAGAATTGGTGCCACGCCCGTTCGTCAGGGCATATTACTGGTTGCAGTTTTGTCCCTGGCCGAAGTGGTGCGGGGATATGTGTTGACCGGCTTTCCATGGGCTGGGGTCGCGCAAATCTGGGTGGACACGCCAGTGGCGCAGATGCTGTCTCTGGTCGGGCCGTATGGGTTGAATGCGCTGACCTTTGCCGCAACATTCCCAATTGGCGCGGCATTGGTGCAGGATAAACCCTTGAACGGTTTGGTGCGGACCCTGGGTTGTACCGGCGTGATGGCAGCGATGGCGATTGCCTACGGGTTGGCGCGACCCGTCGTTCAGGACGGTTCGCATCTGGTTCGCGTGGTCCAGCCGAATGCCCCTCAGCACCAAAAATGGGATCCGGCATATGCGCCTTTGTTTTTCGCGCGTCAGGTTGAATATACCGCAGCCTTTCCCAGACCCGACCTGATTGTCTGGCCCGAGACCGCAGTTCCAGCTTGGTTAGGTAGCGCACAACCGTTTCTGTCAACTGTTGCGGATGCCGCGCAGGGTGTGCCGGTGATATTGGGGATTCAGCGCGCAGAAGGCCCGAGAATCTTCAACTCGCTGGTCTATCTGGATGAAACCGGGCGTCAGGCAGGGTTGTACGACAAACACCACTTGGCGCCTTTCGGTGAATACGTCCCCTTGGGTGACCTGATGGGGCGTTTCGGGGTCAGTGGTCTGGCTGCCACAACCGGGCACGGGTTCAGCGCGGGGCCGGGCCCCGCCCTGTTGGACCTCGGCAAGCTGGGAAAGGCGTTGCCACTGATTTGCTACGAAGCCGTCTTCCCGCAAGATGTGAACGGTGCGCCGGGTCGGGCTGATTTCTTGCTGCAAATCACAAATGACGCCTGGTTTGGAACACGGTCGGGACCGTTTCAACACCTGGTACAAGCCCGGATGAGGGCAATTGAGCAGGGCTTGCCGATGATCCGTTCGGCCAATACCGGTGTATCGGCCATGATTGACCCATTGGGTCGTTTGACTGCGTCGTTGGCTCTGGGTGAGGCTGGATATGTGGACGCCGTGCTGCCGCAACCACACCGTCGCACGGCTTATGCACGTATCGGAGACAGTCCGATAGTTGTTGTCTTACTGTTTATTCTGGCGATGGCGCTGTTTGGTACCCGCGGCAACCGGGCAATTAGAGATTGACCCCAACTTTGGGCAAGCGTATGCGTCTGTGGTCTGTCACAACGGCTTCCTGGCGTGGCGGAGAAACCTTAATGGAGCACATTTATGTCCCGACAGAACTATACCTTTACTTCGGAATCCGTTTCCGAAGGGCACCCGGATAAGGTCTGTGACCGTATCTCAGATGCTGTCCTTGATGCATTTCTGAATGAAGAGCCTGAGGCGCGCGTGGCCTGCGAAACCTTTGCCACGACCAACCGCATCGTTATCGGTGGCGAAGTTGGTCTGTCGGACAAGGACAAACTGCACGACTACATGGGCCACATCGAAGAGATCGCGCGCGAGTGCGTGAAAGATATCGGATATGAGCAGGACAAATTCCACCACGAAACCGTCGAGGTGACAAACCTTCTGCACGAACAATCCGCCCATATCGCGCAGGGTGTGGATGCCGCAGACAACAAGGACGAAGGCGCTGGCGACCAGGGCATCATGTTCGGCTTCGCGACAACCGAGACGCCTGCGCTTATGCCTGCACCGATCCAGTATTCGCATGCAATCCTGCGGCGTCTGGCCGAAGTGCGCAAGAACGGCACCGAGCCTGCACTGGGGCCGGATGCGAAATCTCAATTGTCGGTCGTTTATCAAGACGGCAAACCGGTTGGCGTCAGCTCGATCGTTCTGTCGACGCAGCATCTGGACGAGGCGCTGACGTCGGATGACATCCGCGCCATCGTTGAACCTTATATCCGTGAAACTCTGCCCGAAGGCTGGTTGTCGGCTGATACCGAATGGCACGTCAACCCGACCGGAAAATTCGTTATTGGCGGGCCGGATGGCGACGCTGGTCTGACCGGTCGTAAGATCATCGTGGATACCTATGGTGGCGCAGCCCCGCATGGTGGCGGCGCATTCTCGGGCAAAGACCCGACCAAGGTTGACCGTTCGGCGGCCTATGCCGCGCGCTATCTGGCGAAAAACGTTGTAGCCGCCGGTATGGCCGAGCGCTGCACCATTCAGTTGAGCTATGCCATTGGCGTATCGAAGCCGCTTTCGATCTATGCAGACACGCATGGCACGGGTCAGGTTGCAGATGCGGCGATCGAAAAAGCAGTTGGTGAGGTCATGGATCTGACACCCCGCGGCATTCGTCAGCACCTTCAGCTGAACAAGCCGATCTACCAGCGTACAGCGGCTTACGGTCACTTTGGCCGCGAACCGGATGCGGATGGCGGTTTTAGCTGGGAACGCACTGATCTGGTCGACGCTCTGAAATCCGCAGTTTGATCTGAAAAATCCAAAGCGCGCCTTCAGGGGCGCGCTTTTCTTTGGGGCGGTGCACGCCCTTGCAACGTACTCCACTGCGCAGTATGGCCACCGCCATGAGCACAGAGACCCCACAACGCCCGCGCAGAAACTTTTATGGCCGCTTCAAGGGCAAGACCCTGAAGCCCAGTCAAAAGACCTATCTGAACGAAGATCTGGCCGCCTTGTCACCCGGCGCCGTGGACTGGGCCTCGAATCCCGAACGCAAGCCGCTGGACCTGAACGATCTGTTCGGCGGCAAGCCGGTCTGGTTGGAAATTGGCTTCGGCGGTGGTGAGCATCTGGTGCACCAGGCGCAAAACAATCCTGACATTGGCATCATCGGGGCCGAGCCATACATCAACGGTGTTGCCATGCTGCTGGGCAGAATCCGTCAGGCAGGTGTTGAAAACCTTGCCGTGCACCCCGGCGATGTGCGCGATCTATTCGACGTGCTGCCAGAGGCCAGCATTTCGCGCGCGTTCCTTCTCTATCCCGACCCATGGCCCAAAACGCGGCATCATCGCCGTCGATTTGTAACCCAGGAACATCTTGAACCGCTGGCGAAAGTGCTGAAACCCGGGGCGATCTTCCGGGTTGCAACTGACATTCCCGATTATGTGCGTCAGACCTTGGAAGAGGTTCCGCGCGCCGGGTTTGAATGGCTGGCCGAACGCCCTTCTGACTGGCGCGAGCCGTGGGGCGACTGGATCTCCACGCGATACGAACAGAAGGCGCTGCGCGAGGGTCGGACACCTCACTACCTGACCTTCCGACGCAAAGGCTGATTGCCGCTGGACCAACGGGCGTCAATTCGCTAATCGGCTTGAGCACTGATAGCGCAAAAGGAGCCCTCATGTCCGGACACGGCACGCCCATCCCGATGACCTCGCATCCCTGCGGCCCGCTGACCGGCACGGCCGAGGTGCCCGGCGACAAGTCGATTTCGCACCGGTCGCTGATCCTTGGTGCTATGGCCGTGGGTGAAACCAGGATTTCGGGTTTGCTGGAGGGCGAAGACGTACTGGATACCGCAAAGGCGATGCGTGCCTTCGGCGCCGAGGTCACAGAGCACGGAAACGGGGAATGGACAGTGCACGGCGTGGGTGTCGGTGGCTTCGCCGAACCGGGTCAGGTGATCGACTGTGGCAACTCGGGAACCGGTGTGCGGCTGATCATGGGGGCGATGGCGACCTCTCCGATCACGGCGACCTTTACCGGTGATGTCAGTCTGAACAAACGCCCCATGGCGCGGGTGACTGACCCTCTGGCCCTGTTTGGGGCACAATCGGTTGGGCGATCCGGCGGGCGCTTGCCGATGACCATCGTCGGCGCTGCGGATCCGACCCCTGTGCGATACGAAGTTCCTGTGCCGTCTGCGCAGGTGAAATCCGCCGTACTTTTGGCGGGTCTGAATGCCCCCGGAAAGACCGTTGTGATCGAGAAAGAGGCTACGCGTGACCATTCCGAACGGATGCTGGCTGGATTTGGTGCCGAAATCACGGTCGAGGATACCGACGAGGGCCGTGTTATCACTCTGACTGGTCGCCCGGAGCTGAAGCCACAGGTCATCGCTGTACCGCGCGATCCGTCCAGCGCGGCTTTTCCGGTTTGCGCGGCATTGATCACACCTGGATCGGATGTTTTGGTGCCAGGGATCGGTTTGAACCCCACACGCGCGGGCCTTTTTACAACCTTGCGCGAGATGGGCGCTGATCTGACCTATGAAAACGAACGCGAAGAAGGGGGCGAGCCGGTTGCCGATTTGCGCGCCAAGTACTCGCCTAACATGAAAGGCATCGACGTTCCTTCCGAGCGTGCCGCCTCGATGATTGATGAATACCCGGTTCTGTCTGTGGTGGCTGCAAATGCCACAGGCACAACGATGATGGGCGGCGTGAAAGAGCTGCGCGTGAAGGAAAGCGACCGGATTGACGCCATGGCCCGTGGCCTGCGCGCCAACGGGGTGACAGTCGCTGAAGGTGACGACTGGTGGTCGGTCGAAGGGCTGGGCATCGGCAACGTTCCGGGCGGCGGCACCTGCGAAAGCTTTCTGGATCACCGCATTGCCATGTCGTTCATGGTGATGGGTATGGGGGCGCAGAATCCCGTAAGCGTGGATGATGGTGGCCCGATTGCAACGTCTTTCCCGATCTTTGAACCACTGATGGCGTCGCTTGGCGCAAAGGTACAGCGCACGTGAGTTTCACGGTTGCCATTGACGGACCAGCGGCCGCGGGCAAGGGCACGATATCCAAGGCTGTGGCGGCGCATTTCGGCTTTGCCCATCTGGACACGGGCTTGCTGTATCGCGCTGTCGGAAGGCGGACTCTGGAAGGGGTTGACGCGCTTGAGGCCGCGCAGGCCCTGACAGCGGAAGAACTTGAACAAGGCGACCTGCGCACCGCCGAGATTGCGCAGGCAGCTTCCAAAGTGGCGGTTCTTCCAGAGGTTCGCGCAGCCTTGGTCGATTTTCAGCGCACATTTTCCCGCAGGGCAGGTGGGGCCGTTCTGGACGGTCGTGATATCGGCACGGTGATTTGTCCGGATGCCGAAGTGAAGCTGTTTGTAACAGCCAGTGCTGAAGTGCGCGCCGAGCGACGCTTCCTGGAGCTAAGTGCAAAAGGCGCTGACGTAACCCGTGAACAGGTTTTGGCGGACGTCAGAGAACGGGACGCGCGAGATGCTGAGCGCAGTACCGCTCCGATGAAACCGGCTGAGGATGCCGTGCGGTTGGACACCACTGATTTGAGTATCGAGGCGGCGTTGGCCAAAGCCCTTGAGGTGATCAACGCAAAACTGCCCGCGACGCGTTAACGCCGCGGGCAATCGGGGCGGGTCTTACAGCTCGCCCACGGCGACGGTTTTGATATTCGCCCATTGGTCATCCGCCGTCTTTGCGGTGGCGACAACGTCCTTCAAAAAGGCTGCCCGGGTTTCCGCGTTCAGGAACAGAAACAGTTTTCCGTCTGCGACAAGGTATTGATCCGGGTCACCGTCAAACTTCTTGCCGACCGATACGCCGAATGAACAGAAGCCACCATGCTGCGGCAGGTATGCAGCAGGGTTTGCCTCGAACGCTTCACGGTTCGCGGCGGACGTGAAATAATAGGAGGCTCCGTCATAAGTTGACGAGTGAGTGGCGAAGCCTTCGACCGGGTTGCCATCATTGACCAATGCAACCAGATCAACGCCATGTGCGGCCAGTGGCGCACCAGCGGCTGAAATGCCGTTGGACACGTTGATTTCGTCAGCGGCAAAGGCCGGGGTGGACAGGGCAATTGCAGTCGCCATGGCGGCAAAGATGAGAGATTTCATAATATTTTCCTTTTGGTTCTGGTTTCTGGTCGACCTCTTTGTCGACCGATAAAGCTAAATTAGGGAAAGGATACGGAACGTTTAATCTCAGATACGTCACCAAATCTTGCAGATCGTACAAACAGTCGAATGGTTGGCGTTCACTCTCCAAATCTCCACCATCCATCCTGTGACGCAGGAAGCCGGGCGCCGCGTGACGCGCGAAAAGTTGAGACATATTACCTTTGCGTTGCATGCTGAGGCTTAGCCGCGTGGTTCGGTCCCCAGTACCAAGATTCCTTCGGGCAAGAACCTGCCGCGGACCATGCAGTCTTTTTCAGTCAGAACCTGCTATCATTCAGGTTGCCATATCGCATTGGGGATCAGCGCTAGGCAGGAGTTCCTGCACGCGCTACCTCGCACCATAGGCTTTGCACTTGCACCGGTTCAAGATTCAGCCTATACGCGCGCTGTCGATACAAGGGCGGTCAACGTCCGGATGACGTTTCTGAGCAGGGCCGGGTTACCTCGGCCCTTTGTGTTTGTTTGCTCGGGGCGCACCGGATCACGCCTGAAGACGTCATGAAACAAGACCGGCGGAGACAACCGCTCGGCCAGCAAAAACGTACTGTAAAGGAAATGAACGCCACATGGCTAACACATCCATGGAGGAATTCGAAGCCCTCCTGAACGAAAGCTTCGAAATGGACACGCCCGAAGAGGGTTCTGTTGTCAAAGGCAAGATCCTGGCGATTGAAGCCGGTCAAGCCATCATCGACGTCGGCTATAAAATGGAAGGCCGCGTTGATCTGAAAGAATTCGCAAATCCCGGCGAAGCCCCTGAAATCGCTGTCGGCGACGAGGTCGAAGTTTACCTGCGTGCCGCAGAAAACGCCCGTGGCGAAGCCGTCATCTCGCGCGAGATGGCCCGCCGCGAAGAGGCATGGGATCGTCTGGAAAAAGCATATGCCGACGACCAGCGTGTCGATGGAGCAATCTTTGGCCGCGTCAAAGGTGGCTTCACCGTCGATCTGGGTGGCGCAGTTGCATTCCTGCCTGGTTCGCAGGTTGACGTACGCCCCGTACGCGACGCAGGCCCGCTGATGGGTCTGAAGCAGCCGTTCCAGATTCTGAAAATGGACCGCCGCCGTGGCAACATCGTTGTGTCGCGCCGCGCAATCCTGGAAGAATCGCGTGCCGAACAGCGCGCCGAAGTCATCGGCAACCTGACAGAAGGTCAGAACGTCGAGGGCGTGGTCAAGAACATCACCGAATACGGTGCATTTGTTGACCTGGGCGGCGTTGATGGCCTGCTGCACGTCACTGACATGGCATGGCGTCGTGTAAACCACCCGTCCGAGATCCTGACGATCGGCGAAACCATCAAGGTTCAGGTCATCAAGATCAACAAAGACACTCACCGCATCAGCCTGGGCATGAAGCAGCTTCAGGAAGATCCGTGGGATCTGGTTGCCGCCAAGTACCCGCTGGGCTCGGTCCATCAGGGTCGCGTCACCAACATCACCGACTACGGCGCATTTGTCGAACTGGAAGCCGGTGTCGAAGGTCTGGTGCACGTGTCCGAGATGTCCTGGACCAAGAAAAACGTCCATCCCGGCAAGATCGTCTCGACCAGCCAGGAAGTCGACGTCATGGTTCTGGAAATCGACGGCGCCAAGCGCCGCGTGTCTCTGGGCCTGAAGCAGACTCAGCGCAACCCATGGGAAGTGTTTGCAGAAACACACCCCGAGGGCACCGAAGTCGAAGGCGAAGTCAAGAACATCACCGAATTTGGTTTGTTCATTGGCCTCGAGGGCGACATCGACGGCATGGTTCACCTGTCGGACCTGTCCTGGGACGAACGTGGCGAGGATGCAATCCAGAACTACCGCAAAGGCGACATGGTTTCGGCCGTTGTCTCGGAAGTGGATGTCGAAAAAGAGCGTATCTCGCTGTCGATCAAAGCTCTGGGTGGTGACAAGTTCGCAGAAGCCGTTGGCGGCGTGAAGCGTGGCTCGGTCATCACTGTAGAAGTGACCGCAATCGAAGATGGCGGCATCGAGGTCGAGTACGAAGGCATGAAGTCGTTCATCCGCCGTTCCGATCTGTCGCGTGACCGTTCCGAACAGCGCCCCGAGCGTTTTTCGGTCGGTGACAAGGTTGATGTCCGCGTAACCAACGTTGACAGCAAGACCCGCCGTCTGGGCCTGTCGATCAAGGCACGCGAGATCGCAGAAGAGAAAGAAGCTGTGGAACAGTACGGTTCTTCCGACTCGGGCGCGTCGCTGGGCGACATTCTGGGTGCAGCGCTGAAGTCGGGCGACTAAGCCCGGGGCGCATCCCAAGCATGATTTACGGCCTCGCATGGAAGTGTGGGGCCGTTTTTGTTGCGAATCAACATGTTCCAAACACACTGCTAAAACTCGATAATGTTCGCGCTTGAAGTGTGTAAATCGGCCTGTCGGGCAAAATTTCGCGTGAGAATATGGCAAAATAAGGCCTCAACACGCAGAGTATCCGTTCCCCCGTTCTGGGTTTTTTCCTATACTGTCAAAACAGTAGACCTGTCACACCGGCTGCCTGGGAGGGTATCTCGAATGATCCGTTCAGAACTGATTCAGAAAATCGCTGACGAAAACCCGCATCTCTATCAGCGTGATGTCGAGCGGATTGTGAACACCGTGTTCGAAGAAGTCACCGATGCCATGGCGCGCGGCGACCGGGTCGAACTGCGTGGCTTTGGCGCGTTTTCGGTGAAAAAGCGGGATGCCCGCGTAGGGCGCAACCCCCGTACCGGTGAAACCGTTCAGGTCGAGGAAAAATGTGTACCATTTTTCAAAACTGGCAAGTTGCTCAGGGATCGTTTGAACGGTAAAGCCTGACCTCATGATGCGTTACCTTCGATATGCTTTTCTTGGGACTCTCGGGATCGTTCTGATTTCCGTGTCTCTGGCGAATGTTCAGTCTGTTGAACTGAGACTGATGCCCGATGCTCTGGCCGAGCTTCTGGGCTTTAACGTCAGTACCTCTTTACCGCTTTTTCTGGTCGTTCTCGGTGGCGTTGTCGCCGGTTTGATCATCGGTTTCATGTGGGAATGGCTGCGGGAGCATAAACACCGCCGCGATGCGACCGTGAAAAAAGGCGAGGTCCGCAAGCTTGAACGCGAAGTCAAGAAGCTCAAGAAAAAGCAGAACGAGGGTAAGGATGATATTCTGGCCCTACTCGACGAGGCCAGCTGAGGCTTATGTCTACCGATGTATCCGTTAAAATCTGCGGTTTGACCGCATCAGAACATGTGCGCGCTGCGGTTGAAGCCGGCGCACGCTATGTCGGGTTCAACTTTTTTCCCAAATCGCCCCGTTACGCACCAATACCGCAAGCCGCGGCGTTGGCCGCCGAAGTACCAGTCGGCGTTGCCAAGGTCGCTCTGGCCGTGAATTTCTCGGACGCGCAGCTTGATGAGATTGTCGCTGGGGTTCCGCTGGATATGTTGCAGCTTCACGGCGGAGAGTGCCCCGAGCGTGTGGCAGAGGTCAAGCAGCGCTATGGCCTGCCCGTCATCAAGGCGATCGGTGTGGCGGAGGCCGAGGACTTGGCAGCGATTGATCTGTATTCCGAAGTTGCAGACCAGCTTCTGATCGATGCAAAGCCGCCGAAGAATTCGGAACTTCCCGGCGGCAACGGTCTTCCTTTTGACTGGCGGCTGCTGGCAGGTCGCAAATACTGGCGCAGGCCGTGGATGTTGTCCGGTGGTCTCAACCCGGACAATGTCGCTGAGGCGATCCGCATGACGGGTGCGCGGCAAGTCGATGTGGCGTCAGGTGTTGAAAGCGCGCCGGGCGTAAAGGACGCTGGACTGATACAGGCATTTATCGACGCGACGCGCTGATTTTGTTTGCCTCTGCAAGGGGGCAATATGGTGCGTTTTGCCATGGCAAATCCCGCGACGACCACCTATGACAGTCAGGTACGACGAGGGAGACACCCATGGCCAACGATCTTTTCAATTCCTTCATGTCCGGCCCTGACGAGCAAGGGCGCTTTGGCATATTCGGCGGGCGTTTTGTCAGCGAAACGCTGATGCCGCTGATCCTGTCACTGGAAGAGGAATACAACAAAGCCAAGGATGATCCGACCTTCTGGGCCGAGATGGATGATCTGTGGGCCAACTATGTGGGCCGCCCCTCGCCTCTGTATTTTGCGGAACGCCTGACCGAGCATCTGGGCGGGGCGAAGATCTATCTGAAACGCGATGAGCTGAACCACACCGGCGCACACAAGATCAACAACGTGCTGGGCCAGATCATTCTGGCGCGACGCATGGGCAAGACCCGGATCATTGCCGAGACCGGGGCAGGGCAGCACGGTGTCGCGACAGCCACGGTCTGTGCGAAATTTGGTCTGAAATGCATCGTTTATATGGGTGCCCATGACGTGCAACGTCAGGCCCCGAACGTGTTTCGTATGCGCTTGCTGGGGGCCGAGGTGATCCCGGTTACTTCGGGTCGTGGTACGCTGAAGGACGCGATGAATGACGCGCTGCGCGACTGGGTGACCAATGTGCGCGATACGTTCTACTGCATCGGAACAGTGGCCGGTCCGCACCCATACCCGGCGATGGTGCGTGATTTCCAGTCGATCATTGGCAAGGAAGCCAAAGAGCAGATGATGAAGGCCGAAGGCCGTCTTCCCGATACGATCATTGCGGCTATCGGTGGCGGCTCGAATGCGATGGGCCTGTTCTATCCTTTCCTTGATGACAAGGCCGTCAACATCATCGGTGTTGAGGCTGGCGGTAAAGGTGTGAACGAAAAGATGGAGCATTGTGCCTCGCTGACAGGCGGTCGCCCGGGCGTGCTGCATGGCAACCGGACCTATCTGTTGCAGGATGATGACGGGCAGATTCTGGAAGGCTATTCGATCTCGGCCGGTCTGGACTATCCGGGTATCGGCCCCGAGCATTCCTGGTTGCATGAGGTCGGTCGCGCGACTTACGTCTCGATTACCGACAAGGAAGCGCTTGAGGCATTCCAGCTGTGCTGTGCCACCGAGGGTATCATTCCGGCGCTGGAACCCAGTCACGCCCTGGCGCATGTCATGAAGATCGCGCCCGAGTTGCCCAAGGACCACCTGATCTGCATGAATATGTGCGGACGCGGTGACAAGGATGTTCAGACCGTCGCAAAATACCTGAACTTCGACATGTCCGACACCGAAGGCCGCACTGCAGGGTGATTTCAACCAGGACCGCACCGGGGCTATATGCCCCGGTTGACAATCTTGATCGAACAAGCAGCGGGGAAAACCCTTCGGTCCACCCGTGATTGTAATGCCCCTTTGAAATGGCTTTCGAATCTGATTGCTGTTTTGCCGGGCGCAGCCGGATGTTGTTCCTGCCCTGGCATGGCCTCCGTTTTTTCACGCGTGCTCGCCCTCGCAAGCGATCCTTTTGGACCCGGTGGAGCCCGTGCAAAGAATCGTCCACAAGCGATATCGCCCTGTTCAACTTGTGCTTGAAGGTTTCCAAATGGTGATCAGTGTAGCAACTGGAGCCATACTGTTGCAAAACTGCTGAACTGTCAGCGATTATGTCCCTTCTGTCTTTGCAGGCGAATTTCCAGCGCTGCTTGCCTCACGGTTCTTTCTCCACGCGACGACACAGTAAAAAATGGGTGTTTCAAGCTGTCTGAGAGTTGGTTCAGGTCAAAACCCGGTTGTTCCAACAACACTGTGTAGTCCGCACGCCCCAGTTGAATCCCGCAGCGTTCTATACAGCGTCTTCCAATTGAATTAACTTCTCATTAACCGGCGATTTGCCGCCGGTTCTGGGGATGTCTCTGCGAAGACGGGGCAAGGAAGACGCTGCTTGGGATGTGATTTTGACCCCGGGCACTCTGGTGTTTGGCACCCACGCGGTGCTGTAGGAGGTAATATGGTTTGGTCCGCAATCACGAGGCTGTCATGTCTCTGTCTTCTGGTTTCCGCGCTTTTGATGGGGGGTACTAAACAGGTTGCCGCCCTTGGTACCTATTTCATTACACAGAATGACCCCACACCTGGTGGTGGCAGTATAGTGTTTAACAATAATCCACCGCTTTCCATGGCTTTCGTTTCAGTCGGGGGATTTGTCCCTGGGGGTACGTATTACAGCTTAGGATCTGTTTCTACGGCGTTGCCTGTGATCACCCCAGCTGCGTTGACTGGGCTTGGTTGGATCAATCCAACAATTATTAGCCAGAATGGGGCGGATTCGACCTATACTTCAGATAGTTATATGGGTGTTGTGTTTACCGCGCAGGAAACGGTTGGAGGGCCGCTGTACCGATACGAATTTGCGCTGTCCGGCGCCACGAATACCCAGTATATCAACACGCGGACTTTGGCCGACACGACGCAGCCGACGGCCTCAATCGGTGCACTGACAACAATCGGCAACGGTACGTTCCAAGCGGTGATCACACTTAGTGAACCCAGCACAGATTTCACAGTGGGCGACTTGTCGGTTACCAATGCTTCAGCCACCCTGACAGGGTCCGGAACCAATTATGTCGCAACGTTGACTGCGCAAAATAACGGTACAATTGAGCTGTTTATTCCCGCTGGCGTTTTTTCTGATGCCGCCGGGAACCTGAATCTTGCATCCAACAGGGTCAGCACACAACAGGGCGTAACGGATACACAGCGACTGGTGCAGGCCTTTCAGAACGCCCGGGCCAACAGCCTTGTGACCAATCAGCCAGAGCTGACGCAGTTTCTTCAGCAATCGGGATCAGGTGCGTTGGACTCATCAGTGACGCAAGGATCGGGGTATCTGAAATTTGCAAGTGATCCAACCCAACCGGTCTGGTTCAATCTGTCCGGTAACTGGAGCTCGCAAAACGATTACGACAGTTCTTATGCCTTGGCCGTGGTGGGGGCGCATGGCTGGGTGAACTCGAACCTTCTGATCGGCGCCATGTTGCAGATCGACTATGCCGAAACCGAAAACGGCCCGGCCAGCGTGGATGGCACAGGGTGGCTGGTCGGACCTTATGTCGTCGCCAAACTGCCCAGCCAGCCGGTGTTTTTCGAGGGGCGCGTTCTGTACGGTCAGGCCGATAACGATATTTCCCCGCTGGGCACCTATACCGACAGTTTCGATAGCGAGCGCTGGCTGATCCAGTCGCGCGTAACCGGAGAGATGAAGCGCGGGAACCTGACGCTTATGCCGTTGCTGGACATCAGCTATGCCAGCGACAATCAGGAGACTTATACTGATAGTCTGGGCAACCTGATTCCGCAGCAGGATTTCAGCCTGACCACCGCACGGTTGGGCATGGATTTCAGCCATCCAATCCAAGTGTCGCGCGGTCAGATGATGCTGACCGGTGGTCTATCTGGTATTTGGAGCACAACATCCGGCACAGGCACTGTTCCTGGCGTGACACCGATAGGGGATACGGCACGTGCACGCGCTGATCTGGGTTTTGACTACCGACTGGAAAACGACAGCCTTCTGGCCGCAAATCTGTTCTATGATGGTATCGGTGAAAGCGGATTTGAAAACTACAGTGTCAGCCTGATCTGGCAAATGGCATTCTGAATCCGCCGTGTGCTATTTTGGGAGTCCGTCAGGTCTTCGCCTTGTTTTGGAGCAGAATGTCGAGCGGTACGATTTCAAGCGCGCGTTGATGTGTCGCCTCCAGATGAACCTGTGGCGCACATCCTTCGTCATGAGCTTGCAAAAACCGGCTTGCACATAAACACCAGCTGTCACCTGGGCGAAGGCCGGGAAAGCCGAATTCGGGCCGTGCCGTGCTCAGATCATTACCCACATATTTTGAGAACGCCAGAAATTCGGCTGTCATCACGGCGCAGACTGTGTGACTACCCTGATCCTCGGCGCAGGTATTGCACGCGCCATCCCGGAAAAACCCTGTCAAAGGGTCGCGAGAGCAAGGGGCCAAAAAGCCACCCAGTACATTTACACTGTCTTGTTTCTGCATAATGGCATCTTACAGACTTTCCGCAATCTTGCGGAACATTTCGATGTTAAGATCATTTACGCTGGGTTCACGGAACAGCCTGTCTGCACCAGTTGTCACAATTAGAACGCCCCTGGGCTGGTTGAAATAGATGTACTGACCATAGACACCGCGGGCCAGAAACTCTCCTTCATGTGCGCCGCGGGGAATCCACCATTGATACCCGTACCCGATCTCTCCTTGTGCGGTCGGTGCGCTGGGTTGGGTGGCTTCGAAAATCCATTCGGCAGGAACCAGTTGCTTTCCGTTCGCGATGCCGTCCTGAAGGATCATTTGTCCGAACCGGGCGAAATCACGCGTGGTGAAGTTGAGGCCACCCAAAACAAAAGCGACCCCTGCACCATCAGTGATGTAGTATCCGTCCCGCTCCAGCCCCAACGGTTGAAGTATCTTTTCCGTCAGAAGGTCTGCCACGTTCCGCCCGGTCGCACCGCGTATCACCATGCCCAGAACATGGGTGTCGATCGACACGTATTGCCAGGTTTCACCCGGCGTCGCAAAGCTGTCCCGCAGCGAGGCTGCGAAATCGTCCAACTCACCACCCAGCGCAACCACACGCCCCATCCGATTGATGTCGGAATTTGGGTCGAGATAATCTTCATCAAACGTCACGCCGCTTGCCATGTTCAGCACGTTGCGGATCGATGCAGCCTCATACGCGCTGCCCTTCAGTTTGGGCGCATATTTGACAACCGGGTCATCCAACGACCCGATTGCACCCTCTTGCAGCAGGATACCGAAAAGCGCCGAAAGATAGCTTTTGGCGACCGACCAGGAAATCCTCCGGTCATCAGACCCGGTTCCAAGATAATATTCCTCGAACCTGATTTTGCCGTCCTGCATAACCAGCAACGACGTGACCGCGCGTTCATCGATCCAGCTGTCGGTTCCCTCCGGCAGCTCGAACCCTTCGCCATAAGGCAGGTCCCAGGTAGGTGCGTCGCCACGCGGCAGGTTCACGGTTAGAAAAGCTTCGTCCATGTGCGAGAAATTGTGAACGATCTTCTCTTCAGAAAATAAAGAGTTTACGGCTAAAAGGCGCTGCAACTCTTCGCGTTTCCACAGCCCGACGGCAGTGGCGGCCAGAACCAGCGCCAGCACGATGCGCAGCACCCACTTCAAGATGGATTTCATCGCATTGCCTCCCTAGTTGAGCGGTATTGGAACGCGGGAGATCACATTCCGCAACCTCTACGTAACGGAAAGAGGCCGACGTGCTACCTGAATTTGTCCAAAAGCTTCTGCATCGCCGATCGGTCGTCGTCCGCGGCGTCGGGTGCGGCTATTGAAGGTGTGTCGGTTTTTGGGGCAGCGGTTTTTGATGATCGCGGCGGGGCAGTTCGCAATGCAACCGCATTCATGAACTTGCCGCCCTCGTCCTGTGCCAGGTAGGGTGCTCCGTCCGAAACACCCCGAAGAACGTCGTCCAGCCATTCGGCTTCGGATTTTGCAAAGTCGTTCAGGACATATCCCGACACCATTTCCTTGCGGCCCGGATGCCCGATCCCAAGGCGCACGCGATCATAAGCCGCCCCGATATGCTCATGGATCGAGCGCAGACCGTTGTGCCCGGCGTGCCCGCCCCCTGCCTTGACACGTAGCTTGCCCGGAGCAAGGTCCAGCTCGTCATGGAACACAACAACGTCGGTGGAGTCGAGCTTGTAAAACCGCATCGCCTCGCCGACGGATTGACCCGAACGGTTCATGTAGGTTTGCGGTTTCAACAGCAGGACTTTCTCGGTGCCAAGTCGACCTTCCGAAATCTCGCCCTGAAACTTCGATTTCCAGGGGCCAAACCCGTGATCCTCTGCGATCCGGTCCAGGGCCATGAACCCGATATTGTGCCGGTTCCGGGCATATTTCTGGCCCGGGTTTCCCAATCCAACAAACAGCTTCATGTTTCCGTTTTGCCTCTGTAGCTCCAAAGCCATTTCATGCCCGGAAATCGTCAGGAAATCCAGTCAGGCCTGATGACTGAACCCGTAAAAAAAACGGGGCTCACCCGAGCCCCGCTTCAAAGTCGGAAACATTGTTCCAGACTTATTCTTCTTCTTTTCTGACAACTTCGACTTCATCGGCTGCAACTTCACCATCTTCATCGTCGTCGCTGGTGGACAGACCAGTCGGCGCCGAGATGTTGGCAATCACAAAGTCACGATCGATGGTCGGTTTGGTGCCCTCAGGCAGTTCAACCGACGAAATGGTCACGACGTCATTGATGTTCAGACCGGTCAGATCAACAGTGATCTTTTCAGGAATGTCACCGGCGGTGCAGATCAGTTCGACTTCCGGGCGGACAACGGTCAGAACGCCACCCTTTTTGATGCCAGGGGCCACCCCTTCATTGATGAACTCAACGGGGATGAACAACGCGATCTTGGTGGTCCGGCGCAGGCGCATCAGGTCCAGATGGGTCGGCAGGTCTTTGACTACATCACGCTGAACGTCGCGGCAGATGACGCGCACGTCATCGTGGCCTTCAACTTTCAGGTTCCACAAGGTCGACTTGAACCGGCCCGCTTTCAGGCGCTTGAACAGGACGTTGAACGGGATCTGGATTGGCAACGGATCTTTGTCACCACCAAATACGATGCCCGGAACCATGCCGTCGCGGCGTGCCTGACGAGCGGCGCCCTTGCCTGTCCCCGTCCGTTCCAGAGCTACGAGATCAGGAATCTCACCAGCCATGATATATTCTCCAATGTTAGGGCGGGCATCCTCCAAGGCTGTATACCCGCGTGAAGCCGCGTCCTTAGCTTGATTCACCCGATTTGGAAAGAGGTAATCTTGCCATGCGTTCAGCTGGGTTCCACCGCCTATCCTGGAGTGTCGATCTGGTGGACGGCTGAAGAATCCCCAGCTTCATCTGGCCAAAAATATCCCGGGGGAGGCGCCCGGAACGGGCGTCGGGGGCAGAGCCCCCCTGATTGACCGGTTACGCTTGCCAGCGGCCCCCAAAGTTTTCGGGTATCAGCAGATTGTGACGCCCCAACGCGGCCACGTTTTTCTCACCACAAAGCGCCATTGTGGTGTCAAGCTCCCTCTGGATCAGCTCAAGCGCCGTGGTGACACCTTTCTGACCCATGGCACCCAGACCATACACAAACGCGCGGCCAACATAGGTCCCTTTTGCCCCAAGCGCCAAGGCTTTGAGCACGTCTTGCCCGGACCGGATGCCGCTGTCCAGATGCACCTCGATATCGCCACCGACCGCATCCATGATCTCGGGCAGGACACGAATTGAGCTTAGCGCGCCGTCAAGTTGACGCCCACCATGGTTTGACACGACAATCGCATCGGCACCCAGCTTGGCGGCCATCCTTGCGTCCTCCGCATCAAGGATGCCCTTGAGGATCACTTTCCCGCCCCATTGCTCCATCAGTTTTTCAACCTTGGACCAGTCCAGGCTGGGGTCGAACTGTTCTGCGGTCCAGGCCCCCAATGACGATGCGTCCGAAATACCATGCACATGCCCCACGATGTTGCCGAACTCGCGACGCTGGGCCCGCAGCATTTCAATGCCCCAGGCCCATTTGGTCATCAGGTTGGCGATGGTTTTTGCCGTCAGTTTGGGCGGGGCCGACAGACCGTTTTTCAGATCTTTGTGCCGTTGGCCCAGAATTTGCAGGTCGAGTGTAATCACCAGCGCGGAGCATCTTGCGTCTTTTGCCCGCTGGATCAGCCGGTTGATGTAGTCCGTGTCCTTCATCGTATATAGCTGAAACCAGAAGGGCTTGTCGGTATACCCGGCCACATCTTCGATCGAGTTGATGGACATGGTGGACAGCGTAAAGGGTACACCAAATTCCTCGGCGGCTTTGGCGGCCTTCATCTCTCCGTCTGCATGTTGCATCCCCGTCAATCCGACCGGGGCAAGCGCCACGGGCATTGAAACGTCTTCGCCAATCATTTGCGAAGATGTCGACCGACCGGACATATCGACCGCAACCCTTTGGCGAAGGCGTATTTTTTCAAAATCGGTCGTGTTTTCGCGAAAGGTCTGTTCTGTCCAGCTGCCGCTTTCGGCGTAGTCATAGAACATACGGGGCACGCGGCGTTCATATATGCGTTTGAGGTCTTCGATATTGGTGATCACAGGCATGAAAACAGGGCTCCGCTCACTTTGGTTAGTTTTCCTTACCAATTCATTCCCAAGGCTGCAATGTCTTGACGTCACAGTGAAGGAACACAAAAAACCCGCCGCGGTATCCGCGACGGGTCACAATTCTCGCATGTTGCCTGCGAAATCAGGCGCTGTGCGCGCCATCCGAAAGAGATTTCACAAAGGTCAGCACTTCGGCCACAGGTTTACCTGCGCCGATCTGGCTGACGATCGCTGACCCGACCACCGCGCCATCCGACACCGAGGCAATTTTGCGCGATTTCTCAGGCGTGTTGATCCCGAACCCCACGATCACCGGCAGATCGGTCGCGGCCTTGATGCGAGCAACCTCGGGGCCAACATCTGTTGCCTCTGCCTCGGCTGCGCCAGTAATCCCGGTGATCGAGACATAATACACAAAGCCCGAAGTGTTTTGCAGAACGCGTGGCAGGCGTTTGTCATCCGTAGTGGGGGTCGCAAGGCGAATAAAATTCAGACCTGCCGCTTGCGCGGGCAGGCAGAGTTCTGCGTCCTCTTCGGGGGGGAGGTCCACCACGATCAAACCGTCAATCCCTGCCGCTTTTGCATCGGCCAGAAACGCGTCGACACCCCGGCTGTAGATCGGGTTGTAATACCCCATCAGGACAATGGGGGTTGTATCGTCCGTTTCCCGAAACGTTCGTGCCAGATCCAATGTGCGTTGCAAGGTCATGCCCCGCTCAAGCGCACGTTGGCCTGCGGCCTGAATAGTAGGGCCGTCGGCCATCGGGTCGGTAAAGGGCAGGCCCAGCTCGATAACATCCACGCCAGCACCAGGCAGGCCTTTGACCACTTCAAGCGAAGTGTCATAGTCGGGATCTCCGGCCATGACATAGGCGACAAAGGCTTTTTTGCCTTCGGCTTTCAGGGCGGCGAACTTGGCGTCGATACGGGTCATCGGATGTCCTTGCACTCGGGTTTCGACCTGATGTGCAGAAACTTTGACCGAAAATCAATCCCGCCCAGACAGGAATGGATCAGAAGCCCAGATGATAGCGTACCAGCAGGGCATTCACGCCCGGGTTCTCGTCATTTGTGCTGGCGTTGGATTTATGGGTAAGTGCGACAGATACGCTATTGCCATTGTTCAGGTTATAGCCAAGTCCCAAAAGGCTGCGAATCTGGAAATCGCCCCCCAGATCATTCAGGTCGTTGTTGGCGTTATAATACCCAGGCATCACGCTGCCTTCCACGAACCAGCGATCGCTTAGCGCATACTGCCCGATCAGGCCCGCGCCGATATGCGTGTCCCCATCCTCATCTACGGTTAGGGCCGCGCCCAAACCGGCGCGAAACCGCGTGGCCTGATGAAATGGCGTGTGGTGGTATTCGATCGAGATCAGACCCTGATCCTCAGATGTGTCTTCAGAATAGTCCGCGTATCCGGCACCAAAAACAACGGTCTGGGCCTGGGCTGACGCGCAGGCCGTTGCCGCCAGTACGGTTGCAAGAAAAAAGTGTTTCATCTGTGTCCGCCAACAAAAAGTGATCGTGCGCTATTAACTGGTATTCGTAGCCGTCGTTTTTCAATTTCGGCAAGAACACGTTTTCCAAACAATTTTGTGATGTGGCGAAATGGACTCTGCCAAAGAGCCGCCAGCAATCCCTTGCGCAATCAGGCGGACCTGCATAGAAGCTGCGATCGTATTCTATGCAGGAGGCCGTGATGGGCTTTAAAATGGGAATCGTGGGTCTGCCGAATGTCGGCAAGTCGACCCTGTTCAATGCGCTGACCAAAACCGCAGCTGCGCAGGCCGCGAACTTCCCGTTCTGCACCATCGAGCCAAATGTCGGGGATGTTGCGGTTCCCGACGCCCGCCTCGACAAGTTGGCGGCGATTGCATCCTCAAAACAGATCATCCCAACGCGGATGACTTTTGTGGATATCGCGGGTCTGGTAAAAGGCGCGTCAAAGGGCGAAGGGCTGGGCAACCAGTTTCTGGCGAACATTCGCGAAACGGATGCGATTGCCCATGTGCTGCGCTGTTTCGAAGACGGCGACGTGACACATGTAGACGGGCGCGTTGATCCGGTTGCGGACGCTGACACGATCGAAACCGAGTTGATGCTGGCCGATTTGGAAAGCATCGAAAAGCGTCGGGCCAATCTGGTGCGCAAGCTGAAGGGCAACGACAAAGAAGCGCAGCAGCAGGATCGCCTGTTGGCCGAGGCGCAGACCATGTTGGAAAGCGGCAAGCCCGCACGTCTGGTCGACGTCAGCGACGAAGACGCCAAGGCATGGAAGATGTTGCAACTTCTGACCACGAAACCGGTTCTCTACGTCTGCAACGTGTCCGAGGAGGACGCTGCAAAAGGCAACGAATACTCTGCCCGCGTAGCCGATATGGCCGCCGCTGAGGGCAATGCCCATGTCATCATCAGCGCCAAGATCGAAGAAGAAATAAGCCTGCTGGATGAGGACGAAGCCCAGATGTTCCTTGAGGAAATGGGACTGGAAGAGCCCGGCCTGGACCGTCTGATCCGCGCCGGTTACGATCTGCTGAAGCTGGAAACCTATTTCACCGTCGGCCCGAAAGAGGCCCGCGCCTGGACCATCCGCACCGGCACCGCTGCACCGCAAGCAGCAGGTGTGATCCATGGCGATTTCGAAAAGGGCTTCATCCGCGCCGAGACCATCGCCTATGACGACTATGTCGCTGCCAATGGCGAACAGGGCGCGAAAGAGGCGGGTAAGATGCGGGCAGAGGGTAAAGGCTATATCGTCAAGGACGGCGATGTGATGCACTTTTTGTTTAATACCTGATCAATTGGGCTGTTCCTGTCGGGTGAGCGGGGTATCCTGCCCTATCCGCAGCATTGGAGCTTTCTTTGATCGAAATCCGCGACCTGCAACTGCTCAGCGCTTTGGCGCGGCATCGGCATTTTGCCAAGGCGGCCGAGGAGTGCGGGATTTCACAGCCTGCGTTTTCTATGCGCATCCGCAATCTTGAGGATCGGTTGGGTGTCTCCATCGTCCGCCGCGCCAACCGCTTTCAAGGGCTGACCGAAGAGGGCGAGATGATCGTCCAGCGGGCGCGGCGCATTCTGGACGACACCAAGGCGCTGGAACAGCAGGTGCTTGCTGCCAAGGGCGAGATTACGGGCACACTGATCCTCGGCGTGATCCCGACCGCAATCGCCTTCACGGGGCGGTTGGTCAAAAGGCTGCGTGACGCGCATCCTCGTATCGTCACACGCATTGAAACCATGTCCGCCACCGCAATTCAACATCGGCTGGACGAAGGCAGCCTAGATGCCGGGGTAACCTATGGTGACAGTATCGGCACCGATTTCCGGCAGGTTCAGCCCCTTTACGAGGAAACCTATGTGTTGTTGGTGCCCACGCATTTGACGGACCAGACCGGCCCGATTCCGTGGGCGCAGGTCGCAGAATTTCCGCTCAGCCTTTTGGAGCCGCAGATGCAGAACCGGCGTATTCTGGACAGGGTGTTCGCCGAACAGGGGCTGCACCCAGATATCGTTGCCGAAACCAGCGGTTTCACGGCTTCGATGGTCATGGTGCGTGAAGGGCTGGCAGCGACGGTTGTCCCTCGGGTTTTGGTGCGCGCGCTGGGCGATTTGAAGGGAACGAAAGTGTTGCCGCTGATTGAACCTGTTGTCAGCAAACCGATTTGTCTGGCAACCCTCAGCCGGGATCCCGAGCTGCCAACCGTCAAGGCTTTGCGGGATGTGGTGACCTCTTTGCGGTGATAAGGCGTCGTTATCGTGCGATTGCGAAAAGCGATTTGACGATATGTTTGCCTGATGAGAGACGGAACCTCAATCGGAGGGCATCATGGCACCATTAGATACCAAGCCATCAGGCACACCCAAGGGCGTCTGGAAGTCAGGTAAAGGCAAGGGGCGGCACACACCCAAAGGCCGTCAGTTCACGGATGAGGCGCAGGCTGAAATCACACGCCTGCTGGGCGATCGTCCGCGCCGCCGCGATCTGTTGATCGAATTCCTGCATTTGATTCAGGACGAACACGGTCATATCAGCGCCGACCATATCGCGGCATTGGCTGTCGAGATGCGGATCGGTCAGGCCGAGATCTACGAAACCGCGACTTTCTATGCCCATTTCGATGTGGTGAAAGAAGGTGAGACGCCTCCTCCCGCTTTGACCATACGGGTTTGTGATTCCCTCTCTTGCGAAATGGCTGGTGCCCAGCAGTTACAGAAGGCGTTGGAAGACGGTTTGGACCCCGCCGAAGTTCGCGTCGTTCGCGCGCCCTGCATGGGGCGTTGCGATACCGCTCCGGTATTGGAGATTGGCCACAACCACATTGATCATGCGACCCCCGAAAAGGTGCAGTCGGCGATTGCAGCAGGGGACACCCATGCGCATCTGCCCGACTATGAGACCTTCACGGCCTATGAGGCAAACGGCGGCTACGCCAAGCTGAAAGATCTGCGCGACGGCGGTGATTGGGAACAGGTGCAAGAAGACGTCCTGTCCTCGGGCCTGCGTGGTCTGGGCGGCGCTGGCTTCCCGTCAGGTAAGAAATGGGGCTTTGTTCGTATGAACGAAGGTCCGCGCTATCTGGCGGTAAACGGCGACGAGGGTGAGCCCGGCACATTCAAAGACCGCTATTATCTGGAGCGCACGCCGCATGTCTTCCTCGAAGGTATGCTGATCGCCGCGTGGGCAGTCGAGGCCGAGACCTGCTTCATCTACATGCGCGACGAATACCCGGCAGTGCTGGGTATTCTGCGTCGTGAGATTGCGGCATTGGAAGATGCCGGTATCGTCGCAAAGGGTTACATCGACCTGCGCCGGGGTGCTGGCGCTTATATCTGCGGTGAAGAATCCGCGATGATCGAATCGATCGAGGGCAAGAAGGGCCTGCCACGCCACCGTCCTCCGTTCGTGGCACAGGTTGGGGTCTTTAACCGTCCGACCTTGGTGCACAATGTCGAGACGCTGTATTGGGTCTCAAAAATCTGCCGCGAAGGGCCGCAGATTCTGAACTCTGTTGAAAAGAACGGCCGCAAGGGCCTGCGCAGCTATTCGGTCTCGGGGCGTGTGGCGAAGCCAGGCGTTTACCTGCTGCCCGCAGGTTCGACCATTCTTGATGTGATTGATGCCGCCGGCGGCATGGCTGATGGCCATGTGTTCAAGGCGTATCAACCAGGCGGGCCGTCGTCTGGTCTTCTCCCCTCAAGCATTGACGACGTCCCGCTCGACTTCGACACACTTCAGCCGCTTGGCACCTTCATCGGGTCTGCCGCCGTTGTGGTTCTGTCCGATCAGGACACCGCCCGCGATGCCGCGCTGAACATGCTGCGGTTCTTCGAGGATGAAAGCTGTGGTCAGTGCACACCCTGCCGGGCAGGTTGTGAAAAGGCGGTCAAGCTGATGCAGGCCGACAAGTGGGACACCGATCTGTTGGAGGATCTGTGTCAGGTGATGGGCGATGCATCGATCTGCGGTCTGGGGCAGGCGGCCCCGAATCCGATCCGCTTGGTCATGAAACATTTCCCGGAGGAGATTTAGATGGCGCTCGTAACCCAATTCGAACGGGACGATCGGGATTTTAGATCGCTTCATCCAACACACGTCGTCTGCAGGTACCTCGTTTCGCTAAACGATGGGAAGAAGGTCTTGCAATTAAACACATATGGATCAGCGGAACGAGAAATCCCCGACAAACTGAGCCAAACGCTTCAGTTCGACGAGAAATCAGCCCGCCAGCTGTTGGCAATCCTGAATGAGGAATTCGGAAATGCTTGACGCAAGCCCAACCATGACCGTCACCTTCAACCTGAACGGCGATGACGTCACCGTGCCCGAGGGCACCACGATCTGGGAAGCGGCCAATGGCCGGGGCCTGGTGATCCCGCATCTGTGCCACAAGCCTGCGCCGGGATACCGCCCCGATGGCAACTGCCGCGCCTGCATGGTCGAAGTGGAGGGCGAGCGCACGCTGGTCGCCTCATGCATCCGCCCGGCGGCTGACGGGATGGTGGTCAAGACCGACACCGACCGCGCCGAAAAATCGCGCGCCCTGGTGATGGAACTACTGGTGGCCGATCAGCCCGAGCAGCCGCATGACGTATCCAGCCATTTCTGGGATATGGCCAAGCTGAACGATGTCAGCGACAGCCGTTTTCCTGCGAAAGAGGCCGAGAAAATCCCGCTTCTGGATGACAGCCATGTGGCGATGCGTGTCAATCTGGATGCGTGTATCAACTGCAACCTTTGTGTTCGGGCCTGCCGCGAAGTGCAGGTTAATGACGTGATTGGCATGGCTGGTCGCGGTCATACCGCGCAGGTGGCGTTCGACCAGAATGACCCGATGGGTACCTCCTCCTGTGTTGCTTGCGGTGAATGTGTTCAGGCCTGCCCCACCGGTGCGCTGATGCCTGCCACCGTGCTGGACGACCAGCAGCAGGGGGACAGCAAGGATTATGATAGCGAAACCGAAAGCGTCTGCCCGTTCTGCGGTGTGGGCTGCAAAGTGTCGCTGAAGGTCAAGGACGGCAAGGTGAAGTATGTCGAGGGCATCAACGGCCCCGCAAACGAAGGTCGTTTGTGCGTCAAAGGTCGCTTTGGCTTTGACTACATCCACCACCCGCACCGCCTGACCAAACCGCTGATCCGGCGCGAGGATGCGCCCGCCAAGGGGCTGAACGTTGATCCGGGCAACCTGTCGAGCCATTTCCGAGAGGCGACCTGGGAAGAGGCGATGGACTTGGCCGCGACCAAGCTGATGGCCCTGCGTGCCGAAGACCCACGTTCGGTTGCGGGCTTCGGTTCGGCCAAGTGCACCAACGAAGAGGCGTACCTGTTCCAGAAGTTCATTCGTCAGGGCTTCAAGCACAACAACGTCGATCACTGCACCCGTCTGTGCCACGCTTCATCCGTTGCGGCGCTGATCGAGAATGTGGGTTCGGGCGCGGTGACGGCGACCTTTAACGAGATCGAAAACGCCGATGTGGCGATCATCATCGGTTCGAACCCGATCGAGAACCACCCTGTCGCGGCGACCTATTTCAAGCAGTTCGCCAAGCGTGGCGGCAAACTGATCGTTATGGACCCCCGTGGCGTTGGTATGCGCAAGTTCGCGGATGAAATGCTGCAGTTCCGTCCGGGGGCCGATGTCTCGATGCTCAACGCGATCATGAACGTGATCGTCGAGGAAGAGTTGTATGACAGCCAGTACATCCACCGCTGGACCGAGAACTGGGAGGCCGAGAAAGAACACTTGCGCGCCTTCACGCCCGAAGCGATGGCACCGATCTGTGGTATTGAACCGGATCAGCTGCGCCGTGTCGCGCGTACCTTTGCGCAGGCCAAAGCTGGTCTGATCTTCTGGGGCATGGGCGTCAGCCAGCACATCCACGGCACCGACAACTCACGCTGCCTGATTTCGCTGGCTCTGATGACGGGCAATGTCGGTAAACCCGGCGCTGGGCTGCACCCGCTGCGGGGGCAAAACAACGTGCAGGGCGCATCGGATGCGGGCCTGATCCCGATGTTCCTGCCGGACTATCAGTCGGTGACTGACGACGGCGTTCGCGCCAGGTTCAATGATGTCTGGCATTCGGATGACTTCTCGAACGAGAAGGGTCTGACGGTGACCGAAATCATCGATCAGGCCTATGCGGGCAATATCAAGGGCATGTATATTCAGGGTGAAAACCCGGCCATGTCCGACCCGGATGTGAACCACGCCCGCGCGGCGCTGGCCAAACTGGATCTGATGATCGTGCAGGACATCTTCCTGACCGAGACGGCGAACTATGCCGATATCATCCTGCCTGCCTCGGCGCTCTATGAAAAGAACGGTACGGTGTCGAACACCAACCGTCAGGTACAGCGTGTACGGCCTGCCGTTACCCCCCCGGGAGAAGCGCGCGAAGATTGGAAGATCACGGTCGAGCTGGCACAGCGCATCGGGCTGAACTGGGATTACACCGATGTCTCTCAGGTCTTTGCCGAGATGAAACTGACCATGGCATCGCTTGACAACATCACGTGGGAGCGTCTGGAGACCGAGACGATTACCTACCCGTCGCTCAGCGAAACCGACCCGGGTCAGGCCATCGTGTTCGGGGATGGTTTCCCCCGTTCGGGCGGCAAGGCGAAGTTCACTCCCGCCAGCGTCATTCCGCCGGATGAGGCCCCGGACGAGGAATACCCGATGATCGCCACCACTGGCCGTCAGCTGGAACATTGGCACACCGGCTCGATGACCCGCCGGTCCAATGTTCTGGACGCGGTGGAGCCGGAGGCGAACTGTTCGATGAATCCACGTACGCTCAAGCTTATGGGAATCGAGCCGGGCGATATGATCCGCCTGACCACACGTCGTGGTTCGATTGAGATCATGGTTCGCGCGGACCGGGCGATTGCCGAGGATATGGTGTTCATCCCGTTTGCCTATGTTGAGGCGGCGGCGAACATTCTGACCAACTCGGCCATCGACCCTTATGGCAAAATCCCCGAGTTCAAATTCTCGGCCATTCGCGTCGAAAAGATCGAAAGCGCAGTTGCGGCTGAGTAAAACCAACACATATCAAGCAAAGAAGGCGGCCAGATGGGTCGCCTTTTTCTTTTCTTGACAGGCGCTTGCGCTCGACCAACCCTGTCGTAGATGTTGGTGGAGGAATTTCTTATGGCACGCCGTTTCGTCGATCTGTCCGTTCCGTTGGAAACCGGGATCGTGTCTGACCCGCCAATCATGTTGCCGCAAATTGAATATCTGACCCATGATCAGACGGCAGAACAGGTCATGTCTTTCTTTCCGGGTCTGGAACGGCAAGACCTGCCGAACGGTGAAGGATGGGCAATCGAACGGTTGCAGATCGCGACCCACAACGGCACGCATCTGGATGCGCCGTATCACCATCATTCCACGATGAACAAAGGTGAACGGGCAATAACCATCGACGAAGTGCCGTTGGAGTGGTGCATGAACCCCGGCGTCAAGCTGGACTTTCGGCACTTCGAGGATGGGTATGTCGTTACCGCGGCAGATGTCGAAGCCGAATTGAAGCGCATCGGCCACGACCTTTGCCCGCTGGATATCGTCGTGGTCAACACTGCTGCAGGGACACGTTATGGCGCGCCGGATTATCTGGTCAAAGGATGTGGAATGGGGCGCGAGGCGACGCTTTTTCTGACTGAACGTGGCGTGCGTGTCACCGGCACCGACGCCTGGAGCTGGGATGCCCCGTTTCCGCTCACCGCTCAGGAATACGCTGAGACCCGAGATCCATCTATAATCTGGGAAGGCCACCGCGCGTCGATGGACATCGGGTATTGCCACTTGGAAAAGCTGACCAATCTGGAAGATTTGCCGCCCTCAGGGTTCGAGATTTCCTGTTTCCCCTTCAAGATTAAAGGGGCCTCTGCCGGATTTGTCCGCGCAGTTGCAATATTTGACGAACAAGACGCGCAGTAAAGGGGGCCAGATGCAGCCGACTACGACACCTCCTGGCGGGCATGATGGCCCGTACGCTGCGCCGGTGGAAATTCGCGGCTTTGAAGTACGGCCCGAATGGATCGACTATAACGGCCATATGAATGTTGGGTTTTACAGTGTCGCCTTTGACATGGCGTTGGAAAAGCTGATGGTTGACCATCTCGGGCTGGGCGAGGTGCAGGTCAAGGCGTTGGGGCAGGGGCCTTACATCCTGCAGTCTCATCTGCATTTCGTGCGGGAGGTCAAAGACGGTTCATCGTTTTATTTCAGGTTCCGTATGCTGGATGCTGACAGCAAGAGAGGACATTATTTCGCACAGATGCTTTTGGCAGAAACTGACGAGATTTGCGCGACGCAAGAGGCGCTTTTCATGAATGTCAGCCACAGCACCGGGCGATCCGTACCCTATCCGGATTGGGCAGCGACGCGTCTTGCGCAAATGGTGGTTGACCATAAGTCTCTGGGACCGGCTTCGCAGATCGGCCAACCGATAGGAATTCGCCGGAAATAGTTTCCAGGGTCAGAAGCGATCCTAATAGTCCTTTGAAAAGAACACTCCGATGCCCGTTTCGCCGCGACCGTCAACCGTGCCCTTGACCGAGAAATTGTCGGTAACATCAAGGTTCAGGTTCACCTCGGTATCGCCTTCGGTATTGACGGTAAAGTCGGTATAGAGGTTTTCACCCAGATAGGCCCCGGCACCCAATCGGCCCGCGCCACCTTCTGACGCACCAACATCAATCGTATCAACACCGGTAGAGTCGCGTAATCCCTTGGTCGCGTCCCCTCCAGCACCGCTGAGTTGCGCCAGCGACGCGGCCATCTGCGCAATCAGGAACGGTGAGATTTCCGAGAACCTGTTCCCAAAGAGCAGCATCGCCAGTGCCTCTTCAGCCGGGCGTTCGGGATCGGAAAACACGCTGACCTCGGGTGAATCCAGCGGCCCTGCGATTTCGATGGTCGCGGTGCCGTCCGAGGTGCTGGCAGAGGATTCAAACTCGATATAAGGCGTCAAGTCACCCTGTAGGGTCACGATGCCTTTGGTCAGGGCCAGCCTGCGGCCCAGAATATCGAAATTACCGCGGATCAATTCAATCTGACCTGATGGGACCACCGAGGTCGTGGTGCCACCAATGGAAATCCGGCCACCCAGTTCGGCATTTACACCGCGCCCCCGTACGAACACGGCTTTGGGTGCCAGCAAGTTGATGTCCAGTGCTATTCGGGATGTGCTTTGGCCCTTGTCTTTGGTGGTTACAAGACCTGCACGCTCGCGCGTGATGAAACTGGCACCGCTTTCGTTGACATGCTGTATTTCGGGGATCGGTGCGGCACCTACAGCCCCCGAAGCCGCAGCGAGGTTGATATTGGTCTCACCAAAGGTGATCTGCCCAGCCAGCGAACTGTTCCCGGCTAGAGCGCCGGTCATCGCAATCTGACCGTTCAAAGTCGTCTCGTATAAAAGCCGATCGGTCAGGACGAGGCTGTTGATTGTTGTCGTGATCTGCGCATTGAACGGGGGCGTCAGATCGACAGGTCCATTGACGGTAAAGCCACCACCGGCCCGCACCCCGCCGTTCAGCGTGATGGTTGCACGGCTTTGCGCCAGATCCACCTGTCCGTTGATCCCGGTGATGGTCTGGCCTGCGCCGGGAAGTGCAAGGGATGTTCCCGAAGTGGTAATCGATCCGCTTAGGGACGCCAGATCAGCCGGGCCTTTGAGGGCTAGATCAAAACGCGCGGACCCCTCAATCTTGTTAGGCGTGATGAAGACGTTTGCTATCCCCAGGTTTACGCCACCCTTTGCTGAAATATCTGCATTGCTGCTGGTTTCATCAAAGGTGCCTGCAACCGTGCTGACGATGTCTGCGGGACCTTGCGCCTTGGCGTCGATGGTCCAAACGCCACTGTCCCGCTTGGCATTGCCCGCAGCGGTAAGGGTGCCGGGAAACTCTGGCACAAACCTTTCGATGCGGTTGAACTTGGCATCGAAGTCCAGATCAGCGGATCCATTTGTGTCCACCGTACCGGACACTTTGGCATAGGAACTCTCTGGCCCAAGCAAGTGTGCTGTTCCTTCGAGCCCGGACCGTGTCGGAGCGACGTTGCCGTCCAGTTTCAGAGGCCCGGAGAGTGTTTTTGACAGCCGCCCCAGATCATCCAGCGCTGCGGAAAAGGTCAATCCGCCGGCATCGCGGTTCAGTTTGCCGGATGCATCCGCAGAAAGGGCGGTGCCGATCAGCTGGAATGTGCGAATATTCAGACCGGCCTCGTCATTCACCGCATCCACCGTCAGGTTCGTTCGCCCCTGGATCAGGTTGTCAACCGCGTTGATGCCGGACTTGATGTCATCAGCAGCCAAGTTGCCTTTGACGTCAAATGCCTTGCTGCCAACCGTACCTTTGCCTGCGACGTCCGCGATGATCGAACCTGCAAGATCTCGCCCGGCAAGAGTTGAAAAGGGTGACAGGTCCGGGATGTTCAGACTGACCTGCCCGTCCACGGCCAATGCATCCGTCGGATCATCAATTGTTGCCGCGGCGCTTGCCACAATGGCTGAACCTTTGATCACCGCGTCGCGGATTTTAATCTGCTTCTGACTCAGCGCGCCGTCGAAATTTATCTCGGTCCGACCGACCAGCAGCGGGTCAATCTCGGGTAGGCCCGTTTTGACATCCCGGCTCATCACGCTGGCTGTGCCATCAAACTCGAGCGTCTGAACAGTGCCTTTGCCGTCCAGTTTCGCCTGTACCGCACCGCCAAGCTCACGTTTGGCGAGGCCCGAGAACACGGAAAGATCCCGCGCGTTGACTGTTGCTTGCCCGTCAATCGTCACGCTGCCCTCAGGGGTGGTAACCGTACCATCAGCCTGCGCGCGCAGAGTATCGCCGATCAGCGTAAAATCCCGGATCGTTACGCCATCTGGACCGCGTTTTGCGTCCAGCGTGATTGTTGTGTTGCCCCGGATCACTGGGTCAATGTCATCGCGCCCTGTGGAAAGACCGCGCCCTTCGACCTCCAGCTTGCCATCGAAACTGCCTTCAAGCGGCGAACCCTGGCCCGTGAGCCGGGCAGTGGCCTGACCGCCCAGTTCCAGCTGCGCCAGACCCGAAAACCGTGCCAGATCGGTCGCCTGCAATGTCGCGGTTCCATCGACGGCCAAACCACTGGACAAGCCGCTGATCTCGGCATCAACGCCCAGTTCATAGTCCGAGCCGACCATCTCGACCCCGGACACGTTCAGGGTCTGATCCCTGCCATACTGGAACGTACCGTCCAGCGTAATGCGGTCTCCAATAGCTGCGTTCAGGGCATCGTCAGTCAGGTCGATACCGTCCAAAGCAGCTTGCAAATCACCGTCGATCCGCAAAACGTCACCCTGTTCCAAAGTTCCCTGCGCCGTAATTTGCGCGCGTTGCAGGTTCAGGGTATCGGATTTTACGGCGTTAGCGGTCAGACTTAGATCCCAGAGATTGCCGTTTTTCTCATCAAACAACGCAGAGACCTGCGCAGCTTCGATCGATGTGTCGCCACCTGACAACGGAAGGACGACGCTTTGCCCCTCGGGCGGTGTAATGCGTCCTTGCAGGGCCGCCAGTTGCAGCCGACCTCCCGGCGCCAGTTGCAGCGCCCCTTTCAGGTTCAGTGCCTGAGAACTGAGTTCCAGATCACTGATATCCAACGCGCCTTCAGGTAGGGTCCGTCCATCCACGATCAACTGCGTTTTGGGGCCGAAGAACGTATCCATATTCTCAGCGACAAAGGGCGTCAGGTCACCGCCCAGATCTGCGGTAAAGGCGATGCCCTCCTCCGCGCTAGCCACGGCTGTTGGGGCAGAACGTAACCGAACCTGTCCGGTCACCCGTGGCTGCCCATCACTGCTCAGGCTGATTTCGGCCGTAAAATCCGTCACCGGCCCGGACCCTTTCGCGGTCAATCCGATCGGGGGGCTGTCCGGCATTTTCAAAGCGGTCGAGATCAGACCCCCCGCAGCTTCGGTGACCTGAAGGTCAAGATCAATCTGGCTGTCAGTGTTCCGAAAACCCGCAGCTAAGGAGATTTCATCACCGGCCCGATCCAGTCGGGTGATGTCCAGTTTGGTGTCCAGCGTCCCGTCGGCCAGCGACAGGTTGCCATTGACGGCCAGTTCCGCCGCAACGCCGATCAAAGGTTTGCCCAAGGCCAGCTCGCCAATGTGGATTTCGCCGATTTCGATGGCCACGGGCAGTTCAGGCAGTTGAAAAGCTTGGGTCTCGGCAGAAGCGGACGGTGTGTCCTTGGTCGTGGTGCCCGGCGCACGGGCGACGTCGATTTCCTGTGCGGTCAGCGCGTTGACCGAGAACCGCCCACGAATCAGCGCCAACCGGTTCCAATCCAGTTCCGCTCCCCGGATGGTCAGCCAGACCCCTTCATCATCGGCCACCGTGATCTCGGTAATGGTGGCGCGTGAACTCAGCGCGCCTTGCAGACCTTTGACGGTAACATTCTGATCGTCGCCCGACAGCGTGTCTTGTAGGAACCGCTCGATCATACTGCCGCCTTCGTCCTCCTGCGCGGGGCCGGCCACTGGCACAAGCATCAGCGTGCCAATCAGCAGAAGGTATGAAAGGTGCCGCCTCAAAACGCTTGCCCGATCCCGATATAGAATTGCAGACCGTTGCCGCTGGAGCCGCTTACCGGGAAGGCCAGGTCAAACCGGAGGGGTCCGAAGCCGCCCAAATCATATCTTACGCCGATACCGGCACCTGCATGATCTTCCGCGCTACTTCCTATAAAGGAAGAGGTATCGACGACACCGTAGTCGTAAAACCCAACCAACGACAGAGAATCTGTCACCTTGCCCCGGATCTCGCCTGAAAGTCCAAGGAACGATTTGCCGCCTGCGACACCGGTCCCGACCGGGATGCCAAGGCTTTCATAGGGTTGCCCGCGCACGGTTCCCGCACCACCGGAAAAAAACAGAAAGTCGGGTGTAACGCCATCTGCTGGCGGGCCAATGACTGATCCAAGTTGCGCCCGCGCTGCCAGCACAACCCTGCCGCCAGTTCCAAGGCTGGTATAGATCCGGCCGTCGACAAACAGGCGAAGGCCCGTATCGGTGCCGGAAAAGCCAACGAAAGGCATGACTTCGGTATCCAGATAAAAGCCGCGCGTGGCGCTGACTTTGCTGTCGCGCTCATCCCATTCCGAGCGGAAGGGCAGGATAAAGTATCTGAACTTTCGGCCATTTCCATAGGCGTCGTCAGCATCTGACCACTGTAATCCAGCCGAGGCTTCGGCATAGAGCGTGTCCGAGAATGTGCGGCGCGCACCATATGCCACAGACGCAACCGATACATTGTAGTTTTCAGTGTTGCGGCGCTCCAGCAACACGTTCCAGAATGTATTGTCGTCCGGACCCAGACGATCGGGCTGATCCAGACGCAATCCGATCCGCCCATCAAGATCTTCGGAACCACCGATATTTCGTATCGCGGCCTCAAAACGCAGACGCTCCGCGCGTTTGAACATGTTTCGATGTGTCCAGGTCGCGGTCACGTCGAGACCGTCGCGCGAGGCCAGCTCGAGCCCAAAGGTCAGCTGACGCTTTGGTAGGTCTTCGAATGTGGCGTCGAAATCCAGTGTCCCGTCGGGGTTTGCTGTCTCATGTTCCTGCAATGAGACGACGTTGAACGTGCCGGTTCGGCGCAAACGCGTTCCAACCTTCTGGATTTTTTCTGGTGAGTAAACTTCCCCGCTTGGGAAACCGGCGATTTTTTCGATGGACCGGTGGCGCACATCCGTGTCGCCCTTAATGAACATTCTGCCAAACGTCAGCCTGCGCCCCGGGTCCAGATCAATCTGCGCATCCAGACGGGCCTGTGCGTGACGGGCGATAATGGTCTGATCCTCGATTTTTGCTTTTGCGTGGCCTGCATTCCGCCAACCCTGCACACCGTCCGAGCCTGCTTTTTGAATGACCCCTGTTGTTGCTAGTTTGCCGGGGGCGAAACCTTCGGGCAGCACGGTGCCAGACGCCAGGGGCTGAACAATGGCCGTGCCGAATTTGAAGCTTGGCCCGGTTTCAACGGTAATTGCGGCCCTGTTGATCTGGGCTGGCACAGTCAAAGAGCTCAACTCAGCGGCTTCCTGCCCGTCAAGCTTAATGCTGACAACCGGGCTGAAATACCCTTCGTCATACAAGATCTGCACAAGCGTGCGGTAATCCGACAAGGCGGCAGACAGGATCTCAAGTGGCGTATCCAGACCCCGTTCTTCCGCTGTTGTCACCGATGATGTCTTTTTCAGACGTTCAACAAGTTCCTTTGAAGCGCCCGGCGCCGTCAGAGAGGTTTCCAGCGCCATCAGAGCGGTCGGGGTCAGTGCCATGACAATGGCACTCAGCCAGCACTTCAAACGGCCTTGCGGCATGCGCCCTTGCATGAATAGCCCCAACTGTCCCAGTTCCAGATCTCAGCTACCGTGTGATGCACGGTCTTATAGTGTCAGGTTAGAACATCTGAATGCCGTTGGGAAAAGGGATAAACGCGGGATCAGGAAATTTTGGTCGAATTGTCCCGGCCTTTGCTGACACAATCGCTTTGCCGCACCTCGATTGGCAGACCGGAATTGCCGCAGTCCGGGCCAAAGCCAACCGTATACAACCAATGTCCTGGCCGGTCCTTGGCTTCCGCCCTGTGTAATTCACTAGGCAAACGGGCGGTTCTTCGGTATTCCCAATATATTGTCAACTGGTATCAAAAAAACCGAAAAAATGTCCTATCTCGACAACATCCGAACCTTTGTCAGGGTTTACGATCTGGGCAGCATGTCTGCGGCCGGGCGAGATCTGAGGATTTCGCCAGCGGTGACATCGGCGCGAATATCGCAGCTTGAGGACCATCTGGGTGTACGTCTGTTCCAGCGCACCACACGTAACCTGTCCCCGACAGAGCAGGGAAAAGCATTCTACCCCGGTGCGGTGGCGGTTCTGGATGCGGTGGACGAGGCCGAGGCTCAGGTCACGCATCTGACCGAGGCACCGCGCGGGTCGTTGTTCGTGGCGTCTCCACTGGGGGTGGGGCGGCGATTGCTGGCACCGCATGTGCCTGAATTTCTTGCAGAATACCCCGAGATTGATGTCCGCTTGCGCCTGACGGATCGCTCGGTTGACCTGACGACGGAAGGTCTTGATCTGGCGTTTTTCATTGGCCAGCCCGAGGACAGCACGTTGCGTATTCGCAAGATTGCCGACTGCCAGCGTGTATTGTGTACTGCGCCGGATTATGTGGCGCGGCGCGGTATGCCTAAAACCGGAGCTGACCTGATTGCCGACAAGCATGAATGCCTGAATCTGCGCTTTCCGGGTGCGACCGAGTTTCAGTGGATGCTGAAAACGCCCGACGGTCCGAAACGTTTTGCCGTGTCCGGGCGGTTCGAATGTGATGATGGGGATGTCCTGACGGATTGGGCGTTGTCCGGTCAAGGCATTGCAATGAAGCCGGTTTTCGAGGTGGCCGAGCATCTGAAATCCGGTCGCCTCGTACCGGTTGCGACGGAAACTCCGCCTGTTCCAGTTCAGATGGCCTGCCTATACACGCATCGACGCCATCAGGATCCAAAGGCACGCCTGTTCATGGATTTCATGATTGAACGGATCAGTAAGGTAGTCCGCGTTACAGAATACCCTATCGCGGGGCCTAAACCATAGGCACCGACCCGACGCTGTGCACGAAGGTAAGTCCGGTCACGGCGCGGCCATCAGGCGGGCCACGTCCAGCATGCGGGCCGAAAAGCCCCATTCGTTGTCGTACCAGCCGAAAACGCGCACCTGATTTTCACCGACCATGCGGGTTTCGGGCCCGGCGATGACCAGCGATTCCGGGCGCGCCCGCAAATCGGAGGACACCAGCGGCATATCCGTCCAACCCAAAACCGGGGACGCGTCAATGGCCTGACGCAAAGCATGATCGAAATCCTCGGCCCGCATACCGCGTTCCAGCGTGACCACGAGGTCGACCGCCGAAACGCTGGCTGTCGGGACGCGAACTGCGGCACCCGAGATGCGCCCGGCCAGATGTGGAAGGACCACGTCGATCAGGTGTGTGGCGCTGGACGTTGTCGGAACCATGGACAGCGCACCGGCCCGCGACCGGGCAAGGTCGCCGCGCGGGGCGTCAACCATGGGCTGGCTGTTTGTATAGCAATGGATGGTTGTCATATGGCCTGACAAAACACCACCAATGTGGTCCAGCACTTTAACCAGCGGTGCCAGCCCATTGGTTGTGCAGGAGGCGTTCGATACGATCCGGGCGCTGCCCAACTGATCTTCGTTCGCCCCCAGAACGACGGTTATGTCGGCCGCGGGCGAAGGGCCCGAGATCAGGACCTTGCTAGCGCCCGCAGATAACCCGCGACGCGCCACGTCGGATGTGCGCGCGACCCCGGTACAGTCCAGCATCACGTCAACGCCGGACAGGTCAACGCGTGTCAGATCGGCACTGTGGGTCATAGGAACAGAGCGCCCGTCCACGATCAGCGTTTCATCCCCCTGTGACACATCGCCGGGATAAGGGCCGAAGGTGCTGTCGTATTTGAACAGGTAAGCGCAGGTCTCCAGCGGCGCGATGTCATTGATCAACACCAGCTCGATATCCGACCCTTCGGGCAGGGCCAGAACCTGCCGCAGGATCGTGCGGCCAATGCGGCCGAATCCGTTTATCGCGAGTTTCATGCGAAAGCTATGGCAGGGCGTCGGGGCGACCTCAATGCCTGATCCGCAACAGCTTACTTGCAACTGACCTGAGAAAAGAACTGACCCGAGATATTCTGGTACATGCTGTTGAAGATCACCTTGCAGCCCGTCGCTTGTTGAATGGCAGCAATAGCTTGCGTCGTGCGAAGGCGTGGGGGCGGGCCGAACGGGTTCAGGTTGTTGTTGTCGCGTGTGGCGCGATAAATGATCGGTGCGTCAGCGACCTGTGTCACAGCCCAGTTACGGCTCATGACGAAGACGGATTTGGTCTCTTCCCCCGCAATGGCGGGTGCTGTGTGTAGGATTGCAGAGGTAGAGAGTACGGCAACGGCTATCAGGGCAAGGCGCAGTTTCATGGATAAATCTCCAATGCTCTAAACAAGAAATTACCTGGAGTTCAGCAAATTCCGACCCTTGTGTGAAGCCCTGGGATAAAAAATCACTGCGATTTCCAGCCAGACCAGCGTTTAGCGGTGCGACAGGGACAGGGGCATATGCCGGTTGACGTCCTTGTAAAGCAGATACCTGAATCGGCCCGGCCCCCCTGCGTAACAGGCTTGCGGGCAAAAGGCGCGCAGCCACATGTAATCTCCGGCCTCAACTTCGACCCAGTCCTGATTGAGGCGATAGACCGCTTTCCCTTCCAGAACATAAAGCCCGTGTTCCATCACATGAGTTTCGGCGAAGGGAATGACCCCGCCCGGTTCGAAATTGACAATGTTCACATGCATGTCATGGCGCAGGTCCTGTGGGTCTGCGAACCGCGTGGTGGACCATCGGCCTTCGGTGCCCGGCATTTCGACTGGCGTCACATCGCGTTCGTTGGTGATGATCGGGTCTGGCGCGGGCAACCCGGGAACAGCCTCATAGGCTTTGCGGACCCAGTGGAACCGCGCTGCCGTCTGACCAGTGTTCCGCAATGTCCAGTCGCTGCCGACGGGGATATAGGCATATCCGCCTGTCGCCAACACATGGTTTTCCGAGTTCAGTGTCAAAGTCACTGTTCCTTCGACGACAAAAAGCACCGCCTGAGCTTGCGCGTCTGTCTCTGGCTGATCGCTGCCGCCGCCGGGCTGCACTTCCATGATGTATTGCGAGAACGTTTCGGCAAATCCGCTGAGCGGGCGTGAAAGAACCCACAGGCGTGTTCCTTCCCAGAACGGCAGATAGCTGGTGACGATGTCGCGCATCGTACCTTTGGGAATGACCGCATACGCGTCGGTGAACATGGCGCGGTCGGTCAGCAACTGGTTCTGGCCGGGATGGCCGCCGGTCGGGGCGAAGTAGGTCGGATGGGTCATTTGTCTGCCTCGGGATCGTTTGAATGGCACTATGGGCACAAAGGCGCGGCGCTATTAGGTCCTGACGCGCGATAGGTTTGTTCGGGATATTTTGAAGGTCGGCACCCCGGGGCTTGGCCCTGCTGAAACAGAGGTATATCCTTGGTCACAAATGATTTCAGTTCTGTGAGGCCCCTATGAAAGCCCAGTTGTTACCCATCATTGCCGCGTGTGGCGCCCTTTTGATGACCGGTTCCGCCGACGCCAAGTCACTCTCCCGAATCATAGCTGAGATGGGGCTGTCCCCGGCAGACTTTGAAGTGGTTAGTGAAACCTCGAATGCGCTTTTGAACAATGGCACGCCCTCTGTAGGGCAGGAACGGTCCTGGCAAAACGACGAGACCGGCTCAAAAGGAACGATCAGGGTGCAAAACGTTCAGGGCAACTGCGTCGGCCTTCAGCATGTCATCCAGCCGGAAGGCAGCGATCAAAGCCGAGAAATCAGAACCCGCCGGTGTAATGACGGTAACGGAAACTGGATCCTGACACCCTGATCTCTGACTTGGCTATCAGTACCCGAGGTCCCGGCTGACTTCGTGCAGCAGGGGATCGCCGGATTTGAGCCTGTGGTAGTTCTCGGCCACATCCGACAGTGCATCGCCCAGATACCAGCCCGAGACGTGCGGTGTGATCGTCACAGCGGGGTGCCGCCACAAGGGGCTGTCCTTCGGCAGCGGTTCCTGTGATGTGACGTCCAACACCGCGTGGCCCGGAGAACCGTTATCCAGCGCCGCGATCAGTGCCGCCTCGTCAATCAGGTTTCCGCGTCCGGCGTTCAGCAACTGACTGCCCGGCTTCATCGCGGCCAGCGTCTGTGCGTCAAACAGACCCACGGTTTGCGGCGTCGAAGGCAGGATGGCACAGACGTGATCACATTGCCCCAATAGCCGTGGCAGCGCGTCTTGCCCATGCTGGCAGGTGACACCATCGATGGACTTTGGTGAGCGGCTCCAGCCCATGACCTGAAACCCGACGGCACGTAACATGCGGGCAGTGCGGGCCCCGATATGGCCCAGACCCAGAACGCCCACAACCGTATCAGGTGTGAAAACGGGCGCGCGCGGCAACCACTCGGCGCGCCTCTGGGATGCCTCGTGAAAGACCATGTGGCGCTGAGCGCGCAGAATATAGGCGAGAAACCATTCGGCAATGCCCTGCGCAGGCGCGTCTGGCTTCAATCGCGCCACACGGATATGCGGAGGCAGGTCCGGATGGCCAACTATGGTCTCAACCCCGGCCCCCAGCTTCTGAACCAGTTTCAGGTTGGGCAACTTCGCCGGGTGATTGCTTTGCATGCTGACCACTGCAAGCATCGTAATGTCGTTGGGGTCGCCCAGCGTTCCGGGTGTGCGGATGTCTGCACCGGGCGCCAAGGCCTGCAATGTGGCGGCGATTTCCTCATCCCCAATCCAGTCCGACAACCCGGTTTCAATCAACAACGCCATATGCGAACCCCACTTGGATTTGATGTGGTGACGTCCCGTCACAGCGGTGGACAGGATCAAGTCAGTTAAGCCATCCTCGTGCCTAAAAGTACAGCCCGGTTTCAAGATCTGAAAAAGGACAGTTTCGTGAAGAAATAACTCAACCTGCGCAGGGAAAACCACGTTTCTTTGCAACCGGTTACCGGGGTGAACGAACTGAAGTAAACAACGCAGAAAAGACCAGAGAGGACGAATGGCAGGGCTCGACTTCACGGATCAGACCTATTTTCATCAGCGCGAGGATGGGGCGTTTGTAGGACATGATCCTGCACGCGGTCCGTGGTCTGCCGATCATTGCCACGCAGGGCCGGTCAGCGGGTTGATAGTGCGGGCAGCGGAAACTGAGGTTGGCCCCGAAAAGATGCTGACCCGCCTGACAGTTGACCTGTTGCGCCCTCTGCCCTTGGCCGGGTTGCGGGTTGCCGCAGAAACCACGCGCCAAACAAAGACGCTGGCGACCACACGTGTTACGGTGCACGATCTGGATGACACACTCTGCGCCACGGCCACCACCATGCATCTGGTGCGGCGCGATCTAGGCGTGGTGGCAAACGTCGAAACCAGCGCGCCACAGTTGGAAGACGCGGTAGAAGGTCCTTTTCCAATCGGCGAGATTCGTCACGATTTGAAGGGGTTTGCCCACTACAGTGACATCCTTTATCCCAAAGACGGCAAACAGGGGGCCGGACCCAAAACGGTCTGGATGCGCACCCCAAAGCTGTTGAGCGGCGAAGATCAGTCGCCCATTCAGGCACTGTGCCCGTTGGCGGATTGCGGCAATGGTATCTCGTGGAATGCTCCGACGTCGGAGATGGGGTTCATGAACACCGATTTGACCGTGAATATCCACCGCGAACCGGTGTCAGATTGGCTGGCGTCCAGTTCGGTTTCACATTGGCAACCTACGGGCATCGGCATGTCTCAGTCGGTGCTTTTTGATACGCAGGGTCCTGTAGGGACGGCCCTGCAAACACTGGTTCTGTTCCCGCCAGTCTGAAAGTCGGCCAGTTTCCGCAGGCGTGTGTAAAGGCCGTTGTCGCCGTGTCCCGTCAGACCTATCTTGCGCATATGCGCTGGCTCTTCACCGTCATGACCTGTTGCCTGCCGATCCCGGCACTATCCCACCCGCATGTCTTTATCGACACCGGGCTGGAGTTCGTCGTGGATGAGGCCGGTCACCTGACCCATATCCGGGTGACGTGGGCATATGACGAATTTTACTCTCTGCTTGTTCTGGAAGACATGAATCTGGATCAGGATGCTGACGGTATTCTGACGGAAAGCGAAGAAAAACGTCTGAGCGGGTTCGATATGCAATGGGTCGAGGGGTACAACGGCGACCTCGTGCTCACCAAAGACGGAGCGCTGGTTGCTCTGTCCGGTCCATTAGAGCCCAGTGCGACAACGGAAGATGGGCGGGTCGTGACCACCCACATGCGCGCGGTTGAAGGCGACGCGATACTTGCCACAGGGCTTTCCGCCAAGGCATTTGATGAGTCCTTCTATACGGCCTACGAGATTACGCGCCCTGTAACCGTGACGGGCCCGGCTTTATGCCGGGTGGATCGTAACGATCCCGACATAGACGGGCAGCTTGCACAGATGCAGGCGTTTCTGTTGACACTGGACGCGGATTACGACCTGGAAGAAAACGATATTCCATTGGTTGGTGAGAACTTTGCGACTGAGATCCTCGTTTCATGTCCCGTTTCCTGATTGTTCCGGTCGCTCTGGCCTTCGGTTTGCTTCTTTGGTTCTGGGGCAGTGGTGGGTTTGACAGCCTGGCAAGTTGGGCAGCCGGAGAGCAGCGGGACTTTCAGAACCAGATCGCGCGGTCCTTGCGTGCCGCGCGTGCGGAACAGCCTCAGGCGGTGGCCACGCTTCTGACCGTCTGTTTCGCCTACGGGTTCTTTCATGCCGTGGGTCCGGGCCACGGGAAGGTTTTGATCGGGGGCTACGGTTTGGGTCGGCGTGTTGCCTTCTGGCGGTTGTCGGCGATTAGCGTATTGTCCAGTTTTGGACAGGCGGTGATGGCGGTTGTGCTGGTCTACGCGGGGGTGCTGGTCTTTCAGATGTCCCGCGAAAGCCTTGTTGGGACGACCGAACAGGTGATGGCTCCGATCAGCTACGGAGCCATTGCGTTGATTGGGCTTTGGTTGATTGTACGGGCTGTGCGCAATTTCGCACGACAACGAAAAAAGCATGTCCCTTACGATCACGCCCATCAGCACCATCATGATGGCAGCGCCTGCGCGGAGTGCGGTCATCGTCATGGTCCTACCGCGGACGAGGTTGCGAATGTGGGCACATTGCGCGAAGCCTTGATCCTGATCGCAGGCATAGCTGCACGTCCTTGTACCGGTGCCTTGTTTGTGCTGATCCTGACGTGGCAAATGGGCATCGCCATGGTGGGGATCGCGGGTGCTTTTGCCATGGCGCTTGGTACGGCGACTGTGACTACGCTGGTCGGGTGGACGTCTTTTGGTCTGCGCGGCGGGCTGCTGGCTTCGGCTTCGGCCACGCGCTTTGCGTCGATTTTGGCACCCAGCATCGAACTGGTGGCAGGACTTACAATTGCGGTGATTGCAGGCGGGTTGCTTCTGCGCGCGGTTTAGATCAGTCGAACACCGGTTCCGGGTATCCGACCCGCGCCAGATACAGTCCGTGCGGCGGACATACCGGCCCGCAGGCAGCGCGGTCGGCGGCTTCCAAAGCCTCACGCACATCTTCCGGGGTCCATGCTCCGGCCCCGACGCGTTCCAGAGTGCCAACGAAGCTGCGCACCTGATTGTGCAGGAACGACCGGGCGCGCACGTGGAAATGAACCTCGGGGGCGGAAAAGCCCTCGACCCATTCAACGCGCAGTTCATCCAGGGTTTTGACCGGGCTGGCCGCCTGACAGATCGACGACCTGAACGTGGTGAAATCATGCCGGCCCAGCAGCATGTTTGCCCCTTCCTGCATGGCGTCGACATCCAGCTGGTGGCTAATCTGCCAGACCTGTCCCCGGTCGTGGGTTGCGGGCGCTCGGCGCATCAGGATGCGGAACAGATATTGCCGTTCAACCGCTGAAAACCGCGCGTGCCAATCCTCGGTCACGGGGGCGGCCTTTACGATGGCCACTGGGAGAGGCTTGAGGTGATAGTTCAGCGCCTCAGACAGGCGGAACGGGTCCCATTCCTTTGTCATGTCGCAGTGGGCAACCTGCCCCAGAGCGTGAACGCCGGCGTCCGTGCGCCCCGCTGCGGCAATTGTGTGATCGCCCGGCTGAATACGGGAAAGCGCCTGTTCGATGGCACCTTGCACGGATGGTTGATCCTTTTGCCGCTGCCATCCGGCAAACGGCTCCCCCTGGTATTCAACTTTCAACGCATATCTGGGCATGTGCCGCTGGTACAGCGCAGCGCAGGATCGGGCAAGGGGGCGAAAGCGCTGGTATGTGCCGCGACCGCTACCTATCTTGGGTAAAAGGAAAATTGCGGGGCGGCGGATTGGTCATCTCTTCACTGGCAGACAGTCTTGCGCGTGGCGTCGAAAGTATCGGCGACAGCGTGTCCGAGACATTTTTCGAGCCGGTCATCCGTTTGGGTGTCACCGGGCTGGCACGATCCGGCAAAACAGTATTCATCACTTCGTTGGTTGCCAATCTGTTGGATCGGGGCCGTATGACCGGGCTTGTTGCGCAGCAGGAGGGGCGGATCAATGCCGCCTTTCTGCAACCCCAACCGGATGACACTGTGCCCCGGTTCGATTATGAATCGCACCTGTCTGCCCTGACGGGACCGATACCGCACTGGCCAGACAGCACGCGTGCGGTGTCTGAATTGCGTTTGTCCTTCAAGGCCCGTCCCGCCGGGCTGCTTGCCGGGTTGCAAGGGCCGCGCACGGTCCATTTGGATATCGTCGATTACCCCGGCGAATGGCTGCTGGATCTGGCCTTGCTGGACAAATCTTACGCAGACTGGTCTCAGGAAACTCTGGCACGGATCGAGACCCGTGCGGAGGCTGCCGCGTATCTGGCGCTGGTCCAAAATACAGACCCGTCGGTAGGGCACGACGAACCTGCCGCACAAGCTCTGGCCGCGTCGTTCACCGCCTATCTCAACGCAGCGCGCGATGCCGGGTTTTACGACTGTACGCCGGGACGTTTCCTTCTGCCGGGCGATCTGGCGGGATCTCCGGTACTGACCTTTGCACCGTTGGCAATCGCTGGCCCGTCGCGGCGCAGGACCCTTCAGCGCGAGATGGAACGGCGGTTTGAAGCTTATAAATCTCAGGTCGTGAAACCGTTTTTTCGGGATCACTTCTCGCGGATTGATCGGCAGGTGGTTCTGGTTGACGCGCTGAGCGCAATTCACAAGGGTCCTCAGGCCGTTGAAGATATGCGCCGCGCGATGGCCGATATCCTGTCGGCTTTTCGTCCGGGCCGGAACGCATGGCTGAGCCAGCTTTTGCTGGGCAAAAAGGTCGAACGCATCCTGTTTGCAGCGACAAAAGCGGACCACCTGCACCACACGCAACATCCCCGCCTGACCGCGATTATCGAGGCTTTGACGCGCGAGGCGCGCGATCGTGCGAATTTCGCCGGGGCCCGGACCGCGGCCCTGTCTCTAGCATCGCTGCGTGCAACGACCGAAGAGATACGCAGCCACGACGGAACCGATCTGCCATGCGTGCGTGGTACTTTGTTGGACAGCGGCAAACAGGCCGCTTTCTGTCCCGGAGACTTGCCCGAGGATCCGGCGCATCTGTTGGGTCCGGCGCGAAATGGAGCGGAGAGTTGGTTGAACGAAGACTATGGGTTCATGGCCTTTGCCCCGGCAAAACTAACCCTGAAACCCGGTGACGGCCCTCCGCATATCCGACTGGATCGTGCGGCGCAGTTTCTGATCGGAGACAGATTGTGATCGCGACACTGCGCCCCGCACGCACCACAGATGCCGGTACAATCGGTACGATCCTGCACGGCTTCGCCTTGGAAAACGACTGGATGCCCAAACTGCACAGCTGTGCTGAAACCATCGCCTTTTGCGGCCGGATGATTGATCAGGATTGGGTCACTGTGGCCGAGGCAGAGACAGGTGTGGTCGGGTTTCTGGCGCTGAATGGTGGTGAAATCCATTCACTTTATCTGGATGCGCAAGCTCGGGGGCAGGGGATTGGTCAGCAATTGCTGGGTCACGCGAAATCAAGCCAGCGGCGGCTGGGCTTATACGCGTTTCAGGATAATTCCCGTGCCTGTCGGTTCTATGAGCGAAACGGCTTTGCCGAGGTTGCGCGCAGCGATGGGGCAGAAAACGATGAAAACCTGCCGGACATAAGGTTTGTCTGGCACAGCAGGGATGCGACAAATGGCTAAAGGTCCGGTTCTGATCGATCTTGACGATGATGAACCCGCTGCTGATGTCGCGCAGGCAAAACCGGTGCCGGATACTGTGCCGCCTCAGGGGCAGGCGATGCAAAGCGCGGCCCGACTGGCGGCCCGCAAACCCTCGGCCCTTGCGCGCTGGTTCTGGGGGCTTGCGCTTTCGGTGGTCGGGGCGGCCATATCGGTGGCTGCCTGGGATTTTGCAACCTCTCTGGTGGAGCGGACGCCCGTATTGGGTTGGATCGTTGCCGGACTGTTGGCTGCATTGGTTCTGGTGGCGGTGATCATCGCGCTGCGCGAGCTCGCGGCTTTGGGGCGGTTGTCCCGTGTTGATGGGATGCGCCGTGCAGCGGATATTGCATTGGCTGATGAAGACCTGGCTCAGGCGCGTGCCGTCACACATCGCATCATAGCATTCTACAAAGGGCGCGAGGATACCCGCTGGGGTCGTGAGCGATTGTCCGAGCGTATGGGAGAACAGTTCGATGCCGAGGCGCTTATAGTCCTTGCCGAGGATGAGCTGTTGGCCCCGCTCGACGCCGCCGCCAGCCGTGAGGTTGAGGCCGCGGCACGGCAGGTTGCCACCGTGACCGCTCTGGTCCCTCTGGCACTGGCGGATGTTGTAACGGCACTGGCTGCGTCCCTGCGGATGATCCGTCGCATTGCGGAAATCTACGGGGGGCGGGCTGGCACGTTGGGAAGCTGGCGTCTGACGCGTGCCGTCTTTGTGCATCTGGTCGCAACTGGGGCGGTGGCCGTTGGTGACGATCTGCTGGAACCTGTTCTTGGCGGATCCGTTCTCAGCAAATTGTCCCGACGGTTCGGAGAAGGTCTGGTCAACGGTGCGCTCAGCGCCCGAGTGGGCGTGGCCGCGATGGAAGTCTGCCGCCCGTTACCATTCTCAAAACGCCACAAACCCTCCACGCGGGGCATCATCAAGCGAGCCTTGCAGGGTCTATTCTCCAAGGGTTGATCCAGAGCAAAGCGTCAGAACACTCCCTTCGGCACTCTGCCTGTGAAAAAGGAGCTAGCCATGACGGATCACGGTCACAGTCCGCAGGAAATCGCCGACCGGATCAATGCTCCGCCCGGGCGTGGCGTGTTGCGCGACGTTGTGTATGGCGGCATTGACGGTTCCGTCACAACGTTTGCCATTGTCGCCGGTGTCGCGGGGGCGGGTCTTTCCCCGTTTGTCATCGTGGCGCTTGGTCTGGCAAACGTTCTGGCAGACGGGTTTTCCATGGCCGCAGGTAACTATTCGGGCACGAAGGCCGAACTGGACAACATACGGCGCATTCGGGCGATCGAGGAACGCCACATCGCACTCTACCCCGACGGCGAGCGCGAGGAGGTCCGTGAAATTCTGTCACAAAAAGGGTTGTCAGGGGAAATTCTGAACGAAGCCACCGCCGCGATCACGTCGAGCCACGAACATTGGGTCAACCTGATGATCGAGGGTGAATATGGGCTGGGCAGTGTAGACCCGCATCCGATGAAAGCCGCGTTGGCCACGTTTTTCGCGTTCCTTGTGGCCGGGATGATCCCGCTGCTGCCGTTTTTAGCGTCGGTGGAGAACGCTTTTGAGATGTCGATCTGGATGACGTTGGGGGTTTTCTTTGCGATTGGAGCATTCAAAAGCCGGTGGTCGTTGGCGCCTTGGTGGCGATCAGGTATCGAAACGCTGTTGATCGGTGGTTCGGCGGCACTGATCGCGTATCTCGTCGGGTCTCTGTTCCATCCATAAATGTCGCAGCTCGGTAGTCGCGACTGGTCAAAGCTTCCCGGATAGGTAGAGTGGCGCAAAACGGGTGCAAAGGCTAATGGCAGATCACGAGCTTTCTGGAAAGAACGTTTTGGTTCTGGGTGCTTATGGCTTCATCGGCGCCGCCGTCACGCGGGCAGTGTCAGCCGCAGGTGCCACGGTTCAGGGCATGGGGCGCAATCCTGAGCAAGGGGCAAAGGTCCTGCCGGGGGTGTCGCTGAAACAGGACGATTTGCGAGATCTGTTGCACAAGGAAGACTGGCAGGACCTGCTGGCCAACGTCGATGTCGTGGTGAATTGCGCGGGGGTTTTGCAGGATAACGCGCAGGACAACCTTGAAGCGGTGCACCATTCAGCAATCACAGCCCTTGCAGAGGCCTGCGCTAAAGGTGGCATCAGCGTTGTTCAGATCTCGGCAATCGGGGCAGAGCCGGACGCGAGCACGCATTTCCTGCGCAGCAAGGCACGCGGAGATGCCGCTTTACGTTCATCGGGCGTAACACTTTGGATCCTGAAACCGGGGCTAGTTATCGGGCAAACGGATTATGGGGGAACGGCGTTGCTGCGAATGCTGGCTGCCGTGCCTTTTGTTCAACCGCTGGCTTACCCCGATACACCCGTTCAATGCATCGGGATGCCCGACCTGTGTGACGTCGTGACTGCCGCCGTTGCCGGTCGCCTACCGCAGGGTAATTACGATCTGGTCGAGGATATCCCGCATAGTTTGTCGGACGTGGTGCGCTGCACGCGGCAGTGGCTCGGGTTTCCTGCCGCGCGCTTTCATTTGGTCCTGCCGCCTGTCCTGACAAAAGCCGTTGCGTCCATGGCGGACTGTCTGGCCCGGTTGGGTTGGCGGTCTCCGCTGCGCAGCACGGCGATGACGGTCATGGCGGATGGCGTGGTTGGCGACCCCGGCCACTATCGTGCAGCGGCCGGGCGCGGGATTGCCGCCTTGCCTGATGTCTACGCCAAGCTGCCTTGCGCGCGCGAGCATCGGTTGACCGCTCGGATGACGCTGTTGATGCCGCTGATCGTTGCAACACTCAGCCTGTTCTGGTTGCTGTCGGGCCTGTTTGGTTTGGCGGGTTTATCCACGGCTTCTGGCATGCTGGTCGAAGCAGGGTGGTCATCCGCCATGGCGGTGACCAGCGTTGTGTTCTGGTCCCTGATCGACATAGCGCTGGGTCTGGCCATCCTGTGGCGCCGATGGGCGGCGCGGGCCTGCGTGGCGCAGTTAACCGTGGCCGTGTTCTACCTGATCGCCGCTTCGATCACGATGCCGGACTTGTGGTTGGACCCGCTGGGGCCGCTGGTGAAAATCCTGCCCGCGATGATCCTGTCGCTTGTGGCGCTGCCCTTGTTTGAGAGCCGATGATGGACCCTGAACTGATTTTGCGATGGCTGCACGTCATCGGTGCATGTGTGCTGCTGGGAACTGGGGCAGGGATCGCCTTTTTCATGCTGATCGCGCACCGGACAAACGACCCGCGCGTCATCGCCCATACGGCGGGTACGGTGGTTCTGGGTGACCTTTTGTTCACCACGACCGCTGTCATCCTGCAACCGGTGACCGGAGCGCTGCTTGCCTGGCAGATCGGGTGGTCTTTGGGTGAAGGATGGATTGTGTTGTCTCTGGTACTTTATGTTTTGACGGGCCTGTTCTGGTTGCCGGTGGTTTGGGTTCAAATCCGGTTGCGCGACCACGCGCGAACGGCGGCAGAGCGGGGAATGCAACTGCCACCGGAGTATTACCGCTTATTTCGGTTCTGGTTTGCTTGCGGGGTTCCGGCATTTCTGGCGGTTTTGACCATCCTTTGGCTGATGATCGCCCGCCCGGCGATTTCTGTGCTTTAGACTTTCTCACGGCTTTCCTGACTGTTGCTGAGCGACAGCACAAGATAGCTTGGCCGAAATTACGGATCGGAGCGACTCGGTTGGAAACGCTGCTTGTTCTTATTGGCCTGGTTGTTCTGGCCATCCCGGTGACATTGATTGCCCTTCTGGTCGGGCATTCCCGATTGCGTCGCCGGGTCGAACAACTGGAAGCGCAGATTCATAGGTTGGCGTCTGGCGATGCGCTTGCATCGCTGCAACCGGAACAAGATGCACCTTCACCGCAACCTGTGGCAGAGGAACAGGTTCAAAGCCCAGGGCCGTGGGCCGCGCCAAAGCGACAGGAAGACGAAAGCGCCGAAGATGTAGACACCGACGCCGCTACGCCTGCAATTGTATTTCGCCATGACCGGTTTGCCGCGCTGGGCGCGTGGCTGCGTGAGAACTGGTTTTACGCTGTCTCGGCCCTGTCGCTGGCATTGGCCGGTATTTTCCTCGTGCAATATGGCGTTGAGAACGGATTGTTGCCTCCGGTGGCCCGCGTTTTCGCCGCGCTTGGTTTTGGTTCGGCTTTGATTGTCGGGGGCGAGGTTCTGCGCCGCAGGTTCGGGGATGACGAAGCGGTGGCCACTGCCTACTTGCCATCGGTCTTTTCCGGGGCCGGTCTTGTCACCTTGTTCGGGGCCATCTTGTCTGCGCGGCAGCTCTATGGCCTGATCGGGGCCGAGACAGCTTTGGCAGGTATGGTTGTCATCGCGCTTGTTGGGCTTGTTCTGGGGTGGTTCCACGGCCCGCTGCTGGCTGCGGTTGGACTGATCGGAGCTTTTGCAGCACCCTTTCTGGTTGGAGGCGCATCTGACGATCCATCGTGGCTCTATGCCTATTTTCTTTTGGTTGCCGTTTTGGGGCTGGGTATCGACACGGTGCGGCGCTGGGCGTGGATTTCGGTTCTGACGTTGGTCGGGATATATGCGGCAAACCTGCTTTTGGTCAGTGGCGCTCCGTATACGGAACCGGGATATCTGGTCGCGACAACAGTGCTCGCACTTCTGGCGACGGCCATTCCGGTGCGGCGCGTTTGGCCCGATCATGCAGGGCGCATGATGTCTCAGGTGATCCGCAACCCCGGAACCCGCCCGTGGCCCGAGTTTCCAACTCGGCTCGCCGCGGGAGCTATTGCGGCCAGTGCCGCGATCCTGTCCTGGCATTGGGCAGACTCAGCGGCTGAATTCTGGTTGGGTGTCTGCCTGCTGTCCGTCCTGCTTCTGGCGCTGCTTTTGTGCGCCAAGGATGCGCCTGCGTTACAGGATCTGACCGTCCTGCCTGCGGCGGGCCTTGTGTTTTTTGTGGCCTCTCACGGGCTGGAATACGGAGTAGTTCTTCGCAGTTTCACCGACACCTATGCCGAGACGCCCGAGGCCGACTTTCCGATGGCAGCCACCGCGCTGGTTGCTTTGGGCGCGCTCATGTCGATTTTGATGGCATGGCGGTCATTCAGGGCAAACCAGTATCGTGCAATTTGGGCCGGGGGCGCTGTAATTCTTGCACCGGCGCTGGCCATCGCTTTGGAATTGGGCTGGCGTCCTGCCACGGTTATCGGTGCGTACGCCTGGGCCCTGCACGCGATTGTCCTGGCAATTCTGATGGTGGTTCTGGCCGGGCGTTTTGGTCGCGCCGATGGCGACGACCGGATGCGGGCTGCTCTGGCCACGTTGTCCGCGTTGTCTTGTCTGGTCTTTGCTTGCGTCATCGTGCTCAGCTCGGCCGCGCTGACGATTGCGCTGGTGGCCAGCATCGTCGCAGCAGCAGCCTTGGATCGCAGGTTCACCTTGCCGCAGATGAGTTGGTTTATCTGGGCCGGTGTCTTTACGGTCACGGTGCGCTTGGTGCTTGACCCGGGTCTGGACTGGGCCAATGCGGCCCCGGTGCCCGAAATGGCGATGGTCTATGGCGCGGCCACGTTGGGTTTCGTGGCTGGCTGGTGGCTGTTGCGTCCCTTGCAGCGGCCGGTTGCAGCACTGTTGCTGGAAAGCGCGGCTTGGGCAACAGGAGGCATTCTGCTGTCCCTGTTGCTACTGCGGTGGCTTGAAGGTTTCGGTGAAGGCGGGGCCGACAACAGCCATTGGGGTCTGGGCCTGCTGGCGGTCATCTGGCTGCTGCTGGCCTTCGCTCAGGTTCAGAGGTTTGGGCTGGGTGGCAAGCTGAATTATGCACGGTACGTGTTGGCGGCGTTCTTTGCCGGTCATGGCGTGTTCCGGCTGACCTTGGCGTTGACCGAACAAAACCCGTTGTTGAACCCCAACGCCGACCCGGTGCTTGGCCCACCGATTCTGAACACCCTTGTCCTTGCTTATCTGGTGCCTGCACTGACCATTGGATTCTCGGCCTGGCGGATCAGGGACATGCCAAAGCAGATCAGGCTGGCAAGCTACGCCATTACGGGCGCGTTGATTGCCGTGTGGTTTGGGTTGACCATCCGCCATGTATGGCAGGGAGCAGCAGGCATGTTTGAAGGCAACGGCGTCACGCAGCCCGAGCTTTATACATATACCCTTGTTCTGCTGCTGGTCGGGGCGGTGCTGTTCTACCAATCTCTGGCACGTGGTTCGGATGCGATGCGCAAGGCGGGGCTGGTGGTGATTGGGCTGGCGGTGGCCAAGGTCTTCCTGATCGATATTGCCGGTCTGGGTGGGCTGATCCGGGTGTTTTCACTGCTGGCGCTGGGGCTTGGGCTCGCTGGTCTGGCATGGCTGAATCGCTGGGCCAAGCTGCGCCATTCGCCGCATGGGCCGGAACCTCTGGACCATTGAAGGCAGGCGTCTTATAAGCGCGGCCATGTATGACCGGACGGCCATCATTATTCGAATTATATCCCCGGCGCTCTGACCCTCTGAGACGCCGGGCAAAGGTGTTTGAGAACTCGCACCGACCGCTTCGATCCAAGTACGACCTGATCATCCAAAGGACGCTCAAAATGTGCGCCGACACGATTCAAACGCCTGACTATAAAGAAACGCTGAACCTACCAAAAACCGATTTTCCCATGCGCGCGGGCCTGCCTGCACGCGAACCCGCATGGTTGGAGCGGTGGGAGACCATCGGTGTCTATGACCGCTTGCGCGAGAAAACGGGCCGCAAACCCTTTACTCTGCACGACGGCCCCCCCTATGCGAACGGCCACCTGCATATCGGCCACGCACTGAACAAGACGATCAAGGACATGATCGTGCGCTCCCATCAGATGATGGGCTTCGACGCGCGTTACGTGCCCGGTTGGGACTGCCACGGCCTGCCGATCGAATGGAAGATCGAAGAACAGTACCGCAAGAAGGGCAAGAACAAGGACGAGGTGAACATCATCGACTTCCGTCAGGAATGCCGCAACTTCGCCGAAGGCTGGATCGACATCCAGCGGGAAGAGTTCAAACGTCTGGGCGTCACCGGCAACTGGCCTGATCCCTACATCACCATGGACTTCCATGCCGAGGCCGTGATCGCCGACGAGTTCATGAAATTCTTGATGAACGGCACGCTGTATCAGGGCTCGAAACCCGTGATGTGGTCGCCCATCGAAAAAACCGCGCTGGCCGAGGCCGAGGTCGAGTATCACGACAAGGAAAGCTTTACCATCTGGGTGAAGTTCAAGGTCATGAACGCGGGTGATCTGGATGATGCGTTCGTCGTAATCTGGACCACCACTCCCTGGACCATGCCGTCGAACAAGGCGGTCGTGTATGGCAACGACATCTCCTACGGCCTGTACGAAGTCACCGGCGCGCCTGAGGAATGCTGGGCTAATGTGGGTGACAGATTCCTGCTGGCTGACAATATGGCCGCAGATGTGTTGGGTCGTGCCCGTCTGAACGACGATCAGTGGACCCGTGTACGCGGTGTCGCCACCGATGAACTTGAAGGTGTTCAACTGACCCACCCGCTGGCCGGGGCCGAGGGCGGCAATGGCGAATGGGACGACCTCCGCGACTTCCGCGCGGCTGACTTCGTGACCGATACCGAAGGCACCGGTTTCGTCCACTGTGCACCGTCACATGGTATGGAAGAGTTCGAACTCTACCGCGATTTGGGTATGTTGGAGCAGGTCATCACCTATAACGTGATGGATGATGGTTCGTTCCGCGCTGATCTGCCGTTCTTTGGTGGCAAATACATCCTGTCCCGCAAGGGTGGTGAGGGTGACGCGAACAAAGCTGTCATCGACAAGCTGGCCGAGGTTGGCGGGCTGCTGGCGCGCGGCAAGATCAAGCACAGCTATCCGCATTCGTGGCGCTCCAAGGCTCCGATCATCTACCGCAACACGCCGCAGTGGTTTGCATCCGTTGACCGCAAGCTGGATGACGGCATGGGTGAGATGGGCGACAGCATCCGCGAACGTGCGCTGCGCTCGATCGACGAGCTGGTGAAGTGGACGCCGCAGACCGGTCGTAACCGCCTCTATTCGATGATCGAAGCGCGTCCGGACTGGGTTCTGTCGCGCCAACGCGCCTGGGGCGTGCCGCTGACCTGTTTCACCAAGAAAGGTGCCTTGCCCACCGATGCGGATTACCTGCTTCGCAACGCAGACCTCAACGCGCGTATCAAGGCGGCGTTCGAGAAAGACGGCGCGGATATCTGGTACACCGACGGGTTCAAAGAGAAAATCCTAGACGGCATCGCCAACCCCTATGACTACGATCAGGTGTTTGACGTGTTGGATGTGTGGTTCGACTCGGGCTCGACCCACGCCTTTGTTCTGCGCGACCGCGAAGATGGGACCGAGGACGGTATCGCCGACGTCTACATGGAAGGCACCGACCAGCACCGTGGTTGGTTCCATTCATCCATGTTGCAGGCCTGCGGCACCAAAGGCCGCGCGCCTTATCGCAACGTCGTGACCCATGGTTTCACGCTGGATGCCAAGGGCAACAAGATGTCCAAGTCGCTGGGAAACACCATCGTACCGGAAGAGGTCGTCAAGCAATACGGCGCCGATATCCTGCGCCTTTGGGTGGCACAGACCGACTACACGGCCGATCAGCGTATCGGGCCGGAGATCCTGAAAGGCACCGCCGACAGCTATCGCCGTCTTCGCAACACTATGCGGTTCATGCTGGGCTCGCTGGCGGATTTCACCGAGGCCGACCGCGTTGCGCCCGAAGATATGCCGCGTCTGGAACGCTGGGTGCTCAGCCGGCTGGCCGATCTGGATGAGCAGGTTCGCAAAGGTTATGCGTCTTTCGATTTCCAGGGCGTATTCAGCGCGGTCTTTACCTTTGCCACGGTGGACCTGTCGTCCTTCTACTTCGACGTTCGCAAGGATGCACTTTATTGTGACGGCGACACGCCGCGCCGTCGTGCCGCGCGGACGGTCTTGGATATCCTGTTCCATCGCCTGACCACGTGGCTTGCACCGGTTCTGGTTTTCACCATGGAAGAGGTCTGGTTGGAGCGCTTTCCGGGCGACGATAGCTCGGTCCATTTGGTCGACTTCCCGGAAACGCCTGCGGATTGGCGTTTTGCCGAACTGGAAGAGGCTGTTGCCAAAGTGCGCCGTGTACGCCGTGCAGTGACGGCCGCGCTTGAGATCCAGCGTCAGGACAAGGTGATCGGCTCCAGCCTCGAAGCAGCTCCGATTGTGCATGTTGAGGACAGTGAAACCCTTGATCTGCTGGTGACCTTTGACGTGGACGATTTGTGCATCACGTCAGGCCTGACTGTGACCGGCGACCCGGCCCCGGCCGAAGCATTCCGCGTACCCGAAATCGAAGGCATTGCCGTCGTGTTCGAGAAGGCCGAAGGCGAGAAATGTCAGCGCTGTTGGAAAATCCTTCCTGACGTGGGCCGCCACGCCCACGCCGGAGTTTGCCGACGCTGCGATGAAGCGCTAAGCTGATGGAAACCGCCCTCTCGATCTTTCGAGGGGGCGTTTTTCGTTTCACGTCTGCACGGACTGCGGTGTCGGATTAAACAGGTCAAAGCCAATGGCCGGGTCCTTCAGGGCCTTCCAGACCTGATAATCCGTGAAATATCCAGTGTGCCCACCGGGATCGACCGGGATGTTGCGGTTTGCGGAAATCAGCCCGCCTTCAATCTCGGTCCCTACAAAGTCATCCTGCCGGAAGATGTTGAACCATGCGGCGTTCAGATTTTTGGGAACAACTGTGAACATCTCCGGAAAATAGCGCTGATAGATATGGGTCACAGGACAGCCCATCGTGATCAGCGTCAGGGTGCGCCCGTCAATCAGCTTTTGCACGCGTGGATCAGCCAGCATCTGTGTAGCAATCACGGTGCCTTGTGAATGTGAGATCACCGTGATGTGGTCCGCGGCAAAGATATCCACCACGTAATGCAGCGCACGGTAAAACCGTTCATCAATCGCCTTGCGATCCGGATAATTGCGCAGCCTGGTTTTAAGGTCCGCTTTCAGAAAGCACTTGTCGCGAATGGCATAGGTGACGATGTCTCTTGCCACGCCCAGCCCTGCCGCGACAAAATCGGAAAAGCGGTACATCAATGCTGTTGCACCCAGGACGATCAGGCCAATCTCGCCCTGTTTGCTTGCCAGCTTGTTCAAAACCAGGCCAATCACGTTGCAATTGTCCGTTCCGATCTGGCACAGGGGATCGACGTGCTGGCTCATCGCGATCTCTCGGATTGCGACCAGGGCCAGCGTGATTGCACCGAACAAAAAGACCCATTGTGCAAAACGATTGAGGATGGCGCGGCTGATCAGCCCGTCGCGGGCATGCAGGTTTGCCTTCAGCCTTCTGCGACCGGCAAACAGGCCAACACCGACAAACACAAGAAGGACAATTGCCGCAAAGGCAACGCTGAGCGTTTCGATGGAGTCACTGAGGAAATTGTCAAACAGACCGGTCAGTTTTCCATCCGAAAGCCCCGGAACCGTGTCGAGCATTTCCCGCAGCATAAGCCACAACCCGGATATAAAGAACATCCAGAACACCAACATCCCAGCACATACGCTGGGATACAGCCGTCTGTGTTCTTTCAGATTGTCTGCCTGAACCTTTTCATCAAGCCTGGTCGCAGAAAGCACGTACAAAATGATTGTCATGAAGATCAGTGAAGCCCAGAAAAACGCCAGCAGGTAGACCTGAAAAGCCACAAACTGCTCCAGCGCCGAAGGGCAGGCTGGGCTGCCCGGCAAGGGTGTGCAGGCCCGGATTTCCAGACCAAGCGGACCTATGATCAAGCAGATCAGCAGCAAGAACCCCATCCCGAAAATGCCGCGCCAGAATACGCGTCTTAGATAAGTCGGGGCTTTAAAGCTGCGCCTTAGTCCGTATGCGGCCCCTCCGGCGTAAAGCGTGAACAAGAGCCAGAACAGCAGGATTGTGCTTTGAAAGAAGATCCCGGGAACGCGATCGATCATCACGGCGAGCGCTCCGATCAGAAGATAGGCATTCAGGGTCGCGACTGCACCGAAGAAAACCCAGGCAAAAAGGTGAACCAGCCGCGCGGCCAAAGTGTTCCTGCCGTTGGCTTGGTCCGAGGCCACATCCGCGCGACTATGCGTTTGTTCGGCATTGTCCATCGCCAGATAACCCAGTGCGAGAACAACCCAGATCAGGTCCAACGCTGTCTTAATGACACCTTTCGGGGCGGGTGATCGATCTGCCCAGAAAACCTCCGCAAACATAGCTTCATCCAGCGGAGCAGACGGTTTTGTCACCTTGCGCAGGTTGACCGGGAACAATGTCGCGCTTCGGGGGGTGCCGTCGAAGGTTGTCTCGGCCAGCTCGATCATCCCGCGCTGAACCTCAATCGGCGGTTCGGGATTGCCATCCAGCCAGGTTGTCGCGGCCCCGACGACCTGATCGACGGTCTCACCGGGTATTTGTTCGCCAATTCCATGAACCGTCAGGATCAAATGACGACCCATCTCATGCTCCAAAACTCTTTTTGACAATGCAAGTAGGCTAACATGATTGCCGAAATTCACAAAATCCGCGCGTCGCGCAGCCCCCATGGCTTCCCCACTTGAACTTGGAGGATTGATCTGAAACCGTCATCCCATGGCGATGATTGCAGTTGAAACTCAGTTCGGAAGACTCGGGATCGAGGAAACCGATGGTGCCCTCACGCGGCTGGTCTGGGACGGCGAGGACGAGGGCGAGCCGACCGCTCTGCTGCGCGAGGCGGCGGCGCAGTTGATGGCCTATGACGCTGGTCGGCTTGACCGCTTCGATCTGCCCTACCGCATTCATGGATCGCAGTTTCAAAGGCAGGTCTGTGATCTCATGTATGCCATTCCCCTTGGGGAAACGCGCACCTACGGGGATATCGCCAAGGCGTTGGGGCAACCGGCGCAACCGGTCGGTCAGGCCTGCGGGGCAAACCCGATCCCCGTTATTATTCCCTGCCACCGAGTGCTGGCCGCCAATGGGCTGGGCGGGTTTTCCGGGTGCGGCGGGATCGAGACAAAGGTTGCACTGCTGCGGCATGAACGGGCGGCGGGTCTTTTGATCTGAGCCTCGAAATTCGGTTGCAATCCGGTCCGGGGAAGCACAACTTATGTCAGTTGCTGAATTTGAAGGATCGCATTGAATGAGCACTGAAAATGATCGCGCAGCCCAGAAGAAGGCCATTATCGACCGGTTGATGTCTCTTGAGGCAGAGGAGCTTGCAACGGCGCAGGCCCATTACGATGCGTTTCTGAAGGATGCCCAACTGGACGACCGGGAAGGCCACGACAAGGATGACATAGCCGCATCGCGCGAAAATGCCGATCTGGCGGCTGCGTTTGACGCGCCTGTCCATGCGCATCATGCCAAGATCGATGTGATCGAGAATACCGATTTTGGGCTGACAGATACAGTCAAGCCGGGATCGGTGATCAGGTTCAACAACCGCAGCTTTGTCGTCTGCGTTTCGACGACCCGGTTTGAGGTGGGTGGAGATACATATATGGGGATTTCGACGCAAAGCCCGATCTATCTGGCCATGGCCGGTCTGCGCGCGGGTGACGTCTTTACCCATAACGGTACTGAATTTGAGGTTCAGGACGTTCTTTGAACCGGGTCCGGCAGCGCTCGTGTCAGGTACGGCGCTGCGGAATGACCTGTTGTGCGATACCCGCAAATGTCAGGTACAGGCTGGCGATGACCAGACCCCAGTGTGCCCAGCTTTCGGGATGAAAATCGACCCACGCGGCCCAGCCCGCAAAGAACGTCCATGCAAGGGCGACCGGCAAGGTCACACTGCGCCAGCGTTCGGTGCGCACGGGGTGAACGAACTTCAAAGGTAGAAACATCGCAAGCGACAGCAGTGTGACCAGCAGCAGGATGATCCAGAAATTGGGTTCAAGCGCGAAGATCACGACAACGAACATGTTCCAGCATCCGGGAAAGCCGGAAAAGGAATTGTCCTTGGTTTTCATGCGAGTGTCCGCGAAATACATCGCGCTGGCGAAGGTGATGACAATGATTGCGAACCAGCCGGTCCACCCATCCATCAATCCGGATTTGAACAGCGCAAAGGCTGGAATGAACACATAGGTCAGATAATCGATGATCAGATCCAGCAAGACGCCGTCAAACTCGGGCGCGTTCTTTTTGACGTGATAGTGCCGCGCCAGCGGACCGTCGATGCCATCAACAACGAAAGATACAACCAGCCAAAGGTACATTAGGCTCCATTTCTCTTCCACGGCGGCCAGCATGGCCAGCATTGCGAAAACAGCACCTGTGGCAGTGAAGAGATGTACGCCAAGAGCTTTGAATCTGAGTGTCATGTTAGGGTCATGACCGATGCACGCCAGAGATGCAAACCAAAAGCCCGAGGTTTCTGTTCGATGTATCGGTCACGCCTTGGGGTGCGCGCGGTTGTAGACCTCCATCAGCCGAGCGGTATCCACTGCGGTATAGGTCTGTGTGGTTGATAATGAGGCGTGCCCCAACAGTTCCTGTATGGCCCGCAGATCTCCTCCGGCGGACAGCAGATGGGTGGCAAAGCTGTGCCGCATGGCATGAGGTGTGGCGGTTGATGGCAGCCCCAATTGCATCCGTGCCTTAGCCATGACGCCCTGAATTGCGCGCGGGTTCAGAGGGCTGCCACGGACGCCCCGGAACAGGGCTGCGTCCTTCGCTTGCTGGTGGGGGCAAAGCTGAAGATACCGGTCAACCGCATCTCGGGCGGCTGGAAGAACCGGAACGATCCGTTCCTTGTCGCCCTTCCCGACAATGCGCAATGTCTCGGGCAAGGGCGCGTCTGCACCGGTCAGAGACAAGGCCTCGGATATCCGCAGGCCGCATCCATAGAGAAGCGTGACAACCGCAACATCACGGGCCGCGACCCAGTCGGACACAGATTGCAGCTCGACCGTGTCAATCATGGCGCGCGCGGCGTCTTCGGCCAGAGGGCGGGGCAGTTTCTTGGTGAATTTGGGCGCGCGGGTCGACAGAACGGCGGTGGGTTCAAATCCCTCTCGCTCGGCCAGCCAACGATAGAAGCTTTTGACGGCGGACAGTTTGCGCGCAAGGGATCGCGCGCCGATATCCCCGCTGCGCTGATCTGCCATCCAGGCGCGCATGTCCGAGACGGTGATCCGTTCCAGCGCCTTCAACCCTTGTCGTTCCCCGTGATGAAGGGTCATGAAAGACAAAAACTCGGTGACATCGCCGCGATAGGCGGTCTGGGTGTTCTGGGACCGCCCCGCCAGCGCGCCCAGAGTGTCCAGCCAGTGCTGGAGCGCGTCGCGGCAAGCAGGTGAGATAAGGTTCACGACAGCCAGTGGCGCATCGAGCGTTCGAATACGCCGGAAAAGAAGGTGAGAAGATCGGTGCCGAGTTGCGGCGTGAAATGCCGCGGATCACGGGCCCCCATGACGATCATGCCCGGCAGGCGACCCGGACCGAGGTCCAGCTTGAGGCAGGCTTCCGAGCGCAACTGATCCGCCAGCGCGCCGAAAACACGTCGGTTCGGCTGATGAGTTTCGCGCAAGGTCACGTCGCGGACAGGGCCGCCGCGACCATTGGTCAGGTATTGGTTGATGAAGCCGGGCTCTGCGATCGTCAGAACGCCTCCAAGCCTGTCGATGGCAGGATCGTTCTGAACCACGGTGGTTTCCAGAACCAGCGTGATATGGTCAACCCGCAGGATATTTGCGACATCGGCGCCAAGGGCACGCAGGAAATCCTCGAATTCGACGGGTTCCAGCAAGCGCAAAATCGCGCGGTGTACCTGATTGGTGCCTGCAAGGTTTTCATAGGCCGCAGCGATGACCGAGCGGTGGGTATCTTCCAACCGGTCCAGCCGCGCCTCAAGCCGTTGCATGGCAATGCCGCGCAGATCGATCACATTATCACCCCGGGCGCGTTCGTTCGCGGCCACAAGGGCTTGCATCAGGTCCTTGTCGTCCAGAACGACGTCGGGCTCGGCCAGAATTGCCGCGCGGAGATTATCCTCGAGTTTGGGATTGCTGCTCATGTCCTGTCCGGTCTTTTTTTGTTGGGCGGCTTATAGCATGCTGAACCGGATTTGCCTTGGGAAAAATGCACGCAAGAGTGGATTTCCCCGGATGCTGTGGCGGATAGGCTCCCGCCTGCCACGCCTGATCGCAGATCAGGCTTTGGGCCGTTGGGCCGGGCACGGCGCCTGATAGCGCCGCGCGGTTGCACACCAGATCAGAGGATTTTCTGACCGGTTTTGGCCCAGTCTGCCAGAAATGTTTCCAGACCTTTGTCAGTCAGCGGGTGATCGGCCAGTTTCTTGATCACGGCTGGCGGCGCGGTGATGACGTCGGCACCAATGCGGGCACTTTCAGTAACGTGGTTCACGGTGCGGATTGAAGCGGCCAGAATTTCGGTTTCGAATCCGTAATTGTCATAGACCTGACGGATGTCGGCGATCAGATCCATGCCATCCAGGTTGATATCGTCCAGACGACCGATGAAGGGCGAGATGAAGGTCGCACCCGCTTTTGCAGCCAGAATCGCCTGATTGGTCGAAAAGCACAGGGTGACGTTGACCATCTGTCCTTCATCGCTGAGCGTCTTGCAGGTTTTCAGACCGGCCCATGTCAGCGGAACCTTCACTGCGATATTCGGGGCAATCTTGGCCAGCTTGCGGCCTTCGGCGATCATGTCGTCAGCTTCGGTCGCGACAACCTCGGCGGAAACGGGACCGTCGACCAGATCGCAGATCTCTTTGGTCACTTCCAGAATGTCGCGGCCCGATTTCAGGATCAGCGAGGGGTTGGTGGTCACGCCGTCCACCATGCCCAGATCGTTCAGTTCAGCGATGGCGTCAATCTCTGCAGTGTCTACGAAGAATTTCATGAGGGCAGTCCTTTGATGGGTTGGCCTTGGTCGCGGATGGCTTTACCTCAAAGAGAGCCATGCTGGAACCCCCTGCAAAGGATATGCTGTGAGCGCTAACGGATTTTTCGACGAGGGAGAGCTGATTGCGGTGCTGACAACGCAACCGCTTGACCGGACGTTGGATTACAAAGCGCCCGAAGGAGGGTGCTTTCTGGGTGCGTTTGTCGAGGTGCCACTTGGTCCGCGCAAGGTGTTGGGCGTGGTCTGGGGGCCGGGGCAGGGCGGTTTCGATCTGAACAAGGCGCGATCGGTGATCCGTGTGCTGGAAGTTGCACCGATGCGCGAGGAAATGCGGGCATTCCTCGGCAAGGTTGCCGACTATACTCTGACACCGATGCCCGCGATGCTGCGGCTGGCGACCCGCGCGCCGGGGCTGGGCGACCCGCCGTCCATGCGCAAGATCTATCGTTTGGGAGCCACCCTGCCAGACCGGATGACCGACGCCAGAATCCGTGTACTTGACGTGTTGCGCGACTATGGCGGGTTGGCATTCACGTTAAAGGAACTGGCGGAACAGGCAGGGGTAACTTCGTCCGTTGTCAAAGGCTTGGTCAAGCAAGGCGCGGTTCGTGAAGAAGACAGCCCGCGCGACCTGCCGTATCCGCATCTTGATCCCGATTTACCGGGAAAGGACCTGACCGAAGATCAGGCAAGTGCGGTTGCGCAGCTTCGCGCCGGGCAACGGACGGGGAATTACGGCACGACGCTGCTGAAAGGCGTGACGGGTTCCGGCAAGACCGAAGTCTATCTGGAGGCCGTGGCCGAAGCGCTGCGCATGGGGCGGCAGGCGCTTGTCCTTTTGCCTGAAATTGCGCTGACCGCAGAATTCCTGACACGGGTTGAAGCGCGGTTTGGCGCGCGCCCTGCCGAGTGGCATTCGGGCGCGACCATGACTGAACGCAGGCGGGTCTGGCGGATGGTCGGGCAGGGGGAAGCTCAACTGGTTGTTGGCGCGCGGTCAGCCCTGTTTCTGCCATTTCGCGATCTGGGGCTGGTCGTGGTGGATGAGGAACACGACACCTCGTACAAGCAGGAAGACGGGGTGCATTACAGCGCGCGAGACATGGCGGTCCTGCGGTCGGCCATCTGCGGCGCGCGGGTGATTCTGGCCAGCGCAACCCCCTCGCTGGAAAGCTGGGCAAATGCTGAGGCAGGTAAATATGATCGGATCGACCTGACTTCGCGTTTCGGGGCGGCAGTGTTGCCCGAGATGAAGCCCATCGACATGCGGGCCGAACAGATGCAGGCCGGAACGTGGATATCTCCGACTTTGCGGCAAGCGGTGCAGCAGCGGATCGAGAAAGGCGAGCAGTCGCTTTTGTTCATCAATCGTCGGGGATATGCTCCTGTAACCCTGTGCCGCGCCTGCGGGGAACAGATCGCTTGTGACCATTGCGACGCGCGCATGGTCGAACACAGATTCCTGAAGCGCCTGATGTGCCACCAATGCGGCGAGACCAAGCCGATGCCCGAGTTCTGTCCTTCCTGCGGGGTCGAGGGCAAGCTGGCTCCGGTGGGGCCGGGCATTGAGCGTTTGGCCGAAGAGGCCGAGGTGACCTTCCCCGAGGCCAAAATTGCCATGCTAAGTTCTGATCTTTTCGGCTCAGCCCGCGCACTAAAGGCCAAGATCGAAGAGATTGCGGCCGGGGATGCCGATATCGTTGTCGGAACGCAGCTGGTGGCCAAGGGGCACAACTTTCCCAAGCTGACATTGGTGGGGGTGATCGACGCGGATTTAAGTCTGCATGGCGCAGACCTGAGGGCTGCCGAGCGAACATTTCAGTTGATGCGGCAGGTTGCGGGGCGTGCCGGTCGGGCTGAAAAACCGGGGCAGGCGCTGTTACAGACTTTTCAGCCGGAACATCCGGTGATCCGGGCGATTCTGTCGGGGGACGAAGAGGGCTTTTGGCAGGCCGAGGCCGCCGGTCGGCAAGCGGCCGGTGTGCCACCCTATGGACGTATGGCAGGGATTGTTCTGTCAGGGCCAGAGGTCGGCCCGGTCTTTGACATCGGCAATGCCATGGCGCGCAACGACGGTCCATTGCGCCAGATCGGTGCACAGGTGTTTGGCCCCGCCCCGGCGCCGATTGCCCGTATTCGCGGACGTCACCGTGTCCGCCTGTTGGTCAAGGCACCCAAGGGCGCACCAATCCAGGATGCTATCGCCCGTTGGATTGCCCCGTTACGCCTGAAAGGCGATATCCGCCTGACCGTCGATATCGATCCACAAAGCTTTTACTGACGGTGACGTCTGCATTAACGCAGGGCCATTGTGCGCCGGTCGCTTCCCCCTCGCCAAAGTTGGGAAATGGGCGTAGAGGATTCTCATGCTGAAACCTATGCCCCTTGCCGAGGCGCAGAGCCTTCCGTTCTGGCGTCGTCCTGTCACGCTTCTGTTCGTGATGGCCTTGACCATGCCCATCGCGTTTAATGCGTGGAGCGCGCTGTTGAACAACTTCGTCATTGAGGCAGCGAATTTCGACGGGGCCGATATCGGCCTGCTACACACGGTGCGCGAGATTCCGGGCTTTCTGGCGGTCGGCGTGATTGCCGTCATCATTTTCATTCGCGAGCAGGTGCTGGCCATGATCTCGCTGATGATGCTTGGGGTCGCAACGGCTTTTACGGCCTGGTTCCCAAGCCTTGGCGGATTGCTGTTCGTGACCTTGTTCAGTTCAATCGGGTTTCATTACTATGAGACGGTAAACCAGTCGCTTCAGTTGCAATGGCTTCCCAAGGATCGCGCGCCGCAGATATTGGGATGGCTGGTCGCAATGGGCTCGGCTGCAACGATGGTGGTTTACGGGCTGATCGTTCTGACCTGGGAGCGGTTCGATCTGTCCTATAACTTTGTCTTCATGGCTGCTGGCGGTGCAACAGCTTTGCTAGCCCTGTTTTGCCTGTTCGCCTTCCCGCAATTCGATGCCCCCACACCGCAAACCAAGAAACTGATCCTGCGCCGTCGATACTGGCTATATTACGCGCTGCAATTCATGGCCGGTGCGCGGCGACAGATCTTTGTCGTCTTTGCCGGGTTCATGATGGTCGAGAAGTTCGGCTTTGAAGTGCATGAGCTGACCAGCCTGTATCTGATCAACCTGATGATCAACATGATGGTTGCTCCGTTGCTGGGTAAAGCGGTGGCCAAGTTTGGCGAACGGCGCACGTTGATCTTTGAATACACCGGTCTGGCGATCGTGTTCGCAGCCTATGGTGGCATCTACTGGTTTGGCTGGGGCGTGCTGTTGGCGGCGACGCTCTATGTCATCGACCATGTGCTGTTTGCGCTGGCGCTGGCGCTGAAAACCTATTTCCAGAAAATCGCTGATCCGGCGGATATTGCGCCAACTGCCGCAGTCGCGTTCACGATCAACCATATCGCCGCGGTTTTCTTGCCCGCGTTGCTGGGTTTGCTCTGGGTCATGTCGCCAGGCGCCGTATTTGGCCTAGCGGCGGCGATGGCGGTCGTTTCTCTGCTGCTGTCCCTGCTGGTTCCACGCCACCCGGAACCGGGCAATGAGACCGTCCTGAGCAAATACGCGCCAGCCCCGGCGGAATAGGTCGCAAGCTTGACGTTGGCGGCGCACCGTCCTACGCGCAGTGCCAACTGAAACAGGAGTTCCCCATGCCCACATTCACTGCGCTGACTACGCTGACAGGTAAGAAAGCCGCCGAAGGTCTGGGCGAAGCGATGGAGCGGCTGGAGCCCGAACCAACCGGCGTCGGTGTGTTCGAGGTCGAAGATGGCTCGGGCCTGTGGGAAGTGGGTGGATATTTCACCGAAGCCCCTGACGAGGCCGCATTGGCCGTTCTGGCAGTTGCCTTTGAAGCCAAACCTTTTGTTGTGTCGGAATTGCCTGAAACCGATTGGGTGGCCCATGTGCGGCGCGAGCTTGCCCCGGTTGAGGCGGGCCGCTTTTTTGTCTATGGCAGCCACGATGCCGACAAGCTGCCCGACGGTCGCATTCCACTGCTGATCGAGGCGGCAATGGCCTTTGGCACCGGGCATCACGGTACCACGCTGGGATGTCTGAAAGCTCTGGACCGGTTGTTGGATGAAGGATTCAGTGCCTCGAAAGTAGCGGATATCGGTTGCGGCACGGCCGTTCTGGCCATGGCGGCAGCCCGGGTATGGGATGGTGATTTCATTGCCAGCGATATCGACGAGGTGGCCGTTGAAGTGGCCGAAGCCAACCTGAAGGCAAACGGTATGTCCGGCGCGGTTCGGTGTGTTGAAGCCGCAGGTTTCGATCATCCCGACCTCAAGGCACACGCACCCTACGATCTGATCTTTGCCAATATCCTCAAAGGACCTTTGGTGGCCTTGTCACCCGAAATGGCAGCGAATCTCCGCCCAGGTGGGCATGCGATCCTGTCGGGAATCCTTAACGAACAGGCCGATGACGTGGTTTCCGTTTATTCACAAAACGGGTTCAATCAGGCCTATAGGGCCGAGATTGGTGAGTGGACGACCCTAATTTTAACCAAACAGGGCGCGAATTAGGCCATTTGCAGGAGTTTTATAGGTTTTTGCCACGTTTTTGTCGCAATCTCTTTTTACCGTTTTCTGAATGAAGTCGAGGGGGGCGGTTTTTGGAGGCTGCCATGACGGGTAAACAACTGGAGTTCAATCAGCGCGTAAATCGCCTGAACAAGAAACACCAAAAGATGAGCCGCGGCTATCGTGCGACGATGCGCAAGGATGGCCTGGTTGTGATGAGGCCGCAGCGGGTGAGCTCGGCGGTGCCAGCAAAGGTGCTGTTGCTTACGCTTGTCGGTTTCTTCGCCTTCAAAGCATTTCTTTTGTCCCACCTTAGTCCCACCGGCTATCAATATCGGATCGACAGCCTGAACGAAGGCACACCAGTCGAAAAAGCCGGTGCCTGGGTGATGCAAATCGATCCTGTGTCGCAAGCCCTCGCCACTCAGTTGAACAAAGTTTTCTACTAATCCGCTCCCTCGGATTAATAAAACACCGCGTACCCTTACGGTGCGCGGTGTTTTTGTGTGCCCCTCAAGGGAGGAGGAAGGGGCGTATAAGTGTTGGGGTCGGTTCTTAGCGGCGACCTTCGGCAATGAAGTCGATGTCACCGCGGCACAGGCCGATATCGTCCAGTTCGCGGTCGGTCAGACCGGTCAGCGCGTTGCGGGTTACGCGGGCGTCATTCCATTCAACTGCGGCGTTAACGGCCGATACGAAAAATGCGCCGATACGGCCAACAAGGCCGAACGAGCCAGTGGTAGCGACGCGGGTTGTGTCCAGTGCAGCCATATCCTGTTTCCTTCTGGTTAGTGTTCACATTGCATTTCTGCGATCTGCGGGGCATCTAGTGCCGCCATTTCGTTCGCACAAGTTCAGTTTTTGCATGTGTCCTATGCGTTTTCTGCAAGGCTTCACGAAGTTGTAATCCCCTTAAACAATTGGTGAAAAAGCCTTTGAGAAAGTGTCGAATTCAGACTTCACTGGGTCGCAAAACGCGCCCGAAGTCGCGCCTGAAACACGCGTGTCGTTTTCAGCCCTGGGGTCAATTCGCTTGGAAAATGTTCACGCTTCGTGCTAGGCGTTGAAAAAAGATCACACAACCCGAGCAGGCCGAGGCAAAACATGCGAATTCTGGGCATCGATCCGGGGCTTAGAACCCTGGGATGGGGCGTCATCGAATCAAATGGCAGCCGCCTGAGCCATGTGGCCAATGGATTATGCAAATCGGATGGCGACGATCTGGGCGAGCGGTTGCTGTCGCTGCACAATCAGATTGTCGAAGTGATTGCGGATCACAGGCCCGATCAGGCTGCTATCGAACAGACATTCGTGAACAAGGACGGGGCCGGAACCCTCAAGCTTGGGCAGGCGCGTGGCGTGGCGTTGCTGACGCTGGCACAGGCCGGTCTGCCGGTGGGGGAATATGCACCCAATCGGGTCAAAAAGACCGTGGTGGGCGTGGGTCATGCCGAGAAAGAGCAGGTTATGCACATGGTCAAACTGCAATTGCCGGGCTGTTTGCCGAAAGGGGCCGACGCGGCGGATGCACTGGCGATTGCAATCTGCCACGCCTATTACGGAAAGACGCAACAGGCGCGTGTGAAAGAGGTGCGGGCATGATCGGAAAACTGACAGGGCGGCTGGATTATCGTGCGGCAGATCATGTGCTGATCGATGTCCGGGGCGTCGGCTATCTTGTCTATTGTTCCGACCGGACCTTGGCGGCATTGCCGGGGGTGGGCGAGGCGGTCTCGATCTACACTGACATGGTTGTCCGCGAAGACCTGATGCAGCTTTACGGGTTTCTGTCGCTTGTCGAGAAAGAGTGGCATCGCCTGCTGTGCTCGGTCCAGGGGGTCGGCGCGAAGGTGTCGCTGGCGATCCTGAGTGCATTGGGACCCGACGGTGTCAGCCGCGCAATTGCCCTGGGGGACTGGGGTGCGGTAAAGGCGGCCAAGGGGGTCGGGCCAAAAACAGCCCAGCGGATCGTGTTGGACCTCAAGGACAAGGCGCCGGGTGTGATGGCCATGGGTGGCACGATTACTCAGGCGCTGGACGGCCCGGAACTTGAGGTTGTTGAGCCGAATGATTCTACGCCCGCACCTAGACGTGTATCGAAGCTGCCATCAGGTGCTGCGGCCGCGTCTGCCGGGGCGTTGTCGGCGTTGGCCAATCTTGGATATGGGCCGTCCGACGCGGCGGGCGCTGTGGCTGAAGCGGCTGCAAGCCAGCCGGATGCGGACGAGGCTGATCTGATCCGCGCGGCCCTCAGGCTGCTGGCTCCGAAAGGGTAAGTGAATGGTTGACGCTGATCCCACCCTGCGCCCGGAGCCCCTGCCGGAAGACAATGACCGCGCCTTGCGTCCTCAGGGGCTTGATGAATTCATTGGTCAGGCTGAGGCGCGCGCCAACTTGCGCATCTTTATCCAGTCAGCCCGGCAACGCGGCGAGGCGATGGACCACACCTTGTTTCACGGACCTCCGGGGTTGGGCAAAACGACCCTCGCGCAGATCATGGCGCGTGAATTGGGAGTGAATTTCCGCATGACCTCTGGCCCGGTTCTGGCCAAGGCGGGGGATCTGGCAGCGATCCTGACCAATCTTGAATCGCGTGACGTGCTCTTCATCGACGAGATTCACAGGCTCAACCCGGTTGTGGAGGAAGTGCTGTACCCGGCCATGGAAGATTTCGAGCTGGATCTTGTTATCGGCGAAGGTCCTGCTGCGCGCACCGTTCGGATCGAATTGCAGCCATTCACACTGGTGGGGGCCACCACGCGGATGGGCCTGCTGACAACGCCCTTGCGTGACCGGTTTGGTATCCCGACCCGGCTTCAGTTCTACACGGTGGATGAGTTGCACGAAATCGTCACCCGGAACGCGCGGAAACTGGGCGCGCCCGCGGATAACGATGGTGCGCGCGAAATCGCGCGCCGGTCGCGTGGAACCCCGCGTATCGCCGGGCGATTGCTGAGACGCGTTGTGGATTTCGCGATTGTCGAAGGGGACGGGCGGATCACACGGGACCTGGCCGATGGTGCCTTGACCCGTCTGGGCGTTGATAATCTGGGTCTTGATGGTGCGGACCGGCGGTATCTGAAGCTGATTGCCGAAAACTACGCAGGCGGCCCGGTGGGGATTGAAACCCTGTCTGCCGCGCTGTCCGAAAGCCGCGACTCGCTTGAGGAGGTGATCGAGCCCTATTTGCTGCAACAGGGGCTAATCCAGCGTACTCCGCGCGGGCGGATGTTGGCGCAGAAGGCGTGGACGCATCTTGGGATGGCCGCGCCCAAGCGGCAAAGCGATCTGTTCGGTTGAAGCCCGCGCACTTAGATTTTATACCTTTCGGCGAGAGTATTTTTAAAAAGATAAAGGGCTGGCGGTGACACCGGAAGAAATTGAGGCGCTGTTCACACGCGAAAGCGGCGAGTTTCTGTTTACGCGCTGGGGACGGCCTATTGTTCCGATCGTTTTCGGCGTTGAAGACGAGACGCTAGCCACCGTAAAGGGGGCTTTTGAAGCTGTTGTCACGCTGGCCGGTCACCAAATGGCCGAGACGGACCCTGAACTTGGCGCGAATTGCATGGTTTTCTTTTTCCGGGACTGGCAGGAACTGCTGGAAGTACCGGACCTTGATCGTCTGGTTCCGGATCTGGAACCTTTGGTTGCACGGCTGGTCGAGGCAGATGCAAACCAGTACCGCATTTTCCGGTTCGAAGAAGATGGCGCGATCCGCGCGGCGTTTGTGTTTCTGCGCATGGACAAAGAATTGTCGAAGGTTCCGGCTGAAACCCTTGCGCTCAATCAGGTCGTGCAGACAATCTTGCTCTGGTCGGACACTGCATTTCGCAATCAATCTCCACTGGCAATCGCAGGTGAGGCCACGATCCTGCGTCCCGACATCGCGTCCTTGATCCGGGCGGCCTATGATCCGGTTTTGCCACGGGCGGCACAGGATGCCTCGCACGCGTTAAGGCTGTTTGCCCGTCTGGAGACGTTGCAATGAAACACACCTACCCCATCCGCGTGTATTATGAAGACACCGACATGGGTGGGGTTGTCTATCATGCGAACTACCTGCGCTATATCGAGCGCGCGCGCTCGGACTGGGTGCGTAATCTGGGCAATGACCAGAACGCCATGCGGGAAGTAGGCATTGTTTGGGTCGTGCGGCGGCTTGAGGCCGAGTATCTGGCGCCTGCAAGGTTCGATGATGAATTGATTGTCGAAACCGAAGTTACCGAAATCTCGGGCGTGCGTCTGACCATGGCACAGCTTGTCCGACGCGGTGAGACCGAAATATTTCGTGCAACAGTCACGGCCGTTTGCATCAATAAAGCAGGCAAGCCGATCCGTTTGCCGGCAGAGATTCGCGCATTGATGTAACAATTTGCGGACCGTGGGTGGTTCTGTTGGCTTTTCATGACCAACTGAGATAGCGTTTGGCAAAACAAGGCCAAACGAACGGCCATCAGGCAAAACAAAGAGCAGGTTCATGGAAGCTGAAACGCTGGCGCTGGCGCAGGAGATCGACTTCTCCATGTGGGGGCTGTTTGCCCGCGCGACCTTTATCGTCAAACTGGTGATGCTGGTACTTACCGGCGCATCCATATGGTCCTGGGGGATCATCATTCAGAAGCTGATCAACTATCGCGCGGCCCGACGCGAGGCGCAGGTTTTTGATGAAAGCTTCTGGTCGGGCAACCCGTTGGATGAGTTGTTCGAGCAGATCGGAACCCAGCCGGATGGCAGCTCGGAAAAAATCTTTGCATCAGGCATGATCGAATGGCGCAGGTCGCATCGCAATGATGGCGGGCTGATTGCCGGGGCAACCGCGCGTATCGACCGGTCGATGGATGTCGCCATCGCGAAAGAGGCGGAAACCTTGAAAAAAGGGCTTCCCATTCTGGCGACTGTTGGCTCCACAGCTCCGTTTATCGGGCTGTTTGGCACCGTTTGGGGCATCATGAATGCGTTCATCGAGATTGCCGAGCAGCAAAACACTAACCTTGCTGTGGTGGCTCCCGGCATCGCCGAGGCGTTGATGGCGACAGGGTTGGGCCTTTTGGCGGCGATCCCGGCGGTGATTTTCTACAACAAACTCAGCGCAGATAGTGACCGGATCGTTGGCGGCTATGAAGCCTTTGCGGATGAATTCGCAACCATCCTGTCGCGCCAGTTGGACAGCTGAAGATGGGCGCTGCGATCCAGCAATCTTCGGGCGGCAATGGGCGCAGACGTGGTCGGCGTCGCGGTCGCGCGCAGCCGATGGCCGAGATCAATGTGACCCCTTTCGTGGATGTCATGCTGGTATTGCTGATCATCTTCATGGTGGCCGCGCCATTGCTGACGGTTGGTGTTCCGGTCGATCTGCCCAAGACCGCGGCCAGTGCGCTGCCCGGCGACAACGAAGAGCCTTTGACCGTGACTCTGACCGCAGACGGCCGCGTGCAGATCCAGACCACCGATGTGTTGCGCGAAGAGTTGATTGGCAAGCTGCGTGCCATTGCGGCAGAGCGGAGCAGCGACCGGGTTTTCCTGCGGGCCGATGGCGCAATCCCTTATGCACAGGTGATGCAGGTCATGGGTGCACTGAACGCGGGCGGTTTTTCCAACGTTGGCCTTGTGACCGATACCGGTGGGCCGACGCTGGATGAAGGTGGAGAGTGAGGTCGCACGGTGGATACCGGCACCAAGATTTCAGCGATTGCGCATGTCAGCCTGATCGGATGGGCGATGTTCGGCGGCACCTTCAGGTCCGAACCGTTGCCGATGGCTGTGCAGGACGTCTCAGTGATCACGGCTGAACAATTCGCGGCGATGACTGCCCAGCGGGATGCGCCGGAAGTCCCCGAAGTGCCGACCGCTTTGCAACAACCGCCCCAACCGGAGGCTGTGACCAAACCGCCGGAATCCGTGATTGACGAACAGCCGCGCCCTGAACCTGTTGCACCGGCTGAACCAGAACCAGAGCCAGAGCCTGTCATCGTGGAAGCGCCGCCAGAACCCGAGGTTCCTGACGAGCCTCCGGTTCTGACGGAACCTCAGGTCGAGCCTGTTGCACAGCCTGCGCCGCCTGGTCCGGAGGCACAGCCGCGCCCCTCGGATCGCGTCGCGCCCGAGGCAATAGCTCCGCCACCGCCCGAGGCAAAACCTGATGATTTTGAAACGCCGCCGGTATCCCTGGATGAAGGCGCAGAAGTTCAGCAGGAACAGCAGGATCAGACCGCGCCGCAAGAGGCAGCCCCGGAGATTGTGACCGAGGCCGAGGAAACCAAGGAACAGTCGCCCCTGACATCTCCGCGGCCGCGCGTGCGCCCAAACCGGCCAAGGCCGCCATCCGAACCCGCTGTGGCCAAATCGCCTGAAGCGACCCCGGAATCTGAAAAACAAACCGATGAAACGGCAATTAACGACGCCCTGGCCGAAGCCTTGGGCAGCGGGTCCGAACCCTCTGGTCCACCGCTGACCAGCGGAGAGAAAGACGCGATGCGACTGGCCGTCTCTGGATGTTGGAATGTGGGTTCCTTGTCCACAGATGCGCTGAACACTGTGGTTGTTGTCGCGTTTTCGTTGAACCGTGATGGTACGGTCGTCGGCGGCAGCGTTCGGATGCTGGACAGCTCTGGCGGCTCGGCGGGAGCCGTTAAACAGGCCTACGAGGCTGCGCGACGTGCTATTTTGCGCTGCGGGGCCAAAGGATATGATTTGCCTGCTGACAAATACGAACATTGGCAGGATGTTGAGATTACATTTAACCCCGAGAGGATGCGGATCAAATGATGAAGCTTCTGACCAGCCTCTTTGTCGGCCTGACATTGATGTCTGCGCCGGTTTATGCACAGAGCGGGCCTTTGCGTCTGGAACTGGATGAGGGGATTATCGAACCCTTGCCCTTTGCCGTTCCGAATTTTGTGCCGGACGGCCCGGCCGCAGCTCAGTTCGCGCAAGATATCTCGCGCGTGGTGGCGGCTGACCTGACCGGGACCGGGTTGTTCCGCGAGATATCCTCGGATGCGTTCATCAGCCGGGTCAGCAGCTTCGAAGCTCCGGTTCAGTTTGCGGATTGGAAGGCGATCAACGCTGACGCCCTGATCACGGGCGCTGTCAATGTGTCCGGTCAGAAACTGACGGTCCGGTTCCGGGTGTGGGATGTGTTTTCGGGCCAGGAACTGGGCAATGGCCTTCAACTGGCAGGTACCACCGACGGGTGGCGGCGCATGGCGCATAAGGTGGCCGATCAGGTCTATAGCCGGATCACAGGTGAAGGCGGTTATTTTGACAGCCGCGTTGCCTTTGTTTCGGAAAGCGGTCCGAAGGACCAGCGCCTGAAGCGTTTGGCGATCATGGATTACGATGGCGCGAATGTGCAGTACATGACTGACAGCGCCGCCATCGTTCTGGCGCCCCGGTTCTCACCCACCGGTGACCGGCTGCTTTATACCAGTTATGAAAGCGGCAGCCCGCGCATTTACGTGACTGAAGTCGGGCGCCCGAAACCACGGGAACTGAAGACGCAGGACGGGACCATGAGCTTTTCGCCACGGTTCTCGCCGGATGGCCGGTCGATTGTCTATTCGCTGATTCAGGGCGGCAATACCGACCTGTGGAAAATGGATATCACCTCGGGGCAAAGTACGCGCCTGACCAACACGCCCGCAATTGAAACGGCTCCCAGCTATTCGCCGGATGGTGGCCGGATTGTCTTTGAAAGCGACCGCTCCGGCACGCCGCAATTGTACGTAATGGCAGCAAACGGGGGCGAAGCCACGCGGATCAGCTTTGGCGCGGGTCGCTATGGTACGCCGGTCTGGTCGCCGCGAGGCGACCTGATCGCCTTTACCAAGCAGAACCAGGGCCGGTTCCATATCGGCGTGATGCGCATCGACGGATCAGAAGAACGTTTGCTGACAGCGTCTTTCCTGGATGAAGGCCCCACCTGGTCGCCCAATGGCCGGGTCATCATGTTCACCCGCGAAACGCAGGGGGCCAGCGGTAGGGCATCGCTTTACTCGGTGGATATCTCGGGCAGGAACCTGCGCCCGGTACGTACACCGGACGGCGGCAGCGATCCGTCCTGGGGCCCATTGCAGAATTGATCGCAGTGAAGTTCACAACAAATCGTCCCTGTGGTAGACAGGCGGCAATAAACATAACACGAGGCACCTGAAATGAACGTATTGAGCAAAGTTCTGGCGCTGGGCGCGCTGAGTGTGATCGCCGCCTGCACAAACAATGACCCCTCAGCCTTGGGTGGCGGTGGTGGTAGCGGAGGCATTGGATCCATTGTCCCCGGATCACCGAGTGATCCGCGCTCGCCCGCGTATTTCCAGCAAACGGTCGGGGACCGTGTCCTGTTTGCCGTTGACCAGTCGACCTTGTCGCCCGAGGCGCAAACAGTGCTGCAAGGGCAGGCAGACTGGTTGCTGGCCAATCCGGATTTTGTCGCAACGATTGAAGGCCACGCGGATGAGCAGGGCACACGGGAATACAACCTTGGTTTGGGTGCCAAACGCGCTAATGAGGCACGAGAATACTTGATTTCACGCGGAGTTGCGGGCAGCCGCCTGAATACCGTGAGCTATGGCAAGGAACGCCCGATCGAGATTTGCAGCACCGAGGAATGTTATTCCAAGAACCGCCGTGCGGTAACGGTTCTGACCGGGTCAACTCTGGGGTAAGATGATGCGCATTGCAGGATGGGTTTTGGCGGCGGTTGTGGCGACGGCTGGTGTTGCACAGGCACAGGATCAGCAAACTCTTGCAGATATCCGTCAGGAACTAACGGTGCTACATGTGGAAATTCAGCGTTTGAAACGCGAGTTTTCTACCACGGGTTCACCTGCACCGAACCTGTCCGGCAGTTCGGTCCAAGAACGCGTTGTCGCGATCGAAGCGGAATTGCAGCGCCTGACCCGCCAAACCGAGCAGTTGAACCAGCGGGTGCAGAACATTGTCACTGACGGCACCAACCGAATCGGTGACCTTGAGTTCCGGCTGGTCGAACTGGAAGGCGGCGATTTGACGACATTGGGTGAGACCTCGACATTGGGTGGTGACACGGCCGCTGTGATCACCGGGCCAACAAGTATCGAAACGCCAACGGCGACCGATCATGGTGAACTGGCCATAGGTGAACGTGCTGATTTTGATGCAGCCTCGCAAGCGTTGGCCGATGGCGATTTCCAGACTGCTGCCACGTTGTTTGCGCAGTTTGAAACAAGCTATCCCGGCAGTCCGCTGGCGCCCGAAGCCAACCTGAAACGCGGTCATGCCCTTGAAGGGATTGGCGACACGCGCGAAGCGGCCCGAGCATTCCTGGCCAGCTTCACGGGTGATTCCGAGGGCGCATTTGCACCCGAGGCGTTGTACGAACTGGGTGCGGCGCTTGGCCGTTTGGGACAGACTGATCAGGCCTGCATCACGCTTAATGAGGTCGGAGTACGCTTTCCTTCTGCGCCAGAGTTTTCGAACGCCACGCAGGAGATGACCGCGTTGGGATGTACTTGAACCATCACTCCAGCAAACTACTTGCAGACCTTCGCGCCCGGCTACCCGAAACACTTCCGCGCAAGTTGGGTATTGCAGTTTCGGGAGGCGGCGATTCTGTCGCCTTAATGCACCTTTTGCATCATGTGGCGCAGGATGAGGCTATCACCCTTTTCGTTGCCACGGTCGACCACGGGTTGCGCCCCGAATCCGCGCGCGAGGCCGAAACGGTATCCCTGCAGGCGGCTGCGTTGGGGATGCCTCATGACACGCTGCGTTGGTCGGGATGGGACGGTACCGGCAACTTGCAGGACCGCGCACGTCAGGCGCGGTATGATTTGTTATCCGAATGGGCAAAGGGCCGCGGAATCGATGCCATTGCGCTGGGCCACACCGCAGATGATCAGGCGGAAACACTGTTGATGCGGTTGGGCCGATCATCCGGGGTCACGGGCCTGTCCGGAATGGCGGCCATTCGGAAACAGCGGGGGCTGACGATACTGCGCCCGATGCTGGGGATTGCCCGTGAACAGCTGCGCACCTATCTGACTGGGGCTGGCGTGGCATGGGTGGACGACCCTTCGAATCAGGATGCCCGTTTCGATCGGATCAAGGCGCGCGAAGCTTTGGGTGGTCTAGAACCTTTGGGAATTGATGCGCTTTCATTGTCCCGCGTGGCTGACAATCTGGCGCAGGCACACACGGCACTTGGCATCTGTGCGCAAGAATCCGCACGGTCCGTGGCGCAAGTGGATCAAAGTGACGTGAGGGTGAACCGGGCCGGATTTGCCGCGTTGCCCCTTGAGATTCGGCGCCGTGTCCTGCTGGGAATCCTCTCGTGGGTTGCCGGGTCGGGTTATCCCCCGCGTCAGGCGGCAGTGGATCGGGCGATGGATGCAGTTGCGAATGGGCAATCGGCGTCAGTGGGCGGTTGTCTTATTGTTCCACACGGCGGGAGTGTTTGGATTTGCAGGGAATTTAATGCCGTGAAATCTCAGTTGGCTGCACCCGGTGCTGTGTGGGATGGCAAATGGCGGCTGAGCGGACCGGCAACAATGGGCGCAGAAATCCGTGCTTTGGGGGGTGAGGGGTTGCAACAGGTGCCCGAGTGGCGGGCAACCGGGCGTCCCAGGATAGCTTTGACAGCGACGCCTGCGGTTTGGAATGCGGATAGGGTGCTGGCCGCCCCGCTTGCGGGTCTCGCGAATGGTTGGCATGCCAGTCTTGCGTCAGATTGGCCCGAGTTCCACACATCTTTTTTATCGCATTGAACATACGACAATCCTCTCTATTTTAAGAGGTAACTTGGCAGCGTCTCACCTGCCGGAACTTTTAGGAGAATTTCCTTGGGCAACGCTCGCAATATCGCGTTTTGGGTCGTTTTGTTCCTGCTCATCCTTGCACTGTTCAATCTGTTCAGTGGACCGGGCGGAACGCTTCAGAACAACGAGAAAACCTATTCCGACTTTGTCGGTGCCGTCCAAAGCGGTGAAGTCAAGAATGTGACCCTGGATGGTGAGCAGATTCGCTATACCCTGCAAAGCGGTGCCAGCTATGTCACGATCAAACCCGGCGACGCCGAAGTGACCAAGCTTCTGATCGAAGAAAACATCCCCGTTCAGGCCGTAAAACAACAGCAATCAGGCTTTCAGTCGTTCCTGATCACGCTGCTGCCTTTCCTGCTGCTGATCGGTGTCTGGGTCTATTTCATGAATCGGATGCAAGGCGGCGGCAAAGGTGGCGCGATGGGCTTTGGCAAGTCCAAGGCCAAGATGCTGACCGAAAAGCATGGCCGCGTGACCTTTGACGATGTTGCCGGTATCGACGAGGCCAAGGAAGAGCTGGAAGAGATTGTCGAATTCCTGCGAAACCCGCAGAAGTTCAGCCGCCTTGGTGGCAAGATCCCCAAGGGCGCGCTGCTGGTTGGCCCTCCGGGTACCGGTAAGACGCTTCTGGCCCGTGCCATTGCGGGTGAGGCGGGCGTGCCGTTCTTCACCATCTCGGGTTCGGATTTTGTCGAAATGTTCGTTGGTGTGGGTGCGTCCCGCGTGCGTGACATGTTCGAGCAGGCGAAAAAGAACGCGCCCTGTATCGTGTTTATCGATGAAATTGACGCTGTGGGTCGTCATCGCGGCGCCGGGTATGGTGGCGGCAACGACGAGCGGGAACAAACGCTCAACCAGTTGCTGGTCGAAATGGACGGGTTTGAGGCCAACGAAGGTGTAATCATTCTGGCGGCGACAAACCGCAAGGATGTTCTGGACCCTGCGCTGCTGCGACCGGGCCGGTTCGACCGTCAGGTCACAGTCGGCAACCCGGACATCAAGGGCCGCGAGAAAATTCTGGGCGTTCACGCACGCAAGACGCCGCTGGGCCCCGATGTCGATCTGCGCATCATCGCGCGCGGTACGCCCGGCTTCTCGGGTGCGGATCTGGCCAACCTCGTGAACGAGGCCGCGTTGATGGCCGCACGCGTGGGTCGTCGCTTTGTCACCATGGAAGATTTTGAAAACGCCAAGGACAAGGTGATGATGGGGGCCGAGCGCCGCTCGATGGTGCTGACTCAGGATCAGAAGGAAAAAACAGCCTATCACGAAGCGGGTCATGCTGTTGTTGGTCTGTCTCTGCCCATGTGCGATCCAGTCTACAAGGCGACCATCATACCGCGCGGCGGCGCGCTGGGTATGGTCGTTTCGCTGCCGGAAATGGATCGCCTGAACTATCACCGGGATGAGTGCGAACAAAAGCTGGCGATGACCATGGCAGGTAAGGCGGCCGAGGTCATCAAGTATGGCGAAGATCACGTGTCGAACGGGCCTGCCGGGGACATCATGCAGGCCAGCCAACTGGCACGTGCCATGGTGATGCGCTGGGGAATGTCGGACAAGGTCGGCAATATCGACTATGCCGAGGCCCATGAGGGATACCAGGGCAATACTGCCGGTTTCTCGGTATCGGCTCATACCAAGGAACTGATTGAAGAAGAGGTAAAGCGCCTGATCCAGCAAGGTTACGAAAAGGCGCACAAGATTCTGACCGATCATAACGAAGAATGGGAACGTCTGGCCCAAGGTTTGCTGGAATACGAAACGCTGACCGGTGACGAAATTAAACGCGTCATGAACGGGGAATCGCCCGGCGACAGCGATGACCGGAACGACAAGTCGGACGAGGGCAGTGCGCCCAGCGTCACAGCCATCCCCAAGACCAAGGCTAAGAAATCACCGCCTGAGGGCGGGATGGAACCTGAACCGACAGCATAACCAGCAAGAACCCGGGCTCTGACCCGGGTTTTTTCTCTTTCCATCAGAGCGTTACTGGGCATTATGCGCTGGCAGACACCAATGGGTAGGGAAGCGCATATGCCGTTTTTGCGGGAAACCGAATTTGCAGCCGAAGTCGTTTGGCTGGGCCTTGTTCCTGCCGGCGGATCACTTCGTGCCAAGCCCGTGGAGTTGCTGGATCTTGGGTTTGAGGGCGCGAAAGGCGAACGGCACGAAGGTCTGAACCGTGCGTCCTGTGTTCGGGTCTCGAACCTCTATCCCAAGGGCACTGAAATCCGCAATGTTCGTCAACTTTCGGTGCTGTCCTTGGAAGAGTTGCAGCAGATCGCGCAGAACATGGGGCTGGACCAGCTTGACCCGTCTTATCTGGGCGTATCCATAGTGCTGAAAGGTGTTCCGGATTTCTCGCACATTCCGCCGTCCTCGCGCCTTCAGGCGGTCAACGGGCTGACGATCACTGTGGATATGGAAAACGCACCCTGCGTATTGCCCGGACGCGAAATCGAAGCGGATCATCAGGGGTATGGTGCAGGGTTCAAACCCGCTGCCGTCGGGCGCCGGGGTGTCACGGGATGGATCGAACGTCCCGGGCGCATTCAACTGGGCGATCACCTCAAGCTCTTTGTTCCGGACCAGCCTGCCTGGAGCCCTGAAAATATGCAGGTTTCCGATTAGTTACCGATGAAGTGACCTGACGACGCTTCGCGACGCCAGAATGTCGGAATCCATGGCTAATCAGATTGTACACAAGGGTATGGAATGCGTAGCGCCGACGTTAGACGTCGGTTTTGCACGGTATTCAATCAAGGACCCCGGCCAATGAGCTATAAATCCGACATCGAAATTGCGCGTGAAGCGAATAAGAAGCCGATCCAGGAGATCGGCGCGAAGCTTGGAATATCCAGTGATGATCTGTTGCCGTATGGGCATGACAAGGCGAAGGTGAGCCAGGAGTTCATCAACTCGGTGCAGGGTCGTGAAGACGGCAAGCTGGTGCTGGTGACGGCGATCAACCCGACGCCTGCGGGTGAGGGCAAGACGACCACGACGGTTGGTCTGGGTGACGGTCTGAACCGGATCGGCAAGAATGCGATGATCTGTATCCGCGAGGCCTCGCTGGGTCCGAACTTTGGGATGAAGGGCGGCGCTGCAGGGGGCGGCTATGCGCAGGTTGTTCCGATGGAAGAGATGAACCTGCACTTCACCGGCGATTTCCACGCGATCACCTCGGCCCATTCGCTGCTGTCGGCGATGATCGACAACCACATCTACTGGGGCAATGAATGCGAGATCGACACCCGCCGGGTCGCATGGCGTCGTGTGGTCGACATGAACGACCGCGCCCTGCGCCAGATCACTGCCAGCCTGGGCGGCGTGTCGAACGGGTTCCCGCGCGAAACAGGTTTTGACATCACAGTGGCGTCCGAGGTCATGGCGATCCTGTGCCTGTCAAACGACCTGAAGGACCTGGAAAAGCGTCTGGGTGATATCATCGTGGCTTATCGCCGCGACAAGACGCCGGTCTATTGCCGCGACATCAAGGCCGAAGGGGCGATGACCGTTCTGCTGAAAGACGCAATGCAGCCGAACCTGGTGCAGACGCTGGAAAACAACCCGGCCTTTGTCCACGGTGGCCCGTTTGCCAACATCGCGCATGGCTGCAACTCGGTCATTGCCACCAAGACCGCGCTGAAAGTGGCTGACTATGTGGTGACAGAGGCGGGCTTTGGCGCCGATCTGGGTGCCGAGAAGTTCATGAACATCAAGTGCCGCAAGGCGGGCATTGCGCCCTCTGCCGTGGTTCTGGTTGCCACCGTGCGGGCGATGAAGATGAATGGCGGTGTCGCCAAGGCCGATCTGGGCGCGGAAAACGTCGCCGCGGTCAAGGCGGGCTGCGCCAACCTGGGCCGTCACATCGAGAACGTGAAGTCGTTCGGTGTGCCGGTTGTTGTCGCCATCAACCACTTTGTCACCGACACCGATGCCGAGGTTCAGGCGGTGAAGGATTATTGCGCCTCTCACGGGGTCGAGGCGATTCTGTCGCGCCACTGGGAACTGGGCTCGGAAGGGTCTGCTGATCTGGCCCGCAAAGTTGTGGAAATCGTCGAAGGGGGCTCTGCGAACTTCGCGCCGATCTACCCCGACGAGATGCCGCTGTTTGAGAAGATCGAAACCATCGCCAAGCGCATCTACCGCGCCGACGAGGTTCTGGCCGACAACAAGATCCGCACGCAGCTGAAAGAATGGGAAGCAGCGGGGTATGGCAACCTGCCGGTCTGCATGGCGAAAACCCAGTACAGCTTCTCGACCGACCCGAGCCTGCGGGCGCGCCCACCGGCCATTCGGTCCCGGTGCGTGAGGTCCGCCTGAGCGCGGGTGCGGGCTTTATCGTGGTTGTCTGCGGTGAGATCATGACCATGCCGGGCCTGCCCCGCAAACCGGCCGCGGAAACCATCTGCCTCAATGACGCAGGTGAGATCGAGGGCTTGTTCTAAGCCGCTGAATAAGACATCTCGTGGTCCGGGACCCCCGGGCCATGAGGAGACGATGATGCCCACTCTGACACCGCCGCAGGACTGCCATTCGATGCGGGATCTGCGGGTTCAGATCGACAGGCTGGACCGCCAGCTGATCGGGATGCTGGTGAGGCGCGCAAGCTATATCGACCGCGCGTCTGAGCTGAAGCCGGGCGAGGGCCTGCCCGCCCGCATCCCGGACCGGGTCGAGGATGTGGTGCAAAAGGTGCGCGCCAGTTCGCAGGCCGCGGGGATGGACCCCGATTTGTCCGAAACGCTCTGGCGCATTCTGATTGACTGGTCGATTGCACGTGAGGAACGCGTGCTCGGCCCCGAGTAAAGACCGGGCGCGTTTTGCGCCCGTTTGGGTTTTGAAAGAAGGGACCAAAGGATGGTAGCGCAGGTTATCGACGGGAAGGCCTTTGCCGCCAAAGTGCGCGCGCAGGTGGCCGATCAGGTTGCAAAGCTGAAAGAGGAAAACGGCATCACCCCCGGCCTGGCCGTGGTTCTGGTGGGAGAGGATCCGGCCAGCCAGGTCTACGTCCGCTCGAAAGGCAAGATGACCGTCGAGGTTGGCATGAACTCGTATGAGCACAAGCTCGATGTGGATACCTCCGAGGCGGACCTTCTGGCGCTGATCGACAAACTGAACACTGAACCAGCGGTGCATGGCATTCTGGTACAGCTGCCGCTGCCAAAACACCTGAACGAGGATCTGGTGATCAACTCGATCGATCCGGCCAAGGATGTGGACGGCTTCCACATTTCGAATGTGGGCCTGCTGGGCACCGGTCAAAAATCGATGGTGCCCTGCACCCCGCTGGGTTGCCTAATGATGCTGCGCGATCACCACGGGTCGCTGTCGGGCATGGATGCAGTTGTCATCGGTCGCTCGAACATCGTGGGCAAGCCGATGGCGCAGCTGCTGCTGGGGGACAGCTGCACCGTGACCATCGCGCATTCGCGCACCAGGGACCTGCCGGATGTGGTGCGCCGCGCCGATATCGTCGTGGCCGCTGTCGGCCGCCCCGAGATGGTGCCCGGCGACTGGATCAAGGAAGGCGCCACCGTGATCGACGTGGGCATCAACCGCATCGAGCGGGATGGCAAGACCAAGCTGGTCGGCGACGTCGACTATGCCAGCGCTGCCGAACGCGCCGGCGCCATCACCCCGGTCCCCGGCGGCGTCGGCCCCATGACCATCGCCTGCCTGCTGGCCAACACCCTCACCGCCTGCTGCCGCGCAAACAAACTCCCCGAACCAGAAGGCCTGACCGCCTGATACACGCGGGGCCGGATCGGACCCTTCGGACCGGCCCCCTTTTTTGGCAGGCAAAGCTCCAGCCAAATCGCCCCCTGACTGCATGGGCAAAGCGCCCTGAATGGGTTTGACAGCCGAACAAATCGTGATATCCCTGTAATCCCAGCTGGTTACAGGTGAAGGCACTATTGTGTTTGACACATTCGGGGTGAGCTATGCTAATTCATGCACAAAAGCGGTATGACGTCTAAAATAAGTATAATCCTGAAGGCATTTTCACCGCAACGTGTGGTAGCGGGTTTGGTCTTTCTTCCTTTACTTGCATATGCGTTTCCACCCTTCCTTGATTCTGACCTGTCATTTGGACTGCGGCTTGTATTCTGGGCGGGAGTGATGGTCCTTGCTTTGACGGTTACCGGGCTTGCCAGAAAGCTGATGCGGAAGAACCCCGTTTTCCTGAATGTTCCGGCGAGGGATCTGGCATTTGTTTCTTTGACCTTGGCATTGTTCACGCCTTCACTTTGGATGTTGGCCTGGGTTCTTTTCACCTGTGGTGGATATATGGCGCCGGACGCCGAGAGGATTGTGGTTTATGGCGCTTTGTTCGCGACAGGCTTGATGCTTGTACAGCGCAACGATCTGAATGCCGCGGCAATTACTGAATCTGATCTTGAAAAACCACGACTTGTCAAACGCTTGCCACCCAGATTCAACGGGCAGATCTATCGCTTGACCGTTCGGGATCACAACGTGGATGTTGTCACCTCAGAAGGCACCTTCACGCTCCGGTCGCGTTTCACAGATGCGATTGCCGAAATGGAGCCTGTCCCGGGTCATTGCTCGCACCGTTCGCATTGGGTCACCGACGCATCCATTGTAAGTGTCGAAAGGGAAGGCAGTAAAACCTATCTGAAATTGATCAATGGTGATCTGGTTCCGGTCAGCCGGAAATACAAACCGATGCTGGAAATGGATGGCCTGATCTGAACCTATTGCGGCATTGGCAACATGTATGGACGCGGACCTGTGAGGATCGCCATCGCCTGCGATCCCATCAGTGCCGACAGCACTTGATCAGAGCTGCGAAGCCCCCCGGTAAAAGCGCCGTAGGCCGGAAGTATAATGCGATGATCATTCAGCAGAAAAGCGGGGCGTGAAATATGACGTCCCTTGACCCTGATCCGGACTTTTGGATGGTAATGGCCGGAAACTTCTCCTCGCGCGGGATCCTGCGCGATATGACGGAAAACAAGCGGGCCACGGTGCCATTCGAACAGATGGGTCCCCCCCAGCTCAATAGGACCGGGATCGTGGTTCCCCTCAATCCAGATCCACTGACGTCCGGACTGTAAGGTCGCGATCCTTAGCATTTCTGATTTTGGCAGCGCCCGGGCAGCCTCAAGATCATCGAAGCTGTCGCCCAGACATACAATGGTTTTGGCGTTCGTTTGTCCCAGGTCATCTTTCAGGCGGTCCAGCGTTTCACGGCTGTCATAAGGCGGAAGCGAAGGCCCACCACGCCGCGCGACGCGCTCGGATTTACCCAGATGCAAGTCCGACACGCACAGCAAGCTTTCGTCTGGCCACCAAAGCGCACCGGACGGCAAAGCACACAGGCGCTGACCCGCAAAGGGAAACTCAAGTTCGTTCATGATACGTTCTTGGCCTGTTTCAGGGCCTGGCGCAAGCAGATCAAAGCTGTTCCAACCCCGCCGCTTGCAGCAGCCGCGCGCTTTCTTCCGCCAGAAGCCTTTCTTCGGCACTGCCTTTCACCGGCACTTTGCCAACCTCCAGAAACAGTGGCGCTGACAGGGGCGAGACACGCTCGAGCCGCACCAGATCAATCCTGTCTCCAATTCGGGCAAGCATTGTTTCGATCCGACCGAAATCGACAAGCCCACGCATGGCTTCTTCGCGGGTGATCTGCATCAATAGGTGATCGGGATCGTATTTCAGCAAGGTGTCATACAGGATATCTGACGAAAACGTAGCCTGCCGCCCGCTTTTGCGTTGCCCTGCCATGTTGCGTTCGATCAGACCCGCAATGGTGGCCGATGCACGAAACGTGCGCTTCATAACGGCGTTACCTGCCAGCCAGGTGTCCAGTCCGTCGCGCAGCGCATCGGGTTGAAGCAACGGGCGGGGATCGGTAACCGCGTCCAGACCCCAGATCAGCGTGGCATAGTCCGTGGCGACAAACCCCAGCGGGGACAGTCCGGTTTCCTCCATCCGTTTGGTCAGCAGCAGGCCCAGTGTTTGTTGCGCGTTGCGACCAGCAAATCCGTAGACGCACAGATGTTCACGCCCATCGCTGGGAAAGCTCTCGATCAGCAGACGATCACGCTGGGGCAGGCGGGACATCTGGCGCTGCAAATCCAACCATTCAGCCGTATGAGGGGGAAGCTGTGGCCAGCCCTGTTGGGCAAACATGTTCAGGATGCGGTCGCTGAGCTGCGTGGAGGTTGCGAATTTCGTGCCCGAAAAGGTCGCAATCTTTGGCTTTCGGTCTGCGCGCCGCGTGACTTCGACCACCATCTCGCGCAGTCCCTCATACCGCACGATTTGCCCACCGATCAGGAAGGTGTCGCCGGGCGTCAGCGAGGCAGCGAATGCTTCTTCTACTTCTCCCAGTGGCTTGCCGCCCCGGTTGCGTTTCAGACGAACCTTGAGCGTATCCGTGTCCTGAATAGTGCCCAGGTTCATACGAATTCGCGATGCGGCGCGCGGGTCGCGCAGTTGCCAGTGCCCGTCGGCGCCGTGTTGCAGCCTTTGCCAGCGATCATAGGCTCGCAGAGCATAGCCGCCGGTAGCACAGAAATTCAGGCAAGCGTCAAACTCGGCCCGCTTCAGCTGAGCGTAAGGCCCGGCGGATGTCATCTCGGCATAAAGATCATCAGCGTTAAACGGCCCGGCGCAGGCGGCAATCAGGATATGCTGGCACAAAACATCGCGCGGGCCTCGGCCGCGGGGCTCTCCATCCAGCTCATGGGCTTTGGCGGCCTCTAGCGCGGCGACGCATTCGACCACTTCGAAGCGATTTGCAGGCACCAAAAGGGCTTTGGAAGGTGCGTTATAGCGATGGTTGGCCCGTCCTATCCTTTGCACCAGCCGTTTGACGTTCTTGGGCGCGCCGATCTGGATCACCAGATCGACATCCCCCCAGTCGATGCCCAGATCCAGCGAACCGGTGCAGACGATGGCGCGCAAGTCACCCCGGACCATCGCCGCCTCGACCCGCTCGCGCTGCTGCCGGTCCAGACTGCCGTGATGGATACCGATGGGCAGACCGTCATCATTGGCCAGCCACAGATTGTGAAAGAATATCTCGGCCTGGGCGCGCGTATTGTGAAAGATCAATGTGGTCTTGTGCTGCTTGATCTGCTCCAGCACGGCTGGAATAGCATAAGCCGCGCCACCGCCAGACCAGGGCGGCATTTGCGACGTTTCCAGCATTCGGATATCCGGGTCCGGGCCGGGGTCGGCCTGTACAATCTGGCAGGGGTCAGGGTGGCAAGCCAGAAAGCGGGCAATCGCAACAGGATCTTCCACCGTCGCCGACAACCCGACGCGGCGCAGATCGGGATTGAGGCGTTGCAGACGTGCCAGCGCCAGCATCAGCTGATCCCCGCGCTTGCTTTCAGCCAGTGCGTGGATTTCATCGACGATGATCCGCTGCACACCTTCAAACATACGCGGGGCATCCTCGTACGAGTTCAGCAACGCCAGACTTTCCGGCGTGGTCAACAGGATATGCGGTGGATCAGCCCTTTGGCGTTTCTTCTGCGTGGCTGAGGTGTCACCGGTTCGATCCTCGATCCTGACAGGCAGGCCGATCTCATCCACCGGGGTGCGCAGATTGCGTTTGATGTCGGCGGCCAGCGCCTTGAGCGGCGAGACATAGATCGTGTGCAATCCATTGTGGCCAGCATCCGCAAGTTCAGCCAGCGACGGCAGAAACCCGGCCATGGTTTTGCCGCCACCGGTGGGCGCAATCAGCAGTGTCGCCGGGCTGAATGCGCGGTCGAACATCTCTTGCTGATGCGGGTGGATGGACCAGCCTTTGGTGGAAAACCACGCGGCAATCCGTGCGGGAATCTGCGTCATGAACGCAGACTACCCGCCCCAGAGTGGTAATGGCACGGCGTTATTTGACGATTTTCTCGTCTTTGACGAACATGTTGGCCCAGGCCCGGTCGATCAGTTCGGGGCTCATCTGATAGGGGATGCCTTCGAACTCGCAGATCGAGATCATCTGGTCGATCAGAAAGATCGGTTGATAGTTGGCGTAGATGTTGTTGATGGTCGGGTATTTGACCTTCAGCAGGTGCACCAGCGCCGCCTCATCCAGCGGCATCCCGCGTTTGCGCGCAACCATGGCGAAAATCTTCAGGAAGTTTTCCTGATTCGGGCCGTCGATCTTGATCTTGAAGAAGATTCGGCGCAGGGCCGCCTGGTCAAATATCTCGTTCGGGTGGAAGTTGGTCGAGAAGATGACCAGCGTATCAAACGGAACTTCGAATTTCTCACCCGATTGCAGGCCAAGGATATCCTTGTTCTCTTCCAGTGGAACAATCCAGCGGTTGACCAGCGCCTGCGGCGGTTCGGCCTGACGGCCAAGGTCGTCCACGATAAAGATGCCGCCCGTGGATTTCAGCTGCAGCGGTGCCTGATAGGTTCGCGCGGTAGGGTTATAAACCAGGTCCAGCATACTAAGCGACAGTTCACCGCCGGTGACAACGGTCGGGCGTTCACACTGTACATAGCGTGAGTCGAACCGTTTGCGGCGGCGCAGGCTGTTCGGGTCGTCGGCTTCCTGCTCGATCGCGGTGTGCACGATCGGGTCGTAGACCGTGATCACCTGCCCCGCATATTCGATGGCGTAGGGCACATAGACATTGTCCCCCAGCGCATCGCGAATGCCGTTCGAGATGGACGATTTACCGTTGCCCGGCGGACCATACATCAGGATCGACCGGCCTGCGCTGACTGCCGGGCCTAGATGATCCAGCAGGCTGTCGGGCAGAACCAGATGGCCCATGGCGTTGGTCAACTGGTCGCGCGTGACCTGAATGTTGCGGATCGATTGACGTTTGACTTGCTCGCGATAGACATCCAGCGGAACGGGCATCGCACCGAAATACTCGGACTGGCTGAGGGCATCCAGAGCGCGGGCCTTGCCGGCATCAGTCAGCTGATATCCCATCTCGTTGCCGCTGTTGGCGTTCAGCGTCCCCATTGCCTCAAGCAGCTTCTGCTCGCGTGCGATGTCGATCAGTTCCTGGGTCACAGCGCCAGGCAGACATATGGCCGCAGAAACTTCTGACACGGTGCTGGTGTTCTTGCGGAATATGGTCTTAAGCAAGATATCCCGCATCATCACCAGCGGAAGCTTCATTTCGCTTAACCCCTTCGGGGTAGGGGGGGCCATAACAGAGGAAGTCTGCATATTCATGCGCGGTGCTCGTTCGTCAAATTGTAACGCCAACTGCCCGAATAAGGGCGACTTGAAGGAAAAATGACCCAGCTTTGTGGCGGGACAAAGGCAGCGGCAAGGCGCGCTGATGATAGTTTACGAACCGAGAACAGTACCCAGAATCAGATACATGGCCAGCGAGCCACCCAGTGCGAACCCCATGGGGAACTGTTTGCCCCGATCCCAGCTTTCCCAATGTGGCGCAATGGTGCGCAACCTTGTGATTTTCGCCAAACGATGCGTGACCACGGCGGCCAGAATACAGGCGGTCAGAATAAGCAGTACCAGCTTTAGATCGCCAAGCCAGACAAATGGCGCGGACGCGGCAAGAAACTTAGCGTCGCCCGCGCCCATTGCCCCTGACGCGTTCAGAAGAATGCCGAAAATCAACACCACGGGGATATGCAGAAGGTGCCAGAAATAGATCGGCATCGACACATTGATCAGCAACAGATGACCGCTGACCGCGCCGGTGGACCAGGGCGGGATGGCAACCAGCCCGACCACGACAAAAATCAACGCCAGCGCAACAACTGCATGGTTTTTGATCCGCATCTCACGCATATCCGTGAAGGCCACGTAAAAGCAGATCGGCAGCACGAAGGGCAGGAACCATGCCGCCGCCGCAGCGGGGATTTGCATGTGTCAGGCCTCTTCAAGCGCACGAAGCGAGCGGACCGCTTCATCGAAATGTTGCGGATGGGTGGCAATGGCCTCGCGGAACAGGTTTTTCGCGGTTTCTACATCGCCCTGCTTGACCGCGGAAATACCCATCGTATTCAGCAGTAGCGCCCGTTCAACCTGGGTCATCGGCACCACTGGAAGGCTATAGTTGCCCTGCGCTGACCGGGCCAGCACCAGATTATTCTTGGCAGTGAACAAAGAGCTGTCCTGGCGGACTGCGTCGGTGAACAGGCGTTCGGCCTCGGCATACTGGCCACGGGTCAGTTTCGAATACCCCCAATTGTTCATTACGCTGCCCGGACGGGTGGTCAGCCCAACGGCCGTTTCATAGAAATGATCAGCCCGCTTCCACTCTTTCCGGGAATCCGCGACCACCGCCTCAAGGCGATAGCGTTTAAAGGTTTCGAACGTTGGGGGAACCGTATCCAGAACGGTTTTGGCCTGAGACCAGTCGCCATTTCGCACCAGCGCATCGGCGTACTCGACCTTGTCTGCGGCGTTCGTACCCTTCATTGTCGTCACGCGCTTCCACGCTGCTGCCGCTTCGGTGGTGCGTTTTGCGCGTCCCAGGGATATTGCCAACCCGCGCTGAAGATCGATGCGATCAGGGTTCTTGAGTGCGGCACCGTGAAAATAGGTCACTGCCTCATTCGGGTCGGCGGCACTCAACAACACATCGTTCAGGTTGGTTTCGTCAATAACGTTCACTTCCTGAAACGTCCGTTCCACTTTTTCCTCTTCGGATTCCTTTGCACAGGCCGAAAGGATCAGACCGCTGAAAACAACAGCCGGAATCAAGAATTGCTGGCGCATTTTTTGCGTCCTTTACTGCTCTTGCCTCGATTACTGAATCTTGCGTAGCGCGAATTGCCCGTCGCCAAGCTGCTCCAGTGTATATTCTTGTTGTTCTTGCGGGATATTATTAACAGGATTTTCCATTTTTGCGAGTGCTAAGCGCAGATTGTCGCGGATTGCGTCACTTTCGCCATTGTCCAGCGCGTAAGCCCGTTGAAAGACCTGCGCCGCTTCGGGGTACTCCTGTTTCTCCATCAGCAGAACGCCCAGATTATTCCATGCAACAGGCCAATCCGGATCGCCTTCCACGGCACGGCGCAGCAATTTCTCGGCCTGCCCTAAACGCCGCAACCCAAGATTGGCCGTACCCAGAGAGGTCAAGACCTGTGTCGTCATACCCTGGTCCAGGGCGGCGCGGGTAAAAGTATCAAGCGCGAGTTCGTATTCACCGGCAGCCATCAGCCGGTTTCCGACCTCGATATTGTCTTCTGCTTGTCCCCTGGGATCAACTCCCGGCGCATCCAGGCCGTTCGGCGAGAGGCCCTCTGTGCAAGAAGCCACCATGGTGCAAACCACGGTGGCCTTAAGTATTCGGCGGAACCCGGACGGGAAGCACCAGAATTCAGCTTTCATAGGGTTTTATCCGCCCGCACGCCCGAAACTCGAAATGACATTCGCCGACGGGCCGACCAGAATGATCAGCAGTGGTGGAACTGTCAGCATCATTGTGACAAGAGTCATCTTTGTAGGCAACTTGTTCGCAGCCTCTTCGGCGCGCATCACGCGTTTGTCACGCATCTCTGAGGCGTAAACCCGCAATGCCTCGGCAATGGATGTGCCGAAAGTCGCTGACTGGATCATCACGGTGACGAATGAGTTTACGTCCTGTACGCCGCAGCGCACTCCGAAATCGCGCAATACAGTGTCTTTGTCCTTACCGGCTTTCATCTCGTGTGCGACGGTTTCGAATTCCTGAGCGATATCGGGGTAGGAGGATTTCATTTCACCGGACACGCGAACGATGGCCTGGTCCAGTGACTGTCCGGCCTCAACGCAGACCAGCATCAGGTCAAGCGTATCGGGAAAGCCTGCTGTAATTGCCTCTCTGCGTGCTTCGACCCGGCGCGTGATCCAGTATTTCGGGGCGAAATAACCAATTGCGGCTGGCACGAACACCCGGATCATCATTTGCTGGCCGGTGAATTCCTGACCGTTTGAAAGGACCGTAATCAGCAGAACACCGACAACGATACCAATGATACCTAGCGAAAACTGCGCAAAGTGAAAGAACCGGACCGCATCTTTTGACCGATATCCCGCCTGACGCAGCTTCAGCTCAACCGCCGAATACTCTTCTTCGTTTTTCGGCTCCAGAAAAGTCGCGAATTTCTCAAGCTGCTCATTTCGACTGGAGTTTCGCAGTTGCTCTTTCTTGCTTTTTTTCGTTGCCCGCGGGGCCGCATTCGACCGCTGAAGTTTCTTCAGAGGATCTTCCGGCTGGCTCATGATTAGTGAGACAGCGACAAGAACCATGATCAGGCCAAGTACACCCACCACGATAAGGGGGCCGAACTCACCCAGGTGTTGAGTCAGCAGATCATTGATGTTGGTCAGAAATTCCATTGTGCTGCCCTCAGACCTTGATGTTGGTGATGATCTTCATGACGATCAGGTTCAGTGTCAGCAAAATGCCGACAATGAAACAAGCAGGGATGAACCAGGGGTGATCCAACACTTCGTCATAATATCCTGGGTCCTTGACCAGGATGAAAATCAGACACGCAATTGGGAAGCCAGACAGGAACTTGCCTGACCACTGTGCTTCGGCCGTGATTGCCTTGACACGCCGGAACAGGCGGAACCGCGCACGGATCACCTGTGCCAATCCAGCCAGAATTTCGGCCAGGTTACCACCGGACTGCTGCTGAATACCCACAGCAACCGCGAGGAACCGCAAGTCCTGCATATCCAGACGTTCAGCCATATCCTTCAGCGCCTCGCCCACATCGCGACCATAGGCGCATTCATCCGCGATAACACCAAACTCGGTTCCCAGCGGATCCTGAACTTCGTTCGAAACAACCTGAATTGTCGAAACGAAAGGATTACCCACACGCAGCGAACGCACCATCAGCTCAACCGCGTCAGGCAGCTGCTCTTCGATCATTCCCATACGTTTCTTGGCCTTGTGGTTCACCCACGCGTAAACGCCGCCAATACCGATGGCGATTGAAATCGCGGCGCGCAGCGCTGTGTCTGTCGCGGTACCGATGCTCAGACCCACAAACGCCATGGCCGAGACCAGCGCCATGATCATGATCAGTTGACGGGGTGAAAACGCAATGGCGGCTTTTTGAGCCTTGTCAGCAAGCAGCGAATACAGAGGGATGCTCTGTGATTTCATGTGCTGTTGCATTTCCTTGCGCAGCTGCTCCAGAACCTGTTCGCGCCCGGCACCCTTTTCTAGCATGTCCAGACGCCGGTTGACCCGGCTGTTCAGACTGATGGATTTGCCGAACGCAACCAGATAGATGCCCTCGACCAGGGCAAGAACCCCCACAAAGATGGCGACATAGATGATCGCCTCCATAGGCAATTGCATACCCGGTTCTCCTACATTGTGGTTGGGTCGTAGATGGATGCGGGCAGATCAAAACCCCACAGACGGAAGCGTTCCGAATAGTGGCTGCGCACCCCAGTTGCCGTAAAGTGACCGATGATCTTGTTGTCAGGTGTCAGGCCAACACGTTGAAAACGAAAGATTTCCTGCATCGAAATCACATCACCTTCCATACCGGTAATCTCGGTGATCGAGGTCATCCGGCGCGAACCATCCTGCAATCGGCTGGCCTGAACGATTAGGTTCACAGCGCTTGCGATCTGGCTGCGGACGGCCTTAATGGGCATTTCGATGCCAGCCATCGCGATCATGTTCTCCAAACGTGAAATCCCGTCACGGGCCGAGTTCGCGTGGATCGTGGTCATCGAACCGTCGTGGCCAGTGTTCATGGCCTGCAACATGTCGATCACCTCGGCGCCGCGTGTCTCGCCGACGATGATGCGGTCAGGTCGCATACGCAGGGCGTTTTTCAGACAGTCGCGCGGGCTGACCTCACCTTTGCCTTCCACGTTAGGCGGTCGGCTTTCCATCCGGCCCACATGGGTTTGTTGCAGCTGAAGTTCCGCCGTATCCTCGATGGTCAGGATGCGTTCGGCATCGTCGATAAAGCTGGACAGAGCGTTGAGTGTGGTCGTTTTACCGGAACCGGTACCGCCCGACACGATGATATTAAGACGGGTTGATACGGCAGCCTGCAAATAGGCAGCCATTTCCTCGGTGAACGCACCGAAACTGACCAGATCATCAATACCCAGCTTGTCTTTTTTAAACTTACGAATCGAAACCAGAGACCCATCTACCGCGATAGGGGGCACCATGGCGTTGAATCGCGATCCATCGGCCAGTCGGGCGTCAACATAAGGGTTGGATTCATCAACACGACGGCCCACCGCAGACACGATCTTGTCGATGATCCGCATCAGGTGCTTTTCATCCTTGAACGTGATGTCGCTGATTTCCAGCTTACCGGCACGTTCCACGAATATCTGATGCGGTCCGTTGACCAGAATATCGTTGACCGTATCGTCCTGTAGCAGCGTCTCAAGCGGACCAAGACCCGTTACTTCGTCGTACAGTTCTTTGTTCAACTGCGATCGGTCATCGCGATTCAGAACGATGTTCCTGGTTTCCAGAACTTCGCTGGCGATTGCGCTGATTTCGGCTCGTAGCTCCGCTTCGGCTGCGGTCTCCAGAGCCGCCAGGTTCAGGTTCTCCAGCAACTCGCGATGCAGTTCGATCTTGATCTCACTCAACCGTTCCTTGCGTTTTCGATCACGATCGGCCCCGGCAACCTCGGCTGTTTTTTTCTGAGGTTTACGTACGACGGCCGTTGCTGCGGGGCTGGGGGCAGCTTGTGCGGCGGGTGCCGCCGTTTCGACCGGCTGCGCTGCCGCTTTAACGGGCTGCGCTGCTGGCTGTTTTTTATATCTTGAGAACACGGCGATCCCCCCTTGGGATGATGTTACGCAGCTTCAGCGCTGTTGCTGCCAAGGCTGTGAAGTGATTTCGCCAGCTTCGCGATTTCCCGGCGAAGCGGGTTCTTGGCGGCTGAATTGGCCAGCGGCAAACCATGGTCGCCACTTTGCATGACAGGCTTGCCCCCATCAGGCAGCAGCAGGTCAATTGAGATGCCAAGGCTTTCCCCCATGCGTTTCACGCGGCTTTTTCCATTCAGGTCGGTGAATTTTGGGGCCCGGTTCAGCGCAAAGCGCAGCTTGTTGAAGGGCAGTTCTTCGGCCTGCAACGCGCGCTTGAGGCGCAGGGCATTCTGAGCGGACCGCATGTCGAGTTCGATCATTGCAAAATACACATGTGCCGCCTGCAAGATCGTTTCCGACCACAAGACCAGCGTCTTGGGCATATCCACAACCACATAGTCGAAATGTGTGCGCGCCATGTCAATCACGCGCTGGATGTCTTCGGGGGTAATCAGGTCCAATGGCACCATGTCGGATGGCGCGGTCAGAACTTGCAGTTTTTCTTCATATGTTTGAAGAGCTTGCGAGAAAACCTCGCTGTCCATCGAATCCGTATCGGACAGCATTTCGAACACCGTCTCGCGACGCGCCAGGTCCAGATAGGTTGAAACCGTGCCGTATTGCAGATCCAGATCGATCAGACAGACGGACGGGGCATCCTTGTCCGATGCACAGGCCAGCTCCCAGGCCAGGTTCACCGCCAAAGTCGTGGAGCCCACGCCACCGGCAAGTCCCTGAACGACGAACAAAGCGCCTTCCTTTGATTCGCCATTTGCCAAAGGAACAGCTGCGGCTTGCGCCATGACAACCGGATCGGGCTGCTTCATGCGTTCTACCGCTTCCTGCAATTCACCTTCCGGAAGCGGGTAGGGGACAAACTCGTCCGCGCCCTTGCGCAGCAGTTGGTGGAGCGAAGCAGGTGTGACGTCCTCGGCGATCAGGACGACCTTGATTTTCTTTTCCTTGGCCCGCGTGATGATTTCACCCATCAATGACAGGTTGTCTTCATCTTCCCCGTCGATTGCCAATGCAACGAATTCAAGCGCTTCGGCTTCTGGCTGGCTGAAAAAGGCCAGCGCTTCGGCAAAACCCAAGTCGCCCCAGCGCTCGCCCAGAATGGTTTCCATGTCTTCAATCAGAAGATCAAAATTCTGGACATCCCGGCTTATGGTGCAGGCCAGGATTGCAGAAGTTTCGTCTTGCGGCGTTGCGCTGGTCATAAACACTATCCTCGTCGTGAGGGCTCAGCATGTCATATGAACGAATTCCGCCAGATTGATGTGCTGTCGCCCCAATACGGTCAAATTTGGCCGCAGGTCACCCTATTGTTCACAATGTTGCTTTGAAGTTGGGCAAGAATTGGGCGCAAAAGAACCAATTGTAGGGAAATGGGCGACGATATCGCCCATTCTGATTGTATTATCCACCAGAGCTATCGACACTAGTTTGTCGTATCTGCTGAAGTCACGTCCTCAATCGCGCTCCTCCACGTCGCACTTTCAACATATTCGCGATAGATGACGTTGGCGTATTTACCGTCCAGCAGTTGCGGATGCCGATCAACAAAGCCCGAAACTTCGGTTACCGTCCTGCGGTTGCGGCGGTCGCGATTCGGTGTTGCGATCAACGGCTGCGCTTTTCCAAAAGATACAACGGCTTCAAGACGTGAACGCGAGATTCCTTGCCGTTCAAGGAATGCGACGACGGCCTGTGCACGGCGTAGCCCAAGGCTCTTGTTGTAGCTGATTGAACCTACGGCATCTGTATGTCCGTAAACCCGGAATCTGGCTTCGGGGAACTGTTTGATCCAGTCAGCCTGCTGCAACAGTATGCTTTGCGCTGATGCGTCCAATTGCGAACTGTTGAAGGCAAAGTTCACCTGGCTGGGCACATCTGCGGCAAATCTGCGGCCGAGAATCTGAGCATAGGTCAATTCGCCGTTTTGAACCTGTATGTTGTTCAATGTCGCGTTTCCAAAGGTTCCGGCATCGATCTCGTATCCGGCCTCGCGCGCACATGCGGCAACGGCGACCGTAAGACCCAGTGTGATGATCCACTTCTGCATTGGTCCTATCCTCCTGATCAATCTAGGACGTAGCCGTACGAGCTGCCAAAATTCTGTTTGGCAACTTCGGATGCTCCGCCGGCTCCGGGACGCTGTGTACGAGCAACCCGACCATTCACGAACAGGTCAAATTCGCTGGGCGGTTTGACACGATCTGTGGGAAGGGCAAGTGCCTCGCCACGTGTCGGCGTTACCAGATGCGCTGTGACGATGACGACAAGTTCACTTTGATCACGCTGATAATCAGCGCTGCGGAACAGGGCCCCCAGAACCGGCACATCCCCCAGCCATGGGACTTGGTTGGCCTGATCCACAAAGCTGTCCTGAAGCAGTCCAGCGATGGCAAAGCTTTCCCCGTCGCGTAATTCTATTGTGGTCTTGGCTTGCCGCACGATAAAGCTGGGAACGGTGTCTCCATTGATAGTGAAGTTCGAGCCGGAGTCGATGCTCGAGACAGACGTGGCCATTTCCAGATTGATCAGGTCGCCGTCCACAACACGCGGAATGAAGTCCATTTCAACACCAAAGGCTTTGTACTCGATTCCCACGACACCATCATCCTGTGGCACCGGAATCGGAACCTCACCGCCTGCCAGGAACGTTGCTTCCTGTCCAGAAAGGGCCGAAAGATTGGGTTCGGCAAGGTTGCGAACAAGGCCCTTCGTCTCGAGAGCTTGCAGCAGCAAGTTGACCTGTGCTGATCCGACCCCGAAACCAAACAACAAGACACCATTTTCAACGGTGACAGGGGGAACAAGGTTCTGCGGATTGAAACCACCGACAAAATCAGTACCTGAAACTGAAAGCGTTGAAGAAAGCTGTTTTGCGACTGAGCGATTCATCTCGGCGAAGCGTACCTTCAGCATAACTTGCTGCACGCCACCCACGGACATCAGATTCGAAACACGTTCCGGCGCGTAGCGTTCAGCCAATTCAAGTGCGCGGGCCAGTTTGGCCGCGCTTGAAACCGTGCCAGACAGTACGATGCCATCATTGGCGGTGCGCACTTCGATCTGCTCGCTTGGCAGAATCTGACGCAGACGCTCTTTGAATTCGGTTACATCGGGCGAGACCCGGACACGTACGTTGGCCAGCAGATTTCCTGCGCCATCGAACAGTGTCAGCGTGGTCAGGCCAGGAGCCTTACCCAAAACGTAGATTGTGCGATCCGAAAGAGAGGAGATATCCGCAATGCCTGCGTTGGCAATGCTGAGCTCTGCAAACGGTTGTTCGCTTTCCACAACGATCGCGCGGTTCATCGGAACTTCCAGCGTTTCCACCGTGCCCTTTTTTACCACGCGAAGGGTTTCAGCCCAGGCGGCATCGCCGACCGGGCCCATAACAAGCGACAACCCCAGCAGGGTTGCGCTGATCCAGGAACGTATTGTCATGTGACCTGCCTCTCCGATCACGCCTCGTTTTTTGGGTCTTTTGCCCTATGTGCTACGAGACTGCGCGAAATCCGAATTTATTGCAATAATCAATGGTTTCTGGAATTTTCCTTATGTGGAGAATTGGCAACAACAATAAGAAAAGAGCCGCATCAGGGATGCGGCTCCAATCTTGTAACACTCTGAATTGGCGTCAGTTTGTGCAGGGGATCGGCACGTTGACAATCTCGCCGCCGCGTCTGATGCGCGTCGTGCAAACCTGTTCAACTTCTTTTTCGGGTTCCGGTGCGGCTGCCGTAATTCCAAGCAGTTTGCGCTGATCCACCTCGATTGCCGACGCAACTGAGTCATCCTGCACACCAACAAGGGCCAGCGACAGGCGACCGGTGTTCTGCGCCTGCGCCAGCGCAGCAACCTGTTCCGGTGTGGCTGCGACCGTGACTGTGCGTGCAATCGTTGCGCTTGCGACGTCCGAACCAGCTGTCTGGTCGACGGCGATGAGCTGAACGTTGGTTTCGATCAGTTTGGTGATGCCGCCAGAATTCCCTTCTACCGTTCCGCTCGATCCGGTCCAGTAGATGTCGACATTATCGCCGGGGCGTAGGAATCCTGAAACACCAGAGGCCACGTCAACGCTAATCGCAAAGGCGCGCATACCTCTTTCAAGACGAGAGGTCAGACCGGCCGATTCGCCAGGCTGTGTGATCTTGACCTCCATGATCGCCTCATCCTTTTCCATAGTCCTCAGAACATAACGCTCATTGGCGCCTCTTTCGGGAAAGAGCACAGCGAGATCAGAGAATGTACCTTCGGGAATCGCGTTTTCCGGCCAGTCTACGGCGCGAATGTCTTCCTGCGTCAGGCGTTCACCGTATTTCAGCGCACGGTTTGAAACGTAAACAGTTACCGTTGGAACGACGTCGACTTTGGCATTGGCCAATGCTTCTTCTGCCGCTTGTTTCTGCCGCGCCAGTTCGCTTTGATAAGCCGCAATATAATTGCGCGCCATGTAAACGGCGCCCCCAGCCAGAGCAACGCCGACAATCAGGACAAGTCCGAATACCGCTCGCATACATGCACCTCTTTCTTATTTAGTCGGATACTAAGCGGCCAAAGGGCCACTTTGAAACAGCACAAGTGTTAAATGTAAATTGTGTCGAAATGTGGGACAAAAATGTCTTTCGGTTGGATTTCCCGCTCTTCAGGCGCTGAACTTGGAAACAATTTTTGCAAACCGGGCATACTCAGGGATGATCGAAGCAAAAAGCCACGCCCTGACCGGTCGTGGCAATATTGTTTTTTGTTGCTTGTGGTCCGGCACAAACCCCTGTCCCGCCAAAAGGTGATAGAGGTTTTAGTTGCCGCCCGCGGTTCCAGCCGTGGTTATACCAGCATTGGCATCGTTATTTGTACCTGTGCTTACGACGGCGGTACTCATTGCTTCGTTAACATTGCCACCCATGCCAGTTACACCGGCATCAATTACGCCATATGCTGCACCGGACAGTCCAATAACGGCGGCGGTGAGAACGACCCAGTCTACGGTAACAGCACCGGCCTCGTCCGACTTAAATATCTTTAAAAACTTGACCATAGTTGTCTCCCAGAGTGTCTTTCCTGAATTGTGCATCACGTTTGCACAGCACTGAGAAACTTTGGTGACGGAAATTGGGCTAAATATTGATTTTCTTCATATAAAAGAGAGTTTTCTGGCTGCACGGAACGTCCCTCTCCGCTCTGTTCAGGAATGAGGAATCGTGCGGTGAACGGTATTGAGTGGCCGACGATATTGCTGGTGAAGATTGCACCTATTCGACAACTGGCGCAAAGGGTGCGTTTGGCCAAACTCATTAGTGTGGAAAAAAGAAAAGCCGCGCCTGATCGGCGCGGCCTGATATCATTCTAAAGCAAACGCCTATTATTTGCTGGCACCTGCTGTGGTGATGCCACCTTCGGCACCAGTGTTGTCGCCAGTGCCCAGCACTGCGCTGTTCAGGGCTTCGTTTACGCCGGTAGCCAGACCAGTCGCGCCGCCCTCGATTTGGTTGTATGCAACGGCTGCCAGGCCGATGACTGCTGCGGTCAGAACAACCCAGTCAACTGTTACTGCGCCGTCTTCGTCTTTGCGGAAGTTCTTGATGAACTTGATCATGTTACGTCCCTCCTAAAGGATCAAAAAGAGTTTAACAAACCTCGGCGTTCTTCAGAGCTTTCTCTCTCAGTCCGCTCATGTCCGTCTCGGTATGGATTAATGTTTGCCTGTTGTGCGTGGCAGGAATTGGGCCAAACACAGATTTTTTTTCGTGCGGCTTAACTTTTTGGTCACTAAATGCGCAAAGCATTGTAAATAAAATAAAAAAAAATTCTTTGATCCGCACCAAGAGCTCCACAGCGGTGCAAATTTACGCCAAATGAGGCGAAATTGCCCCAATTCGCTTTGTTTTTCTGGCTTTGGGCGAAGATTCGCGGTTCAAATCGCGTAAAAAGAATACATGAGGCAGGCACATGACTCTCCGGAACGCACTTCAATGCGCCGGTGTACTGGCGTTTCTACTATCTGGTGTCGCACCCGGGTATGCGACCGAGGTTGAGCCGCGCGGAGTTTACAAGCGGATCAAAGCGCCCAAGCCGGGTGAGCGTCCTCGCGTGACCATTCAGATCACACCCGAGGAACACGCGGCCAAGCCCTCAGCCCCCAGCACAGGGGTGGAGCTGGCGGTTCCAGAAATCATAGCAAGAACCAAAGTGGTTCAGCCCACAGTGCCGGGAATCGGTGCCGCGCCTGACCCTAAAGGGTCGTACAAGGCATTCTGGGACCGCATTTCACCGCACATTGATGAAGGCGGGGCCGGGCGGCTTGATGCTGCAATAAACGCGCTGGCGGCGACGAATGTAAGATCACCCCGGCTGCAATCGCTGCAAGACATAGCGAAAGAACGTGGGATCGAGATTTTGCGATCAACCGTGGGAACCAATGTGTCGCCAGCACTGGTGCTGGCTGTCATTTCGGTTGAATCGGCCGGTCGCGCGGATGCCGTCAGTTCGGCCGGTGCACAGGGTCTTATGCAGTTGATGCCGGCCACAGCTGCCCGCTTTGGAGTTAAGGACAGTCTGCAACCCTCGCAGAACATCGCCGGGGGTGTGAAATACCTCAACTGGCTGATGGAAGAGTTCGGAAATGATCCGATCTTGGTTCTGGCCGGTTACAACGCTGGTGAGGGGGCTGTACGTAAACACAGCGGCGTGCCGCCTTATGCCGAAACCCGAGACTATGTGCCCAAGGTTCTGGCCGCTTTCCAGATCGCGCGGGCTTTGTGCGCGACACCGCCGGATCTGATTTCAGATGGGTGCGTGTTCCAGACCTCAAACTGAAAAAGGCCCGCCTCGTTCCGGCGGGCCTTTTCTTTTGTTCAGCCGACGATTGTCGCTTCGGTCGCAGCGCGCATTTCGTCTTCACTGACACCTTCTGCCAGTTCAACGATCCTCAATCCGCCCTCGACCACGTCCAGAACGCCAAGATTGGTGATGATGCGATCCACGACGCCCTTGCCGGTCAGTGGCAGAGTGCATTCCTTCAGGACCTTGCTTTCACCGTGCTTGTTGGTGTGGTCCATAACCACGATCACGCGCCCAACGCCTGCAACCAGGTCCATGGCGCCTCCCATGCCTTTCACCAGCTTGCCGGGAATCATCCAGTTTGCCAGGTCGCCTTTCTCATCCACTTCCATGGCACCCAGGATCGCAGCAGCGATTTTGCCGCCCCGGATCATCGCAAAGGACGTGGCGCTGTCGAAATAGGCAGTGCGGGACAGCTCGGTGATCGTCTGTTTGCCCGCGTTGATCAGGTCCGGGTCTTCTTCGCCTTCATACGGGAAAGGGCCCATGCCCAGCATACCGTTTTCCGATTGCAGTGTGATGTCCTTGTCGCCGACATAGTTCGCCACCAGCGTCGGAATCCCGATGCCGAGGTTCACATACATGCCGTCGTCCAGTTCCTCTGCCGCGCGTGCGGCCATCTGATTGCGGTCCCAGGGCATTATGCGTCCTCCTTCTTGCGGGTGGTGCGCTGTTCGATGCGCTTTTCGTGATCGCCCTGAATGATGCGATGCACATAGATGCCGGGCAGGTGGATCTTGTCCGGATCCAGTGAGCCGCGCGGAACAATCTCTTCCACTTCGGCCACGCAGATCTTGCCGCAGGTTGCAGCGGGCACATTAAAGTTGCGGGCAGTCTTGCGGAATACCAGATTGCCGGTGTCGTCAGCTTTCCAAGCCTTGACGATGGCCAGATCGGCAAAAATGCCTTCCTCAAGGATATAGGTCTCGCCGTTGAAATCCTTGTGCTCCTTGCCTTCCGCAATCACGGTGCCGACGCCCGTCTTGGTGTAGAACCCGGGAATACCGGCACCACCGGCGCGCATCCGTTCGGCCAGTGTTCCTTGCGGGTTGAATTCCAGTTCCAGTTCACCGCTCAGGTACTGGCGCATGAATTCGGCGTTTTCGCCGACATACGAGCTGATCATCTTTCTGACCTGCCTGGTCTGCAACAGAATGCCGATGCCGAAATCGTCCACACCGGCATTGTTCGACGCAAAGCTCAGGTCTTTGACGCCCGAATCCCTGATGGCAGAAAGCAACAGTTCGGGAATGCCGCACAGGCCAAACCCGCCTGCGGCAATCAGCATGCCATCCGTCAGCACCCCATCGAGTGCCTCGGCGGCATTGGCATAGACTTTCTTCATGGAAAACTCCCCCAATGACATGGTGATGGGCAGGTTGTGCCGCCACGTCATGGGGAAGTCAATAAAACCAGAAGGTTCAGGTATTTCTACGGTAGTTCAGCTTACAATAGTGTCAGTCGGCGATCAGGATTCCGCAGGCGATGCGCCCCCCGGCACCGCCAATGGGTTGGCTAATGTGATCGTCGCCAGCTTCGTGGATGATGAAAGTTGACCCGTCCGCATCCAGCAATGCGCTCCCGTCACCCTCAAGTGAAACAAGGTTTGTAAAGGCCTCCATCTCGCCCACACCATCCTGTCCCACATATAGATTGGGCAGATCGCCGGGCTCGGGGCCCTCAGGGTTCAGCAGCCCATGTGCGCCTTCAACTTTGCCAACATGGCCTTGGGCCGTCTTGAACCCTTCACCGGCCTCGCAGACACCATGGCTGTGCAGGTGTAACCCATGTTTTCCCGGCGGCAGGTCAGTGACGCGTACGTGCAGCAGAACACCATTGGGCCCTTGCGTCGCCTTCGCCTGACCAATGACGTCGCCTTGCGCGTTGATGATTTCGGCTGTGGCAGATTTGACGTGATGCGCGGTCTGGCCCTGCGTGGCAGCCGCAACGCCTATCGCCGCAACAAGAATGGCGGTTCTGAACATGTCTCAACTCCTTTACTGAACAACGCAATCTTGTATCGCGTCAGTCCATAAACACGCAGGCCGGTTCCTTTATTCAGAAACTGGCCCGCGCGTTTGGTGACATGTCCCGGTCAAACGTCCGGATTATTCAGCCGCTTTCTTTGCTGTCTTCTTCGCGGCTGCCTTCTTTTTGGGTGCAGCCTTTTTTTTGGTGCCTTTCTTGGATGCGCGCTCATTGACCAGTTCTATGGCCATTTCCTGCGTCAGCTCTTCGGGCTTGATGTCTTTCGGGATGGTCGCGTTGACCTTTTCCCATTTTACATATGGCCCGTACCGTCCGTCCAGAACCTGCATCGCGCCGCCGTCTGGATGCTCGCCCAGGTCTTTCAAAGCTTTTGCCGCGGCGCGCCCGCGTCCGCCGGGATTGGCCCGTTTCTCGGCCAAAAGCTCAACGGCGCGGTTCATACCGATTTCGAACACATCGTTTGGGTCTTTGAGATTGGCATAGACCGGCTTGGCTTCATCGGCCAGCTGATGCATCAGATAGGGGCCAAAACGCCCGAAGTTCGCTGTGATCATGCCGCCTTCGGGGTGTTCACCGATCTGACGGGGCAGGGACAGAAGCGTCAGCGCCTTGTCCAGATCCATGTCATCCTTGCTCCAGCCGCGTGGAAGCGAGGAGCGCGGCGGCTTTTTGTTCTCGGGCGTGGGTTCGCCTCGCTGGACATACGGCCCAAAGCGACCGGATTTCAGCCAGATCTCATCCCCGGCGTCTTCGCCTAGCAATTGTTCGTCGCCTTCCGCGCCTTCACCGGCGATGGGCCGTGTATAGTTGCACTCCGGATAATTGCCGCAGCCCACGAACCCGCCAGTGCGCGAGGTTTTCAAGTGCAATTGCCCCAAACCGCATTTCGGGCAGATGCGCGGGTCGGACCCGTCCTCACGCGGGGGGTAAAGCTGTGGCGCCAATGCTTCGTCCAGCTTGTCCAGCACTTCCGAGATGCGCAGTTCGGATGTTTCACCAATCGCTACTGAGAAATCACGCCAGAACTTGCCCAGCAGATCCTTGTAGTCACGATCACCGGCGCTGACGTCATCCAGTTGCTCTTCCAGATTCGCGGTGAACTCGTAGCCAACGTACTGGCGGAAGAAATTCAGCAGAAAGATAGTGACGATCCGGCCCTTTTCCTCGGGGATCAGCCGGTTCTTGTCCTTGCGCACATATTCGCGGTCCTGAATCGTGGTCACGATCGAGGCATAGGTCGACGGACGTCCGATCCCCAACTCCTCCATCCGCTTGACCAAAGTGGCCTCGGTATAGCGCGGCGGCGGTTGCGTGTGATGCTGCAACGCCAGAACGGCTTCGTTATCAGCCATGATTGCGGCTTTGTCCGACTCGCTGGTGGCCTTGGCAAACTGATCGCGCAACGTAGTTTTGGAGAAGCGCGCGGGGTCGCCCTGCATGATCTGCGGCAGGCGTTTTTCGTCATCATCGGCGACATCATCGCGGCCTTCCTCATAGACGCGCATGAATCCGTCGAACAATACCACCTGACCGGTGGCACGCAGACCGACCTGACCGTCGTCACTGCCAATCTCGACCGTGGTGCGCTCTAACCGTGCTGCTGCCATCTGGCAGGCAATCGTCCGTTTCCAGATCAGATCATAAAGCTTGCGCTGATCTTCATCCGTGACCTTCAGCGCCTTGGCATCACGCGTCATATCCGTGGGGCGGATACACTCGTGTGCTTCTTGCGCGTTTTTGGCCTTGTTCTTGTACATACGCGGGCTGTCCGGCACATACTCTGCACCGTATCGATCCGCGATGGTGTCGCGCGTTGCCGTCACGGCCTCGGGGGCCATGTCGATCCCGTCGGTTCGCATATAGGTAATGTATCCGGCCTCATAGAGGCGCTGCGCCACCTGCATCGCGTGGCGCGCGCCCATGCCGAATTTGCGGCTGGCCTCCTGTTGCAGGGTCGAAGTCATGAACGGCGCGCTTGGATTGCGCGCGGCGGGCTTGGCTTCGACCGAAGTCACACGCAGCGCGCGGCTGGTGACGGCCTGAACCGCCAGTTCGGCCTGTGTTGCGTTGGTCAGATCGTGCTTGTCCAGTTTCTTGCCCGCCAAAGTGACCAGCCGCGTCTCATAGGTCTGACCACGCGGTGTCTCGAACAGGGCCCGGACCGACCAGTACTCGACCGGCTTGAACGCTTCGATCTCCATCTCACGCTCGACGATCAGGCGCAGACAGACCGATTGCACCCGACCTGCGGATTTTGCACCGGGCAGTTTGCGCCACAGAACCGGTGACAGGTTGAAGCCAACAAGGTAATCCAAGGCGCGGCGCGCCAGATACGCTTCGACCAGGGGCATATCGACATCGCGCGGGTTTTTCATCGCCTCTGTCACCGCCTCTTTGGTGATGGCGTTGAAGGTTACCCGGCTGACCGGTGTATCTTTCTTGATCGAGCGGCGCTTGGTCAGCGTTTCCTGCAAGTGCCAACTGATCGCCTCGCCCTCACGATCAGGGTCGGTGGCGAGGATCAGCGCGTTGTCTTCTTTCAGCGCGTCGGCGATGGCCTTTACATGTTTGCGGCTGTCATTGCCCACTTCCCATGTCATGCAAAATCCATGGTCCGGATCGACCGATCCGTCCTTTGGCGGCAGGTCCCGCACATGGCCGTAAGAGGCCAGAACGGTGTAGTCAGGGCCGAGATACTTATTGATTGTTTTTGCTTTGGCCGGAGATTCTACAACAACTACGGGCATTTAAGGGGAAACCTCGCTCGACGAATTTGGCGCCTTTTATGGTGGTGCAAAATGTGTGGGGCAAGCGGGGATTGTCAATGCGTTCCTTTGGTAGGCGAAAAAGCGACGTGATTTCAGCGTGATACCCGCGCCGGCTGGCAGGCAGAGCGTTCGGCTGGGCAATCTTGCCTTCCATCCAAATCAGCTTGCCAGAGACAACAACCCGCCTGGCTGGCGCTGGATTCGTCCGTCCAGTTCAAGGTCGACCAGCGCTGGCCCCAGATCCCCTGCCGAGGCCGCAATATCGCGCAGCAACTGATCTTCGGCGATGGGGGAAGGTCCCAGCCGCTCAAGGATTTGCGCCTGCAAATCCTGTGCGGCAGACCGTGGCTGCTTGGTAGGTGGCAGCTCGGGTTCGGCAAAGATCGGATCACCGTGCCGTGGCAGGGCTTCGACAACGTCGTCCGCCGACCGAACCAGCGTTGCACCGTCCCGAATCAAAAGGTTGCACCCGGCAGCGCGGGCGTCGAACGGGTGGCCGGGCACGGCCAGAACCTCGCGCCCCTGATCCAGGGCGTCACGCGCCGTGATCAGGCTGCCGGATTTGGCGGCTGCCTCAACCACCACGACAGCTTGGGCCAGGCCCGAGATGATACGGTTGCGGCGCGGAAAATGCCTGGCCTGAGGTGTCACGCCCATCGGCTGTTCCGACAGCCGCAGTCCCTTGGTTGCAATATTATGCGCCAGTTCCGTGTTCTCGGCCGGGTAAATGACATCAACACCACCCGCCATGACGGCAACTGTGCCGGTGTCCAGCGACGCCATATGCGCCGCCGTATCAATACCGCGCGCCAGACCCGAAACAATCACATGTCCCTTTTCGCCCAAGGCGCGCGCCAGACCACGCGCCATCCGCGCGCCCAACGAGGAACAGTTGCGCGCGCCCACCATCGCAATCGCCGGTTTCTGCAACAGCGACACATCCCCGATGGCCCAAAGCAGAGGCGGGGCATCGGATAGGTCGTTCAATGCGTCGGGGAAATCCGCGGACCCAAGGCACAAAAGCCGCGCTTTGGCGGCTTCTGCGGCCCTGAGTTCCGCCTCGATCACGCCGGGGGGGCAGGTTTCATACCCTTCTATTCCGGCGGCGCGTGCCATTTCAGGCAGCGCGGCCAGCGCGTTCTGCGCCGAGCCATGTTCGCGCAGCAGCCGACGAAACGTCGCCGGGCCGACCTTGCGCGAGCGCAACAGGCGAAGCCACGAAAACCGGTCCTCTTCCGTGGTGGGTGGGAGTGGGGGGTGATTGGAAGAAAGCTGCTCTTCGGTCATCCGTTGCTCCGCCTGATTGCAGAACTGGTTTACGGGACAGGGGGTTAACAGCCTCTGAATCGCAGATAATTAACAGCGATTTATCCGTAGTTCTCGGGGAATGCACCGGTTAAGTGTCCGAAAATAAATAAAAGAAAATTTACCAACCGGCGCTCAAATTAATAGCGCCGGTTGGAAAGCTGTCGAATCAAAGTGGCGTATGGTTAACCCTGCGCCTGCCGTTGCGCTTCTCTTCCGACTCAGGCTGCCGACCCGCCGACAGTCAGCCCGTCCATCAGCACTGTCGGTTGGCCCACACCCACGGGCACCCATTGACCGTCCTTGCCGCAGGTGCCCATACCCGGATCCAAAGCCATATCATTGCCAAGGCCGCGGATACGTTTCAAAGCCGAAGGCCCGTCGCCGATCAGCGTGGCCCCTTTGACAGGCGCTCCGATCTTGCCGTTTTCGACCCGATACGCCTCGGTACACGAGAAAACGAACTTGCCGTTGGTGATGTCGACCTGGCCGCCTCCGAATCCAACCGCCCAGATGCCGTCTTTAATATCTGCCACCAATGCTGCCGGATCAGCTTCGCCTCCCAACATGATCGTATTTGTCATGCGGGGCATTGGCTTGTGCGCATAGCTTTGCCGCCGCCCGTTGCCCGTGGGCGCAACGCCCATCAGCCGGGCGTTTTGTCGATCCTGCATATAGCCGGTCAGGATGCCATCATCGATCAGCACGGTGCGTGAGCTGGGCGTGCCCTCATCATCCACAGTGATCGAGCCGCGACGGTCGGCAATCGTGCCGTCATCCACCACGGTCACGCCCTTGGATGCAATCTGTTGCCCCATCAGCCCGGCAAAGGCCGAGCTTCCCTTGCGGTTGAAATCGCCCTCAAGCCCATGACCGATGGCTTCGTGCAGCAAAATACCGGGCCAGCCGGGGCCAAGTGCAACCTCCATCACGCCGGCAGGCGCGGGAACCGCGTCCAGATTGACCAACGCGATGCGCAGGGCTTCGCGCGCCTTGGCCTGCCAGTCGGCCGGGTCGATCAGCCCGCTTAGGCCAACCCGCCCGCCGCCACCGGCCGATCCGCTTTCGCGCCGCCCGTCCTGTTCAACAATGACCGAGACATTCACGCGCGTCATGGGACGCACGTCACGCACCATCACACCATCGGGTCGCAGAATTTCCACCTCCTGCACGGCGGCTGCGATCATTGCGTTAACCTGAACCACCCGCGGATCCAGGTCGCGGGCAAAGGCGTCAATCTCCCGCAGGGTTTCGATTTTCACCGGGAAGGCGGCAGATTCGATTGGGTCTTCGTCCGTATACAGGCGCGTATTCGTGGGCCGGGGGGCTTCGGCGAGCGTTCCGCCTCCATCGCCAACCGCCAGTCGCGCGGTCTCGGCAGCACGTTTCAGCGCGGCAATCGATACATCAGTCGAATGCGCGTACCCGGCCACTTCGCCCTGAACGGCGCGCAGGCCAAACCCCTCGGATGCGTCATAAGACGCGGTGCGCAGACGCCCGTCGTCAAACACCAGAGATTCGGATTTCCGACGCTCGACAAACAGCTCTCCATCCTCGGCCCCGTCCGTTGCCGAACGCAATATGGCCAGTGCTTCATCTTGCGGCAGGGCGCTCTCAAAGGGGCGAAACGGGGCTTCAGGCATGGGTAGCGACCTTTCGGGTTTGATCCAGATCAAAAATAGCGTCTGTTTGACGCAAGCATTTTGCTTTATCTACCCGCTGGAATATGGTTTTTAACGCGGCCAAAGACAACGGGAGAGGTGCGACCGATTCACACCTTTCCGTCAGGGACGCAAAGATCAAACGATCAGGACAGAACATGAAGAATGCTTTGATGCTTTCAGGGTTTATGACAGCCCTCTCCAGCCTACCCGCCATGGCTCAGGAGCTTGAGATTATTGGCAAGCCGGTAGACGGCGGCATGGGCTTTCAGCCCGCGGCCACCAGCCTTGCCACAGGAATCCAGAAGCTGGACAGCATGATTCTTGTGATCATCACCGCGGTCTGTCTGCTGGTTGCAGCTTTGCTGGTCTATTGCATCGTGCGCTACAATCAGCGCGCAAATCCGACCCCGGCACGTTTCTCGCACTATACCCCTGTTGAAATCGCCTGGACCCTGGGTCCGATCTTGATTCTGGTGTTTATTGGCGCGTTCTCGTTGCCAGTTCTTTTCAAACAGCAGGAAATCCCGGAAGGTGACATCACCATCAAAGTCGTCGGCAACCAGTGGTACTGGACCTACGAATATGTTGATCACGATTTCGCATTCGACAGCTATCTGCTGGGCCATCCGGCGACCCTGGACGAGGGCGCACGCCCCGCAGATGCGGATGTAACGCCGTTTGTTCTGGATGACGCAATGCGCGCCAAGCTGATCGATGCAGGCTACAGCGATGATGAATGGCTGCTGGCCACGGACACCGCAGTAGTCGTTCCGGTCGGCAAGGTCATCGTGATGCAGGTGACTGCATCCGACGTGATCCACTCGTGGACCATCCCGGCCTTTGGCGTAAAGCAGGACGGTGTGCCCGGACGTCTGGCCGAGCTGTGGTTTCAGGCCGACAAGGAAGGCATCTATTTTGGTCAGTGTTCGGAACTGTGTGGCAAGGACCACGCCTATATGCCGATTACCGTCAAGGTCGTAAGCCAGGAAGTCTATGACGAATGGCTGCAGGGCGCGATCGAAGAATACGCGGGCCTGCCGCAAAGCTATCAGGTCGCCTCGAACTGAGCGCGATTGGGGCGGGTTGAACCCCGTCTGACACAAAACTCAGACTGCGCAGGCGATCCGCGCAGTTTTCGCCCCAAAAGGACCGGAAATGACCGACGCAAGCATCAATGCCAGCACAGTGACCGCCCGGGCGGACGAGGCCGGCTTTGGCGATTACTTCGCCCTGCTGAAGCCGCGCGTGATGTCGCTGGTCGTGTTCACGGCATTGGTCGGTTTGTTGGCGGCGCCTGTTCCTGTCCATCCCTTCGTCGGTTTTTGCGCCATCCTGTTCATCGCTATCGGCGGCGGAGCATCAGGCGCGCTGAACATGTGGTGGGACGCGGATATCGACCGTGTCATGAAGCGCACCAAGTCCCGCCCGATCCCTTCTGGCAAGGTCGAGGAAGGCGAGGCGCTGGCCGTTGGTCTGGCTCTGTCGGGTCTGTCGGTGATCATGCTGGGCCTTGCGACCAACTGGTTCGCAGGCGCGTTTCTGGCCTTCACCATCTTCTTCTATGTTGTCGTCTACACGATGTGGCTGAAGCGTTCGACGCCGCAGAACATCGTGATCGGTGGCGCAGCTGGCGCGTTCCCTCCGGTGATTGGCTGGGTGGCCGCCACGGGATCGATGTCGGTCGAACCTTGGCTGATGTTTGCCCTGACCTTCATGTGGACGCCGCCGCATTTCTGGGCGCTGGCCCTGTTCATGCGCTCGGACTATGACGACGCGGGTGTGCCGATGCTGACCGTCACCCACGGTCGCCGCGCGACACGTGTCCATATTCTTGTCTATACAGCTCTGCTGGCCCTGCTGGCCATCGGAACTGCATTTTCGGGCATTGGCGGCCCGATCTATCTGACCGTTGCACTGGTTCTGAACATCCTGTTCCTGCGGGGCGCGTGGAAAATCTCGCGCCGGACCGAGGACGATTCCGAGGCCGATAACTTCAAGGTTGAACGCGGTTTCTTCAAGCTGTCGCTGCTGTATCTGTTCCTGCATTTCGGTGCCGTTCTGGCCGAAGCCTTGCTAAAACCCTATGGTCTGGGGGGATGGTCATGAGCCTTCGCAAAGACCACGAGCTGCATCAGCGCCGGTTCAGCCGCAATCTGGGTGTGGGCCTGACGCTGGTTGCCTTTATCGTGATTATCTTTGGCCTGACCATCGTCAAGGTCTCGGGCACTGATTTCAACAGGGCGACGCAAGAGGTTCAGAACTGATGGCGTTGTCCGGTCCTCAGAAAACGGTTGTCCAGACCGTCGGCGTGGTTGTTCTGATGGGCAGTCTCGCCTGGGCGTCGGTGCCGTTTTACAACTGGTTCTGCCGGGTGACCGGATTTGGCGGCACCACTGGTGTTGCCGAAACTGCCCCCGATACTATTCTGGATCGCACCGTTACCATCCGCTTTGACGCGTCCAAGGCCAAGGATATGGAATGGGAGTTCAAGCCGGTCGTGCGCGAGATGGATGTGCGCATCGGCGAAACCGGCCTCGCCTTTTACGAGGCCTATAACCCGACAGACCGCCCCATTGCCGGGCAGGCGTCTTACAACGTGGCCCCCTATTCTGCGGGTGGGTATTTCCAGAAGATTGCCTGTTTCTGCTTTGAAGAGCAGGTGCTGCAACCTGGCGAACGCGTTGAGATGCCAGTGACGTTCTTCGTCGACCCGGAAATGGTCGAGGATCTTGAAGCCAAGTATGTTCATACGATCACGCTGTCGTATACATTCTACGAAATTGACCTGCCCGAGGGCCATGCCGCCCTCGATGCGCAGGCAGATACAAACACGAACTAACGCCTGTAGGTGAGGGACGCTGATGGCACACGCTAAAAACCACGATTATCACATTCTGGCCCCGTCGATCTGGCCTCTAATCGGCGCCGTCGGCGGCTTTGTCATGCTGTTCGGAGCCGTTCTCTGGATGCAAGGCATCACGCCCTTCATGTTCTGGGCCGGTCTGGCAGCGGTGCTTTATACGATGTTCGCCTGGTGGTCGGATGTGGTCGCAGAAAGCCGTCAGGGCGATCACACGCCTGTTGTCCGCATCGGTCTGCGTTACGGCTTCATCCTGTTCGTCATGTCCGAGGTGATGTTCTTTTTCGCCTGGTTCTGGTCGTTCTTCAAACATCGCATGTACCCGATGTACGACTATGCAGGCACCGAATACATCCAGCCGGATATTCATGCCGTTGACCCGTTCCACTTGCCGCTGATCAACACTCTGGTCCTGTTGCTGTCAGGCTGTGCGATCACCTGGGCGCACCATGCACTGGTGCATGACAATGACCGCAAGGCGCTGATCAATGGTCTGGCCATTGGCATCGTGCTGGGCATCGCCTTTACCTTCTTGCAGGGCTATGAATACGCCGAACTGCTCAAGCATGAAGGCTGGGAATTCGGCGGCGACCAGTTCTATTCCAACTTCTTCATGGCAACGGGTTTCCACGGCGCACATGTGATCATCGGGACGATCTTCCTGACCGTCTGCCTGATCCGCGCGCTGAAGGGTGACTTCACCCCGGAAAAACACGTCGGGTTCGAAGCTGCGGCTTGGTACTGGCACTTCGTCGACGTTGTCTGGCTGTTCCTGTTCTTTGCCGTCTACATCTGGGGCCAGGCTCCGCTGATGTAGCGCCGATCAGGCCGATCAATTGCAAAAGCCGCCCCAAGGGGCGGCTTTTTCTCTATGCGGGGCGCAAGATTGCGCCCCATACAATTGCGTGGTTGCAATTCAGCCCGCACGCCCCTTAACAAGACGCCGGTTCCTGCAAAGAAGTTTGGTCCTGACATGCGCCGTATCCTGTTCCTGCTGATCTTCGGCCTCGCCGGTTTGGGCGTGCTGCTGTCGCTGGGCTTCTGGCAGGTGCAGCGCCTGGCATGGAAGCAGGACGTTCTGGCCGAGATCGAAGATCGGATCTCGGCCACGCCGGTTTCCCTGCCGCCGCAGGTTTCGGTGGATCAAGACAAATACCTGCCGGTAACGGCGTCGGGCGAGATGGAGCCTGCGGAGATCCATGTTCTTGTATCGCTCAAACAGGTCGGTGCGGGGTATCGTATCATTCAGCCGTTCAATACCGAGGGCCGGACCATTCTGATTGACCGGGGGTTCATCCCGACCACGGCCAAACAGGCCGGGCGGCGCAACGGCCAAATGGAGATTACCGGCAATCTTCATTGGCCAGATGAAATCGACAGTTACACGCCCGCACCTGATCTTGATGCCAACATCTGGTTCGCCCGCGATGTGCCCGCGCTTGCGGCTGCACTGGGCGCGGAGCCTGTTCTGCTGATCGCCCGTTCGCAAACCGATCCGAATGTGACACCGCTGCCGGTGGACACGGCGGGCATACCAAACGATCACCTGCAATATGCAATCACCTGGTTTGGTCTGGCTCTGGTCTGGGCCGCGATGACTGGATACTTCCTGTGGCGCAGCCGTGCCAATTCTGAAAGTGACGCGACATGAAATATATCTCGACCCGAGGGCAGGCGCCCGAACTGACGTTTGAAGAGGCAATGTTGACCGGGCTTGCCCGCGACGGTGGCCTGTATCTGCCCGCCGAGATCCCGGTGATGTCGCAGGACGAGATCGCGGCGCTGGCTGGATTGCCCTACGAAGAAATCGCATTCCGCGTGATGTGGCCCTATGTCAGCGGCTCATTTGCCGAGGATGAGTTCAAGGCGATCATCGCCCGCGCTTACGAAGGCTTCGGCCACGATGCCCGCGCGCCATTGAAGCAGCTGAACGAGAACCACTTCCTGCTGGAACTGTTCCACGGCCCCACACTGGCCTTCAAGGACTTTGCCATGCAGCTGATCGGCCAGTTGTTCCAGGTGGCGCTGAAACGCCGTGGTGACCGTGTGACCATCGTCGGCGCGACCAGCGGGGATACCGGTTCAGCCGCGATCGAGGCGTTCCGCGGGCTGGACGCGGTGGATGTATTCATCCTGTTCCCGCATGGCCGCGTGTCCGAAGTGCAGCGCCGCCAGATGACCACGCCTGCGGACAGCAATGTACATGCTCTGGCCGTGGATGGCGATTTCGACGATTGCCAGGCAGCGCTGAAAGACATGTTCAACGATTTCGACTTCCGCGATGGAGTGAAACTGGCGGGTGTGAACTCGATCAACTTTGCCCGCGTCTTGGCGCAGATCGTCTATTACTTCTCGGCTGCCGTCAGCCTTGGCGCGCCGCATCGCAAGGTCAGCTTCACGGTGCCAACCGGCAACTTTGGTGACATCTTCGCGGGTTATCTGGCCAAGCGTATGGGGCTGCCGATTGACCGCCTTGTGGTGGCGACCAACCAGAACGACATTCTGCATCGCTGCCTGACAGGCGAGGGGTATTTCAAGGGTGAAACCATCCCTTCGATCAGCCCGTCGATGGATATTCAGGTCAGCTCGAACTTCGAACGCGCGCTCTATTATGCCTATGGCGAAGATGGCGGGGCCGTCGCACAATTGATGGATGAGCTGAAAAAGGGTGGTTTCAATATCAGCCAGGGTGCGATGGAAGCGCTGCGTGAGAATTTCGATTCGGGCCGTGTGTCCGAAGAGGAAACGTTGGCCACGATCAAATCCACGCTGGCGCACAGTGCCGAACTGGTCTGCCCGCACACCGCCGTGGGCATCAAGGTTGCCGAAGAGCACCGCGCGGCAGACGTTCCGATGATCACGCTGGCCACCGCGCACCCGGCGAAATTCCCGGCCGCGGTCGAGAAGGCGAGTGGCGAACATCCGCCTCTTCCCTCCCGCATGTCTGATCTGTATGAACGTCCGGAACGGGTGACCCGCATCGCCAATGATCTGGTTGCCCTTGAGGATCATATAAAAAGGCACATCGCTGAGTGACTGTCAGACAAGACCAACTGAAGAACGGGTTTCGTATCGTCAGTGAGCACATGCCGGGGCTGCAATCAGCGGCCATCGGCATCTGGGTAACCGCCGGTGGGCGGCATGAGCGGATCGAGCAGAACGGCATCGCGCATTTCCTTGAGCATATGGCGTTCAAGGGAACCGAGCGCCGTTCGGCCTTGCAGATTGCCGAGGCGATCGAGGATGTGGGCGGCTATATCAACGCCTATACCTCGCGCGAGGTGACGGCGTATTATGCACGCGTTCTGAAGGACGACGTAGCGCTGGCGATGGATGTCATCGGCGACATCGTTCTGAACCCGGTTTTCGATCCGCGCGAGATCGAGGTCGAGCGGGGCGTGATCCTTCAGGAAATCGGTCAGGCCCATGACACGCCCGACGATGTGATCTTTGACTGGCTGCAGGAGCAGAGCTATCACGACCAGCCCCTGGGCCGGACGATCCTGGGCCCAACGGAGCGGGTGAGTGCCTTCTCGCGTGAGGATCTGTCGGGCTTTGTGACGGAACATTATGGCCCCGAACAGATGATCCTGTCTGCAGCAGGTGCTGTGGATCACGATATGCTGATGAAACTGGCCGAAGAGATGTTTGGCCATCTGCAATCCCGTAAGGGTCTGATCCCCGAGGTTGCACGCTTTACCGGTGGCGAAGCCCGGCAGGTAAAAGAGCTGGAACAGGCGCATTTCGCTCTGGCGCTGGAAAGCCCCGGCTATCGCGACGATGCGATCTATACGGCGCAGATCTATTCGACCGCATTGGGCGGTGGCATGTCTTCGCGCCTGTTTCAGGAAGTGCGTGAAACACGTGGGCTGTGCTACACGATCTTTGCGCAGACCGGTGCCTATGCCGATACCGGAACAACCACGATCTATGCCGGAACCTCGGCCAATCAGGTGGCCGAGCTGGCGACGATCACGATCGATGAGATGAAGCGCGCCGCCGAGGACATGAGCCCCGAAGAGGTCGCCCGTGCCCGCGCCCAGATGAAGGCCGGGATGCTGATGGGGCTGGAAAGCCCGTCGAATCGGGCTGAGCGTCTGGCGCGGCTGGTGCAGATCTGGGGACGGGTACCTTCGCTGGAAGACACGGTCGCCAAGATCGATGCGGTCAGCACCGAAGACGTGCGCGCCTTTGCCGAAACCATGGCTGTTCAGGCCCCGGCGGCGCTGGCGCTTTACGGACCGGTCGCAGACGCACCGACATTGGCGGACTTGCAGGAGAGGCGTGCAGCGTGATGCTGTTGGGCAGACGCAAGCTGAAACTCGAGACCGCGCGGCTCAGCTTGCGCCCGCCTGTACATTCCGATTTCAATGATTGGGCAGCGTTGCGGCGCGCCTCAAAAGGTTACCTGACCCCGTGGGAGCCGATCTGGGCCAAGGATCACCTGAGCCGCAAATCCTTTACCAATCGGGTCTACTGGGCTCAGCGCTCGGTCGCGAGTGGTACAGCAATCCCGCTGTTCCTGTTTCGCCGTGAAGACAATGTGTTGGTCGGGGCGATCACGCTGGACAATATTCGGCGCGGCCCTGCGCAGGCCGGAACCCTGGGTTACTGGACCGGTGAATCCTTTGCCCGTCAGGGATACATGCGCGAAGCGATCGGCGCGATGGTGCATCACGCCTTTACCCGTCTGGATCTGAGCCGGATCGAAGCCGCGTGCCTGCCGGAAAACCGGGCGTCGCGCGGTTTGCTGGAAAGCTCAGGCTTCAAATATGAAGGCGTGGCGCAGTCATATCTACAGATCAACGGGCGATGGCGGACGCATGTTCTCTATGCCAGCCTGCGGTCCGACCGGCGTGGCAAGACAGACGCGGGCTAGGGGGCTCTGCCCCCGCCGCGGCAAGCCGCACCTCCCCCGGGATATTTTTGGCCAGATGAACAAGGGGCATGACTTGGTGGCGATCTGCGCTACACTTCGGGTATGCGCTGGTTGGTTGCAGCATTGATGGTGATTTCGGGCGGGGCCGTGGCGCAGGAGCGACGGCCGAGCCATTGTATCGCCATCGCCGACGCGGCGCCGGGGATCGAATATCTGCACAAAGCCGCGTGGCAGGACCCGGTACCGGAGTTTTCGGTGCGCATCAGCTATGTCGCGCATGCCGCCTTTATGATCCAGACCCGTGGCGGGTTGAATGTGGTGACCGATTTTACCGGGTTCATCGGGGGTGCCGATCTGATTCCCGATGTGGTGACGATGAACCATGCCCATGACACCCATTGGACGGCGCATCCCGACCCGGCGATCCCGCATGTCCTGCCAGGATGGGGAGAGTTCGGGCAGGGGATCGAACATTACCTGGATCTGGGCGAGATGCTGATACGCAATGTCCCGACCGATATCCGCTCGGCCTATGGCGGAGTTGAGGAGCGCGGCAACTCGATCTTCGTGTTCGAGGTCGAAGGTCTGTGCATCGGTCATTTGGGACATTTGCATCATGTACTTTCAGACGAACAGTTTGCTGCGCTGGGTCGGTTGGATGTGGTCATGGCCGCCGTCGATGGCGGAACAACCATGCCCTTGCCTGACATGATCTCGGTTCTGAAGCGGCTGAAAAGCTCGGTGATCATTCCGATGCACTGGTTCTCGGAGTTTTCGCTGGATCGCTTCCTCGTGGATATTCGGGATGAGTTCCCGGTTGAACGTGACGGCGTGTCCGAGATCACCGTCTCACTGCGTGACTTGCCGGACCGTCCAACGGTTGTCGTGCTGGAGCCGCGCTATCTGATTGATCTGGAATAAGGCTTGCCGTGGAGGAATCGGTTGGGCATTGAAAGCGTATGAGTTTGAACCCCGCTGATGACCGCATTGCCACGCTGATCCGCTCGAAACTGGGCGATCAGGTGTTGCGCCCGGTGGCCGACCGGTATCTGGAAGAGCCGCGCGGGCGATTTGCCGGACAGGCTGGCCTGCTGGCCTTGCCCCGCACAACCGAGGAGGTCTCGGTACTGGTGCAGGTGGCGTGCGGGGAGCGCGTTCCGGTGGTGCCTTATGGTGGTGGAACCGGTCTGGTCGGGGGGCAGGTGATGCCGCACGGGCCAGCGCCCCTTGTGATTTCGCTGGAACGGATGACAGCCATCCGGTCCGTCTATTCCACTGAAAATGTGCTGATTGCCGAGGCCGGCGCCATTTTGCAGGACGTCCAAGCCGCGGCTGAAGCGCAAGACCGCCTGTTTCCCTTGACACTGGCGGCGCAGGGATCCTGTCGGATCGGGGGCAACCTGTCCACCAATGCGGGAGGCGTCAACGTTTTGCGATATGGCAATGCGCGCGACCTGTGCCTTGGGCTCGAGGCCGTTCTGCCCAACGGTCAAATCTGGCACGGTCTCAGCCGGTTGCGAAAGGACAACACAGGCTATGACCTGCGCAACCTGCTGATCGGGGCAGAGGGTACGCTTGGGATCATCACTGCAGCTGCGCTCAAGCTGTTTCCCCGGCCTGCCGCGATCGGAACGGCGATGTTTCAGGTGGCGTCACCCGAAGCCGCCATTTCCCTGCTGGCCCTGGCGCGTGATCGCGTGGGCGAGGCTGTCAGCACTTTCGAACTGATCCACCAGCAAGGGTTAGAGTTCTTGTCCGAGGTTCTGCCGGACGTCCGGCAACCGTTTAAAACACCGCCAGAGTGGAGCGTTCTGATCGAGTTGGGGCTGGCCCCGGGGCAGTCTCTGTCCGACGCGCTGGAGGATATCTTTGTCCGCGCGCAAGCGCTTGGGCTGGTGCAGGATGGCGTGATTGCACAAAGCGAGGCGCAGCGCGGTGAGTTGTGGGCCGTGCGCGAGCGTATCCCCGAGGCCAACCGCCTGATCGGCTCGGTGTCGAGCCATGATATCTCGATCCCGATCTCAGGAATTCCGGATTTTGTGCGCCAAGGGGAAAAGGTGATTTCCGGTCTCGGGCCGTTCCGGATCAATTGCTTTGGCCATCTGGGGGATGGCAATCTGCATTACAATGTCTTTCCCCCCAAGGGGCAGCGCCGCGCGGAATTTGAAGGTCAGAGCGCCGTGGTCAAGCGGGCTGTACATGATCTGGTCCACGCCTTTGACGGTTCGGTCAGCGCGGAACATGGCGTGGGCCGCATGAAAACGGACGATCTGGAACGCTATGGCGATCCGGTAAAGCTGGATGCGATGCGGGCCATCAAAGCGGCGCTGGACCCCCATGGCATCATGAACCCCGGCGCGGTTCTGAAGGCGTGAACCTGGCCTTGACCCCTGTTTCACTATCCGAAGCTTGCCGCGTTAAAGCCCTTCGAATTCGCACAGGACATGCACGTCCATGCCCATATCTTCCAGTAGCTTGCGACCACCGAGGTCAGGCAGGTCGATAATGAACGCGCATGAGACGATCTCACCGCCCAAACGCTCGATCAGTTTGATGCCCGCCGCCGCAGTGCCGCCTGTGGCCAGCAGGTCGTCAACGACAAGGATTTTTTCGCCCGGTTGGATAGCGTCATCGTGGATCTCGACGATCGCTTCGCCATATTCCAGCTTGTAGTCCTGGCTGATCGTTGTGCCGGGCAGCTTGCCTTTCTTGCGGATCGGCACGAAACCCAGGCTCAGTTGATGCGCAATCGCACCCCCAAGGATAAAGCCCCGCGCCTCAAGACCGACAACCTTGTCGATGCGTTCCCCGGCATAGGGGTGCAGCATCTGGTCAATGGCCATCCGAAATCCGCGCGGGTCGGCAAACAGCGTCGTCACATCGCGAAACAGGATTCCTTCATGCGGGAAGTCGACAATCGTCCGGATGTAGTCTTTGACAGTCTTGTTCCTTGACATGAACCAACCTTTTTCCGCTTCAAATACCAAAACGTGTTTGGCCCAAGAGGGTTAGCCATGCAAGGAACAATTCATTCGCGCGATCACCAGCGGCGCTAAACCACAGCCTTGGGCAGCCCGTAATACCGGTGAAGTGTGACAGGTGGCAAAGACAAGTGCGGTTTACGCCAATTGCGTTGATTTCGCAAAAGAAAGGCTCGTGTGGTTCGAAGGTTCATTGCCATTTCCGTTCCGGTGCTGTTAAGTGCCAGATAACGACAATCACTATGCTATGTATACACAATGCATCGCCTAAAGTAACAAGCATTTACTAGGAGCAACGCGCGTGCCAAAGAAAGACGGCAAGGGATCGACGAAGAAAAACAGCCAGCTGGTTCTGCGCCTGGACAAGGATGAACGCGACGCGTTTGTCGAGTTGTGCAGGGAGCTGGATACGTCTGCGGCCCGCGAAATCCGCCGGTTTATCCGCGGGTTCATGAAGGAAAACGCCGAAAACTAAAAAAGGGATCAGGCCGGACGGCGTAGAACTGCCGTAACGACACCCATCCCGATCAGGCTCAGCCCGCCAAACCGCGTCATCCCGGTGATCACGCTGGCACGGCCAATCAGCCGCCGCAACCGGTCGGCCAGCAACGCATAAACCAGGGCATTCAGCCAGGCCAGTCCGACGAAAGTGGCGATCAGGATGGCAAATTGCGGTCCCAGAGGTTCAGCCGGGCGCAGGAACTGTGGCACAAAGGCGATGAAAAAGGCGATGGATTTCGGGTTCAGCGCGGTCACGGCAGCGGCGTGCCCAAACACATTGCGTGCCGTCACATCGCGGTCGGTATCGACCGCGTTCAGTCCGCCGGACGGTGCGCTGCGCAGCAGTTTAATCCCAAGCCAGACCAGATAGGCCGCACCGACCCATTTGAGGACGGAAAACAAGGTGGCCGAGGCCAGAACAAGCGCGCCCAGTCCCAACAAAGATGCGGTCATCGCCACAAGATCCCCCACAGCGACCCCTGTGGCCGAGGCCACGGCAACACTGCGCCCTTTGGACAGCGCATAGCTCAGCACCAACAGCACGGTCGGCCCCGGGATCAGCAGCAAGGCGGTGGAGGCGGCAACAAAGGCCAGCCAGAGTTCAAGCGACATGGTGTCTCCTGTAAAGGTGTCGTCACACCAAGCCCTTGTATGATGCCAACGTCAAGCATCTGCCTTGATCGTTTGGCTGTTTTTGAGGCGACAAGATCGAGCACCTGTGCGTTTCTCGCATCTGAATCGCAAAGCTCATAGATTTAGGCAGTGTGACAAGGACTTGAAGTTTGGATGAAGCTTTGCTCATTCATCTTGAAACGGTCCTGAACCTGCCCAGACTAAAAGGCACAACATTGCAGGAGGCAAAGGTGCAGATCCAAAGTACAGATGTCAATTCGTTGAAGCGGATCAATCGCATCAAACGGTTGCTGCTTGGCCTCATGCTGGCCGGGGGCGTCGTGTATGGGATCATCGTTGGATACATGTACTTCAACCAGCAATCGCTGCTTTACAAGCCAGATGGTGAATTGGCTGATCCAGCCTCGGTTTCTTTGGCGGATATCGATGTGCTTTCACTGCCTATGTCCGATGGTACGGTTCTGACGGTTTGGGCCGCGCCGGCAGCCGTCGAAGGTGCCCCGACCGTATTGTTCTTTCACGGCCAGAGCGGCAATCTGAGCGACCGCGCGGCCCGATTTCAAGAGATACTGAACAGCGGCTACGGGCTTCTGGCGCCCAGCTTTCGCGGGTTTCCGGGAAGTACAGGCGCGCCGTCCCAAGCAGGTTTGATCTCGGACGGATTAGAGTTGTTTGACCATTTGCGTAGGGCCGGAGAGCCAGTTGTTCTACACGGCCAAAGCCTTGGTACAGGAGTGGCTGCGGCGGTTGCGGCGCAACGGCCCGAGGCCGAGATGCTGGTGCTGGAAGCGCCATTTACTGCGACTGTGGATGTGGCGGCTGAACGCTATCCTTGGTTGCCCGTAGCGTCACTGATGCGCGACCAGTTTGCCACCCGCGACATCATCGGGACAATCGAGATGCCGACGTTGATCTTCCACGGCACAGATGATCAAACCGTTCCAGCGCATCACGGCGCGCGCCTTGCCGAGATGGGCGGTGAGAGGGTCGAGTTTTTCTCGATTCCCGGCGGAACCCACAACGACTTGTGGTCATACGGCCTGTGGCAGACCGTTCAAGACCGCCTGCCACAGAACTGATTTCAGAGAATTCGCCCGGCCACCGCGTCCAGTTTGGCCAGCAGCGCCGGATCGCGCTTTTCGGGCGCGGTGAGGATGGCATATTCCAGCGCCCGGTCACAGCCATGCGGGCAGGGCGCGCGGTCAGCCCCCAACAGGGCGGGAAGGCCCATGACCAGTGCACGGCCCTTGTCGGCATTGCCGGTCAGGGTCGCAATGATGGTGGTCACATCCACCTCACCATGTTCCGGGTGCCAGCTGTCAAAATCGGTGACCATCGCGATAGAGGCATAACAAAGCTCAGCTTCGCGGGCGAGCTTGGCTTCGGGCATGTTGGTCATGCCGATCACGTCGCAGCCCCATTGCTCGCGATACATCTTCGATTCCGCAAGAGAAGAAAACTGCGGCCCTTCCATCGCCAGATAGGTGCCGCCGCGATGGATCGTGATACCGGCAGCCTTGCCCGCGGTCTCACAGGCGTCCGACAGGCGCGGGCAGGTCGGATGCGCAACACTGACATGGGCGACGCAGCCTGTTCCGAAAAAGCTCTTGTCGCGCGCAAATGTCCGGTCGATGAACTGATCGACGATGACAAAATCGCCCGGTGCCATGTGTTCGCGAAACGACCCGCAGGCCGAGACCGATATCACATCCGTCACACCAAGCCGTTTCAGCGCGTCGATATTGGCGCGATAGGGCACATCGGTGGGCGAATGCACATGCCCGCGCCCATGGCGCGGCAGAAAGGCCATCGCGACACCGTCCAGCGACCCGGTCAGGATCTGATCCGAAGGTGCCCCCCAAGGGGTATCGACACTGACCCAGTCCGCATTTTCCAGCCCATCGATGTCATAGATGCCTGATCCGCCGATAACGGCAATCCTGGTTTGGGTCACTGTCCTGCTCCGCCTGAGATACTGATATTGAGTTTGTGCGGGTTCGACCCGAAATTGACAAGAGGTCTATTCCTGTTTTGCCAGCAGGTTACGCTGTTGAGATTGCGTGTTGAAATCCGTCCAGGCGGCTCCAAACTCATCCAGAGGCCACGTCAGGTCTTGCGATTGACCATGCCTGTCACGAAACTCAAAACGATACGCATCCCCGTTCAGCATGGCATCCAGCAGGCCGTCGGCGCGATGATCTTCGAACGTACAGCTTAACCCTGTCAGGCAACCGGGACGCCGCGTGCGCCAGATCACATCCTGATCTTTCTCTATGCGGAATCCAGAAGGGTTGAAGAATGTACCCGGCTCAATTCCAAACTCGATTTTGAATCCATCTGGCTCAGGTGTGATGAACATGAACTGCGCCGCAAATTTCGGACGCAAGGAAAACACCTCAGCGCGCCTTATGTAACAGCGCTGCACCAAAGCACCGGCTTCTTCACGCTCGTCACAAATCGAATTCCAGATGCCGAAAATCTCATGATGCGTGACACGCCAGTTTCCGGCGGTGTCATTCCCTTGCAAATCCTGTGCAAAGGCGGGCAGGGCCGATAGAAATATGAGGGCAATCCAACGCATGAACTCACATCTGGGTGCTTGATCCGGGCGCCGCAAATCACGTTGCTGAGAGGCAAGTTATGCGCCACGTGCATGGCTGCATCCCACCTCCTGCGGTGGCTTAACAGCGGCGCGCCCGCTACAACGACCCCTTCGCGCGAACATAAAATCCTATAGGACTGTCCAATGCCCCGAGCCTTGCTGGCAAGTTTTGCCAACCGTATCGCCATACCCGATCTGCGCTGGGTGCCGGATGAGGGGCTGACCTTCTCTCGCCTGCGGATCGAGCTGCTGTCCGGCCTGACCGTGGCCCTCGCACTGGTGCCCGAGGCCGTGGCCTTTGCTTTTGTGGCAGGCGTGCATCCGCTGGTGGGCCTCTATGCCGCGTTCATTGTGGGGCTCATCACCGCGTTGATCGGCGGGCGACCCGGCATGATCTCGGGAGCGACGGGCGCGCTGGCGGTCGTCATGGTGGCTTTGGTGGCCGAACATGGGGTCGAATACCTGTTCGCGACGGTGGTTCTGATGGGGATCCTCCAGGTTATCGCCGGGGCGATGCACTGGGGCCGCTTCATCCGACTGGTGCCGCACCCGGTGATGCTGGGCTTTGTGAATGGCTTGGCCATCGTGATCTTTCTGGCCCAGATGGGCCAGTTCAAGGTGCCGGGTACCATGGAAAACACCGGTCACGGCATGGGTGGTGGAGAATGGCTCTCGGGTGCGCAGCTATACACCATGCTAGGCCTTGTGGCACTGACAATGGCGGTGATCTGGGTGGTGCCGCGCATCACGCGTCTCATTCCAGCACCTTTGGCCGGTATTCTGGTTGTCGCTGCGCTGGTGATCGGTCTGGGGCTGGATGTCCCGCGCGTCGGTGATCTGGCCTCGATCGAAGGTGGCCTGCCTGCCTTCCACATCCCCATGGTTCCGCTGAACTGGGGCACGCTTGAGATCATCCTGCCCTACGCCGTCATTCTGGCTGCGATTGGCCTGATCGAATCCCTGCTGACCCTGAACCTTGTGGGCGAGATCACCGGCAAGCGCGGCGGGGCTTCTCAGGAATGTATCGCGCAAGGTGCGTCGAATATCGTGACCGGCTTTTTCGGTGGCATGGGTGGCTGCGCGATGATCGGTCAGTCGATGATCAACGTGAAATCCGGTGGCCGGACCCGCATCGCGGGGATCGCTGCGGCGCTGTTTCTGCTGACCTTCATCTTGTTTGCCTCACCGCTGATCGAACAGATCCCGCTGGCCGCGCTGGTTGGGGTGATGTTCATGGTGGTGATCGGCACCTTTGCGTGGAACTCGTTCAAGATCCTGCGCAAGGTTCCACTGACCGACGCCTTTGTCATCGTTCTGGTCACTGTCGTGACGGTGATGGAAGACCTCGCGGTGGCGGTTGTTGTCGGCGTCATTGTCTCGGCTCTGGCCTATGCTTGGAACAACGCCAAGCGCATCCACGCGGTCACCCGCGACTCGGCGACCGAAAAAGGGGCGAAGGTCTATGAAATCCAGGGACCGCTGTTCTTTGGGTCATCGGATGGCTTTATCGAACTTTTCGATGTGCCGAATGACCCGGAAACCGTCATCGTCGATTTCGCTGAAAGCCGTGTGGTGGACCAGTCGGCATTGCAAGCCATCGAAAACATCGCGGCCAAATACGAGGCCGCGGGTAAACGCGTCATGCTGCGCCACCTGAGCCGGGATTGCCACAAGCTGTTGAACAAGGCAGGCCACCTGATGGTCGACAGTGATGATGACCCGGATTATGAACTTGCCGTCGATTATTCGGTCCGTACCGGCATTCTGGGCGGCCACTGATCCTTTTGCGAGGCTCTGCCTCGCGCTCCGGGATATTTGAAGCCAGATGAATGAAGGATCCCTGCTTCATCTGGCCAAAAAATATCCCGGGGGAGCCGCCCGGAACGGGCGGTGGGGGCAGAGCCCCCGACAACCTCAATCATCCGGGCGATTGAGCGAGAACAGCTCGGACACGACCGAATAGTCCCGGTATCCAAGCCGCGCCAGAGGTTTGAACGAGGTTACGTCGAACTTGCCCTCCCGGATGTGGTCGTCGAGCAGATGCACGCCTGTCACTTCGCCAAACACGACGCGGTTGGCCGCGCCGGGCAGGGTCACGATCTGGGTGAGCTTGCATTCCAACGCCGCCGGGGCACCTTGTACACGGGCACAGGGGATGGTTTCGCATTCGACCGGTGTTAATCCGGCATGGGCAAACTCGTCCACCTCCTTCGGAAGGCTGGCCGAGCTGGCGTTCATGGCATCCTGATGCGCATTGGCCACTACATTCACGCAGAATACGCCAGTCGCCTCGATATTGGCGATACTGTCCTTGCCGCCGACCTGATCGTGTTTCGTGCCGGTTGTGGCAAACATCACCTGCGGTGGTGAGTAAGCCACCCCGTTGAAAAAGGAATAGGGTGCCAGATTGTTGATCCCATCCGCATCACGGGTCGAGATCCAGCCGATCGGGCGTGGCGTGATAATGGCATTGAATGGGTTGTGCGGCAGGCCGTGGCCGTCTTCAGGGCGGTAGAACATCATATCTCCAAGCGTTTGCCCAAGGCGTAACGAAGTGCTAGGGCGATTTCCAGCAAGGAAAAGAGGGCAAACGTGCAGCAATTCGGGATCAGGCCGGAAGAGCCGGACGATTGGTGGGAAGTCGAGGCCCTATACGATCTGTGCTTTGCGCCGGGCCGTGAGGCGTTGTCGTCCTACCGGTTGCGCGATGATGTGCCGCCGGTTGCTGGTCTGTCTCTGGTCGCGCGCGACGGTCAGGGCATTCTGGCCGGGGCGATCCGCTTCTGGCCTGTCCATGTAGGCGAACACGATGCATTGTTGCTGGGGCCCGTTGCCGTGCACCCTACCCATCAGGGCGAGGGTCTGGGCGGATATCTGATCCATGCCGGTGTTGAAGCCGGGCGCAAACTCGGATGGCAGCGGGTCATGCTGGTCGGTGACGAACCCTATTACAGGCGATTTGGTTTTGCGCGGCTGCAAGGTGTCGAGATGCCGCCGCCCACCAACCCGGACCGGGTGCTGGGGCTGGAACTGACGCCCGGGGTCTGGTCCGGAGTTCATGGGGCCGTCACCCGCTGGACCCGCTGACCTATTGAATCGACACGGTTCAACGCCGATGTTGATAGGCAGGAGGACGCACATGCAGAACGTGGTTCTTGTCGAAAACGTGGATGCCGAGGCTGAACTGGATCGTTTGGCGGGTTATTACCGATCTGCCGGAGGGGCCGGTGTCAAACTGCTGAACAAGCTGGGCGGATCAGCCGAGTCACTGCTCGAGCAATTGCCCGAACCAGTTCGGAACGGCCTGACAGGGGCTACCGAGCAGGCGTTGTGGTTTGCGATGCACGCGGCTCAGGGGTCCCGGCTTGCGATCCCTGATCAGCAGCCCTGGGTCAATACCGCGCTTGCCACGGCCATGGGTGCGGCCGGTGGGCTGGGCGGTGTATCAACAGCCCTGATGGAGCTGCCTGCAACAACCGCCATGCTGCTGCGTGCCATTCAGGGGGCCGCCGCGCGCGAAGGTTTCGACCCGTCCGCCGAGAACGTGAAGTTCGATTGTGTGCGGGTTTTGTCCGCATCGGGTCCGCTGTCGCATGATGACGGAGCGGATTTCGGCTTTTTCTCGGTGCGCCTGACACTGACCGGTCCGGCCATGCAGCGTCTGATTGCTGCCGTGGCACCACGCTTTTCGATCGTTCTGGGGCAAAAACTAGCGGCACAGTCCGTCCCGGTGCTCGGCGCATTGGCTGGTGGTGGAACGAACTATGTCTATTCGCGCTATTACCAGCAGATCGCGCGTGTGCATTTCGGCCTGCGAAGACTGGCGGTTGACGCCGATATCTCGCATGACGAGCTGGTGAAGCAGCTGTCAGCCCGCATGTGATCAACAAATGCGCCGTCACGCCAGACTTGGCGGACACCACTTCATATGGTAGTTTTTCAAGAGAAGGGCGCTAAATAGGCGTGTCATGCGCGCCTATAAAGCCAACGAGTCCGTTGCCCGAACAAAAGGTGCGTCGCGCAATGAATGCAAGATCGGTGCCGCGTGTATTGACTGAGACTGCGGAACCCCCTGTTTTGCGGCAATCCTCTGCCCTGTGTTATCGGATCCGGCATGGCCAGCCAGAGGTTTTGCTGATCACGACGCGCCGGGCCCAGCGCTGGATTATCCCCAAGGGGTGGCTCATCCCCGGGCTGACCCCATCAGAAACCGCAGTGCAGGAAGCTTGGGAAGAAGCGGGCGTGACGGGGCGATGCAGCACAGCGGGGCTGGGGCAGTTTCTGCACCTCAAGCATAGCCCAAATCAGCCCCCGACCTTGATACTGGTTGATGTTTTTGCGCTGCATGTACAGGTTATGTCGCAGGATTTCCCTGAACAGCACGAGCGCAGGCGCAAGTGGTTTGCGCCTAAAAAGGCAGCTCAAATGGTCGGATCACCCGAGCTAGCCGATTTGTTACGCGACTTTAAGACATATACACATTAAGATAGTTCCAGAGAGGCTTGATATTGTCAGTCTGGTCGGTATCTATTCGCCAATCGCAATTTTGGACTGAACATGATTCAATACGCGTTGAAATGCAGTGAAGGCCACACATTCGACAGCTGGTTTCAATCCGCAGAAGCCTTTGACAAGCTGGCCTCTGCCAGGATGGTGACCTGCGCGATCTGCGGATGTACGCAGGTTGCGAAGGCGATCATGACACCGCGTGTACGTCCGGCCCGGAATGCGCAGGGAAAACCTGAAAACGCGCCTGCATCCAATGAACAGATCAACGTCGCCACCCCTTCGCCTGAGATCGCGAAGGTTCTGGCCGAGTTGCGCCGCCATGTGGAAAAGAACTCGGACTACGTTGGCAAGGATTTTGCAAGCGAGGCGCGCAAGATGCATCTGGGAGAGGCGCCAGAGCGTTCGATCTATGGTGAAGCCAGACCGGATGAAGCGAAATCGCTGATCGAAGATGGCGTGCCGGTGGCACCGCTGCCGTTTCTGCCCAGCAGAAAGACCAACTGATCCATGCATGTCGTGATCACCGGTGCCAATCGCGGTATCGGCCGCACCCTTGCCTCGCGCTACGACACCCGCGGTGACGTGGTCACTGGAACCGCGCGCGATGGCAGCGCGCAGGTGCGTCTGGACGTGGCGGACCCTGCTCAACAGACGGCAATGGCCGAACAGCTGAAAGGCCAGCCCGTTGATCTGCTGGTCTGCAATGCCGGGGTCTATCTGGACAAGGGGCACACGATCGACGGCTACCCCGCCGAAATGTGGGCGCAAAGCTTTGCCACCAACGTGACCGGCGTTTTCCTGACCGTTCAGGCCTTGTTGCCCAATCTGCGTGCCGCAGGCGGCAAGGTCGCGATCATCTCGTCGCAGATGGCGTCTCATACGCGGGCACCGGGGGGCAGCTATATCTACCGTGCCTCCAAGGCGGCGGCGCTGAATCTGGGGCGGAACCTTGCAACGGATCTGAAAGCCGAGGGGATCGCCGTGGGCATCTATCATCCGGGCTGGGTACAAACCGACATGGGCGGCGCGGCCGCCGATATTGATGTCGATCAGGCCGTCTCGGGCCTGATGGAACGCTTTGAGGCCCTGTCGATCAGTTCAACCGGCTGTTTCGAGACCTATGATGGACAGGCGCACGCTTACTGACGGGACAGTGCCGCTTTGGGAATTTCATAGACTTCACCGGGTTCAATATAGATAACCATCAAATCACCGCGCGTTTCATACGACATCTTCGAGGTGGAACTGCTGGAGTCTGGCACGCCTTCCTTGAAATAGATGCGGCGCACCTCTCCTCCACCAAGAGCAACCGCAAGCGTTATCGTGCCGTCGTCATGGCGGCGCAGTTCCGCATTGCAGCTTTGCATCGGGTCACCGGCATTTGCGGCGCAGGGCACTTTGCCCAGTGCATTCTTTCCGTCCGTTCCGGCCACACTGGCAACCTGGGCCAGTACAGGCGACGACAACAAAGTAACGGCAAGGGCTAGGCGAAACATGGGGAACCTCTTGATTTGGTTGTTACTCGCAGGCTGACACCGCACCTGCGCAATGTAAAGCGGCCCTGTGCCACAGGCGGGTCCTGTTTGCGCTCTTGCTCTTGGGGTGCCCCTCGCTTATGAGGCTCGGGACCTCTAATCCAAGGCGCGGAGACATTTGCCCCCATGCCCGTACTCGTTATGAAATTCGGCGGCACTTCGGTCGCCAACCTGGACCGCATCCGCCGCGCTGCCAAGCGTGTTGGTGTTGAAGTTGCCAAGGGCTATGACGTGATCGTCATCGTCTCGGCCATGTCGGGCAAGACCAACGAGCTGGTGGGCTGGGTGAATGAAACCTCGCCGCTGTTTGATGCACGTGAATACGATGCCGTTGTATCTTCGGGCGAAAACGTCACCGCTGGCCTGATGGCTCTGACATTGCAGGAAATGGATGTTCCGGCGCGCAGCTGGCAGGGCTGGCAAGTGCCGCTGCTGACAACCAGTGCGCACAGCCAGGCGCGGATCGAAGACATCCCGACCACGAACATCAACCAGAAATTCGGCGAAGGCATGAAAGTGGCCGTTGTGGCCGGGTTTCAGGGGCTCAGCCCCGAAGGCCGCATCACCACGCTGGGCCGGGGTGGCTCGGACACTACTGCCGTGGCTTTTGCCGCGGCGTTTGGTGCGGAACGCTGCGACATCTATACCGACGTGGATGGTGTCTATACCACCGATCCGCGCATCTGCGAAAAGGCCCGCAAGCTGCACAGGATCTCGTTCGAGGAAATGCTCGAACTGGCGTCGCTGGGCGCCAAGGTGCTGCAGACTCGCTCGGTCGAGCTGGCAATGCGCTACAAGGTGAAACTGCGCGTTCTTTCAAGTTTCGAAGAACAATCCGACGAGGCCGGTACGCTGGTCGTTGACGAGGAGGATATCATGGAATCCAATGTTGTGGCCGGTGTGGCCTATTCCCGTGACGAGGCCAAGATGACCGTCGTTTCGGTGGCGGACCGTCCCGGTATCGCCTCGACCATCTTCACCGCGCTCAGCGATGAGGGCGTCAATGTCGACATGATCGTGCAGAACATCTCGGACGAGGGACGCACGGACATGACCTTCTCGTGCCCCACCGATCAGGTGGTCCGTGCCGAAAAAGCGCTGCTGGCGATCAAGGACAAGGGCGAGCTCAACTATGCCGAACTGGTCGCCGATACCGGTGTCTGCAAGGTTTCGGTGGTGGGAATCGGTATGCGCTCGCAATCGGGTGTTGCGGCCAAAATGTTCAAGGTACTCTCGGATGAGGGGATCAACATCAAGGTCATCACAACCTCCGAGATCAAAATTTCCGTTCTTATCGACAGGAAATACATGGAACTTGCCGTTCAGGCACTGCATGATGCCTTTGAACTGGACAAGGCGGCCTGAGCTGATCGGCCAAGGGTTTCGCCTGACACACTGAATTGGTTGGGCCATGGCAGACGGCACGGAAACAGAATCCCGCAAGCTGCTGGGGCGGTTGCGCGAGGCGATGGCCAGCGAAGCCGCTGGGCAGGAGCGCCTTGATCAGATCACTCATCTGATCGCCGACAGCATGCGCAGCGAAGTGTGCTCGATATATCTGTTCCGCGATGAAGAGACCCTGGAACTCTGTGCGACCCAAGGGCTTGCGCCGGAATCGGTACACCAGACCCGGATGCGCATGGGCGAGGGGCTGGTGGGCCGGGTCGCCAAGACCGGCAAGGTGGTCAACACCCCGGACGCGCCGTCTGAAAAAGGGTTCCGGTATATGCCGGAAACCGGGGAAGAGCGGTTTTCGTCCTTTCTCGGCGTGCCGGTGCAGCGCCTTGGGGAAAAGCTGGGTGTTCTGGTTGTCCAGTCCCGCAAAGCGCGTGAATTTTCCGCCGACGAGATCTATGCGCTGGAAGTGGTGGCCATGGTGCTGGCCGAAATGGCCGAACTGGGTGCCTTTGTCGGCGAAGGCGCGGCCCTGTCGCCACGGCACCAGCAATCGGTCCTGTTGCGCGGCGGCCCGGCGCAGGAAGGTTCCGCCGAAGGCCATGTCTGGCTGCATGAACCCCGCGTGGTCGTCACCAATCCGATTGCCGAAGACCCGCACCGGGAACGCGAACGTCTGAATGAGGCAGTGGAAGAGCTGCGCGTCGGTGTCGACAAGATGCTCGAAATTTCCCGGGATGGTGATACCGAACAGCTCAAGGTGCTGGAAGCCTACCGGATGTTTGCCAATTCCAAAGGCTGGATGCGCCGGATGGAAGAGGACATTGCCCTGGGGCTCAGCGCCGAAGCCGCGGTCGAGAAAGAACAATCCCAAGCGCGCGCCCGGATGGGGCAGGTGTCTGATCCCTATCTGCGCGAACGGCTGGCGGATCTTGACGATCTCAGCAACCGTTTGCTGCGCATTCTGACCGGGCAGGGAAAAACCGACAGCGCCGATCTGCCACCCGACCCGATTTTGGTCGCACGCAATATCGGCCCCGGCGACCTGTTGGAATACGGTCGGGCGCTGAAGGGGATCATCCTCGAAGAAGGTTCAGTCGGCAGTCACGCTACCATTGTGGCCCGTGCGCTGGCGATCCCTCTGGTGGTCCATGTGGGCCGGATCACGACCGAAGCGCTGAACGGCGACCACGTGCTGGTGGATGGCGATCAGGGCGTTGTTCACCTGCGCCCCGAAGACAGCGTGGTCAGCGCCTTCCGCGACAAAATCGCGATGCAGGCCAAGGCACAGGAACGCTATGCCTCGATCCGCGAAACCCCCTGTGTCACTCGCGACGGAACGCGCATCAATCTGGTGATGAACGCGGGTCTGATGGCCGACCTGCCATCGCTGGGAACGTCAGGTGCCGAGGGTGTTGGCCTGTTCCGAACCGAGCTGCAATTCCTGATCCGCAATAAGATGCCCAAACGGTCCGAGCTGGTCACTCAGTACCAGCGGGTTCTGGATGCTGCGGGCGACAAAAGGGTGGTGTTCCGCACGCTCGATATCGGGTCGGACAAGGTACTGCCCTATATGAAACACGTGGCCGAACCCAACCCGGCCCTGGGTTGGCGCGCCATTCGTGTCGGTCTGGACAAACGCGGCGTGATGCGGATGCAGTTGCAGGCCCTTCTGCGCGCCGCCAATGGTCGCCCGCTGACCGTCATGTTCCCCTTTGTCGCGCAGGCCGAGGAATATCGCGAAGCCCGCTGGGAAGTGAACAAAACCATCGAACGCGAAAAGCGACTGGGCCACGTTCTGCCCGAAACGCTTGAAGTCGGCGCGATGCTGGAAACCCCTTCACTGGCCTTTGCGCCGCAAAAGTTCTTTGACGAGGTCGATTTCATCTCGATCGGTGGGAATGACCTCAAGCAGTTCTTTTTTGCCGCTGACCGCGAAAATGAACTGGTCCGCCGCCGCTATGACACGTTGAATGTCAGTTTCCTGAGCCTGATGGAACGCATTGTCGAACGCTGCGGGCTTTCGGACACTCCGCTCAGTTTCTGTGGCGAGGATGCGGGCCGTCCGGTCGAGGCGCTGTGCCTTGCGGCCATGGGTATTCGCACCCTGTCTATGCGCCCGGCGTCGATTGGTCCGGTCAAAAGCCTGTTGCTGCGGTGCGACCTGATGGAGGTGCGAAAAATCATCGCCGACGCGCGCCATCGCGGCGAACAATCCGTACGTCCGGCCGTGATGGAATGGCTGCGCAGTCAGGTATAGCCCTCAAAACCTCGCTTTTTGGGGAAACTATGCTTGATTTTTTCGCGCAGGCTTTCTATCACGCAGGCAATGTTAGCGGTAACAGTGTGCCGCAGAGCCGTTTCATGCCGTGCTGAACTGATATCGGCAAACTCGAGAAGGAGCCTGTGATGGTTTCACGCGTAATTCCGGTAGAGCCGTTCGATCTTGTGTTGTTCGGCGCGACCGGGGATCTGGCGCAACGTAAGATCTTGCCGGGCTTGTACCATCGGTTCGAGGTCGGCCAGATGCCCGATGGGGCGCGGATCATCGGCACGGCGCGCTCGGATATCGACAGCGACGAATTTCGCGATCAGGTCCGCGCATCGATGCAGGAATTCGCACCAAAGTTCAAAAAGGACACGCTGGACCGGTTCCTGTCTCATGTTGAATACGTGCCGGTGGATGCACTGGGCGATGCCGGATGGTCCGATCTGTCCAAGCTGCTGCGCCCCGACGTGGTGCGGGCCTTTTACCTGTCGGTGGGTCCCAGCCTGTTTTCGGGCATTGCGCAGCGCCTGCATGACGCCGGTCTGGCCACGCCGGACAGTCGCATCGTTGTTGAAAAGCCTTTCGGTCATGACCTTGCCTCGGCCAGGGCGCTAAACGAAGGCTTGCGGGCGTGTTTCAAGGAACACCAGATTTATCGGATCGACCATTATTTGGGCAAGGAAACCGTGCAGAACCTGATGGCGCTGCGCTTTGCGAATTCCCTGTTCGAGCCGCTTTGGAATTCGACCCATGTCGACCATGTGCAGATCACCGTGGCGGAAACCGTCGGGGTGGAAGGGCGCGGGGCCTATTACGATCAATCCGGCGCGATGCGGGACATGATCCAGAACCATCTGGTGCAGTTGCTGTGCCTGACCGCGATGGAACCTCCGTCAAAGTTCTCTCCCAACGCGGTGCGTGACGAGAAGGTCAAGGTGATCGAGGCGCTGGAACCGGTCGAACCCAGGGATATCGCCCGTGGTCAGTATCGCACTGGCAAGGGCGGTGACGGATACCTTGATCACGTTGGCAACCCGGCCAGCCGCACCGAAAGCTTCATTGCGCTCAAGGTTCATATCGGCAACTGGCGCTGGGCCGGGGTGCCGTTCTACCTGCGCACAGGCAAACGCCTGCGCGCCCGTGCCTCTGAAATCGCGGTGTTTTTCCGCGACCCGCCACACACGATCTTTCCCAATGTCGGCCCGTTGCACGGCAACGTGCTGGTGATCCGCCTGCAACCTGACGAAGGCATCACCCTGCGCACGACGATAAAGGAACCGGGGCAGGGCGGGTTCCGCCTGTCCGATGTTGCTCTGGACATGAGCTTTGCCGACGCGCTGGGTGATGACTCGCAATCCCCGGACGCATATGAACGCCTGATCATGGATGTCATCCGGGGCGACCAGACCCTATTCATGCGCGGCGACGAGGCCGAGGCGGCCTGGGCCTGGGTCGATCCCATCATTCACGGCTGGGAACAGCGCGGGGACAAACCCGCCAAGTACGATCAGGGCAGTTCAGGCCCCGAAGAAGCACTGATGCTGATGCATCGCGATGGGCGTCGCTGGCGTCAGATCGGAGGGTAATCATGGTTCACTCTGTCATTTCCGACGTCACCAAACGGATCATCGACCGCAGCGCCGATCTGCGCGGCCCCCATATCGACCGGATGGAACAGGCCAGATGTAAGGGCCCCGCTCGTGCGCACCTGTCCTGTAGTGGTCAGGCCCATGCCTATGCGGGTGCGGGTGAAGACCAGCAATCCATGGCCACCGGCACGGCGGGCAATCTGGGCATTGTCACCGCCTATAACGACATGCTGTCCGCCCATCAGCCCTTTGAAAGGTACCCCGCCCTGATCCGCGATGCGATCCGCGCCGCCGGAGGTACTGCTCAGGTCGCAGGTGGCGTGCCAGCCATGTGCGACGGTGTCACCCAAGGTGAAGCAGGGATGGAATTGTCGCTGTTTTCACGCGACGTGATTGCTCTGGCAACTGGCATAGCGCTCAGCCACAACACCTATGACGCGGCAGTCTTCCTCGGCGTCTGCGACAAGATTGTCCCCGGTCTGATCATCGGCGCGCAGGCGTTCGGGCATCTGCCTGCCGTGTTCCTGCCCGCAGGGCCAATGACCAGCGGTCTGCCCAATGACGAAAAGGCCAAGGTTCGCCAGAAATTCGCTGCCGGAGAGGTCGGGCGCGACGAACTGATGGCCGCCGAAATGGCCGCCTATCACGGCCCCGGCACCTGCACTTTCTACGGCACCGCCAATACCAACCAGATGCTGATGGAGTTCATGGGCCTGCACCTTCCGGGCTCCAGCTTCGTCAATCCCAACACGCCCTTGCGCGACGCGCTGACACAAGAGGGCGCGCGCCGCGCCCTGTCGCTCAGCGCGCTGGGAAACAGCTATACCCCGGTTTATCAGGTGCTCGACGAACGGGCCTTTGTGAACGGTATCGTCGGCCTGATGGCGACCGGAGGCTCGACCAATCTGCTGATCCACCTGATCGCCATGGCGCGCGCCGGGGGCATCGTGCTGGATTGGCAGGATTTCTCGGATATCTCCGCCGTGGTCCCGCTGGTCGCACGGGTCTATCCCAACGGTCTGGCCGACGTGAACCACTTCCACGCCGCAGGCGGGCTTGGGTTCACGATCGGCACATTGCTCGAAGAAGGCTTGCTGCACCCAGATACGCTGACCGTCGCCGGTCAGGGCCTGCACAATTACACGCGCGAGCCCAAGCTAATCGATGGTGAGCTGACCTGGCAAGACGGCGCTGGCCACAGCCTGAATGACAAGATCGTCCGTCCTGCCCGCGACCCGTTCCAGCCCACTGGCGGCCTGTCGCGCCTGACCGGCAATCTGGGCACCGGGGTCATGAAGGTCTCGGCCGTCGCCCCCGAACATCAGGTGGTCGAGGCTCCGGTCCGCGTTTTCCACGACCAGGACGCGGTCAAGGCAGCCTTCAAGGCGGGCGAGTTCACCGGTGACGTCATCGTCGTCGTGCGCTTCCAGGGCCCCAAGGCCAACGGGATGCCGGAACTGCACTCGCTGACGCCCATGCTGTCGATCCTGCAGGGCCGGGGCCAGAAAGTGGCGCTGGTCACCGATGGCCGCATGTCTGGCGCATCCGGCAAAGTACCCGCCGCCATCCATGTCGTCCCCGAAGCGCTCGACCGTGGCCCCATTGCATACCTTCAGGATGGTGACATCCTGCGCGTTGACGCGGTCAGGGGTGATCTGGAAATCCTCACCGCAGGCGTTCTGGACCGCGCGCCCGTCACCGCCGACCTGTCCGCCAATCAACACGGTGCAGGGCGCGATCTTTTTAGTGCGTTCCGCCAGAATGTCGGCTCGGCCGACACCGGTGCCAGCATTTTCGGAGTTTAACCTTATGTCCAAATCCCAACGTACCCGCGAGATCTGCGCACTGGCCCCGATCGTTCCGGTTCTGGTCGTCGATGAAGCCGCGCAGGCCCGCCCGCTGGCCGAGGCATTGGTCGCAGGCGGTCTGCCAGCGCTCGAGGTCACCTTGCGCACGCCCGCCGCGCTCGACGCGATCCGCGCGATGGCCAAGGTGCCCGGCGGCGTGGTCGGCGCAGGTACGCTGGTCACACCCGAAGACGTCCGCGCCGCTAAAGAGGCGGGCGCGCAGTTTGGCGTCTCTCCGGGCGCAACCGACGCGCTCCTTGCGGCGTGCGAGGCCGAGGGCCTGCCGTTGCTGCCCGGTGCGGCCACGGCCAGCGAAGCAATGGCATTGCTGGAAAAAGGCTATGACATGCTGAAATTCTTCCCGGCCGAGGCCTCGGGCGGCGCGCCCGCACTCAAGGCAATCGGCGCGCCCCTGCCGCAGATCAGCTTTTGCCCGACAGGCGGGGTGTCGATGTCCAACGCCCGCGAATACCTGTCCCTGTCCAACGTGGTCTGCGCCGGTGGCAGCTGGGTCGCGCCCAAGCAGATGGTCGAAAGTGGTGACTGGGCCGGGATCGAAACACTTGCGCGCGAGGCATCGAAGCTGGCGGATTGACGCCGCGAAGCCCCTCGGTAATGTGGGCGTCAACTCAGACAGGTTGACCCCATGACACAGACATCTGCCCTCTCTCAGGGGCGAACTTATTTGGCAATCCCAGGCCCGTCGGTGATGCCGGACGCGGTCCTGCAGGCGATGCATCGTCCGTCGCCCAATATCTACGATGGCGCGCTCATCGACATGATGCCCGCCCTGACCCGCGACCTGCGTCGGGTTGCACGCACAGGCCATGACGTTGCCATCTATATTGCCAATGGTCACGGCACGTGGGAGGCCGCTCTGTCCAACGTGATCGCCCCCGGCGAAACCGTTCTGGCTCCTGCCTCGGGCCGGTTCACCCATGGCTGGGCCGAGATGGCCGAAGGCATCGGGGCAAAGGTGCAGCTGATCGATTTCGGCAACTCATCCGCCTGGGATCTCGACCGAATTGCCGACGCTTTGCGCGCGGATAAAAGCCACCAGATCAAGGCCGTTCTCGCGGTTCATGTGGACACATCAAGCTCGATCCGCAACGATATCTCGGCACTGCGCAAACTGCTCAACGATCTGGACCACCCGGCGCTGTTGATGGCCGATTGCATCGCCTCGCTGGGATGCGACCGGTTCGAGATGGATGAATGGGGCGTCGATGTCACGGTCACCGCCTGCCAGAAAGGCCTGATGACCCCCGCAGGTACAGGCTTTGTCTTTTTCAACGACAAAGCACAGGTTAAGCGGGCCGCCATGCCGCGTGTTTCGCGATATTGGGACTGGCAGCCGCGCGCTAACCCTGAACTGTTCTACCAGTATTTCGACGGTACCGCGCCGACGCATCACCTCTATGGTCTGCGCGCCGCGCTCGACCTGATCCATGCGGAAGGGATCGAACTGGTCTGGGCCCGCCATGAGCGTCTGGCTACTGCCATCTGGGCGGCCTGCGAAACATGGGCCGAAGGCGGCGCGCTGCATCTGAACGTTGCCGACCGCGACCACCGCAGCCATGCCGTTACAGCCCTGCGCCTGACCGGAGGGCGCGGCACGGCCCTACGCGCGTTCACCGAACATCAACTGGGCCTGACATTGGGCATTGGCCTTGGGATGGAGGATTACGACAGCTGTTTCCGCCTCGGACATATGGGTCATGTCAACGGGCAGATGGTGATGGCGATGCTGGGCGGTATGGAAACGGCCATGACCGCGCTTGATATCCCCCGTGGCAAAGGCGCGTTCGAGGCCGCCGCTGCCGTTCTGGCCGCCTGATACACGTCAGACGAACAGCGCTGATCCGCCCCTTCATCTGGCCAAAAATATCCTCGGGGGGAATCGCGCATTGCGCGATGGGGGGCAGACAGCCCCCCTTTGACCCGATGGCAAGACAGACCAGCGCTAGTCCGTCTTTGCCCGCACTTCCGCTAGCGCCTTGGGCAAGGCGGCCGCGAAAGCATCCAGATCTGCTGTTTCACCACAGCTTACCCGGATGCACCTGTTCTGGGGCGTTGCAAACGGCATCCGGACAAACAGGCCCCGCGCAACCAGAGCCTCCAGAACCGCTCGGGCAAAATCCCCATCCCGCCCGCAATCAATCGTCACGAAATTGGTGGCCGAGGGCAGCGGCTCCAACCCGTTCTCGCGGGCAATCGTTCCTATCCGCTCACGCGCCTCGGCGATTTGCGCCTGAATATGCTCCAGCCACGCACCATCCTGCAACGCGGCCAACGCCCCGGCCTGTGCCGCGCGGTTCATGCCGAAATGGTTGCGCACCTTGTTGAAGGCTGCAATCAGGTCGGGCGCTCCCATGGCATAGCCAACCCGTGCGCCCGCCATGCCATAGACCTTGGAAAATGTCCGCATCCGTATCACGCGGGGGTCGTCTGCGCTTACAGGAGCCGCTGTCCCATCTGGCGCGCACTCCACATAAGCCTCATCCAGAATCAGCAGGCACCCGTCGGGCAGGGCGTCCATCGCCGCCACGATATCCGCGCCGGAATGCCAGCTGCCCATCGGATTGTCCGGATTGGCCAGATAGACCAGCTTTGCACCCACCTCGGCCGCCTTCGCAAACAGGGCCGCCGGGTCTTCGTGATCCCCGGCATAGGGAACCTTGTGCAGAACGCCACCGAACCCGGCCACATGATAATTAAAGGTGGGATACGCCCCGTCCGAGGTCACAACCGCATCCCCGGGCCCTACAATCAGACGCACAAGATAACCCAGAAGCCCGTCAATCCCTTCGCCCACAACGATATTTTCGGAGGTTACCCCATGATACTCGGCCAAAGCATGGCGCAGATCGTGGTTCTCGGGATCACCATACATCCAGATATCAGACGCGGCCTGCTCCATGGCCCGGAACGCGTGGGGCGAGGGGCCAAACACGCTCTCATTGGCCCCAAGACGGGCAATGAACGCCGCGCCGCGCTGACGCTCTTGCGTTTCGGGGCCCACAAAGGGCACGGTGGCGGGCAGGGATTGGGCAAGCGGGGTGTATCGAGGTCCTGTCATGCCTGCAGATAACCCCAAGCCCGAGCTTCGGGCAAGCGCGCACATCATCCCGCGCGTCAGAACGTATTGAAACATAAGTAAGGAGCGCAAATGCGCATACTGTCTGCCATTGTTCTTCTGGGCCTTTCCTATCTTCTGTTCTGGCCCGTTCCCGTTATCCCCGTCGCCGTTGAGATGCCGGAAGATGCCGGTTTCACAGGAGATTTCGCAGAGAACACCGCGCTGGACGCCGCGCAGCTGATCCGCCTGCCGGATGGGGAAACCGGCCCCGAAGATATCGCCATCCTGCCCGACGGCGCGGTCTATACGACCAGCCGGTCTGGCACGCTCTATCGCATTGACGGGGCCGACCCTGTTGTGGCCGACCAACTCGGTGGGCGTCCTCTGGGTCTCAGGGCCGGACCGGATGGCGCGCTTTACATTGCCGACAGCTTTCGCGGCGTGATGCGCTGGACTGGGCCGGGCACGCTTGAATCCGTGGTGGCCGATATCGACGGTGCGCCCGTGGTCTATGCAAACCAACTGGACGTGGCGCAGGACGGCACGATCTATTTTTCGAACTCTTCCGACCGGTTCGATCCCGAAACCATGGGCGGGACCAAGCCGACTTCGGTCCTGACCATCTGGGAACAATCCGATACAGGCTATGTCGCCCGTCACACACCCGATGGCCGCACCGAAAAGATTGCCACTGGGTTCGTCTATACCAATGGCATTGCGCTCTCACCTGACGCAGATTTCCTGCTGATCGCCGAGACCGGTCGCGCACGGGTACACAAGCTGTGGCTCAGCGGGCCGAAAGCCGGTCAGCAAGAGGTCTTGCTGGACAACCTGCCCGGCTATCCCGACAATCTCGAAGCACAAGGTGATGGCACCTACTGGATGGCCTTCGCCAGCCCGCGTGTCCCGTCCGAGGCACTGATGCCGTACCCCTTCCTGCGCAAGGTGGTCTGGCGGCTGGGTCCGGCTGTACGCCCGGCACCGATCCATCGGGGTATGCTGGTGCAATTTGATGGTGAAGGCACGATCCTGCGCACGCTTCAAGACCCTCAAGGCCGTATTGGCATCACAACAGGGGGCCGGATCGTGGGCGATCAGTTCTATGTCATGACGCTCGATTCCCCCTGGTTCGGGCGGATGCCTGTCAGCGATCTGCCCTGACGTCGCAGTGGAATTCGGCGTCCCGTCCGGGCATGGTCGCCGCAACTGAATTTCGGGAGGTCCCCCATGTCACGTGTATCCGTCACCTATCAAGACCATGTTGCCCATGTCACCCTGACCAGAGGTGACAAGATGAATGCGCTGGATGACGCGATGGTCAAGGCATTGCTCTCTGCCGGGCAAGAGGTCGCCGCCTCGGACGCCCGCGCCGTGGTTTTGTCGGGCGAGGGGAAAAGCTTCTGCGCAGGGCTCGACATGGCAAGCTTTGCAAAGATGGCCCATATGGATCCCACCGAATGGCTGATGACCCGCAACCATGAGGATGCCAACGAGATGCAGGAGCTGGCCCTGATCTGGCGTCGCGTACCGGTACCGGTGATCTGCGCCATTCAGGGTGTCGCCTATGGCGGTGGCCTGCAAATTGCGCTGGGCGCGGATATCCGTATCGCGCACCCCGAGGCGAAACTGGCGGTGATGGAGATGAAATGGGGTATCATCCCCGATATGGGTGGCATGGTTCTGTTGCCCCGGCTTGTGCGTTCGGACGTTCTGCGTCTGCTGACCTACACGGCCCGGCCCATCGGTGCGCAGCAGGCGATGGATTGGGGGCTGGTCACGCAGCTTTCAGATGATCCGCTGACCGAAGCTTTGGCCATTGCCGAGAACATCGCCGGTCAAAGCCCTTCGGCCATCCGTGCCGCCAAGCGGCTGATCGAAGTGGCCGAAACCCAGCCCCGCGCGGATGTTCTCAAGGCGGAATCCGCCGAGCAGGTTGAGCTGATCGGCAAGCCGCATCAGATGGAGGTCGTGATGGCGCAGATGCAGGGCCGCAAGCCCGAGTTCAAATGATCAGCGGATGAAAGCCCGCCGTGCATCGCGGGCCATGTTGTAACGCATTTCAAAATCGGCGTTTTTCGCCATCACAACCTTGCGTTCTGCCGAACCAACCAAGGGGCGATTAATCCCGGCAAGGGCAGGATGCGAAAGCGGCTACCGGATTCTGTTGCTCACCAGATAGGCCAGCCCGCCGACCAGCAGGCCCCAGACCGCCGCGCCCAGCCCAAAGACCGAGATGCCCGATGCGGTGATCGCAAAGGTCAGCATCGCGGCCTCACGCTCGGCCGGAACCTCAAGTGCTGCGAAAATCGAATTGGCCAGCACGCCGATCAGGGCGACACCGGTCAATGTCCCCATCAACAGCGGATCGGCATGGGATGCAAAGCCGGTAATCGCCACGGCAAAGATGCCGAATACACCGTAGAACACCCCACCCATGATGGCCGACCAGTACCGTTGCGCGGGATCGGGGTGGCTGTCTTCGTTGGAACACATCGCAGCCGTGATCGCCGCAAGGCAGGTGGCAGGCGCACCAAACGGAGCCGATAACAGGCTTGCCCCACCCACGGATGAAAACAGCCTGCCCGGCGCCGGGGTATAGCCAAAGCTGCGCATCACCGCGATGCCGGGAATATTCTGGGTCGCCATCGTGACGATAAACAGCGGGATGGCGATTCCGATGGTCGAGGCCAGCGAGAAACCGGGCATGGTCCAGACCGGTGCCGCCAGCCATCGCGCCGGGGTCACCGAGGTATCGCCTGCGTTCAGCACCACAACAAGCGCGGCGGCGGCAACGGCCGCCGGAACGGCGAACAGCCGGTTGATCCGGCCCGCGATGAACCATGTCAGGATCACCGCCAGGGCTTGCTCGGGCAATTCGACTGCGGCCTGAAAGGGCAGAATGCAAAGCGGCAGCAGAACGCCCCCCAGCATGGCCTGTGCCAGAGTCGTCGGAATGGCGGCCGCTAGCCGCCCCAATGGCCGCCAGAGCCCGGCCAGAACCGTCAGCGCCCCTGCACACAGGAACGCGCCCGTTGCCTCGGAAAACCCCAGCGCCGGAGTCGCGGACACCGCCAGCAGCGCCGCCCCCGGTGTCGACCAGGCGACGCTGATCGGTTGCCGGTACCACAGGCTCAGCACAATGGCGGTCAGTCCCATTGCGATGGCCGCCATCATCAGACCCGAGGCCGCCTGCGCCGGAGACGCGTCCATCGCGGCCAGCCCCTGCAACACGATAGGAAAGGAACTGAAGAACCCGACAATGGCGACAACCAGCCCGGTCGAGACTGTCTGGAGCGGTGGGGCAAACTGGGTCATGACAGCCTCGGACGGTTGGGGTTGGTGATTGCTAACAAGCGGCGGCAGGGGCGGGCAAGGTCTGAACGCGCAAAAGAAAACCCCGCCGGATCAGCGGCGGGGTTCGGGATATGAGTATTTTTGAAAAGATGAAGATCAGGCGATCTCGGCCAGACGGGCCAGCGCCTCGTTCAGCTTGGCTTCTTCTTCCTCGCGGGCGGCGAGGTTGGCTTTGGCTTCCTCGACCACCTCATCCGGGGCCGAGGCCACGAATTTGGGGTTGTTCAGACGCCCGCGCAAGCCACCCAGTTCCTTGGCCAGCTTGCCCTTGGCTTTCTCCAGCCGCTCCTTTTCCGCGCCGATGTCGATGATATCCGCCAACGGCAGGCCGAAGCTCGCACCGGGGGCCGCGATGGAGATCGTGCCTTTGGGCAGCTCATCGGCCTTGGTCAGGCTGTCGATCCGGGCCAGACGCTTGATCAGCGCCTCGTTTCGGTCCCATGCGGCTTGGCCGTTGGCGTCGATCTCGGTCACAAGCATCGGCACGTAGAGACCCGCAGGCACCCGCATCTGCGCACGGGCCGAGCGGGTGTTCTCGATCACCGAGATCACCCAGTTCATTTCACGATCCGCGTCGGCGTCGACCAGTTCGGTACCATAAGTCGGCCAATTGGCATGGACGACCATTTTCGCGCGGTTGCCGGTCAGGCCCCACAGCTCTTCGGTGATGAAGGGCATGATCGGGTGCAGCAGGACCATGCACTGATCCAGAACCCAGCGCATGGTGGCGCGGGTCTCGGCCTGCGCCGCGGCGTCGTCGCCTTGCAGCAGCGGTTTGGACAGTTCCACATACCAGTCGCAGACCTTGCCCCAGACAAAGGCATAGAGCCCGTTGGCCGCGTCGTTGAAACGATAGCTTTCCAGCGCCGCGTCGACCTCGGCCCGCACGCGGGCGGTTTCGCCGATGATCCAACGGTTGACGGCGGCTTTGGGCTTCAACTTGCTAACGTCCAGTTGCGGCACGGCGTCGGTAAAGACCTCGTTCATCTCGGCAAAGCGGACGGCATTCCAAAGCTTGGTGCCGAAGTTGCGATAGCCGGTGACGCGTTCACGCGACAGTTTCAGCACGCCGCCAATCGCCGCCATCGAGGCGTTGGTGAACCGCAGCGCGTCGGCGCCGAATTCGTCGACGATTTCCAGCGGGTCAATGACGTTGCCGGTGGTCTTGGACATCTTCTTGCCCTTCTCGTCGCGGACGAGCGAGTGCAGATAGACGGTGTGGAACGGAACCTCGTTCACCACGGCCAGTTGCATCATCATCATCCGGGCGACCCAGAAGAACAGGATATCCGCGCCGGTGATCAAAACGCTGGTCGGGAAATAGCGGCGCATCTCCTCGGTATCCTCGGGCCAGCCCAGCGTGCCGATGGGCCAGAGGCCGGAGGAGAACCATGTGTCAAGGACGTCTTCATCACGGCGCATTCCAACGCGCCTTTTCCCATCGGACAGTGGGCCAATGCCCGCTCCTACGCCACTTTCTCGACCAACACGGCCTTCGATTTTTTCTTCCTCAAAGTAGCAACCTTCTGGAAATTGCTTTTTGATCTGCTCGACTGCCGCGTCAAAGCTAGGGGCACAAACCTGTTTCTCGATCATCGAATACCTGAGATGCTCGGGAATTTCCACGCGACCAGAGGGATTGTTCTCGCCTTGGAAAGTTTCGTTCAGCCACTTTATTTGGGCATCCAGCTTTTCAAAGCTATCTGGAACCCAATAATACCAAACCGGAATCTGATGCCCCCACCACAGCTGGCGCGAGATGCACCAGGGCTCGATGTTCTCCAGCCAGTGGTAATAGGTTTTCTCGCCCGACTCGGGGATGATCTTGACCGTGCCGTCCCTGACCGCGTCCAGCGCGGGGCCGACGACCTTTTCGGCGTCGACGAACCACTGGTCGGTGAACATCGGTTCGATCACGACCTTGGAGCGGTCGCCGAAGGGCTGCATGATCGGCTTGCTCTCGACCAAAGGCACCAGAGCCGCCGGGTCGTCATCCTCGCCCAGTTTGGTGCCCAGACGCGGATCATCCGCGCGGGTCATCACGGCCAGACCGTCAGCAGTGATTTCCTCGACCACCTTCACACGCGCCTCGAACCGGTCCAGTCCGCGCAGGTGATCCGGGATCAGGTTGATCGCGTCGATCTCATTCTCGGTGAACGCTTTGCCGCGCGCGTATTCCTGCGCCTTGCCCGCCTCCTCGGCGTAAGGCGCGCCATCGGCCCGCATCGCGCCCTTGGTGTCCATCAGGCGGTACATTGGAATGCCGCCGCGCTTGGCCACCATGTTGTCGTTGAAGTCATGCGCGCCGGTGATCTTCACCGCGCCCGAGCCGAAATCGGGATCGGGATACTCATCGGTGATGATCGGGATCTGGCGGCGATGCTCTTTCGGGCCAACCGGGATTTCGCACAGTTTGCCGACGATCGGCGCGTAGCGCTCATCCGACGGATGCACGGCCACAGCACCGTCGCCCAGCATGGTTTCGGGCCGCGTGGTTGCAATGGAAATATAATCCCGCTCCTCGCGGAAGATCACATTCCCATCTTCATCTTTTTCCAAATACTCATATGTCTCGCCGCCCGCCAAGGGGTACTTGAAGTGCCACATGTGGCCCGGCGTTTCAATATTCTCGACCTCAAGGTCCGAAATCGCCGTTTCGAAATGCGGGTCCCAGTTGACCAGTCGCTTGCCGCGATAGATCAGGCCCTTTTCGTACATGTCGACGAAGACCTTGATAACGGCATCATGGAAGTTGGGTGAGTTTTCGTGCCCGGTGCGTGGGTCACCTGGTGCGCCCGCCATGGTAAAGGCATTGCGCGACCAGTCGCAGGAATTCCCCAACCGCGTCATCTGTTCGATAATCTTGCGGCCGTATTGCCCCTTCCAATCCCAGACCTTGGCCAGAAACTCCTCGCGCGCGTAGTCGGTGCGCTTCTTGCCCTCTTCGGCCATCAGTTTCTTTTCAACCTGCATCTGCGTGGCGATGCCGGCGTGGTCCTGACCAGGTTGCCATAGAGTGTCGAACCCGCGCATCCGGTGCCAGCGGATCAGAATATCCATCAGTGTATGGTTAAAGGCATGTCCCACATGCAGCGCGCCGGTCACGTTGGGCGGTGGCAGCATGATGCAAAAGCTCTCATCACGCGAACGGTTCGCGCCTGCCTTGAAGGCTCCGGCCTGTTCCCAGGCCTCATAGATACGGGCCTCGGCCTCGGCCGCGTTGAATGTCTTTTCCATCGCCATGGGATGCGTCCTGCGTCAACAAATTCGGGTCAGCGCCTGCAATAGCGAATGGAGACGGGAAGGGGAAGGCCCTGCGCGGCGACGATTGCCGATGTCACCCCGTGCCGGTCACCTCGTTTCCGTACAGGTGCGTGCTTTGTGCTGCGCCTTGTGTCATCGCCTTGGCCTGATCCTCCCGGATGCGGGCATGAAGCGCCAAGGCTGGCGGCGAAAACAATTCGGTCGGTGGTTCGATGAGGATGAAATTGCCCACCCGGTCTTCGCCCCGCGCCAAGACCGCGTAATCGCGGTCCGCCACTTTTTGCTGTGCGTTCGGGTTCAGATACCGGATTGCCAGCCCGATCCGCCGATCGTCCGACATATTGGGTCCCGAGCCATGGATAGTGAGGCCATGGTGCAGCGACATTTGACCCGGCTGCAACTCGATATGCGTTTTGTCCTCGTCTGCCACATCGACAGCCACCTCCTGCCCGCGCGACAGCAGGTTGTTGTCTGAAAACGTGTCGTTATGGGGCAGGATCGGGTTCTTGTGGCTGCCCCTGACAAAGTCCATGCAGCCGCTTGCAACCGTGGCAGGCGACAATGCTATCCACGCGGTCATCTGATCCGGTGTTTCGCCCATCCCCCAATAGGTCAGGTCCTGATGCATTCCAACAACCTGCGTCGTGCGTGGCTCTTTGATGAACAGTTCCGCAGACCACAGCAGCAAGTCCGGCCCCAGTATTCCTTCGACGACGTCCAGAACCCTGGGGTCCAGTGCAATACGGGCGACCAGCGGCATCACCACATGGGCGTTCAGGCGCTTGTACATGTTCAGCGGCAGCGGAAGGTCGGCCACACGCCATGTCTTCTCGATCTGCTCCAGCTCGGCCCGAAACTGTGCGGTCTCATCCGGCGAAAAGACTGTGATGGGAAAGGCAAACCCGTCTTGCCAATACGCGTCGATCGATGGGGCGTCCAGACGGCCCTGTGACAGGGAAATGGGTTCGGGCATGGAGGACCTCCGGCAGGCTGCATTTTCAAACAGCCTACGAATCCCTCTGCGGCTCCTGCAATCCTGTTTACGACATCGGTGTCGCCACACGCTTTCATGCAAGGCGCTGGACATAAGCGAACGCAGGGCTAGTGTCGCCATCAAGGCAGTGACAGGAGCATCCCATGGAAAAATTCGGCAGAAGCCAGCCGGTCAAACGGACCGAGGATCAGAGGTTCCTGACCGGGCAGGGGCGCTATATGGACGATGTCGTGCCCGGCAATGCGTTGTTTGCCGCTTTCTTCCGCAGCCCTGTGGCCCATGGCGATATCACCGCGCTGGATCTTGAGGCTGCGCGGGATGCCGACGGGGTGCGGCTGGTCATGACACTGGACGATCTTGCAGCCTCGGGCATCGATACAGTGATGAATGCCGCAACCTTGACCAACCGCGACGGAACCGGCTCTGCCGCGCCGGATCGGCATATGCTGGCCAGGGACCGCGTGCGCTTTGTGGGCGAACCCGTGGCCGTTGTCATCGCTGATACGCTGGTTCAGGCGCAGGACGCGGTCGAGCTGATCTGGATAGATATCCGGGAACGCGCTGCCAAGCTGGACGTGAACGCGGGGGGTGAGGCCCTGCACCCGCAAGCGCCGGACAATCGCGCGTTTGACTGGGGCTTGGGTGATGAAGCCGCGACCAAAGCCGCCTTTCAGGCCGCCGCCCATACCGTCTCGCTGAACGTGCACGACAACCGCGTCATCATCAGCTCGCTAGAGCCGCGGGGCTGTCAGGTCGACTGGTCTGGCGGGCGTCTGCACTTTTCCTATGGCGGGCAGGGTGTCTGGGCGATGAAGGCACAACTGGCGCAAAAGCTGAAACTCGATGCGGATGCGATCCGTGTCACCACCCCGGATGTGGGGGGCGGGTTTGGCATGAAGGTGATGCCATATCCCGAATATTTCTGCGTGGCCGTGGCCGCGATGAAACTGGGCCAGCCCGTGCACTGGATGTCCGACCGGTCCGAGGCAATGCTGTCCGATCACCACGGCCGCGATCTGACCTCGCTGGCCGAGCTGGCCTTTGATGCCGACCACCGGATCACCGCCTACCGCGTTCACAGCAAAGTCAACCTTGGTGCCTATAACAGCCATTTCGCGCAGGCGATCCAGACAAGCCTGTTCAGCAAGGTGCTGATGGGGGTCTATGACGTTCAGACCACCTATCTCCGGGTCGAGGGGTTCTATACCACGACAACACAGGTTGACGCCTATCGCGGTGCCGGACGTCCCGAGGCGATCTATGTGCTGGAACGCGTGATGGACCGCGCCGCGCGCGAACTGGGCGTTGACCCGTGGGAGTTGCGGCGCAGAAACTTCATCAAACCCGGCCACTTCCCATACACCTCTGCTACGGGTGAAACCTATGATGTCGGCGATTTCGACATGGTCCTGCGCCGTGCGGCCAGCCAGACCAGCGGGTTCGAGGCCCGCAAGGCCGCCGATGCCGAACGCGGTCTGATCCGGGGGCAGGGTCTTTGTTACTATATCGAAAGTATTTTGGGGGACCCTTCCGAGAACTCGAAGGTCGAGTTTTGCGAGGATGGCACGGTGAACCTTTATGTCGGCACACAATCGAACGGGCAGGGGCACGAGACGGTTTATGCCCAGTTCCTGTCCGATCAGACCGGCGTTCCGATGGACAGGATCACCGTCATTCAGGGGGATACCGACCGGCTTGGCCATGGCGGCGGAACTGGTGGCTCACGCTCAGTGACGGTGCAAAGTACCGCGACCCTTGCCACCATTGACAAAATGATCGCCGCATTCACGCCTTATCTGGCCGATAAGATGGGGGTCGAGGACAGTGATGTGCGATTTGACCATGAAACATTCCGCGCGCCGGGCTCGAACCTGACGCCGACCCTGACCGAAGCCGCGGCCATGGCCCGCGCCGACGGGCGCTTGGACTTGCTGACGCATGAGTCCCGCGCACAACTGGATGCCCGCAGCTATCCCAACGGCGCGCATGTTGCCGAGGTCGTGATCGATTCCTTCACCGGCGAAACCCGTGTGGACCGCTACACCGTGGTTGATGATTTCGGAAATCTTATCAACCCGATGCTGGCCGAAGGGCAGGTGCATGGCGGGGTGGTTCAGGGCATCGGGCAAGCGCTGTCGGAACATGTGGTGCATGATGATCACGGACAACTGCTCACGGCATCGTTTATGGATTACGCCTTGCCCCGCGCGGTGGACGTACCCATGATAAAGTTTACCTCGGCGCCGGTGCCGTCAACTTCCAACCCGATGGGGATGAAAGGATGCGGCGAGGCCGGCACGGTGGGCGCTCTGGCCGCTGTGGCGAACGCGGTTCAGGACGCGCTCTGGGATCACGGGGTGCGGCAGGCGGATATGCCTTTCACACCTCACAAAGTTTGGGAATTGCTGACGCATGGAACTGTCGCGGCTCAGTAGGAAGATTCTGGGATGGCTCGGGCGGCCCTTGCGGTCCGAGCACTCCGCCGAAACGCGGCACCGCGAGCCGATCAGCCACGTCATTATCCTTGATGGCACCATGTCCACCCTCGAACCGGGGTTCGAGACCCATGCCGGTCAGACCTATCGCCTGTGTTGCGAAATGGGCAGCAAGGTGTCGGTGTTCTACGAGGCGGGTGTGCAGTGGGAAAGCTGGAAATCCACCATGGACGTGATGATGGGCCGGGGCATCAACCGCCAGATACGCCGCGCTTATGGCTATCTGGCGTCCCGCTACAAGCCCGGTGACCGGATTTATTTCATCGGTTATTCCCGTGGGGCCTACGGCGTGCGCAGCCTTGCCGGGGTGATCGACATGATCGGCCTGCTCAAGGCCGAACACGCGACCGAGCGGAACATCCTGCAAGCCTACCGCCATTATGAATGCAATGTCAGCGGCACCGCCGCCCGCGATTTCCGCCGCAAGTTCTGCCATGACAATGTCAAGATCGAGATGGTCGGAGTCTGGGATACGGTCAAGGCGCTGGGCCTGCGCCTGCCGCTGCTGTGGCGCTGGGCCGAGGATCGCCATGCCTTTCACAACCACCAGCTGGGCCCGGCCACTCTGCATGGCTATCACGCGCTGGCCCTCGACGAAACGCGCGAGGTGTTCGAGCCGGTTCTGTGGCGATGCAAGCCCGATTTCAAAGGTCATGTGGAACAGGTCTGGTTCCGTGGCACCCACGGCGATATCGGCGGCCAGCTGAACGGCTATGAAGAGGCCCGGCCGCTCAGCAATATCTCGTTGATCTGGATGCTGGACAAGGCCGAGATGCACGGGCTGCCGATGCCCGAAGGCTGGCGCACCCGTTTCCCGACGGATGCCCATGCGCAATCGGTTGGAACCTGGCGCGGCTGGGGCAAGATCTTTCTGCTGCGCAAACACCGCAAGGTCGGGCGGGATCAGTCAGAACGCCTGCATGTCTCGGTCGTGCCGGATGAATTGCCGGGCTGGGTGGCGATGCCGAACCTGCCGACACATCCCGCGCAGTGAAAGGCTACCATGTGCCACTGACACCAAGATCACCGGCACTTCAATGTCAGGTTCGAGCCCGAAGCGGGCAGAGCAGAACTTAATAAAAGTCGAATTGCATATAATCAAAGTAGTCAGTTAGCTCGATGGGATCGGAACACTCCGGGTATCTTTCGATGAATCTAAAGCCGATGCGCTCATAGATGCGGAGCATATCTTGATTGCCTTTTACAGTATTCACCAAAAGGGTGCGCCAACCCATCTCCCGAGCGGCCTCCATCCGTGCATCGACCAAAGCTCGGCCAAGGCGGTTTCCACTTGCTTCCGGTCGAACAAAAAGACGCTTTAGCTCTCCGGCATCTGGTCGGGCCTGTTGCAGCGTACCACACCCCACAAGGCGGTTTTGTTCACCATATGCCAGAACGAGGCGGCCGGTTGGCGGCAAGAACGTCTGAATATTTGCCAGAACGGATGATGCCATATCTTTTGGTTCTTTTCTCGCAGACCCGCCTGCCAAGGCCAGTTTATGAAAGACGACGGCGTAATACTCGGTCAGAAGTTCTTCGAATGCGGGTTTGTCGTCTACTTCGGTAACCGAAGCTATCCGATATTCCATACCGACCTCTTTTCATGCCCAATAAAGATCGGCAGCTTACTCCGCTTTTCCGCGCCGACATAGTAAAATCATCGAGGGCATCAGCCAACGGCACAGCCTGGAAAGGAATGATGCGTCTAGTGTCGGCGATGCCAGCTTCGTCCGCAAAGCTGACAACCACCGAGACGATTGGCGCCGCCACGCAGCGAACGGCAGCATCGTCCGCAAAGTTGACGCTCCGAACTAAAACACCCTCGCAGCATTCAGCGAGGGTGTTTTCTTTGTAAGAGCCCGTTACGCCTTGCGTCGTTCTTGACTATACAACGCCTCCGGTAAAGGGCGTGGCGAAACGCCTGCGCCCTTTTCACGTTCTATAGACATGATTTAGGTTCTGGTGTTCGCTATTACCGCCGCCGGTCGCGGCGCGAACTCATCGGCTGGAAAGCCACGCCCACATGCGCCTCGCAATAGGGTTTGCCTGCCTCAACCGGCAGGCCGCAGAACCAGAAATCCTCGGTCGCGGGGTCGCCCACAGGCCATTTGCAGGTCTTCTCGGTCAGTTCCATCAGCGTCAGCTTCTTGGCTTTCTTCTCGATCTCGTTGACCTTGGCCAGCGCCTCGGGGCTGATCTCGTTGGCCGAGGGCTGTGGCGGCAATGGCTGGCCGGCCGGGATGATCTGGCGGCGCGCCGGAACGGCGGGTTTCGCCTCGGCAGCAGCAGCCGGGCGCGCCGGCTCTGTCTTTGGCGTGGGCCTGGGCTTGGCTTCGGCCTTGGGCGCGGGTGCCGGTTTCTCTTTCGGTTCGGACTTGGCCGGGGCTGCGCCTGCTGTCCGGTTGGACAGGCCCAGGCGGTGGACCTTGCCAATCACCGCGTTGCGGGTCACGCCACCCAGTTCCTTGGCGATCTGGCTGGCCGACTGGCCTTCGCCCCACATCTTCTTCAGCAGTTCTACGCGCTCGTCTGTCCAGGACATCGTCAGCCTTTCAAAAGCGGAAAGCGGCCCCGGATTCGGGCCGCCTTGGGAATTCGTCTCAGCCCCCTATTCTAAACACTGCGGCCCGAGTTACAAGCTGTCTTCGAATCAGGTTGAGGGCAAAGCATGCAGAATCCCGCAGAACAGACCGCACGCAGCTTTGGAGCGGTCAACTGGATGGGGCTTTACACGCTGGCGCAGCGCGAAATCCGGCGCTTTCTTTCGGTCTGGACCCAGACCGTTCTGGCGCCTCTGGTCACGGCTGGCCTGTTCCTGCTGATCTTCACAATCGCCATTGGGCCCAGCCGCCCTGACGTCATGGGCGTGCCGTTTGTGGTGTTTCTGGCACCGGGGATCCTGATGATGACGGTGATCCAGAACGCCTTTGCCAATACCTCCTCTTCGATGGTGATTGCCAAGGTGCAGGGCAATATCGTCGACACGCTGATGCCGCCGCTGTCCCCGCTCGAGATCCTGCTGGGGTATCTTGCCGGTGGCATCGCCCGTGGCCTGATGATCGCGCTGGTGATTTCGATTGCGTTGCTGGTTTTGCTGTCCATCGCGCCCCAGCACCCGTTGATTGCGCTGATCTTTGTTGTTCTGGGTGGCGCATTCATGGGCGTGCTGGGCCTCTTTGCCGGGATCTTTGCGAACAAGTTCGACCAGATGGCCGCGATCACCAACTTCATCGTCACGCCATTGGCCTTCCTGTCGGGCACCTTCTATTCGGTCGAGGCGCTGCCTTCTGTCCTGAACCGCCTGACCCACCTGAACCCGGTCTTCTACCTGATCGATGGGCTGCGTTACGGCATGATCGGCGTGTCCGACAGCTCTCCGTGGTTGGGCATGGCGGTTTGTGGTTTTGCCACGCTGGCCATCGGGCTGATCACCTGGCAGATGCTGCGTACCGGCTACCGGCTTAAGGCTTAACCGGGCTCTGCCAGCCTATCGGGCGACAGGGCAGGCTTGGGTTCGCCCAGCCGCGGATGCAAGCGGGCCGAGACAGCCCATGCCCCAAACAAAGCAATCCCGCCTGCCGCGAACACACCGGCCACCGGTGCCGCCAGCAAGACCAGAGCTGCAATACCGGGCGTCAGAATGCCCGAGACATCGCGGTAACTGGAATAAATCGCCGACATCTCGGTTCGCTCAGACGGTTTTACGGCCATAAGGAAGGGCAATCCGGCGCAGATATCCAGAACGATCAGCCAGACAGACCCCAGAACCAGCGCAGCGACCGAGGCGACCGGCCATCCCGCGACCAATCCGGCTGCGAAGAAGCAGCCCCCCGCGGCGGCAAACCCGATGCGAACAGCAGACCTGAGCGACCGCGTCTGGACCCAGCGCAGGATCAACGGGGCGGCCAGCAGCATGGCGTTTGTGCACGACAGAAGGATGCCGCCCAGTTGTTCTCCCAGCCCGTTTTGGATGGCGAAAATGGGCAGGTAGACCACATATATCCACCACCCGCAGGACCGGATCATTGCAAACAGATATCCGGCAACCAATCTGGGTTGAACAAAGAACCGGGGAAGAAAGGCCAACGGGTTGTTGGCCGGACCACGGGCCTTGGTGATCAGCTTGCCATTGCCCAGACGCATGCGCCAGAACTGCGCCAGCATGACCAGCGCTGCACCGGCACTGATTACAAACGGGGCAGGGTGCCACAGCTCCATCAGCAGGACACCGGCCATTGGGCCGCCCGTCCATCCCAAAGCGCTGTAGAACATGCGGCTGGTCTCGCACCGGCCAAGTTCGATCTTGCTGATGTAATCCAGCACATAGGTGTTGAAGCAGATGAAAGTGACAACCGTGGCCATGGTATTTAGGGCCAATGCGCCGACCACGGCCTCGGGGCTGCCCTCGATCGCCAGCGATGCACCACAGATGAACATGACACAACCGGTGGAATAGGCCCATCTGCGCGGTACAAAACGGATCAGGAACGGCACCATCAACCCGACCAGCAGGGACAGGATGCCAATCAGGAAATACAGGAATGACACGGACGAGGCATCGCCCAGCGCCCGGTACATCGCCAGCGGAAAGACTGAAATCAGGATGCCACGCACGATGGCTTCAATCCCGGCCAGAATCCCAAAATCGCGAACTGATGGGGCAGGCGCGTGGCGGACCCATTCAGGTATTCGGCGTTCATGCATGACAAACTCGCAAATCAACTCAGCCCAGAATGCGCCTGCTGCTTTGCCGTTCATGGGGGTTTGCGACACAAAGGTCGCCCCTGAACCGCAAGGACGGTTTTTTCTGTCAGGTCCGGCGGTTTACTGCCTCGCGCCAGACCAGGATCAGCCCTCCGGTCAGAATCGTGACCGCGCCAATCAGACTGATCCGGTCGGGGATCACATCAAACACCGCAAAATCGTACAGCGCGGCGAAAATCAACGTGGCATAGCTGATCGGGGCCACGAATGACGCGTCCGCCCGTGCCATGCCGTTGATGAAACAAACCTGCGCGCAGGCCATCAGCAGGCCGATCCCCACCAGTGCAACCCATTGCTGCGGCGTAGGCATTTGAAACACAAAGCTGACCGCGACCGTAGCGATCACCAGCCCCATCGTGTTGTTGATCAGCAGAATCTGGATCGGAGCCTCGCGCCCCGACAGTTTCTTGATAAAGATCAGCTCCATCCCGATAAACGCCGCCGCAGCCAGCGCCAGAAGGGCGGCGGGCTGAAAACTTGCAGGTGTCGGGCGCAGCAGGATCACCGCACCCACAAGGGCCACGGCCGCCGCCAGCCAGCGCCACCGGCCGACCCGCTCCCCCAATAGCGGAATGGCCAGTACCATACCAAAGACAGGGTTCAGAAAGGAAATCGCCGTTGCATCCGCCATCGGAATGAACGCAACAGACGCGAACATCAACGTCACCCCGGCCCAGCCAAAGCTGGTTCGCCCGACATGCAGCCCCCAATGGGGCCGTCCCAGCCGGGGGCGAAGCACTGCGACCGCCGACAGGATGGCAAACAGAGCAAACAGAAACCGCCCGTGACTGATCTGCATCGCGTGCAAGGGAGGCCCGAGTGTCTCCGTCCCCAACGCCTTGGCCAACAGCGTCGTCGCCGCGATAAAGGCGGTCGCGACAAAGATCAGCCCTGCGGCCACAGCAGGATTTTGCGCCTTCGGGGTGAACATGGGCGAAAGCGGTGCGCCAAAACGGGGGCCTTGGCAAGACGCAAATCTGCGCTCAGCGCAAAACCGGAGGGGCAGCCAGCGCCGCCTTGGCTTGTTTGAGGCTGTTCAAAAACCGCTCTGCCCGTGCGATCCGTGCTTCGACCTCGTCAATCCGGTCCTGCAAAAACGCCTCGCCGTCAAAGCTGTCGGGATCGGCGGCTTCCAACTGCCCCAGCAACATGACCAGCTCTGCAATGCTGATGCCTGCCGCCTGTGCATCTGCAACTTGCTCCAGCGTGATCAGCGCTTCTTCGGGATAGTCGCGATAGCTGTTGGTGTTGTCCGGCCCCGGAGCTGACCGGATCAGCCCTTGGCGTTCATAAAACCTCAGCGTGTCACGGCTCAGCCCGCTGCGCCGCGCAAGTTCCCCGATCCGCATGTTTCAAAACCGTTGACTCAACTCCATGGTTTTGATCCTATGTCAGACAGTTATTCTCTGCAAGGACAGGCACCATGGGTCCCAAATGCCAAAGTTGCGGCATGCCGCTGTCAAAAGACCCCCAGGGCGGCGGGTCCGAAGCTGGCGGCGGGCGCAGCACGCGTTACTGCTCGCTGTGTTAAGAAAACGGTGCGTTCCGCCATCCCGACGCATCGCTGGAAGAGTTTCAGTCTCACTGCGTCGATGCCCTTGTCGCCAAAGGCATGCCCCGCATCCTTGCCTGGGCTTTCACCCGCGGCATGGGCAAGCTCGACCGCTGGCGCTCGGCGTAATGATCCGGTGGCAATTTTGACCCTGCGGCAATAATGGGGTTTTCAGGCTGTCTTTTCACGTCTATAGAGCGGCCATGATCAAACGCGCACATATCCAGTTGCTCCGACGCCGACGCCGCTCTGCGTAATCGGCCTGTTTGATCCCATGTGCCTGCCAAATTGGCACAATTCTCACCAAATCTGTTGACGAAGCGGGCCTTAGTGTATCACTCACGAGGCTCAAACGACCCGAAAAGGATGATCCCATGATCCCGTCCGTTCTGCCGACCTATAACCGCGCGCCCTTGTCATTTGTAAAGGGCGAAGGCGCCTGGCTGACTGAAGCGGATGGCCGACGTTTTCTGGACCTCGGCGCAGGGATCGCGGTGAACGCGCTGGGCCATGCCCATCCGGCGCTGGTGGCCGCCCTGACGGAACAGGCCCACGCGCTGTGGCATGTCTCGAACCTCTACAACATCCCGCAACAGCAGGCACTGGCAGACAAGCTGGTCGAACACACCTTTGCGGATACGGTATTCTTCACGAATTCCGGCACCGAAGCCTGTGAACTGGCCGTGAAGATGGCCCGCAAGTATTTCTATGACAAAGGCCAGCCCGAACGGGTTGAGATCATCACCTTCGACGGCTCGTTCCATGGCCGGTCGTCGGCGGGCATCGCAGCGGCCGGGTCCGAGAAGATGACCAAAGGCTTTGGCCCGCTTTTGCCGGGCTTTGTCCACGTCACCTTTGGCGATCTCGACGGTGTCACCAACGCCATCACCGAAAATACCGCAGCCATCCTGATCGAACCGATTCAGGGCGAAGGCGGCATCCGCCCCGTGCCCGATGCCGAGCTCAAGGCCCTGCGCGCCATTTGCGACGAACACGGTCTGCTGCTGATCCTGGACGAGGTGCAATGCGGCGTCGGTCGTACCGGCAGGCTCTTCGCCCATGAATGGGCGGGGATCACCCCGGATATCATGATGGTCGCCAAAGGCATCGGCGGTGGTTTCCCCCTCGGCGCCGTGCTGGCAACCGAAGACGCGGCATCCGGCATGACCGCAGGCACGCATGGCTCCACCTATGGCGGCAACCCGCTGGGCTGTGCCGTGGGCTGTGCGGTGATCGATCAGGTCGCCACACCCGCCTTCCTCGAAGGTGTCAACCGCAAGGCTGGTCTGTTGCGCCAGAAACTCGAAGGTCTGGTTGCCGATCACCCCGAGGTTTTCGAAGAGGTGCGCGGATCGGGCCTGATGCTTGGCCTGAAATGCAAGGCGCCAAATATCGACGTGGTCAATGCGGGCTATGACAATCTGGTCATCACCGTCCCTGCCGCCGACAACGTCATCCGCCTGCTGCCGCCCCTGACCCTGACCGAGGATGACATCGCCCAGGCCATGATCCGCCTCGAAAAGGCCGCCAATCAGATCGAAACCCAGCTCGCAACTGCCTGAGCTTCATCTTTTCCCAAATACTCCGGGGGTGTGGGGGCTGGCCCCCACCGCCCGACCAGCCAAAAGCGAAGCGATATGAATCACTTTCTCGACATCCACAAAACCGATGCCACCGCGTTGCGGTCCATGATCGATCAGGCGGGCGCGATGAAACAGGCGCGTCTGGGCCGTCCCAAGGCCGCCCCTGACGACGAACAGCCGCTGAAAGACCGCATGGTCGCGCTGATCTTCGAAAAGCCCTCGACCCGGACGCGCGTGTCCTTTGACGTCGGTGTACGCCAAATGGGCGGCCAGACCATGGTGCTGTCGGGCAAGGACATGCAGCTGGGTCACGGCGAAACTATTGCCGATACCGCCCGTGTGCTGTCGCGTTATGTCGACATGATCATGATCCGCACCTTCGATGAGACCATCCTGACCGAGATGGCCGAATATTCCGACGTGCCTGTCATCAACGGCCTGACCGACCGCACCCATCCCTGCCAGATCATGGCCGATGTTTTGACGTTCGAGGAACACCGCGGCCCAATTGCGGGCAAGAAAGTGGTCTGGACCGGCGATGGCAACAATGTCTGCGCCTCCTTCCTGCACGCCGCCGGTCAGTTCGGCTTCGATCTGACCTTCTCCGGCCCGGCCCAGCTTGATCCGGAAGAGGAGTTCATGGGGTTTGCCCGCCAGAAGGGGTCCCGAGTCGTCATCGAACGGGACCCGCACAAAGCGGTCGAGGGCGCTGATCTGGTGGTGGCCGACACCTGGGTTTCGATGCATGACAGCCAATCCGCCAAGGAACGCCGCCACAACATGCTGCGCCCCTATCAGGTCAACGCGGAACTCATGTCACATGCCAAACCCGACGCGCTGTTCATGCACTGCCTGCCCGCGCATCGTGAGGAAGAAGCAACCTCCGAGGTCATGGACGGCCCGAACTCGGTCATCTTCGACGAGGCCGAAAACCGCCTGCACGCACAAAAGGCCGTAATGCGCTGGTGTCTTGGCGTTTAGGATCACCTTGCAGTTTCGAGAGGGCCATCAGGCTCTCTCATGACCTTCGGAGCATTCAATGCCTCACGTCACACTGGAATTTTCCAAATCTCTGGACGACACTCATGATTTCCAGATGATTTGCGAGCGGCTGCATGCTGTTCTCGCAAAGCATGATGAAATCGACGCCTCAGCGCTCAAGATCCGCGCCGCACCGATTGCCTATTCCTTCATCGGCACGCAACCGCAGACCTTCGTGCATGCCACGCTGCTGTTGATGCGTGGCCGGGATGAGGCCACACGGGCCGAGCTTAACGCCATCATTCTGGACGTTCTGGCCCAGACCTTGCCCGAGGTCGGCAGCATCACCGTGCAGGATGTCGAGATGACCCGCGCCACCTATGCAAAGCGCCTGGCAGGTTGATGGCGCGGGTACTCTCCGGGTCCGTCAGCCGTGTATCGGCGCGTTGTTGATCGCGCTGAGGTCTTCCATGATGTCAAAGACATGATCCGAGGTCACTGCGACCCCGATGGCCTCAAGGCGTTTCAGGTGCATCGCCTTGTAGGTCTCCAGACTGGCGCGATCGCGAAACAGATAGGTCGATCCGAAATGGTTCGTGCCTTCTTCGACAGTCCAGATCTTCCAGACGACACCGGGTTCCTGGGCGATGCTTTCAGCCAGTTCCTTTGTTCCGGCCAGAAATTCTGCGGTTACGGGTCCGTCATAGGCCAGATGCAGATCCCAGATTTTCATCGTACTCATGGTCAAATGCTCCACGTTCAGGGGTAGGGGGTGTGGTCAGCGGTTCCTGCCAAGCTGCACAAAGCTCAGAATGGCAAGCAGCGCAAAGAAGATGGGGTCGGACCAGCCAAAGCCGGTGAACACCCCGGTCAGACAGGCATAAAGCGTGATGACAACGCCCAATATGTTGGTCCCCATCAGACCTTTCAGGATGTTCTGTGCCGTCTCGGTACCGGTTTCAGTGTTTCGAAACAGGAAGCTGATTAGGCCGATGCCACCCAGAAAGATCGCATTATGCTGCGACAGAAACACGGCATACCGATCGTTCAGTTGCAGTCCATAATTGGGCCAAAGGATGGTTGGCGCAAATAAAAGCGCCAATGCGAAAAACATGTAGATCACACCATGCGCGGTCAGGAAGGTTTTGTTGGTCATGTCTCGCCTTTCTGTGGTTGGGGCAGCTTTTTGCGAAGCTGGTTGAGCGTTCTGATTGTCTCGCGTCTGGTTTCGGTGCTCAGGCGTCCGAATATCTGCTCCAGCGCCTGATTGTGGACGGGCATGAACGCGGCCACTTTCTGTTTTCCGGCTTCTGTCAGGCGTAAAACGCGGGCGCGCTTGTCGGTTTCATCAACGGTCTTCTCCACCAGACCGGCCTGAATCAGGTTTTTGACGACAACATCCAGATTGCCGGATGTGGACAGCGTCAGGCGCAACAGGTCATTGATCGACAGCGCACCTTTGGTGTTCAGGGTCTCCAGCGCATCCCACTGAGGTGCCGTCAGACCCCCGGCGCGAAACACCGGTCCCATGGCACGCATGAACAACTGCTGGCTGCGCAACAGGGCCAATACCAGGGCCTGATTTTCTCGGTTTTGAGTCTCGTGTGTCATGGCAGTCATTTATCCCTAGTTAGGGATAATATCAAGATGCACCACCACGCGCGAATGCCGCAAATATGCACGTCTCCCGTGCAGGGCTGCACTGACGCCGGGCCCGGGCCCGCATATATTTTGACCTAGCGAATGCGGACCTGCTTTGGATGAACAAAAAAGCCGAGGATACGAATGTGAGCTGGAACCCGTCCCACACCACCGACGCAGCTGAAAACGGCGCGCTGGAAACACTCATCATTCCCCGCGCCCGCGATCTGGGCGGGTTCGAGGTGCGCCGCGCGCTGCCCTCGGTCAAACGCCAACTGGTTGGCCCATTCATCTTCTTCGATCAGGTCGGCCCGGCAGAATTCGTCACCGAAGGCGGCATTGACGTGCGACCGCACCCGCATATCGGGCTGGGAACCGTCACTTACCTCTATCAGGGCGAATTCGAACATCGCGACAGCCTCGGCACTCACCAGATGATTTACCCCGGCGAGGTCAACTGGATGGTTGCAGGCCGTGGCGTGACCCATTCCGAGCGCACCAGCGAAGAAACGCGCGGTAAAGGCCACAAGCTGCTCGGCATTCAGACCTGGCTTGCCCTGCCCGAAACGCAGGAGGATATGGCCCCCGAGTTCGAACACCACAAGCAAGGTGCGCTGCCCCATATCCAAGACAGGGGCGTCAGCGCACGGCTGATCCTCGGCACTGCTTATGGCGAATCCAGCCCCGTGACGATGCTGTCCGAGACCTTTTATCTGGATGTTGAACTCGCCCCCGGCGCGACTTTCCCGCTGCCCGACGACCACGAGGATCGCGGTGTCTATGTCACGCAAGGATCAATCGAGATTGCTGGCGACACATTCGACGAAGGCCGCATGATGGTGTTCCGCCCCGGTGACAGGTTGTCGGCCCGAGCGGGTCCGCAGGGTGCGCGGCTGATGCTGCTGGGCGGCGCCACTTTGAACAAGGATCGCTATATCTGGTGGAATTTCGTCTCATCCTCGAAAGAAAAGATCGAGACGGCGATTCATGAGTGGAAAAGCGCCGATTGGGTCAATGGCGCCTTCCATCTTCCGGCAGGGGATAACCGCGAATTTATTGCCATTTCAGAACAGCTTGAGCGCACAAAGCCCCGGCTGGCCCGCCCGCGAGCGGCGTCAGGGGCGGGTGGGCTTGTGTAACCGTCCGTTTGCGGTGATCCTTTCTGGTATATCAGAGGGGGTATCATGAAACTTGTCATCGCAGGCGCGGGCAGCATCGGCTGCTACTGCGGCGGTTTACTGGCCCGCTCGGGGCATGCGGTGACCTTGCTGGGCCGTGCCCGTGTACTGGACCCCATTTGCGAACATGGGCTGACGGTCACGAATTACGATGGCCTCAATTACCATATTGCGGCGGAAGCCCTGACACTCAGCACGGATCCCGCCTGCCTGGATCAGGCCGAGCTGGTCATTGTCACCGTCAAATCCGGGGCAACGGCGGATATGGCCGGTCATATCGCGGACGCCGCTTGTTGGGACGCGCCCGTCCTGTCCTGGCAAAACGGGATCGAGAATGCGGCGACCCTGCGCAAGGCGCTTCCCGGTCGCGATGTGCGCGCGGGAATGGTCCCATTCAACGTGGTCCCGAACGGCCCCGCCACCTATCATCGGGCCACGTCGGGCGAAATTGTGATCCAGAACGGCCCCGGCGACCTGGCCACTGCCCTCAGCAGCCCGGACCTGCCCGTTATCGCAAGTGACCGGATCGAGGCGGTGCAATGGGGCAAGCTGGTAATCAACCTGAACAACGCGCTGAACGCGCTGTCAGGCCTGCCGCTTGTGGATCAGCTGCTCAGCCGTGACTGGCGCAACCTCATGGCCGACCAGATGGCCGAGGCGCTGTTGGTTCTCAAGGCGGCCGGGCATCCGGTGGCCTCGACAACGCCGCTTCCGGCGTGGCTGACGCCGCATATCCTGCGCCTGCCGACACCTCTGTTCAGCCGGATCGCGGCGCGGATGCTCACCATCGACCCCACCGCCCGGACCTCGATGGCATATGACCTGATGGCCGAGCGGCAAACGGAAATCGACAGCCTTCAGGGCCATATCATTCGGCTGGGACATGAAACCGGGGTGCCCACCCCCCTGTGCACAAAAGTGTCAGACCTGATCAAACACGCGCCTGATCATCCGCTGTCCCCGGAACAGATCAGGCTCTGATCCCGGTCGTCAGACGAGGCCGGTCAATATCCAGAAAATCACGGCCGACATGGCGGCGGCGGCGGGCACGGTCACGACCCAGGCTGCAATGATCGTCATGAAATGCGACCGCCGCACCAGCTTGCGCCGCCGGAATTCTTCGGGGGCCAGCTTCTGCGCTGTCGCGTTTCTCCCATTGTTCTGTTTCCGCCTGCGATCCGACTGCCATTCGCGATAGAACCCGACGCCAAAGATTGCGCCAACGGCGATATGCGTGGAACTGACCGGCAGGCCCAGCCAGCTGGCCACAATGACAGTGATCGCCGCCGACAGTGCGACGCAAAAGGCCCGCATCGGGTTCAGCTTGGTGATCTGGCTGCCGACCATCCGGATCAACTTGGGCCCGAACAGAAACAGGCCGAACGATATCCCGAACGCGCCGATGATCATCACCCATAACGGGATCGAAACCTTTTGGGCGAAATCTCCGAACTCAGCCGCGTGTACAATCGCCGCCAGAGGGCCGACCGCGTTGGCCACATCATTGGCGCCGTGGGCAAAACTCAGAAACGCGGCCGATATCACCAATGGCAAGCCGAACAGGGTTTTCAGCGACCGGGTCCGGTTCTCCATCCCCTCGGATTTGCGGCGTACCCAGGGAACCGTCAGCGCCCAGACCAGCACGCCGCTGCCCAGACCGATCAGCAGCGCCACCTCCAGTTCGATCTTCACGATCCGCTTCAGACCCTTGACCGACAGATAGGTGGCAAACGCTGCCGCCATCACCGCCACAAGGATCGGCACCCAACGCCGCGCGGCGGCGATCTTGTCGTCCTGATACTGGATCTTGGTCTTGATCAGCGCCAGGAACCCAGCCGCGATCACGCCGCCAAGAACCGGAGAGATCACCCAGCTGGCGGCAATCGCGCCCATCGTGCCCCAGCTCACCGCGCTCAGACCGGCAGCGGCAATCCCCGCGCCCATGACCCCGCCCACAACCGAATGCGTTGTCGACACTGGCGCACCGATCCAGGTCGCCAGATTGACCCACATGGCGGACGAGATCAGCGCCGCCATCATGGCCCAGATGAACACATTGGTGTTCTGCACCGAGGCCGGGTCGATGATCCCCTTCGAGATGGTCGAGACGACGTCGCCTCCCGCAAGCAAAGCGCCCGCGCTTTCGGCAACGGCGGCGATCACGATGGCACCGCCCATGGTCAGCGCGTTCGCACCCACCGCGGGACCCATGTTGTTGGCCACGTCATTGGCACCGATGTTGATCGCCATATAGGCTCCGAACGCGGCGGCAGCCACGACGATATAGGTGCCGTCGGCCCGACCGAACAGCACCGCCGCCATCAATCCGGCAAGCACCATGAACGCCAGTGCAATTCCCGGCGCCAGCAGCGGGCGGGCGACATGAAGATTGGCGATTTCTACGCGCGAGATGCGTTGCAGGTCGCTGTCAAGCGACTGCCAGCGCGGTTTTGAATTTGTGTCAGACATGGGCTTGGTCAAAGTTTCGCAGATCGCCCGCAGCTAACGGTTTCCCGGTTCAGGGGCAAGCGCGCAGCCATCAAATTGTTGCGAAACGGCTACATCTGTCGCAGCAGCGCCTGCAACTCGGGCTCCTGCACCCGTTTGGCGGCTTCTGCCGGTGAAAACCACTGACGTTTGCGCTTATCCACTTCGGGAAAATCATCGGCAAGTTCTCGCACGGAAACCCGGTAGACGCGGGTCAGGACCGACTGTGCCGATCCCCCCTTGAAGATCTTGTCATAGGTGAATTGGCCGATGGGCTCCTTGTCGACCGCTTCTGCACGCACGCCAGCCTCTTCCCACGCCTCCAGCAGGGCCGTCTCCAACCCGTCCAGACCATTGACAGGCCAGCCCTTCGGGATGATCCAGCGCCCGGTTTCGCGGCTGGTGATCAGCAGAACCTCGTCCTGATCCTCATGCCTGCGCGTGCACAGGGCCGCAAACTGCACCCTTTGGGGACGCAGGAACAACGGGCGTCCGACCTCTTCCCAGATATTTCGCAGCCAAGCACTCATGAGATGTTCTTCAAATCCTGTTTCTGTCTTCGAAACCTGTGTGACATAACAACAATAATGCCAGACTTCAATGAAATGTCCGCTTATTTCTGATTATGACCGGTTCTTCGGTCAATTTACTGTGATTTGTGAGATTTCGTGCAACAGCCCCGAAAGCCTGAGCCGCTTGCCGGAAGCAACGCGGCAATGGGTCTATTCCTGCCTGCGTTTGGCCCTCAGCGTCGGGTCGGCCTGTGTCGGGTCTTCGGGCCATGGATGTTTGGGGTATTGCGCCCGCATATCCTTGCGTACATCCGCATAAGACCCGGCCCAGAACCCCGGCAGATCGCGGGTAATCTGGATCGGGCGCTGCGCCGGGGACAGCAGCGTAATCTTCAGGGGCTGTCCGCCAACCACCGGATGCCGGGTCACTCCGAACAGCTCCTGCAACCGAACCGAGATTTCGGGGACCGCCGCGCCATAATCGATTGGTACCTTGCGCCCCAGGGGTGTTTCAAACGATCCTGGGGCGCGCCGGTCCAGTTCCTGGGACTGGGTCCAGTCCAGCCGCGCGCGCAAGGCGGGCAGCGGGTCGAACCGTTTCCAGTCCTCCGCGCTTTTGACACCGGACAGCATCGGCAACAGCCAGTCGTCCAGCTCGGCCATCAGACCCTCGACCGAAAAGTCGGGCAGGTCCACCCCGTCGGCGCGCACCAGTTCCACCCGCGCGGCCAGCCGTGCGGTGGCCCCGTCCAGCCGCAATCCCAGATCGCGCACCCCGTCCAGCATCGCACGCGCCACGGCGGCGTCCGGGACATCCTTCCAGATGCGGTCGTCCAGCGTGATCGCCCCAAACCGCTCCTGCTGTCGTGACACAACCCGCCGCTCACGTTTTGACCAGGCGCAAACCTCGGCCCAATGGATCTGGTCGGCGAACAGTTCGCGGATCTCGCGTTCCGAAATCTGGGTGGCCATCCGCACCTTTGCCTCGCGCGGGTTTCCATCGGTGTCGGTGACAACCAGAAAAGGCGCCGCCGCCAGCGAATCGCCGCTGTCCAGCACGACACCTTTGCCCCCCGACAACACATAACGCGGCGCATCGCCCTTGCGCCGCTGCCCGATACGGTCGGGATAGGCGAGGGCGGCCATGGCAGCAGCGCTCAGATCATCCGTCTTGCTTCCGGCCTGTTTCCTCAACCGTTTGGCCTCGGCATTGATCCGATCCACGGCGCCCATGTTCACCTGCCAGACCCGGTTGCGCTGAAAGGTGCGCACATCCCGCAGTGCCTCTTGCCGCAAGGCGATATCCACCGGCGCGCCGCGCAGGGGGTCGCGCTCGGCCATCAAGGCGGCCAAAGGCGCGGCACTCGGTCCGGCCCGCACCAGCATATGCCCCAGCCGGGGATGCAACGGCAGCGCCGCCAGCGCCCTCCCGTGTTCGGTGATCCGCCCCTTGCCGTCCAGCGCGCCCAGCATCGCCAGAAGGGCGCGCGCCTCGGCCATCGCGCCTTCGGGTGGCGGGGTCAGAAAGGCCAGATCGGCGGCATCCGCGCCCCACAGCGCCAGCTCCAGCGCCAGCCCGGTCAGATCGGCGGCTTCAATCTCGGCAGGCGGGTACGCGGCCAGCGCGCCATCCTCCCCCTTTGACCACAGCCGGTAACACAGCCCTTCTGCCACACGGCCCGCACGACCCGCGCGTTGCGTGGCCTCGGCCCGTGTAACCCGCTCGGTCACCAGCCGGGACATGCCCGAGCCCGGATCAAACCGTGCCCGCCGCGCTTGCCCCATATCCACCACCACCCGGATATCGGGGATCGTCAGCGAGGTTTCGGCAATCGACGTCGCCAGCACCACCTTGCGCCCGGTCTCAACCGGGGAAATCGCTGCGCGCTGGGCCGCAAAGGGCATGGCTCCGAACAGCGGGCGCACCGTGCAACTGGCGGGCAGGCGTCCGGTCAGGGCTGCTTCAGCCCGCCAGATTTCACCTTCACCGGGCAGAAACACCAAGATCCCGCCACCGATGGCGCGGGTCTCGCGCTCGGCCTCAACGACCAGATCGACCAATGCATCCAGCCGCCGTGCCTGAGGCCCCAAGGGCCGGTCCAGCCAGCGCATCTCGACAGGAAAACTCCGGCCTTCCGACGTAACCAGCGGCGCGGCCATCAGGCGCCCCACCGGGTCCGCGTCCAATGTGGCCGACATGGCCAGCAGAATCAGGTCGTCCCGCAGCGCGCCCGTGACCTCAAGGCACAGCGCCAACCCCAGATCCGCGTTTAGCGAGCGTTCGTGGAATTCATCAAAGATCACCGCCCCGATGCCCGGCAGGTCAGGGTCCGATTGCAGCATCCGGGTCAGAATGCCCTCGGTCACCACCTCGATCCTTGTGTCTTTTGACACTTTCGCATCGCCCCGCACGCGATAGCCAACACTCTGGCCCGCGCGCTCTCCCAGCGTCTCTGCCATCCGCTCTGCCGCGGCCCGTGCCGCCAGCCGCCGCGGCTCCAGCATCACGATCCTGCCGCCGCACAGACCCGCCTCCAGCATCGCCAGCGGAACCCGCGTGGTCTTGCCCGCACCGGGCGGTGCTTGCAGCACAGCACGGCCCTGCGCCCGCAGGGTGTCCAGCAGGCCGGGTATGGCATCGTCTATAGGCAGGCGTAGGGTCATCCGGCCTTTATCCGCGATCCCGCAGGTGGCGTCCAGTTTCCGCGCTCACATCAGTAAATCGCCCCGCACGAAATGACGCAGGCTGCGCGATCTTCGCATTTCCTGCCGCCTCCGGTCTGGACAAACACCCCCCAAGCACGGCAACTGTTCCTGCCTCTAGGAACGGGACAAGAATGCAGACAGACAGCCTGAGCGACAGAATTCTGAAGGGCGAGCGCCGGGCGCTGGCGCGTGCGATCACCCTTGTTGAAAGCAACCGCGCCGATCACCGGGCACAGGCCAGCGACCTTCTGGCACAGCTTGCCGGTTCGGGGCGTCAGGCGCTGCGCATCGGTCTGTCTGGCACGCCCGGCGTGGGCAAGTCCACCTTCATCGAAAGCTTTGGCATGATGCTGACCGGGCAGGGGCTGCGCGTCGCGGTTCTGGCGGTCGATCCCAGCTCGGCCCGCTCGGGCGGCTCGATCCTGGGCGACAAGACCCGGATGGAACGCCTGAGCCGCGAGCACAACGCCTTCATCCGGCCCTCTCCCAGCCAGAGCCACCTTGGCGGCGTCGCCCGCCGCACCCGCGAGGCCATCGCCCTGTGCGAGGCCGCAGGCTATGACGTGGTGTTGATCGAAACCGTGGGCGTGGGACAGTCGGAAACTGTGGTGTCCGAACTGTCAGACCTGTTCCTGCTGCTGCTGGCCCCGGCGGGTGGGGACGAGTTGCAGGGCGTCAAGCGCGGCATCATGGAAATGGCGGACATCATTCTGGTCAACAAGGCCGATGGCGACCTGAAAGCCACCGCCACCCGCACCTGCGCGGATTATGCCGGCGCACTGCGGCTGCTGCGCAAACGCCCGCAGGACCCCGAAGGCTTCCCCAAGGCAATGACCGTTTCCGCCGTCGAAGAACACGGGCTGGAACAGGCCTGGGACGAAATGCAAACCCTGACCCAATGGCGCCGCGACACCGGTATCTGGGAGGCAAACCGCGCTGCCCAGGCCCGCTACTGGTTCGATCAGGAGGTCCGCCACGCCCTTCTCGCCCGTCTCGATACACCGCAGGCCCGCGCCGAGATGGAGCGCCTGAATGACGAAGTCTCGCAGGGACGACTCAGCCCGGCGGTTGCTGCCGGACAACTTCTGGACACGCTCGGCTGAAGGGCCGTCATGGCCGCTTCACCTTTTGCCAAATACTCTCGCCAACGGCATGGCCCGTCCGGGCCATTCCTGCATGGCAGGCAAAATGAAAGATTTCGCTTAGCCCGTCTTGACCCTCCGCGCGATTCCCACTACACGCATCCAACCAGTTTTCGGGCGCGACTTCGGGTTGCGCCCCTTGTGATTTGGCCGCGGGTATCTAGCCCGGCCTCCAGAAACAAAGGAAGAAACCATGTCGCGCCGTTGCGAACTGACCGGAAAAGGCCCGATGACTGGCAACAATGTCAGCCACGCCAAAAACAGAACTCGTCGTCGTTTTCTGCCGAACCTGAACGACGTTACCCTGCAGTCCGAAACTCTGGGCCGTGGCGTCAAGCTGCGCATCTCGGCGGCTGCGCTGCGTTCGGTTGACCACCGCGGTGGTCTGGACGCGTTCCTGGCCAAAGCCAAGGACGATGAGCTGTCGGCAAATGCTCTGAAAGTGAAGAAAGAAATCGCCAAGGCGCAAGCTTCGGCCTAAGGTCTTTCACTTAACAGTATTTCAGGCCCTGCACCCTATCGGTGCGGGGCCTTTTCTGTTGGGCCAGTCCCTTTCGGCCTCCATTGTTTTCAATCTGGAACTAATTTTTCGCCATTGGTGAACTTCTTCACATACAGGTTTCCGAATCTGACCTAACGTCACTGTCATCCATCAGGCGGGGGCCACATTATGACGTTAAAAAGTTTTTATCTTTTCTTGTTTCTGGCCGCGGTATTCCGCAAGGCGATTGCAACCTGCACACGGATGCAGCGCTGGGTGAACCGGTCCCATACCAGCTTCACCGCAGACAGGGTGAAAAGACCCGGACTGGATTATTGAAAAACAGCTTCAAGCGCGACCCTTTGGCGCTTGAAGCTTTTCCCGTTGCTGACCTATAGCTGGGTCAGAATGAGACCTTCTGTTACCAGATTTCTGCCTTATGTGCTGACCCTTCTGCTGGTTCTGACCGGGCAGGGGCTGGCCATGTCGCGCGGTATGGACAAGGCGGTGGGTCAGATGGTGCTGTGTACGGGCACCGGCCCGGTTGTCGTCTATATGGACGAAAACGGGCAACCGACCGCCCCGCCGCATTACTGCCCGGACTACGCAATATCCTTGCTGGGGGCCGTTGCGGTTGCCGAACAGGCACTGCCAGCCGCGCCGGAACAGGCGCAACCAGCACCGCTGCGGCATCTGGGCAACCAGATCGCCCTTCCGGTTCCCGCAACCCCGGCCCGCGCGCCTCCTCTAAGCGTTTGAAACCCACCCTTTTCAAACCTTTATACAGGAGAGGCACGATGTCCCTCAAAACCACTCTGCTCGCAACCCTGGCCTCCGTGTCGTTGGCCATCCCCGCCTTTGCCGAAGGCACCATCACGGTTGACGACGCCTATGCCCGGTCCTCGGGCAAGACCGCCATCGCCGGTGCTGCGTTCATGATGATCCATAATCAGGGTGACGCGGATGACCGGCTGATCGGTGTAACCTCGGACGCGGCAGCGCGTGTTGAATTGCACACGCACCAGGTCGATGAAAACGGCGTGGCCAAGATGGTGCATGTCGAAGAAGGATTTGCCATTCCAGCCGGTGAAACCCACATGCTGAAACGCGGCGGCGACCATGTGATGTTCATGGGGCTGACGGCCCCGTTCGAACAGGACGCCAAGGTGCCGGTCACGCTGATCTTTGAAAAGGCAGGCGAGGTCGAGATCGAGATTCCCGTGGATCTGGAGCGTCAGGACAAAGGCGGCCACGGAACGCATTCGAACTAGGGCAACGCCTGTCTTCGGGCCGCGCGGCAGCCCTCATCCATGCGTCAGGCCGGGCTTTGCCCGGCCTGTTTTCCATGAGGCCGCGGATGGCGTTATTTGTTGATGGTTTTCAGGCCGACACGGTCGCCCGCCTGATGGAATCGCGAGGCCAGCCAGAACATGACAGCGGCCATGGCCAGCGCCGAGAATGCGATACCCCAGCCCAGCGCTACCAGCGCCACCGCAGGCCAGATCATCAGGACAAGCCCGACGACAAGCGCGACAAATCCCGATACGCGCATGGAGCCGCGTTGCGGGTCACTTGCATGCATCTGCCCGGCAGCCGCCAAGGATCCGATCCCGATGATCAGCGCCCATGCGCCCAACAGGAAAAACGCCAGTTTCACCGTGCCTTCCGGCCAGATCAGCAGGACAAGCCCGATCAGAAGCGCGCCGATCGCAGCACCTCCCAGCACCCCGCGACGGCCAACACCCAAAAGCGTCAACCCACCGTCGAGGATCAGCAATACACCGACCAGCCGCAGCAGCAGCGCGATGCTGCCCGATGGCCAGAACAGGGCCGCGATGCCCACAAGCCCGGCCAGCACCCCGCGCAGCAGAAAAGTCCACCACAGGCTGGAAAGCTGTTCCCCCAGCATGTCGCGCCCGGCCATGTTGCCGTCATCCAGGATTTCACCGGTGCGGGGGTCTTGATCAGTCATGGGGCATCCTCCAGTCGTTATCGCAGATAGTGTACACAAATTAAGCCAGCGTTGTCTGTAGCTTAAGAATATCCCGCAAGAAGCTGCCCGACCCATCGCGGAACCGTTTCGGATGCCCTGCCGACAATGCGCTCGTCAAAGCCCGACGGCCCGGGCGTCGGCTCCAGATTGATCTCGACCGTCCGCGCACCCGCCGCCTGCGCCTCGTGGACAAAGGCCGCCGCCGGATAGACCTGACCCGAGGTGCCGATGGCGGCAAAGATCGACGCGCTGGCAAGGTGGTCGTAGATGTCGTCCATGTAATAAGGCATCTCGCCGAACCAGACCACATCGGGCCGGGCGGTGGGCTGGCCGCAGGCGGGGCAGGGCTCGGCGACGGCCATCTCAGGCGGGGCGGGCCAGCGATGATCGCACCCGGAACACAGGGCACCCGCCAATGTGCCATGCATGTGGATGACACCCGTCGCACCGCCCGCTTCATGCAGGCTGTCTACGTTCTGGGTCACGATCACGACCTCTGCGGGCCAGCCCTGCTGCAACCGGGCCAGCGCCATGTGGGCCGCGTTGGGCTGCACGGCGGCGGCCTGAACGCGGCGTGCATTGTAAAACCCCTGCACCAAGGCGGGATCGCGGGCAAAGCCCTCGGGTGTGGCCACATCCTCAATCCGGTGCTGTGCCCACAGCCCGCCTTCGTCGCGGAAGGTGCTCAGCCCGCTTTCAACAGAAATCCCGGCCCCGGTCAGAATGACGATCTTTCCCATATCCCCTCCGCGCGTTACACCTTGGCCATGACACACCGTATCCTCTTTGTCTGCCTGGGCAATATCTGCCGCTCTCCCGCAGCCGAGGGCGTCTTTCGCGCCCGCGCACCGCATCATGCAACCGACAGTGCCGGAACCATGGGCTGGCACGCGGGCAATCCGCCCTATGGCCCGATGCAGAAGGCTGCAAACTGCAGAGGCATTGACCTCGGCGACCTGCGCGCGCGCCAGTTCACCGTCGCGGATTTCGACCGGTTCGACCTGATCATCGGCATGGATGCCCAAAACATCGCTGATATTGAAGACCTGCGCCCGTCGGGCAACGGCACGCCGGTTCGCCTGCTGACGGATTTCGCCCCTCAGACCGGTGCCGATCACGTACCCGATCCGTATTACACGCGGGATTTCGACGGCGCGCTGGACCTGATCGAAGCGGCGGTCGAGGGGCTTGCCGCCCATCTGGACACCTAGCCGCCGGTCACCCGCAACTGGCCGCTCAGCCAGGGCAGCTTGGCAACCGCCGGGTCCACGATCTGGTTCTGCATCAGACGCCGGGTCATGCCCGCAACCTCCTGCGGGACCTGATCGGACCACTCGGTGCGCGCCAGCAACGATATGTTGCGCGAGAATTCCCCGAACGGGGCAGGGTGCGCCTCCAGCCCCTCATGGAACCGCGCCGCGCGCATGAAGCCCAGCGGCGTGGTGATCGCCCAGCCCAGACCCCGCGCCACCATGGCCATCAGCGCCATGTGCGAGCCGATCTCGAACCGTTCCTCGAACACCTGCGAGCGGCGCGCCAGATGCGCCTCGATCTGGCGGCTGATCAGCTGTTCGCGGGCATAGCGCAGAAACGGCAGCCGCTCCTGCACGGCCTCGACGCCCCCCGATCCCTGTGGGGCCACCAGAATGAACGGATCGTGGACCAGCGGGTATTCGACCACCCCCTCCAGCACTTCGCCGCTGTGGGCGGTGACCGCCATATGCAGGCGCTGCTCGGCCAGGGCCTCGAACAGATCAAGGCTCGACAGGGTGATCAGCTTGAATTTCGACCGGGTCAGGCTGTCGGCCAGCAAGGTGGCCAGCCGCGGCGTCAGATCATTGTCGAAATCGTCGATCAGCCCGATCGACAGCGTGGTCAGATGCCCCAGATCCATGACCGACAGCTCACTCTGGGCCATGTGCAGCTCGGCCAGAACCGCCTCGGCCCGCGCAAGGAAACTGCGCCCCGCCTGCGTCAGCCGCATCGGTCGCCGCCCGTGATCGACCAATTCGGTCCCCAGCGCGTTTTCCAGATTGCGCAATTGCTGCGATACGGATGGCTGGCTGAGCCCCGTGATCTCGGCAGCCTGTGCCACCGATCCCGTCCGCGCCAAAGCCTCGAACACTTCAAGGCCCCGCAGGGTCAGCCCTTTCATTACCATGCAATACACCTTTCGCTGCGCCTTTCTGGGGCGCAGCGTGGATCAGGTCAAGCATTCTGAACGGGTTAGCTGCAGATCGCCTGCGCCATCTGGCCAAAGTTCTGGTACCGATCCCACAGCGCATCATCGCGCGCGGATTTCGACATCTTCAGCACCTGCGCCTGATGGGGGTCCTTGAACCATTTCGCCACGGTCTTCTGATCACTGCGCGTCAACGCCTGATCCGCCACGCGCTGAATGCAGCTGCACCGGTCCCGCGTCGCGGCCGAGCGGTCCGACGCCATGCACGCCTGCCTGATCTGCGCCGCATCCGCGACCTGAGCCACCGCCGTCAGCGATGCCGCACAAAATGCGATAATGAGGAACTGTTTCATACTCGAGCCTCGTTTTTGCCTGCCCGGACGGGTCTGACGCCCCTCTCGGTCTGCGGCGGAGTATGAATCAAACGGGCGCGCGGATCAATCATACGTTGCGAAAAAGTGATTACACGGTCCGGAAACGATGCATCCCCACCACCCCCGTAGGCCGGGCTTCAGCCCGGCTTTTGCCAACGGCAATCGAATTCGTTGCGCTCTGCGATCCAACTTGATCACCAGTTTCACGCATGTAGGGTGCTTCGGTGAATATCCTAAGAACGCGGAAAGATATATGAAACTGCGGATACCTGCCTACCTGCTTGTTGCGACGCTGATGTCTGTGATCGGAACGGTAGAGCACACCTTCGCTCAAGATCGGTCAGATGAACTAAATAGGCCCGTCAGAGTTCTTGTGGTGGGAATTACTAATCAGCTTCTTCAGGAAGTGAAGGTCTTAGATGCGGACAAGAAAATTGATTTCAGCTTTCCGTCGAGCAATCTGTCAGATTTTGACATGCTTCTTGCACTCGTGGATGAGTTTGAGGAAGCAAGCGAGTTGAAAATAGCCACCGAATTGGGCGTGGAGGAATCGTTTGTTGTGAATGAGGGTGAGGCACCCTTCTCAATTGAAGTAAGTGTGCGTTTTGTTGAAAGAGTTCGACCATTCGACCTGATCGCAGTTGATCGCCGCCAGTTCTACGCAAGAGATATTTCTTGCCACAGCGTTTTTCTCAAAGATCTCATCTTGTCTCCGGATTTTTCTCAAACAGTACAAAGAGAAAGTCACTACAAGCTGACTGAGGATTGTGCGCCGGCCTCATAGTTGTCCGGTTGGTGCAAGTGGACGGATACTCGGAACATCTATCATTGATCAATTGTGGGATCGAACACACTGTTATCCCACCTTGACCAACCCACGATTCCTCTACATATCCCCACTCCATGACAGACCTCGCTCATATCCGCAATTTCTCCATCGTCGCGCATATCGACCATGGCAAATCCACCCTTGCTGACCGGCTCATCCAAGAGACCGGAACGGTCAAGGATCGCGACATGAAGGAACAGCTGCTCGACAGCATGGATATCGAGCGTGAGCGTGGCATCACCATCAAGGCCAACACAGTCCGCATCGACTATACCGCCGACAATGGCGAGAAATACGTGCTGAACCTGATCGACACGCCCGGCCACGTAGACTTTGCCTATGAGGTCAGCCGGTCGATGCGCGCGGTCGAGGGCTCGCTGCTGGTCGTGGACAGCACCCAGGGGGTCGAGGCGCAGACGCTGGCCAACGTCTATCAGGCCATCGACGCGGATCATGAGATCGTGCCGGTCCTGAACAAGATCGACCTGCCCGCGTCCGATTGTGACCGCGTGGCCGAACAGATCGAGGACGTGATCGGCATCGACGCCAGCGACGCCATCCGGGTCAGCGCCAAGACCGGGCAGGGCATCCACGAGACGCTGGAAGCGATCGTGCACAAACTGCCCGCGCCGCAGGGCAATCTGGACGCGCCGCTCAAGGCGATGCTGGTGGATTCGTGGTACGACGCCTATCTGGGCGTCATCGTTTTGGTCCGCATCATGGACGGCACGCTGAAAAAGGGGATGCGGGTCAAGTTCATGTCGAACGGCACTCTGCACCATGTCGACCGCGTCGGTGTCTTCCGCCCGGAAATGCAGATGATCGACAGTCTCGGCCCGGGTGAGATCGGGTTTCTCACCGCCTCGATCAAGCAGGTCCGCGACACCCGCGTCGGCGACACCATCACCAATGACCGGGGTGGCGCCGAAGTCGCCCTGCCGGGCTTCAAACCCGCACAGCCGGTGGTGTTCTGTGGCCTCTTCCCGGTGGATTCATCCGAATTCGAAGACCTGCGCGACGCGATCGAGAAGCTCGCGCTGAACGACGCCTCATTCTCGTATGAAATGGAAACCTCCGCCGCGCTTGGCTTTGGCTTCCGCTGCGGCTTCCTTGGCCTGCTGCACCTCGAGGTCATCCGCGACCGGATCGAGCGTGAATACGATATCGACCTCATCACCACCGCGCCCAGCGTGATCTATCACGTCTACATGAAAGACGGCGTGATGATCGAGCTGCACAACCCCGCCGACATGCCCGACCTGTCCAAGGTCGACCATCTTGAGGAACCGCGCATCAAGGCGACCATTCTGGTGCCCGACGAATATCTCGGCGACGTGCTGAAACTCTGCCAGGACCGCCGCGGCATCCAGATGGACCTGACCTATGCGGGCCAGCGCGCCATGGTCGTCTATGACCTGCCCCTGAACGAGGTCGTCTTTGACTTCTACGACCGCCTGAAATCGGTGACCAAGGGCTATGCCAGCTTCGACTACCAGATGACCGGCTACCGTCAGGACGCGCTGGTCAAGATGTCGATCCTTGTGAATGACGAACCGGTCGACGCGCTGTCGACCATGGTTCACCGCGACCGGGCCGAGATGCGGGGCCGCGCGATGTGCGAAAAGCTCAAGGACCTGATCCCGCGCCACATGTTCAAAATCCCGATCCAGGCCGCCATCGGAGGCAAGGTCATCGCCCGCGAGACCCTGTCCGCCCTGCGCAAGGACGTGACCGCGAAATGTTATGGCGGGGATGCCACCCGGAAACGCAAACTGCTGGACAAGCAGAAGGCGGGCAAGAAAAAGATGCGCCAGTTCGGGAAAGTCGATATCCCGCAGGAGGCGTTTATTTCAGCACTAAAAATGGACAGCTAAGGCTGTCCATTTTTAGTGACGGTGGGCGAAAGCGGTTGGCGCAGCCAACCGGCGTGCCCACACGGTGGGTTGGGAGAGCATTCTCGTTCGGCCAAAAAATGTCACCAACAGGTTTCCGGTTGAGAAAACATGGATCACGAGTTATCTTTTGGTTGGTGGCCTGCTAGATTGTGGGGTGGAATCCACATCTAGCAGGACCGCTGGGAGCAGGCATCGCCCGCTAGGTAACCTCCTTGTGGAAGGGAGGGCCTATTCTCTATCCGAAACCATTGCCAATATCACGTTGGCTAGTTTTCTGGCTTCTGGTTCTGAGAGGTCAAAGGGAATACCACTGATCTTGACGATGACATCTTTTCTAATTGGTATGGGAAGATCGAGACTGGCGATGTTTTCATTTTGATTGTTGTTGAAATTTTCTGTTCCGGGATCCCTTGATGAATGGCCCGAACCAGACCCTCTTTCATTATTATCGGTTCGAATTTCGCGTGGCTTGCGCCCAGAGCTCTTAACTTTGAATCCGGATGGATTTTCTACATACTTGAGAAAGTCGTCAATTGCTGAAGCTGCCCTAGATTTATATGTCTTGAGACTATCAGGCGTATAGTTTCTACCTTCCAGATTCTCAAATCTAATTCCGACTTCATCCATGGAAATGCTGCGTAGGTCACTGCGCTCGGTGCCTTCCAAAACACCCAATATTTTGTTGCAAGCTGCGCGCCTGGCCGCAACTGTTGCTTTGGGCATCAGTCCTTTATCGCTGAGATAGAGTAAAAAGTTATCTAGTTCAGCAGCAGAGTATTTGTTTCTCGATTCGTTCATAGTCAGGCTCCTTACCGCCAGAAATACTCTGGACAAGTTGATGCGTCAACAGAAATTTCTAGGATTTCTATCTTTCTGTTGCTGCTTCGTTCGCAGCTATGATGATGCTTTTGCCGCGAATTGAAGTGCTATGTTCTCGTGTCCAAGTGCCGATCCATCAACCCACCTGCCCGGCGGCACCGCCGGGCCGCGTCATGCTGAAAGCTTGCCTCCGGCATAACCCGCCCGTCGAACCGAAGGTTCGCCTTTGGCGAAACTAACCAAAGGTTTGTCGCCGGCAAAACGGGCGGCGCGTTTGCGCCCCTCTTCGGTTCCATCGACCACTCCGTAGGGCGGGCTTCAGCCCGCCAATCCGCCACTCGCCCATATCCCCGCCCCCAAACCAACGCACATGGATCGGCTGTGTCCGGTGGCGGGCTGAAGCCCGCCCTACGGGGTGGTGTTCAAATTTCGGGAAAATGGCAAACAGTGATACACTCCCGGCATTCCAATCAATTGATAAACGGAGGGATTGCCATGGACGCGCAACTTCGGGCGCAATACGCCATCAGCCGGTTTCAAGACTACCACGTCATCATGCGCACCACGCTGTTCTGCTTTGTCGGTATCGCCGCCATCATCAGCTTTGCGCCCGACGGTTATGCGCTGGCTCAGGCCATTCTGGTCATCGCCACAACCGCCTACGGCATTCTGGCGGGCGGGGCCACTTTGGATGATCTGGTCAATCTGCGTTCTGATATCGACGGGGAATTCGCCAATACCCATTATGCCAAGGGGTTGCAGAACAGGAACACAAAAGGGTTGAAGCTGGTCTCTCACGCGCTGATTGGCCTGACCGGGCTGGTCCTGCTGATCGCAGCTTTTGCCTAGACCGTCGCGACATCCGTAGGGCGGGGTTGGTTTGGCGGTTGTATCTGCGCTTGCGCCGTGTGGGCTCTGGCCGTTCGCGGCCCTCGGGTCTGCGGGTCAACCGCCGAAACCACACCTCACCCGCGCGGCACCAAATGCAACCATTGCATCGGAAAACCGCGCCCTTCGGACAGGATCGGCCATTTGAAATCATCCCCCAACCGGATAATCTCATCCATCTCGGACGTGTCGCGCACGCTTCCGTCCACATAGGCGACATCAAAATACCCGGCGCAGAACGCTTCGATCGCTTTCAGTTTCGCATCGCCATCCTCCACCATCTGGGGGTGCAGTTCGATCAGAAACTCCGATCTGCGGAAATGCGTCAGAAAATCTTCGGTCAACAGGCTGAATTCGACACCCTCGATATCGATCAGAAAGAAGATGTCCGCCGGGTCGGGGGCCACGCTTGCGATATTTGCAACCGTGTCCGTCAGCGCATCCCCAAATACCGTCACGCGGTCGCCCACGCCGTTATGTTCCGCCGTTTCGCGGATGACTTCCCGGCCTTTTGCCGAAACCTCAAAGCACACGCTTTTTTCGAACTGCCCCGCGGCCACCAGCCCGACGCCCCAAAAGCCGTCCGCCGCCCCGATATCCACCAGCACCGGCTTGTCCGAGTTGCTCAGCACCTTCAGGTTCTGCTGCTCATACAGGCCAAAGATTTTCGTGGCCGTATCCGAATGCCCGCCCCAGAATGCGTTTTCGACAAAGCGAAACCCCTTCATCGGCCCGCACAGCACCTGTCCGCGGCTTTGTTCCAGCACGAACAGTGAAAACTCGTTGCGGAACTTGCGCACAACGCTCTTGAACTCTCGATGTTGTCGTTTTGGAAATCGCATGTTCTGTCTGGGGCTTTTCAAGTTGGATCGGACGCCCCGGATGAGGGCAGTTGCCTGAAATCCCTGTTTAAGTTGTGGCGCGCGGTGTTGGAAGGAAAAACGCAATGCGCAATACCCGGCAGGATGGGGTTTTCTTCTTGTCCACCTTTCCCGCGCATGAACCCTTGATGAAGTTTCCTTCAGACAAGTTGTAACCGCCGCGCGCGCATCCAATCTCAGTCACAGGCCAGCACGGCCCGCACCCCAAAGAAGGGTGCCGATCATCAGATCAGAGATTTCCGTAGCCTGCACACCGGGACTGTTTTCGACCCCGTTCCGGCCCGTCAGGTGAACCGAAGCGTTTCCGGCCCGGTCGGGTTGTTAAGGGGTATAAGCCGCCGTTGCTCACGGATTTCGGCGGAGGGGGTGTTGGTATCACCGCCGGGCCGGAACGCTTCTCAGAAACGGAACCAGCGTCTCCAGAGTGAGGAGACAGGCCGGGCGGCCAGTTCACCGCCTGCGACAGGATCCAGACCGCCCCGCGCAAGAATGCGGCGTTCCTCGGCGCGGGTCATCTGGATCTCGCGGACCTTCAGCGCGGCCTCGCGCGCGGTGACATAGCGGCCGTCCGGTCCCGGTTCCATGCCGGGGATGTTGCGCCCCTTCGACCACATCCCGCGCAGCCCCGACAGCGGGTGCTTCCATCCGATCTCGTCGTCATCCTGCAACTGCCAGATCCGGTTGGCCTCGGTCATCGAGACCAGCGCGGCCAGCGGCTTGCCGTGCCGGGTCAGGATGATCACCTCGCGCGGGTCCTGGGCGCGGGTGATCAACGGCCCCAGATGGGCGCGGGCATAGGAAATGGTGCAGCGCATCGGCGAATCTCCGTCTGTACGATTCGTAAGATTGGAGGTCCGAGCGTTGTACAAATCGCACAATTTTGGCCTAACGGTCCGCACGGAGCGTTTTGCACCCGCAGCATCGCGGGAATTTCGGGCGCCGGGGTCACGTCCGGTTTTTTCCGCCCTCAACCCTTCACGGGATCGGGGATTCTCGGGTTATCCACAAAACTCTCCCGCCGGATATCAACATCTTATCCCCGTCTAATTTTCATGCTGCAGTGCTATTTTCTTGTCGGATGCAGGGCGTGGTGCAACAGTCATCTCACCGCACAGGGTCTTCGGAACCGGGGCGGGACGCAAAGGCCAAGGGGGTCTGAGCAGAGGAAGGCGGATCTTAGGATTTGCATTTAACTGCAAAGGCTTACCGGTTGGTGATCAGCCAGATGTGGGTCTCGGACCCAGGTCGGGTGGCCATCTTCTCAAACGGCCAATGCATGTCGCGATGGACCTTAGGGGACAAAGCGGCGGCTGCAGTCTCTCAGGGGGCTGGGGCGACTGGATCGGAGTGCTCCTCGGGGTGCGTCGACCCGGTAAGGCGTCAGGGCGTATCCGTAAGGGTACATGCAAAGACCGCGTCTGCGCACCTGACGCCTTTTCTTATGCCGAAATTCGGTTTCATACAGGCTGCCACTCACCCCTGCCGAACGGGAACGGGGCTCTTCTGCGTGCGCGAAAGAGCCCCGATTTAGTGTCAGATATGCAATGCCGCGTCTATGCACCTGTAGGGCTAGACTACTGCGTGTGGGCGCAATCTTCAACCATATATTGCGTTAATGTCCGGCTCGCCCGCAAGATAAGCGCGTTTACAGGCTTTCCTGCACGTCCGAAGCTGCGTTCTGGATTGCATCCCCGGCCTTTTCGATATCTTTACCCGCGCCTTTGGCGGTTTCGCAGGCGGTGAGTGCAAACAGGCTCAGGCCAATCAGAATTACGCGGATCATGTGTGTCTCCTCAGTGCTCGATACGGATTCGGTAGCACCTTTCTCGACACCAAGCCAGAGCTAGCCTTTGTCCTCACCGCAGAACAGCTCGTACACCACTTCAAGCATCCGGCGCGGGCGGTCATCGGCCAACCTGTAGAAGATGGTTTTGCCCTCTCTGCGCGGTATCACAAGCCCCTCCAGACGCAGGCGGGAAAGCTGTTGCGAAACAGCGGCTTGTCTGGCGGACAACAGCTCTTCCAACTCGGTGACAGATTTCTCACCGGAGACCAGGTGACACAGGATCATCAGTCGGCCTTCGTGACTGATTGCCTTGAGGAAGTTGGACGCGCGTGTCGCATTATCGACCATACGATCCAGGTCGTGTTGCGACATGTCCTGGGACAGCTGTGGAAGTGCCATCGAATGTGTTCCTTGTGAACCCGTTGACCGGGCGTAGTTTCCGTTACGTAAAGCTCGTCGCCTGCGAGCCCCTTCAGTACATGTTTCGATCAATTATTGCTATATGTATGAATCAAAAAACCGTGATCAGAAAAGGGGAACCCGCAGCCGTTTTTCCCGCAGCCCCTTGTGCAGGGCGCAATCACGGATGTGGTGGTACTGCGAGGCAGCGGCAGGTGTGGCATTCTTATTGGCGTTGGTCCACATTCGTTCTGTGTTCTCACCGACACCCCTTGCAGCCCCCCGGAGCCAACACTAAGACTCAGGTAACACTTGTTGGGATAATGTCCCGAGCCACAGCAAAACAGGCAGGTTGCGAATGTTCGATCCCGTAGATACCTACATGAATACGCTTGTCCCCATGGTCGTTGAGCAGACCAGCCGGGGCGAGCGCGCTTACGATATTTTCTCCCGCCTGCTGAAAGAGCGGATCATTTTCATCAACGGCCCGATACACGATGGCATGAGCCATCTGATCGTGGCCCAGCTGCTGCACCTTGAAGCGGAAAACCCCAAAAAGGAAATCTCGATCTACATCAACTCGCCCGGTGGCGTTGTGACCAGCGGTTTGTCGATTTACGATACAATGCAGTATATCAAGCCGAAATGTTCCACTTTGGTGATCGGTCAGGCCGCCTCGATGGGATCGGTTCTGCTGGCCGGTGGCGAGAAAGGGATGCGCTTTTCGCTGCCCAACAGCCGGATCATGGTGCACCAGCCCAGCGGCGGATATCAGGGCCAGGCCAGTGATATCATGATCCACGCGGCCGAGACGCAAAAACTCAAGGATCGCCTTTATGATATCTATGTACGTCATACCGGGCAGACGAAAAAAGCAGTTGAAAAAGCGCTGGACCGTGACAATTTCATGAGCCCGGAAGAGGCCAAGGAATGGGGCCACATCGACGAGATCGTGGAAAACCGCGCAAAAACGGACGCGGATGAGGTCTGAGTTCCGGAGCCTGCGTCACCGGCGCAGGAACCATTTTGAGATTGTAGCGGCCAAAACGCTGGCCTAAGCTGCACGAACAGGCGAAAACGCATCCCCGCCGGGGGTGCTGGGATGAGGCCCGAAAGGTAGATCATGGCGACGAATTCAGGCGGTGACGGGAAAAACACGCTCTACTGCAGCTTCTGCGGCAAAAGCCAGCATGAGGTGCGTAAGCTGATCGCAGGCCCGACCGTTTTCATCTGTGATGAATGTGTCGAACTTTGCATGGACATCATCCGCGAAGAGACCAAGGCCAGCGGGCTGAAGTCTTCGGACGGCGTTCCGACGCCCAAGGATATCTGTGAGGTGCTGGACGATTACGTGATCGGCCAGTCCACCGCAAAACGGGTCCTGTCGGTTGCGGTCCACAACCACTACAAACGTCTGAACCACGCCCAGAAGGCGGGTAATGATATCGAACTGGCGAAATCCAATATTCTGCTGATCGGCCCCACCGGCTGTGGCAAGACGCTGCTTGCGCAGACACTGGCCCGGATACTGGATGTTCCCTTTACCATGGCGGATGCCACCACGCTGACCGAAGCCGGTTACGTGGGCGAGGATGTTGAAAACATCATTCTCAAGCTTTTGCAGGCCAGCGAATACAATGTCGAACGCGCGCAGCGCGGCATCGTCTATATCGACGAAGTCGACAAGATCACCCGCAAATCCGAGAATCCGTCGATCACGCGCGACGTGTCCGGTGAGGGCGTGCAGCAGGCTCTGCTGAAACTGATGGAAGGCACCGTGGCCAGCGTTCCGCCGCAGGGCGGCCGCAAACACCCGCAGCAGGAATTCCTGCAGGTGGACACCACGAACATCCTTTTCATCTGTGGCGGCGCTTTTGCGGGTCTGGACAGGATCATTGCACAACGCGGCAAGGGCTCGGCCATGGGTTTTGGCGCCGATGTGCGTGACAATGACGAGCGCGGCGTGGGCGAGATCTTCAAGGATCTGGAACCTGAAGATCTGCTGAAATTTGGCCTGATCCCCGAATTCGTCGGTCGTCTGCCGGTTCTGGCAACGCTGGAGGATTTGGACGAGGAAGCACTGGTCACCATCCTGACCAAGCCGAAGAACGCCCTGGTCAAGCAATACCAGCGCCTGTTCGAGCTGGAAGATGTTGAGCTGGGCTTCACCGATGACGCGCTGAAGGCGATTGCCAAGAAAGCCATCGAGCGCAAAACCGGTGCGCGCGGCCTGCGGTCAATTCTCGAGGATATCCTGCTGGACACCATGTTCGAACTGCCGGGCATGAAAAATGTCAGCGAGGTTGTGGTGAACGAAGAGGCGGTGATGTCCGACGCGCAGCCGCTGTTCATCTATGCCGATGCGGCCAAGGAATCGGCCTCGGCTGGTTGAGGCCGGTCATTTCGCGGCGGCGGGACTTCAGTTGAACAGGTTCAGGGGGCTCTGCCCCCGCTGCCCTTCGGGCATCTCTCCCGGGGTATTTATAGCCAGATGAAGCTGGGGATCCGTCGCTCGCTCGCGAAGGCATGCGCGGTCAGGCGGCGGGAGCTTAAGTAAGCTTTCGAACAACAAAGGTGACGGGTTATGACAGTGAAGCGCATTTCTTCGGGCGGTGAGTTTGAGGCGAAAGTCGGCTATTGCCGTGCGGTGGTTGCGGGCGGCTGGGTTCATGTCGCCGGGACCGTCGGGCAGGGCGAGGACGTGGTGGCGCAATGCCGGTCTGCGCTGGATGTCATCGGCAAGGCACTGGCTGAGGCGGGCGCAGGTTTTGAAGATGTGGTTCGGGTCACCTACATGTTGCCGGACCGCAATGAGTTCGCGCCGTGCTGGCCGGTTCTGGCCGAGACGTTTGGCGCCAATCCACCGGCTGCGACGATGATCGAATGCGGTTTGATTGATCCGAAGTACCGGATCGAGATCGAAGTGACCGCCATCCTGCCGCAGTGACACTGGAAGCCCAAGGGGCACTGGACCTTGGCGAGCCTTTGGTCCATACCTTCTCTCGACCGAAATGCCGGAGGCAGCCGATGGGAATCCTGAACAGTCTTTTACGAGCCGTGACCTGGTGGAACGGTTCAACACTGAACACGCAGCTTTATACGGCGCGCAAGGGTGTGAAAGTGGGCGAAGACAATGAAGGCAATGTGTTTTATCGCACCGCCGACGACAGCAGGCGCTGGGTGATTTTCAATGGCGAGGCCGAAGCCAGCCGGGTTGACCCCGAATGGCACGGCTGGTTGCACCGCACCTGGGACGAACCCCCGACCGACAAACCGCTGCCGCACAAAGCCTGGGAAAAACCGCATCAGGAGAACCTGACAGGTACGGCGCTGGCCTATGCGCCTGCCGGGTCGCTGCGGCGGGCCAAGCCGGTTGAGCGCAGGGATTACGAGGCCTGGAGCCCGGAATAAACGAGGCGAAGATGTCGACCCATAACTGGACCGAAGTTCTTGTCGGAGGCGTCGTTTTGGCCGGTGCCATTGCGTTTGGCGTCTATGCCAGCCAATCAACCGGCCTGTCGCAAGGTGCTGCGGGCTATGAGCTGGGCGCTTCGTTCCGGTCGCTGGAAGGGGTCGGCGTTGGCACGGATGTCCGTCTTGCCGGGGTGAAAATCGGCACCGTTACCGGGGTCAAGCTGAACCCGGACACCTATCGTGCCGACACGACTTTCTCTGTTGCGGAAGGCGTTCTTGTGCCCGATGACAGCGCCATCGTGATCTCGTCCGAAGGGCTGTTGGGTGGAAACTTTGTCGAAGTCATGCCTGGCGGTTCACCCTTCTTTTTTGAACCCGGAGATGAGATTCAGGATACCCAGGGTGCGGTCAGCCTGATCTCGCTGCTGGTCAAGTTCGTAGCCGGAGATGGCAGCGAATGATGCGCGCCGCCCTGTTTGCCCTGTTGCTGGCTGGTGGAACCGGTGCCGCGGCGCAGCAGAAAGTCAACTCTGGCCCCGGCGCCATGCTGCGGGGGCTCGACAAAGTCAGTGGCCAGACGGTTGATATCGAATTGCAGACAGGTCAGACCGAAGCTGTTTTCGGGCTGGATGTGGCGCTGGGGGATTGCCGATATCCGGTGGATAACCCGACAGGCGATGCCTTTGCCTATCTGACCATTTGGGAAACGGGCAAAGCGGATCAGCTGTTTGACGGCTGGATGATTGCGACCTCTCCGGCGCTGAATGCGCTGGATCACGCGCGGTATGACGTTTGGGTCATCCGCTGTATCACGCCTTCTGCGGACTGAGTGATCGGCGCGGCAAAGTCAGCGCTCTGGTTCAGGGCTTCTTCCAGTTCTTTCTTGTAGGCACCACGCGGGATTTCGATCGCCCCAAGGGACGCCAGATGCGCGGTAAGGAACTGCGTGTCAAACAGGTGAAAGCCGGTTTGCCGCAGCCGGTCCACAAGATAGGCGAGCGCGATTTTCGAGGCGTCCGTGCGGCGCGAAAACATGCTTTCGCCAAAGAACGCGGCCCCCAGCGTCACGCCATAAACGCCGCCCACCAGTGCCGCTCCGTCCCAGACTTCCAGAGAATGCGCATGACCGGACTGGTGCAGCTGGCGATAAAGGGCGTGCAGTTCCGCGTTGATCCAGGTGTCGGATCGGTCGGCGCACCCATCAACAACGCCGGAAAAATCCCGGTTGATTGAAATCTCGAACCCGCAGTTCCGGATGCGGCGGGCCAGACTGCGCGAGATGTGGAACCCGTCCAGCGGAAATATCCCGCGAAACTTGGGGTCAACCCAGAACAGTTCAGGATCGTCGCGGTGTTCGGCCATCGGGAAGATACCGATGGAATACCCGTGCAACAGCAGTTCGGGGGTCAGGCTCATGCCGGTGATAGGGCGACCAGAGGGCGCGGGCCCTCTGGCACATGGCCCTTATTTTTCCATGTTCTCCGCAAGCCAGCGCTCCAGCCAGTGGATGTTGTACTCGCCGCTGTGCAGATCGGGCTCCTGCAACAGGGCGTGGAACAGGGGCACGGTGGTGTCGATGCCGTCTACGATCAGCTCTCCCAAAGCCCGCTTCAGGCGCGCCAGCGCTTCGTTGCGGTCGCGGCCGTGCACGATCAGCTTGGCAATCAACGAGTCGTAATAAGGCGGGATCGAATAGCCGTCATAAAGCGCCGAATCCATCCGCACGCCCAGACCGCCCGGCGCGTGATAGGCCGTGATCTTGCCCGGGCAGGGTGAAAACTTCGGCAGCTTCTCTGCGTTGATCCGGACCTCGATGGCGTGACCGTTGATCTTCAGATCGTCCTGACCGAATGACATCGGCTCACCTGCGGCGACAAGAATTTGTTCGCGCACCAGATCGACGTCAAAGATGCCCTCGGTCACCGGGTGTTCCACCTGCAGGCGTGTGTTCATCTCGATGAAATAGAACTCTCCCTTTTCATACAGGAACTCGATGGTGCCTGCGCCGATATAGTTGATCTTGGCCACCGCGTCGGCGCAGATCTTGCCGATCCGGGCACGCTCTTCGGCGGTGATGCAGGGGCCGGGGGCCTCTTCAAAGACCTTCTGGTGACGGCGCTGCAACGAACAATCGCGCTCGCCCAGATGCACCGCATTGCCCTTGCCGTCGCCAAAGACCTGAATCTCGATATGGCGCGGCGTGGTCAGGTATTTCTCGATATAGACCTCGTCATTGCCAAAGGCGGCCTTGCCTTCGGCGCGTGCGGTCATAAAGGCGCTTTCCATCTCGTCCGCGTTCATCGCGACTTTCATGCCGCGCCCACCGCCGCCAGCGGTGGCTTTGATGATGACGGGATAACCGAATTCCTCACCGATGCGTTTGGCGTCGGCCAGCGTGGGAACGCCACCGTCCGACCCCGGAACACAAGGCACACCCAGCGCCTTCATTGTGTCCTTGGCGGTGATCTTGTCGCCCATGACGCGGATATGTTCCGCGGTGGGACCGATGAACGTGATGCCATGATCTTCGACGATCTGCACGAACTCGGCGTTTTCGGACAAAAAGCCATAGCCGGGATGGATCGCCTGCGCGCCGGTGATCTCACAGGCCGAGATGATGGCGGGCACCGACAGATAGCTTTGCGGGCTGGGCGGGGGGCCGATGCACACCGATTCGTCCGCCATGCGCACATGCATCGCGTCGCTGTCGGCGGTGGAGTGGACGGCAACCGTCTTTATCCCCATCTCGCGTGCGGCGCGGATGACGCGCAGGGCGATCTCGCCTCGGTTGGCTATCAGGATCTTGTCGAACATGGGCCCGCCTTACTCGATGATGACCAGAGGGGTGCCGAACTCAACAGCGTCGCCATCGCCCACCAGCACGCGCTTGATGGTGCCTGATTTGGGGGCGTGGATGTGGTTCATGGTCTTCATCGCTTCGACGATCAGCAGCGTGTCGCCTTCGGACACTGTCGCGCCGACGGAAATGAAAGCGGGCGCTCCGGGTTCCGGCTGCATATAGACCGTGCCCACCATAGGCGAGGTGACAGCGCCCGGATGGCTGGCCGGATCTTCGGCGGCAGCAGGGGCCGCCGCGGGGGCCGCAGCCGGTGCCGCTACGGGGGCGGGCGCTGCTGCAGGAACAGCCATCTGAACCGGAGCGGCCACGGTCTGTGTCATACGGCTGACGCGCACGTTCAGGCTGTCTTCTTCGCCATATTCGCGTTTGACCTGCAACTCGGTCAGATCGTTTTCGCGCAGCAACTCGGCCAGAGCCTTGATGAATGCCACATCCGCTTCGTGTTTGGTGTCTGTCATGAGTATCCTCGACGGTTCCCCTTTGGCCCGTCTGTTTCTTGCGGGCTCTGATCAAATTACGCAGGGTTATAGGCTAAGCGGCGGTGCATGAAAAGCGCCGACTCGCACCATCTGGCATGCGTTTCACGCGTAATTTAAAGGGTCGGACAGGTCACAGGGGCATCCCCGATAATTTGGCGACCAGTTCAGACAGCTTTCGTGCGCCGAATTTTTCAAGCAAACGGGCGCGGTAAGCTTCGATTGTGCGGTAACTCAGTCCCAGCTCTGCTCCGATCTCCTTGGCCGACAGGCCACGGCAGGACAGGATGGCCACTTCGCGTTCACGGATGGTCAGTTCAACCAGCGGTCGTTCCTCGGATATGTCGGAAAAGCTCCAGATGCCGTGGCGGAACGGGTCGTCGGGCGTCAGCGACCGGCCCCGGGCGCGGCACCAGAACAGGTCCCCGCTGCGGCGGCGCATGACACGCTCATCCGTGTAGTACCCGGTGCCGCGCATCACCTGCAGGCTGCGCTCACCGATCCTCTCCCAATCAGCGACCGAAGGGTAAAGGTGCAACAGCGGCATGTTGCGATAGTCGTTTTCTTCTCCGCCAAAGGTGCGGGCAAATTGCAGGTTGCAGCGCCGGATGATCCGGTTTTCCAGCTCAACAAGCCCGATCGGCGCATATTCAAAGGCGGGGTCGCTCATGCGTGTATGGTGCCGGGAAAGCGCGCGGAAATGAAGGGGGGATGCGATGTCTTGCGCCAGATTGACGCCCGAAACAGATGCTGTGGTCTGCGCCAGTTTGTGAAAGTTGTAAATGCCGGTTGAAAAGAAATGATTAACCTACAGAAACAGATGTTATAATCTGAAAACGAATGTGAATTCCGCCGGATCTGAATTCAGGGAAAGTAAGCATGCGCGACACGTTGACAGGCAGCCGCATTCGCGAAAGACGCCAGATTGCCGGGCTGCGGCAGGCCGAACTGGCGCGGCAGGCCGGCGTATCGGCGTCTTATCTGAACCTGATCGAACATAATCGCCGCAGGATCGGGGGCAAGTTGCTGGTCGATATCGCGGCGGCGCTGGGCGTTGAACCTTCGGTCCTGACACAAGGGATCGAGGCAACTCTGGTTTCCGCCCTGCGTGAAGCGGCCGAGGAAGCGGTCGGGCAACAGGCCGAGGTTGACGGGCTTGAGGAGTTTGCCGGTCGTTTTCCCGGCTGGGCCGGTGTTCTGGCGCAGATGCATCGCCGTGTCGTGTCTTTGGAGCGGAACGTCGAAACCCTGTCCGACCGCCTTACGCACGACCCGCAACTGGCCGCGTCGATGCACGAGGTTCTGTCAACCGCCGCCGCGATACGCTCGACCGCCGCGATCCTTGCGGATACCCAAGATATCGAGGCCGAATGGCGCGAGCGTTTCCACAAGAACCTGCATCAGGATGCCGAACGGCTGGCAGGCAGTTCCAAGGCGCTGGTGACCTTCCTCGACGAAAGCGACTCGGCGGTTGATCCACGTGCCGTTCCCCTGGAAGAGGTCGAAGCCTTCTTTGAAACCCGCGGCTACACGATTTCCGAACTGGAAGACGGTGGCGATGTGGACGCGGTTGACCTGAGCGGGCTCAATACCTCGGCGGCGCGCACCGTCGCGCGCGAAGTTCTCAGAATTTATCGCGCAGACGCGCAGGCCCTGCCGCTAGAGGCTGTCAAAGCGGTTGTTCAACAGGGTGATCCGAACCCCATCGAACTGGCGCAGCGGTTCTCGGTTGATTTTGCCACTGTCCTCAGGCGGCTGGCCTTTCTGCCGGATGGCATCCTGTCACAACCGGTTGGCATGGTGCTGTGCGACGCGTCCGGAAGTATCCTGTTTCTCAAACCGATTCAGGGGTTTACCTTGCCCCGGCATGGCGATGTCTGCCCGCTTTGGCCGCTGTTCACAGCCCTCAGCCGTCCGCTGGTGCCGGTGCGCAAGCAGGTCGTCCTGACCGGCAGGTCCTCGGCCCTTTTCGACTGCGTTGCCTATGCCTGGCCGCATGCAGTGTCGGGATACGATCAGGACCCGGCCTATCGCTCGGTCATGGTGGTGCGCCCGGTCAGGGACCCGTCAGACGCGGTGCCGGTCACTCAGGTGGGGCCGAATTGCCGTGTCTGCCCAAACCGCGATTGCAAAGCGCGGCGCGAGCCGTCGATTTTGAGCGAAGGTTTTTGACACGTTCATGACAGACCGCTTAATCTGGCGGGAACCGGTCCCGGGTTGGAAGGCCGGGTATGGGAGGAATTGAACATATGAGCCGAAAGGTTCTGCTGATTGAGGACGAACCGAACATCGCCGAGGCTATCCGGTTCCTGCTGTCGCGCGAGGGATGGCAGGTCGAAACGCATGGCGATGGAACGGATGCGGTTCAGGTGATCCAGGGGGCGCAGCCCGATCTGGTCATTCTGGATGTCATGCTGCCGGGCAAGAACGGTATGGATATCCTTCGGGAACTCAGAAAAATGGAGGAACTGGCAGGCTTGCCGGTTCTGATGCTGACCGCACGGGGTCAGTCGCGCGACCGGGAAATGGCCGAAAACGCAGGCGTCAGCCGCTTCATGACTAAACCGTTTTCCAATGCCGAAGTTCTGACGGCCGTGCGTGATCTTCACGCGCAGGCGACGCGCATTTGATGTCCGGCGAGGGCAACAAGACCAAACCACCGGGCGCACGCCCTTCGCTTTTTCTGGAACGTCAAAGCTATCGCCGTCACAGGTTGACGGATGCTGCCCGGATTTTGCCCTTTCTGGGCGCGGCGCTGCTGGCCCTTCCGTTGCTGTGGCCGGATCGGTCTGGCGGGGATGCGGCTGTGCCCTTGTCTTCGGCGATGTATTACATATTCCTCTGCTGGGGCGCGCTGATCCTGGCCGGGTTTGTCTTTGGGCTGGCCGCCCGCCGCATGGCCGTGCGTGAAGGATCGGACACGGGCGCTGAGTGATGGCCACCATAAATATTCTGATTCTGGTTTGCCTTGGCTATGTCGTGTTCCTGTTCGCGGTGGCCTTCGCCGCGGATCGCATGGCTGCGGCCGGGCGTGGCAAATGGTTGCGTTCGCCCGTGATCTACACGCTGTCCCTGTCGATCTATTGCACTGCCTGGACGTTTTATGGCGCGGTGGGCAACGCCGCGCGGTCGGGGCTGGAGTTTGTCACCATCTACCTCGGTCCGACGCTGGTGATGGTCGGCTGGTGGTGGGGGCTGCGCAAGCTGGTGCGCGTCGGGCGCAGCCAGCGGGTCACCTCGATCGCCGACCTGCTGTCGTCCCGGTATGGCAAGTCGAACACGCTGGCGGTCTGCGTGACCATTCTGGCGGTGCTGGGCGGCACGCCCTATATCGCACTGCAACTGCAATCGATTACCCTGTCCTTCTCGATCTTTGCCGAGGCTGATCCGTCAGGCCTCTACCGTGAAGGGTCCAGCGTGTTTTGGGTCGCGGCTGGTCTGGCCGTGTTTGCCATCCTGTTCGGCACCCGCAATCTGGACGTGAACGAACGTCATCATGGCGTGGTCACGGCCATCGCGGTCGAGGCCGTTGTCAAACTGTTTGCGCTGATCGCCGTGGGCGTTTTCGTGGTGTGGGGGATCGCGGGCGGCATTGGCCCGATGATGGACCGGATCGATGCCTCGGAAATCGGCCAGTGGAACGTCGATGCCGGGCGTTGGACGACGTTCATCTTTCTGTCGGCCGCCGCCTTTATCTGCCTGCCCCGGATGTTTCAGGTGATGGTGGTGGAAAACGATGACGAAGGCCATCTCAGAACCGCTGCCTGGGCTTTCCCGCTCTACCTGCTGTTCATGAGCCTGTTTGTCGTGCCCATAGCCGTGGTCGGTCTGGACCTGCTGCCTCAGGGCGCCAACCCCGATCTGTTCGTTCTGACCGTGCCGCTGTCCCAAGGCAATGACTGGCTGGCAATGCTGTCCTTCATCGGCGGGTTTTCCTCGGCAACCTCGATGGTTATCGTCAGTGCGATGGCCCTTTCGACGATGGTGTCCAACCATGTGGTCATGCCCATCTGGCTGAACACGCAGGAAGGCACCGGCTCGGTATCCGGCGATGTGCGCAACATTGTCCTGATGGCACGCCGTGTTTCCATTGCCGCCATAATCGCGCTGGGCTTTTTCTACTACCGGCTGTCCGGGGGCGGTGCCGCGCTGGCCTCGATCGGGTTGATCGCCTTTGCCGGTATCTCGCAGATTCTGCCAGCGCTGGTTGGGGGGCTGTTCTGGCGCAGGGCGACCCGGACCGGGGCGCTGGTCGGGCTGACCGTTGGCTTTGTGCTGTGGATATACACCCTGCTGCTGCCGGGAATGGGCGGCGCGTGGATGCCCGAAACCGTGCTGCAAAACGGCTTGTTCGGCCTTGGCTGGCTGCGCCCTCATGCCCTGTTCGGGATCGAGGGGATCGATCCGATGGTGCATACGGTGATGTGGTCCTTGTCCCTGAACACGCTTGCCTTCTGCGTCGCGTCCCTGCTCAGCTTTCCCAGCCCGTTGGAACGGTTGCAAGGGGCGCAGTTCGTCAACGTCTTCGATCACTCGGTCGCGCCGCGCGGTTGGTCCGGGTCAGTGGCGCAAAGCGAAGACCTGATGATCATGACGCAGCGCATTCTGGGCACCGGCCCCACACAGGAATTCTTTCAGGCCGAGGCGCAAAAACAGGGTGGCCGTTCGCACCTGCCGGAACCGACGCCGGGCTTTCTCAACCGTCTGGAACGCGAGCTCAGCGGCTCGGTCGGCGCGGCCATGGCCCATGCGATGATCGGCCAGATCGTGGGCGGATCGTCGGTCTCGGTCGAGGATCTGCTGGCCGTGGCCGACGAATCCGCGCAGTTGCTGGAATATTCCGGCCAGCTCGAGGAAAAGTCCTCCGAACTCAGCCGAACCGCACGCCAGCTGCGCGAGGCTAACGCCAAGCTCACCCAGATTTCCGAACAGAAGGACAGCTTTCTGAGTCAGGTCAGTCATGAATTGCGCACGCCGATGACCTCGATCCGGGCGTTTTCGGAAATCATGCGCGACACCGATGGCCTCAGCCGCCAGGAGCAGACCCGCTATGCCGCGATCATTCATGACGAAGCCCTGCGCCTGACCCGGCTGCTCGATGATCTGCTGGATCTGAGCGTGCTTGAAAACGGGCAGGTCAGCCTCAATCTCAGTGATGACAGCCTGCGCTCGGTTCTGGACCGCGCCGTGCCCAGCGCTCTGGCCGGGGCGGACCGGAAGATCACCGTCCGCCGGACCCGCGCGGCCGAACGTATCTTTCTGCATACGGATCTGGATCGGTTGGGGCAGGTGTTCATCAACCTGATCTCGAACGCGCAGAAATACTGTGACGCGGACGATCCGGTGCTGGTCATTTCCGCCCATGATGTCGGCGGGCGGGTCATCGTCGACTTCATCGACAATGGCAGCGGCATCCCACCGGGTGCGCGCTCGATGGTGTTTGAAAAATTTGCCCGCGTGGGCGGCGACAAAGCTGGTGGAGCGGGGCTTGGTCTGGCCATCTGCCGCGAAATCATGCAGCGGCTGGGGGGTGAGATTACCTATCTGCCGGGGCAGGGCGGCGCGGCCTTCCGGATCAGCCTGCCACAGGCCTATCAGCAGGCGGCGCAGTGACGCGGCCATAAAGGACTTGGTAACGCCCGAGGGTGTAAACCGGTTGCCAGGTGCTGGAACAATTGGTGATCGGGCGTCATGTCACAAGATGTCAATGCCGCGTTGGCGCGCAAACTGTCCGTCGGACAAAAGGATCTGGGGGATCGCCCGCGTTCGGTTCTGCGGGCGCTGCGCCTTGGGTTCGCGCGGGCTGCGGGCGACCGGCTGAACCTGCCGCTGGCGGTTATCGGGGCAAAACAATCCAGCCAGTCGCAGGACGTGCCGGGGGACGCGGCGGGGCAGGATTGGCTGCTGCTGGTGTTTGACGGCCCTGAAGGCCGCGCCGCGGCCTGTCTGAACCCGAATGTGGTCTCGGCCATTGTTCAGGCCCAGACCATTGGTCAGGTTCTGCCCGGTGACCCCGGCGCACGCACGTTCACGGATACGGACGCCGCCATCGTGGCTCCCTTGATCGAAGCCGCGTTGACCGGTTCCGCCGCGTTGTTCGACGCCTCATCGGATCAGATTTGCCTTGCGGGGCTGGAATATTCTTTTCGCGCCAAGGATTTGCGCACCCTGTCGCTGGCGATGACGGAAGAGGTGTATCGCATTTTCGAACTGACCGTCGATCTGGCGAACGGAGAGCAGCAGGGCCGCATCTCGGTTTTTCTGCCAGAACATCCTGCAGTCTCGGATGTGGCAGAAGATACCGGGGAAAAGGCTGATCTGCGCATGGATCAGTGTTCGGGCGTGATGCGGGCGGAACTGACCGCCGCGCTGTGCCGCATGCCGCTGCCCCTGTCCGACCTGTCCGACCTGCGGATCGGGGACATTCTGCCGTTGCGCGGGGCGCGTCTGGACCGGACCGAGGTTCTGACGATCGACCGGACACGCGCCGGTATCGGTCGCCTTGGGCAATGCGGTGGTCTCCGGGCCGTGCGGCTGAATGAAACCGCTGCATTGCCAGCCCTGACTGGTTCTGACGCGCAGGACTTCATCGCCAGCAAAAGTGGAACACCACCGCAAGATCACCCGGTTGAACCGGCTGCGCATGATATGCACGCCCAGACCGTCCCGGCCGGGGTGTCAGATCTGACAGATAGCGATCTGATCGTGAACGATTCAGAACGGATGGTCGCGGAAATTACGCAGCTGGCGGGGCTGGCGCCCCCGGAGTCCGCCAGCTAGGTTAAGGGGCACTTAGCCGCCATTGTCGCGCATCTGGTCCAGCATGGGGCGCAGATTGTCCAACTGATACCCGGCTTTGCCGGTCGCACTCAGGATGTCGTCCGTGCTCATGTGGTCGCACTGGCCCAGCGCCCAGACAACCGAACACCGCGTGCCCGAGGCACAATAGGCCAGAACAGGGCCACTGCCGTTTTCCGCCATGTCGCGCTGCCGCTTCACGTTCTCAGGTGTCATCGTCTGGTGGGTCAGCTCCAGCACCTCATATTCCATACCGGCGGCCCGCACCGCTTCGCCGATCGCGTCGGATTGCATGGCCGGGGGAACTTCGGCATTGGGCCGGTTGCAGATCACCTTGGCAAAGCCAGCCTCGGCGATGGCCGGAACATCCTCGACCGTGATCTGCGGCGAGACAGCATAGCGGGGGGTAATCTGACGAATCTCCATGCCAATTCCTTAGGCCGCGTTTGCCGCCCTGTCCAGTTGCGCGCCCAGGGGTGGTGCCACGAACATCCCGGCCGCCATTGCAACCAGAAAGACCAGCCCGCCCAGCCCGCCATAGCTCAGCGAGGCCATTGCCGGTCCGGGGCACAGCCCGGCCAGTCCCCAGCCCATCCCGAACAGAACCGAACCCACGATCAGCCTGCGATCAACCTCGGGCTTTGCAGGGGGTGGAAAGGCTCCGCCGGTCAGGGCGTTTTGCCGTCCGGTTGTCATCCGCCACGCCACAAGCATCGGCAGGATGGCACCGGCCATCACAAAGGCCAACGTCGGATCCCAGTTGCCAAACACATCCAGCCAGCCCTGAACTTTTGTGGTGTCTGTCATGCCTGAAATCAGCAACCCGGCGCCGAACAGCGATCCGGCGATCAATGAAATGAAAAGGCGCATCAGATCACTCCCAACACATGACGCAGCAGCACAAGGGTGACGCCCCCGGCAAGGATATAGAAAACGGTGGCCACGATGCCGCGCAGCGAGAACCGAGAGATCCCGCACACCCCGTGCCCCGAGGTACAGCCATTGGCGATCCGTGTACCGATACCGACCAGCAGCCCGGCCAGAATGACAACACCCAGATTGCTGGTAAGATGCGTCTGAGCCTCGGGCAGGATCAACGGGCGCAGAAGAAGGGGCATTCCGACAAGCCCCGCAATAAAGGCCAGCTTTTCGGCCATGCTCCCCTTGGCGCTGCCATCGACAAGGCCGCCCAGAATGCCGCTTGCGCCCATGATCCTGCCATTGCCCAGCAGGTAAACCGCCCCGGCCAGACCGATCACCAGACCGCCGCACAGCCCCCAGATCCACTCTATATTCATGTGGGAATTCCCTTTGTGATTTGTTGTTCCCGCGTCACAGCTTGTTGACCGGCAGTTTCAGGAAAACATCGCCCTGTTCATCCGCCGGAGGCATCTGACCGGCCCGCATGTTGACCTGCAAAGACGGCAGGATCAGCCGCGGCATGGCCAGCGTGGCGTCCCGCGCGTCGCGCATCTCCACGAATTCTTCGATGCTGCGCCCCTGTCCGATATGGACGTTCAGCGCCTTTTGTTCACCTACCGTTGTCTCCCACGCGTATTCGTCGCGGCCCGGAGCCTTGTAATCATGCCCGACATAGATGCGGGTGTTGTCCGGCAGCGACAGTATCTTCTGGATCGACTGGAACAGCGTAGCCGACGATCCTCCGGGGAAATCACAACGTGCGGTACCAAAATCGGGCATGAACAGTGTGTCACCGACAAATGCGGCGTCGCCAATCACATAGGTCATGCAAGCCGGTGTGTGACCCGGCGTATGCAGCACGTCGCCCCGCATCTGGCCGATGTGAAAACTGTCGCCTTCCTTGAACAGCGCATCAAACTGGCTGCCATCGCGCTGAAACTCGGTTCCTTCGTTGAAAACCTTGCCGAACGTGTCCTGCACGGTGACGATCTGATCGCCAATCCCGATCTTGCCGCCCAGCTCCTGTTGCAGATAGGGGGCCGCCGACAGGTGATCGGCATGGACATGGCTTTCCAGAATCCACTCGACCTTAAGGTCCTGCGCGCGCACAAAATCGATGATCTTGTCCGCCGAGGTTGTCGACGTCCGCCCCGAGGCATGGTCGAAATCCAGCACGCTGTCGATGATGGCGCAGGCCCGCCCCTGAGGTTCATGAACCACATAGGAAACCGTGAAGGTCTGCTCGTCAAAAAACGCTTTCACTTTCGGTGTCATGATCTTCTCCGTTTCGGTCACGCATATCATATATGTGAATTGGAATGTGATGCAATATCGAACCTGCATTTGATGCCGGTCAAAGCAACCGCTGAAATCCTGGCTTAATCTTTAGCCTATCCGCGTCAGATTGCCGAAACTTCGACCATGGCAGGCAATTTCCCGCACAAGGTTACGATATTATCTGCGGGTCGCAATCCCGTTACGTATATTGGGGATACTGGCGCCACTTGGGAGGATGGTTATGACACCGACTGGTCTTTATTCCGAAGCCGAGCAGCTTGAACGTAAGCTTGTAAACGCGGGTCTGGAAACGCGTTTGGCGCTTCAGCCGAGTGTAAGTAAGGTTGTTGACCGAATGCGGCAGCAGGGGATGGAGGTGCCTTCGCGCTTGCGTCGTCTGGATGCGGCCTTGTGCGAAGACGCGATTGAAGCGCAGTTTGATAACTTGCCGGTGTGAACCGGGTGGTCATCCAAGGGATATCCCGAGGATGACCAGCATCAATCCAAGCACGGACAGAAACAGCGAGGCCAGGTTCCAGGGCAGGACCCCCTGAACCACCGCGCGCAGCTCGTCATCCGACAGACCGGCCTTGCGTGCCCGCATCACGCGAAGAATGCACCAGACCAGACCGGCAAGCCCGGCCACAGACAGGGCCGCACCGCCCCAGGTGATGAATTCAAACATGGTTCCCCGCATATCCTCGTGAACTGATCACGCGCTTAACGGATCGGTTGGGGTCATACAAGTGCGCCGGCCCAATGGGTGCTTGCGACCCGGGCGGCAGCACTGTATCCGGCATTCCACACCAGGGTTTCAGCCTCTGGAACAGGCGCGTCAGGCAGGTGCCCCCGATGATCGGGCCACCGCCGTTCACTGCCAACAACAGGCTGTCCACTTCTGGTTGCAGGTCCATAACCGGGAACAAAAAAGATGAGCATGTCTGAAGAAGCAGAAGCAAATTACAAGGTCACCGCGGGCGAGCTGCGCCAGTTTGTGGATCGTATCGAGCGCCTTGAGATGGAAAAGAAAGACATCGCCGACCAGATCAAAGAGGTCTACGCCGAAAGCAAGTCGCGCGGTTATGACGTAAAGGCCCTGCGCAGCATCATTTCCCTCAGAAAAAGGGACAAGGATGACATCGCCGAGCAAGAGGCCGTTATCGAAATGTACAAAGAAGCGCTGGGCATGACCTAAGCCCGACCGCCACGAAACACGCTCCGCCGCAGTCCATCCCCTGGTCTGCGTAGCGGAGAAATATCAGGGTCAGACTCCCCTGTTCCGGGGCCTTCAACCGCAGCTATCATTTCATTTTGCGTGGTCGGTTTCGTCCGACGCCAAGTGATCAGAGCCGTCGCGCGATCCCGCAGGCACTGCACTTGACGCCTCCGGGCTGTATCGAACCGCCCATAAGCCAAACTCGAACCACTAAAGTCTCTGACGCGCCAATGGCCAAAGACGCCGGAACGCCCAAACCCTTCCGGATGAAAGCGTGCTTTTTCACAGGAAAATGAAGGATGGTGCTGCTGGAGAGAATTGAACTCTCGACCTCTCCCTTACCAAGGGAGTGCTCTACCTCTGAGCTACAGCAGCGCTGTGGGCGGGTGATTAGACTCAAACGAAACGCGGCGCAAGGGTGTCTGGACGGTTTTTTTCGCCTCCTGTAGAGAAAGATCATGACGGATAAAAATTCACCCAAAAAACAAGGTAAACCCGGCGATGCGCGCGAGGCGCGGCTGAAGGCGGCGCTCAAGGCCAACATGGCGCGTCGCAAGGCGCAGGCCAAGGCGCGCGCGGCCGCGGGGGACAAGCCTGACAAGGACGAGGGATAAGAGCAGATGGATTCGATTCTGGTAACGGGCAACGGCCCGCTGAACGGTCAGATACCGATTGCGGGGGCCAAGAATGCGTGCCTGACGCTGATGCCCGCAACATTGTTAAGCGAAGAACCGCTGACGCTGACCAATGCGCCGCGGCTGAGCGATATCAAGACCATGACCGCGCTGCTGCAATCGCTGGGGGCCGAGGTGTCGTCGCTGCAAGACGGTCAGGTGATTGCAATGTCCAGCCACAGCCTGACCAGCCAGACCGCCGATTATGACATCGTGCGCAAGATGCGTGCGTCTAATCTTGTGCTGGGCCCCTTGCTGGCGCGGTTCGGGCAGGCGGTCGTGTCACTGCCGGGCGGTTGTGCGATCGGTGCCCGTCCGATGGACCTGCATGTCGAAGGGCTCGAGGCGCTGGGCGCCGAGATTGAGCTGAAGGACGGCTATCTGCACGCCAAGGCTCCGGGTGGTCTGAAAGGGGCCGTGCATCAGATGCGCTTTGCCTCTGTCGGAGCAACAGAAAACATCGTCATGGCCGCCACGCTGGCCAAGGGCACCACGGTGCTCAAGAACGCCGCGCGCGAACCCGAGATCGTCGATCTGGTTGAATGCCTGCGCAAGATGGGTGCCCAGATCTCTGGTGAAGGCAGCTCGACCATCGAAATTCAGGGCGTCGACCGGCTGCACGGGGCCACCCATCAGGTTGTCACCGACCGGATCGAGCTGGGCACCTATATGCTGGCCCCGGCGATTTGCGGTGGCGAGGTCGAACTGCTGGGCGGTCGCATGTCACTGGTCGAATCCTTTGCGGCCAAACTGGATGCGGCAGGCGTCAGCGTTTCGGAAACCGCAGGCGGTCTGAAAGTGGCGCGCAAAAACGGGCGTGTGCGCGCGGTGGATGTGGTGACCGAACCTTTCCCCGGCTTCCCGACCGACCTGCAGGCGCAGATGATGGCGCTGATGTGTACGGCCGAGGGCACCTCGGTTCTCGAAGAACGCATTTTCGAAAACCGCTTCATGCACGCCCCCGAACTGGTGCGCATGGGCGCGCAGATCGAGGTGCATGGCGGCACCGCCACGGTGACCGGGGTCGAGCGTCTGAAAGGCGCGCCGGTGATGGCGACCGACCTGCGGGCTTCGGTCTCGCTGATCCTTGCCGGATTGGCGGCAGAAGGGGAAACAACGGTCAGCCGGGTCTATCATCTGGACCGCGGATATGAACATGTGGTGCGCAAGCTGGAAGGTGTGGGCGCAAAGATTGAACGGATCAAGGGCCAATGACAGACGCAAGTTTTGAAGACGGGCGCGAGGCGCCGCTAAATCTTGGGGCCGAGGATGCAGATGACCTTCAGGTGATCTCGACCCTCGCGCAAGATGCCGTGTTTCCGGTGACCGAGATGAAGTGGCAACCGGCGCAGCGCCGCTTTGGCTTGCTGCTGAACCGCTTTCGCTGGGAAGACAAGGATGCCGCCGCCCGCCGCGACCGCCCGTTTGAACGGGTGCAGTCGGTGCTGGTCTTCGGTTCGGTTCTCTCGGTGTCCAGTCAGGGCATTGATCGCGGTGACACCGACATGATCATGTCACTGCTGTCGGTCGTTTTCGAACCCGGCGAGGATGGCGCGGGCCATGTCCTGCTGACGCTGGCCGGTGACGGCGCGATCCGCCTGACGGTCGAGGCGCTGGATGCCACCCTCAAGGACGTCACGCGCCCTTATCAGGCCCCCTCCGGTCAGGCCCCGTATCATCCCGAATAGATGCAGAACAAGCGCGGCATATCTCAGGCGTTTTCGAAGGTGCCCGAAGGTGTCACTCTGCGTCGCGCCACCGTTTTCGACGTTTTCGACATCAGTCGGGTTCTGATCCGTTCGATCACGCAGCTCTGCGGGGCCGATCATCAGGGTGACCCGCAGGCCATCGCGCAATGGGCCGATAACAAGGACCCGGCCTCGATCCGGGGCTGGATCAAACCTGGATCGCAGATCTGGCTGGCTGAACGGGCCGGGCAGGTGGCCGCCGTAGGCGGTTTGTTGGAAACCGGAGAGATCACTCTGCTTTACATCGACCCGGATCATAAGGGCTGTGGTCTGGGGGCGGCGGTTTTGAATCGGCTGGAACGGGAACTGCTCGCGGCGGGATGTTCCTCAGCCTCGCTTGAGGCAACAAAAACCGCGCAGGATTTCTATCTGCGCCACGGCTGGCAGGCTACCGGCCGGTGCTGCGGCCACGGGGATCTGTCCTGCTTTGCCATGCACAAATCGCTGCACCCCGTGGGCTGAGGGTTGAGGCCGCGCGCTCCGGGCGATATGTCCCAATGCGCAACGCCCGGAGTGCCAGATCATGCCCGTTTTCCTTGATACCACATCGCCCGATTTCGAACCCGCCTTCCGGACCCTGCTCTCGGCCAAGCGCGAGGACAGCCCGGATGTGGATGCGGTTGTGGCGCAGATCATCGACGACGTACGCAACCGGGGTGACGCGGCGGTGATCGAACTGACGGCCAAATTCGACCGGCTGACGCTGACGCCCGAAACGCTGGCCTTCAGCGCGCAGGAGATCGCAGAAGCGGTGGCGCTGGTCGGGGCCGAAGATCGCACGGCGCTGGAACTGGCGGCTTCCCGCATCCGGGCCTATCACGAAAGGCAGATGCCCGAGGATCAGGAATGGACGGATGCGACGGGCGCAACACTCGGCTGGCGCTGGTCTGCTGTTTCGGCCGCAGGGCTTTACGTGCCGGGTGGGCTGGCCTCGTACCCGTCATCGGTGCTGATGAACGCGATCCCAGCCAAGGTGGCCGGTGTGGAACGGCTGGCCATCGTGGTGCCCACCCCGGACGGACAGGTGAACCCGCTGGTGCTGCTGGCAGCAAAACTGTCTGGTGTGGATGAGGTTTATCGCATCGGTGGCGCGCAGGCCGTGGCGGCGCTGGCCTATGGTACCGACACCATCGCGCCGGTCGACAAGATCACCGGGCCAGGCAACGCCTTTGTCGCCGCCGCCAAGCGGCGCGTCTTTGGCAAGGTCGGCATCGACATGATTGCCGGCCCCTCGGAAATTCTGGTCATCGCCGACAAGAACAACGACCCTGACTGGATCGCGCTGGACCTGCTCAGCCAGGCCGAGCATGACGAAAGCGCGCAGTCGATCCTGATCACCGATGACGCCGCATTCGGCCAATCCGTCGCGCAGGCGGTCGAAAAACGGCTGGAAACCCTGCAACGCCGCGCCATCGCTGGGGCCAGTTGGCGTGACTACGGCGCGGTGATCACCGTGCGCAACCTGGACGAGGCCGCCGCCCTGTCCAACCGCATTGCCCCGGAACATCTGGAACTTTGCGTGGCCGACCCGCGCGCGCTGAGCGAAAAAACCATCCACGCCGGAGCCATCTTTCTGGGTCAGTACACACCCGAAGCCATCGGCGACTACGTCGGCGGTCCCAACCACGTGTTGCCCACCGCCCGCTCGGCACGGTTTTCGTCTGGCCTCAGCGTGATGGATTTCCTCAAACGCACCACGCTTAGCCAGATGACCCCCGAAGCCCTGCGTGCCATCGGCCCTGCTGCCGAACAGCTGGCGCAATCGGAAAGCCTCGAGGCGCATGGCCTCTCGGTCACCGCGCGCCTGAACCGCCTGAATGGCTGAAATGACGCAAAGACCGGGCGCATATGGCGTTTCTGTGCGTTGCTCGCCGAATATCATTGTTATAGGTCTGTGCTGACGCAAGGAATGTGACTGTAAAGATGACCCGCATCTCGCATATCGAACTGGATGATAGAAATCTGCCGCCGCCAACGCCCGAGATCGAGCAGGAGCGCAAGGTCGCCATCTATGATCTGCTTGAAGAAAACAGCTTCTCGCTGCCCAAACGCGACGACCGCGTTGTGCCCGAAGGCCCCTATCGCCTTCAGCTTTCGATCCGCGACAAACGGCTTGTCTTCGACATTGAAACCGAGGCCAACGAAAAAGCGGCCGAGTTTCATCTGTCGCTCGGCCCCTTCAGGCAGGTGGTCAAGGATTACTTCCAGATCTGCGAAAGCTATTTTGACGCGGTGAAATCGCTGCCGCCCAGCCAGATCGAAACCATCGACATGGCCCGCCGGGGTATCCACAACGAAGGCAGCCGCGTGTTGCAGGAACGACTGGAAGGCAAGGCAGATGTCGACACCGACACCGCCCGTCGCCTGTTCACGCTGATCTGCGTTCTGCATTTTGGGGGCTGACGCGTGAAGCCTCTGCCGCAGTCGGTCTTGTTCTGTTGCGACCACAACGCGGTTCGGTCCCCGATGGCTGAGGGGCTGATGAAGAAATTCTATGGCACCGGCACCTATGTTCAGTCCGCCGGTGTGCATAACGATCTGGAAATTGACGGCTTCAGCATCGCGGTCTGCCACGAGGTGGGCGTGGAACTGTCCCGCCACCGGTCGCGCTCCTTTGACGAGATGCAGGAATGGGGCGATGACCTCAGCTCGTTCGATCTGGTCGTGGCGCTTTCACCCGCCAGCCAGCGTCAGGCGCTGGAACTGACCCGTGTTTTCCACCTCGATGTCGATTATTGGCCAATAATGGACCCTACCGGGATGGGCGAGACCCGCGAACAAAAGCTACACCACTACCGACAGACCCGCGACCAGATCATTCAGCATCTGAAAGACCGCTGGGGCGAACCTACGGAGGGGACATGAACCAGACCGTCAAAACCTATTTCGATGCCTTCAACGCCGGTGACGTCGATGGCATGCTGGCCTGCCTGTCCGATGACGTGGCCCATCACGTGAACGAAGGTCAGATTCGCGTCGGCAAGGACAAGTTCGCGGCCTTTTGCGCCCATATGAACCGCTGCTACCGCGAAAACCTGACCGACATCGTCGTGTTCGATGCCCAAGGCGGTACCCGCGCCGCGGCCGAGTTCATCGTCAACGGCACCTATCTGGAAACCGACGAGGGCCTGCCCGACGCGCACGGCCAGACCTATCGCCTGCCTGCCGGGTCGTTCTTTGATCTCAGGGACGGCAAGATCACCCGCGTCACCACCTTCTACAACCTTGCAGACTGGACCAAACAGGTCTCGAATGGCTGACGTCAGTGACGTCCGCCCCCTGACCGGAGCGGCACTCGGGGCCGCTCTGGACGATGTCGCCCGCCTGCGGATCAGGGTGTTTCACGCCTGGCCCTACCTCTATGACGGCGATCTGGAATACGAACGCAAATACTTGCAATCCTACCGCGACAGCGACAAGGCCATCGTGGTCGGCGCTTTCGACGGCGACCGCCTGATCGGCGCCTCGACCGGCGCGCCGCTGACCGATCACGCCGACGATTTCGCCGCGGCCTTCGCAGACACCGGGCTCGATCTTTCGCAGATCTTCTATTGCGCTGAATCCATCCTGCTGCCGGACTATCGCGGGCAGGGTGTCGGCCACACATTCTTCGACACGCGCGAGGGGCACGCCCGCGAACTGGGCTTTGCCAAATGCGCCTTTTGCAGCGTGCAGCGCCCCACTGACCACCCGCTGCGCCCCGACCACTACCGCCCGCTGGACACCTTCTGGCGCGCCCGCGGATACAAGCCCTTACCCGGCGCAATCGCCCAATTCTCGTGGAAGGATATAGGGGAGGAGGGAGAAACGCCGAAGCCGTTGCAGTTCTGGATCAGGGATTTGTAGGGTTCGGGTTGGGGGCGGCGCAGCAGGGTTTTTCTGTGTGTTGCCGGAAGTGAATGGAGGCCAGCAAAGCTGCCATTCGCTGCAGGTGCAGTGTTGATCATTTTAAATGGCAGCAGTGCGGACAAAGCCGACCTTGGAGAAAAGCGAGATAATGCTTGAAAAAACTCGCTTCCGCTGGGATGGTTTATCCGACAGAATTTCCTGAGGAATTTCGAATGCATTTTCCCAAACTTGCCGCGGTTTCGTCGATTGCTCTTGCAATAACCAGTTCGCAAGCGATCGCTCAGGACCGGGGACCGATACTGTTCACAAACGTCAACGTGTTTGACGGTGTAAATGAGGAATTGATTGAAAATGCCAATGTCGTTGTAACCGACAATCTGATTACAGAAGTTTCCTTAGAACCCCTTTCAGTCGCTAATGGTATCGTCATCGACGGCGGTGGACGCACGTTGATGCCTGGCCTGATCGACGTACACTGGCACACGCTTTACTGCTGCAATCCGCAGAGCGTGGTTGTGACCGGCGATATTCTTGAGGTCGCGGTGCGGGGTGCCATCGGGTCCGAAGGCACATTAATGCGCGGCTTCACTACGGTGCGCGACGTTGGCGGCAATTCATTTGCCATAAAACGGATGATTGACGCAGGCGAGATCGAAGGCCCTCGTATCCTGCCGTCCGGCCCGCCCGTGACACAAACCGGCGGCCACTTTGACTATCGCCCCTACCAAGCGGTTCCGACGAACGGCGCGGATTCGCAATGGTACTGGTACAGCGTTGGTTTGATGGCGCAGGCTGATGGTGTTCCGGAAGTGGTCAAACGCGCGCGTGAGATCATGCGCATGGGCGCGACCCAGCTTAAAATTTCCACCGGCGGCGGGGTGTCATCTACCTATGACCCTCTGGATGTACGCCAATACACCAAGGCCGAAATCGAGGCATTCGTAGAGGTGGCTGACACCTACAACACCTATGTTGCATCTCATGTCTTCACGGACGAGGCAGTGGAGATAGCCGTTGCCGCTGGCGTTAAGTCCATCGAGCATGGCTTCTTGATGAGCCGCGAAACGATGGAACTGATGCGCGACAACGACGTGTGGTTGTCAGTGCAGCCTCTTCTGGATGACGAGGATGGCTTTTCTTTCGACGACCCTGTTAGCCAGCAGAAATGGATCGACGTCACCAACGGTACAGATTTCACCTACAAAACGGCGAAAGAAGTTGGCGTGAAAGTCGCTTTCGGCACCGACATCCTGTTCGATCCCAAACTGGCCGAACGTCAAGGCGCGTTCCTTGCCAAGTTGCAGCGCTGGTACACGCCATACGAGGTGCTGAAAATGGCGACTTCAACCAATGCTGAACTGCTCAAACTCTCAGGCCCGCGCCACCCCTATCAACAAGGCGATTTGGGTGTAATCGCAAAGGGCGCTTATGCCGACTTAATCCTTGTGGACGGCAATCCGCTGCAAGATATCGACCTGATCGCAGACCCGCATGAGAATTTCGATTTGATCATGAAAGACGGCAAAGTCTACAAGAACACGCTGGACTGAGTTCCAGATGAAGTCCTTTGCTCAAAGCCAACTTTGTAACAACTGCTTTGGGCTCTTCCCCCCCCTTCACCCATCCCCAGAATCAGATTGATCTGTACACGCGGCGGCTCTCACGGTTTAGTGCCTCGACGCATCGGCTCAGGGGATCCCATCAATGAAAGTCGCAACCGCAGCGTATAATCTCTACTGGCTCGACAGCTGGGCGCAGTACGAGGACAAGCTGGACCGTTGGGTTGCCGAAGCTGCCGGGCAGGGGGCCGGGCTGCTGGTGTTCCCCGAATACGGCGCGATGGAGGTGTCGACGCTCGATGGTGCCGACGTGGCGGGTGATCTCGAACGCTCGATCCGCGCGGTTTCGGACCGGTTCGAGGATGTACAAAATTTGCACTCGCGCCTCGCAAGTGCGTACAAAACGTACATTCTGGGCGCATCGGCCCCGATTGTGGATGGGTCCGGCCGCCCGGTGAACCGCGCCGCGTTCTACGCCCCGGACGGTGGCCGCGACCATCAGGACAAGCAGATCATGACCCGCTTTGAACGCGAGGACTGGGACATTGCGCCGGGTGGTCCACTCAAGCTGTTCGACACCGCACTGGGTAAAATCGGTGTTCTGATCTGCTATGACAGCGAGTTTCCCCTGCTGGGCCGCGCACTTAGCCACGCGGATATGATCCTTGTACCGTCCTGCACCGAAGCGCTGTCAGGGTATTGGCGTGTTCGCATCGGGGCAATGTCAAGAGCATTGGAAAATCAATGTGTTACAGTCATGTCATCCCTGGTCGGAGCCAACGGCTGGTCCGTAGCTGTGGACATGAACACCGGCATGGGCGGCGTTTTCGGCCCGCCGGACAAGGGGTTCCCAGCCACCGGAGTGCTGGCCGAGGGCACTCTGAATCAGCCCGGCTGGACCTATGCGGATGTCGACCTGTCTGCCATCGCAGAGGTTCGCGCCGATGGGCACGTGCTGAACCGGACCCATTGGCCAGAGCAGGACGCCCGAGTCGAAACGGTCACATTATCCACCCTTTAGATGAATCCGCCCTTGAAATAAGGGAAAAATAGGCTCATTTAAGCGCACATCCCCGCAGATTCTGCGGGCGCAACCTAATGATGGAGACAACATGGCCAAGGAAGATACGCTCGAATTTCCCGGTGTCGTGAAGGAACTCCTGCCTAATGCGACGTTTCGGGTCGAGCTGGAAAACGGCCATGAAATCATCGCACATACGGCAGGAAAGATGCGCAAGAACCGCATCCGTGTTCTGGCCGGCGACAAGGTTCAGGTCGAGATGACCCCCTATGATCTGACCAAGGGTCGGATCAACTACCGCTTCAAATAACGCCTGCCGAGATGGCGTTTATCCTGGGATCGGGCAGCCCAAGGCGGCTGGACCTGCTGGCGCAGCTTGGCGTGCAGCCCGACGCCATCCGCCCCCCTGACATCGACGAAACACCGCTGAAGGGTGAGCTTCCTGTTCCGTATTGCAGTCGCATTACGCGTGAAAAAGTAAAGGCTGTTCAATCGGATAGCGGTGACATCACGCTTTGCGCGGACACGACAGTTGCACTGGGGCGGCGTATTCTGGGCAAGCCCCAGGATGAGGGGCAAGCCGCAGAGTTCCTGTACGCTCTGTCCGGTCGCCGTCACCGGGTGATCACTTCGGTCGCCGTTCGGCGCGGGGATCGCATCCTGCAACGTGATGTCGTCTCGCAGGTCAAGGTCAAACGCCTGTCTGACGTTGAAATCAACGCTTATCTGGCGACCGGTGATTGGCAGGGCAAAGCCGGGGCCTATGCGATCCAGGGCCCTGCTGGCGCATTCATCCCATGGATTTCGGGCTCGTTCACTGGCATCGTGGGGCTGCCCCTGTCCGAGACCGCCGCCTTGCTGCAAGGGATCGGCTACCCACTATATAGCGAGGCATCATGAAGGGTCGAACCATCGTTCTAGACCATATCCAAGACCGCGAGGCCGCGGCATTGATGGTCGACGGAAAGCTTGATGATCTCCTGATCGCCGCCGACGCGCCGGCACCCGGCACCATTTATCGCGCCCGTGCCGATCGACCGGTCAAGGGGCAGGGTGGTATGTTCCTGACCACACCCGACGGCCCGGCTTTTCTTCGACAGGTCAAAGGGTTGGCGCCGGGTGCCACGCTTTTGGTGCAGGTGGGCGGATATGCCGAGCCCGGCAAGGCCATCCCTGTAACCAACCGCATCCTGTTCAAGAGCCGCTTTGCCATTGTCACACCCGACGCACCGGGCCTGAACATCTCGCGCAGCATCAAGGATGAAGACAAGCGGGATCAACTGCTTGAAATCGCTCATGAACAAATGGGCGACAGCCCCTACGGGTTGATCCTCCGCTCCTGCTGCATGGATGCGGATGCCGGTGATATTGCCGACGACATTTCGGCCATGCTTGCGCAAGCTGAACAAGTGATGACGGACGAAGGGTTCGACGTCGAACTGCTGAGCGAAGGTGACAGCCCGCATATCCTGGCATGGCGCGACTGGACCGATCCTGCCGAGGTTGTGACGAAAACCGGCAGTTTTGAAACCCATGGTGTGCTGGACGCGCTGGATGTCGCCCGTGGCATTTCCGAACCTCTCCCCGGAGGCGGATATCTTTTTATCGAACCGACCCGCGCATTGGTGGCCGTAGACGTGAACACAGGCGCGGATACGTCGCTGGCGGCAGGAACAAAAGCCAACTTCGCTTGTGCCAAAGCCTTGCCACGTGCATTGCGTGTGCGCGGGCTGGCGGGGCAGATCACACTGGATCTGGCTCCGATGCCCAAGAAAGACCGCCGAGGGTTCGAATCCGCCCTGCGTGCGGCCTTTAAGTCGGACCCGGACGAGACGATACTGGCGGGATGGACACCTCTGGGGCATTTCGAGTTGCAGCGCAAACGCAGCCGGTTACCTGTCGCAGAGATCCTGAAATGAGCTGTCCGATCTGCGGAGAAGAAACGCAAAAGAAGTTCCGCCCGTTCTGTTCGAAACGCTGCGCAGACATTGATCTGGCCAAGTGGCTGAACGGCTCTTACGCGGTCCCGTCTCAGCGCGAAGACGACCCTGAGACCGAGGCCGATGCGGACGAACGCAATACAATGCGACCGCACTGAAAAAATGTAAAAAAGCCTCTGGACACTGCCGGTAGCAAGTCATAGAACGCCTCCACCCAACGACAAACGTCGTTCCCGTGCCCGGGTAGCTCAGGGGTAGAGCAGTGGATTGAAAATCCTCGTGTCGGTGGTTCGATTCCGCCCCCGGGCACCACTCTTAGATCCAGAGATATCTAAGAATGTACAAAAAGCATTGATTTATCAATGTCTAGCGCTAATGCTGTGTCCAATGCAGTCCAAAATGATCCTGCTTAAATCAGTTTAGATGGGGGTACTATTGGGAGTATTTTTTGTGAGGATGTTATTTTGCCGCTTAGGTCATGTTGACAAATGGCGAAACCAAAGCCGGATGGACGTTATATCGATGAATCCCAGGAAGCTTTCTGCGGTCTTGTCGTAGCGGGTTGCAACACGCCGAGCGTTCTTGAGCTTGTTGAAGCAGCGCTCGACCCGATTTCGCAGACGATAAAGTGAGCGGTCGACGCCAACGCGCATCTTTCTGGTTTTCCGCATGGGAATCTGGGTCATCACATCTCGATCATTCATCTTTTTGCGTATTTTGTCAGCATCATAGCCGCGATCTGCTAATAACACGCGCGGCTGAGGCAGGTTGTCTGCCATGACCAAATCGAAACCACGATAGTCAGATGTCTGGACCGGTGTGATCTCGGTCCTCATAGGCAAGCCGTGTGCGTTTACGAGAAGGTGGATCTTGGTCGTGAAGCCACCTCTCGAACGGCCAAAACCCTGTCGCGGAGTCCCCCTTTTGCACCCGCTGCCTGATGATGGGCGCGGATTACGGTGCTATCGATCATTTGCAGGGCGTCTGGCACTGATCCACTTCGGTTCAAGGCGTCCATAATCTCTTCCCATAACCCCGCCAGTGTCCAGCGCCGAAACTGTCGGTAGACGCTGAACCACTTGCCGAACTCTTCCGGCAGGTCGCGCCACGGAGCCCCTGTCCTGGAAATCCAGAAAATCCCATCAAGAACAAGGCGGTGGTTGATAGGCTTGCGTCCATTCGGGGCGCGGACAGCCAAGATGAACCGCTCAAAGAACGCCCATTACTCGTCCGACATCAGGTCTCGTGCCAAGCTGGTCTCCGTCGTAGATACCAGCTTGAATCATGCCCGCCGACAGATGTGGATCCCTTTTGTCAACATGACCTAGCATTGTCAGTGATAATGGAACAGAGTTCACCAGCCGGGCGATCCTGAAATGGGCGAACGAAAACGGCGTGGACTGGCACTACATCGATCCTGGCAAACCCCAGCAGAATGCCTTCATCGAGTCGTTCAATGGCAGCCTGCGCGACGAGCTGCTGAATGAAGAGATGTTCGAAAGTCTGGACGATGCCCGGCGCAAGCTGGTGCTATGGCGGTACGATTACAACAACGTCAGGCCACACTCATCGCTAGGAAACCAAACACCCGCAGAAGCGCGCCGGACGCTTGAGCAATTTGAGGGCTCCGCGCCCGGCGCGCTTGCCCAGACCGAAACCGAGGAATATGAAAGCCAGACCCGCAGACTCACGTTGTGAATGAGGGAGCCTCGGGGGGCAGGTCAGTTAATCTATCCCCACTACAATAGGTTTGGCTTTCACCTCTTCCAACATCGACAAAACTTCGGCTTTCCAACCCGCTTTGATCTTCAAAGCCAATTGAGACGGTGGTCGGTGGTCGGGCACAAGGGTTGCATACTCGTATCTTAGCGGTTTTTCGAACGGTAAGAATACAACCTTTCCATTAGACAGGTTCAGCTCTTGTTCAGTGGCAACGGTCAATGGGTCCATGATAGAATAACACTGTCCTGAACTCACAAAGGGTATCAAGGGAAGAAAGTACTGACAGGTCACCGTTGGATTGTAATTCGCGGATACATCCTGAAACTCTTGCCTAATTTTGCGCTGAAACGGGTGCGCGGCATGCAATCCCCCCATCGGGGCTCCGTCAAGATCGGAAATGGAAACGGTCATGCGCGAAGCAAGCGGGCTGTCACGATCAACGGCGCAAAAACAATCTGCCTGGATCAGTTCTGTTGAATACTGAGGCTCTTTCCCGGCCGAATACTCGAAGTCTGCGAAGCCGAAATCAATATTCTGCGTGCCCGCTAGCTCCATGATCTGAGGCGAACTGCGCGTAGATAATGTGATACGTATCTCGGGGTTCTCGCCGACCGATTGGCTGATGAAACGCGGGAAAAGAAAGGCGGACGGGCCTGGCATTGTCGCGATATTCAGGCTGCCGGAATGCCCCTTGATCAATCCTTCCATCGTGCTGGAAATTGTCGCAAGGCGGTCCAGAATGCCTGCGGTTTCGGCCAAAAGGTAATGTGCTTCGGGGACAGGTACCAATCGCCGTCCCTTTCGCTCGAACAGTGTCAGGCCAAGGGTCTTTTCAAGATTTTTCAAGGCCAGACTGATCGCAGGCTGGGTGCGGTTCAGTTTCCTGGCGGTTTGAGAGATGGAGCCGGTCTCCATCACCTCACGGAAAACGGTCAGCTGCGTAAGGTTCATGAGTCATGTATAAGCTAAACTATAGTTTTGTGAAATATAATAAATTTGTCTTTATGCAATTTGCCTCTACGCTTGCAGGATCGAAATTCGGCCAAACCGAATCTGACCATCCAAAAAGGGAGATGATGATGAAATTTGTGAAATACTTGACCGGACTGGCTCTGGCGGGCGCGCTTGCCGCCCCTGCGTTGGCGCAGGACCCAACGTTTTTCCGCATCGGGACCGGTGGTGCAGGCGGAACCTACTTCCCTATCGGAGGTACCATCGCAAACGGTATCTCCGCCCCTCCGGGCTCGCGCCCCTGTGAAGAAGGCGGCCAGTGCGGTGTTCCGGGCCTGATTGCAATCGCACAATCCACCACCGCTTCGGTCTTCAACAACGCCGCTGTTCAGAACGGAGAGCTTGAGGCCGGTCTGGCCGCTGCAGACGTCACCCGTTCGATGTATCTGGGGGAAGGCAAGTTCGAAGGCAAGCCGCATCCCAAGCTGCGCATTGTGGCAAACTTGTTCCCGGAGGATCTGCATCTGGTTCTGCCTGCAGGACAGACGATCAATGATCTGGGCGATCTGGAAGGCAAGCGTGTAGGTATCGCGCAAGCCGGTTCCGGTACACAAGTTGCTGTGCTGCAGATGCTGGATGCCTGGGGCGTAAACCGGGACAATATGGATGAGGCCGAGCTGAACAACAGCCAGAGCGCAGAGCGTTTGGCGGATGGTCAACTGGACGCCTATTTCTATGCCGCAGGTTGGCCCGTTGCGGCGATGGTTCAACTGTCATCGACCAAGGGCATGAACTTGCATTCCTTCAGCGACGAAGATCTTGCGAAGATCAACGAGATCATCCCGGCCTATATCCCCTCGGTCATTCCGGGTGGCGTCTATGAAGGGATCGACACCGAAACCAAGACCCCTGCGGTTAGCGCGATGCTGGTTGTCTCTTCGGACCTGTCCGAAGATCTGGTCTATCAGCTGACCAAGGCGCTTTGGAATGACAACACGCGCAAACTGCTGGACAACGGCCATGCCAAAGGCAAGCAAATCACACCTGATACGGCACTGGACGGCGTAGAGGCACTGGGTGTTCCGCTGCACCCGGGGGCCGAGAAGTTCTACAAAGAAGCAGGTCTACTTTAACCTACCACTCACAAAACTGACCTGCAGATGCGATGCCTCAATGGGGGCATCGCACTGTCAAAATGCACCAATATGACAGGGAGGCCATCATGTCCGAGACCCAGCAACCTGATGACCGCGAACTGACGGCCGAAGAACTGGCCGCAATTGAGGAACAGTTCGACGAAGGTGCCGCTGTACGTGAAGTTTCGCCCACCACGGGCAAGGTATTGCGCGTCGTCGCCCTGATCTTTGCGTTCTACGAGTTTTTCACCGCTGGGTTCGGCCTGCCTGCGGACCATTGGCACATGGGTATCTACTTGGCCCTGCTGTTCATCCTGGTTTATGCCACCATCCCTATTATCGGCGCCAAGAGCCTTTATGCACTCAAGGTCAGCCGGTTTCGCATTGGGAATGTCCCTCTTTACGATTTGGTTTTCATGGCGCTTGGTATCGTTGCTGCGCTTTATGTTGGCGTTGCATGGCGCGGCATTCCCTTTCTTGGGATCGAGGAACAGACATTCCGCATGGGTAACCCCAACACCTACGATGTGATATTGGGTGTGATCATCATCCTGCTGGTACTGGACATCGCGCGCCGCACTTTGGGCTGGGTGCTGCCGCTGATCATCTGCGTCTTTATCTCATACGCCCTGCTTGGGCCGTACTTCCCCGGCTTGTTGCAGCATCCCGGTGTAAACTTCAAAACCTTCGTGTCGTCGATGTACTTTCCGCAGGAAGGCATCTATGGCGTCACGCTTTGGGTCGTTTCGACCATCGTCTTCCATTTCGTTTTGTTTGGTGTGATCGCGCAGCGCACCGGGTTGGGAAAGTTGTTTATCGACAATGCCACCATTCTGGCGGGTCGCTATACAGGTGGTCCGGCCAAGGTGTCGGTCGTATCATCGGCTTTCTTTGGAACGATCTCAGGGTCCTCGGTCGCCAACACGGTTTCAACCGGCGCGCTGACCATCCCGAACATGAAACGCCTGGGCTACCCCGGCCATTTCGCGGGCGGGGTCGAGGCTGCTTCCTCGGCGGGCGGCCAGATCACGCCGCCCATCATGGGGGCCGCGGCCTTTATCATGGCCGAATTCCTGGAGGTGCCTTACACCACTATTGTCATTGCGGCGATCTTCCCAGCGCTTCTGCACTATATTGGCGTCTTCGCGGTTGTGCACTTGATGGCGCGCAAGCTGAACCTGAAGGGTCTGACAAAGGAACAATTGCCGCAACTCAAGGCTGTCTGGGCTGAAGGTTGGGCTAATATCGTGCCCTTGATTGGCCTGCTGGTGGTGCTGTTTACCGGTTACACGCCATTCATGTCTGCCTTCTGCGGCATATCGCTGGCGGTGATCGCGGGTATGTCGCGTATCAAGCAGCCACCAACGCTGATTTACGCGGCGGCGTTTCTGGCCTTTGTGTTATGGAAGTTCTCGGATGGCGGGTTCGACCTGACAATGACCGCGATACTCTGCGCGCTGTCTGTGACTGCCACACTGAACCCGCAAAAACGTATCGAAGTGCCCGAGATGCTAGCTGCTGTCGAACTGGGCGTAAAATACTCGCTGGCGGTGGGTGCCGCTGCCGCCGCTGTGGGTATCGTTGTGGGTGTGATTAACACCACTGGTATCGGCTTTCGTATCGGATTTATGGTCACGCAAGGGGCAGGTAATCTGGCGGCGGATCTTTATAATATGATCTCGTTCGGCAGCTTCCAGCTGTTTGCAATCGAAGACCTGCAACTGTTCATCTCCCTGATCTTCATCGCTGTCGTCTGCATTTTGATGGGGGCGGGTATTCCAACCACCGCGCTTTACATCATGCTGGTTTCTGTCGCGCAGCCCGCGCTGGCCCAGTTGGGTGTTCCGCCCATCGCAAGCCACCTGTTCGTGCTCTACTACGGCGTGGTGTCCGAAATTACGCCTCCGGTCTGTACATCGGCTTATGCGGCGGCTGCGATCGCCAACTCAAATCCGTTCCGCACCGGGCTGTCCGCGTTTACGCTCGGGTTGGGCAAGGTGATAGCGCCGATGGCATTCGTCTATGCACCGGTTTTGTTGTTCGTGTCCTCCACCGGGTTCGATTTTTGGGAGTTCACATACACTGCGGCAAGCTGCATAGCGGGGGTCATCGCCCTGTCCGCGGCGGTCGTCGGTTATTGGCTGCAACCGCTCAACGTATTGTCTCGTATTCTGATGGGTTTTGCCGGGATCATCTTCGTAGCGCCCACGATAACGGCTGACCTGATCGCGCTGGCAGTAGCGTCACCCGTGATCGTTACGCAGTTGATCGCCCGCACCCGAACTCAAGCAACGGCCTGACATGTCTGAACGTGTAACCATTATCGGCGCCGGGATCGTCGGCATCTGCTGCGCCCTGTCATTGCAGGAACGTGGCAAAACCGTGCGGTTGATTGACCGGGGAGAGCCCGGGCAGGAGACCTCATTCGGCAATGCAGGTGTGGTGTCTCCCTGGTCGATCATTCCCCAGGCCGTTCCCGGCATTTGGAAGAAACTTCCTCAAATGCTGTTGGATCCGAAAAGCGCGTTGTCGGTCCGGACATCCTTCTGGCCGAAGATGATCCCGTGGGGGCTACGCTTTCTGGGTAAGTCCAGCGAAAAGACTGTGCGCGAAGTTTCGGATGCGATGGAGGTTTTGTGCCGTCCGTCCATTGATCTTTATCGTCGGCACTTGCAAGGCACTGGGCACGAGAACCTGATCGTCGACAGCTACTACATTCACGCGTTCCGCAATCCGGAAGAGGCCAACCTAGACGGGCTTGGCTATCTGATCCGTCGGGAAAAAGGTGGTGAGTTGGAGCGTGTCGACGGTACTGAACTACGGTGCCTGGAACCTGCACTGTCCAATGAGTTCAAGGCTGCAATCGTGATCAAAGGCCAAGCGCGCGCAACTTCACCGGGACGTTTGGGCGCTGTTCTGGCCGAAAAAGCGCGTACCCAAGGTGCCGAATTCGTGCGGACCGAAGTCACCAAGATTAGTCGCGCCGGGGAAAGCGGATGGCAGATTTCCACGTCGCAAGATTCGTTGCACGCGCACCATGTTGTACTTGCCGCCGGGGTGTGGTCTGCCGACCTGCTGAAACCCCTCGGACTACCGGTACCGCTTGTGGCTGAGCGGGGGTATCATATCGAGTTCCCGAGCCCTTCGGCTGTGCTGAACAATTCCGTCATGGATGTGGATGCAAAGATCGTCGCAAGTTCGATGTTGGGCGGACTGAGGGTTGCCGGCACGGCCGAGTTTGGCAGCGTAGACGCACCAGCCAACCCGCGAAAAGAAAAGATACTGACCGATCAGGCCAAATCTTTGGTGCCGGACCTTGATACAGGTGGGGCGAAGTTCTGGATGGGACGGCGCCCCTCATTTCCTGACAGCCTGCCTGCGATTGGGCCGCTCAATGGCAAAGACGGGCTCTACGTTGCGTTCGGGCATTCTCACTACGGCCTGATGATGGCACCGAAAACGGGGGAACTAGTGGCGGATCTCGTGTCTGACCGCAGTCCAAATATCAGTTTGGACCCATTCTCGCTGGCCCGATTTTAGATCTCTAAGTCAAAAGGACCCAAGTACCATGCCAATTTACGAAGGTGGTCAAAACATCTGCGGGGCTTCGATCGGGGTTTTGTGCCTTGAAAGCTATTTCCCCAAACCGCCCGGACACATCAAGAATCCGTCCAGCCTTCCGTTTCCCGTGCTCTACGAAATGATCGACGGCATCACCGTCCCGACCCTGCTGAACAACCCATCGCCTGAGTTGCTTGCCCCCTTTGTTGAGGGCGCAAAACGCCTTGAGGCCGAGGGCGTTCGCGCCATTACGGGAAGTTGCGGGTTTCTGGCTTTGTTCCAAAAGGAACTCGCCGCAGCCGTTTCCGTGCCTGTCTTTGCATCGAGCCTGATTCAGGTGCCCCTCGCCTTCCATATGACCGGAGCCAAGGCCCCGGTGGGTGTGCTGACTGCAAATGCGTCAGCCTTGACACCAAAGCATTTCGAAGGCGTCGGAGCCGCCGGTATACCCGTCGCGGTGCAAGGATTGGAGGACACCAGCGAATTCGCTGAGGTGATCTTGCGGAATACACGGACCCGCATGGACACCGATGTGATCGAGGCCGAAGTCCTTGGAGCAGCACGGCGACTAAAACACCAGACACCGGAAATCCGGTCGCTGGTACTGGAATGCACCGATTTGCCGCCATATGCCGCGCGTCTTCAGGAAGAGCTGCAGCTTCCCGTTTTTGACCTTACGACATTAGCACAAATGGCGCATTCTGTAGCGGTCCGGGTACCTTACTCTGGAATGATGCCATGGCAACGCTGACCGCGTCGTGCTTTTAGTGGCGAGAAATGAATTGGACCACCGTTTCGTCAAAAGACGAACGCGCCCGATTCTGGGCTCCGGTTCTGAAGGTGTAGACGCCCGCGCTGGCCTCGGTGTGCCATCTTAGGTTTGCAAACAACCTGAATGGAGGCGTCTATGGGAGAGATTAGCATGATTGGCCTGGATTTGGCGAAGAACGTTTTCCAGGTGCACGGAGCGGATGGATCAGGTTATCTTGTTCTTCGGAAGAAATTGCGCAGGGGTCAGGTCCTTGAGTTCTTCGCAAAGCTGCCGCGTTGCGTGGTTGTAATGGAGGCCTGTGCCAGTGCGCATTATTGGGCGCGCAAGATCAGTCGCTTGAGTCACGAAGTCAAGCTGATCCATCCGGCCTACGTGAATCCATTCGTCAAATGTCAAAAGAACGATACGGCCGATGCGGAAGCGATCTGTGAAGCTGCAAGCCGACCAACGATGCGCTTTGTTGCCGTGAAAAGTGAAGAGATCCAGGCGTCCGCAATGGTTCTGCGGGCCCGGGAGTTGCTGGTTCGGCAGCGGACGTTCGCTGAAATCTGCTGAACGGCAGAGTTGCGGACCCAAGCTGCCCTCTGATGGTATCGCTTGAATGTCTGCGTTACATTGGAGCGGTCGTCGCCTAGAACAGCTTGCAATTCTATCGCGACAGAAACCCGAATAGTGGATGTTCATGTCCGACACAATCCTTGCTGCTGAACCAACTATCCGCCTTATTGCCTTCTTATCCGTCCTGGCGGCGATGGCACTTTGGGAAGTGGCCGCACCCCGGCGAAGACGGGATATTCCGCGCGTTATCCGATGGACAAACAACCTTGCGCTCGTGGTGCTCGACACCGCCATCCTGCGGCTGACCTTTCCAATCCTCGCTGTTGGTCTCGCAGCTATGGCCGAGGATCGCGGATGGGGGCTCTTCAACAACATCGAGGCGCCGGTTTGGGTTGCCATCGTGGCCTCCATGCTGCTTCTCGATCTCGCAATCTACCTTCAGCATGTGATGTTCCACGCCGTACCGGGGCTTTGGCGTCTGCACCGGATGCATCACGCCGACCTCGATTTTGACGCGACCACTGGCTTGCGTTTCCATCCGGTAGAAATTCTCATCTCGATGGGGATCAAGCTGGCGGTTGTAGCAACCTTGGGGCCGCCCGCTGTCGCCGTGCTCCTGTTCGAGGTGATCGTGAACGCTACTGCGCTCTTCAATCACGCAAACATTGACTTGCCGCGTCCGGTGGATCGAATACTTAGATGGATCGTCGTCACTCCAGACATGCACCGAGTCCACCATTCCGTTGATCCAAGCGAGACCAACTCGAACTTTGGCTTTAATCTACCGTGGTGGGACCGACTTCTAGGCACTTACGTTGCGCAACCCGAGATGGGGCATAAGGGCATGGAAATCGGCATCGAGCAGTTTCGCACACGCCGAGACCTCTGGCTCGACCGAATGCTGATTCAGCCGCTGCGTGACCCGGCGAGCGGAGGTGCCCTCGACACCCCGAGCCAACGGAAGCGATCTTCATCTGTCTCGTCCGGGCAAACCAAGCTTGGCACTGACCAAATAGACCAATAGCGTTGAGACTGTAGCGCGTGGCGTCTGTCCCGCTGATCCCCAGGGCGTCGCGGGCTGGTTTCGCAACCGCGAACTTACGCCCCGACGGATCGTGCATGAAAGCGGAATGTTGTCGATCTTGTTGCAGCGCGGCCTCGCCGGTCTCGGTCTGCCTGCGACCTGCGTTGTTGCCCTCAAGGCGCACAAGTGCTTGTCGGCACGGCTCAACAAGTCTGACGCCACCTATGCCGAAGGATTGGCGCAGCTCGCCCGAACCGGCTGGTTCACTGCGGTGCATATCCGCAGCGAAGAGGTCGACCGGCTGCGATGCCTTGTCGGTGCCCTTGAAAGGCTGATCCGGCAGCGCAAAGACCTCGAAGGTCACATCCGTGGCGTCCTCAAAACCTTCGGCATCCGTATGATCGGTATTGGCCATTCTCCATCGAAACTCTGGCGACGGACAGCATTTTATCACAACGTGCTGCACTGCCTCTGAGGTCTGGTTAGATGAAGATTTTCTGATGCGGGCCAGGGTGTGAGGTTTCGGCTTGGCTCGACTGTGGCCCGCGTTGGAAAATCTCTCAGGGAGGAAGCCGCGGGGTCTGGGCGCCACTTATGGGGAAAGAGCGTTTTCGGCTGACTTTGTGCCGGCGATGGACGCGGAGGTGTTGGAGGTGAAGGCTGCCGATCTCAGTTTCTGCCTGTGACTTTGGTCTGGCTTCAACCCTTGAAAGAACTGTTTTGCGCCGTCCTCGCAACGTTTCGAACAGCTACAGACAAGCGGTCTCGGCCGGTGTAGCTGAGGCAACCGGTCTGCGGTGGATGAGATGAACGGAGGTGTCGTCATGCTGCCTGCCTTCTCGGTGGCGCGCGAGATCGTGGCACCTCGCCACGCCGGAACGTCTCGATAATACGCATCGGGCCGCCGCAATCCGGGCACGGCTCGCGCAGGGTGAGCGGGATGACTTCGGCGGAGGGTGCGTCTTCCTGCCAGACCGTTTCCGCACCGAGCAACGTGCGGACCTTCGCGATGTTGGTCTTGCGGGCGGCACTTGCCAGCAGGCCGTAGTGCCGGATGCGATGGAAGCCGTCCATTGCCCGGCAGGCGATTTGGCGGAGCCAAATCTGCCGAGAGGGGGCAGGACATGGATCAGGAACCGGCGGATGAACTCAGGCGTGGCCAGTCGCATGACTTTCATTCTGTCCCCGCGTTTAATCCGGTAGTCCTTCCATCGAAAGGTCACGGTGTCGGTATTGGCACTGACGAGGCGGCTGTTCGAGATCGCCACGCGATGGGTGTATCGGCTGAGATAGGCCAGCACCGCCTCGGGGTCACCGAAGGGCGGTTTGGCATAGACCACCCATTCGGATTTGCGGAATGGCCCGAGCCAGGCGGTGAAGTTGTTCGCGTTCTCCAGCTCGGCCAGATCGCTGAAGAAGGCCAATTGACCGGCACGGTGCAGGTCCATCAGCCCCTCCAGAAACAGTCGCCGGAACAGCCGGGACAGGACGCGCACATGCAGGAAGTAGCCGGGGAGACATGCGACCCACCGCGTACCGTCCGGTGACAGGCCGCCGCCGGGGACGATCATGTGGATATGCGGATGATGGGTGAGTGCCGATCCCCAGGTGTGCAACACGCTGGTCAGGCCGACCTTCGCGCCCATGCGCTTTGGGTCAGCCGCGATGGTCATCACTGTTTCGGCTGATGCGCGGAACAACAGCCCATAGACCGCCTTCTGGTTCCAATAAGCGATGCGGGCGATCTCGGCAGGAATTGTGAAGACGACGTGGAAGTACTCTACAGACAGCAAGTCTTCGGCCCGCGCTTCCATCCAATCGCGCGCCGCCGGTCCCTGGCACTTGGGGCAATGCCGGTTCTTGCACGAGTTATAAGCGATGTGCTGATGGCTGCACTTGGTGCAGGCCGCCACATGCCCGCCGAGGGCCTCTGTCCGGCAGGTTTCGATCGCCGACATGACCTTCAGCTGGCTCAGGCCGACATGCCCGGCATTGGCCTGCCGCCACGCGGGGCCGTATCGACGAAAGATGTCAGCGATCTCCAGTTTGGGACGGGGCAAAGCCCTGTCACGTCACTCCAGGCTTCGCCGCAGCGTCTGATCTTGCAGATTTGCCAGCATCTCGTAGGGGCTGATGGTGTCCCGGATCATCTTGGTGGCGACTTTGGTATATTGGGCGGTGGTCGTCAGTTTGGCATGACCAAACAGCACCTGAATGACCCGTACATCCGTCCCCGCTTCCAGAAGATGCGTGGCGAAACTGTGCCGCAGGGTATGCAGCGTCGCGGGTTTGTTGGTCCCGGCCATGCGCTTGGCCGAGGTGAAGGCGCGGTTTAACTGGCGCGGCGAGATCGGGTTGATCTTCGGCTTGCCGGGAAACAGCCAGCCCTCGGGCCTTGCCTCAAGCCAATACTCACGCAATAGATCGAGTAGCCCGACCGACAGCATCACCTTGCGATCCTTCCGCCCCTTGCCCTGCACGACATGGATCAGCATCCGGTCGCTGTCGATGTCGCCGATCGTGAGATTGCAGACCTCCGATGCCCGCAGCCCGGCGCCATAGGAAATACTGAGCGCGGCACGGTACTTGAGTCCGGGACCGGGCGCGACGGCCAGAAGCTCGGAAACCTCTTCGACGCTGAGCACTGCGGGCAGTTTGCGCGGTTCGGTCCGGAACTGCATGTACCGCTTCATCTCCTCGCGCCCGCAGGTCGTCGAGAAAAGAAGCGCAGTGCGGTGATGCGCGCAATGTAAACCGACGGCGAGACCTCGGCATTCGTCATGTGAAGCTGGTAGGCCCGAAGCTCCTCCGGCGTGGCCGTATCGGGCGAGCGCCCCAGAAACGCAGCGAACTCCTTCAACGCACGAATGCGCGCACGTTGGGATTTGTCTCCCAAACCCCGAATACGCATGTCCTCGATCATCCGCTCGCGCAGCGGCGTGGTTCTCTCCTCTGTCATCGGAACCTCCTGTCTGTCGACTGAGAAAGCCCCAATCGTCAGACAGGTTGATCAGTTCGCAAAATGCCCGGCTTCAGGAGTGACGCACACCATCGGCAACAAGCGCCATTGCCGCGCGAGCGGCTTCGTCCAGAGTCCAAATGTGCCTAACTCTGCGCTTCGTATGAATCTCCGCTAGGTTTATAGACGAGGTGTGAGCTTTGTTGCTTGGGTAACAGTTTCACTTGCTCTATCCACGACCTTTCGTTTTGTGCGACTTTTCCGAGGCCTCGTGCGCCGCAAAGGCATCAGCATAGTCGGGATGCCAGCGTGAAAGAGCCGGGCGATTGTTGATTATGTCACCCGCAGCCCATTCAACGCGTTTGCTGTCGCGCTCTTCGGACACATCGTTGTCCGGGCAGAGTATGTAGAAATCTCCGGCCGACATGCGCTTCAGCAGGTAGTCGATTGTCTCTTCGCTTGTCCAGGCGGCAGCAGGTTTTTCCGGCATGAATTTCTGAATCATGCCGGTATAGGTGAACCCCGGTACGAACAGGTGAGTGGTAATTTCCGTCTCGGTCTGTCGCAATTCGTGCGCCAGCATTTCCGTCATGACCTTCACGGCGGCTTTGCTGGTATTGTAGGCGGGGTTTCCGGGTGGTGTGGTGATGCCCTGTTTTGACCCCGTGTTGATTACCACAGCGGGGCGCGCCGCTTTGATCATGCGCGGCAGGAAAGCATGCACGCCATTCATGACCCCAAAAAGATTGACCTCTAGCAGTTTGCGCCAATTCTCTGCGTTTTCCCAACTGCTGGTCGGCAGCGCGATACCGGCATTGTTCATTAGGACAGCTATCTCGCCGAGCGCAAAAGCTTGATCCGCCAAGGCATTCACGGCGGTGGTGTCGGTGACATCAGTCGGAATTGCCTGAACAGTTGCGGACGAGCCGGCCAGATCGCGCAATTCCGCCTCGGCTCTGTCTAATGCCTCACCAGCCAGGTCGACCAGCACAACCCCCAGACCGTCTTGTACAAAGCGTTGGGCTGCGGCTTTGCCCACGCCGTTTGCCGCCCCGGTTACAACGGCCAAGCCGCCTTTTTCAATTGCTTCGCTGTACATGGATCATCAGCTCTTTCTGTGAACGACTGAGTGGCCCTTCAGGGTGCCATCTTTTCCTTGAGACCACCGATGAACGTCTCGTCATCTTGTTGCTTACGCGCAACGAGCAGCTCTTCAGCATCAGGCCCTGCGCGAAAGCGCAGGCGGTTTCCGGTCTCGTTGGCCGCATCCCAAATGACCTTTGCGACAGTTTCAGGCGCAGAAGGGTTCGCGGCCAGCTTGCCAAACAGGCGCCCCATGGCTTCAGCCATTGGCGCGTAGTCCGGCAGCTTCTCATCCATGGCGAAATCGAAAGAACTGCCTCCAAAGTTGGTTCTTATCATGCCCGGTTGGACAATTCGGACCCGAATGCCAAGGGGCTCCAGCTCGTAGTGTAGTGACTCCGAAAGCCCCTCAACTGCAAACTTTGTGCCGTGATAAAGCGCGCCAAGTGGAAATGTGATCTGCCCACCAATGGACGAGATATTGATAACCGTGCCCGACTGGTTCTGACGGAAATGGGGCAGAACAGCCTTGGTCACTTCCATCAACCCAATCACGTTGGTATCAAACTGACGCCGAATGCGATCCATCGAAAAGGCCTCTAACGCACCGTAGGCGCCATAGCCCGCATTGTTCAGCAAAACATCTATCTGCCCGAACCGTTCGATGCCTTCGCCTACGGCCTTTGTAATTGAACCCGAATCCGTCACATCCAGTTGGGCCAGATGTACGTTTTCTAACGCGCCGAGCTCGGGGCCATCCGTGGGGTTGCGCATCGTGGCGATGACATTCCAACCGTTTGCTTGGAAATGCCGGGCCGTCGCTGCGCCAATTCCCGACGAGGCCCCGGTGATAAGAATCGTTTTCATATCTCAAATCCCTCACTTCCTATAGTCACGATAATCACCAAGGCAGGATGAATCTTTCAATATTCTCCAGTTTTCTTGCACAATCCTCCACAATCTGAAGTTTTGGGTAAGTGTTTGCATTGCTCCCGTGGTAAAGATGGGTCGACCCACAGGAGGCATTCATGGGACCTCGGGCGTTATTGGACTACGTTCTCGTTCAACTTGATCACTCAGGCGTCACGCACGGTGTGTTGACACATAAGGACGGTGGGACGGTATTTCTCACCCATCCGGCGATCACCCAACATGACGCAAATGTCTACCGCCCGCTGTTGTGCGCGGTCCTGCAAGGTGCAAAGGAGGTTGGGACCAGCTCCAGAACGCTTACCGTGCGGGCCGGGCAGTCGCTGATCGTCAGCAACGCGCTGCCGGTTGTTTCAAGGATTACCGAGGCCACGCCCGATCTTCCCTATGTCGCGCTCGTATTCCCCCTTGATCTGGATCACCTTCGCGCCCTAGCTCCGGCCTTGCCGCAGTCAACCACCCACCGTGTGTCGGATCCGTTTTCGATTAGCCTCGCACCCACTGGTGATGACATGCGAGACGCCTTGTTGCGATATTTTCGCCAGTGCGAAACCGAAGAGGAACGACACTTGCTGGCGCCGATCACGGCGCGGGAAATCCACGCCCGCCTGCTGATCGGGCAACATGGTGGCGCGCTTCGAAAACTGGTGTGGCACGAGAACACGGCTAGCCGGATTTTTGCGGCGACGAACGAGATCCGATCAGATCTGGGCAAACCCCTTGCCGTGAGAGAGCTTGCCGCTCGTGTGGGGATGAGCAGTTCGGCCTTCTTCGAACAGTTCAAAGCAGTCACGGGAACCTCGCCGCTGCAATACCAGAAAGATCTGCGTTTGCTTCATGCCCGTAATGAACTTCAAATCACCGGCGCAAAGGTCTCTGAGGTTGCCTACGGGGTGGGATACCAAAGCTCGGCTCAGTTCTCGAGAGAATATGTCCGCAAATTCGGATGCTCACCAAGACAGGATCGAGATTCCGAATTCAAGTTGCGAGCTTGCGAGTGATGCGCTGGTTCTATTGGGACGATCCGCGCGCCACGGCGCCGACGACTATCTCGATCAAGTCCAGAGACTGATCGACCATGGCATGGAATATCGTCGAAACGGATCTGCCGCTTATAGCTTGCTTACCGTTGCCGCTGGACGGGCCGATGCGTTTTTTGAAGCACATCTCAATCCTTGGGACGCCATTGCCGGAATGCTCATTGTGGAGGAGGCAGGCGGCAAGGTCGATTTCCCCCCATATTCCGAATTCATTGAAAGAGGGGGGGGGCTGTCTTGGCCAGCAATTCCAAACTTCACGACCTGACAAAAGCAGCCATCTACGGGTAAGATGATTTCGGAGCCGCTTGCTATCTATACCTACCATAAGTTTCAAACGGCTTTGTCGCAAACTTTTGGCTATGCAGTCGAAATGACCACGTGACAAGCCCAAGCCTCACCCCTCTCATTCACACACAAACAACTTGGCAATGCCGTTGCAACAATTACCTGTAAGGTCGTCTTCCGCTTCAGAAGCTATCGAAGAATCTCTCCTGCAAAGGGGGTGAGGCAATGTAATCCTTTGAGTTGGGGTTGCATCCCCAAGGATGGCTTTGTTGCACAGATCAGGGCTTGAGCGCGCTTCCCCTTTCCCTGGACGGACTTTTACAATTCCATCTCAGGATCAAACCAGATCGATAGCGAACCACGCTGCCTAAGCGCCGTGTTGTACGAAGGCCAGTTCCTGGTCTTGTACGTCTTAGCGGACCAACTGCTCATACCTCATAGCTACCCTACTGGATTCAAACAGGGAATCCCTCACGCCAATTGTGCAACAAAGCCTTTCGGAAGTAGAGAAGACCGGGAATGTCAGCTTCACGGCTTTAACCAACCGTTCGTACGCGATGCGGCGAAATAGCGTTTCGAACCCAACCTGTACCCTGGATTTTATTGGTGCATGCGCTTGCAGCAGGAACAACGCTGCAACTGCCGAATGTCTTGTGCGGCCAAGCAGCGGAAAACCTGTCATTCAAGCAAATCGCCGCGATGCTCGCGGCGGCAGCTCACAGTTCGCTCAACAAAGCCATCCTTCGCTTCATCTGCAACAGCTATCGCCTAGCTGAATTGGTGGACACGGGACCGTGGCATATGAACAGTAAACACAACAGTCGCTTTCCAATGGCTTCAAAACTGTTTTGCACGATTTGCATTCATAGAACCACTGGCAAGCATCCGTTGGCATTTCCTCGGATTCGCTGTGGCCGCATTTCGGGCAAGTCAGGGTGCTTTCCAGGACTACAGTTTGTTTTGTCATAGTCTCACATCTTCATGATCAGGTAATCGTTAATCCGTGCCTCGTTAAACACAACGGCCCAAGCCACGCCGGTGATCAGAGTCGTTCCTGCAAGCCGCCATTTCAACGTCGGCAAGGAACCGCGCTGATAAGATACCAGCCACGATATCGCGACGAGCGCCGTTGAAATCGTCAGCACATAGTAACTCGCTGCGGCAAGCTTTCCAAAGATTGCCAACCAACTGCCGCCCAGCCCCATTAACATCACTATCATGGGCAAAACGCAGCAAGTCGCGACGCCAAGTGCTGATAGAGATCCCAAGTAGCTGAGGCTAAGGTATTTCTGCATTCCGTTTCCCTCATGAACCATGACGCGCGGAGTTGTGGAGACAGCAACTTCTCGTATAACTTCTGTAGCCACTACAGGATCAAGGCAGGAAATCTCACATGTTTGCGATTGGGGAAGCATCCCGGCAAAGCGGAGTCGGAATTGAAACTATCCGCTATTACGAACGCGAAGGGATCGTGCCTAAACCAGAAAGAGCATCGAATAATCGACGCATGTACGCCGCGCACGATGTTGGACGGCTTCGTTTTCTACGGAAGTGCCGAGACTTGGGTTTTTCGCTTGCCGATGCAAAGGTGCTTCTCAACCTGTCCGAAGGTGATAGCGAGGATTGCCAATCCGTTAAGGAACTGGCCGAGCTTCATATCTCCAATGTGCGTATGAAGATACACGAACTTAAGCGATTGGAGGCCGCCCTGAATGAACTTACGGCCAACTGTAACATCGGGAACGTTTCTTGCCCGATGCTTGCGCAGATACGGACCTACTAATTGCACTTTGAGGCTCGCAGTCGCCCTATGCCAACGCAGCATGACCCAAGATTCGGGCCGCGCAAAATCTGCCGTTCATTAGAGAGGTCAACTCGTTGATTTAGCAATGTTTCCACCAATCAATGACATTTGTGCCTAGCCGCGGTGTTCTTGTAGCGCGCGGTGAATTCGGACAGTCAGCCCTACCTGCCGTATCTGAGCAATCAATTTGCTGCATACGCACTCGGCAGGTTTTATCACAGAAGCCGACTTCTGATTTCCGAACCACAGAGCAATAATCCTGCTTATCGTTGTCCTAACTTGGGCTAGGCAGACGCAGATCTTCTGTTGCTTTCCATTGTATCAAGACTTGTATCGTGTGTACGCTAAGCCCATATACACAAGGCTCACGTTTTTCTTTTTCGACCTGCTGTCTCCCAAATTCGGCGTTCAGTCTTTCGATTCAGACCGACCACGCCGAGTCGCCGCAATAATGCGGGCGGCAAGTATTAGGAGACTTCGACCATGGCAAATGGCACAGTAAAATGGTTCAACTCGACCAAAGGTTTTGGCTTTATCGAACCTGAAGGTGGCAAGCGCGACGTGTTCGTGCATATTTCAGCACTTGAACGTTCCGGCATCAGCGAATTGAAGGACGGCCAGAAGGTTACCTTCGACGTCGAAGCTGGCCGTGATGGACGCGACAGCGCCGCCAACCTGGCACTCGCATAGCCTGCTGCGGGCACCCTTCTGGGGTGCCCGAATGCTCAGGGGGTTCCTCAGAGTCGTTGGAGAACAAGTCAGTTGCAACAGCAGGAATTGACCCGGGCGCTCGCGCAATACCGTGTGCCTGATACGAAGCGTAGCGTTTTTGAGCTGGCAATCACCGTCATTCCCTTTTTCGCGCTATGGGGCGCAGCGTGGTTTGCGTTATCTTTTAGTGTCTGGGTCGCGGTTCTACTGGCCATCCTGAACGCCGCATTTCTGGTGCGTCTCTTCATCATCATGCATGATTGTGGTCACGGATCTTTCTTTAGAAACCGCACCGTTTGCAATTGGACCGGTCGGGTCCTGGGTGTTCTCGCCCTCACACCCTATGACGTCTGGCGGCAAAGCCATGCGATCCACCACGCCTCAACCGGCAACCTTGATCGGCGCGGGATGGGCGATATCCCTACGTTGACTGTAGAGGAATACCTGAAGCGAAAGTGGGCCGGTCGTGCCGCTTACAGGTTAATACGGAACCCCTTCTTCCTGTTCTGTATCGTACCGGTCTACACGTTCTTTCTTCAAAATCGCTTGCCCTTTGGTTTCATGCGGTCAGGCTGGCTGTATTGGGCAAGTGCAATGGGAACAAACGTCGCGATTGCGGTGGTCCTGGCTCTGATTTTTTGGACCGGAGGCATGGATGTACTGGTTTATGTATTCCTGCCAACCATGATCGTCGCCGCGTCGATTGGTATTTGGCTTTTCTACATTCAACACCAGTTTGAACACACGACCTGGGAGCGGGAAGAAGGGTGGAATCTTCAGAACGCAGCATTCTATGGAAGTTCCCACTATGCCCTGCCAGGTATCCTGCGGTGGTTCTCTGCCAATATTGGTGTGCACCATGTTCACCACCTTGCCAGCCGCATACCTTTTTACCGGCTTGACGAAGTTTTGCGCGACCATTCCGAGTTGGAAAATTGCCAGCGTATTACTTTGTTCGAGAGCTTTCACTGTGCACGATTGCATCTTTGGGATGAAGAAGGTCAGCGCCTGCTGGCATTTTCCGAGGCTTTGTCGAACGCCAATCTCAAAAAGAGTTCAGTGTAGTCTGGCACGGACCAAATAGGCTTCAACCGTATCACCGCCTAGGGCGCGAATGGCCTCTAGTCGGTGAAGGCCTTCAATCAGCACGAACCGCTTGTTGTCCGCACGTATCTGGATCGGCGTCTTCTGGCCATTCTTCAGGATATCTTCTGCCAGCGTCAGAACCTTTTGTTGATCAAGTGTTTTGGCCCGTTTCACAGGTACATAGATCAGGTCGAGCGGATATGGTTTTTTCTCCAACATAAGCTACGTGTGCGCCTTTCTTGCGTTTATTCCGGTTCGAAGTTCGCTTCAAAGGCAGGCGCTGGAACGTGCGTCATAGAACCGAACGAACAGCATCGCGCAGCTCCTGATGCATGATCCAAGTCGCTGGTTCATCGTCACTTTTGACGTGAGAAAATGCCAATACCTGAGCGGCGCCATCATTCTGTGCCGATCCGGCTTCGGGAAGCTCGAGTTCCAGATATTCTGCAATCAATAGCCCGATTTTCTTGAAGACCTTGACGGACGCCTCGCGCGATTTGTAACCAGCTGCCTTAGTTAACTGACCAATGCTCAGTCCTTCCTTGCCTGCGATTGTAAGTGCTTTGAGCATGGTGACCTGCGCAGTGGAGAGCCTGATCTGGCGCAATGCTTCGACATATTCTCCTTCACTGGGAATGAAGTTGCCGGAGTTCGCCTCCAAACGACGTCGAGCGCTGCGTTTCCTGTCTCGCTCTTCGAGAATTTCTTTTAAGGCTTCAATGGCCAATGACGGTGTTTCGCCAACTGCATCAGCAATCAAACCTTGCGTTTTCGCTGGTGGCTTGGGGAATGCGCGCGCAACGCTGTTACCGCTCAGAATGCCAGCCTTAATCAAGTACTTTCCAAATTCTACTTCGATCACTTCTGATACGTCAGCGTTCCGCGTCTTGCGAACACTGCGGTCCTGAAATGCTCTTTGTTCCAGACCACGCACTGACATCTTTGAGTCAGAAAGGGTCACTTGAGGGGCATTTTTACGCATCAGAGAAACACCACTACAATTACCGCTGCAACAAACACTGCTAACGCTATAGATATCTTAATCCCGTGGGACCGGCGACGCGCCTTTTCGGCTTTGATCCTTTTGCCAAGATTTTCGTCAATCGAGTTATGGTTCACGGCTTGGTCCTTCCGGATTTGTCAGGCGATATTGATTTCCACGAACCTATTTTCGTGGAATATTTTCGGCGCACTTATCGTTCTGTCGTGTGAACGGCCGATTGCACTCCCAACCATCACCTCTTCGATTCAAATGAGCGTTTGAAGGAACAAGGATCGCAACGCACCTGTCCCGGTTTGCGCGAAAACCGCGTTCGCATTTCCATCCAGAGTAGGAATCTGGTTCAAGATACGCATGCTGTGGAACAGCCACAGGCTCACAGCCGCTCTCCGCTGCGTTGTAACCTCTGAGGCATACCCAACCATCCGAGCTTTTTTTATCGCTCAGGCGACCGTTTTTTGGGACTTCTATTGCAACACAATCCTGGTTCTCCTTACGAAATCCCCAGTTGCAGTGTATTTCCTGTGCGCCAAACCTGGTTTCGACGTATCCATTTTGAGGTGCAATCAGTTCTTCGCATTTTTCTTCGACACGCTGGAACAGCCGATTGCACTCCCACTGATCTCCGGTTGATGCAAGATAGGCATTTTCAGGAACTCTTATTTCCTCACAGAGATCTCCGACATTCTGAAAACCGTGATTGCATTCCCAGCCACTGCCATAGGAGCTACCCGTCAAATATGCGTTTTCTGGTAAGTCTGTTCTTTGGCACGATCCATTCTTGTTTTCGAAACCTTCGTCACAAACTGATCCATCGGCATTGCCTGCGACTTGGGCAGGAAGCTTTGTTCCTGAGAGCGACACCAAAAGTGCCGGGATCAAACAAAGAATGCAGCGCGTAAACACGATGAATGACTGATTGAAACGGAGCCTGAGACCTGATCTATCGGCCATCAAGCACGCAATTAATGAGCCATGTGCTGTTCATACGGCGCCTTCTTTCATGGGTCACGCGATGACTGGTGCATGTCAGGTGACAGTTACGAATGCTTGCGAGGAACGAGCTCATAGCGAAGACCCCAGCGAAACCCGTTCCTGTGCTGGGCACATGCTACAATTAGTCTGAAGGCCATTGGATCATCGAAGCCGGCAGCATCGCGACGACGAGTAATTTTCACCAATGCACTTTAGTGGTCCTTAGCCAGCATAGAGTCAAGGAAGTTTCCCTCGTCGCAACGCTAACTCCACTAGGGCAGATAGTTTTTGAAACGGCATTGCCAAGTTATTCGGCGAGATTGTTGAGGCTAGATATTGCGCCGGGCGCCGGGCTTGCGTTGGATCACAGCGAAGTGATGTCACCAGTCATAGATCACGCTGCCGTATTTGTGGTGTGACAGCTCGATGATGCGATCGTGGGCACAAACGGTCGGGCCTTCCGCCAAAACGACCAACCGTTCCGTGTAAACATGCCGGCAGATACAGCAGTTTATGAGGCTGGCCGGGCCGCTGTAGCGATTGCGCTCGAGGGTGACCATGATACGATTTAGACGTAGGTGACATCGATGATTTCGTCATCGATCAGCTACAGGCGCCACCGATTTCCACCTCAGATCATCGCGCAAGCGGTGTGGCTGTACGTTCGCTTCAATCTGAGCCTGTGGGAAACTGAAGAGTTGATGCTGCAGCGGGGGATCGATGCTTCTTACGAAACCGTCCTGCGTTGGTTCATCAAGTTCGGGCCGGCGGTAACTCGAAACCTGCGGCAGAGACTGAACCGTCCTGGCGATGTCTGGCATCTTGATGAAGTTGTTGTGAGACTCTATTGTCGCAAGTATTGGCTTTGGCGCGCGGTCGATCGGCATGGAATCGTGCTGGATGAAATACTCCAACCGAAACGGGACAAACGGGCTGCAAAACGGCTGTTACGCCGCCTGATAAAGCGTCTTGGTTTCACTCCCAAGCGGATCATCACGGACGTGCTGCGCTCGTATGGTGCCGCCAAGCGAGAGGTCGCGCCGGGTCTGGAGCATTGGTCGCACAAGGGCCTCAATAACCGCGCCGAAAACAGCCATCTCCCATTCCGAAAGCGAGAAAGGACAATGCAAGGCCGTCGCTCTCCAGCAGGGTTGCAAAGGTACATGGCGACATACTCCGCAATCCGCAACCGCTCCAGCGTCCCCGCTCGCCGCCGCTCCGCCTGAACAATTCGATATCACCGCCTCGAAGCAATTGACGCCTGGAATGCCGCCACTCAAGCAGCCTGAATTTTATTAAACAGTATTCTTTGCTTGATAGCGAGCTAACGTAACAACACCGGGCAGGTCAGTTTTATTCAGATAGGAAGGTTCAGTTCGGTAACTGTAACTTACAGTTTCGAACCTCCAGAATGTTCTCAATCTTCCACAGTTAACCAGAGGACGGTTAACAAATCTCATACCGTCGGATCTCAAACGAACAACTCACCGAGGTAAGACAATGTCTGGAAGAATGGTAATAAAACCCGCGGCGATCGCAATGACCACAGTGATGGCGTTCACCTCTGTTCCTGCTTTCGCAGCAGACTGGAATGGCAGCTACATCGGAGCCCGTTTTGGCTATGGGAACCTTGCAGAGGACTTGGACGGCCATGGCGACTTGGTTGGACTTCATGTGGGTCGCGATTGGGGAATTGACGGTAGTTGGGTAGCTGGTCTTTCAGTTGACTCTAGCTACTCCAATGTTTCCGCAGGTATTGGCGACTTGGACAGCTTGAGCCGCATCAAAATTCGGGGTGGCTACTCTTTCGGAGACACCTTGGCCTACGTAACGACCGGCTCAGCTTACGCTGCGAGTAGTGCAACCAATGACGAATGGGGATATACAATCGGCATTGGATTGGAGCACCGCATTTCTAATAACGTTTCACTATTCGGCGAAATTCTTGAAGACAGGTTTGACACATCCGGCGGAGACAATAATTTTAGTGTCACCACTGCGACATTCGGTTTGAACTACCGTTTTTAGGAGTGGCAAGCTAACCAAATATATCCCGACTTCACATAATTTATGCGTAGTCGGGGTAATTGATTCTAGGGTCAGGATTCACAACCAGTGTCTGACGTCAGTGCTAATGGGACAGTTTAGGTTGATTTGATAAGAGAGGATTTCTGGCTCATCGTAACCACCAAGGAGTGGAGATGAGAAAGAAACCCGGAACCAAGCAGAGCCACAGTGAGAAGGTCGTAAAGGACATTCGTGGTCCTCCGTTTCCTAAACATAGCGGTGGACCAGTTCAGTGGGGGAGGCTCGGCCGAAAGCAGAAGTTGGGCCAGCGCGGTCAGAGCAGTTGCCTTCTCCTCCTGCGTAATCTGCATAATCGGATTGGGATGAAAGGGTAGCGGCAGCTGCGCTGGATCGATCCTTCGTTCCGGAATCATACTCGGCCTCCTTTGTCGTTTCCTCTTCGAAACGCTTCGCCGGAACCCCAGGGACGCGAGAACACCATGAAGATCATTAAGCGCAGCAATGGAAACCAGCGGGACGCCCAAACTCAGGGTCGAACACACTGCCGCGTCAAGAACCCACTCCGGCGCCATGATCGCGCTCCAAAGCTACGTATTGTCCATCACCGCGCTGGCGGGATTGAAACACCCGGATATCTGAACCGAAATAGGCATTCCATCCGTAACGCACACGGGAAAGCTGCCCGACATGGGCAGAATGAACGGGTACTGCCCCTGAACAGGAAAACGCGCTCTTCGCCGGACACGACGCGGACGCCGAAAACCGGGGCGTCATCGCCTCGCTGATCGAAACCTGCAAGCTTAACAACGTCGATCCACATGTATATCTGACCGCAACGCTCTCAGCCATCGTCAACGGCCACAAACAAAGCCAGATCGACGATCTCTTGCCCTGGAACCTCGCTGCCCACGTGTGATCGAGTTACCGTTTACGTTTGAAATCCAAAAAACCGGGATCTCTATGCGGATCGCGGGTTAACGTGACAACACCTGCCATCAGCCAAACAGGCGCTAACTCAACGAAGGCCATAGGTCAAAAGTTTGCAACAGATCCAAAAACTTACAAGATTCATAGATTTGGATTCCCAACGGGGAAACCCACGTCCGAACATTGTCTTAAGTTCAAAGTTGAGCGCGACGCTAAAACCTTAGGCCCAAGCCTATGGAATAACCGTCAAAATCCTCGGCGATTACACCACTCAGCATTATCCGCCCGGCCTGAACCAATGGAACACCAATTCGGCTTGCGTCGAACTCGATGCCGACACCAGCAGTTGCCAACCAATCGGTGTCCAGAACCTTTGCGGCATCCCCTCGATAGTACACCAGTCCAGCATCCAGAACTAGGTGCGTGGGCAAGTTGAAGAACCTGACATCTTTCAAAGGATAGCGATGGCGAGAAAAAAGCGTCGTCTGGTTGGAGTTGGCCTTGGCCCCACCGGCTTGTGGTTCGTCAATTGGGTGAAACTCCAGAAACGTTTGGCGAAATCGGTATTCTGCCTGCCAAAGGCCAACCTGGGTCTCCTTGAATACGGCGACAGATGCCCCTAATCCCAGTGCATTCAGGTTTCCGTCAACTGAATCCGCCGACTGCGAATTGACCGGAAGCAACGGGAAGTCAATAATTGAAGCATCAGCCGTAACATGGCCGAATGATACATGCCCGACCGGACGAATGCGCCAGTCGTTTTTCAACGGAAACTCCCAGCCTAAACCAAAGGTTGCCGCTACACTTGCCCAGGTCACGTCCACATCGACACCAGGTGCAATTTCTGGAAAGAAAAGCACCGGGTTGTATTTCTGATAAGCCACAAGCCCTTCAAGATATAAGCCATTTTCGAGCGGGTGATACCCGCCTCGGAGTTGGCTTGATCTAAGGCTTTTTGTGTCGCCTGTTGCCCTTAGAAAAGAAAAAGAAGACATTGTTTCGTTTGGGGTGGCAGCAATACTCAAAACTGACAATGCTGCGCGTGCCGCCGCTTCTGAAGCATCCGGATCAGTACTTTGCGCTGTCGCAGCACAGCCTACACTCATAGCCAAAATCGCCACGCAGGCACGATCTTCTCTCATTTTGCCTTTGAAGGTAAACGATTCACCGAATGACCTCATGCACTCCGGTTAAAATGCGTAGGCAAGCGACAGCAGGGTCGCGAAGCCTTCCGTCGTGTTTCGGTTGTCAAATTCCTTCCCCATGCGCAAGGCGATCTGAGCGCCTGGAAGATCTTTGGGTTTCCAGACACCTTCAGCTCCGATTAGGTTGATCTCATATTTTGAGGGATTGCCTCCGGGTGTACCGCTTTGCTTTGAAACTTGGAATGATCGTGCCGCCAAAAGCCCCAGACTGAAGCCCCGGGCGACTTCTTTTCCAAAAGCAAACTCCAATGACAGGACGTCACCTGGGCGAATATCGGTGGTTTTCTGGCGTCCGAACGTTTCGTAACGTGCCTGAAACGTTGCCGCCCAAGGCAGGCTTGCGTCCTGCTGCCATGTTGATCCTACGAACAGCATGTGGCTCCAAAGGCCCTTGCCGGTGTTGGTGCTTCCACCCGCTTCAAATTCTCCGGTTGGGGCCCAAAAGGTGTAGGATGTTTGAAAGTGCCAGGTATTGTGATGCCACCCCAACGCGATTGGTGTGACAACTGTGTCTCCCAGATGGTAGTCTGTCCCCGACCCGGGTTCAGGCCGCAATATCTGATCTCGGTAAGTCAGGACAACGCCTGCCGCATAATCGGCCCCGAGTATCCTGACGTCACGAAAAACATATCTGAAGGTCAACCGGGCCGCGTTGACTGTGGGCGTTGGTGCACCGATGTCATCTCCGTTGTCATCGACATAACGTTGGATATCGTAGTTGATCCACCCATTTTCGATTACCCTAGTTCCCTGAGGAGGCAGTACAGCAGAGGTTTGTCCCAACCCGCCACCCAACCCGTAGCTTCCCGCAATTGGAAACTGAGCCGCCGCTGTGCCGCCGATTATCGAAGCTGCAATGAATGTCAGAGCGCCGAGAACCGCTGAAACCTGTGTCGAAACAGGGAAAAATGCACGTGCTGAAATTGAAGATGGGACAACTTGCCAAAACCGCTTCATAATGGAACACCTCGCCGCCTTTGTAAGGCGATCATAATCAAATTTGTTTATTTGTTAATAGGCCGTGACTTGCTCCCCAAGGTCGTTAACTATTTTCGTTAGAAACAGTTGAGTGGCACCGACGGCAGCCTCGACCATTTGACGACCGCAAATTCAATCAATGTTCCTGGTTGTTTTGCATGGTTTCAATTCCCTTGCTTGCCGTTGACGCCGCGCACGCGATTTGTTGTATAATTAAACAAGCAGATTGATGCGGTTGACCTGTATACGCGAAAAAACCGAGCCACGGAGCGGCCCCGTTCGCACCCATCTAAATCCCTCTCGATTTGGACCGATTGAATGACAGTCGCGAAATCACAGTATAAAGCGCCACGACGAGCAGCAACATTGGTAATGGCCGTGATCGGTGCAAGCTTATTCCTGCTCTTCCTTTCTCGGGACCTTCCCGGCGGGTTGAGTGACGAGTGGGCGAAACAGAACTTCAGGCTGGTGACACGCTACGTGATTGCGATGACGTTGGGTGGGGCGTTCATGGGGTTTCTGCTTGCTCCGATGTTTGGTCGTTCAGGCGTTGGGGGATGGGTGACAGCATTGGTTGGCGGACTTTTGTCAACATTGATTGCAGGCGCATTCGGCAGCTTTCTTGGATTATTGCCCGACCTGCTTGCCGATGGCTGGCAGGCAAGTGATTTCGTTTCAATATTATTTGGGTTTGCGGTTTTGCCACTTGCTGCGGCCGAAAATTTCAGTTCGTCTTTGATTTGGCTGGTAATGGTGATTGCGGCACATATTCTTTCCCTCTTCGAGCGCAGAAAGAACACGGTGCACCGTTGATGCTTGTTGGCCTTAAAAGCTCAACACTAAAGCGTTTCAGGATTAGCCTGAGGTATGCTCGGCAGCCTTGAAGTGACCCGCTCCGGGTTTTCCGGAGGCTCCAAATCAAGGAAAGATTGGAGCCATTAAAAAGACAACAGAGCGAACCGCTATTCACCTGAGACACGTACTCGGGTCGTGCGGATAATGCTCGACAATCAAGTCAGCTACGAAAGCGAGGCAGTGGCGATCTGGACGAATTCTGTTTTTGTCCCGCCCCAAGTTCTCGCCTACAGGCGTCTGATGGTTCGGAATGTGGAGTATTCGATTTGGCCCTGAATTCAGATTGTGCAGGCGGTACCGAATCCTTTTGGTCTCGCAGATCATGTCGACCTACATCCGTCGCGAATATGATGTGTCCCAATTCCAGGGCTGCGAAAGGGTCGCACTATCAAACCTTGGGATCAAACATCTGGGCCAAAACGAAAAAAGAGGCACCTCCATAATGTGGGGTGCCTCTGAAGTTCGGTCGTATTGACCGCGACTATAGTCCATCCCGGTGGCGGAATTGTCCATCCATAATCGTTGCTTGAACCTTGGTCGTCAGCAGCTCTTCGGGATTATCCAGTTCCAGAATGTTTCGGTCCAGAACTACGATATCGGCCAATTTCCCCACCTCTAGAGAGCCCAGCTTGTCTTCCATTCTCAATTGCCAAGCAGGATTGATTGTTACGGCCTCAATCGCCTGCATCAGGTCCAGCGGGGCAGCACCATTTGGGAACTTCTTAGAGTTCGCAGGGTCCAGGGGGTTCTTGAACGTAACCGCAGTATAGATCTGATAGAGCATACTGTTGGTCGACATCGGCGCGGATGGGTAATCTCCTGCAAGGCTGACGCTGACCCCGGCATCGGCCAGTGGCCTGTATTGAGAAACACGCTCGTTCGTGCGCGTGTCACCCAACATGCTGAGAAAGTCCTGATCCTGCCCAGCCCAATCCACCGAAAAAATCGGAGTGATGTTTACCGGAATGCTGTTGTCGATCATGCGTTGCTGGTCATCAGGATGAACGATCTGATAGTGATGCAGCGCATTGCGCTCGTCCGCGTTGCCGGAGTCGCGCGACGCAAGGATCGCGTCAATCATCCCACGCACAGTGCCCGACCCTTCAACATGGGCAAAAACATCTAGACCTTGGTCGTTTGCGGCCTTGACGACCTCTTTCATCTGATCCGGTTTCACCGCCGAGATGCCTATATTGTCTGTTCCCTCGAACGGCTCCAGCATCAGAACCGCGCCGGCACTCCATGTCCCTTCGGGGTGTAACTTGATGCCATGTACGCGAAACAAGTCACCGTTGTACTTGTCGGCCATTGCACGTGCCCGCGCCGCAAATTCAACCGGATCGGCTGTCGCGTCCTTGTAGGCCGGTTGAACAAACGTTCGCACTGGCAAATCACCGTCGGCGAGCGCTTTTTCAAGCACCTTCATGGAAACCTCCAAATCATCGAACATGCCAGGTGCGTTTGTGAAATTCGGAGTGACAACACCAGGAATCAGTGCTGTTGTTGTGCCGCCTGCGACCACTTGTGGCTGAAGTTTTTCGCGGCTTTCCTCGATCATTCGCTCGGGTTCCCAAGCGACTTTCGTATAGACAGGGAACCACGAACCTTCCTTCCCGACGCCCAATGGGTTTCCGTCGTCATCCCTGATCCAGTAAGTAACCCCTGGCACCGGGTCCGGCGTATCTTTGGTGATGTTTCCTGCTTCGAGCGCTTTGGTGTTCAGCCAGGCATCGTGAATGGTGAAGTCGATGATAATCGCGATCTTGTCGGGGATGATTTCATCCAACTCAGCGGCAGTCGGCGCCCCCCCCATAAGGGTTGCATTGTATCCTTGGCCGACAACGATCGGCAGATCCGGGTTTTCCGCCACGTAGTCCCGCAGCATCTGCAGTGTTTCTTCTTTGTCTTTTGCCGCATTCAGATCGACGCCTAGTGTCGACCAAGCGGAGCCAAGAACATGGTCGTGGGCGCTGACATAGCCGGGGAGCACCATCTTGCCGGTCAGATCAAGGACTTCGGTGTTCTCGCCAGTCAAGCTTTCCACGCCATTCACGTCGCCAACATACACGATCTGATTGCCTCGTACGGCAACGGCTTGCGCCTCGGGATTTTCTTTGTCCATTGTCAGGACGAAAGCATTTTTCAAAACCAGGTCTGCGGCATCCTGAGCATGAGCAAGGCTGGCACATAGCGCCAGTACACTGGCAGAAATAAACTTCATCTGTTGTCTCCCCTGTTAGTCGTTCCATCATATATGAATAATATCAATTTGCCATCGAGAATGTGGAACTGCGCCACCCTTACTGAACTGGTCCACCGTTATGTTTAGGAGGCTCTGCTGCGAAGTTTCCGGGCGGCCCTCTCGACCATGTTCTTCGACGCTGCTACCATCGGCCTGTATGAACCCGATACAAGTTGGTGCTAGGGAGTGTGAAAGCATTGACCGAAATTCAACCAGATGAGGAAGCCGTCACTGCACAACTCAATCGCATTCTTTCCTCTTCGGATTTCACCGCCGGGCCACGGGTTCAAAGGTTCCTGACCCACCTTGTGAAGGAAGAACTCGCCGGACGTGGAGATCTCCTTAAGGGCACTGCACTGGCAATGGATGTTTTCGGTCGCGACGCCAGTTTCGACCCTAACAGCGATCCCGTCGTCCGGCTCGAAGCGATCAAGTTGCGAAAGGCACTCGAACACTATTACCTGACCTCGGGCGCCGGAGACCAGTTGGTGGTATCGGTGCCAAAGGGGCACTATCGGCCTTGCTTCGAAACGCGACCTCCAGTTCGGGCCAAGGTAATAAGGACCCCGCAGACGGAGTTGCCCAAGCTGGCTATCCTGGGTTTTACCGGAGAAGATGGAGAAAAGGCGCGATTGTACCGAGACGGACTTCCCGAGGAGATCGCACTTGAGCTGGCGCGCTTTGGCCATCTGCGCGTGATTTCCGGTTGGCATGAGAGCGTGATCGCATCTGACAACAACAATTCGGCCCTTGCAGGAGGGGTCGACTACATATTGCGTGGCAACGTTCGCGAGGCCGGTGGGAACCTTCGCATTTCAGTCCAGTTGAGCCGGCTTCCTGATGAGACCTTGATCTGGTCAGACCGGTTTCGGATCGAGTCCAACTATGCCGATGTATTCGGACTTCAGGAGGACATCGCGTGCCAATGTGCGAGACGGTTGGCTGATGCCTACGGTATCGTCGCCGAAGATCTGAACGCGCAATATACCGGCCGCAGTGCTACGGATGCAGGCGTCTATGAAGCGCTTCTGGCGTTTCATGCACACGTAGGTACATCACGACTTGATAGCCTGAAGGAGTTTCAGGAGCTCGCAGAAGGCGCCCTCCGGCACAACCCATCGAGCGGTCTCGCCCATGCTTTGGTTGCGATAGCATTGATCGAAGCAGCGACACTCGGCGCAACCCCGATCGAAGATGTGATCGAGCCGGGAAGAATCCACGCTGAGAAGGCCATCGCTCTGGCTCCCAATTGCCAGGAGGCGCTTTTTGCCTCAGCAGCCTTTACCCAAGCACAGGGGGACGCTGCACGGTACCGAAATCTAATCTCGCGTGCCGTCGATGCTAACCCAAACGCGACGCTGATGATGGCATTGGTCGGTGGCTGGCTCGCCAAGTCGGGTGACATCGAAGACGGCCTTGCGCTTGTGCGAGAAGCGCGCGAACGCAACCCGTTGCTGCCAATCTGGGTGTCCATATCGCTCGCGATGGAACCATTGATCGCGGGAGATTATTGCACGGCCTCCGATCTTGTCCGTGACATTGACGCGCGCGATGCGATCTACGACTGGTTACTGATCGCGGTCACGCATGCGCTGGCCGGGGAGCTCGAAAGTGCCCGCGCCGCGATCGCGACATTCACAGAACGCGGCGTCGATCCCACAGACTATGCAGCGAAAATTATGATGGACGATCGGCTACGTGCGCGAATTGACGAGGGACTGAAGAGGCTTGAGGCGAGCCGATTCGTCGAGGTGCGAGGCGAGTAGATAGGTTTCATTGCAAAGTTTTAGGTCGGTCAAATAGATTTGCGATCGCTATGGGTTCAGATTGCCAACTCGTCGGATTGACGAAACGGGCAGAGTCGAGGGGATCTGTTGCTAAGTTTTGACTGCTGACGCTCATAAGTGCTTCGAGTGAATGGATGTCAAAATATTGAAGTCGAAAGTCTGTTTATGATCTCCTTCAAAGGCGCACAGTATCCGAATGATGTGATTCTCTTCGCAGTGTTCTTGAGTTACCCCCTAAATTTACCCGGTAGTCGATGACGGCAGACAGTTTTCTGAACCGAGTAAAACTGGGCAATGGATCGGAATTACAGAGATGGGCTCGGGCTCTCGAAACCCCTACCAGTCACAAAAAGGCGTTGTCGCTCTTGCCAAAAGACTTGCGATCCTGATGCTCGGCATCTGGACACACGAAAAAACTTTTAAAATGAAGGAGGCATAATCAGAGTAACGGGGATTAAGGCCATCAATAAAATGCTCAAAGACTTTGTCTGCACGATCCCGATTGAGATGGTGAGGCGGAAATACTTGAACAATATCGTGGAACAGGACCATCGTTTCATCAAGAGACGCACGCGGCCAATGCTGGGGTTCAAGGCCTTCGCTTCAGCGGCGGCAACGCTCGACGGAATTGAAGTGTCGTACATGATCCGCAAGGGCCAACTCAAGCCTTGACTCTGTCCATTTCAGCAGTTCGCTGAGCTCGCCGTCTGACTCACAGGCGATTGCTGATACAACTCAACGGGCTCACATCTTTGCAACAAATCCCCTACAAGTGGTCTGTGCGAAAAGGTTTCGACCACGTCAGAAGCGCACTAAAAAGGCGCGACGGAGACCAACACGCACTTCGAACTGATCGGCGGACCCATTACGAACGATGGGTGAGCCGGCAGCCGCGTCTTGAAACCTTTCGTATTTGGCACCAACTTCCAGCCACCAAGTATCGGCGAACCTGTGGGTGACGACGAGTTCCAACCCTGCACTGACCAACCCTCCAGCTGGGTCGTAGGCGGTGTATTGACTGCGCATGGCTTCGTCCGGCGTAATTCCGAAATAAGTCTGATTATATTTGTCTGTACCGAACAGCAGTCGCGGCCCGAAGCGCACTGTCATTCGATCCATCGGGCGCGCTATGTAATTGGCTTCGATTGCGGCGACGAAACTGTCGTGCCCGCCCAGCCCATACCGAAGATCCGCAAAAATTTCGGCGTTCCGCGAAACATATCCGACCCCTGCGCCGATTTCGATGGATAGACCGACATCTTCCAGGCCAGTCAGCTCTGGGTAGTCGGAAGAGTCCCGTGGCGGAACATATCGCGCTGATAGCCTGGGAATGAACCCGGGAGGAAATACCAATGGATCTTCCGTCAGGACCGGATCGCCATACCGAAGAAACTGAGAAAACAGAAACGGAACTTCGACACTTCCCATTGGATAAAGCTGCTGGCTATTCGCTCCGAAATACTCCGGAACAACCTGTGCGCCCAGAACACCTGTGACGATCATCGACGTCTGTCGCCCGCCATCCTCCACTGTGACGCGTTCGCCGGGACCTATCACGGTAACTTCTGCGAATGACTGAATGGGAGTAGATATCAGAGCTACTGCCAGTACTAGACCAACACCTGCTCTGATCGGCGACCGTTTTGTATCAACATATGGGAAACAACGATTTGCAGCTTCGACCAGAATACATAGTACTTTCAATTCTGGCGTAACCGCGCGCGAACGATAGGGAATGTTTGGCTGTGAAGGGTCTGCAGGTATTGTCCGATTCATGCACGCGCCTCCGTTTTGTTGCCCCAATTGGGCCCACTGTCCGAGTAAGAAGCCCTGGACGCTATTCTTTGCCTCAAACGAATTCTAATGGAACAATATAAGAGGTACTTCGGATGAAGGCCTTTCAAAGCAACGTCGTACGAGACCAACCGAGCGCCCAAAGCCTATCAGACCATGTTGGTTTGACAAGACCGGCGATCGTGTTCGCCGGATCGGCGTAGGGCTAGTACGAACATACCTTTAACAGGGCGGTTACGCACTGAAGAGGTGCGACAGCCCACACTGGCTGCGAAAACCATCCTGGACGTTGCCGGTCTGTGACTGGGCCTCAACGCAATGGCTAGCGCTGCTGTGGGGTTTGTCGCTCTTCTGGCGGTGCTACGTCTTGATATGATTAGTGTCGCGCTGTATCGCGCCATCTGGGCCGCTTTTCTGATCGCGGGAAACTATTTCTGCAACTGGTTCGGCCACGAAGGAAGCCAGAACACACATTTTCAGATGCTGAACTGGGGTATAGCCAATTCAGTTGGTCTGATCCGTCAGGCGATCTACTTTGCCTGACGTAAATCAAGTTGTACTACTCCACGCTGTTTCTTTGGGCAAAGTCAGAGCCATCAGGCAACCGATCCGCATACGGAACCAACTTGCTCAAACGCGGCGGCGTCTTGAACCTCGGTTCTACAGCACCTTCGCGCGGATACTTTCTGACGGTGTTGCGAGACAGCCCCGTGCGCCGTTAATTATCGCGGATTGGCATTTTGTCACGCAATGCCCAGCGTCGTATGACACTCAAAAAATTCCATGCCGATCACTACAAGTCTCCCCAAACAAAATCCTCTGAGCAATGTGTTCACAAAGGTCAATTCTCAGTGAAAGCTATCAGGCCTACCGGGTCACTTTTCAGTGGAAATCAACAATCATGTGAGGCCGGAGAAATGAGTGCTGGCTAAATGATCTCAGGCGCCAAGAAAACTCTTTATGAAGGGACCTGTCCACAAATGGCGATACCATGGGGATAAACCACTGACCTGTTGACGGATTCTTCTAATATTCACCACAAGTGTTGGCGAAACATCAACGGAAGGATATTGGAAGAGCAGATTGATGTCACATCAGGACTGCAAAATATGACGACGCTGAATTCAGATAGCAGAAAACGGCTGGAAAGACGCTCTCTCAGCGTGGCCATGTGGGGAAACCTTTTCATGGCCGCCGCGGGGGTGCTGGCTGGTATGTTGTCGAATTCAAACGCGATCATGATGGACGGACTGTTCTCCCTGGTCGGGTTCGGCTCGGCGCTGCTTGGGCGTCGAATCAGTCGTCGCATCGATGCGGGTCCGGACAAGGTACGCCCTTTCGGCTACGCCGCTGACGAGGCTATTTTTGCGACATTTCGCTCACTGTCTCTTCTCGGCTTGGTCTTGTTCGCAATAACGAATGCGATCAAGAATATCTACAACTACCTCAACGGCATAATGCCTGAGCCGTTGAACTTTGCGCCGATGATCATCTACTTCGCCGGGATTGGCCTCACATGCACCTTCATGTGGGGCTTCCATCATTTCACCTGGCGCCGAATGGGAAAGAACAGCTCGATCCTGCGGCTCGAGTCCAAGGCTGCGATGTTCGACGGGCTGATCACGGCGGCGGCAGGTGTAGGGCTGGGTGCCGTCTACTTGTTCCGCGACGGTCCGCTGGCACCAGTTGCGCCGGTGGGCGACTCGGTAATCGTCCTAGTACTGTGCTTGTTGGCGGTCGGAACCTACGTCACAGATTTTCGCAGAGGATTGGGTGAATTGGCGGGCGTCAGCGCAAGCCCCGGAGACATCGCTGCAGCCCGACGGGCTTTGCGTGCTGCTATTGTTCAGGATGGAGGATCACTACAGGATCTGTCCGTCACCAAACTTGGGCGAACATTCCTGATTACAGTCTATTACAATCCCGGCCGGCCGATTTCTGCGTCTGTTATCGACGACCTGAACCTGCGCATGATCCGTGATACGCGCGAAGCACTGTCCGGCGCAGATGTGCTGCTCGTGATCACGGAACACTCAAGGCGCTGGCCGGATTCACTGAACCCTCTTTAACTAGGGTCAGGATGCATTGATTTTCGCTTCGTTGCGTGATTCACGGCTCGAAAACGGAGCGGTGATATGAGCGACCTTTATTGGCTGACAGACGAGCAGATGGCCAGACTTTCCCCTTTCTTCCCGTGGTCGCATGGCAAGCCGCGGGTCGATGGCAAGAGGGTGCTGAGCGGGATTATCTTCATCAATCGCAATGGGTTGCGGTGGCGTGACGCACCCAGAGAATACAGGCCGCACAAGACGCTTTATAGCCGGTGGAAGCGTTGGAGTGAGAAAGGTATCTTCGCTCGGATGATGGCCGGCCTGGCAGCCGAACACGGCGCGGAAAAGACCGTGATGATCCCCTCTCATCGAAACTGCGTTTCGACTGCCGGGCAGTGGACGCGACCTATCTGAAAGCACATCGTACCGCGACCAGCATGGCCGCGAAAAAGGGGGGCGTGGCCGCCTGATTCACTGCCCGGCAGGCGCATCCGAAGGATGCTGCCGAGAGGGGCCGAACCAAGGGCGGCGTGAATACCAAGCTGCATGCCATTTGCGATAGCCAAGGTCGCCCGCTCAACCTGTTCGTTACCGCCGGGCAGGTCAGCGATTACATCGGTGCTCGGGCTCTGCTCAGCAGCATACCAAATGTGGACTGGCTGCTCGGGTGATCGTGGCTATGACGCCGACTGGTTCCGAGACGCCTTGAAAGACAAAGGGATACGCGCCTGCATCCCTGGTCGAAAGCAACGCAAGGCGCCGGTCAAATACGACAAGCGCAGATACAAGCGGCGAAACCGCATCGAGATCATGTTTGGCAGGCTCAAGGATTGGAGGCGCGTGGCAACACGCTATGATCGTTGTCCCAAGGTCTTCCTATCAGCCATCGCGCTCGCGGCTCTAGTCATCTACTGGTTATGAATCCTGACCCTAGACAGGCCGCCTGTCTGCAAGGTGCTCGATCGAAAGAGTCCCGATTTGCGCGAAGGTGCCAAATGACCTGAAGCATTGGATAACGGGTCACCGCGCGGGGTTGGGTGCTCAGTCATCTGTTCCCGTTTCGGAAGCGTGGATTTGATAAGTAGGGCGCTTTTTTGGGCAGGCTCTGAACAGAAGGTTCGGTGCGAAGAGTGGAGCGGAGTGCCCGCGATAGATCGATTTGCGCCGGGCGAACCGCCAAGGTGTGCAAGGTCAGGTCACACGTGCGCGTTGATCCTCGATCCCCATTGAGATCAGCGAAGGTTCTTCGCGTTGGCTGGTCTGAAAGCTTGCTTTGTCCTGCATCTTGTCCCAATTGCTCAGGATCAAACATTGCGCGACGGCTCCGCCCAGTGTGGTTCCCGGTCCGGTGACGATGAACATGTCGGGTGCGAACTCTTTCGCGGCCTGTGATACGGCCTTTGTGAAATCATAGGTTTCGGTCACCTGATGACCCAAGGTGTAGCCCCAAAGCGCATCCAGATCACAGGCTCCGGGCCACCAGATCTGACCACGGCCATCTATCATGGGCAAATTGGGTTGGCGGAACAGATCTGCGGCAAGACGGGCGCGACCGGCTTCGGCAACTGGGCGTTGCAGATGTGAATGAAACCCTGCGTGATTGGCCAGCCGCATCGGAAATCGTTCCTGCACCACAGGCACCTTGTTTTCAAAGGCGGACAACCCAGCTTCATCCCCGGCCAGAACCAGCATCCCGCCCAGATCAATTGACAGGGTGAGGGTTGCGCCGGTGCCGTCGAGCTCAGCGACCAAAGACAGCAGTTCGGCCTTGCGTGCCGGGTTCGGCTGCCAGTCGGCATCCATGAAAGGATAGATCAACTGGCCGCCAATCAGGCTCTGCTGCATGAGTGTTCCCATGGTGTTGACCACCTCGAACCCTGCCTCGGCGGTCAGAGCGTCCCCGCAGGCCAGGGCTGAATACCAGCCCATCGAGTTTCCGGTCACAGCCACCACGTCGATCTTCTCCGGATCGATGGCACGAAAATCGCCCAGCGTGGCGGCATAGATCAAGGCCGAGGCATTGTCTCCGCGCGTGTGCTTTGCCACGGAATACCGTGTTGCGCCGTCCAGTTCGCTTAGGGTTTCCTGACCCTGTGCGCGCCGCATGCCATCGAAATGTGCCAGCAGGGCCTTGTCGGTAAAATGCCGACCCAGAACACCCAATTCGGGTTTGTTATAGGTTCCGCGCCCCGGACAGATGACAACAGCGGTTTGTTTCGCAGACCTCATTTGCCCGTCTCCATAAGGGATCTTGCTGCGGCCTCGATGCTGTCTTTCGATGGCATGGTCGCGGCATAGGCCGGGCCGGTGGCAATAAAGCTGTCTTCGGCGGTAATACGAGCCATCGGCACATCAGTGGTTTCGTGGAAATGGGCCATCAGGGCTTCGGCCACGCCGCCGTGATGCCGGGTTTCATCGACGATCAATATCCGCTTGGCGCCGCTTACGGCCCGGGTCAGCGCGTCTTTGGGAAGCGGCGACAACCAGCGCATGTCAATTATCCGGGTTTTTGTCCCGTCGGCCTCCAGCGATTTGCGCGCCTGATGGCTGAGGTAGACGCCATTGCCAAAGGTAACGATGGCCAGATCGTCGCCATCTCCATCCACGCCGACCTCGCCGAAACCGATCCTTTCGGATGGGTCGGGGTAAGTGTGCATCCAGCCTGCGTCCCCGGCTTCGTGCAGGTCCCGCATCGGGTAGAGCGCGATGGGTTCCAGAAACACGACCAACCGCTGTTCTTCCCGGGCCAGCCGCACGCATTCACGCAGCATTCGTGCAGCGTCGGAGCCGTTCGATGGGCAGGCCAGGATCAGCCCCGGAATATCGCGCAAAACCGCGACCGAGTTGTCATTGTGGAAATGCCCGCCAAAGCCCTTTTGATACCCCAGCCCGGCGATGCGAACGACCATCGGGTTGGTGTACTGACCGTTCGAGAAGAAGGGTAGGGTGGCTGCTTCGCCGCGCAACTGGTCTTCGGCGTTGTGAAGATAGGCCAGGAACTGGATTTCCGGCATGGGCGTAAACCCGTTTTGGGCCATCCCGATGGCGAGGCCCAGAATCGACTGTTCGTCTAGCAGCGTGTCGATCATCCGGTCGGGTCCGAAACGGGCCTGAAGCTTTTGCGTCACGCCATAGACACCGCCTTTGCGCCCGACATCTTCGCCCATCATCACGATCTCGCCGTGTTCAAGCATCAGGTCGCTCAGGGCCCAGTTGATCAGGCGCGACATGATCTGGGGTTCAGCATGTGCTTTGAGGTCGCCGCCGAATACCTCAGCCCGATGTTCAGCTGACGGGCCATTGGTCGGGGCACAGGGGCGTGCGGGCGGGATCAGGCTGGCCATCACGTCACCTGCGGTTTTCAGGCGAGGGCGGGTGATCGCCTTGTCGGCGACGCGCGCTACGCGGTCGCAGGTGTCGGTGTATACCTTCAACGCGTCATCCGGTTGCATCGAACCCGATTGTTCAAGCAGACGGACGGAGTGCAGCAGGGGGTCGTTCGACTCTTCAGCTTCGACCTCGGATTTCGGCATATACGTGGTGGGCATATCTGCTCCGGCGTGGCCATACAGGCGCACCGTGCGGATGTGCAGAAATGCGGGTTTCTTACGGCTGCGGACATAGGCGGCGGCTTCTTGAGCGACACGGTAGGTTTCGAAAACATCGAGCCCGTCGCACGAGAAATACCTCAGTCCCGGTCGATGAGAGAATGTCGCGGCAATCCAGCCTTGTGGTGTCTTGGTCGAAATTCCGATCCCGTTGTCCTCGCAGCAAAACAGCAGCGGCAGGGGAACCGACTGGTAAGATGTCCACTGTGCAGTGTTGAATGCGCCTTGCGCGGTGGAATGATTGGCCGAGGCATCACCAAAGGAACAATAGACGATGGCGTCGTCCGGCATTTCTGCATGTTCTGGTTTGTGACGGCGGGCTGCCCCGATTGCATAAGCCGCGCCGACTGCTTTGGGCAGGTGGCTGGCAATGGTCGAGGTCTGCGGCGGGATGCAAAGCGCTTTTGACCCCAACACCTTGTGCCGCCCACCGCTGATCGGATCATCAGAGGATGAAGCGAAGGACAACAGAATATCCCATGTCGGGCTCTGCCCCGGCACCTGATCGGACCGGGCGATCTGAAACGCGGCGTCGCGGTAGTGCAGAAAAGCAGGGTCTGTCGGGCGCAGGGCTGCCGCCACGGCGGCCATCCCTTCGTGACCAGAGGAGCCAATGGTATAGAATCCCTGACCCGCTTTCTGCATTGCCCGGCTTTGGCGGTCCAATGCACGGCTGAGACATTGCGCGCGATATAGCCCGACTGCTACGGACGCTGTCAGTGGGCCAGACGGCGTCGCGCCAGCGGGGAAATCCCGTGCCGCAACCCGGCGCAGGAAATTGTCATGCACAATGGTTGCGCGATCCATCTTTGTCGTCCTCAGGCGAAGGCTTGCAGGCCCGTTTGCGCGCGACCCAGGATCAGGGCGTGAACATCATGAGTGCCTTCATATGTGTTCACGGTTTCAAGATTCACCATGTGGCGGATCACGTGGAAATCCTGGCTGATGCCATTGCCACCGTGCATGTCACGTGCGTGGCGTGCGACCTCAAGTGCCTTGCCGCAATTGTTGCGCTTGATCAGACTGATCATTTCTGGCGCTGCGCGGGCTTCGTCCATCAGGCGACCCACGCGCAGAGCGGCCTGAAGGCCCAAGGCGATTTCCGTCTGCATGTTCGCAAGCTTCAGCTGGAACAGCTGCGTTTGCGCCAAAGGGCGACCGAATTGTTTTCGGTCCAGACCATATTGCCGTGCGGCGTGCCAGCAGGCCTCAGCTGCGCCCATAGATCCCCAGGCGATACCGTATCGTGCACGGTTTAGGCAGCCAAACGGCCCTTTCAGACCTTCGACACCCGGCAACAGAGCATCTTCCCCGACCTCGACATTGTTCATCACGATCTCACCTGTGATCGAGGCACGCAGCGACAGTTTGCCTTCGATCTTCGGGGCTGAAAGACCGGGTGTGCCTTTTTCAAGTACGAAACCCTTGATCTTGCCGTCATGCGCGTCTGATTTGGCCCAGACGACAAACACGTCAGCAATGGGCGCGTTCGAGATCCACATCTTTGACCCGTTGAGGACATAGCCTCCATCAGTCTTTTTCGCGACGGTTTTCATGCCGCCGGGGTCCGAGCCCGCATCGGGCTCGGTCAGGCCAAAGCAGCCAATAGACTCCCCGCTGGCCAGTTTCGGAAGGTATTTCCGGCGCTGTTCATCCGTTCCGTAGGCATAGATCGGATACATGACGAGGCTGGACTGCACCGACATCATCGAGCGGTAACCGCTGTCGACCCGTTCCACTTCGCGTGCGACCAGACCGTAAGTGACATAGCTGGCACCGATGCCGCCGAATTCTTCGGGGATAGTCGTGCCCAGAAGGCCCATTTGACCCATCTCGCGAAAGATTTCGGGGTCTGTTTCTTCATTGGCGAAAGCCTGGGTCACACGGGGCAGCAGTTTGTCCTGCGCGTAGGCGTTGGCCGCATCGCGCACCATGCGTTCGTCTTCGGCCAGCTGGTCTTCCAGCAGAAAAGGGTCATCCCAAGTGAAAGGGCCAAGCTGGGGGCGGGATTGTGGTTTCATGAGAGTTTCCTTTCTACAGCGGCTTTGAGACGTGCAAGCCCCGCTGCAATTGTATCTTGGGCATAAGCAAAGCTCAGGCGAAAATGTCCGGGCAACCCGAAGGCGCGACCGGGAACCAGAGCGACACCGGCATCTTCCAACAACCAGGTGCAGAAGTCAGCGTCATTTTTGAACGGTCCTCCCTGATCCTCAAGCAGTCCGGCGCAGGAAGGAAAGGCGTAAAACGCCCCGTCGGGAGCCGCGCAGCGCAACCCCGGAACTGCGTTCAACCCTGCAACCACCAGATCACGGCGTTCGGTAAATATGACCCGGCGTTCTTCCAACAGGTCCGGGCTGCCGGTCAGCGCCGCAAGCGAGGCCCATTGTGCAATCGAACAGGCGCCCGATGTAACCTGCCCCTGAACGGCCACCATTGCCTTGATCATCTCGACCGGCCCGATCCCCCAGCCGATGCGCCATCCGGTCATGGACCATGCTTTGGCGACACCGTCGACGATCAACAGACGGTCGGCAAGGTCAGGGGCCGCCTCGGCCACTGAAACAAACGGAGTGAAGCTGAGATGGCGATAAATCTCATCCGCAAGAACCCAGACCTGTGGATGCCGAGACAGAACAGATGCGAGGGCGGCAATTTCATTCTGCGTATAGATTGCCCCCGACGGGTTCGACGGCGTGTTGAGCATCAGCCAGCGCGTGCGCGGTGTGATTGCGGCCTCTAACTGTTCCGGCAGAAGCTTGAATCCCTGATCCATCGGGCATGGCAGAATGACGGGCGTCCCACCCGCCATCCGCACAATGTCAGAATAGCTGGTCCAGTAGGGCGCGGGCATGATGACCTCGTCGCCGGGGTTCAGGCTGGCCAGCATCGCATTGGCAATCACCTGCTTGGCACCGGTGGACACAATGACCTGAGCCACTTCGGCTTTGGCCTGCCGGGCAACTTCGGCGCGCAGGTCGGGCACCCCGGCCGTCGGCGGGTATTTCGTCTTGCCGTCCAGCGCTGCCGCGTGGGCAGCTTCGACCACATGGGGCGGGGTCGGCAGGTCAGGTTCACCGGTCGACAGCGCCAGAACATCGCGCCCTTCCGAACGCAAGCGTGCGGCGGCCTCGGATATCTGCACGATTTCGGACAATTCGATACCGTTTAGTCGGTTTGCGCGGTGAAACACTGTCAATCTTCCTCTGGAGGTGACTGAGGTTCTATCTGCAAAGTAACTTGATAAAAATACGCTGTTTTGTATCGTTTCTGTGACTAAAACTCATAAGTGATATGCCCAGAATCAGCTCCCTCCCGTCTTTTGCCCTCATGCGCAGCTTCGAGGCTGCCGCGCGCCACGAAAGCTATACCATGGCAGCAGAGGAGCTTGGTGTGACGCAGGGCGCGGTTAGCCGCCAGGTGCGTGAACTTGAGGCTGCGCTGGGGGTGACGCTGTTTCGCCGGGTCGGGCGTGCCGTTCGCTTGTCGAAAGCGGGTCGCGCTTTGTTTGAAGAACTTGCAGGCGACCTAGAGCGGCTGAACGGTACGATCAATCGTGCGATCGCGGCCGGTGACGGTGCGTCGTTGCTGACCTTGGCGGTCCTGCCCACCTTTGCTACACGGTGGCTGGTGCCAAGACTGCCGGATTTCAAGCACCTGCATCCGGGGATCGAACTGGATTTGCATTCCTACACAACACCGTTCAGCCTGGAAGAGCGGCGCGTGGACCTTGCCATTCACTTTGGCCACGAAGACTGGCCCGGTGCGCGGCTACGCAAGCTGTTCCCGGAAAAACTTGTCGTGGCAGCCGCGCCCGTGTTGTTGGGCGACCAACGGCCTTTCGAGGAACAGCATGTGTTCGATCTGCCGCTGTTGCATCTGACCTCACGGCCCGGGCTATGGTCCGAGTATCATGCCAGCCTTGGGCTTGACGCCAGAGCGGTTTTTCCAGGGATGCGCTTTGATCAGTTCTCGATGCTGATCGAAGGCGCAGTTGCAGGGCTTGGGGCTGCGATTTTGCCGTCCTACCTGATCGAGGCCGAGTTGGCGTCGGGCGCGCTGGTCCAGACCGGGCAATTGGTGAATGCCTCGGGCAGCGCATATTTCATTGCAACGCCGACCGGGCAGAGGAACGAAGCCGTACAAGCATTTGCGGACTGGATCATCCGGCAAACGAAAAGGCATTTGTAAGGGTGCGGGCGCGACAGAAGGGTTACAGCATCCGGATGCCCTGCATGGTCTGGATGATTGCCAGATCCTGCTCGTAAAGCTCTGTAAATGCGTCAACGATGTCTGCGTTCCAGCCGGGCAGATCAAGTTCTTCTTCGACCTCATCGGGCCGGGCATAGTCCTCCAAAACCCGCGCAAGGTCTTCGCGTTGAGCGTCCTTGTCGAGGCCGACGCCGCCCCGCACGATGTCCAGAACATGCTGTTGACCGGTTTCAGTCAGAAGCGACGACAGCAACGCATATTCATCCACCAGAGGAGCGTCACCGGGCAGGCCCGCCATTGCGCGCGTGATATCCCCCAGAATCAGTGGCAAATGTTCGTTCTTCCACAAAGTGAGCTGCACCTGAGGTGCAAGATCGCGCAGATCTTCGATCATACTCAACCAGCTCAGGCAACTCAGATCGGTGCTGGTCAGAATCTCCTGCCGGTGATCTTCATGGATCGACATAAGGACCTTGGGTATGAAAAAACCGGGGTTCACCAGACCGACAAATATTTCGACCTGAGCATCGTCCAGCAAGGTCTGCACATAGGCTGTCCGCTGCCCGGCAAAAGGGTAAATCTGTCCATGTTGCAGGGCAGAGCGTGTTGGGCCAAAGAACTTGTCGTTCGAGAGGATGACACGATCAACATTTGGATCATCCGGAAGAAGGGCGTGCAGCCCGTCCTGTGTTTCTGCATCAGACAAATCCTGAGCAAGGGCATCAGACAGAACCTTGACAAACTGACGTCCGCCGCGTGGCCCCAAGATCGCAGCACGGCAATCCGCCAAGGCCTGCTTGTTTGCCGAGAGCGAGGACAGCACTTGCCCTTCATCGGCAAAGGCGGCCCCGGCATGGATTACTACCTGCATCTTTAGTCCTTTTACCCTCAGGGGCTGTGTCCATCCCATTCTATGTCTTTGCGTCGCATGAAAATCTGCAACGAACCAACCGTGCGGTTTCTGCACTTTCTCAGGAAAACGGGCAATCCCCAAGTGCGAGTTAAAAATGAGGGTTGCAGTCCTCTGTCGGACGAAGTAATCGACTGCCAGTGCCCCTATAGCTCAGCTGGTAGAGCAACTGATTTGTAATCAGTAGGTCCGCGGTTCGAGTCCGTGTGGGGGCACCACCAATTCATTGAAATTTATAACGTCCCGACCTGACACTGAGGCTTTACGTGCCTCCGTCCGAGTTGGGCGGAACCGTCCTTTACCGTTGTTCCCCGGAGTAGCCATGTATAGGGCATCTCAATCGGGAAATAGGGGAACTCAGGTCTAACTCGCTGGACAGTAACAAAAAACAAATCCGAAACAGGGTTGGGACATGAAAGTGGCTCTGGTACAGAAATGAGAGACTCAGGTTTTGGGTAATCAGATTCACACAATATGGTAATGTCGGGAGCTATGTACGCTTGCGCAGCGACAAATTTTTGTTCCCCGATAGAACGGGAAAAGGATCGGTATTGAAAACACGTTCCCCGGGAGGGGCACCGTCAGTCGATCCGATGCATCGGACCTGGCGATGTGTCGGACCACGCCAAAGCCTGAGGATGTGATCGGGGTGCCGTTGCGCGCAGGTGACTTCCTTCGGGGCTGCCCGCTAATTTTCCTGATCTGGCAGGTCAAAGCACATTGTTATCATCTCGTTGTGCTTGTAAGGACGTTGCACTGTCCGAAAGGGCCGCGCCATGCGGGCGTGATGGAATGGTAGACATATCAGACTTAAAATCTGAAGGGCGTATGCCCGTGTGGGTTCGAGTCCCACCGCCCGCACCAGGCACTTTCGAAAGGAACATTCCGCTGCCCGGGTTGCGTGTCTTCGGGACCGCAAATGCTGTGAAGCGCAGCCTACGTCGTCATGGCGTCATATTCATGACCAGGACTATACCGGATACCCCAATTCCCGGATCAGCCTCCAGATGTCCTTGTTCGCGGCTGACAACTGATTGACGACTGTCTCGATTTCGCGAAGCGCATCATCATCTACCGTATCCGAGCGTCCCAGTCTGATATCGGTCTTACGGTCAGAAATCCGCATCAGAATTGTTTTCGGGTTTCCGCTTTCCTGATCGAATGAATAGATGCAGTGGTTATACTTGTTTCGAATGCCTGAAAGCTTGCTGAGCCGTTGCGTGCGTTCGAGGATCGGGTCACGAACCTGCGCGGGTCTTCCCTCCATCTTGGCAAGCCGTTCGACCAGATCAATACGCGCGCGGGTTGTGTTCAAGGTCAGGAAAATAATGACGGCCACGTCTTTCGACGTTCCGGAAAGGCCCGCGATCAGGTGGATCAGCAGGCTTTCGGTGTTGGTCCACATATAGTTCAGCCTGCCAACCAGAAGGATCAGGCGATCGAACCGGGCTTCGAACGTGTCAGTCAAGGGCGGATTGCTGCGCCTCGTGCGGCGCAACCTCGTAATAGAAATGTGCGGCAGCGGTGCGGTTGCTGACACCGATCTTACCAACCACGTTGTGCATATGCAGCTTGACCGTATGTTCCGTAATTCCCAACTTGGTCGCAATCAACTTGTTGCTTTTGCCCTGCGAGACAAGTTGCAGGACCTGCTTTTCGCGACGCGTCAGCTTCAGGTACCGCGACAGCTGGTCGCCACCATTTGTGGCACTTGTCACGGGTCGGTCCGGGATGTCCCGAGTGTGCTGGCCTGGAAAGGCGACGCAATCGGCAAGGAAACTGGGCAGGTACAATTCTTCATGCATCAGCAGCCTGAGGATGGCACGCCAAGCATCGGGCGCCACATTCATCGGCAGAAATCCAATTTCGCCGAACTGCGCGCGATCCCAGGATTCAAACATATGCCGGGCTGATTCTTCTTTGCGATAAGCAAAGGCAAGACAGCCGGATCCGGTACTTTTGGTATAGGCCATTGGGCGCGCCAGCAGGTCTTCAAGCATCATCTGATCAACAACAACGATCTTGCTGCAACCGGGCGCTTGGCTGCTCATGGCTTCGAGGGTTTCAAACCGTCGGGCGCGAACTCCGAATTCAGTTTGAACGCTTCTTAGGGTCTGATTGGAGTAGAATAATTCTTTTCCAATAAAGACAACCGAAAAATCTTCTGAATAAAGATCCTGATTGGCAGTTTCTTCTATCAATGACACACTCATCACATTCCCTCGCAAACAGGGTCAACCAAAAATCTCTTTTTTGAATTCTGGCGGTCTAAAATAGTTAACTAATCAAATAGGTAATTAACTTCTATTATACTCGAAAGCATGGTTTTCCACAACCAGGAGGAGTTCCTCCAGAGCCCGTTCCATAGAACTTTCGGTTAGGTTTCCGCTTGGTTTTTTGTGCAACCAGCGGAAACAATTGAATTATTTTGTTGCTATTTTTTGTGGGTGGGTCATGCGGGGCAGGCGAGCGAAAACCCAGGTGTGTTCCAAAAGTAAATAATAAAAACAACACTGTAACTACTTCAAAACTTTCGACTAGCTAGGCGTGGGCGTGCGTCGCTGCGAACATGGCTGGGCTTCAATTGTCGAAGCGCCTGTCCCTATCGCGCCGGTCATTGCGTATTTCAGCAGCCTTCATGATCCGCCGCGCTTTCGGCTTAGCCGGGAAAGGAGGTGGCCATTTAGAAACTTCCACAGACCGCTTTCAGCGCGTTCATGCGCTGCGCGGATATTTTTGTTTCAATCTCGCCTGATGCCGCTTTTTAGATGAATGGCGGTCTGGCGTTCCAGAAATAGGAATTTGTCATGAGACGTAATGTGAATAATACAAACGTAACGACCGTCGACGAAATTAATGTCGAGAATCTGGAAGCTCCGGTAAATGTTGAAATCCCGATTGATGAGGCGTTTGTCGAAGCTGATCTGACTGCACAACAGCAGCAACAGGACCAGACTGTCGAAAACTCCAACGATCAGGGCCAGGACCAAAATCAAGGCCAGGATCAGGGTCAGGAACAAGGCCAGGACCAAGGCCAAGATCAGGGCCAGGATCAGGATCAAGGTCAGGATCAGGACCAGACGCTCAATGCCGGAGATAACACCAACGACAATTCAAACAGCAACGCGATCAATATCGACTTTGGTGGCGGAGAGTGGATTCCGCGCGATGATGATCAGGTTGATCTGGACTTCGGAGATAACGCGTCGGTTGGCGACGTAATCACCGCAGGCCGTGATCTGAACTATGATCCCGGCGATGACATGAATGTCGATATCTCAATGGATGGTGCCGGAACCGCAATGGCGTCCGTCAACAGTCAGGTCGCCAGTCTGAGCGATGACGACACGCTGGAATCGGCGTCAGTTTCGAACAATTCCGGTTTCTATCAGAATGGTAGCGCCTATGGCGGTACCGCCAACGCTGAAGAAGGTATCGGCGTCAAGTCCAGCGGTGGAGATTCGGGCGACGGTGGTACCAGCTATGGTGGTTCGGCAGACTCGACCACGCTGGGCAGCCATGCGTTTGGTGCCGGTGGCGATACCGGCAGCGCCGACGCGGATTCGAGTGGCGGCGCAGGCGGTGATACCGGTGACGCAAATAACGCCAGCATTGGTGTCGGCCTGTCCGGCGCAGGGGCTGACGGTGACAGCACTGGCGGCGACGGCGGCGACGCTGACAGTTCGTCTTCTGCTGACAACGACGGCAGCTCAAGCGTTGACGGTGACGGAACCGGTGGTAACGGCGGAAGCGCAGATTCGTTTGGTCTGGGACTGGGCCTTGGTCTGTCTGGCTCGAATGCCTCGGGTAGCGCCGATGGCGGCGACAGCGATTCCGACTCGAGCGGCACAGGCTTTGGTCTGGCCGGCAATGACGTAGACGCCGAAGGATCAGACGGCGGTGACGGCAGCGCTTCGACGGACGGTTCGTCGTCGAATTCCAGTGACAGCACTACCGAAGCCAATGATGCGACCGCGGGCAGCAACGCTGCAGAGGGCAGCGCTGACAGTGGCGCGGACAGCTCGGCCGACGGCACTGGCGGACCTGGTACCGGCGGTGAAGGCACGGGCGGCGAAGGAACCGGTGGTGAAGGATCCGGTGGCGACGGCACGGGCGGTGACGGAACCGGCGGTGACGGCGAAGGCGGATTTGCTGCGATGGTCGAAGCTGCAATCATGGCCCTGCAGGAAGAGCTTGGCATGATTGATGCCGAAGCGGGCGAAGGTGGTGACGGAACTGGCGGTGACGGAACCGGTGGCGACGGTTCGGGCGGCGATGGCTCTGGTGGCGATGGCTCAGGCGGTGACGGTTCGGGCGGCGATGGTTCCGGTGGAACCGCTGACGCGGATTCAGATGCGCAGGGTGTTGGCGACCAGTCCGCAAGCGGGCCTGACATCAACCAAAGCCCAGGTGACGTGAACGGTGCGTCCAGCAATTCGCAGAACACGGATGGCAGCGGTGGTAATGGCGGATCCAATTCGGCCAACGGCACAGCGGACGCAGCGGGTTCTGGTACGTCTGCAGCAGACGGTGACGGCGGAGCAGGCGGCACAACGACGCCCACATCCACGTCTTCGGGCAACGGTGCCGGATCTGCCGATGCAGCCAATACCGCCGGTGATGGCGGAGCGGCGGATGTATTCGGTGATGCCGATACAAACGGAGCCGCCGACAGCCTGGCTGAAGCAATCGCCGGATACGGTGGTTCGGGCATGTCCGATAACGATGCCACATCGACTGGGTCGGGCGATGCGACCGGTGCGGCCAGCTCGGGTGCCGGTGGTGCCGGCGGCGCGTCCGCCGCAAATGGCGGAGCCAGCGGATACTCGACCGGCACAGCCATGTCCGGTGACACCATGGGTGGAACCATCACGGGCGGCAGCGCGGCCGGTGCCTATTCAGGTGACGGTGGCGCAGGTGGCAACGGTGGCAGCTGGGGCTCGAACAACGGTGGCGATGGCATCGTGAGCGGTGAGTCCTATGCCTCGGCAGCGGCTGTTGTCGACACCTCGGCCTTTAACCAGTCGATCGTCATGGGGGCCAACGTGCTTGGCAACTCGGTCGATACGACCATGGTCGGTGGCTCGATGACCTCGTCCTACGCAAGCGACGACAACGACGCATAAGTCATAAGGCGAGGCCCGCATTATCGGGCCTCGCTATTTTCGAAATTGCCGGGGCCGCGTGCAGTGGCCCCGGCCCAACTGAACCCAAAGCGGAAATTCTGGCCGGTGCGGGTGAAAAAGGATGACCGACATGGCCCTTGACGCAATTACGGAAACGATAGCGCATTTTGTTGGAACATTTGAACTTACGATCGAACAGGCCCGGCTGCGGGACCAGTATGACGAATTCACCGCCCTGAGGCGAAAAGCCGAAATTGACGGGCTGGACGATCCTGCCGCAATCCACATCAGGGCCGATCTTGATATCCCTGTGGGCGAATACAAACTCCTCCCATACAATTTTGCCCCACCTCAACCTAACCTGCCGCTACCAGACGCGCCGAAGGGGCCTGTACATGAATCGGTGATTATCCTTGGTGGAGATGGGCCGGTTTCCGAGCGTTTTGTCCCGGACGACACGATTGGACCGTCATCCGTTCCTACACTTGTCATTCTGCAGCCGGAAAACGTGCCGTTGGGGTCGGCGGTAAGTTACACCACGCAAAAGGTTTTCCTGCGTGACAACGATACGGTGGGCGAGGGTGAATTTCGCGACACGGATGCGCTGATCGCGAAAGGTGAGCAGATGCTGGACACGGCGTTGTCACTCCATGCCGTGGCAAGCCCGTCATTTTCACTCGCGGATTACCAGTCAATCGAGATGGTCGAGGCACTGGCCGAACAGATGTTGAACCCGATGAACGGGGATGTGGATGGCGTCACCGTGTATCAGTTCCATGGCAATGATGCCTTGGGTGTGATCGTCAATGGCGAGCACATGGCCGAAGCACCTGAATGGACCGACCTGCTGCCCGCTTTCCATCAGCCGGATGAGGCGACTGGCGATGAAGCGGAAACGCCGTGGCCTGCCGAATGGGATCAGTCCAAGGATCCCGATTTTGACGACGGGCATCTGGTGGTGACCGGTGGCAATCTGGCGATAAATGCAGTGTCTGCGACAATTGGTTGGGTGGATGCTCCGTACATTGTTGTAGGCGGGCAGGCCATCAATCTGACGGTCATCAGTCAGGTCGCGCTTGTTTCCGACTGGGACGTGGGTGCCATGAATGCCGGAAGCGGTACCAACCTGGTTCAGTCTTCGGTGATCGAAGTCGAAGGCAAAGAGGCCGCCTGGCTGGACGATGCCGACGGAACAGGCGGCCAGCCCGCATATGTTGTTGTGGACTGGGTTCACGGCGATCTGGTGGTCGCGAATTTCATCAGCCAGAGTATTGATGCCACCGATATCGATCACATTCAGACCGAAATTTCAGCCACATCCACGCTTTACGTGCTGGGCGACAACGAAATGTACAATGTCGCCGACATTGTGCAGTTGGGCAGCTACTACGATCTGATCATGATCGGCGGAAACATGATTTCAGTCGATGTGCTGATTCAGTCCATGGCCCTTATGGATGACGATATCATCAGCGGTGGAGTACCCGCGTCGATAATGGACGGTGATGAAAACCTGCTCATGAACGACGCGTCGGTCAAAACGATCGGCAAGGACATTCACCAGGATATGCAACAGAATATGGCGGACGCGCTGGCCATACAGGAAATGGACATGGAGGCGTTGGAAGACGCGCTTCTGAATGATCCGATGTTCGCCGGGATGGAACAGTTGCGCGTCCTCAAGATCGACGGCGATCTTATGCAGGTGAACATCGTCAACCAGGTCACGATGATGCTGGATCAGGATGACATTGACCTGTCGGGCCCGAATGCTGCCGGGGCCGAAGTTGTCGCGGGCAGCAATGCCATGCTGAACACTGCCCATCTGACCAAGATGGGTGTGGACTCGACAGTCATGGCAGCTGACGGGTCGTACTCCGATCTGTTGCTGCATCAGGCCAGCCTGATCGACATGCCGGACAACGACGAGATTACCGCGATGACCAATGAGGCAATTGCCGCCATCATGGGTGACATGACCGTCGCGCAACCGGATGCGGCCCTGGCACTGAATACCCCAGCTGTTGATGCAACTACACCTGACGACGGCCTGCAAACCATGCTGGCCTGATCCCCCCAAGATTTTACCGAGTGACCAAAAGGTTTCTACATGTCGTTTGTTTTTTCGTCGCACCGCCATCCTTTATCCAGCCCGCTGGACAGGCAAGGCGGGTTGGGTCTGAAGCGTCAGGATCCCGAATCAGGGGCAGATCCTGCACAACGGGCCACAGGTGCCAAAACCCGACTGCATCTGACGCAGGAGTTCCGAGTGCCTGAACCAGATCAAAACCGGCCGGTTGAAAACGATGCGTTGAAACAGGCCAAAGACCAGAAACACTCATGTGAACTACCGCGCGCTGAACCTCCCCATCGGTGTGCGGCGCCGCAGCCCGTGCAAGACAAGGACATTGCGGGCGGTGGTGACGGGGTGGCTGATGCTGACGGCCCGGATCATGCAACCGCAGACGAAACGACAGCGCGCAAGACCCCCTCTGCGCGCGCGTCCGGCGCGGATCACATGGGCGCAACGATCGAGGCCAAGGCAAACCAGCCACTGTTGCGGACAAAAGCCGGCGGCGGTGACGGGAACGGGCCACCCCAAACCTTTCACAAGCGCACCCCGCCCGAGGATTTCCAGCGCACATTGCGGGATTCGATCCGGGCGATCCGGCGTAACCTGGCATTTGTTCTGGTGCTGACCTGCGCCACCAATATTCTGATCCTGTCGATCCCGATCTACCTGTTTCAGATCAGTGACAGGGTTCTGACCAGCCGATCCTTGGATACGCTGATCATGTTGACGGCGATCGTCGCCGGGGCCGTGATTTTTCAGTCTGCTTTTGATGCGGTGCGGCGGTTTACGCTGATGCGAACCGGCGTCGAGGTTGCCGTTCGTTTGGGTGCACCGGTGCTTAGTGCTGCTGCGCACGCGTCGTTGCATGGAAACGGGCGCGAATATCAGACGCTCGGCGATTTGCAGCAGCTGCGCGGTTTTCTGGTCTCGGGAACTTTGATTTCGTTTCTGGACGTGCCATTCGCGCCCCTGTTCATTCTGATGATCTTTCTCGTGCACCCGCAACTGGGCATGATCGTCGTGGTGACGGCGCTGATCCTGATGACGATTGCGCTGGTCAACCAGAAAATGACAGCCAAACCCTTTGCCGAGGCAAACAGGGCGCAATCCATGGCAAACCTGCATCTGGATTCCATGTCGCGCAACAGCCAGATTATCAACGCCTTGGCCATGATCCCCGAAGCAGTGCGGATCTGGGGGCGGGACACCGCCCAATCCCTAACCTGGCAGGTACGCGCGCAGGATCGAAACGTGATCTTCGCGGCGATTTCACGCGCAGTTCGCCTGCTGACACAGATTGGCATTCTCGGATGGGGCGCATTTCTGGCACTGCAGGGAGAGATTACCGGCGGCATGGTGATTGCGGCCTCGATCATTGCCGGGCGCGCCTTTGCGCCCATCGAAGGTTCGATTGAAGGGTGGAACAGTTACCTTCTGACGCGCGCGGCCTATGGGCGGATCAAGGCGCTGCTGTCAACCTCGGCTCTGCAACACGAGAAGTTGCGCCTGCCGCGCCCCGAAGGCCGGTTGGATGTAGAGCGGTTGCTTTATGTCCCCGGCGGAACCAAACGTGTGGTTCTGAATGGGATTACCTTCTCACTCATCCCCGGTGAAACACTGGCGATTATCGGCAATTCCGGTGCGGGCAAAACCACCTTAGGCAAGACCCTTGTCGGGTCCGTTCTGCCAACGTCGGGAAGTGTGCGGCTGGACCTGATGGATATCCGCAACTGGGACCCGCGCCAGTTTGGCGAAAGCATTGGTTATCTGCCACAGGATGTGCAGTTGTTCCCCGGAACCATCAAGGACAATATCGGCCGGATGCGAGCCGATGCCACGGACGAACAGATCCACGACGCCGCTGTACTGGCTGATGTACACAACATGATCGCGACCCTGCCGCAGGGGTATGAGACCGTGGTGGCCGCTGATGGATCGCCTTTATCGGGAGGACAGAAACAACGCATTGCGCTGGCGCGGGCTTTTTTTGGGAACCCGCGAATGGTGGTATTGGACGAGCCGAACTCGAACCTTGACGTCGCCGGGGACAAAGCCTTAGGGCGCGCCATTGAACAGGCGCGTGAAAGCAAGATCACCGTGGTCGTCATTACGCAGAAACCGACGCTGCTGAACGTGGTCGACAAGATCATGTTGCTGACCGATGGGCGCGTCGCATTGTTTGGGCAGCGTGAGCAGGTTCTTCAGCAGATCAACGGGCCGCGCAAACGGACTGGAATTGAAGGGCAACAGGGGGGCTGACCATGAATGACCTCGTACCAGTAAGGCACTCTGCCGGTGAACCAGACGTCTGGTATGCGGAAGTTCCGCGCTCGATCAACCGTTTTATTGTCATCGGTACTATTATGCTGGTCGTCTGTTTCGGCGGTTTCGGCGTATGGTCTTTCAGCGCCCCGCTGGCGGCGGCGGTCATTGCGCAGGGCAGTTTTGTCGCCACTGGACGCAACAAGATCGTCCAGCACCTTGAGGGCGGGATCATCGAAGACATCAAGGTTGTTGAGGGGCAATCGGTTCAGGCAGGTCAGGTGCTGATGACGCTGGATCAGACCTCGGCCCAGGCCAATGAGCGAGAGCTGTTCATCCGCAAACTGCGCTTGCAGGCGATGACCGAGCGGTTGCTGGCGGAATATGGGGAACGGGATCGTCTGGTCTTTACACCAGATCTGGTCGAGGCCTCCAAAGACGTGGAAGTCATGGCCATTCTCGACGGTCAAATGCTCAGCTTTGATGTGTCGCGCAAGACCTTGCTGAATGATGTAGCGCTATTGGAACGCAACATGGAAGCGTTGAAGATCCGGGCAAGTGGCTTTGAGGCCCAATTGGACAGCATGGCCACACGTGCCGAAATTTTGCAGGAGGAATACGAGTCCAAGAACCAGCTTTTCCAGAAAGGGCTGGTTCGAAAGGGCGAATTGAACACGATCCGGCGTGTGCAGGCCGAAGCCGAGGGACAGCAGGCCCGGTTGCGGGCGGAGGCCGCTGAAATCAATCAGATGCTTTTAAAGTACCAGGAACAGATTACACGCACCCGATCCGCCTATCGCGAGGCAGCATTGGATGAACTGGGCGTGGTCGAGGCCGATCTGGAAAGCGTGCGCGAAAAATCCCGTCAGGCCCGCAATGTTCTGGACCGGGCCGTGGTGCGGGCCCCTGTGACCGGGACAGTGGTTCGCCTGCATTATCATACGCCAGGTGGCGTAATCGAAACGGGCGAACCCATTGCCGAAATCCTGCCCGCCGATGCGCCCTTGATTATTGAGGCGCAAATCCCACGCACCGAGATTGATAGTGTGGTAACCGGGCAGACCGCCTCTGTCCGCCTGATCGCGCTCAATCAGCGCACAACGCCGGTTTTGTACGGAGAAGTCTTTTATGTCTCTGCCGACGCGCTGCTTGAAGAGGCGGCAGGCGTTCCAAAAGAGGTATATCTGGCGCGTATCTCACTTACCCCAGACGAGCTGCACCGGGTCAGCGGCTTTGTTCCGACCCCCGGCATGCCTGCGGAAATTATGATCCAAACCGAGGAACGAACTTTTGCGGCTTATATCGCCAAACCTGTGTCGGACAGCATGTCGCGTGCGTTTCGCGAGCAATAACCTAGGTGCCTAAGGCCGCTGGTTCATCTACCTCGAGTCGCGTTCTGATCCTTTTGGGAAAAGCGTGAAAGTGAGGGTGTGTACCTTTGACGGAGCAAGACTTGGGTTTTCACACGCTCCACATCCTTGGCGGGTTGGCGGATCGGCTCAACGGTGGTTGCGAAATCACAGGTTCATGAAGCGCCAGATTTCCGCATCTGATGCAAATCAATGCAAAACACATTCGAATCGAGACATGTTTGGCCGGAAGTCATCATAAGGAACACCCGACCATGTTTCGCCTTGCCGCCATGCTGTATTCACTGATCGCCACTGCCATTTCAGGTTCTGCCGTAATCGCTGTGCTGTCTGCGGGATTGGTTTCCGTCAGCGCAATTGTCGGCGCAGCAGTTGCCGGGGCGGTGATCGCTGCTCCGGCATCGTGGATGGTGGCCCGGCGCTTGTACCGGGGCACCTGATCAGGCGTTCAGGAACGTCCGAACCGCTGCTTCGAATTCACGTGGTTTTTCGGCGTGCAGCCAATGCCCGGCTCCGGGTATTTTGGCGAAACGCGCGCCGGAAAACAGCGAGCGGATTTCAGGGCGGTGTTCCGGCAGGACATAATCCGATGCCGCGCCCGACAGGAACAGGGCGGGGCCATTCCATGTGGCGTCCAACTTGGGGAAGCCCATGATCTTTGGCATCTCGGCTGCAAGAACATCCAGATTAAGCAGCCACCGTTTTCCCTTGATATCCAGCGATTGGGTGAAAAAGCTTTGCAACGCTTTCTCAACACCTTGATCGGCCAATTGCATTTCCGCATCCGACCGGCGGGTGATGCGCGAAAAATCAACAGCCCGCATGGCCTCGATGAACCGGATTTGGCTGTGCGCGTATTGAACCGGCGCGATGTCGGCGACCACCAGCTTGTTCACCAACCCATTGTGCCGCAGGGCCAGGGTCATGGCAGCCTTTCCGCCCATGGAATGTCCAAGAACATCCGCCACGCCGCCGATCTGTTCTATGACTTCGGCGATATCCTGTGCCAGATGGGGATAATCATGGCTCGGGTCCCACATGCTGTAAGCATGGTTGCGCATGTCCACCGCCACAACCTGCCGTTCGTCTGAAAGCCTTTTGGCAATGACGCCCCAATTCCGAGCAGATCCGTAAAGGCCGTGTGCTATTACCAGCGGTGGGCGGGCGGTCGGTTCGCCATGTACAATCGTGTTCAGCATAGCTTGCGTGATACAAGCGCCTACAGCGGATCACCAGCCCCATTGTAGGTCTTTGTGGTGCAGGCTAGATTGCGGCGGCAGGAGAGAGCCCATGCCTCAGGACCCAGACATTCAGACCCGGATCGCCGAGACGGTGGCCTTGCTGCGTGCAAAGCTTGGCGTGCGCGACAAGACGCTAGAGGCATCCATTCGCAAGGCAAAACGACGTCTGCCGCGCCGGGTGTACCGGCAGGCCATGGTGCTTGCCCGATCCGAGGCGATGGCGTCGCACCCGAAGATGCGGTTGATTCTGGATACTCCCAAGCTCGTCAGGGCGTCGGACGTGGTGCAGGATCATCTGGGAAGCATCAATCTTGCGGATCGCAGGTGGGGCTGGTTCCTTGGTTTGCTGGGGGGGCTGGCTTTCAATCTGTTGGCTCTGACAGCGCTACTGCTTGTTTTTCTGTGGTGGCGCGATTTGATCTGACTTTCAGAAGGCTGCCAAGCCGACGCTTAGCCTGATCTCCTTTTGTCAAAGCGGCTGCTCAAACAACAAAAAACGGCGCCTCAAGAGCGCCGTTTTCTTTTCTTTTTAAACGCTTACAGGTTCGGGTAGATAGGGAAGCGGTTGCAGAGGTCTGCGACCTGGGCGCGGACGCGGGCTTCGACTTCGGCGTTGCCGTCTTCGCCGTTGGCGGCCAGGCCGTCGACCACTTCGATGATCCAGTCGGCGATCTGGCGGAACTCGGCCTCGCCAAAGCCGCGGGTGGTGCCGGCGGGGCTGCCAAGGCGGATGCCCGACGTGATGGTCGGCTTTTCCGGGTCAAACGGCACGCCGTTCTTGTTGCAGGTGATATGCGCCCGGCCCAGGGCCTTTTCGGTGGCGTTGCCCTTGACGCCCTTGGGGCGCAGGTCGACCAGAACCACATGGGTGTCTGTGCCGTGGGTCACGGTGTCGAGCCCGCCCTTGATCAGCTGATCGCTGAGCGCCTGCGCATTGGTCACGACCTGCTGGATATAGCTTTTGAACTCGGGGCGCAGCGCCTCGCCAAAGGCCACCGCCTTGGCCGCGATCACATGCATCAGCGGGCCGCCCTGAATGCCGGGGAAGATCGCCGAATTCACTTTCTTAGCGATATCTTCATCATTGGTCAGGATCATGCCCCCACGTGGGCCGCGCAGGGTCTTGTGTGTGGTGGTGGTCGCCACATGCGCGTAGGGGAACGGGCTGGGATGCTCGCCTGCCGCGACCAGACCGGCGAAATGCGCCATGTCCACGTGCAGATAGGCGCCGACCATGTCGGCGATCTGACGCATGCGGGCAAAGTCGATCTGACGCGGGATGGCCGAACCGCCCGCGATGATCAGCTTGGGGTTATGCTCTTTCGCCAGCGCCTCGACCTGATCATAGTCCAGCATGTTGTCCTGCTGGCGCACGCCGTATTGCACGGCGTTGAACCACTTGCCCGACTGGTTGGGCCGTGCGCCGTGGGTCAGGTGGCCACCGGCATCCAGGCTCATGCCCAGAATGGTGTCGCCGGGCTGGATCAGCGCCTGGAACACCCCCTGGTTGGCCTGGCTGCCCGAGTTCGGCTGCACATTGGCAAAGCCACAGCCAAACAGCTGCTTGGCGCGGTCGATGGCCAGATTCTCGGCGATGTCAACAAACTCGCAGCCCCCGTAATAGCGCCGGCCCGGGTAGCCTTCGGCATATTTGTTGGTCATCACCGAACCCTGCGCCTCCATCACGGCGGCAGAGACGATGTTCTCGGACGCAATCAGCTCGATCTCGTCGCGCTGACGACCCAGCTCAGACCGGATCGAGCCAAAAAGCTCAGGATCGCGGTCCGACAAGGACTGGGTGAAAAATCCGGTGTCACGAAGATTGGCGTTCATTGGCGCTCCACATGGCTGGGTATTAATCTTGCGGATTTCCTATCGGAAACGCCACATTCGCAAAAGGCTTAAAGCGACGATTTGGCCTGCTGCGGCGTCAAGACTGGCCTATTGGGGAAAGGTATGTTTGTTTCGGAACCAAATGTGCAACACCGGAAACCACAAAACATGAAAAAGAGAATCGCCTTTCTCGCCAGTGAGGTCAAAGTGGCGCAAACGGCGCGCGACATCCTGGTGGCCAAACATGGTAACGTGGCACCTCGGGACGCAGATATTGTGGTTGCATTAGGTGGGGACGGCTTCATGTTGCACACCCTGCACAACATGCAGCGTCTTGATACTCCGGTCTACGGGATGAATCGCGGCACGATCGGCTTTCTGATGAATGAGTATCACGAAGACGACCTGATGGCGCGGCTGGAGGATGCCGAGGAAGAGGTTATCAACCCGTTGGCCATGCAGGCGATGGATCAATCTGGAAAACTGCACGAGGCGCTGGCGATCAACGAAGTGTCATTGCTGCGTGCCGGTCCTCAGGCAGCAAGGCTCAAGATCAGCGTAGACGGCCGGGTGCGCATGGCCGAACTGGTCTGTGACGGGGCGTTGCTTGCCACGCCTGCGGGATCGACCGCCTACAACTATTCCGCGCATGGGCCGATTGTTCCGATTGGCGCTGACGTTCTGGCCCTGACACCCATCGCGGCGTTTCGCCCACGGCGGTGGCGCGGTGCCTTATTGCCGAAAATGGCGAAAGTCAGGTTCGATGTGGTCGAAGCTGACAAGCGCCCGGTCATCGTGGCCGCCGATTCCGTTTCTTTCCCGGATATAGACTGGGTCGAGATCAGGTCGGAACCAGCCATTGCGCACCGTATCCTTTTCGATCCCGGCCATGGGTTGGAAGAACGCCTAATATCCGAACAATTCACATAAAATTAGGATTCCCCAAATTTTTCTCACGCCTGTGTGAAGCAGTTCACAGGAATTCCCTTAACGATTGGCTAATGTGAACTTGCCCGGAGAACGCGCCAAGGTGGGAGTGAGTGGCCACCTGAACGGTGTTTTCGAATGGTTGCGCAGATTTTGCGCTGGCGAGGGTGGGTGGTGCTACGCTCGTCATCAGAAATCCGGGCTTATTTTAGCAGTTGGACCCCGGGCACAATGACCCGGGGTCTATTTTTGCTACATATGATCCCAAAGCGGCAAACACATCTGTCCCACGCGGGCTTCTATCGCGGCGGCGGCATCCACGGCCAGATCCTCGCGCCAGCGCTGTGCCGCGATCTGTACGTTGATAGGTTGAGGCCCTTTGGGAAGATTGGCCAGCCGCGATGGAACGCAAGCTGCTGGCAGTCCTAGAAAGTTCATCGCATAGGAATAGACAGCGCATCCCAAAACATCATGCACGCCTTCCGCGCCTTCGGTGTCCCGGTCAGGTTTGAAAAATGGCTGTGGCAGGAAAGGGGACAAAACCAGCGGGTAGTCCTGCATAAACAGGGACCATTCGCGTGCATAATGGCTACGCTTGGCCAGCATCCGAACCAATTCTGTTTCAACGATGGGCGGGAACTCCTGAAAGTAGACGTCAAAGATGTCGCGGATGGTTCTGGAACCAGCGGCTTCAATGTCAGATTTCATCAGGGTCAGCACTTCGCCCATCAAGGTCCGATACCCGATCCGGCCACATTCAAAGACATCGGGCGGATCGACCTCTTCAACGATGTACCCTGCATCGACCAGCGCATCGCGCGCAGTGTCGAGGGCTTTTTCGACCTCGGGGTGCAGAGCATAGCCGAAGGTGTTCTTGGTGAATGCCACCTTGATCGGCTGGTCAAAACTCTCGCCGTGCCAGGGCATTGGAACGTGGAATGGGTCCCGCGCATCGGTGGCGATCAGGCTGGGCATGGACAGGTGCAGATCCGCAGCCGACCGGGTGATCAGGCCCTGAACCGACATTGACTGCGCTAGCAATCCCCGTTCGGCCTTCTGACTTGGGTTCCACGCGGGAACGCGTCCCAACCCCGGTTTGACCGTCACGGCACCGATGGCGGCAGCCGGAAAGCGCAGGCTGCCGCCAATATCGTTGCCATGGGCCAGAGCACCGACACCCGCCATCACGGCGGCAGCAGCGCCACCGGATGATCCCCCAGGTGAAATGTGCCGTCCCCACGGGTTGAACGTGCGCCCATGCAGGGGGTTGTCGGTGTCGGCCCTGAAGGAAAACTCGGGCGTATTCGTTCGCCCGATCACAATGGCCCCCGCTTTTTGCAAGTTGCTGACCACCGGCGCGTCATCCGGTGCAATCACATCCTTCAGCGCAATGACACCGTTGGTGGTCGCGTGGCCTTTTTGATCGACATTCACCTTGATTGTTACCGGAACTCCATGCAGCGGGCCGGTCGGCTGACCACGCTCCCGTGCAGCATCTAGCGACTGCGCGCGTTCCAGGGCCTCGGTGCGCAAATCTTCTACGACTGCGTTCAGCGCGGGGTTCACCGCGTCCATGCGATCAATCGAGGCCTGAACCGCCTCGGTTGCACTCAGATCGCCGCGTCGGGTCAGGGTGGTCAGCTCTGTGGCGCTGAGACGCCAGATATTGGTATGTGTCATGGGCCCTCACTGTCTTACAGCGACAGTAGGGGCCCAGATTCAGGTTGCAAGGGCGGACATGGTATGGGCGGCCGATGCCGCCCGATGGTTACTTTGCGTAACCAATTGTCTGCAACGCCACCTTGATCTCATCAAGGATGGCAGGATCGTCAATTGTTGCAGGCATTTTGTAATCTTGACTGTCTGCAATCGACACCATCGTGCCGCGCAGGATCTTACCGGAACGGGTCTTGGGTAACCTGTCGACAACAACAGCCAGTTTGAAGGCGGCCACCGGCCCGATCTTTTCCCGAACCATTTTGACGACTTCCTGAACCACATCGCCATGATCCCGTGTGGCACCAGCATTCAGGCACAGGAAGCCGACCGGCATCTGCCCCTTCAGTTGGTCCGAAACACCGATTACCGCGCATTCTGCCACATCGGGGTGGGCGGCCAACACTTCTTCCATCCCACCCGTCGACAGGCGATGGCCCGCCACGTTGATGACGTCATCGGTGCGCGCCATGATGTAGAGGTACCCGTCTTCGTCAATCATCCCGGCATCGCCGGTTTCGTAATATCCGGGGAAGTGTTCGAGATAAGATTTCTTGAACCGTGCCTCGGCATTCCACAGTGTTGGCAAGGTGCCTGGGGGCAGGGGCAATTTAACCGCGATGGCACCCAGTTCACCGGCCTTCATCGGGTGACCGCCTTCATCCAGAATTTGCACGTCATAACCCGGCATCGGTTTTGCGGGCGAGCCCAGCTTGACCGGAAGCTCTTCGATACCCAGCGGGTTTCCGGCTATGGCCCAGCCGGTTTCGGTTTGCCACCAATGGTCGATCACTGGAACCTTCAGTGCGTTTTGTGCCCAGATAATTGTGTCAGGGTCGGCGCGTTCGCCTGCCAGATAGAGGGCCTGTAGATGAGACAGATCGTATTTGGCGATCAATTCGCCTTTTGGGTCTTCTCGTTTGACGGCGCGGATGGCTGTAGGTGCGGTGAAGAAGCTTTTGACCTTATGTTCCGAGATCACGCGCCAGAAGGTGCCCGCGTCCGGTGTGCCGACCGGTTTGCCTTCGAACACAATTGTGGTGTTTCCATGGATCAGGGGCGCGTAGCAGATATAGGAGTGTCCCACGACCCAGCCCACATCGGAGGCTGCCCAGAATACGTCACCCGGATCGACGTTGTAGATATTCTTCATCGTCCAGTTCAGTGCCACAAGGTGTCCGGCAGTGGGGCGCACGACCCCTTTGGGCGCTCCGGTTGTGCCAGAGGTGTACAGGATATAAGCCGGGTCATTGCCATCAACCGGTACGCATTCAGCTGGTTCGACACCGTATTGGAAGCCATGCCAGTTGAAGTCGCGCCCTTCAATCAACTGAGCGACTTCTTGTTCCCGCTGGAAGATCACACAAAAATCAGGCTTATGGTTAGCCAGGTCGATCGCGCCGTCAAGCAGGGGCTTATAGTGAACCACGCGGCCCGGCTCCATCCCGCAGGACGCGGCGATGATTGCTTTGGGTTTGGCGTCGTCGATGCGCACAGCCAGTTCGTTGCTGGCAAACCCGCCGAACACGACTGAATGCACGGCGCCGAGGCGGGCGCAGGCAAGCATTGCCTCAAGCGCTTCGGGGATCATCGGCATGTAGATAATGACACGGTCACCTTTCTCGACACCCTTTGCGCGAAGCGCGCCGGCCAGAGTGGCCACGCGGTTGCGAAGCTCGACATAGGATATCTCGCGCTTGGTGTGGGTGATGGGGCTGTCATAGATGATGGCGGTTTGTTCACCGCGCCCGTTTTCCACATGACGGTCCACGGCATTCCAACAGGTATTGACCCGCGCGTCGCTGAACCATTCGTACAAGGGCGCATTGTCGTCGAACAGTGCCTTGCTGGGGGCCTTGACCCAATCGATCCCTTTTGCGGCGTTCATCCAGAACGCTTCGGGGTCAGTCTTCCAGCTGTCATAAACGTCCTGATACGCCATCTCGTCCTCCTCACAACGGCCTGGACATTGTGTTAGGTTGCAGAAAACATCCGGGCAAGCGCGACGCATGACGACGCGTCAGTTTATCGCAAAAAATTTGCAGATCAGCGGAATATGACTTGCAAATTTTTGCAAAATCGCAGGTGTAGCAGAGTTTTCATCGCCGCAGTGCGAAGATTTGCAAAGTTGCAAACTTTTACATGCAAATCTTGGGCTCCTCCGGGAATCATCTCAACCAGCCGTTTTGGCGTAACGTGGCAGCTTGTCCTGAAGGTTCAGCCAGGGCAGGTGATCGGCGTGGAACACGTGAAACTGTGGTGGCAGGGTTTCCGGTTCGTCCAGCGTTGCGGTGTATAGATGTATGTTCACGCAATCGCGCGCTGTGCGATAGGCCATCTGGGTTCCGCAGTTGCCGCAAAAAAGACGTTCGACCCCTTCAGATGAACGATAGATCTTTGGTGCCTGACCCAGCCATCTGACTGCTTCATGCGGCAGCCCGAAAAAAGCCGTGACCGGCGCGGCGCAGTTTCGCCTGCAATCTGAACAGTGGCAATAACAGCTCCACGCGACTTGGGCATCGCTTTCCCAATGCACGGCGTTGCAGTGGCAATGTCCTTTCATGCGCTTCCCCCCTGTTGACAGGGGCGCCAGCAAGGCTGCCCCCGGTTAACCGTAATGCGCCACGGGTGTTCCTGCAATCGCCGCCATGTTCAGCAGACCGCGCGCGGTGATGGATGGAGTAACAATATGGGCCTTGTTGCCCATTCCCATCAGGATCGGGCCAACTTCAATCCCGTCCGCCTTCATCTTCAGAATATTGCGCACGCCGCTGGCCGCATCTGCGTGGGCGAATATCAGAACGTTTGCCGCCCCCTCCAATCGCGACGCCGGGAAGATGCGCGCCCGCAGGTCTGCATCCAAAGCCGCATCTACGTTCATTTCGCCTTCGTAGACAAAATCGCGCGGCTGCCGATCAAGGATTTCCAGCGCCGCCCGCAGCCGTTTGCCTGATCCTTCAGCCTGATTGCCAAATTGCGACTGCGAACAGAAGGCGATCTTGGGCTCGATCCCGAACCGGCGAACATGTCGCGCAGCACCAATGGTGGTTTCTGCCAGTTCTTCCGGCGACGGCAATTGCCGGACATGCGTGTCGGCAATGAACAGGGGGCCATCTTCCAGGATCATCAGGGACAAGGCACCATGCGGGCGCAGTTTGTTGTCGTCCAACACCTGTTCGACATAATTCAGGTGCCAGCGGAATTCACCAAATGTGCCGCAGATCATGCTGTCCGCTTCGCCACGATGCACCATGATCGCGCCAATGGCCGTTGTGTTGGTGCGCATGATCGCTTTGGCCAGATCCGGTGTAACACCGCGGCGCTGCATGATCTGGTGGTAGGAAGTCCAATAATCGTAATAGCGCGGGTCGTTTTCCGGGTTGACGATCTGACAGTCCTTGCCCGGACGAATGGTCAGCCCCAGCTTTTCACACCGGGTTTCGATCACATCGGGTCGCCCGATCAGAATTGGCGTTTCCGTCGTCTCTTCGAGAATGGCCTGCGCGGCTCTCAGAACCCTTTCATCTTCACCTTCGGCAAAAACGATGCGACGGGATGCGACGGCCGCAGCCTCGAACACAGGACGCATCAGAAGGGCAGACTTGAAAACAGTCTGGTTGAGCTTTTCCTTATAGGCTTCAAAGTCGTCGATAGGGCGTTTTGCAACACCGCTTTCCATGGCGGCTTTGGCGACCGCCGATGACACCACGCCCACAAGACGCGGGTCAAATGGTTTTGGGATCAGGTAATCCGGGCCAAAGGTCAGTTGCTCGCCCTTATAGGCAGCCGCGGCTTCGGCGCTTGTGGTTGCGCGCGCCATCTCAGCGATACCATCCACGCAGGCAATCTGCATCGCGTCGTTGATCTCGGTCGCTCCGACGTCCAATGCACCCCGGAAGATAAACGGAAAACACAACACGTTGTTGACTTGATTGGGAAAATCGCTTCGACCCGTGGCGATGATTGCGTCTGGCGCAACTGCGCGCGCGTCCTCTGGCAGGATTTCCGGCGTCGGGTTGGCCAGGGCGAAGATAATCGGGCGGCTGGCCATTTTCCGGACCATATCAGGCTTCAGAACATTTGGTCCGCTGAGACCTAAAAACAGGTCAGCCCCACCGATCACATCGTCCAGCGTCCGCAAGTTCGACTTCTGCTCGAACTGTGACTTGTGCGGGTTCATGTCCTCGGCCCGTCCTTCGTAGACAAGCCCGTGAATGTCGCACAGCCAAATGTTTTCACGTTTCACGCCCAGCTTGACGAGCATGGTCAGGCACGCGATCCCGGCGGCCCCGCCACCGGTTGACACGACCTTGATGTCCTCAAAAGACTTTCCGGCCACATGTAGCGCATTCTTGGCCGCAGCCCCGACCACAATGGCAGTTCCGTGCTGGTCATCATGGAAAACCGGGATGTTCATACGTTCACGGCAGAGCTTTTCGACGATGAAGCAATCGGGGGCCTTGATGTCTTCAAGGTTAATGGCGCCAAATGTCGGTTCAAGGGCACAGACGATATTCGCCAGCTTTTCGGGATCGGGCTGATCGACCTCGATATCAAAACAGTCAATGCCCGCGAACTTTTTGAACAGAACAGCCTTGCCTTCCATAACCGGCTTCGACGCGAGAGCCCCGATATTCCCCAGGCCGAGCACGGCGGTGCCGTTTGACACCACAGCAACAAGGTTACCGCGCGCGGTGTACCGCTCGGCATTGGCTGCATCGGCCTTGATTTCAAGACTTGCCTCCGCCACGCCGGGCGAATAGGCGCGGGCCAGATCGCGACCGTTGGCCATAGGTTTGGTGGCCTTGATCTCAAGCTTTCCGGGTTTGGGAAATTCATGATATTCGAGCGCAGCTTGTCGCAGGCTGGGGGTGTCAGACATCGGCGATTCAGCTCCCATTGAGAATTTGATTTAGCCTTAAACTATTTATTTGAACTTGGCTACGCTACGTAACTCTGCCGTGATGTCGCAACCAGAATCCGGATTGATATTGTCTGAGTTCATTTTCACCTTTTCACATTGCGACGTCCAAGATCACTCTGGCAAGGCCGTCGTGACATTCAGGCCTGATGACATGGCTGGTAACCAATGAGGGATCAGTAGGTTGGATGTTGGTTGCAGCGATGCTGGGCAGTTGTTGTCGCCCAGATTTTGGTCGAGTTCACCGCGCTGAACGGCGGAATTTTACCCGTGATCATTGAAATGCGGTTCTTCGCTGCGGAAGAAATGCCGGGGATGTTTTTTTCGGTTGGCATTTTGGCGTCTGTTCTGATCGGATGGCCAAAGTTGCAATTCGAAGAGAATACTGATGACCAAGACATCCGATCTGGCGAAAACGCACGCTGAGATTCGCCTGCCCACGCGGGAAATTCGCGACGACATCCCCTTTTACACGAAAAAACTGGGGATGAAGATGGACATGATCTATCCCGCTGACGATCCGCGCGTCGCGGTGTTTTCGGGGCATGGCGTGCGGTTGCGCATTGAAAAAGACGCACCGGAAAGCCCTGGAACCTTGCGTATTCTGACGGATAATCCGTCTGATTTCGCGGGTGGTGAACGCGTTCTGGTGGCGCCAAATGGCACCCGGGTCGAAATTGAAGAACGAAATCCGCCACTGGTGATGCCAGAGACCGTGCATTCCTTTGTCGTGCGCAGGCTCAAGGATCAGGCCCCTTGGATCATCGGTCGGGCCGGGATGCACTATCGCGATCTGGTGCCGGATCGGCTGGGCGGGTCGATCATCGCCAGTCATATCCGCATTCCCGATGGCGGACCGGTCCCGGACATGGTGCATTTTCACAAGGTCGGGTTTCAGCTGATCTTTTGCATCCATGGCTGGGTGGATGTGGTCTATGAGGATCAGGGCGAGAAAATGCGCCTGACAGCGGGGGACTGCTTTATTCAACCACCGGAAATCCGGCACCGTGTTCTCGAAGCCTCTGATAATGTTCAGGTCATCGAGATTGGAGTGCCGGCTGAGCATGTCACGGAAATCGACCATGACATGATACTTCCCACTCCGCACATCCGCCCGGACCGCGAATGGCAGGGGCAACGTTTTGTCTATAATCAGGCCAAGGGTGCCGAGTGGATGCCCTTCCGTCTTCCGGGTTACATCTGCCGCGACACCACGATTGCCGAGAACACCAAGGGCGTCGCTGGGGTGCAGGTTGTGCGCAAAGGATCGGGTGATCCGGAATGGGCCATCCATGACACCGACATTCACTTTACCTTTGTGATGGACGGAGAGGTCACCCTGGAAGGAGAGGGGCGCGATCCCTACCGGCTGGAGCAAGGGGATGCGTTCGTCATCCCACCTGGGATGCGCACACGGCTGTCCGACCCAACAGACAATATCGAATTGTTGGAAGTCACCTTACCCGGTACCTTCAACACAACGCTGGGTTAAGCGAAAAACACGGGTCGGGGGCTTCAAATTCCCCGCTTTAATACGTTAGCGTGCAAATTTCTGACCAGATGATCAAAAAAATGGGGAATCGCCATGTCGCTGAAAGACGCCGCCTTGTCTGTCCGGGAAAACGCCTACGCGCCATATTCGAACTTCAAAGTTGGCGCAGCGCTCCGGTCTTCTTCGGGTCATGTCTTTTCCGGGTGCAACGTCGAAAATGTGGCCTATCCCGAGGGCACCTGCGCGGAAGCAGGTGCAATTGCCGCAATGGTGGCCGCGGGTGAGCAGGAACTGACCGAAGTCTACGTGGTTGCCTCCAGCCCTCAGCCTGTGCCGCCTTGCGGTGGATGCCGTCAGAAGCTGGCCGAGTTTGGCAAGCGCGATGTAAAGGTCACTCTGGCAACCGTCGATGGTGCGGAGTTTGAGACAACCATCGGAGATTTGCTGCCGGGTGCGTTTGACGCGTCGCACATGGAAGATGTCTGAACGCATGGACGCCCGTTCAATCATAGCCAAACTGCGCAGGCACGAAGTTCCAGGCCGCGACGAGCTGATCTGGTTCGCGCAAGGGTTGGCAGACGGCAGCGTCAGCGATGCGCAGGCCGGGGCGTTTGCCATGGCCGTCTGTATGGGCGGGCTGGGCCCTCAGGGGCGTGCGGACTTGACGATTGCGATGCGCGATAGCGGCGATGTTGTCAGTTGGGATGTGGACGGGCCGGTGATCGACAAGCACTCGACCGGTGGGGTCGGGGACTGTGTCAGCCTTGTGCTTGCTCCGGCGCTGGCGGAATGCGGTGCGTTTGTTCCGATGATCTCGGGCCGGGGTTTGGGGCACACGGGTGGAACATTGGACAAGCTCGAGGCGATTCCGGGTGTCAGCACTCAGATCAGTCAGGACCGACTTGCGCAGATATTGCGCGAAACGGGTGCGGCTATCGTCGGCGCGACGGGCCAGATTGCACCGGCGGACAAGCGGCTTTATGCAGTTCGGGACGTGACGGCGACGGTCGAAAGTCTGGATCTGATCACAGCATCGATCCTGTCCAAAAAGCTGGCGGCCAGCCCGGATGCCTTGGTTCTTGACGTCAAGGTCGGTAGCGGTGCCTTTATGAAAACAATTGAGGATGCCCGCAAGCTGGCCACAGCATTGACCGAGACTGCGAACGCGGCCGGGTGCCGGACTTCGGCGGTGATCACCGACATGAACCAGCCTTTGGCACCGGCGCTGGGCAATGCACTGGAGGTCGCGGAAGTGATGAAGGTTCTGACCGGTCCGGATGCTTCGCCTCTGGTGGACATATCTTCCGAGTTGGGCGGCGTCCTGTTGGCCGATGCAGGCATGTGCAAATCGGTCGAGGAGGGGTGCGAGCAGATCGCCGAGATCATCCGTGACGGTCGCGCCGCCGAACGGTTTGGTCGCATGTTGGCTGCGGTTGGTGGTCCTGTGAAATTTGTCGATACCTGGACCCGTTTCCTTCCTGAGGCGAGCGTTATTCAGGAGGTTCCTGCTCCCGAAGACGGTTACATCTCCTCCATCGACGGTGAGGCGCTGGGCCTTGCGGTCGTCGCGCTGGGTGGCGGCCGTCAGGTCGAAAGCGATGAGATCGATCCGGCAGTAGGAATATCTAACATCCTCAGGCTGGGGGATCGTGTGTCCAAAGGTTCACCGATTGCCGTGGTCCACACTGCGCGGGAAGGCGCCGCACGGCGCGCGGCGGAAACTGTGCTGTGCGCGATGACGATCAGCGATACAGCTCCCAAGCGTCCCGATCTGATCCACGAAAGGATCAGCGTATGAGCCGTGCATTCCTTGTGGTTATGGATTCCGTCGGAATAGGCGGGGCACCCGACGCAGATCAGTTTTTCAACGGTGATGTCCCGGATAACGGGGCAAACACGCTGGCCCATATCGCCCAAGCCTGCGCGGAAGGCCGTGCAGAAGAGGGGCGCACCGGCCCATTGCACCTGCCCAACCTAGACGAGCTGGGTTTGGGCGCGGCTGTGCGGCTGGCGTCTGGAGAGGCTACTCCGGGCCTCGATGCCGAACCCGCTGGACTATGGGGCTGCGCGCGTGAGCATTCGCCCGGTAAGGACACGCCCTCAGGCCACTGGGAACTGGCTGGCCTGCCGGTGCCCTGGGATTGGCATTACTTTCCAAACACGGTTCCGGCTTTTCCAACGGAACTGAGCCGCGCGGCAGCCGAAGCTGCCGGGACCGAAGGCATTCTTGGCGACTGCCACGCGTCCGGAACAGCGGTCATTGCCGAGCTGGGCGCCGAGCATATGCGCACCGGCTGGCCGATCTGCTACACATCCGCTGACAGTGTATTTCAGATCGCGGCTCATGAGGAAAGCTTTGGGCTGGAACGGTTGCTGGACATGTGCCGCGCGCTTGCTCCGCGTTTGCATCAGATGAAAGTCGGGCGTGTCATTGCGCGCCCCTTTGTCGGAACGCCTGAGACGGGGTTTGATCGGACGACCAATCGCAAGGATTTCGCCATTCTGCCCCCGGCACCGGTGCTGACCAATTGGGTGCAGGATGCAGGGCGGCGGGTTCATGCTGTAGGTAAGATCGGCGACATCTTCTCGATGCAAGGGATCAACACGCTGCGCAAAGGGTCGGATGCCCAGCTAATGCAGCACCTGTCTGACCTTGTGGACGAGGCGGAAGAGGGCAGTCTGGCCTTCGCCAACTTTGTCGAGTTCGACAGCCTGTACGGACATCGCCGGGACATCAGCGGATATGCGCGTGCGTTGGAATGGTTCGACCGCGAGATCGGAGAAGTCCTTAAGAAGCTTCACCCGGGCGACCTGTTGCTGTTGACTGCTGATCATGGCAATGACCCAAGCTGGACCGGAACAGATCACACCCGTGAACAGGTTCCGGTTCTGATTGCGGGGCAGGGTGCGGGACAGATCGGGCAAGTGGATTTTGCCGATATCGCGGCCAGCATTGCCCATCATCTGAATATTCCGGCGCAAGGGCCGGGAAGGAACTTTTTATGAGCGTTGCAGACCTGCCCAAAATTGAACTGCATCTTCACCACGAAGGTGCAGCGCCTCCGGCCTTCATCCGCCAGCTTGCGCATGAAAAACGGGTGGATCTGAGCGGTATCTTCAAGGCGGACGGGTTGTATGATTTTCGTGATTTCGCGCATTTTCTGAGCGTGTACGAAGCCGCTTGCGAAGTTCTGAAAACGCCCGAAGACTTCCGGCGGCTGACATTGGCCATTCTTGAGGAAAGCGCTGAAAATGGCGTGGTTTATTCCGAGACCTTCCTCAGCCCTGATTTTTGCGGCGGTGGCGACCTGCATGCGTGGCGGGATTATCTGAACGCCATTCAGGATGCGGCAGACGAGGCCGAGCGTAAATTCGGTATCACCTTGCGCGGTGTCGTTACATGTGTCCGCCATTTTGGCGCCGAACAAGCCAGGCGAAGTGCCCATTGTGCGGCCGAGACCGCCGGAAACTGGATCACCGGTTTCGGCATGGGCGGCAACGAATCCATTGGCACGCAGGGCGACTTCAAATGGTCTTTCGATTGTGCCCGCGAAGCCGGGCTGCGCCTGACCACGCATGCGGGTGAGTTTGGCGGTCCTGACAGTGTGCGCGACGCTGTGCGCGATCTGGGGGTTGAGCGTATCGGGCATGGCGTCCGCGCCATCGAAGACCTTGATCTTGTTCATGAACTGGTTGACCGGGATATCACGCTTGAAGTGTGTCCGGGTTCGAATGTGGTTCTGGGCCTTTTCCCGGATTTTGCTGCCCACCCCATCGCGAAACTGCGCGATGCGGGCGTAAAGGTTACGGTTTCCACCGACGATCCTCCGTTTTTTCACACGACCATGCGGCGGGAATATGAGATGTTGAACGCGGCTTTCGGTTGGGAGGCCGGGGATTTTGCGGCATTGAATGAGATGGCCCTGAACGCGGCCTTCTGCGATGAAGACACCCGCGCGCGGGTCAAGAAAAGACTGGAGAACACATGAGCGAACATCTGACCGTCGTCGATCACCCGCTGGTGCAACACAAGCTGACGCTCATGCGGGACAAGGGCACCTCGACCGCCGGGTTCCGGCAGTTGTTGCGCGAAATCACGTTGCTGCTGGCCTACGAGGTCACGCGCGACATTCCCTTGACCACGCGCAATATCGAAACGCCGATGGAAGAGATGGACGCACCCATTCTGGCAGGTAAGAAAATGGCACTGGTGTCAATCCTGCGAGCCGGAAACGGGATGCTGGATGGGGTGCTTGAACTTGTGCCTTCAGCACGCGTCGGTTTCGTGGGGCTGTATCGCGACGAAGAAACGCTGAAACCCGTACAGTATTATTTCAAGGCCCCCGAAAGCCTGAAGGACCGTTTGGTCATTGCGGTGGATCCAATGCTGGCCACCGGCAACAGCTCGGCCGCGGCCATTGACCTACTGAAAGAGGCCGGGGCGACGGATATTCGCTTTCTGTGCCTGTTGGCGGCACCCGAAGGTGTCGCGCGGATGAAAGAAGCGCACCCTGACGTGCGTATCGTTACAGCAGCGCTGGACCGCGAGTTGAACTCGAAAGGCTACATCATGCCCGGTCTGGGGGATGCCGGTGACCGGATGTTCGGAACTAAGTAACCCGGTTTATTCGCCGCAAATATTCTGTAGCCGGACCCAGTCGCGGTCCGGCAGCACCTGTTCCAGCGCCCTTCCCGCCATTGGATCCGCTTCGATCAGGCCAAGAACGGTTTCGCCGGTCACATCACGGGCATAGGCGTAGGGGGTTGAGGGAAGCGCGCTTTGCGAGAACATCGCCAGCAAATCGTCATCAGAAATGGCCGGGCGGGGCTGTGACAGGACCTGCTCGGTATATATGTCGATAATCTCGGACGTCAGTCCGCCGGTTGTCAGCAGTCTAAAGGCAGAGGTTGCGCCGGTTCTGTCCAGCAAGTCATCCAGCGGGTCTTTGTGCGCGGTCCGCGCCCGTTCAGCAATCACATAGCCCGCTGCGACCGCAGGGTCTTCGTAATCCTCTACCAAAGCACGGCTTAGCAGGACTGTGCCGCCAGGCAGGCTGAGGCTGTCCTGAACGCCTGCGGGCAGAATGATGATCTGCCGTACGCCGGTGCGCCGGGCCAATTGTTCCAGTGAATCCCGAGCATCCCGCGACGTACAGGCCCGGCCCGAGACGCGCTCGATCCGATGCAAGATCATATCGCCGATTTCTTGCCGTTTAACTTGGGGCACGACCGAGACAACATGGTTTTGCAGCGCACCGGGCAGCCAGAACAGCAACAGCGCCAGCACAGCGGCCACGACGCCTCCGACACTCAGCCAGCGCAAACGCCCCGGGTGGGGGCGGGACCGATCTATAGCGCGCTGCAATCGGTCGATCGCTTCAAGCATCGTGGTTTCGGATTCGGCCAGCTCAAGCGTTTCATCCGGATCACCGTCCGGGTTGAATATGGCCGGAAAGGAACCGGGGTTCTGGCGTTCAAGTGCCGCCAGCGACCAGTGGGTCAGCGCCCTGTCATTGAAATCGGAAATGGTCAGGGTGGCTTCGCCGATAGACACCACAACCTCGCGCCGCTGTTCATCGGGCGAGGGGCGCCACAGACCGGTGGCTTCGATCCGCTGGTACTGTTTCAGGGCCGTCATCTGGGTGGGTCTGCTCGAATTTGTTTTGCCGCAGCTTAGCATGGTGAAATCGCAGGGCGCAAACCTGTTGCGCAGTCATTGCGAATTGTGCTGGATACCCGAAAGGATCGAGAGTGTCGGTCCACGATCACAATCAGGACACGACTTCATGCAGGCGCATTCCTCATCTTCTGCTGTGCTGGCTTCGGCCCTGATGGTCAGTGCCATGGCAATTATCGGCGTCATCGACAATGTTGTGATCCTTTTGGCCGAAACCGTCGGGCTGTGGCAGTTCCATCTGACCCGTGCACTGTTGATGCTGCCGCTGATAGTTGGCCTGTCGTTTCTGGGGCTGGGCGGGTTGAGGCCCGTGCGGTGGGGCCCTGTCATTTTGCGCAGCGTTCTGATTACCACGGCAATGCTGTTCTATTTTGCATCCCTTGCCATGATGCCAATTGCACAGGCGCTGGCAGGGTTGTTCACCTCACCGATTTTTGTGCTGTTGATCTCCGCTCTGGTGCTCAGGCAACCAATAGGGCCGTGGCGCATACTGGCAGTACTGATTGGATTTACTGGCATCCTTCTGGTGCTTCAGCCAAACCCCGGCGATTTTGACCTGCGCACGTTGGTGCCCGTGGCGGCCGGGTTTTTCTATGCCCTCAGTTCGATCCTCACACGTACACATTGTTCTCAGGAAAGCACTGTGGCCATGCTGGCCGTCATGGTCATTACGCTGGGTTTGGCCGGTGCGATGGGGCTCACGTTTCTGACAATCTCGCCGGTCGTTACGGCAGACGGTGCCGAGGGGTTTGTTACGCGTGGATGGGTCTGGGATATGGGGCCTGCCATACCGTGGCTGGTTACTCAGGCTATCGGTTCTACAATCGCGGTTTTCATGCTGATCAAGGCGTATCAGGTGGGCGAGCCGTCTTATGTGGCGGTGTTCGAGTATTCTGTCATGATTTTCGGCCCGCTTTTCGCTTTTGTGGCCTTTGGACAAACCATTGGCGTCTTTCAGATTTCGGGCATCCTTATGATTGCGTCAGCGGGTCTGTTGCTGGGGTGGCGCGCCAGCCGATCATCTGACCAGCAAAAAGTTGCCTGACGCGATTGGGTCGTATGTACGCCTAAGCCAGACCGTTTTGTTATTTCCGTATCCAGTGAAACGCCGTGGATTCGGAGGATCGACAAATGGCATTCGTTTCAGAAATGGCAAAAATGCTCGGTGAGCTTTCTGGAGTGTTCACGAAAACCCTCGGTAATTACGCGGAATTGGTCAAAAATGGGCGCAAATATGTCTGAAATGTGACGGGCAGAATTTTTGGTGTTAGCTCATTGGCATAACCGTTTTGTGCCAAAAGGGGGTAAGGCACGTGTCCGAAGTAACAAGTATTTCTGTTTATCTGGATCAGCTGCCAGAAGTTGATCGAACCAACAAAAAACAGGCGGTAAATGCGCGCCGTGGCGGGTTTTTGCACGGCACCAAGATCGCCACGACTGCAGGGTGGAAGCCGGTCGAACGGATCGCGGTAGGTGATCTGGTTCGAACCCTCGATCATGGGTTCAAAGAGGTTCGGCGCATCTCAATAAGCGTTGTGGTCATTCCGGCCGATGAACGCCGGGTCGAGTTCCTGCCGATCCTCGTGCCTGCCCACGCCGCATATAACGGGCGAGCTGTCTGGTTGATGCCCGAACAGGGCATGGCGCTGAACCTGTCCCGGATCAACGCCAAGGCCGATGGACCTTCGGTGGTGCCCGCGCGTTTGCTGAACGGAGCCGGTCGCCTGACGTCACAGGCACCGGGGTCGTCTTTTGAAGTGTTTTCCTTGTTCTTTGATGATGATCAGGTGATCTTTGTCGAAGGCGGATTGCAGGCCTATTGCCCGTCCGGTCGCTTCAACATGCGCGGCGCAACTACGGGAACACGGTATGAAGTCGCGACCGAAGAGGTTGCCTCCGACCTGATCCATTCGCTTATAAGCAGAGGCGATATGTCGGCTCTTGCTAACCCATTGGGTGCGCTGCCTGCACCCATTCCCCAGGAACCGATATTTCCGATCCGCCCGCCATTTGGGGTCAGGCGACCGGGTCGACCGGGACGCCCAAGCGCGCCGGTTCTGTTCCTGCGGCCCGAATGGCAGATCTAACCAAACACTGACAAGAACGATGCGGGCGCATGATGACATGCGCCCGCGTCATTGGATTAAGCGGCTTTTGCTTCGGGGTTGAAGCGACCGTAGAAGCTCTGACCTTTTTCTGCCATCTCGCGCAGCAGCGGCGGGCAGGCAAAGCGTTCGCCGTATGTCTCGGCCAATTGATCACAACGCTCGGCCGCATAGGGCGTGCCGATGATGTCCAGCCAGCTGAACGGACCACCCGACCACGGGGCAAACCCCCAGCCCAGAATTGCACCGACATCGCCCTCGCGGATGTCTTCCAGAACACCTTCTTCCAGTGCGCGGACCGCTTCCAGAACCTGAGCAAACATCAGACGTTCCTGCACTTCGATCAGGTCAGGCTGGTCATCGGCAAGCGGATACTTCTCTTGCAGGCCCTTCCAGTATTCGACGCGCTTGCCCTTTTCGTCATAGTCGAAGAAACCCGCGTTCGCCTTGCGACCCAGACGGCCCTGTTCCTCCATCCAGAAGATCAAATCGTCCGAGGGGCTTTCCGGATAGGCATCGCCCATCGCCGCCTTTGTCGCGCGGGCGATCTTGGCACCCAGATCAATCGAGGTTTCGTCGGTCAACTGGATCGGACCGACCGGGAAACCCAACTGCCGCGCGGCGTTGTCGATCAAAATGGGGCTGACGCCTTCAGTGACCATGCGCGCGCCTTCGTTGATATATGGAATGATGCAGCGGTTTGCGTAGAAGAAACGCGCATCGTTGACCACGATCGGGGTCTTGCGGATCTGGCGCACATAGTCCAGCGCCTTGGCCACCGCACGATCCCCGGTTTCCTTGCCCTTGATAATCTCGACCAGGAACATCTTCTCGACCGGTGAGAAGAAGTGGATGCCGATGAACTGGTCTGCCCGCACCGAGGCTTTGGCCAGATCGCTGATCGGCAGGGTCGAGGTGTTCGATGCAAAGATGCAGTCCTCGGGGATAATCGCCTCGACCTTCTTGGTCATCTCAGCCTTGACGCCCATGTCTTCAAAGACGGCTTCGATAATCAAGTCACACCCTTTCAGGTTGTCCAGATCCGGCGTCGCGGTGATGCGACCCAGCATGGCCTCTTTTTTCTCAGCCGTGACCTTGCCGCGCTTCATGCCTTTGTCGAGATAGGTATCGGTATAGGCTTTGCCTTTGTCCGCAGCCTCCTGGTCGCGGTCGATCAGAACCACTTCCATACCGGCCTGCGCCGAAACCAGGGCGATACCAGCCCCCATCATGCCCGCGCCCAGAACACCGATCTTCTTGACCGACTGATCCGGGACACCGGCGGGGCGCACGGCGCCTTTTTCCAGCGCTTCCTTGTTCAGGAACAGCGACCGGATCATCGCACCTGACGAAGGGTTCATCAGCACGGACGTGAACCAGCGCGCTTCGATTTTCAGCGCGGTGTCGAAATCCACCAGAGCGCCTTCGTAAACCGCGCTCAGCAGAGCCTTGGCTGCCGGGAAAGCCCCTTGGGTCTTGCCGTTCACCATCGCCGACGCGCCAACGAAGTTCATGAAGCCTGCAGGATGATAGGGGGCGCCACCGGGCATCTTATAACCCTTCGCGTCCCATGGCTTGACCAGATCGGCGTCCTTGGCGTTCAGCACCCATTCCTTGGCTGCTGCCATTGGATCGGCTGCAATCTCGTCGATATAGCCTGCGCCCTTGGCTTTCTTGACGTCCAGCATCTTGCCTTCCAGCAACAGCGGAGCCGCGGCAATGGCGCCAACTTTGCGGACCATGCGGGTGGTGCCGCCCGCACCGGGGAAGATGCCGACCATGATCTCGGGCAGGCCGTACTTCGCCTTTGGGTTTTCAGCCGCAAAGATACGATGGGTGGACAGCGGCAGTTCCATACCGATGCCCGCAGCGGTCCCCGGCAGAACTGTAGCAATCGGCTTGCCACCTTTCTTGTTCTTGGGGTCCATGCCAGCCAGTTCGATCTTGCGCAACAGGGCGTGCATTTTCATCGTTCCCTCGAACAGACCCTTGGCCGGATTGTCGCCCGCCTGTTCTTTCATCACCGCCAGCAGGTTCAGATCCATGCCGCCCGCAAATGACCCTTCCTTGCCCGAAGTAACGATGATGCCTTTCACCTCATTGTCGGCCAGCGCCTGATCGATGCAATCGCTCAATTCTGCTAGCCCATCAAAGGACATCACGTTCATGGTCTTCCCGGGCACGTCCCAGGTGATCGTGGCGACGCCGTCTGCGTCTTTGCTCAGAGTGAAATCAGTCATTGTCATCTCCAATCTGGTCAGCCGTCAGCGGGCTGCCATCTTTGCGTGTGAAGGAGAATCCGTTCTCATCAACCTTCACCATCATGTCCATGTCGCTGTAATAGCCGGTCTCGGTCGGGGTCCGTGTGCCCACCACCAGAAAGGTCATGGGCGCATCGGTCTTGTTCACAAGATGATGGCCGTTGGCCTCACCTGCGGGCCAGGCAGCGCAATCGCCGGGCTGCATCTCGTGCTCGCCATCATCATCGACCAGCGTGCACGAGCCGGTGAGGATGATGGCAAACTCGTCCTGCTTCATGTGGTAATGGCGCAGCGAGGACAGGCCCTGCGGTTCCAGCCGCACGATGTTGACCCCGTATTGGGTCAGCCCGCCTGCATCGCCCACCCGCTGGCCGAAGCGACCTGCGGTCGCTTCGGCCAGCTTGCCGGGATAGGCCGAGCCGCCCTGAAACGGGATCTGAGAAAGATCCAGCTTGGGCATCAGACGCGCTCGATAATGGTTGCCGCACCCATGCCGGATGCAATGCAAAGCGTGGCCAGACCGGTTTCCATGTCCTGACGCTCAAGCTCATCCAGCAGCGTACCGATGATCATCGCACCCGTGGCACCCAGCGGGTGACCCATCGCGATCGAACCGCCGTTGACGTTGACCAGTGCAGGGTCGACATCAAATGCCTGCTGGAAACGCAGCACGACCGAGGCAAAGGCCTCGTTCACTTCAAACAGGTCCAGATCGCTGATCTTCATGCCATTGTCGGCCAAAATCTTCTCGGTCACCGGTACCGGGCCGGTCAGCATAATGGTTGGATCGGTGCCAATCTTGGCGGTGGCCTTGATGCGAGCACGCGGCTTGAGGCCGTATTTCTCGCCAAATTCCTTGTTGCCGATCAGAACAGCAGCGGCTCCGTCCACGATGCCCGAGCTGTTGCCTGCATGGTGGATGTGGTTTACGCGTTCAAGATGGGGGTATTTCAGCATCGCAACCTTGTCGAAGCCAGGCATCTGTTCGCCCATCATTGCGAATGAAGGGTTCAGGGCGCCGAGGCTCTGCATATCGGTGCCCGGACGCATGTATTCATCGCGGTCCAGAATGGTCAGACCGTTTTGATCCTTGACGGTGATCACGGATTTCTCAAACCGGTTGTCGGCCCATGCTTCCGCAGCACGTCTTTGCGATTCAACCGCCAGCGCATCCGCGTCATCACGGGTAAAGCCATACTCGGTGGCAATGATGTCGGCCGAGATGCCCTGAGGCACGAAATAGGTCTCCATCGCCAGCGAGGGGTCAACGGCGATTGCTGCACCGTCGCTACCCATGGCCACGCGACCCATCATCTCGACACCGCCTGCAATGTAGGCATCGCCCGCGCCGCCTTTCACCTGGTTTGCGGCCAGGTTCACGGCTTCCATGCCCGAGGCGCAGAAACGGTTGATCGCCAGACCTGGGATCGACTGGTCGAGGTCGGACGCCAGAACGGCCGAGCGCGCCAGACAGCCGCCTTGCTCCATCACTTGCGTGACGTTTCCCCAGATCACGTCTTCGACGGCGTGACCTTCCAGGTTGTTGCGCTCTTTCATCGCGTTCAGGGTCAGGGCGGACAGGCGCACCGAGGTTACCTCGTGCAGGCTGCCATCCTTGCGGCCCTTGCCGCGCGGCGTGCGCAGGGCGTCATAAATATAGGCTTCGGTCATGGGTCTTCTCCTCAAGCTCGATCCGACGGGTTGCCGGGCATCAGGTCATAGGGGTGTTTCCAGCCGGGCTGTTCGGACAAGCGGGTCAGCCAAGCGTCGATATGGGGCCAGTCGGCACGGTCAAAGCCAAATGGTTCAGGGTAATACAGATAACCACAGCAGCTAAGGTCGGCGTTGGTCACACCATCACCAACGATCCAGTCGCGGCCGTCCAGGTGGTTGTTCAGGATCTCATAAGCTGCCTTCAAACGCCCTTTATTGAATGCAATGACATCAGGGTTGCGGTGCTGCTCGGGTAGGAAATTGATCAGGAACCGCGTCAAACCAGCCATGGAGCTGAGTTTGTGATTGTCCCACAAGACCCAACGCAGAATATCGTAGTTTTCTTCCCGGTCCTTGCCACCGAACTTGCCGGATTTCTCTGTGACATAGGCTTGAATTGCACCGGATTGGCTGGTGCGAAAATCTCCATCGACCAGAACAGGCGCTTCACCCAACTCGTTTACGTCAGCACGATATTCCGGCGTGCGGGTTACGCCTTTGAAGAAATCGACAAAGACAGGTTCCCACTCCAAACCGGACATTTCCAGAGCCAAAGCAGCTTTGTAGCTGTTTCCACTTTCTCCGAAGCAATGAAGTTTGATGGTCATGTGCTCGCCCCTCCCAAGGCGCATGTGGCTAGGTTGGATTTGAGTATTTTTGAAAAGATGAAGGACTGCCGGTAACCTTAAATCAACCATCTTCGTTTCAAGTGGTCGTGCGGGACAGGCTGGAGAGCCGATGACCGCAAAAGGTGAAAGTCGTTCCTGTCCTGATGGCGAGTGCGCCCGGTGGCAGGGACGCATCGCCGCTTCATCTTTTCACAAATACTCCCGCCGGAGGCGTCCGGCATTCAAGTTAGCGTCGCCGTTGAGTTTTCTTTGCAGCAGCTCATCTTTTCCGTGCCTCAAGTTCGGAATTGAAGATGCGCAGGCGGTGGGTCAGGTTCTCCTCATCAATCACGCTGTTGAAATTCTCGAACAAGAAAGACAGCGCCTCGCCTTCGTCCAGACCAGCATCCCGCGCGAACGCTTTGAGTTTGCGATACCCATCTTCAGTCATCGCAACCGGAAAGCGGCGGGTCAGGCGAAAACGTTTTGGCATTTGGTCTCCTCCGGTAAGCTGGGTCCGGGCGGTGTTGCCCAGACCCAGACTGAGTTCAGAAGTTCGCCGCGTCTAGTGCCATTACCGTGTCCGCACCGGTCTGAATGCGCGCAAGATGCATCGCTGTCGCTGGCAGGCGGCGCGCCATGTAGAAGCGACCGGTGTTGATCTTGGTCTCGTAGAACTCTTTGTCCGACGCATTACTGTCCAGAGCGTGCTGCGCGGCCTTGGCCATCTGCGCCCACATCAGGCCCAGGCAAACATGGCCGAACATGTGCATGAAGTCATAGGACCCGGAAAGTGCGTTATTCGGGTTCTTCATGCCTTCCTGCATGAAATACATGCCTGCGGCCTGAAGATCCTTGGACGCAGCTTTCAGCGGCTCAATGAACGCCTTGTTGTAAGCTTCGTTCTGGCCCGCGTTATCCTTGCAGAAGCTTTTGACCATCTCGAAGAAGGCCATGACGTGTTTGCCGCCATCCTGCGCCAGTTTGCGACCCACAAGGTCAAGCGCCTGAACGCCATTTGCGCCTTCGTAGATCATCGCGATGCGGGCGTCGCGGGTGTATTGTGACATACCCCATTCTTCGATGTAGCCATGGCCACCATAGACCTGCTGCGCCTGAACGGTCATGTCGTAACCTTCGTCGGTCAGGAAGCCTTTGATGACCGGAGTCAGCAACGAGATCAGCCCGTCTGCATCCTTGTCTCCCGCGCGGTGCGCCTTGTCGATCATTGTCGCGCCCCAAAGGATGAACGCGCGTGCGCCTTCGGTAAAGCTTTTCTGATCCATCAGGTTGCGACGGATGTCAGGATGCACGATCAGAGGATCGGCCGGACCATCCGGATTTTTGACACCGGTCACATCGCGACCCTGCAAACGGTCTTTGGCGTATTCCAGAGCGTTCTGATAGGCCGCTTCGGCTTGCGACAGGCCCTGCATGCCCACACCCAGACGCGCTTCGTTCATCATGGTGAACATGGCGCGCATGCCCTTGTGCTCTTCGCCCAGCAGCCAGCCGGTGGCTTCGTCATAGTTCATGACGCAGGTCGAGTTGCCGTGGATGCCCATTTTCTCTTCGATCTTTCCGACCGATACGCCGTTGCGTTCGCCCAGGCTGCCGTCTTCGTTCACAAGGAACTTGGGCACAATGAACAGCGACACGCCTTTGATGCCCTCGGGGCCACCTGGGATCTTGGCCAGCACCAGGTGGACGATGTTGTTAGCCATGTCGTGGTCGCCAGCCGAGATAAAGATCTTCTGGCCGGAAATCTTGTAGCTGCCATCACCTTGCGGTTCTGCCTTGGTGCGCATCAGGCCCAGATCGGTGCCACAATGCGGTTCGGTCAGGTTCATGGTGCCGGTCCATTCACAGCTGACCATGTTGGGCAGGTATTTGTTCTTCTGCTCGTCTGTCCCGTGCGCCAGAATGGCCGAGGCCGCGCCATGGGTCAGGCCCTGATACATGGTGAAAGCCTGGTTGGAGCCCGAGAACATCTCACCTACGGCTGTGCCGATCACGTAGGGCATGTTCTGGCCACCATACTCTTCCGGCATGTCGAGGCCAGTCCAGCCACCTTCCTTCATCTGCTCGAAGGCGTCTTTGAACCCGGTAGGGGTGTACACAATACCGTTTTCCAACCGGCACCCTTCGGTGTCGCCGACAACGTTCAAAGGATGCAGGACGTTGGTGGCAACCTTGCCTGCTTCTTCCAGAACTGCGCCGGTGAATTCGGCTTCTAGTTCGTCATAGCCGGGGATATCCGACTGCGAGACTTTCAGAACATCGTGCAGAATGAACTGCATGTCTTTGGTTGGCGCGTTGTAAACGGGCATGTGAAACTCCCTTAATTCATATGTCCGGAAGGCAGGGCGAGGTTACTCGGCCGCCTTCTTTTCCTGTTTCATTGAGGCGATGACTTTCTCGCCCCAGCGCAACTGCTCTTTCAGATCGTCGATGGCCTGCGTCAGCTCTTCGCGGCGCGATTCCATGTCGGCCAGACGCTCGCACGCGATTTCATATGTGCGATTCATCTGGGTGACCTGTTGGTCGCCCACATGGTAGAGATCCAGCAGCTGTCGAATTTCCTCGAGGCTGAACCCGAATCTTTTGCCGCGCAGGATCAGCTTCAGCCGCGCCCGGTCACGTTTGGTGAACAGACGTTTTTGGCCTTCGCGGATCGGGAACAGCAGTTCCTTTGCCTCGTAGAACCGCAAGGTGCGTGGTGTGACATCATAGGTCTCGCACATCTCGCGAATGGTCATCACATCTTCGGTCATTCGTCATACTCTCGTCACTGGCGTCATGAGACATGAATTGCGCAGTTGGTGGGCGCTTTACAACATGTGAGTGACGTTTACGTAATCCAGACGCTGCGTCACTTTTAAGTTGACGTAACATCCGTGCACGTAAGCAGCTTCCGGCGTAATTTTGTTACCGTTACGTCAACTAATTTCCGGCATGAATAAACGGGTGCCTTGAAGGGGATGCGCACCGGTTTTGACAGGTTCTGCCACCTGCAATGCTTAGTTATGAAATATCGGAAAAGGTTATTCCAGCGACTTGGCCGTTTGGTTGCGCAGGCTTTTGAGTTCGTCCATTGCCTCATCCAGCTGCTGGCGCTGCTGCTGAAGCTCACTCATCTGGCGGTCCGCCATTTCGACAAAGGTGGCCATCTGGGCCTCGTTTCCCTGATCTTCATAGATCAGTAGCCATTGGCGAATCTCTTCTAGAGGAAAACCAAACTTTCGGCCGCGCATGATCAGTTTCATCCGCGCGCATTCCCGGGCCCCATAAAAGCGCGAACGCCCTTCGCGGTCCGGTTGCAAAAGCTCGATATATTCGTAGTAGCGCAAGGTGCGCGGTGTCACGTCAAACTCGGCGCACATTTCTTTGAATGACAAACGGTTGTTGGACATTCCCGGTCTCCTCGTCAGCAACCTAGGCGGTCCCGATCCCAAGCGCAACAGGCAGGCTTGCTCTTTACCGGAACACCGGCTCATAAAGGCGGTGCAGAGAACAGGACGCATACCCATGGTCGATAAGACAGTTTTAGCCCGCCAGTTTATCGAGGCGATCCCCCATGCGCGGGCATTGAACCTTACGCTCACGCAGATCGGCGAAGGTGAGGCTGAGATAACCTTGCCCTACAACGAAGACCTGATCGGGGATCCGCGCACAGGGGTGATACATGGGGGGGCGATATCCACGATTCTGGACACCTGTTGTGGTGCTGCGGTGATGAGCCACCCATCGGCCCCCGGAGGAACCGCAACAATCGATCTGCGGATAGACTATATGCGCGCGGCGACGCCAGGTCAGACGATTACTGCGCACGCCGTCTGTCACCATATCACGCGAAACGTTGCCTTCGTGCGGGCCACCGCAATGGACAACGACACGGACCTGCCGGTGGCGACTGCCTCGGGCTCTTTTACGGTTGAAGGGAAGTAATATGCCAAGACCTCGTCCCGAGCCGATGCAGGTGGTCAAGCAGCGCCGCGATGCAGCCCTGCGTGCGCTTGTCGACGGCGTACCGTATATACGTTTTCTGAACATCAGTTTTGACAGGCGCGGGGATGAACTGACCGGCGTTTTAAATTTCGATGACAAGCTGATCGGCAATCCGTTTCTGCCTGCAATTCATGGCGGCGTGACGGCTGCCTTTTTGGAAGTGACAGCCGTTATCACGCTGAGCTGGGAACACATATTCCCAAGTATAGAAAACGGTGAGATCGATGCAGATGCCATCGTGTCAGACGAAAGCATCCGGTTTCCGAAGACGATCGACTTTACCGTCGACTATCTGCGTTCCGGCTTGCCGCGAGACGCCTATGCGCGGGCGTTTATCAGCCGGTCCGGGCGGCGTTACGCCTCGGTACGGGTTGAAGCCTGGCAGGACAATCATGCGAAACTGTTTGCGCAGGCCTCCGGGCATTTCTTGATGCCGCAACCAGCCAGAGACAAGAGCTGACCATGCAGGTCGCCTCGGCGCCCATCACGCATGGACGGGTGCTGAAGATCGCGGTGCCGATTGTCCTGTCGAACGCCACGGTCCCGATTCTGGGGGCAGTGGATACCGGCGTTGTCGGTCAGTTGGGGCAGGCTGCGCCTATCGGGGCGGTCGGGATCGGCGCAGTTATCCTGTCAACGATCTACTGGATCTTCGGCTTCTTGCGGATGGGAACCACCGGGATGGCGGCGCAGGCACGCGGGGCAGGCGACGCTGTTGAAACCCGGGCATTGCTGATGCGCGGTCTGATGCTTGGCGGCGCGGCCGGGTTGTTCTTTATCCTCACCCAAGTGGCTGTGTTCGCGGGTGCGTTCGCCCTTTCTCCGGCAAGTCCCGAGGTCGAAACGCTTGCCCGCGCCTATCTTGAGATTCGAATTTGGGGGGCGCCAGCGACTATCGCACTTTTTGCGGTCACCGGATGGTTGATTGCCGTTGAACGCACGCGTGGGGTTTTTGTTCTTCAGGTCTGGATGAACGGATTGAACATCGTTCTGGACCTGTGGTTCGTGCTTGGTCTCGGCTGGGGTGTCGAAGGGGTTGCCATAGCCACTTTGATTGCGGAATGGACGGGTCTGGCGCTGGGCCTTTGGCTGTGTCGGGACGGGTTCGAAGACGGAATCTGGCGTGACTGGGCCCGCGTATTTGATGCCGTTCGGCTGCAACGGATGTTGCAGGTCAACGGCGATATTATGATCCGGTCGGTTTTGCTAACCGGATCCTTCACGACCTTTCTTTTCGTCGGTTCCGATCTGGGTGATGTCAATCTGGCGGCCAATCAGGTCTTGCTTCAGTTTCTAGAAATCACAGCTTTTGCGCTGGACGGGTTCGCCTTTTCCGCCGAGGCGCTGGTCGGAAGCGCGGTGGGTGCCAGAGACAGGTATCAGGTGCGCCGCGCGTCCGTCATGACTTCGCAATGGGGTGTTGGCGGTGCCCTGTTACTGGGTGTGGTTTTCTTTGTCGCCGGACCGGCGTTGATCGACCTCATGTCAACATCGCCGCAGGTGCGCGAGGCCGGGCGCGAGTTTCTTATCTGGGCCGCGTTGGCACCCGTTATAGGCGTGGCAAGCTGGATGTTTGACGGCATCTACATAGGTGCTACATGGACCCGCGCCATGCGTAGCGCGATGTTCCAATCGGTCGCTATCTATCTGGTTGCGCTGTTCATTCTGGTGCCAAGTTTCGAAAACCACGGCCTGTGGGCCGCGTTGATGGTGCTTAATATAGCACGTGGCGTGACTTTGGGATGGCGCTATCCCAAGCTCGAGGCGCAGGTGGCCTAGAGCAGCGCAAGAAGGTTTTCCGGCGGACGCCCTATGGCGGCCTTATCCCCCGCAATTGCAAGCGGACGCTCAATCAGGATCGGGTTTTCAGCCATGGCCCGGATCAGGGCGTCGTCTGGCGAAGCCTTTGTCAACCCCAGTTCCTTGAACCGAGATTCTCCGGTACGAATCATCTCAACGGGCGAAAGCCCCAAGGCGGATTGTGCCGCTCGCAGCTCATCGATTGATGGTGCATCCTCAAGATATTTGCGCACCGTGACCCGTGCGCCATTCTCTTCCAGCAATGCAAGACCCGCGCGGGATTTTGAACAGCGCGGGTTGTGCCAATATTCGATCATAGCCAGTCCTCTCGTTTGCTGCCGACGGCTTGGGCTACATTCTCAAAGCCGTCGCGGGCCAGTAGTTCATCCAGCCCGTTCGCAATGTCCGCCGCCAGAGAAATGCCGCCATACACCATCGCCGTATAGAACTGCACAGCAGATGCCCCGGCGCAGATCTTGGCATAGGCCTGTTCCGCATTGCTGATGCCACCGACGCCGATCAGGGGAATGTCACCCCCGGTCAACTGGCTGAGCCGCGCCAGAACACGTGTTGATTTCTCGAACAGCGGTGCGCCGGACAGCCCGCCGGTTTCACCTTTGTGCGAACTGCGCAGCCCGTCGCGTGACAGGGTGGTGTTGGTGGCGATCACGGCATCCACACGGGTCTCGCGCGCAACCTCGGCAATGTCCTGCAACTCGGCATCGGTCAGGTCCGGCGCGATTTTCAGGAAGATGGGCAGCGGGCGAGGCAGCGCATCCCGGGTTTCAATCACACCGTTCAAAAGTGCGCTCAGCGCCGCCTTGCCCTGCAAATCCCGCAGCTTTTCCGTATTCGGGGATGACACGTTGACCGTGGCAAAATCCAGATGCGCGGCACAATGCGCCAGCACCTTGACGAAATCACCCGCGCGATCCTCGCTGTCCTTGTTGGCGCCCAGATTCAGGCCGATCACCCCATTCTTGGGGCGATCAGCAAGCCGTTTTGCCATCACCTCCATGCCTTCGTTGTTGAAGCCAAAACGGTTGATCGCCGCTTTGTCCTCGGTCAGGCGAAACAGGCGGGGTTTGGGGTTTCCCGGTTGGGGGCGCGGTGTGACGGCACCGACTTCGATGAAGCCGAATCCTGCGCGTGACAGCGGCGTCAGAACCTCACCGTTCTTGTCGAAGCCCGCGGCCAATCCTACCGGGTTAGGCAGGTCCAAACCTGCAAGGCTGGTTTTCAGGCGCGGCGTTGCCACCGGCCCCGGCGCAGGCGCAAGCCCCGCCTTCAAAGCCCTGATCGACATTCCGTGGGCGGTCTCGGGGTCCATGCAATGCAGGGCCGCAAGCCCGAACTTCTCGGTCAGTTTCATCCAAACGCTTTCCCGCTTTTGCTTGATCCGCACCGGATCAGGCGCGAGGTTTCTACCGCAGCCTGCCGATGGACCACCGCTGCCCGGTACACCGGGTCAGTCACCATTTCCAGAAACGCATATGCAGTCGGATAGCGTGCGATAAAGACGGCATCCCATACCTCATCAGCCGGTCCGATCAGCGTCGTTTCAAATACACCCCGCCACAGGATGCTTGCCCCGATACGGCCAATGATTGCGGTGGTTTCAGTCCCGTATTTCTGATAGGCCTGCGCCCCGGTCAGCCCTGCGCCGGCCAATTCATGCGAACTGGGATACTGCGCCTCGGCGCGGAACTTCACTAGATTGAGCATCTCGATCGGCTGGTCGCGGTCCAGGGCCTTGAACGCCTCGAACTGGGCGCGATCCGGATCGACATAGGATGTCATGCCATGTCCTCGGGAAACCGATGTGCCGTACCGACAAAAGGCAGCGGACGCGCCCAGACAACATCGCTTAACCTGATCTGACGATACAGATGCGGAAACAGGGCGTTTCCTCGCGACACTTCCCATTTCAGGTCATCGCCCATGGCGTCGGCATCACATGCCAACAGTGTAAGCCCTTCAACGCCGGCAAAATGCTTGGCGGCGGTTTCAGCCGCTTGTTCAGCGGTGGAAAAGTGAACAAACCCGTCTGACACGTCAATGGGTGCTCCGTCTGTGGCGCCCAGACTTTGCAGTTCAGCCCATTCGTCGGTTCGGAAAATCTTGTAGATCAGCATGATGACCTGATGCCCCGCACGGCGCTTGGAATCAAGCTGGATTTCTCCTTTGACTCTCAGTCGACATAAGCGCACGATCCCCGGCAATAATAATTAGGGAGTTCCAAGATGTTGACCCGATTTTTAACTTCGGTTGCGGTGGTGGGCCTGACTGCGGGCGTCGCAGCAGCCGACTACAAGCTGACAATTCTGCACACCAACGATTTCCATTCGCGCTTTGAGCCGATCAACAAATACGACAGCGGATGCGGTGCGGAAGACAATGCGGAAGGTAAGTGCTTTGGCGGCTCGGCGCGCCTTGTTACGGCAGTTGCCGATGCGCGCGAGCGCGCAGAAAACTCGATTCTGGTGGATGGAGGTGACCAGTTCCAGGGGTCCCTTTTCTATACCTACTACAAGGGCAAGGTCGCGGCCGAGTTCATGAACAAGCTGGGCTATAACGCCATGACCGTTGGCAACCACGAGTTTGATGACGGCCCCGAAGTGTTGCGGGGGTTCATCGACTCGGTCGACTTCCCGGTCCTGATGTCCAACGCTGATATTCGCGACGAAGAGCTTTTGACGGACAGGATCAAGAAATCGACTGTTATCGAGGTGGGCAGCGAAAAGATCGGCCTGATCGGTCTGACCCCAATCGACACGGATGAGCTTGCCTCGCCCGGCCCCAACGTCACGTTCTCGGACCCGGTGCCAGCCGTGCAGGCCGAAGTCGATAAACTGACGGGTGAGGGCGTTAACAAGATCATCGTTCTCAGCCACTCCGGCTATGGCGTCGATCAGCGCGTCGCGCAAGAGACGACCGGCGTTGATGTGATCGTCGGCGGACATTCAAATACGTATCTTTCGAATGTGTCGGATAAGGCGGCAGGTCCGTACCCAACGGTGGTAAACGGCGTACAGATCGTTCAGGCCTATGCCTATGGCAAGTTTCTGGGCGAGTTGAACGTCACTTTCGATGACGACGGCAAAGTGGTCGAGGCAGTTGGCGAGCCTTTGATCATGGACAACGCAGTAACCGAGGATCAGGCCGCGCTGGACAGGATTGCGGAACTGGCGGTGCCTTTGGATGACATCCGTAACAAGGTCGTTGCAAGCGCTGCGGAAGCTGTTGAAGGGGATCGCTCTATTTGCCGCGTGCAGGAATGCCAGATGGGCAACCTGGTCGCCGATGCGATGCTGGCGCGCGTGGCGGATCAGGGCGTTCAGATCGCCATTGCCAACTCGGGTGGGTTGCGGGCGTCCATCGACCCTGGCGATGTAACCATGGGCGAAGTTCTGGCTGTACTACCTTTCCAGAACACATTGTCGACCTTCGAAATCAGCGGACAGGGTGTCATTGACGCGCTGGAGAATGGCGTAAGTCAGGTGGAAGAAGTGAAAGGTCGTTTCCCGCAGGTCGCTGGTCTTAGCTTTACCTGGGACCCAAGCGTTGCGCCGAACGAAGGACGCGTCAGCGAGGTGATGGTTGCCGACGGTGACGGTTTTATACCGATCGACCCGAACAAGACTTACCTTGTCGTCACCAACAACTTTGTTCGCAACGGCGGTGACGGGTACGAGATGTTCGAAGGCGACGACAAGAACGCCTATGACTTCGGCCCGGACCTTGCGGATGTAACCGCAGAATACCTGGCGGAAAATGCGCCCTATCAGCCCTATGTCGACGGGCGTATCAAGCAGAAATAACTGGGTTTACGACAAAGAAAAAAGCCGCATCCTCGTGATGCGGCTTTTTGGGGAACCGATCAGCTGAAATCGTATTCCGGCCAGAGTTCGGGGTCGATCCCGTCGAGCATCGGCTTGATATGCTCGACAACCCCGCGCCAACCTCCGATAGACTTGGTCGAGATCTTGCTGCGCACCTGATCAATGCTGGCCGTGCGCACCTGTTTCGTGTTCTTTTCAGGGTGCATCATCGTTTCGTTCCACTCCAAATCGCAGAACGCGGCGACCTGCTGGCTGTAAGTTTTCGGGTCTGCCACCAGTTCTTCGTAAGGCACCGTCAGAATACGATTGCCGAACACGGCATCCCAATGTGCCATGTAGCGACGATACATATTTGCCGAATGGGCGATGGCCTGCATATTCGAGGCATAGCGCATTCCACCGGCAGGAAAACACCTGATCCATTTGGACAATCCAACATCACGCGGATCGCGCAGCATATTAATAATCTTTGCCTTTGGGAAGGCAGACAGCAGGAAGCCGATACGTTGATAATTGTGCGGCATCTTGTCGACAAAGGCGACAGAGTCGCCCGGAATGGGCGGCATCAATTCGAGGAATTCCCGCGCGAGTTCAGACGCTTTGGCAACGTCGTACTTCATGCCTTTTTTCTCATATTCACGCGACAGGTCGGCCCCCAAAGTCAGTTCACCGCAACCGGATATTCCGGGGGCTGAACTCAACATCATTTCCATCAATGTCGTGCCCGAGCGGGGCTGACCCAGTACAAAGATTGGTGTTGGCCCCTCGGCAAAGCCAGACTCTGGTGCATCTGAATCGACGGGGAACAAGCTGGTGATCCGGAACAGTTTTTCCTCTTCATCGGCCGAGACATAAGGGTTGCCTTGGTGCTGAATATCATTGGCCCGCGCGTAATGCGGCATGGCGGCATTCAAACCGTCTAACTTTGAAATCAAATGCGCCTTGGCGAACTGGAGTTCCAGCTTATCATCTCCCTTTTCGGAGATGGCTTTATTTACGGCTTCCAGCAGCTCCGGAGCTTCCTCTGTAGTTGCCATTGCCGATAATTGCAGCAAAGCCGACACATGCTCGGGTTCGTTTTGAAGAATGCGCCTCAGTATTGCTTTGGACTCGTTCTTTTCGCCGGTTTGGTGAAGGTCTATAGATTTTATAAGGGCAATTTTTGTGTTCTCGGGGTCCAGCTCGTAGGCGCGGGCGACATCCCGCGAGTTTTCATCGTCAAAGCCGATATTGGCGTAAGCTCTGGCACGTTTAGCAAGAAGGTCCACATTGTCTGGATCGCTCTCCAGCTTCCTGCTCGCATGTTCGATCATCATGCGCCAGTTGGTGCCTTTGAGGTGAATTTCATCCAGCACGCGGTTCAATTCCTGGTTGTTGGGGAATTGCTCCAGCTTTTGTTCGGTATATTCCAGAGCCTTGGGAATTTGCCCGGTCTGCATCAATGCATTCGCCAGGTTTTCAACAAACTGCAGGTCGTCCGGTTTCATCCGCGAGGCTTCAACAAAATGCGGAATTGATTTCTTGTATTGCTTCATCTCGGTCAAGACAAAGCCGGCGATGGCATGATAATCTGAGTCTTTTGGGAATTTCTTGACACCCAACTGGGCCTTTTTCAAAGCTTGCGGCAGCTTGCCTGCTTCCAGAAGGGCCAGTGCTTTGCTCTTAAGGGATTGCGTTGTCTGGTTTTCCATGTGACCCCGTGAAATCCTGTGCCTGTATCAAGAATGTATCGGTGGTTCATTACCCATGTGCGGACGGTTTGCAATAACTCTTCCCAACGACGCAATGGCGCAGCTGTTTTCGGCGCGCCCGGCAAACGCTCTGCCTGCGGTGCCGAATTTCAATGTTTGTCCGACAAATCAGGTACATGTCGTGCGTAGTGGCGAAACAGGGCGCCATCTGGACGCGCTGCGGTGGGGATTCCTGCCTCATTGGTACAAGACCGAAACAGCGGGGCCGTTGCTGATCAACGCCCGGGCCGAGACCCTGGCGGACAAACCCGCCTTTCGCGATGCTTGCCGGACACGCCGCTGTCTGATCTTAGCGACCGGGTTCTATGAATGGACAAAAACGAAACAGGGAACGCGCCTGTCCTGGTATATCCACCGTCAGGACAAAGCTCCGATTGCTTTTGCCGGGGTCTGGCAGGACTGGGGTCCTGAAGGTGAACGGCAGGGCACCTGTGCAATCGTGACGACGGCTGCCAACAAAAGGCTTGAGGTCATTCATCAGCGAATGCCCTTGATCGTAGAACCCGAAGACTGGCCATTGTGGTTGGGTGAAGCCGGAAAAGGGGCCGCGCGGCTGATGCAGCCGGGGCACGAGGATGTGCTGACCTTCCACCGGGTCAGTCCTGTGGTGAACTCGAACCGGGCCAGCGGGCCAGAGCTGATCGAACCTTATGACGCGTGACCTTTTCTTTAGAAACGCAGCAAGCTAAACCTTCGGCATGGCTCTGAAACTTCCTGACCTGACCCAACTTTACGCGCACGGGTATGATACCGTGATCGACGTTCGCAGCCCTGCCGAGTTTGCCGAAGATCATCTACCGGGTGCAATAAACCTGCCTGTGCTGAACAACGAGGAACGCGCCCGGGTCGGAACCATTTATGTACAAGACAGCCCCTTTCTGGCGCGCAAGCTGGGCGCTGCTTTGGTGTTCCGCAATGCAGCCAATCACATCGAACACCACCTCAGCCATCATGACGGAGCGTGGCGCCCCTTGGTCTATTGCTGGCGCGGTGGACAGCGTTCCGGATCATTCACATGGATGTTGCAGCAAATCGGTTGGCGCGCGGAAGTTGTTGAGGGCGGCTATCGTACCTACCGTCGATTGGTGAACGCTTATTTGTACGATGATCCCTTGCCACATCGGCTGATCGCGCTGGACGGCTACACCGGCACCGCAAAAACCGATCTTTTGGCTCTGTTGCACGCACGAGGTGTACAGGTTCTGGACCTTGAAGCGCTGGCCAACCATCGCGGGTCCTTGCTGGGCGAAAGGCCTGGGGGGCAGCCCAGTCAGAAGGGGTTTGAATCTGCTCTGTCCGCTGCGCTGTGCGCAATGGACCCGGCGCGTCCAGTCGTGGTCGAAGCGGAATCCTCCAAAATTGGCAGCTTGATTCTGCCACCCAGCCTTTGGAACGCGTTGTGTAAGGCTCCGCGCGTGAGCATTACGGCTTCGATTGAAGCACGTTCGGCCTATCTGGTGCGGGCTTATGACGACATTCTGTCTGACAGTGACCGATTGCGGGACCGGTTATCACCGCTGCGGTTCCATCGCGGGCATGAGGTCGTGGACGGGTGGCTGCGCTTGATTGATGCGGACGAAAAACAAGCGCTGACACAGGCGTTGATGGAACAGCATTATGATCCCGCATACACCAAATCCCGACAATCCCGCCCGGTACAGGTGTTGGCCAATCTCGATATCGCAACTTTGGACAATGCGGGGCTGAGCGACGCGGCCGCGCAAATTGAAAGCCTGCTGAATCAGCTGTGAATGCGCAAGCCGGGTGTGCTGGTCAGTTGGCCAATGATCATTGCCGGATATCCCGCGTCCAGAAGATCTTGCAGAAGAGTTTCGGCGTCCTTCGCATTCACGGCGGCCAGCAGGCCCCCGGCTGATTGCGGATCAAAAAGCAGCGCCGCCTTGCCCCCGGACGGAAGATTGGGCGCAATCGCGCTGTTGTCAGCAAAAATCGTTGACCGGACCCCCTGATCCGTCAGCGCAAGAGCACCGTCCATCACCTTTACAGCGTTCAGATCAAGCATGGCGCCGCAATGCGATGCGTCGCAGATGCCTTGCAGATGCCCGGCCAGACCAAACCCGGTCACGTCGGTCATCGCATGGGCGTTGGCCAAAATGCGGGCTGCATCGCCCTGCGGCTGTGTCATATGTTTGTAGGCTGCCGCGACCCAGGCCCCTTCGGCAAGACCGGCCATTTCCGCTGCCATCAGAACTCCGCTTCCCAAGGGTTTGGTTAGGATCAGGCGATCTCCCGGCTGCCCGCCCGCCAATGTAATCGGGGTAGCCTCACACAGGCCAGTCAGCGTGAAACCAACAGTCATCTCATCGCCCATTGAACTGTGCCCGCCCACGATTTCTGCACCCGCAGCGCGCATGACGTCACTCGCGACTGACATGACTTCGGACATTGTGCGGCTTTGCAGGGGGGCGGACATGCGCGGCAGGATGATCGTTGCCGTGGCCGCCTGAGGCGCGGCCCCCATGGCCCAGATATCCCCTAGGGCGTGAACCGCGGCAACACGCGTCATCAGTGCGGGATCGTTGGTGAAAGCCCGCAGATGGTCGGACGTCATGACTTGCTGCGCCCCGCCTGTTTGCAATAGCGCGGCATCGTCGCCGGGCAAGGTAGTGACGTCGGTACGAGTAGGGGCGGGGAGGGATTTCAGGGCGATTTGCAATGCGTCGCGCCCGATCTTTGCTCCACATCCTCCGCACATGGGCTTTTCACCCAAAACCCCATCAAGCCCAGCGGCCCGGTCGCGTGGCAGGGCGGGCGGTGTCATTCGCGGCAGGTCGCGAAACATTTTCATGAAACTCTGGTCGATATGGTTCTTCCAGGCCCACATCAAAGGGCCGCTGAACGATGTTCCCAAACGCTCGGCCAGTGCTGACTTGCCACCTAGTGAGATCAGTTTGAGATAGTCTTTTTGCGGTGTGTATTTTCGCATCCGTCCCGCGCCGAGCGCCGCGCGCAGATTATCGAACAAAACCGGCGCTTCGCGCACCGCATAGACGCCAGCTTTCGGTCTGGGGTTTTCCGAAAGATGGGCGCAATCCCCGGCGGCAAACACAGCCGGATCACTGGATTGCAGGTAGCTGTTCACGCGGATGTATCCGTCCTGAAGGTCAAGCCCTGTATTTGCGATCCAGTCATAGGCGCGTGCTCCGGCGGCACCGGTCACGAAACCAGCCGGAATTGTGCGCCCGTCCTGTAGTTCCACGTGATCCTGCCCGATCCGGGTGATCACCGTGTTTTCGATCACCTCCACGCCAAGATCATGCATTGCAATCCGGATTGTTGCCGCCGCCTTGGGTTTGGTTGCAGTCAGGGCCGAGGCACTATCGATCAGGGTAATCTGTGCCGCCCGCCCCCTGGCCTTTAACGCGTGCGCCATCGCCATGACCAGTTCGACGCCCGCGACGCCGCCGCCGATCACAGCGACCGAGGCCGGCCCTTGACCCTTTAGATACTCGGCCCATTTCGCAGCAAAAGGTCCCAACGGCTTGGCTGGCACTGCATGTTCCGCAAAGCCCGGCAGGGCGGGCATGTCCGACGTGATCCCTACATTGACCGAAGCCACATCGAAGCCTACCGGAGGATGCCCGGGGACGTGCACTTCATGTGTTTCGGTGTCGATGCCACTGACCGCACCCAAGATCACACGTGCACCTGCGAAACGGGCCAATCTGACAAGATCGATATCCAACTCCCACCGGTCGTAATGACCGGCGACATATCCGGGCAACATTCCTGAGTAGGGGGCAGTGGGGCCGGGGTTGATCACGGTTACCCGCGCGCCGGGCAAAGGGTTCATTCCCCATTTGCGCAGCAGCAGGGCATGGGTGTGGCCGCCGCCAATAAAAACCAGATCACGGGTCAGGGGCAGCGGAGATGTGTGCATTTGTGTTAATTCGCGCTGTGGTCCGGAACATCCTCGACCTGCTCGACCGCGTGGGTGGCCCAGAGCTCATCCTCGCCAGCATCGGGCAGGTCGCTGGGCAGTTCATGACGGTGAATGTGCCATTTTGCAATGAACAGGGCCGTGATCGGAGCCGTCAGGAATAGAAACAGCGTGATCAGAAGCTCGTGTAGCGACAGTTTGCCTTCCAGCAGAACGGAATGGGTGATCGAAGCCAGCAACACCCCGCCCACACCCAAAGTTGTCGCTTTGGTCGGCGCGTGAAGGCGCGACATAGGGTCATTCAACTTGATCATGCCGAAGGACCCGACAAACCCGAAGATACCCGAGACTATCAGGAAAACGGCGATCAGCAGCTCTGCAAGGAATGTCATATCGCCCTCATTCGATGATGTTGCCGCGCAGCATGAAGCGCGCATAAGCCACGGTTGAGACAAAACCCAGCATCGCGATGATCATCGCCGCTTCGAAGAAAATCTCGGTCCCTTTCGACAGGCCATAAAGGATCATCAGGGCAATCGTATTGATGACCATCGTATCCAGAGCCAGAACCCGTGTCCCAACGCCGTCCGCGGTAATGATCCGCCACAGACACATCATGATCGCCGCGCCGAAACAGGCAAATGCAAAGTAGATTGCGTATTCGATCATTCGAAAATCTCCTTCAGGCGACGTTCATAGCGTTGCTTGATTTCGTCGCGCACCTGATCCGGGTTCGGCGCGTCCAGGCAATGAACCAGCAGATTGTGCCCCTGTGCCGACAGGTCGCAACTGACGGTGCCGGGCGTCATCGTGATGGTTCCGGCCAGCACGGTTATGGCCTCGGGTGTCCGAAGCTCCAGCGGAATGCTAACCCAGTTGGGCCGCCGGTCTTCATTGCGTTTGAAGAGGACGATCCGGGCCACCGTCATATTTGCAACGACAATATCCCACAGCACCACGATCATGTATTCGGCGACCATGGGCCAGTTGCGCAGCTTGGGCCTGTCGGGCCAGTAAGGTTGTGTGACGAAGGGAATGATGATTCCAAGGATCAGGCCAAAGACCAGAGAATTCAGTGACGGGCTGTTGGCCAGCAGAATCCAGACGATCGTCAACAAAATGGTCAGGTGCGGGTGCGGAAAAATCCGGTGTAGCAGTTTCATCACTCGGCCCCTCCCAATACGGCGGAGATGTAGTTTTCGGGCATAAACAGCTGCCCTGCGGTTTGGCTTGTATATTCCAGCGCAGGACCCGCGAACAATGTCAGCAGGATCAGGCCGGCTACGGCGCCAAACACGGCAGTAAAGGCCAGACCGGGTTGCGGTTCAGGTGCGACCGGTGCAGGGGCAGCTTCATTTTCCGCTGGCTCAGCTATCGGAACAGCCTGAGTGTCGTAACTTTTCCAGAAAATCAAAGTTCCGGCTCGGGCCAACCCGATTATTGTGACGAACGAGCCGATCAGAATCACGGCCCAGACCGTCGTGGCATCCGAAGCATCGCGCGAGGCGTCCAGCACAAGCAGCTTGCCAATAAAGCCGGACAAGGGCGGCATCCCCGCCATCGCAATCGCCCCCACGAAGAACAGCGCGGACACCAGCCCGCTTTGCGGCATGGGTGGCGTTGGTGCGATGGCCCCGCCGCGCCGCGCCATCACCAGATCGGCAACCAGGAACAGCAGGGCTGTCGCCAGTGTCGAATGGAACACATAGTACAGTGCCGCGGCTGTTGCATCAGGCGTGAATTGCGAGATTGCGATCAACAGGGTGCCCATGGATGCAATCGCGCAGAACGCCACCATGCGGGCGATGTGTTTTGACCCCAGAATGCCGATAGCCCCGACAGCCAAAGTGACAAGTGCAGCAGGTTGCAACCACGCACCCACCAGTCCCTGTGTTGCGGCGACATCGGGGCCAAAGGCCAGTGTGAACATCCGCAGAATCGAATAAGCCCCGACCTTGGTCATGATTGCAAACAGGGCCGCGACGGGCATTGGCGCATTGGCGTAGCTGGCAGGTAGCCAGAAATGCAGGGGCAGAACGGCGGCCTTGATGCAAAAGACCAGCAGCAAAAGAACCGCGCCAACCCGCAGCAATGCCGTATCCTCGGCCGGGATTTCTGCTACCCGTAAGGCGATATCTGCCATGTTCAGTGTCCCAGTCACGCCATAGATCGTGCCCAAAGCAAACAGGAACAAAGTCGATCCCAACAGGTTGTAAGCGACATATTGCACACCCGCCTTCAACCGCACCGCACCGCCACCATGGGTCATCAGGCCATAAGAGGCGATCAGCAGAACTTCGAAAAACACGAAAAGGTTAAAGGCATCTCCGGTCAGGAAAGCGCCGCAGACACCCATAAGCTGAAAATGGAACAGGGCGTGGAAATGCTTGCCCCGGTTGTCCCAGCCTGTTGCAATGGCGTAAAGCACAATCGGCAGGGCAAGCAGAGCTGTCAGCAAAACCATCATGGCTGACATTCGATCCAGCACCATGACAATGCCAAACGGGGCAGGCCAGTTGCCAAGCTCGTATACCTGAATATCTCCGCCCGAGGCCTGTGCCGTGATCGTCAAGGCGATACCCAACAGGGCTACAACACCGGCAACCGAAAAGATGCGCTGCAAATCCAGATGGTATCGCAGGACCATGATGTTAAACGGAGCCAGGATCGCGGGCAGGACGATCGGCGCAACGATCCAGTGGTTCATGCGTCTTCTCCTGCTGCATCTACGCTGTCCTGCGCTGTCATGTCGATATGGTCATCCTTGGAGGACAGGTACGCGCTGAGCGAGATCATCACGATCACCGCGGTCATCCCAAAGGAAATCACAATTGCGGTCAGCACCAGCGCCTGTGGCAGAGGATCGGTATAAGTGACGTCCTTGTATTTGTTCAGAACCGGGGGGGCGTTCAGCGCAAGGCGCCCGGTCGCGAACAGGAACACGTTGACCGCGTAAGTAATCAGCGACAGGCCCAGAATAACAGGGAACGTCCGGCGGCGCAGGATCAGGAATATTCCGGCAGCGGTCAAGATACCGACGGCAGAGGCTACGAGCGCTTCCATCAGGCCTGCTCCTTCTCTTGTTCTTGTTCCGGTGGAGAGTCCCGCAGAGGGTTGATATCCATCGGAAATTCCTGTGCCATTCCGGGTTGCCATGCAAAGCGGGACAGGCTGTCGAGCGCCAGCATTACCGCGCCCAGAACCGCAAGGAACACGCCCGTGTCAAACAGCATGGCGGTGGCCCATTCGAATTCCTCAAGTGGCGGCCAGTGGAGATAGCCGAAATCACTGGTCAAGAAGGGGCGTTCATTAAACCAGGCCCCCAGACCCGTGGCTGCGGCGATCAGGACGCCCCAGCCAATGGTGCCATGGTAATAAAACCGCTGCCGCTCAATCGCCCAGGTATAGCCGCTGGCCATGTATTGCATCAGATAGGCGATGGCGACGATCAGCCCGGCGATAAAACCGCCGCCTGGCTGGTTGTGCCCACGGAAGAAAATATAAGCCCCGACCATCAGCGCAATTGGCATCATCACGCGGGTCGCCACAACCATCATCAGCGGATGTGAATCACCGGATTGAGGCCAATGCGGTTTGCGATTCAGCAGGTAACTGCGGACATTGGTGCTTAGCACGGATTCCGTCAGCGCAAAGATAATCAGCGCGGCAATGCCCAGCACGATGATCTCGCCAAACGTATCAAAACCCCGGAAGTCGACCAGGATCACGTTGACAACATTGGTGCCGCCACCACCCTTATAGGAATTGGCCAGATGGAATTCTGAAATCGTTGGAAATGCAAAATCGCGCATCATCATCGCGTAGACCAGCGCGCCGGTGCCAAGACCGGCAACGACGGAAATCGCGGCATCCCGCCATCGCCGCGCCGCGCTGCTGTCCCACGGCGTCTCGGTCGGCAGGAAGTTCAGCGACAGCAGCAACAAGATCATCGTTACCACCTCGACCGAGATTTGCGTCAAGGCAAGGTCAGGAGCTGAAAGATAGTTGAACGCGATGGAAACGATCAGGCCCACGACACCGATCAAAACCAGCGACAACAGGCGGTTCCGGTGGAACCACATGATACCAAGCGTCGCGCCCACCAAACAGATCCAGCCGATGATCGGAATGATCTGCGCTGGCAGCGGAACGCGTGTTTCCACACCGATGGTGCCTGTCGAATAGGCGTAATAACCAAGGCCTACAGTGAAGGCGACGAAGATGACCGCATAGCGGCTGAGAACACCGTTATGCATTTCATCGGTTATCCAGCGGCTTAACCTGGTCAGCGCGTCGATGATTGCCTCAAAGATCACCTTGGCCTCGGGTCGGGGCAGGGCATTCCAGACCTGCTCGCCGCGTTTGTGCATTGCCAGCAGGAACAGGCCGCCCAACGTCGCAACAACCGACATGTAAAGTGCAGGCGTGAAGCCATGCCACAGTTTGAGCGAGTAATACGGCAGCTTCTCTCCGCCAATTACCGCGCTGGAAACCACGGCGATCAGGGGGCCAACGATTACTGCGGAATTCAGACCGATCAGGACGACCAGCACCACCAGCAATGCGGGTGCCAGCCACAGCCCGACAGGCGGGTCATGCGGATGGGCGGGATAATCGTCTCGCTGGGGTCCAAGGAAAACATGGCTGACGAATCGGAAAGAATAAGCGGCCGAAAACAGCGCTGCCAAAAGTGCCAGTCCCGGAACCAGATAATGTGAATGCAACCAGGTGGTATGGACGGTCTCTTCCAGCATCATCTCTTTCGACAAAAAGCCGTTCAGCGGCGGCAGACCCGCCATGGACAGGGCCGCGATGGTGCCGATGGTAAAGGTGATCGGCATCAGGTGGCGCAGACCGCCCAACCGCTTCAGGTTCCGCGTACCGGTCTCGTGATCCACGATCCCGGCGGTCATGAACAGGGCAGCCTTGAAGGTCGCATGGTTGATGATGTGGAAAATGGCGGCCACGGCGGCAATTTTGGTGCCAAAGCCCAGCAGCATGGTGATCAGGCCCAGATGGGATACGGTCGAAAAGGCCAGCAGCGCCTTTAGATCATCCTTGAACAGCGCGATGACCGCACCCAGCAGCATGGTGATCAGACCAGTCGTGGCCACGATGTAGAACCAGGCATCTGTTCCTGCCAGAACCGGCCACATCCGCGCCATCAGGAACAGACCGGCTTTCACCATGGTGGCCGAGTGCAAATAGGCGGAAACCGGTGTCGGTGCGGCCATCGCATGCGGCAGCCAGAAGTGAAACGGGAACTGTGCCGACTTGGTGAAAGCGCCCAACAGGATCAGGATCAACGCCGGCAGGTAGTAGGGGGACGCCTGAATCAGTTCCTTGCTCTGCAAAATGACACTCAGGTCATAGGACCCAACGATATTGCCGAGGATCAGCATCCCGGCGATCATCGCCAACCCGCCCGAGCCGGTGACGGCCAAGGCCATGCGCGCGCCCTGACGGCCATCGGGCAGATGTTTCCAATAGCCGATCAGCAGGAATGAGCTGAGCGATGTAAGTTCCCAGAAAACAATCAAAAGTAGGATATTGTCGGACAGGACAATACCAACCATCGCCCCCTGAAATAGCAGCAGGTAGGTATAGAACTGCCCCATCGGGTCTTCGCGCGACAGGTAAAACCGTGCGTAGAGAATGATGAGCAATCCAATGCCGAGGATCAGCAAGGCGAAAAGAAATCCCAGCCCGTCCAGCATGAAATTCGCGTTCAGGCCCAACCTCGGTATCCAGTCAAACCGGGCAGTCACGACGTCTCCGCGCATGACCGAAGGGATGTGGATCAGCAGCCCCATCAGGGCCAGAAATGTGGTCAACCCGGCTGCGGATGCGGCAGCGTTTCGGCCCGCGCGGATCAGCAGTGCGGGAAATACAGCACCAAGGAAGGGAAGGGCCGCGATAAGGAATAGGGACAAGTGCGATACTCCGGTCTGGGCGGTCAGGGTGAGGTCAATTTTGTAAGGATATTTTGCCGACTGTCCAGAGATGGCAACTTTTTAACGAGCTGAAATGGATCACCAAGGTATTGGCGGCGCAGCGCATTAATGACGCGATCTTGATCTGCGAGCTGTCTTTCACCGCGCAACCTGCTGTTTGGTTGTGATAGAAACAGCACCAGCGAACAGGAGGCTGAGGTGTGGCCGAAAAAATGAACCGATCCCGACGGTGGGTAGTGATTGGCGTCGGTGCCGCGATTGCTGCCGGGTTTGCGATTAGGCAATACAGGCTGATCCCCGAAGATCACAACGGCAGTCGCATCAGCGTGGCCGACGCCCATGAGCAGGCAGTGGACGGGCGCGTTCTGCTGGTTGATATCCGCACACCGCGCGAGTGGCGCGCCTCGGGAATTGGCGAGGGCGCGGTACCGCTGGACTTGCGCCGCGAGGATTTCGTTGACGTTCTGACACAAATGACCGGCGGTGATCAGGCTGCGCCCGTGGCGCTGATTTGCGCCCGAGGGGTGCGGTCCGCGCGCCTCAGCAATCGTTTGATTGAAGCCGGATTCACAAATATCATCGACGTACCCGAGGGTATGTTGGGCTCGGCGGCCGGGCCGGGATGGGTAAGAGCCGGTTTACCGGTCCGCAAATACAATGAGGATGCGGGATGATCAGGGAAATCGGCCTGGCAGCAGTATTTGCCTTCACCGCGCAGTTGGCCCTGGCGGGTTGCGCTGATCAGGGGGAAATTTGCGAAACCTCCTTGGGCGCGTACCATATCGAACTGCCCGATGCGGAAAACCCGCCATTGGTGGTGTTTCTGCACGGATATGGCGGCAGTGGATCGGGAACGATGCGAAATCGCGGGATGGTCGAACCTCTGTTGGCGCGCGGTTATGCAGTGATGGCACCTGAAGGTTCGGAAAGGCCCAACCGGGGTGGCAGAAAAAGCTGGAATTTTATCCCTGGATTTGGCGAACGGGATGAAACCACCTTTCTGTCCGAAGTGGTTCAGGACGCGGAAAACCGGTTCGGAATCAATGCGGATCGGGTCATGCTGGGCGGGTTTTCGGCTGGTGGCTTTATGGTCAACTATCTCGCCTGCAAGTCACCCGGGACATTTTCGGCATATGTTCCGGTGTCCGGAGGATTCTGGCGGCCACACCCAGAAACCTGCAAGGGTCCGATCCGGATGTTACATACCCATGGCTGGACGGACAACGTAGTTCCGCTTGAGGGGCGCGTACTGGGCGGGGGCAGGTTTCAGCAGGGCGATATCTATGCCGGGCTCGAAATCTGGCGCGAGGCAAATGGCTGCGTCGATCACAAACCGGCCGGCTTTAGCACAACGGGGAATTTCATGCGTCGCCGCTGGACCACCTGTGCCAAAGGCAGCGCGCTGGAGTTCGCCTTGTTCCCGGGCGGTCATACAGTTCCAGCCGGTTGGGCCGATATGGTCGTGGATTGGTACGAAGGGCTTCCCGGCAGTTGATCACTCTGCCGGCGCCATCTTGATCTTGCCTTCAACCAGTTGCTTCAGCTCGGCCCGGTAACGGCGGGCCGACCGGGTGATGGCAGGTTCGCGGAAATCCTCGCGCATCCCGACCATCCGGCGTGCGGCACCGGCCGAAACACCGCTGAGTGCCGATAGCGGGATGGCCAGGGCGAGACTGATGGCAATCGGAGCCAACCAGATCGAGACCAGCCCGGACAGGATACCAACACTCAAGGCGATGCCACTGACTGTTTCCAATGCATGACACAGAAGCAGAGTGCGTAATCCGTAACTGCCACCGTCGCGTGCTTGCGGCGACCAGCCCCGCTGAATGCCAAGCGCCGTCCGGAAAACGGCGATCATCTGTTGCACCATCAGGATCGGCGCATACAGGATCGACAGAATGACCTCGGCCAGAAACGAGGTCAGGAACTTGAGGCCGCCTCCGAATTCGGAATAGCGTACACCGCTTAGCGGCAAAGCCAGAACTCCCAGCACCTTGGGTGCCAGCAGCATTGCATACATCACAAGAATGATCAGAACGTGCCGGGTTTCGGACATTTCCGGCCATTGCGGGAACAGCGGATTATCGGGGCTGAAGTAATGCAGGACAGAAGCGTCTTTGCCCTGACCGATCAGTGCCCACATCAAAAGCAGCGCAAACCACAAAGGTGACATCAAATAGCCAACGGCACCGTGGAACATGTGAAAACGCGAGACGGCCCGGAATCCAGTTGAGCCCAACAGTTTCAGGTGTTGCAGATTGCCCTGGCACCAACGCCGATCCCGCAACGCATGATCGATCAGTGTGGGGGGCGTTTCCTCGTAAGATCCCCGAATGCGCGGCAGGAACCGCACCGCCCATCCGGCACGGCGCAGCAATCCAGCCTCGACGAAATCGTGGCTCATGATCAGCTTATCCTGACCGTTGAGCGCACGCATCTTGGGCAGTCCGGCACTGGTAGCGAAAGCCTTGGTGCGGATAATTGCGTTGTGGCCCCAATAATTACCCTCTTGCCCGCACCAACGCGCCAACCCTTCGGCAAAGGCGATGCCATAGACTCCATTGGCAAATTGTTGCATTCGGGCAAAAACCGATTGCGCGCCGATCAGTTGCGGGTAGCTCTGAATCAGCCCGGCACCGGGATCACGCGCCAGCGCATCGGTCAGCCGGTGTATAGCGCGGCCGGTCATCAGGCTGTCCGCATCCAGAACCAGCATCGCGTCCCAGTCTGCGCCCCAGCGACTGACCCAGTCGGCGATGTTTCCCACCTTGCGGTCGGTGTTTTGCTCGCGACGGCGGTAATACAACTCCAGTCCTGGGGCGAGCGTGGTGCGCAGGGCTTCGACGCTGGCCTGTTCCTGTGCCGCGATTTCAGGATCGCGCGTGTCGGACAGGATGAACATGGCATAGTGATGCTGCCCACCGCGTGCCTGCAAATCTTCGAGCATGGTGCGGGCGTTGCCCAGCACGTTCCATGGCACTTCGTTGTATACCGGTGTCAAAAGGGCCACGCGCAGGGGCTGTGCTGTGCGTTTGCGCTGCGGACGATCCTGTCTCGACAGCGAAACCATACCCAGCAGAACGGTGCAGACCGTGAACGAAATCCAGAAGAAGTTGAACGAGATAAGCGCCAACAGGATGCCCTCGATCAGATTGATCCCGTGGGCGCTGAACCAGTCGCTCATGATCCACAGCAGGCCCAATGTCGCTACCATCGCCGGTGAAAACGCAAGCGCGCGCCAAAATCCAGTCGCGCCCGTGTCTGTGCCCGACGGGGCGTCAGCATCGTGGAACCCAACGCTGAAATTCTGCGCGGGCATCGCCAGAGGTGCCTCGGGCGGCATGATATGCAAATCGCGGTTCATATGGTCCATCGGTAAAGCCACACCTCAGAGGCAGGCTGTTTGTCTTTCAGCAGTTGCGCGCGCAACTCGACATGATCGCGCCCATCTGGCTGGAATGAAAACGCAAGACGCAATCCACCCGTATCCGGGTTGCGTTGCAGAACACCGTCCGAGGTTTCTGCATGAGGGGAATCCACGAAGACACTGATCGCCTCGATATTATCGAACAAATCGCTGCCTTCGAAATCGATGACAGCCAAACGCCCTTCACCGAAGGTGTTCTCGCCCATGGCAGTGTTGGTCACCCGTGGCATCGGAGTGCGCTGAGGCTCCTCACCCCATATCAGACGATAGGACAGGTCAACCCGACTGCCTGCTGCATAGGGTTCTGCCGGGCGCCAATAGGCAACGATGTTGTCGTAGATTTCCTGATCTGCCGGTATTTCGACCAAACTAACGGTGCCTTTGCCCCAGTCATTCTGAGGCTCGACCCACAGGCCCGGGCGTTTGTGATAATTCGCCTCAAGGTCGGCATAGTCCGAAAACTCGCGCTTGCGCTGCATCAGCCCGAAGCCTCGCGGGTTCTCGTCAACGAAGGAAGATATTTGCAGGCGGGTCGGGTTGGCCAGCGGACGCCACAACACCTCGCCCGCGCCATTGCGGATCAACAGCCCGTCGCTGTCATGGACGGCAGGGCGGAAATCGTCAAACCGGCTGTGGTTGGTCTGGTCGAACAGGAACATCGAGGTGCCCGGCGCGATACCCACATGAGGCAGGTCTTCGCGGGGAAAAAGCGTGGCCTCGACATCGATAACGCAATCTGCCCCCGCCGTGACATTGAAGCGATAGGCGCCAGTCACGCTCGGACTGTCCATCAACGCATGGACGACCATATTGCGATGGCCGGGTTTGGGGCGTTCCAGCCAGAAACGGATGAATTCAGGAAATTCCTCACCATCCGGTTCGCCTGTTTTCAGGGCCAGACCGCGTGCTGACAAACCGTAGACCTCGTCCAGACCGATAGCGCGGAAATAGCTGGCACCCTGCCAGACGCAGAATTCATCCGTCTTGCCGGGGCGGTGCATCTCGGTCCGAAGGCGCAGGCCTGAAAAGCCCAGAGTCTCGTCGATGGGCAATTGCGGCACATCTTCAGATTTCTCGAACATCCCCAGATCGAAAACGACCGGTGTGGTCATGCCATTTTCGACCGTTTCCACCTTGACTGTCCGAGGGAAATACAGGCCCGGTGTGAAGAAATCGACGTTGAATGGTGTTTCGGTCTCGTACCACAAAGCCCGGTCCAGTCGGAATCGGATCGAGCGATATTGTTCGTAAGTCAGATCCTGCCATTCCTGAGGAACCATTTCGCGTTCCGCATAAGGGCGGTTGGCCAGGTCGCGGGCCAGTTCGATCACGTGGTCGCGGTCAAAGGGGACTGCGCCCCCGGATGCATAGGCCGATGGGGCAAAGGCCAAGGCTGTCGTCGAGACGAGGAATGCGCGACGGGTTAAATTCATCTCTTCAATTTCCAGGGTTGAGACTTGAACCAAGATGCCAGATAAGCCACGCCAATGATCATGGCAAAGCCAATCATGTTGGCGACAAAGACGGTGGCAACATCCCGCCCAGTCTGATCAAGGGCAACGCCGATAAGTCGTGCTGCCGCCATGGAAAATACAAAGATTGCAAGGGATTGCTGACCGACTTTGGTGATGACTGTCAACAGGAACTGCCAGACGCGCGCGCCCATGCTGTGACCCGTCGCAATCAGGCGGTGACCATGTTCGCCTGCCGCGACCCAACCCAGATAGGCCAATGACAGAAAATGGACATATCGCAGCGCGCCAAACTCGGTTTTGTTGCGCAATTCGTCAGTCAGTGGCCAGATCTTTCGGATCGCAGCGCCCAACTCAGGCGCAGCGGTATTGACCCAGAGGAAGACCTTCCAAGATCCAAACGGAGCTGACAGGATCAGGAACAAGGCAGCCGCCCAGACCAGAGATTTCGATACCGGTGGAGCGGGAATCCAGCCGCGCATCAAGGCAAATCCGGTGAAGAACAGCAATTGCCAGCCAAACGGGTTGAAAAACCATTGCCGATCCGACCACGGCTCGGCCGGAAGGGCCAGCGCGCCGGTCTGGGTGACACACCAGATCGCCACAGATGCAGCAGCCATCAGCCAGAAACTGATACGGTATAGCGCGATGTAGAGCGGCATCAGCGCCAGTACCACCAGATACATCGGCAAGATGTCAAAGTAGTTCGGTACATAAGTCAGCGTGAAGAGCCCCACCATCTGCGGGGCGGGATCATCGAAGAAATGCTGAAGGTTCAGCGACGAGACATAGGTTTTCTCGAACGCACCGGTCAGGTCCAGCGCTGCCATTGTCATGGCAACAAAGAAGAACAGGGCAATATGGGCCCAATAAACCTGCCAGATGCGATAGGCCACACGGGCTGTGCCCATCCACCAGCCCTTGTACAGGAACGCCCCGCCAAAGGCGATGGCCGAGGCCATGCCCGAACAGAACACGAAGATCTCGGTTGCATCTGAGTACCCAAAGCGCGCCGGGATCCAATTCGCCCAGGGATCATTGGGAATGTGGGCAATCAGGATGATGAACATCGCGATGCCGCGATAGAAATCCAGTCGCGGGTCACGCGTGCGGGCGGGGGTCGCAGCCGAGGCCGCGACGGGTGCAAAATCAGCAGCGGGCGATATGGTCGCCATACGGTCTCTGTCCTTCTTGGTCGTCTTGTTACTCGGCGGGGACGCTTTGCATGTCTCCGCCGTCGCGCGCCGCATCAATCAGGGCGCGGCGCGCAATGGCATAATTGTCTTCACCGCCGGCGCGTTTAGCACGGCGGTCATCCAGAATACGTTCGACGGCATCCAGACGCCCGGCACGCAGACCCGAGTCGATGGTAATGCGTTCAAATACATCACGTTGTGCGTGGCTTCCACCGGCCAGTTGCATTGAACCGCGCGCCGCCAACAAGTGATCAAATGCCGTGCCATAATGGCCGTCACCAAAGGCTTCAAGGCCCATGGCGGCCGCGACACCGGGATCGGCCATACGGCGGGTGGTGTCGTCATTGGCACGCGCTGCATCCTTGTTCATGCGGGTCAGCATCTTGGCGGTGGCGTCGGCGCGGTTGTCACCGGTCAGCGCCAGTAGATAGTGCAGATCGGCGAAGATCAGGCAGCCATCTTCGGTGCGCGCAGCACTCAGGTCAGCCAGTTCTTCCCAGCGATTCCCAACATTTACGCCTTCAAGTTCAAGCCGCATCAGCAGCGAAGTTCCGTTCGAGATGTCGCGGTAATCGTCGGTTTTGTCCTTGCGGACGTGGTTGTCATACAGATCCATCACCTGATCAATCTGACCCAGATCCAGATGCATCAGAGCCTTATGCCACCAGACGTGATAGCGGAAGTTGTTGCAATGGGCCCAGGCCGCCTCGCGCCCGGCCAGCCAGTCAAGGCCCAGCTGCGCGTTGCCGGTCATTTCATGGACATGGGCCACCGCGTGCAGACCCCAGGCATCGTCGGACACCATCCAAAGCGCCTGACGTCCTGCAATTTCGGCCTTTTCGTAGGCTCCGGTTTCTTCCAGTGCGAAGGAATGGCAGCCCAGCAGATAGCCGCGACCGGGGTGATCGGGTTCATATGCTGGCATTACCCGTTCGATCGAACGGCGCATTCCATCCGGATCCCCCAGAACGAAACGGGTCGCATGGCTGAGTTTCATCGCCAACGTATCTTGTGGATGATCGCGCAGGACCGCTTCGAACTTTTGCACCGCCTGTGTCAGTTGGCCCGCCAGATACAGCCCCAATGCATCGACAAACAGCCGCTCGCGCGCCGAGACGGGCTGCCGGCTCATCGCAGCATTGGCAGCCGCCAAAGCCTCGACTGCAACCGCCATCATCTCACGCCGACCGAGAAGGGCCATGAACAGGCCTTTCACGGCATGACCCAAAGCAAAATCGGGCTCAAGCTCCAACACTTTGCCCAGATGTTGGGGTGTAGCCGCGGCATGAGCCATGAACCCAAGCAGAACACCATTCCAGGCTTCGACAGCTTCCGGCTGCGCCAAGGTGTTCATCTGTCCAAAAACGTCTTGTTTCATACTTGGGTCCAATCTGATTGCGGTATTTGACACTGTTTGATGTAACAGAGTGTGCGAGAGCGGCGTATCAGTATCGACCCCGCTCTCGAATTGGTGAAATGTCGTGTGTAAGAAAGTCGAAAAAATCCGCCGATTCAAAGGCATGTTTCAGCAACTTGCCGCCTAGTTGTGCAAGTGTTTCAATCGTCGAACGGGTTTTCAGCGCTTAACACCCAGTCAGTATCGGCCCCGCAGGTGGGTGGCGCGCTGCGATATGTTACAGGCGTGCGTGACAAGTTCAGGGGATTCCCGATCAGGTTCACGATACCGGGCTGGGCCTGCATCGAAATCTGCATTTTTCGTGCTGCCACCTGTTCCGTATCAAAAACCTGATCCAGCGTCTGGACCGGTCCTACGGGCACTTTCACGGCTTCAAGACCGGAAATTACTGATCGTGTATCCAGACCTTGGACAGCGGGCCGAAGAATGGCGTTTAGCGCATCACGGTGTTCCAGTCGCGCCGGGTTGGTCACGAATCTGGGGTCGTCGGCAAGTTCGGGTTGTCCCAGGAAACCGCACAGCTTTCTGAACTGGCCATCATTTCCAACCGCCAGAATGACATGCCCATCGGATGTCTCGTAGACGTCATAAGGCACGATGTTGGGGTGCCCGTTTCCACGGCGCTGCGGAACGTTGCCAGAAGTCAGGTAATTGACGCCCTCGTTGATCAGCCATGCGATCTGAGAATCAACAAGTGCCAGATCGACCTGCTGGCCTTCACCGGTCAGGTCGCGGTGGCGCAGCGCGGCCAAAATGCCAACGCTTGCATACATTCCGCACATCACATCAGCGATGCCGACCCCCACTTTCATCGGCGCGCCTTCCGGGTCGCCGGTCAGGGACATGATCCCACCATAACCTTGCGCCATCAGGTCATAGCCGGGTTTGCTGGCGTTCGGCCCTGTTTGGCCGTAGCCCGAAATCGAGCAGTAAACGAGGCTGGGGAATTCCTGCGACAGGGCGGCATAGTCCAGCCCGTATTTCGCCAGACCGCCGGGTTTGAAATTCTCGATCAGAATATCCGCGTGTGAGGCCAGCCGTCGGATTTCCGCCTGACCTTTCTCAGTCGCGATATCCAGCGCCACGGATTTCTTGTTTCGGTTCGCTGACATGAAATAGGCGCTCAGGTCCGAGCGGTTGCCGTCGGCATCGGTGACATAGGGCGGACCCCATTGCCGTGTGTCGTCGCCCCCGGTGGCAGGGTTTTCGATCTTGATGACGCTTGCGCCCAGATCACCCAGCAACTGCGTGCAGGTCGGCCCGGCCAGAATACGGCTGAGGTCCAGAACCTTGACGCCCTTCAGCGGGCCCTCAGATGCGGCCATCGTATCCTCCACGGTCGATTTCAGCGGCGATGACGGTAAATGTCTCGGCCTTTACAGCAGCTTCAAGTGCTGCACGCAACTCTGCCCGGTTGCGGACAGTGTGACCGTTCCCACCAAATGCACGGCCCATGGCCGCGAAGTCATGGTGACCGAAATCCACGCCATTCTTGCCCATTTGCCGCTGCCGCTGTTTCAACTCGATAAGGGCAAGGCTGGCATCAACGAAGACAAGAAAGATCGGATTGCCGCCCATTTCAGCCGCCGTCGACAATTCCCCGGCGACCATCAGAAACCCGGCATCACCCGAAAAGCTGATCACCGGGCGGTCAGGCTCGGCCAGTTTCAGACCAATGGCCATTGGGACAGCACAGCCCATGGTGCAGAGCGCCGAGGATTGGATCAGCCCACGTTCCTCGCTGCAGTCCCACATCTGGCTCAGCAGAATGCGATGCGCGCCGCTGTCGGCGGTTGCCAGCGTTTCGGGGCGCAGGGTAGCGCGCGTTTCGGCGATGACCGCTGCGGGCCCCCAGTCCTCATCAGTGGGAAAGGCCTGTGCCAGAGCAGATTTGACCTGCGCGGGCTCACCACCCGGCCACGTTGCGCGGGCAGGGTTTCCCTTGGCAATGGCCTCCAGCGTCTCGCCCGTGTCAGCCACCAGATTAAGACCCGCCTGATGCATGTAGTGGTCATTGATCACCGCTGATATGTCGATGACGCGCTTTTCTTCGGGGTCCCAGATTTCGCGCCAGCCGGGGCGCATTTCGATCGGGTCATACCCCAGACACAGCACCAGATCGGCTTGTTCGATCAATGGGACAAGGTGCTTGTCTGCCAAAGGCGACAGGCCAGCGCCGCCCAAACACAAAGGGTGATCTTCGGGAACAACACCCTTGGCCTTGTAGGTGGTCACAAATGGAATTCCGAAATGTTCCAAAAACGCCTGCACCACACTGCGCGAGTCGTCATAGAGGACATCGAGACCAATAATGGCGATTGGGCGCTCGGCCTCAGCCACCCAGCGCCGGGCTTTTTCAAGGCATTCACCATTGGGACTGACAGGCGCGACCTTGGCCAGACGGCGGCGTTTCACACCCGTCACTGGCGTATCGGCGACCGAGATCGGAACATCGATATGGACCGGGCCCGGTCGCGGCTGTGTGGCCAGTGACACCGCCTTGTCTGCGACGATATCCGCGCCCTTGACCGTCAGTGTGAACGTGCCCTTGGTGATGGAACGGTAAACCTGGCTGTGATCCATGACCTGATGAGTATAGGTCAGCGCCTCGTCCGCATCGACGCAACCGGTCAGAACGATCATCGGAACACGGTCCTGTAACGCATTGGCCACCACATTGATGCCGTTCATCGCGCCCGGACCCAAAGTGGCGACCAGAATCGCAGGCGCGCCGTCGCGGTGATGCACGGCCTCGGCCATGAATCCGGCCGAGTTTTCATGTTTTGTCAGATGAAAGGTGATGCCCGCCTTTTCAAGCGCATCCACCAGTGTCAGGACCTCACCCCCCGGCATTCCAAAGGCGTGGCGGCACCCCGCTTCATACAGGCGTTGGGCCAGAAGATCGGCGGCGCGCGGCGTGGGGTCCTGCATCAGTCATGCTCCGAGATAACCGTTTCGAAGCAGATTGCGGAGGACGCCACCAGACGCAAGGCGGATCACGTCAGTGTGACTATTTGACTGCGTCTTCAGCGACAGATTGAAAGGTTTTATCAAGTTTTGCAGCAATGTCCTGCAAAGCTTGTCCGCCTTCCGCCATGTAAGGGTCAAACACGAAACTGGGGGTCTTGTAAGACAGGGTTGCGGTTCCGTCCTCGTTCTCGGTGACATAGAAACGGATCGGTGCTTCGATCATTGCATTGGTAGAGGTTTCCAGCACCCTTACCGCGTAATCGTTGTTGAACGCGCCAATAACCAGATTGCCCGGAATGGTGATTCCGCGCGCCGCAGCTGCCTTGGTGGGGCCGGCCTGCGTGACCACTATCAATCCGTTGTCCTTGATCGCAGCCTTGGTTGCATCGACCAGTTCCGAGTAGGTTTTGTCCGCAGGAAACACGGCCCAACCGGCTGGGACGTCCTGTGCCCAAACGGGTAAAGTGATCAGGCAGAGCAAGGGAATGAGGGCTTTCATTGTCACGTCTCCTGTATTGAGGTGCAACCTGTGTGCCAGACCTGACCGTCCAGCGACATCACAAACCCGTGTTCATGTGCCCGTTCGTTATTTCTGCCGCGTCTTCAACAGGTAGATATCCATGATCCAGCCATGTTCGGCGCGGGCCCTCGCCCGGGTCTCAAGGATATTTTGCGCAACCTCATCCAGCGGGCCACTAATCAGAACCTCTTCTTTCATACCCACATAGGCGCCCCACCAGATGTCATAATCTGCCAAATCAAGGGTTTGGAACGAGCATTCGCCATCCAGCATCACCGCGACGTTCGAGGCCGCATCGGGCCAGCCTTCGTCCCGGATACGACGACCGGTTGTGACAACGTAGGGCGCGCCCAGATCATTGATGGGAATCACATGGGCAGCGGTCAGCGCCTGCAACGCGGTGATGCCGGGGATAACCTTGGTATCGGGTTGCGGGTTCAACCGGGCAGCGATGCGCAATGAGCTGTCATAGAGGGACGGATCCCCCCAGATCAGCAACGCGACATTCTGCGCCTCTGGATGAGCGGCAATGGCCGCTTGCCAGCGCAGGGCGATGGCGTCGTGCCATTCATCGACACCGCGCAGGTAGCCATCGTCGGCCCGGCGCTGGGGAATATCGAAATAGGCGATCTGTGGCGGCGTTTCGGCGACACGCTCAATGATCGCTTCACGCAGCCCGGCCAGATCAGCCTTGTTTTCCCCTTTGCGCGGAATCAGGATCAAATCTGCCGCCCGGATCGCCTGCGCACCCTGAAACGTGACATGATCCGGATTGCCGGTGCCGATGCCGATCAAGCTCAAATCAATCATCGTCGAACTCCGCCAACGGGCCGTAAAGGATCAGCGCCGGTGCTTTGCTGATCTCGGTTTTCAGCTGTTCCGCCAGCGCGCCAATCGTAGCGCGTTGCAGTTTTTGGTCGGGGGTTGAGACGGATTCGGCCATAAGCGCAGGAGTATCCAACGGCAATCCTTGAGTGTGCAGGGCTTCGACGAGCAAGGGGAAGGTGCGTTTGCCCATGAAAACGACGGTGGTGGCCTGTGGATCGGCCAGCGCCTTGAGGTTCAGGTCGTTGGGCAATTCACCACTGACGTCATGGCCGGTCACGAACTGAACCCGTCGGGCCGTAAGCCTGCGCGTCAATGGAATGCCTGCAGCCGCTGCCGCTGCCACTGCTGAGGGGACGCCGGGAATGATCTCATAGGCGATACCGGCTGCGCGCAGGGCGACAAGCTCTTCCTCAAGCCGTCCGAACATACCGCCGTCGCCGGATTTCAGGCGCACCACATGCTGACCGGATTGCGCGTAATCCACCAGCAACCGGCTGACATGGTCCTGCTTGGGTGACGGACGACCGGCCCGCTTTCCGACACCAACCAGATCCGCATCGTCGCGCGCATGGCTCAGGATCGGGCCGCTGCTGAGATCGTCGAACAAGATCGCGTCGGCCTTTTGCATCCGGTCCACCGCCTTGAGCGTCAGCAGTTCCGGATCTCCGGGGCCAGAGCCGATGAAAGAGACAAAGCCACTCATGCCGACGCCTCCGCAATCAGGTGAAAGAACGTGCCAGTGACATTGCCACGCAGTGATCCGGTTTGCGGGCCTTCTTCCCCTTCGGCGTCAAACACGCGTGCCAATGGGGCGTCCGGTTGGTCCACGATCGAGGAATAATGGAACTCGTGTCCGCGCAATGCCGATCCTTTGGCAAAGCCGGGCATAGGGGCCAGAAGGGCGGCCTTTCTGTAACCAAGGTTGAACTTGCGCTTCTGATAAGATGTGACAAGGCCCAGCAAACCAGCCATTTCATGGTGCACGCCGTCCTTGTCGATCAGCGCCTGACCAAGCGCCATGTAGCCGCCGCATTCTCCGTGCACCGGTTTTGTTTCCGCGTGTTTACGCAAACCACTCAGAAAGGTGGTGGCCGCTGCCAATGTTCCGGCGTGCAATTCGGGATACCCGCCGGGCAACCAGACCAGATCGGCATCCGCCGCCGGAGGTTCGTCTGCCAAGGGTGAAAAAGGCAAGATCTCGGCACCCGCATCGTGCCACCCTTGCAAAAGGTGGGGATAGGTAAAGGAAAAGGCGGCATCACGGGCCAGCGCGATCCGCTGGGCCGGGGGCCGCGGCAGTGCGGCTGACGAAGGTCCGCTGGGGCCTGAGGAAGCTGCCCGCTTGATTGCGTCAAGGTCCACATGTTCTCGTAAAAACGCAGCATAGCCTACAATGGCGCTTTCCAGATCGGGGTGTTCGACCGCCTGAATAAGTCCCAGATGCCGCTCTGGCAGGGTCAAATCACCACGGCGGGGCAGCACGCCCAGAACAGGCAGGCCCGCGCGCTCCATTCCCAGACGGGTCAGGCGTTCGTGGCGGGGGCTGGCGCATCGGTTCAGGATCACTCCGGCAAAGGGCAGATCGGGATTGTACATCCTGAACCCCAGCGCCGTTGCCGCCGCTGATTGTGCCTGCCCGCCCACATCCAGCACAAGCACAACGGACCAGCCCATGCGCAGGGCGGTCTCGGCGCTCGAACCGTGCCCAACTTCGCCAGGCTTTGCGACACCGTCGAACAAACCCATCGAACCCTCGGCCACCACAATGTCAGCGCCTTCGGCCTGAGCAGAAATTGCACTGAGCAGGGGATCTGCCATCGCCCAGCTGTCCAGATTGAACGAAGCCCGCCCGGCAGCTGCCCGGTGAAAGGCGGGATCGATATAATCCGGCCCGCTTTTAAAGGGTTGCACGGTCAGGCCGTCTTCGGCCAGCGCGCGCAAAAGGCCCAGCATGACCGTCGTCTTGCCAGTACCCGAAGAGGGTGCTGAAATCAGAATACCCGGAGGGTTAGTCATCACCATGGCTCCAGCTTGACCAAGGGCTGTCGGTACTTTGCGGGCGATAGCGGCGGTCGTAATCTCTGGAATAAAGACAGCTTTCGTCAAAACCCTCACCGGCCAGCGCAGGGCCGACCATGATCAAAGCCGTGCGCGAGATGCTTTCATCCAGCGACCCTTTCAGAGTTTCCAGCGTTGCGCGGATGATCTGTTCATCCGGCCAGCTTGCGCGATACACAACGGCCACCGGGCAGTCCGGGCCATAAGCCGGGGTCAGGTCTGCAATAACCTTGTCCAGATTGCCGATTGACAGATGAATGGCCAAAGTCGCGCCGGTACGGGCAAAATTAACCAGGGTTTCACCTTCGGGCATGGATGACGCGCGCCCCGGCGTTCTGGTCAGAACCACCGACTGCGCTAGTCCCGGCAGGGTCAGTTCGGTGCCCAGGGCCGCTGCCGCGGCGGCAAAGGATGGTACGCCAGGGGTCACACTGACCGGAATGCCCAAGTCTTTCAGGCGGCGGATCTGTTCGCCCATCGCCGACCAGACTGACAAATCGCCCGAATGCAGCCGCGCCACATCCTGACCCGCTTTATGCGCGACTTCGATCTCGGCCATGATCTGGTCCAGATCCATGGGCGCAGTGTTGATGATTTTTGCGTCTTTGGGGCAGTGGCTCAGAATTTCCGCTGGCACCAGCGACCCGGCATAAAGGCACACGGGGCACGAGGCGATGATGTCGCGCCCACGCAATGTCAACAGGTCTGCAGCGCCCGGTCCGGCGCCGATGAAATGAACGGTCATGTTTGTCCTCCGATGGCGATGGCGCAGGTGGCCAGCCGGTCGTCCGAAATATGTCTGGGTGAAAGCAGTCGCGCGCCGGACCCGGCGGCGGCAAGGGCCGATGCTTCGGCAACGCTGCCGGTGCCATAAGCGGCACGGCTGCGGTTCGAGCATGTCAGGGTGCGTTGTCCGGCCAAATCGGCAGCCGCCACGAAGTGCAGCGGAAGAGCAAGGCTTTCCGCAAAGGCCACCAGCGCAGAGTGGCCGTTTTTGTCAGCGACCGTCGCCAGAGCTTGGACATCATGGCTGGCCGCTGCCGCGTCATAGGCGGCGCGCAAACTGTCTGCCGTCGCGTCGGATGAAAAGCCCAAGCCTGCCACGATCATAACGTCACGCTCCACTGGACAACCGGATAGGCAGATTTCCAGCCGCGCCGCGGTCCGAGGGGTGCAGAATGAGCCAGTTCGATCCGCAACAGGTCTCCGCCCAGATCTTGGTGCCATCGCGCCAACAGGGCTTCGCTTTCCAGAGTTACCGCGTTGGCGATCATCCGGGTGCCAGCGGGCAGGGCGTCGCGAAGCCACGCCAGCAGGCTGGCGCTTAGCCCACCGCCGATGAAAACCACATCCGGAAGGGGCAAACCGGCCAGCGCTTCGGGTGCTGTGCCGTGGACAACCTGTAACCGATCCTGCCCCAGCGCGTCGGCATTGCGGCGAATGCGTTCGGCCCTGTCGGCGCGGGGTTCGATACTGGTGGCTGTCAGGGTCGGGTCGCACATCAGCCATTCAATACTGATCGAGCCGGTGCCACCGCCAATGTCCCACAGATGTTCGCCCCGCTGCGGTGCCAGTGCGGACAGGGTCAGTGCCCGGATCGGGCGTTTGGTGATCTGGCCGTCGGTTTCAAAAAGATCATCCGGCTTACCCGAGGCCTTGGAAAGTCCCCGCCCAGTGCCGGTCACTTCCAGCCCGACGCAGACAGGATGATCGAAGGTTCCCAGCAGAGCTTCGGTCAGGCTCACTGTCTGGATGCTTTCCCGCGGGCCGCCGAGGGCCTGCATCACATGCAACGCGCTGTCGGCAAAACCGGTTTCGCTCAGATATGTCGCCAGTTCAGCAACCGCCTTGCCGTCACGCAAAAGCACAATGGCATGAAGATCCGGGGCCAGATGCGGCCGCAATCGGGTCAAAGGCGCAGCGTGCAGGCCGAACGTCGGCGTGCTTTCCAAAGGCCAGCCCAGCCGCGCGGCGGCCAGCGAAAACGTGGACTGGCCGGTCAGGGCGGTCCACTCGTTGGCATCGAAGTTACGCGCGATGACGGACCCCGCGCCAAACCAGAACGGATCACCTGACGCCAGAACCACCGTCTGCCGTCCGCGCAGGCCTTTCAGGATCGGCAATCCGTCCGAGAACGGCACCGGCCATTCGACTCGCTCAGCCTCGTTTTCCGGCAGCAGCGACAGGTGACGAGGCGGCCCCATGATCACTTCGGCCCGGTCCAGCACTTGACGGCTTGCAGGCGACAGGCCATCAAGCCCATCTTCGCCCAATCCCAAAACGGTCAGCCACGGAGACTCAGACATGCCCAACCTCCTGATTCTTGGCGGCACGACCGAGGCCAACGCTTTGGCCAAAGCTGTTGCGGAACAAGGGATTACGGCTGTGTATTCTTATGCGGGACGGGTGGAAACCCCGCGTCCGCAGCCGTTGCCGGTGCGAGTTGGCGGGTTTGGAGGCCCGGAAGGTCTGGCCCACTACATCCGTGAAAACGCGATCACCCATGTCGTGGATGCGACCCATCCATTTGCGGCGCAGATGAGCCGGAATGCGATTGAGGCGTGTCACACAACTCAGGTTCCACTGGCCGCCTTGACCCGCGCGGCGTGGAAGCCGCAACCCGGCGATGTCTGGCACCGCGTGCCCGATATCCCTGCCGCCGTCGATGCGCTTGCAGGTGATCCTCAGCGTGTGTTCCTGGCTGTCGGACGTATGCATCTTGAAGACTTTGCTGCCCAGCCCCAGCACCACTACCTGCTGCGTCTGGTGGACGAACCCGACAGCGTGCCCTTGCCTCTGGCGCAGATTGTCGTGGCCCGGGGTCCTTTTGCAGAAGCCGATGACCGCGCACTGATGCAGCAACATAGGACGCAACTTGTGGTGTCCAAGAATGCGGGCGGCTCGGGCGCGCGCGCCAAGCTGGACGCAGCGCGGGCGCTGGGCCTGCCAGTGCTTATGATCGAGCGCCCTGTTCTGCCTAAGCGGACCGAGCTTTCGGCTGTCACACAGGTTCTGGACTGGGTGTCTCATCCCTGATCCTCGACCGGGGTGAAGCGTGGCGTATAGACGATCGGCGTGCCTTTGCGTTCGATGACTCGGGTGCGCGACGAACCGACAATAACCACGGTCTGCATATCCGCCATCTCGGGCGTGGCCTCGGCCAGAGTAGAAACCCGGATCACCTCATCCGCTCGTGACACGGCGCGCGCAAACAGGATCACCCGCTCGGGCTCGCATTCTTCGCGTAGGATTTCCAGTGTCTTTACAAAGCCTTCCGGGCGGGATTTCGAGCGGGGATTATAGAAGGCCATCGAAAAATCGGCTTGCGCAGCTAAGCGCAGGCGTTTTTCGATCAGCGACCAAGGCTTTAGGTTGTCGCTAAGGTTGATGGCGCAAAAATCATGCCCCATCGGAGCGCCTGCGCGGGCAGATGCGGCCAGCATCGCGGTGATCCCCGGCAGCACATCTATCTGAATGTCACGCCATTCTGTTGGGCCATTCTCCAACGCTTCGAACACAGCTGCAGCCATAGCAAACACACCGGGATCGCCCGAGGACACAACAACCACCCGCCTGCCGTCGGCGGCCATTTGCAGCGCGTGTTGCGAGCGGTCGATTTCAACCCGGTTGTCACTGGCGTGCAGGGTCAGGCCGGGGCGGTCGGCCACGCGGGCCACATAAGGGATATAGCCCACCACATCAGTGGCGTCGGCCAAAGCCGCTGTAACTTCGGGGGTGACCAGCGCTTCGTCCCCCGGACCAAGGCCTGCGATCTTGACCCAGCCGCTCATGGTCGGCGCCCTTGACCATGAACAACGATGATCGAGAAATACGGGGTGATCTTCTCGCAGGCCTCAGACAGTTTTGTCACCGTCTGGTTCGGCATTTGCGCGTATTCGACAATCCATGCGCGGTCGTACAACCCGGAGGTTTTCAGTGCGCGTTTCACCTTGTCGATGTTCCGCCCGATCTTCATCACGACCAAAGCATCTGTCTTCGCCATGCGTTCAGCCAGAACCTCCTCGGGCAGGGTGCCGACCAGAACGGTCAGCACATCATCCCCCCAGGTGATCGGATCGCCGGTGGCCGTCCATGCACCGGACATACCGGTGATGGCTGGTACAACCTCGACCGGAGCTTCGTCACGCAACCGATTGTAAAGATGCATGAACGAGCCGTAGAAAAACGGATCGCCCTCACACAATACCACCACATCCTCACCCTGTTCCGACAGCGTCTTCAGGTGTGCTGTGCACTCTTCATAGAACGCGGCCAGCAACTCGTTATAACGCGGATCAGTGACCGGGATTTCGGTGGTCACCGGGTATTCCATCGGGAATTCAATCGCGCCTTCGGGGATCATCCCGTTGACGATTTTGCGGGCCTGACCGCTGCGACCCGGTTTGCGAAAGAATGCCACGTGTTTGGCGTTGCGTAGAAGGCGATCGGCCCGGACACTCATCAGATCAGGGTCACCGGGGCCAAGGCCCACGCCGTATATGGTACCCATTTTCATTCCGCCCGGCTTGCGATGGCGTTGATGGCTGCAACGGTGATGGCGCTGCCACCCAGACGGCCTTTGACAATGCAGGAGGGGACGGGTTGCGCCTGCCACAACGCGTCTTTGGATTCCACCGCTCCGACAAATCCGACCGGGCAGCCGATGATCGCAGCAGGGCGCGGGCAATCCGGGTCTTCCAGCATGTTCAGCAAGTGAAACAGCGCGGTGGGCGCGTTTCCAATGGCGACCAGAGCACCTTCCAGATGCGGACGCCAGAATTCCAGCGCAGCGGCAGAACGGGTGTTGCTCATCTTGGTGGCCAGAGGGCGCACGCGTTCGTCATGGAGGGTGCAGATCACCTGGTTGTCGGCAGGCAGACGGAAGCGGGTCACACCTTCGCTGACCATGCGCGCGTCACACAGGATCGCCGCGCCGTTTTCCAGCGCCGTGCGTGCGGCCTGCACAAATCCGGGTGAGAAATGTACAAACTCCTCCAGCCCGACCATGCCGGCGGCGTGGATCATCCGAACGGCGACCTGCTCTTCATCGGTATCAAAGCGGGCCAGATCAGCCTCGGACCGGATGGTGGCAAAGCTTTCCTTGTAGATCGCCGCGCCATCAGTTTCGTAAGTGTAGGGCATCAGGTGAAGTCCATGGTCATGAGTGTTTCGGAGTCGAGGCCGCGTTGGCAGGGCTCATCCCCTGCGCAGCCCTGTTTGACAAGATCAAATCGCCCGTTGTTGCCGACCACTGTGATCTCGGCCGGGCCCATATGGGCGCACCCCTTGGCGCAGCCCGAGACATGCAGACGACCGTGAATGCGCCGAGCCAATGCACGGGCGATGTCGCGGGTTTCCACCTGCGCTTGCGGGCAGAACGGCGCGCCGGGGCAGGCGTCGGTTGTCATCATCGGATCGGCTCCGTCCATGACGAAATCCGGGGAGGGTATCGCCGCCCCGCCTTCCAGCAGGATCAGCCGCCACGGGGTGACACGCAGGGCAGAAGCGCCGCTGGCTTCAACCAGTTCACAAAGCTTGCGCGCAGGCAGCGAGCCGAATGCCGCGCCGTAGAGAGAACCCAGTTCACAGGGGCCGGGTTGCAGTTTTTCACCGATAGGACCGGGGGCAAATCCCTGCCAATCCTGTGGCAGCGCGTAGGCGACCCGCGCCATGCGGCGTGTCTCGGCCGTATAGGTCTGTGCAAACCAACGGGCCAGCGCGATCACGTGGTCGATGGCGTCGCCTTCGGCCACACACCGCCCGGTTTTGCAGCCGTCGGCGCGCAGGATCAGACCGTCAGCACCCAGTTCCAGACGAATATCTGCGGAATCCGAGGCCAACAGGCGCGTCGGGCCTGTATCTATGGCAAAACCGAACTTAGCGGGCAGAGCAGGCAGTTCCGCCAGTCGATCGATCAATTCCTGCGTCAGCCGCGCGGTCAAATCGCCCGCCTGATAGAGCGGAGTGACCAGAATATTGCGGCGTACTTCGATGCCGGGTTCCGCATCAAGCAAGTCCAGCGCCGCAAGCTCCACAAGCAACGGCTGGTGGTCGCGCTCATCCACGCCGCGCAGCTGCAGGTTGGCACGATTGGTCAGGTCAATGGTGCCGTTGCCGAACTGTTCAGCCAGTTCGCACAAGCCAATAGCCTGCCTGGCATTCAGTCGCGCCAGACGCGGACGGACCCGCACGACCAGCCCGTCGCCTGACATCATCGGGCGATGCGCGCCGGGACACCAGCCTTGAACGATAGGTGCACTCATCTCAAACCCTCCAAATCGGCCCGGATCGAATTCCGGCGCGTGTTCCAAAGCCCCGCTTCCAGCAATGCACGGAACCTGTCTTGCATGGCCTGATGGGCCTTCGGGTTGGTCTCTTGTAGAAAGGTATCAACGGCCTCATTACCCAAAGTGGCTTCGTGATAGAGATCAAACAGATGCGGAGCGACAGTGCCGGACAGATGCGCGAAAGAGGCCATGTGATCCAGCGTCGCAGCAATCTCGGCGGCGCCGCGAAAACCATGGCGCTGCATCCCCGCAATCCAGCCGGGGTTGGCAGCGCGGGCATGAACGACGCGGCTGATTTCTTCCGGCAGAGTCCGGGCGCGCGGATTATCTGGGTTGGTGTTGTCCAGATGGTAAAGCTGAGCGGTGCCCCCAGCGACCTTTTTGGCGGCGGCAAAACCGGCTTCATGCGTGGCATAGTCGTTGGCCAGCAGCAGGTCAGTTTCCGTCAGATCCTGGAGGTGAACAAAACTGTCGGCATTGGCGACACGATCCGTGATTCCCGCTTTGTCCTGCGCGATGTGTTCACCTTCCAGCGCGTACGAGCTGGCCTCAAGCCATGCCTCCCCGGCTTGGGCGCGCGCCTCGTCCGTATAGGTCTCGGACAGATGGGTCATGTTCAGGCCGTAACTGCCGGGTGCCGGGCCAAACACCCGCGTAGCCGGGGCGTGACCGGCATAGGGGTTCCAGTCGGTCGCTTCATCACGCTCTGACAAAGCCCGAACCGCCTGACCATAAAGGGCTGACAATGTGGGGAACACATCGCGAAACAAGCCCGAAACCCGCAGGGTGACGTCCAGACGCGGGCGGCTCAGGTCGGTGATGGGTAAAACTTCGATACCCGAAACCCGCTCGGATCCCTTGTCCCAAACCGGCTTTACACCCAGAAGGTGCAGGGCCATGGCGAATTCTTCGCCCGCAGTGCGCATGGTGGCCGATCCCCACAGATCGACAATCAGCCCTTTCGGGTAATCACCTTCCTCCTGCAAGTGCCGCCGTACCAGTTCCTCGGCCAGTTTCACGCCTTGCGTGTAAGCTGCGCGGGTGGGCACAGATCGCGGATCGGTGGTGTAAAGGTTTCGCCCGGTCGGCAGCACGTCAAGGCGGCCCCGATAGGGCGAGCCGGACGGGCCAGCCTCGATCCTCTTACCGGCCAGCGCATTGATCAGAGCATTGCGCTCGGCATGGGCGGATGGGGCAGGGTCGAAACTGCCGGTCACGTCCGGGACACGCCCATAGACGTGCAGCCCGTCGCCAAACTGACTTTCTTTGATATCGCAGACAAAGCGGTCAATGCGCGTGATAGCTTCGGCGGTGCTGGTGGCCTGATCCAGACCCAGATCGTTCTCCAGTCCAATGGCCTGTGCTTCTTCCCGGATATCTTCCTGCAACCGGTTACGGCGTCTGGGGTCAAGACCGTCCGCGTTTGAAAACTCGTCCAGCAGGGCTTCCAGCCGCACCATCCGGTCAGGCGTTCCGCTTTCTTTCATGGGAGGCGGGATGTGGCCCAGGGTCACCGCGCCGATCCGGCGTTTGGCCTGCGCGGCCTCGCCCGGGTCGTTGACGATGAACGGGTAGATCACCGGCAGGTCTCGGATCAGCGCCTCGGGCCAGCAGTTTGCCGATAGGGCAACTGATTTGCCGGGCAGCCATTCCAGCGTTCCATGCGCACCGATATGGATCAGCGCATCCGCTCCAAGACCTTTGCGCAGCCATAGATAGAAGGCGACATAGCTATGGCGCGGGGTGCGCGAAAGGTCGTGATAGTCGTCATCGCGCAGCTCGGGTGTTCCGCGTTCTGGTTGCAGTGCGACCAGTGCCTTGCCGCGTCGCAAAGCCGTGAAGTGAAACGCGTCATGAGCGAAAATTGGGTCTTGCTCGGGATCGCCCCATACGGTGTGCAGATCGGTGCGCAGGGTCTCGGGCAATTCAGCGAGTGCACTCAGATAATCCTCAAGCGGCCACGATACCCGGGCGTCCAAGAGTGTGTCGGCAATCGGTTCGGCAGCCGTGATGTCGTAGCCTTCACCGTGAAGATCAGACAGCATCGCTTCGGCTGAGGCCAACGCGTCGAGACCGACCGCATGGGCCATCTGCCAGTCTTTGCCGGGATATGTGGACAGTACCAACGCGGGGATCTGGTCTGCCTTGGGTTTATCACTCAGAGCAAGCCAGCCAGATACCCGGTCGATGATCGCCTCGATCCGGTCCGGCTCGGCCCGATGCGCAAAACGCGAGTATTCCAGATGCGGATCGCGCTTGCCCGGCTCTTTGAAGGAGGCAATGCCTGCTGATATTCGCCCGTCCACTTCGGGTAATACCACGTGCATGGCGAGGTCGGCAGGCGACAGGCCGCGTTCGGCCTCGGCCCAAGCCTTGCGTCGCGAGGTGGCGAGGGCGACCTGAAACACCGGCACATTCGCCGCGTCCAGAGGCGACGTGCCAGACGCGCCCTTACCCGAGAATGAAGTGGCGTTGATGATGGCCGATGGTCTGAGGGCAACGACCTGTTCCCTGAGCCAGTTGGCAGCGGCCGGGGCCTTGAGCGACGGGGCGAACAAACCCACCGCCTGGAGCCCGCGGGCGCGCAGGCTGCGGATCAGGGCCGCGACCGGGGCTGTGTCTGCTGATGTCAGATAAGCGCGGTAGAAGGTTACGAGAATGCGTTTAGCATCGTTCTCGAACGCGCAATCCACCGGGATGACACCCTGTTCCGGGCACCACGCACCGCATTCGGGCACGGTTTTCGCGCCCATCACCGGGCCGGCATAAAGCCCTGCTGCTAACGCCATCTGGGCCAATGCGGCCTGCGCGGCGACTTCTCCGCCGGTATCACACAGATGTGCCAGCCGCCGCAGGGTCGAGAGGGGCAGGGTCGAATACTCATCCAACCGAGTGTCTTCGCGCCCATCCGCCGGTAAAACGGCCAGCGCGATGCCTTTGGCCTGTGCCAGTGCCAGAACCCGTTGCAACCCGTAAGACCAATAGGGCACGCCACCGATCAGACGGATCAGGATGCCCTTTGCGCCTTCAAGTGTCTGTTCAACATAGGTGTCGACGGACAGTGGGTGTTTCAATGCTGCAAGATTGGCCAGTCGCAAGGTTGGCATCCGCCCCTCAGGTCCGCCGCCGCGATGCCAGCCCGCCGCGAAAGCGCCCAGGTCACTGTCGGAAAAGGACAGTACAACCAGATCAGCCGGGCTTTGGCCCAGATCGGTTGGGGTCTCGGTTTCCTCGAGCCCGTGGCTTTCGCGAAAGACGACGTGCATGACTTACTCGGCAACCTCGGTCACACCCACTAGGATATCACGGATCTCAGCCTCTTTGATGTCGTCATGTTCGGCAATGACGACCAGGCGCGAGCGGCGCTCTTCACCGGGCTCCCACGGGCGGTCGTATTGGTGACGAACCCGTACGCCGACAGCCTGAACCAGCAGGCGCATCGGTTTGCCAGTGACGGCGGCATAGCCTTTGACGCGCAGGATATTCAGCTCAGTTGCCAGACGTTCAATCCTGGCAACCAGTTCCGCCGGGTCGGTCTGTTCCGGCAACTCGACGATGATGCTTTCGAAATCGTCATGCTCATGATCGTGATGGCCATCGTGATGTGACGGGCGCGCGTCCATGTCATCTTCGGCGGCAGCCTCAAGGCCAAGCACGACACGAACGTCGACGACACCCTCGGCAACCTCGACGACGGGAAGCGGGCGCGGCGCCTCAGCGGCGATGATCTGTTTAGCTTTCGCGACACCTTCGGGACCTGCCAGATCGGGCTTGGTCAGCAGGATGATATCCGCGCACGAGATCTGATCCTCGAACACCTCGGACAAGGGTGTTTCGTGGTTGATCGAGTCATCAGCCAGCCGTTGGGCATCCACCGCTTCAACGTTCGGAGCAAAGCGACCGGCGGCCACGGCCTCGGCATCGGCCAGCGCAATAACGCCATCAACGGTGATCTTCGAACGGATATCAGGCCAATCAAACGCTTTCAGCAGCGGTTTGGGCAGTGCAAGGCCGGATGTTTCGATCAAAATGTGATCCGGGCGCGGTTCCAGCGCCATCAGCGCCTCGATGGTCGGGATGAAATCATCGGCCACGGTGCAGCAGATGCAGCCGTTTGCCAGTTCCATGATGTTTTCCGCAGGGCATTCCGGAATCGCGCAGGACTTCAGGATGTCGCCATCAACACCCACATCGCCAAACTCGTTAACAACAATCGCAAGGCGCTTGCCCTGCGGGTTCTGCATCAGATGGCGCACCAGCGTGGTTTTGCCCGAGCCCAGAAAGCCGGTGATCACAGTGACGGGGAGTTTTTCAAGGTTCGACATGATCTCAGGCTCCAATCGGGGGAATGCGCGAGGCGCAATTTTTGCGGAAATGTTCAGGACGGTCGCGCCATTTCACCAGACCATCGCCTGTGGCCAGATACTTAGTCGCGCCATCGATGATGACATCGACGTGATCGATTTCGTTCAGATTCTCGTAAACAAAGGTCCAGCGATCCGGCCCGCCCCGAAGAACGATGGAACAGCCCTGATCGCAGTTCGAAAGGCATTCGACCGGTTTCAGAGTGATACCATCCGGCAGGACAGCCTGTTCCAGGGCCTTGTGCAACAATGTGCCGGGTCGCTCAGCGTCATCCTCGACGGGCAGACCCCGGCGGCAAGTCGTGCAGACCAGTAGCTCTACCGGTGCGTTCTCGGTCATGTCTCTCATCCCCCCAAATCCTCTTCGCGGGGGACGGGGTTTCATGCGGGCACCACGTCTGCACATGGACCCGACACCGGAACACCCCGCCCGGTTTCAACTTCGGGTGTTGGCAGGTCTCCCGGCTTGCGGATGCCAGAGCGGTCGCTCTGTCGGATGTCCCGCCTTCCCGGCACAGGCCAGTGGCATTGGGCATCCTCTCCGGTCACGGTCGCGGGGGCGGCTGCGCTTGGCGGATGAACCGTTGACGCATTCCCTTTTCATCGGCTGTCGCCGACACCAACGAAAGGGACATGCGGCACCGCTGACCCGCTTGTCAAGCGGTTCGCGCGCAACAAATAAGCCAAGGAGAAAAAAGCGACCTGTAGGCGTCGTTCGGCGGCATGAAGAATGTGTTCGGTATGTGGTCGCATGACGGGAAAACGACGAACTTGGAGATGCGTCATATGAAAGTGGGATTTATCGGTCTGGGTAACGTAGGCGGCAAGCTTTCGGGATCCCTTTTGCGCAACGGCATTGATCTGACTGTGCATGACCTGAACGCGGATCTGGTGGCCGAGTTTGTCGCCAAAGGTGCAAAGGCGGCTGAGGGGCCCGCCCAGTTGATGCGCGATTGCGATGCGGTGATCACCTGTCTGCCGTCTCCGGCAGCATCGGACGCAGTCATGCAGGAGATGTTGCCCGAAGTGGGCCCCGGCAAGATCTGGATGGAGATGTCGACCACGGACGAGGCCGAAGTCAAACGCCTAGGTGCCGAAGTCATATCGCGCGGCGGTGCGGCCGTCGATTGCCCGGTTTCTGGCGGGTGCCACCGTGCCGCGACGGGCAATATCTCGATCTTTGCGGGCTGTAACCGGGAAACGTTTGAACGAATTCTGCCGTTCCTGACGACAATGGGTCGTCGGGTTTTGCACACCGGCGAACTGGGCTCGGCCTCGGTGCTGAAAGTGATGACCAATTATCTTGCCACCGCCAACCTGATCACCTGCGCCGAAGCACTGGTTACGGCAAAGGCTGCGGGGATGGATCTGAACACGACCTATGAGGCGATCAAAATCTCGTCCGGCACGTCCTTCGTGCACGAAACCGAAAGTCAGGTCATCTTGAACGGGTCGCGCGATATTTCCTTCACCATGGATCTGGTGAAGAAGGATATCGGTCTGTTTCAGGAGGTCGCCGACCGCGCCGGGGTGCCGCTGGAAATAAACCCGGTGATGATCAATATCTTTAACGATGGTATCGCACGCTATGGCGAACGCGAGCTTTCACCAAATATTATCAAGCGGCTGGAAGAGGCAACCGGCCTGGATATCACCGCCCCGGGCTTCCCTGCCGAAATGACGGATGATGAGCCGGAGGAGCCGGGATACGAGGTTGTGCCACAAGGGCGCGCCTGAACGTAAAGCACATACCAGACAAAATCGGGCCCCTTGAACGAGCAGGGGTAGGCAGGAGTTCCGAAAAACACGCCATATCTGGCCCGCAATTCGACAGAATCGCGGGCCTTGAACGTCTTGAAATACCGAGCGTCGCACGCGTGTACTGCGGGGTTAAGTCAGCGATTTTGATGTGATTGGAGGCGAGTACCGGACCCGCTACCATTTTGCTAAGCCATTGAATACCCATAGTTATCGGGAGCGAGGTTGGCTTGTGTGTCTCACTTTGTGTCACACAAGCTGGAGATTGGTTCGGGTAATGTCAACGCCCAAAAAGCGATGGCAAAGGGTGCTAACCTCTAGTGTCGAAGTCTGATGGACTAGATACTTCCCAGAAGCCCGGCTAAGGAGCCAAGCAAACAACACAGACAGAAGTGAGGGGTATGGGGGAAGTGGGTTCGACAAAGAAGATAGATAGGTGCGCGCAAAAATATGTCGGATTTTCGTAATGAACCAAGACCGGAGCCAAGAGTTTCTGAGGCACATTAGGCAAGCTATAGAAGAGGCTAACCTACCCGATCAAGGAGCCGCGCAGTCTTGGGCTTTCGAGCCGTATCTACAACTCAACAATGAGCAAGCTCAGGCTAGGTTGGATGCCACGCTAAAGGGGCTTTGCGCACATTGGCAAGCAAGCTACGCACGCAAACGTAATCAACAAGAACAGCAAAAGTTCAGTGATTGCGCAGGGACTGTGCTTGTCAATGTGTTACGGGCCCATGTGAAGAAATGCGGAATGTCTGTAGGAATAGGGCGGCAGAAGCAGCGCCTTGATCGTGAGAGCAGGTATAGACCGGCATACATGACTACCCATCGCTTCCGCATGGCACTTGATTGGCTGTTGAGTGCAGACCTCATATGCATCACCGCGGATGGATACCAATACGGGGACAATGCACAGCATACCCGTTTTGCAATGACGCCAACGTCGATAAAGGCACTGTACACAGAACAGCTGACCATGAGTGCCTTCAAGACTGCAGAGCCAGATGAGGTGCTGATACTAAGGGATAGCGAAAAGCAACCTATTAAGTACCATGACACAGGGCCGACCCATGCCATGAGGGCCGCACTTCACTTGATCAATGAGGTTAATGGGCAGGCTGACATTACCTCAATAAAGCCCTTGGGGTACGAAGACATAAGCAAGGATTACGCAGACCTAGCGTTTTCAGAGAATGCAAAGTACCTGCGCCGCATCTTCAACAACGGCACGTTTGAACAAGGTGGCAGGTTCCATGGAGGATGGTGGCAATACGTGCGCAAGCATGTGAGGCGAACGGTGAGGATCAATGGAGAGAGAACAGTAGAGGTCGACTACAGAGGCTTTAATCCAGCGGTACTATTGGCAAAGGCGAACGCCACTATACCTGCAGACCCGTATTCAGCAATCAAGGGTGTTGTTGCCGGTAGCGTACTTCGCGATCATGCAAAGTCTACACTGGCCGCTTTTCTCAATGCGCAATCCAGACACATAGCCGAGCCTAGAGGGTTTGATGAAGGCGAACATGGGATGACTGCCGCCGAGTTCCGTCAAGCCGTTTTGGACGCTTACCCGATGGTCCAGAATTTGATTGGGCAGGACGCGGGCCTAAAGCTGCAGCGTGAGGAAAGTGATCTGGCTGAAAGAGTAATGCTGCACTTTGTCCGGCAAGGGCATCCGATCTTACCTATTCATGACGCCTTCGTTGTACAGTCTCATCTGCGAGATGAACTTGTTTCAGTCATGAAAGATCAGTTTCACAGAAAGTACGGCCAAGTACCAGAAGTGGAAGTAAAGGCTTCTTTGGTAGGAAGGGAGTGACCCAATATTCCTTCTCCCACAACAACTCTCCCATTACCGGGGCGAATAAGGAAACTCGGTATCAGCGGAGCACCGGTCCGGCGTCTCTCTTGCGCTATGCATATGTGGTCTCTGTCCACGCCATGACGGGAGCATTTCAACCCGATGGAATGGAGTGACGGGTATACCTTTGGCAAACTCCTTGCGACTCTAAGTGCCTCTTTCCGCACATCAAGATGTCGTTCCCCGAGGTTCTTGTATGCTGATGTTTTGTTTCTCGTAGTCAGCAAATCACGTCGGTGCGGTTCGACGTCGATCCATGGCAAACACCCGAAGTTTCGACTGGCCTCTTGGTTTGCACTCTGCAATTGTAGCGGCGAGGGCAGAGCCTCCCACCACATTTAGTAAGAATCCAAACCGGCCATTTCGGTCGCAAGAGCAAGAACATGACAGTAAGGCACGTGCAGAGTATTCACGAGATTTTCGTTTCCTTCATTCTAAGAGATGACTCATGTCACGCCTGACCGATCTGATTGCACAGGCCAAGGCCAAGGACGCGACACTCGGCAATGAACTGGAACGGGAGTTCAAGGCGTTGGCCAATCGCCGAGCCTTTGGGCTGAACTTTGAACGTCATGCGCCTGAGAGTGTGGAACTTCCCGGTCGACCTATTCGCAAGGGTGACAAGGTGCGCGTATTGCCGCCTCGTGGCAGCTTGGAGAAAGGCGACCAGCGGCTGTGGAAGGTTAACCGTACCCACAGGCACGATGGCAAGCGATTGGCCGACCTGACGTTGCACCAGACTGCAGAGCCAGAGGTGCAGACTGTGGCCGTCGAAGACCTGATCGTTGTGGCCGAATTCCGCGACTACATCTATCCCGGTTTAACCAGCACCGGTAAAGTCGAGCACGGCGGCGACAAGCCCCACCACACGGTGATCAATGGTGAAAACTTCCACGCACTAGAGGCGCTGACCTACACCCATCGTGGCAAGATCGACGTGATCTATATCGACCCGCCTTACAATACCGGCGCGAAAGACTGGAAATACAACAACGACTATGTGGAAGGTGATGACCTGTATCGTCACTCTAAGTGGCTGGCTTTTATGGAGCGGCGCTTGAAAGTTGCGCGACAGTTGCTTGATCCGTCCGATTCTGTCCTGATCGTGTCGATTGATGAAAAGGAATTCCTTAGACTGGGTCTTCTTCTGGAGCAAACTTTTCCGGAAGCGCAGGTTCAAATGGTGAGTTCCGTGATAAATCCGTCCGGCGCCGCTCGGGCGTCAGCGTTTAGAAGGACCGATGAGTACGTTTTCTTTGTTTTTAATGGTGCTTCTGCGCCGCAGGAGTTGCCGCTTCCTGTTGAGTGGCGAATAACAAGGGATCAAAGGGCGGAGAAACTCCGCTGGGACGGGCTGCTGAGGTCAGGTAGCAATACTCAACGAGAAGATAGCCCTAATCAGTTCTATCCGATTTATGCCTATGAAAAGGACCAGCAAGCCTACGTTCATTCAATTGGTGACGCGTTTTTCGGCCCTGATTGGCGCGAACAAAGCTCGCCAGAAGGAACGGTTTCCATTTGGCCAATTCGGCAGAACGGCACCGAAGGGAATTGGCAAATCAGCGCACAGAATGCTCGTTCCCTTCTAGAAAAGGGATATCTGAAACTTGGTAAATGGCGAGAGAGCAATACTACAGTCTCGTATATCAAGAGAGGTGGCCAAAACAAAATTGAAGCTGGTGTTTTTCCAATTATTGGTAGGAACGCTGACAACTCCGTAATCGTAGATCATTCCAACTATGACTCTTTGTTTATACCCGGTACGCAATGGAGATTGCCGTCTCATAGCGCGGAACAAGGTGGTACAAAGCTCCTAAGAAATTGTTTGCCGGATCGGAAGTTTCCATTCCCCAAAAGCCTATACGCTGTTGAGGATGCAGTGCGTTTCTTCGTGAAAGACAAGAGTAATGCGACCATTCTGGACTTCTTCTCTGGCTCCGGCACCACTGCACACGCTGTCATGCGTTTGAACAAGCAGGATAACGGCAGACGGCAATGTATCTCGATCACCAACAATGAAGTGTCGGCCGACGAACAAAAGGCCCTGCGCCAACGAAACCTGCGTCCCGGAGATCGTGAGTGGGAGCAATGGGGTATTTGCGACTACATCACCAAGCCGCGCATCAAGGCCGCGATCACTGGCCAGACGCCGGATGGCGACCCGATCAAGGGCGACTACAAGTTCACCGATGAGTTTCCAATGGCCGATGGTTTTGAGGAAAATGCCGAGTTCTTCACGCTCACCTATGAAACCCCGGTCTCGGTCAGCCACAACCGCGCCTTTGCCCGTATCGCGCCGCTTCTCTGGATAAAGGCAGGCAGCGAAGGGCAGCGCATTGAGAACCTGCCTGACGCGGGCTGGGACATTGCCGACACCTATGGCCTGCTGACCGATCTGGACGCTGCAGCGCCCTATATCGAAGCGATAGAGGCCAAGGGCACTATCCGCATCGCCTATATCGTCACCGACGACGACAGACGCTTTCAGTCGGTCGCACAGGGCCTGCCTGACGGGGTTGAGGCAGTGCGGCTCTACGAATCCTATCTGACCAATTTCCGCTTCTCGATGGGGCGCTAAGAAGATGAAATTTACACTCAAAGACTACCAAGACGACGCGGTGGCCCAAGTTCTGGACCGCCTGAGGAAAGCCAAGAAGTGGTGGCAAGATGACAATATGACCACGGCTTTCTCGCTGACCGCAACTACAGGTGCCGGTAAAACGGTCATGGCCGCGGCGGTGTTTGAGGCACTGTTCTTCGGCTCTGACGACTACGACTTTGAGCCTGACCCCGGCGCGGTAGTAATCTGGTTTTCCGACGACCCGTCTCTGAACGAACAGTCCCGCTGGCGGCTGCAAGAGGCGGCGGACAAACTGACGACCTTTGACCTTGTGACGGTAGAGAACACTTTCTCGCGTGAGGTGTTTGAACCGGGCAAAGTATATTTCTTGAACACGCAGAAGCTGTCCAAGAACTCAATGCTGGTACGGGGTGCTGACCCGTCGGACCAAGGCGTTCTGACAATCGACGGAACGCCGATCATGCCCGACAGTCGGTCCCATACAATCTGGGACACAATCCGCAACACCGTCGAAGACCCGGACCTGACGCTTTATTTGGTTTTGGATGAGGCGCACCGGGGGATGCGCGACGCGGTGAAGGGCACACAGACCATCGTGACGCGTTTGATCAACGGCCAAGGCACGGTGCCCGGTATTCCGATTGTCTGGGGTGTGTCAGCAACCGTGCAAAGGTTCAACGATGCTGTGAAGTCGATGAAGGACCGCACGGCCCTGCCGAACGTGGTGGTTGATTCCAAGCTGGTGCAAGAGTCAGGCTTGCTCAAGGACACGATCACTTTGGACGTGCCAGATGAACAAGGTGACTTCACCACAGTCTTGCTTCGGCGGGGGACAGAGAAGCTGAAAGAGTCTAGCAAGGCTTGGGCCGCCTATGCTGATGAACAGGGCGACACAGCGAAGGTCAAACCGCTCATGGTGTTGCAGGTACCGAACTCGCCCAACAAAGATGATGTAGGTGCGTGGTTGCAAACCATCTTCGACGCGTGGCCTGACCTGACGCCGGACAGCGTTTACAACGTGTTCGGGGAACATAAGGAAGAGAACTTCGGCGGCTTTGTCGTGCCCTACATCGAACCGCAGCGCGTTCAAGAGGCTGACCATGTAAGGGTCTTGCTGGCGAAGGATGCAATCAGCACTGGCTGGGATTGTCCAAGGGCCGAAGTAATGGTGTCTTTCCGAGCCGCATCAGACCAAACACATATCACGCAGCTATTGGGCCGCATGGTGAGGACACCGCTTGCGCGGCGTATACCGGGCAACGAGCGGCTGAACTCGGTCGATTGCTTATTGCCCAAGTTTAATCAAGACACGGTGAAGGCCGTTGTTGAGGTGCTTATGTCGGGCGGCGAGGCAGGTGACAAGTTGCCGGGACGCCGAGTGCTGATCAATCCGATAGAGACGGCCCCAAACCCGAATGTACCGCAGGCGGTTTGGGACAAACTGACTAGCCTGCCTTCTGCTGCATTGCCCAAGAAACAGGCGCGGCCAGTAAAGCGTCTCACAGCCTTGGCACATGAGCTAGCAGCCGACGGCTTGTTGCCAAATGCTGGCAAACAGGCACATGCGCACTTGCATGGTGTGTTGGATGCACAGCGAACAGCACTCACCGCTGACATTGCCAAGGCCCGGACAGACGTCCTCACTGTCGAGGGTAAGACTGTCAGTGCGGATGTTGAAACGCAAGAAATGTCCTTTAATGACTTTGTAGAAGCAGCTGACTATGCGGTGATCGAAGAAGCCTATAGACGTGCAGCTCGCCTGCTTTCCCCTGACTTGGCAAAGACTTACAGCGAATATTTGGCTGACCAAAACACCGATGCAGAAGACTATGAAGAAGCCTTGATCGAGGCGCATACGGATGTGGCCGCGCTCGGGTTGATAGACGTTGTGAAAGTCACACTGGAAGCTGAGGCGGAAGCCTTGGCAAATACATGGCTTACTGCGCAAGAGGCTGCAATCAAGGCGCTGACTGATGAGCGGCAGGACGTATACCGAGAGTTGCGCGAACTCAGCGCCGAACCACTGGACGTGACGCTTGCTATGCCAAAGAACAGGCTGCAGCCAACAGTCGAAGTTAGGGAAAACGGCACCGAAGTTCCTTTGCCGCGTCATGATCACCATCTTTTGTGTGATGAAGATGGTAAATACCCTGACGCACTGAACTCATGGGAAGCCAGAGTGATCGAAGTGGAAATGGCGCTAGAAACATCTGTGGCATGGTACCGCAATCCGTCGTCTGCAAAGCCCGAATCCTTGGGAATCGTTTACGATGAAGACGGTCAGGCAAGTATCCTGCGACCTGACTTTGTTTTCTTTGAACAATCCAGTGACGGTAGCGTTAAGGCCAATCTTGTTGACCCGCATGGGCAACACTTGGCTGATTCATTGCCGAAGTTGCTCGGTCTGAAAGATTATGCCGAACGCCATGGTGATGAATTTGGCCGCATTGAAGCTGTAGCAAAGATTGAAGCGTTGGGCTTCCAATCGTTGGACCTCAAAGATGCAGATGTTCGGGCTGCAATCGCTGCGGCCCCCAGCGCCAAGTCTCTTTTCGAGGGGCCGCATTCAAAGCCGTACCCGAGTTAGGTTTGAAAGCTCAGCAGGGATTGAATTTGTCTAGCGCGGTCTTGAGTTGGTTTAGCTGGTAGCCTTCTCTCATGTACACTTCTTGAGTTACGCCAGATCGAGCGTGGCCGACGATACACTGTACAATGGGCTCAGCTACTCCGGCTTGGCTCAGTCGTGTCACGACCGTGTGCCGGAAGCTGTGGAATACCAAGCCGGGCTCTTTAATGCGCAGCTTTTTCAAGAAACTCTCGTTGCACCAGCGTCCTAGGTTGCGTCCATAACCCCCGTTTGCGTTGAAGCTGTATTCAGGGAATAGGCGTGTCCCTGACTTTCTGCTCTCTACAAAGTTCAAGAAACCTAGGCGTATCAATTCGGCGTGTACGGGTACTTTGCGTCTTCCGGCATCAGACTTCACCCGCTGGTCCTCGCCCTCATCTGTAATGTTAAGATACCATACGCCACCTTCTTGTTGAACATCGGCGATGTCTAGTTGGCATATCTCGTTCAGGCGCGCACCTGTGAACATTCCTAGTAGCATACCCCACTTATGGCATTCCTTGCGCACCAGCCCAGACGGGTTTTCTGTTAGTTCTTTGTAAATCAAGCGGGCGTGGTCGGGCTTGAAGGGTTTGCGTTCGGTTACGCTGTTTTTGGCCTTTGCCACCTTCATGCCGTCGAAGAGGCTATGCGGTGAGTATCCGTGTCGTTCGGCCCAATCAAAAAACCCTTTGAACATTTGTATGTGGCTATTGATCGTTTTGGGGGCGATTGTCTTCTGACCCGGCAGCTTGATGACTTCCATCAAAGGCATGTTTTTCAGGGCGGGCTTGGTGTTCCGGCTGGATGGTAAGGCTTGCAGAACCTTTTTGACTTCGTTCGCATCCTGCTTTGTTATCGTGCCCAGCAACCTATCTGGCCCGAAGTATTCAATAAGAATATTCAGGTACGCGCGGTTCTGGCCGACTGTTTTTTCCGCCCATTGACGCGAATGTTCCGCGATGAAGTCATCAATTGCCATGCCTATTGGCGAAGAGGCGGGGAGCGTCTTTGTGGGCGGCGATACAGTAGCGGCTGGGGCGTCATCATAAGAATAGTGTTCAAGGCGTTCTACGGCCTCCAGAACGCGCCTGAGCATATCTCTACGCCCCTTTCGCCACTCCCGGCGAAGGTCAATCTCGTTATCTTCCCAGTCCTGTGGGTTTATGTCAGAGGCTTTGCAAAACGCATTGCTGTCGAGATAAAGGTCAGACAGTAGGTCCTCGCCGTCTGTAGCGTTTTCATGGATTTCAATCTCTTGCTGCATCGCACTGATTGATCCATCTGGAAAGCCTTTGTCGTTTAGCCGTTCCAGATACTTGTCGAGCGAAGCCTTGAAGTACCGATGCACCATTGATCGGATTTGGTCTTGTCTTAGTCGGGGCACGTTTGTTTGATCCGGTATTAATCGACCGCAAGATGCAAGAAAGCGCGCCAGATCACCAGCCCTATGCGGGCAGCGAGTGCGCAGCGATATTCTTACAGATGTTCTCTTTTGCTCAGAAGACGGAGGGATAGGCCACCGGAAGTAATAAACACCGTGTCTAGAAAGGCTTAGATAGGATGACTGCATCATTGTAGGTGTGTCCCACTTTGTGTCACACCCGAGCACCACAGGGCTAAGTCAATGATTTAGAATAAAATGGAGGCGAGTACCGGAATCGAACCGGTGTACACGGATTTGCAATCCGCTGCGTCACCACTCCGCCAACTCGCCTTTTCAAGTAAAATCAAATACTTGCCGTGGTGTGATTGGGTTTTTAACAGCTTTCCTCTGGGGCGTCCAGTGGATTGCGTGCGAATTTGCCGGCAAGACTGAAATTTGCCGAAGTCCATGCCCAAGAAGGTGATCACGATTCAGGTTGCGGCAACAGGGGCGTTGCTGGAAGGTTCAGGATATGGCACAAGCCCGACATCTTTGGGAATGAGACGAGATATCCAATGACTGACTTCGCAGCCCGGCGCCGCACAATGGTTGATACACAGATCCGCCCCTCTGACGTCACCAAGTTCCCGATCATTGAGGCTATGCTGAGTGTTCCGCGGGAAAGCTTCGTACCCGATTCTCAACGCGAGGCGGCCTATGTGGACGGCCTGATTGATCTGGGTGGAGGGCGCAGCATGCTGGAGCCGCGGACCCTGGCTAAAATGCTGGACGTGCTGAACATATCCAAGGATGAGATGGTCCTCGATATCGCTCCGGCAATGGGATATTCCACGGCTGTCACCGCACGGATGGCTGAGTTGGTTGTGGGTGTTGAATGCGACGAAACCCTTGCAGCCGAGGCGCAAAACCTCTTGGCCGAGGCTGACGTGCACAACGCCATCATCCACGTCGGCGCGTTGGAACAGGGTGTGGCGGAACACGGCCCCTATGATGCGATCATGGTGCAGGGCGGTGTCGAGCAGGTGCCCGATGCCCTGTTGGATCAGCTCAAGGACCACGGTCGGATTGTGTGTCTGTTTGTCAACAGCAACCTGGGTACCGTGCGGATCGGTCGAAAAACCGGTGGTCGCGTCAGTTGGCGTGATGTGTTCAATGCCCATGCGCCGGTTCTGGAAGGTTTTTCGGCAGAGTGTGCATTTTCGCTATAGTCCGCCGATAGATTTTTCTATCGCCTTGATTAGTTGAAAAGAAGGCCGCAAACTGCCTGTAGGGCAGTGTAATTTCGTTTGAGAGGATTTTGGTATGCGTGGTTCGGCGACAGGTAAGCTGGTCAGGGCGTTTGCTGTGACCGCAGGACTTGCCATGAGCGTGATGCCAGGGCGTGCAGCGTGGGCAGACAACATAACGGATGCGTTCATCGGCGCGTATAACACCAGTGGTTTGCTTGAGCAGAACCGGGCGTTGCTGCGCGCGGCGGATGAAGATGTGGCCATTGCGCTTTCTGCGTTGCGGCCAATCATCAACTGGACCGTGCAGGTCAGCCAGGATTACACCCGTTCGCGGGTCAATAACGTCGTGACGACAAACGAGCCGTCGCGGTTCTTTTCGGGCCTGACGCTGAGCCAGCTTTTGTATGATGGCGGCGCGTCGGTGCTGGGCAAGCAGTCGGCGCAGGAAACGGTGCTATCGACCCGGCAAACCCTGATCGATATCGAACAACAGGTTCTTATCCGCGCAGCAAATGCCTATCTGGGCGTCCTGTTGCAGGAAGAGACCGTGGCGATCCGCCAGAACAACGTGGATGTGTCGGCAGAGGAACTTAGGGCGTCGAATGACCGCTTCGAAGTGGGCGAAGTAACCCGGACGGACGTCGCATTGTCCGAAGCGCAGCTGGCAAGCTCTCAGGCGGATCTGGCTGTGGCACGCGGTGAATTGAGCATTGCCCAGGCCGAATACGTGAACGCGGTCGGAAAGGCACCGGGGCGAACGGCTGGCCAGCCGAGCCTGCCCAATCTGCCGCGTTCCGAAGCTGAAGCTGTGAACCTGGCGCAACGCAACCACCCGGCCATTCTGTCGGCACAGCATCAGGTCAGGGCGTTCGATCTGGTCGTGCAGCAACAGCGGGCCAACCTTGGGCCGAATGTCAGCCTGAATGCCGATGCAGGCGTGTCCGAGCGCTATGACAATAATGACTATGTGAACGACGCGACCGTGTCGCTGAACTTCAATCAACCCATCTACGCAGGTGGCCGGTTGGCGGCAAATGTGCGCCGCGCGATGGCCAGCCGCGATGCCTCGCGTGCGAATCTTCTGAACGTTCAAAAGAACATCACGCAGGGTGTGACCGACCGGTATGCGGCGTTTCAGGCGGCCAGCGCCAGTTTGAGGGCGTCAACCGAGCGCGTTAACGCCTCGCAGGTGGCATTTGATGGCATCCGGGAAGAGGCGACTCTGGGCGCGCGAACAACTCTGGATGTATTGAATGCACAGCAGGATTTGCTGGATGCACAGCTGGCGGAAGTTGCTTCGCGCACCGAACGGTCGCGGGCTGCCTATCAGTTGTTGCAGGCGCAGGGCCTTCTGACAGCCGAGCGTCTTGGGCTGGCGGTGCAAATCTATGATCCGACTTTGTATTACAACCTGGTCAAGAATGCACCTGCACAGGTCAGCAAGCAAAGCAAGGATCTGGATCGTGTTCTCAAAGCGTTGCGCCGGGACTGATCGCCAATACTATTTGTTGTGAGGCACGGATTGTTTGGCTACACTTGATCCAAGGATAGAGCGGTAGAGAACAATGTCTGATAATGTCGTGAAAGCAGGGATCGAAGACGTTCTGTCTTCGGTCAAACGTCTGGTCAGTGAAGACAGTCGTGATAAATCCGTCTCGGATCAAACGACTAAGGCACGCAAGCCGGGGCGGCTGGTGCTTACCGATGCTTTGCGGATCAGCACACCAGATCAGTTGGGAGTGATTCCCGCTAAAGCTGTATCCAAAGCCGAAGTTACAGATGCCGCCAAGCCGATGTTGCTGCGAACCTGTGACATCGTTCAGACGGGTCAACCCGCGAACGCCGACGAGGACAAGCCAGAAGCAGCCGAGATGAAACACGCCCCGTCGGATGATGCTGCAATCAGCCTGAGTGCAAAGATCGAAGCGTTGGAAGCGGCCATTGCACAAACAGAAGACCAGTGGGAACCGGACGGTGACAGCCAGGATGCATATTCGGGCACACCGTCTCATGCGCTGCCATGGGATGTCGAAGAAGAATTTGCCGCTGCGATGTCGATTGATGCTGCTGGAGGCGACGAACCAGAGGCGGCTCAGCAGGACGAAGGTGCACCTTATCAGGCGAAATTCATCCGGTCGTCTCAGGCTGTTGTGTCTGATGCTGATTCCGACGAAAACGTCAGGACGATCGACATGGACGAGGACGCTCTGCGCGCCCTGATCGCAGAGGTTGTCCGCACCGAACTGCAAGGAACGATGGGCGAGCGAATTACAAGAAATGTGCGCAAGATGGTCAGACGAGAGATCGCCCGCGCTCTTGCGGCTCAGGATCTGGAGTAACGGTCAGCTGCGGTGCGGGGGCTGCGCGAGGCTGAGCAGCAGGTCAAGATCCATGTGGCGCTCCAGATGATCGGCCAGATCGTCCAGCGCCTGCTCGACGCCATCTTCATAGGACAGGTCCGAGGTCACGCCTAACGCTGACAAATACCGCGCCCGGAATGCGTCGGACGAAAAGATACCGTGCAGATAGCTTCCCTTGATCCGCCCGTTTGCGCTGGCCGCGCCCTCGGGGCGGCCTTCGACCTCAAGCCATGCATTGGCGCAATCCGGTCCGTCTGTATGGCCCATGTGGATTTCGTATCCGGTGACCGGCTCTCGGTCCGGCAAGGCATGGGCCTTACGCAGGACAACTTGCTTTTGTCCCCCCATGACCGTGTCTACATCCAGCAACCCCAACCCTTCGACCTTACCCGGTCGACCGTCCACGCCATCGGGGTCGGAGATGGTCTTGCCCAGCATTTGAAAGCCGCCACAGAGACCCAGAACATGCCCGCCGCGCCGGACATGGCCAAACAGGTCGATGTCCCAGCCTTGTGCGCGGAAATAGGCCAGATCTCCGATGGTGGACTTGCTGCCCGGTAGCAAAACCAGATCGGCATCGCCCGGCAATGGGCGTCCGGCCGGAATGATCTCGACGCTCACTCCGGGTTCGGCAGACAAGGGGTCAAGGTCGTCGAAATTCGCCATCCGTTCAAGCTGTGGCACAACAACCTTGCATGTGCCGCCTGTGTGAGAGCGGATGTCCATCATATCTTCGGCCGGAAGCTTCCAGGCGTCGTGAAACCATGGCACAACCCCCAAACAGGGCCACCCGGTAAGAGAGGCGATGTCATCGCGCCCTTCGTCAAAAAGGGACACATCACCCTTGAACCGATTGACGGCGAAGCCCCGAATTCGCGCAAGATCACCCTCATCCAGAACCGCCTGAGTGCCAACGATCTGTGCGATCACACCGCCGCGGTGAATGTCGCCGACAAGTATAACAGGTATATTCGCAGCGCAGGCAAAGCCCATATTGGCGATGTCACCCTTGCGCAGGTTGGTTTCGGCCGGGCTGCCCGCACCTTCGATCAGAACCAGATCCGCATCGCTGCACAGTCGGTCAAAGCTTTCCAGTGCGGCGCTTAACAGCCTGGATTTATCCTTGCGATAATCACCGGCCTTCATGGTGCCCGCGCGCTGCCCCTGAACGATGATCTGCGCGCCGGTATCTGTTTCAGGTTTCAGCAATACAGGGTTCATATCCGTATGCGTCGCCCGCCTTGCCGCCCGTGCCTGAAGGGCCTGTGCGCGACCGATTTCCCCACCGTTTTCCGTAACAGCAGCATTGTTCGACATGTTCTGCGGCTTGAAGGGCGCAACCCGAAGACCTCTCCGTGTAAAAGCTCGCGCAAGCCCCGCCACCAGAACGGATTTTCCGACATTGCTGCCGGTGCCTTGAATCATGATGGCGCGAACCATGGATTGTCTCCTACCTGTCAAAGCGCAGATGACCTGATTTGGGCGGGCAGGGGAAGCCCCGAACTCACCTTGACGCCCGGGATCGGGATTGTGGCGGTATACGCATAGAAAAACGCGCTCTGATGGCAGAGCGCGTTTTTTCTGAGTTGAAACAGCCTTCGATCAGGCAGCTTCAGCCTGCTGAGCGGCGTTGCGACGCTCGCTTTCTTCACGCGACAGCGCGACCGAGGTCCGCACGCCACGGCCAACGAACTCCATCAGTCCGCTGACAACCCGTTCGTTCGGGTCGATTCCCGCGCAAGACAGCACTTCGCGTCCATCGCGCGAGCGCGCCCAACGGGCGATTTGTTCCGGACCATTGCCATATTTCTTGTCATCGGCAATGGCGTCATCGAGTGCGGCCAACACAACGGCCGCGAAAAGTTTGCGAGCACGATTGCCTTGTTCGTTGTTAAAGGCAGTGCCGTCAACGAAATCTCTCATCTCGTCTTCCTTGTTTTTCTTGCTCTTGCAATTTTCGGCGTGACGGTCCTTATGACCGATAAAGTGCGATTCGGATACAGCTAATATGCATAGTTGCGTTGCGTCACTTGCATATCTCGCTGCACCTGCAGCACTAGGTTTGGTTGTCTTGTCAGGTATGTTCCCGCCAGATATAGGAGGCGCAACTGACGCATCAACCGTTTGTGAAGGATTTATGTAATGCCCAAGATAAATGGGAACGAAATTCGCCCCGGCAATGTGCTTGAGCATAACGAAGGCCTTTGGGCCGCGGTCAAGGTTGACCATGTGAAGCCCGGCAAGGGCGGCGCTTTCGCGCAGGTCGAACTGCGCAACCTGCGCAATGGTTCAAAACTGAACGAACGGTTCCGCTCAGCTGACAAGGTTGAGCGTGTGCGCCTTGAGCAGAAGGATCAGCAGTTCCTGTATGAAACCGATGGCATGCTGGTCTTCATGGATGCCGAAACATACGAACAGATTGAATTGCCAGCGGATTTGCTGGGCGAGCGTCGTCCGTTCCTTCAAGATGGCATGACGATTGTTGTCGAATTCTACGAAAGTGAAGCGCTGAACGCGACGCTGCCGCAGAAAGTGACCTGCAAGATCGTCGAAACTGAGCCGGTCGTAAAAGGTCAGACCGCCGCGAACTCGTTCAAGCCTGCAATTCTGGACAATGGCGTGAAAGTCATGGTGCCGCCGTTCATCGGTCAGGATGAAATGATCATCGTGAACACCGAAACCATGGAATATTCCGAACGCGCGTGACGTTTCGTCGCTTTTAATATCAGACCGCGCAGACAGCCGCTGCGCGGTCTTTTTTATGCACTGTTGCGGTACCGGTAATGCGCGGGGTCCGGGCCGAATAGTTCCAACATAAGTTCGTATTTGATGCGGTTGGCACTGACTTGTCTGTAAAAGGCGATCAGGAACGCGGTCGGGCCCTGTATCCGGCCAAGCCCGCTGGTCGCGGCCACCACTGTGCCGACATCGGTCTTGCCGTGCAGCACCAGATAACCGCCCAACATCAGAATACCGACGGTTCCGGCGCCATTGATCACGCTCAACAGGAACTTGGCCGAAAGCTTCCAGAGAAACATGCGCCGTCGTGTGTCATAGATGTCGTCGAACAAGGCATTGATATCCTGCTCGACGGCCTGAATATCTTCGGTGGTCAGCCGGTCAGTGGCGCTGCGCAACAGGCGGACGCGTTCGGCAACGAACGTGTTCACTTTGCGTTGTGACACCAGAACGATAATGATCTGCGGTACAATCATGGAAAACGCGATAAGGCCAAGGCCTGGCTGCGTTGAGGATATGTATCCGATCACGCTGATCAGCGTTCCGACCTGAACCACCGGGTCCGAGAATGCGCCCCCGGCAAACTTGCCCAGCTCCTCAGCCTCGGCCGAGATGGCGGTCGTCATGGTGCCCTTGCGCAGGTTTTCACCCGTTTCCTTAAGGTCGGTCGCGCGCCAGAGCAAGCGTTGCCGGATCAGCCGGATCATGTCTTCGCCCAATATCCCTGCGCGAAAACCCAGAACCCATTTCAGGGCGAGGCTCAGCAGGATGACAATCATCATGCCGATGCCCAGCAGAACCAGCTTTTCGACGTGAAGATCATTGGACGTAAGGTGGTTGACGATATCGCGCTGAAATTCAAGCGGAACAGCGGCAAGCGCCGCAATGGCAATGGATAACAGGATGAGGATAATCTGCCGCCCGGCGCTGGCGCGCCAAATCGCGGAATAAAGCTGAAACATGCGGGTATCCGTGTTGCCCCTGTGCCGACACATTGGCAGGGCTGGGTAACGGGTTCAAACTTTATGAAACATACGGCGGATAAGGCCGTGCCGATTTGGCAACAAGTTACGCTTGGTCCGTCAGGCGAACCACGACGTCTTCGGCCAGCATGTCAGCACTCGCACGGTCAAAGCGCAGATACGCGATTCCTTGGCCGCCTGATTGCGTGAACAGGGTGCCGACGGGTTTGCCGTTTGCGGTAATCTCAGTCCCCGCCGGAACCGATCCTTCGACAAAGACCCGCCGCAAGCCTTTGCGCAACTCGGTCTTGTGCTTCATGCGCGCAGTCACTTCCTGACCGACATAGCAACCTTTTTTGAAATCCACACCATTCAGCGTCTCGAACCCGGATTCGAGGATATAGCTGTCTGGCGTCAGTTCAGCGCCCGCCTCGGGGATGCAGTGTCGAACACGCAGCGCGTCCCAGTCGGTTCCGTCATCGCCTTCTGGGGCTGTCGAGTAATCGCGCCAACCCATATCCGGATGACGGGGGTCGGGCAGGGCAGTGTCCGGTGCTGGCCCAGTGCCGCGTTGCAGATGTAGATCCGTGCCTTCGATCACCACATCCGCACGGAGTTTGTACATGTTCAGGCGCTTGATCAGGTCATCTGCAAGTGGCTCGGCCACGTCCAGCAGCACGCCACCGTCATCGCGTTTCAGAAAGAAATCTGCCAGATACTTGCCCTGTGGTGTAAGCAGTGCGGCATAGACCAGCCCATTGCCCAATCCCTGAACGTCATTGGTTACAAGGTCCTGCAAAAAGTTTTCGGTGTCCGAGCCGGTCAGGCGCAGGATGCGGCGGGTGGGCATGGCTTGGTCCTCGTCATTGCCTTTGGCCTCGTGATATAGGAAGTCTCGCAGCCAAGACCAGAGGTTATCGGACGTGCCCGCACCCCTCACTGTAGTGATTCCAACCTTGAATGCCGCCGGTTCCTTGCCTGCGTGCCTTGAGGCCCTGATGGAAGGGGTGCATTCCGGGCTGATCCGGGACCTGATCGTCAGCGATGCAGGCTCAACTGACCAGACGTTGAGAATAGCAGAAGATGTTGGCGCGCATGTCATTAGAGGTGAGCCATCGCGCGGCGGTCAATTGCGCCGGGGGTGCGCGCATGCTGATGGAGACTGGCTTCTGATCCTTCATGCAGACACCGTGTTGCAAGAGGGATGGGCCAAGAGCGTAAGCGCCCATCTGCCATCCAACGCACCAGCGGCGTTTCGGTTGGCTTTTCGCGCGCGTGGGCTTGCGCCAGCCTGGGTGGCCGGATGGGCCAATTTGCGCAGCAGGCTGTTCGGTTTACCGTACGGAGATCAGGGGTTGCTGGTTCCGCATGAGGCCTATCTGGCGGCTGGCGGGTATCCGGACCAACCCTTGATGGAAGATGTGGCGCTGGTGCGCGCATTGCCACGGATCAAGATACTCGGGTCGCATGCCTTTACGAGCGCGGAGCGCTATGAACAGGCAGGTTGGTTTCGGCGGGGCACGCGGAACTTGTGGACACTTCTGCGCTATTTTCTGGGGGTTGATCCTCAGGTGTTGGCGCGGGGCTATCGGCGTTAAGCTTCGTGCGCAATTCGACCAAAGATTTTCCCAATCGAAAGGGGGCCGCAAAGCTAACAAGACAAAGCGCCACGATTTGCAGCACCAGAATATGGGCGTTGGCCTGCAGGTATTCCCATTCGTTCTTCAACTTGCCGACTTGCTCGATCAGGTCGTCATAGCTTTGTGCTAGGATCTGATAATCTCCGGCAATCGCGGGCACCTTACGGCGCATGTTGTCGATGGCTACCTGAGTTTTGTCGTCCAGGGACGTGAATACGAGAAACTGGTCGATATCGAAAGCATCGGCTTTGGCCGTCATATCCCGTAGCTCGTCCATTTCATCCTTGGCCTGACTTCCGAACAGGAAGTGCAGGCCCTGCAGGGGGGCTACTTCGTTGGTAACGGCGATGAACAGGGGCAATTCCGAGTTGCTGGCAGTTGAAGCCGACAGAAATTCAACCTTGTCGCACAGCACTGCCGTGTCAGGATCGTAAGCAGGGTCGCAGAAACGCAGACGAAACCGTGCGGCATCCCTGTCGAATGCCAATGTTGCCGCGTAGGCCACATCAATCTGACGATCCAGTCGCGAACTGTCCGACGTATAAAGCCCTGCCAGAACAGCCACCAATGCGCCGATACCACCCAGCACGACCCAGACCAGATCGGCCAGTTTCCACGCCCGGTGCCCCGCTGGTTTGCGGAACAAAAAGGCGGTGCCGATCGATCCTGACAGAAAAAACAGGATAAGCAGGGGCAATTGGTTGTCTGTCACAAAACTCATGTGCCCGATCTTAGAACCTGATGCACGTCCTGCAACCGGGATCACGTGCAGTTGTAACTTCTTGCCGGGCACAAAGGCGCAGGACGAGACCGGAAACGGCTTGCGGACACATTCCCAACGGTGGCGGTATTTTGACCACTGGAATCCTGCTTGACAAAAATCCCGGTTTTGGCAGACACCACGCCCAAGTGAATAGGGCCCAAGACCCTTGTTGCGCGTATTCTGCGGGAAAGGTTCGGGTATAACCCTGTTCGTCATTCTGATTATTCTGTCGGCGGCGCTGCTGCATGCCGTATGGAATGCCATCGTGAAAACGGCAGCGGACCGCACCACCATGCTGGGTCTGGTCGCGTTGGGTCAGGTCTTGCCGGCGGCGGTAATGGTGATGGTCCTGCCGTTGCCGAACACGCAGAGCTTTGTCTATATCCTGCTCTCGACCGTCGTGCATTTCGGCTATTACTTCATGCTGGGCAAGGCCTACCAGCATGGCGATCTGAGTGTGGTTTACCCCATAGCACGCGGGATTGTTCCGGCGCTGGTCTCGCTTTGGGCGATGGCGCTGGTGGGCGAAGTTCTGCCCTGGCAGGCCTGGGGTGGGATCGCCCTGATCGCAGTTGGCATTCAGCTGAGCAGCTGGGCGGCGCTGCGTTCGGGCGTCGGGCGCAGCGCGCTGGGATTTGCGCTGGGAACCGGGTTCTGCATTTCGATCTATTCGGTGGTTGACGGGATTGGGGTGCGGCTGTCAGGCAATACGCTCAGCTATTGGGTGTGGGGGGCCTTTCTGCACCTGTTCATTGCAGGGTTTATCGGGGTCAGGAAACGCACCACCCTCAAAGACCTGCCAGTCAGAATATGGATGACGGGCCTTTTGGGTGGGCTGGTTTCGATGACAGCGTATGGTCTGGTGCTTTACGCCAAGAACTTTGCGCCGCTTGGGGCGGTTTCGGCCCTGCGGGAAACCTCGGTCATCTTTGCGGCGCTTATCGGGTTCATTTTCCTGAAGGAAGGCAACTGGATGCGACGCCTGGGCGCCGCGGTCCTCATGGCGATTGGCGTCGCGCTGATCGGCACGGCGGTCTGATCCATTCTCTGAACCACGGTGAGACGCGTTATCCGGCTGCGCCTTCTGACTGAAGCGCCCGGAAATACCGGATCGTTGCGTCCAACCCTTCCTTCAGCTGCACTGTGGGTTCCCAGTTCAGCAGGGTCCGCGCCAGCGTGATATCGGGCTGACGTTGTTTCGGATCGTCCTCGGGCAACTCCCTGAAACTGATAGGGGTTTCCGCGCCAACAAGCGCCTGCACCTCGCTGGCCAGCTCGTTCATCGAGAATTCGTTGGGATTGCCTAGATTGACGGGGCCGGTAACGTCCGAGCCGGTGTCCATCAGGCGGATGAACCCTTCGATCAGATCATCCACGTAACAGAATGACCGGGTCTGCGTGCCATCGCCAAAGATCGTGATCGCCTCGCCCGTCAGGGCCTGCATGATGAAATTCGACACAACGCGCCCGTCGGCGGGGTGCATTCGGGGGCCGTAGGTGTTGAAGATGCGGGCGACCTTGATCTCAAGCCCCATCTGACGGTGATAGTCGAAGAACAACGTCTCGGCGCAGCGCTTGCCCTCGTCATAGCACGAGCGCGGACCAACCGGGTTGACGTTGCCCCAATAGTCTTCGGTCTGCGGATGGATGGTCGGGTCGCCATAGACCTCAGAGGTCGAGGCCTGAAAGATCTTGCATTTCAGCCGCTTCGCCAGCCCCAGCATGTTGATCGCGCCATGCACGCTGGTCTTGGTCGTCTGCACCGGGTCGTGCTGATAATGCACGGGTGAGGCCGGGCAGGCGAGGTTATAGATCTCGTCCACTTCCACGAACAGCGGGAAGGTCACATCATGGCGCATAAACTCGAACCGCGGGTTGTTGTGCAGATGGTCAATGTTGCGCTTGGTGCCGGTGAACAGGTTGTCGACGCATAAAACCTCGTGCCCCTGATCCAGAAGCCTGTCGCACAGATGCGAGCCCAGAAATCCGGCCCCACCGGTTACGAGAACACGTTTTCGACTGTCATAAAGGCGGGCCATTGCAAATCCTTAATCGTTAAATCCAAGCCAGCTTGTCACGGGGAAGCCGGGTCTTGATCTGATTAGTAAACTGAAGGGATTTGAATTGCAGCAGATTTTGGTTTTTTCAGGGCGCGTGTGGTGGTGGTGGGTCTTCCGCCCAGTCAATGCTTGATGCGAGGCATCAAGCACGCGCCCGCCCCGCCCCCCAGGGGGGGTGTGTTCCGCACCCACCCTCGGGGCCGGGCGCGAGGAATTTGGTTAGCTAGGATTATGAAGGCATTTGGGGCTCAAATTAGGAACTAGTTCGTAGCTTCCTGCCCGGACTTTGTTGGTGAGGATTTGATCGACAACTCCAATTGGCCAGACGATTCCGATTTCCGCGGAGAACTTGTCGCTCGAACTAATTCGCCCGGAATACACACCAAGCGGAACATAGAGTTCTTGTTCCTCATCGTTTTCCGTTTGCAATGAACCTTCTGCCATCGCCCTACTTCGAGCATAAACAGGCGAACCGGACATCCCCCTCTTAGTGGCTGAGTCAACAAAGAACTTGAAGATAACTCCATCTTTTTCAAGCGTCTCTGACGCAATTGAACCCCGTTTCCAGATCGGCAAGCCAAGATGAACTGGAAACTTTTCGGGGAAACCAACGATATATACATCGTTTCCGATAGAAGCGTCAGGTCCTGACGCAAAGGCTCCTGAATTTATGGCATATCCTACGACCTCAGGTGGGAGCTTTCCTAACGGGATCGCCGCAACATCTACTTTTTGACCATCGGGATGTTGTAGCCATAGTGGCCCATTGTCATCTGATAACGGAGTATTGCCGAATTTGTACTCTGCCGGCATGTTTTCGCAGTCAATGATCGCTTGGGAGTGGAAACTAATTGTGAAAGATTCTGGTAGCGCACCGTACTTATTAAGTGGTTGACCGCATCTAGCACAACGCCCAGAAAAAACATGCCAATTTGAAACTAAGACAGTTTGGCCTTTGTGATCGTACAAAAAGCCAGTTGCTTCTCCGAGGCTTATCTCTCGAGCAAATATCTCAATCTTTAGTGAGGTAAGACTATAGTGATGTACTGACTTTCCATAAAATGGAACACGCTGAGTGACAGCAGATAACCGACGTTTGTCCCTCAAACATCCAACTCCTCCACAAACCGCGCGTTCTCCTGAATGTACTGGAACCGCAGTTCGGGCTTCTTGCCCATCAGACGCTCGACCAGATCGCCGGTCTCGCCGGGTTCGTCCTCGTCAATGGTGACCCGGATCAATTTCCGGGATTTGGGGTCCATCGTGGTCTCTTTCAGGTCCTTGGCGTCCATCTCGCCCAGACCCTTAAAGCGGGACACGTCGATCTTGCCCTTGCCGCCCAGACCTTTTTTCAGCCATTCGTCGCGCTCGGCTTCGTCCAGACAATAGACGCGTTTGGCACCCTGCGTCAGGCGGTACAAAGGCGGGCAGGCCAGGTACAGGTGGCCCGCGTCAATCATCGGGCGCATCTGAGTAAAGAAGAACGTCATCAGCAGCGCGGCGATATGCGCCCCGTCCACATCCGCGTCGGTCATGATAATGATTTTGTCATAGCGCAGGTCGTCGACGTTGAACTTGGTGCCAAGGCCGACACCCAGCGCCTGTGTCAGATCGCTGATCTCGGCATTGGTGCCCAGTTTCGAGCTGGCCGCGCCCAACACGTTCAGGATCTTGCCGCGCAGGGGCAACAGGGCTTGCGTTTTGCGGTCGCGGCCCATCTTGGCGGAGCCGCCCGCAGAATCGCCCTCGACGATGAATAATTCCGTGCCGTCGCGTGTTGAACTGGAACAGTCCACCAGCTTGCCGGGAAGACGAAGTTTCTTAGTGGCGGACTTGCGTTGTGTTTCCTTCTCGGCCCGACGGCGCAGGCGTTCCTCAGACCGCAGGATGAGGAAGTCGAGGATCGCGCCGGCGGATTTCGTACCAGCCGCCAGCCAATTGTCGAAATGGTCGCGGACCGCGTTTTCGACCAGCCGCTGCGCCTCGACCGTGGCCAGACGGTCCTTGGTCTGGCCCACGAATTCCGGCTCGCGGATAAAGCACGACACCAGCGCGCAGCCACCCGTCAGCAGGTCGTCGCGGGTGATCTGCGCGGCTTTCTTGTTGTTGATCAACTCGCCATAGGCCTTGATCCCCTTAAGGATCGCAGCCCAGAAACCGGCCACATGGGTTCCACCTTCGGGGGTGGGAACGGTGTTACAATAGGACTGGATGAACCCGTCACGCGACGGTGTCCAGTTGATGGCCCATTCGACCTTGCCGGGGGTACCGAATTTCTCGTTGAAATCGACGGTGCCCGCAAAGGGTTGCTCGGCATAGGTGGACGAGCCGTTCATTGTCTCTTTCAGGTAATCCGACAGGCCGCCGGGAAAGTGGAACGAGGCCTCAAGCGGGGTTTCGCCGTCATCGATGGCGGTTTTCCAGCGGATTTCGACGCCCGAGAACAGATAAGCCTTGGAGCGGATGGATTTGAACAGCCGCGCGGGCTTGAACTTGTGATGGCCAAAGATGTCCGGGTCGGCGTGGAAGGTCACCGTTGTACCGCGCCGGTTCGGGGCCGCGCCAACCTTTTCGACCGGGCCAAGCGGGATACCGCGCGAGAAACGTTGTTCATAGAGAGTTTTGTCCCGCGCCACCTGCACGACCATCGAATCAGACAGCGCGTTCACCACCGACGCACCGACCCCGTGCAAGCCGCCCGAGGTCTGATAGGCCTTGCCCGAGAACTTGCCACCCGCGTGCAGGGTGCACAGGATCACCTCCAACGCGGACTTGCCCGGAAATTTCGGATGCGGGTCGATCGGGATACCGCGCCCGTTGTCACGGACGGTCAGGGCGTAGTCGGAATGCAGCTCGACCTCGATCCGGTTGGCATAGCCAGCCACAGCCTCGTCCATCGAGTTGTCGAGGATCTCGGCCAACATATGGTGCAGCGCACGCTCATCCGTGCCGCCAATATACATGCCGGGGCGTTTGCGAACCGGTTCCAGCCCTTCGAGCACCTCTATCGAGGAGGCGTCATAGGTAGAGGTGGCGCTGGGCGTCAACAGATCTTCGGGCATGGGTGCTGCTCTTGTTTTTGGGTTTCCGTCATTATGGCAGGTGATGTGGTCCGGGGGAAGAGGGACGCGAGGTGTTGTGGATTTTCTGTCAAGCCGCTTGCAATCCGTGCAGATAACCCGTCCTTTGATCCCGGTAAAGCGGAGGTGAATAAATGAGCTGGATCAGAACCGTTCCGTTCGAAGAAGCGACTGGAAAGTTGAAGAAACTCTACGAGCGCGTGACCGGGCCGAACAATAACGTAGACAACATCATGATGGCACACAGCCTTCGCCCGCATTCAATGGAAGGCCATATGGCCATGTACAAGGCGGTGCTGCATCATTCGGGCAACAAGATACCGAAATGGTTTCTGGAAGTGCTGGGGGTTTGGGTCAGCTCGCTGAACCGGTGCAGCTATTGCGTCGAGCATCACTTTGCGGGTCTTCAACGCTTGCTGGGTGACGCGGCGCGCGGCAACGCGATCAGGGCAGCGATTGAGGCGCGCGATCCCTTGGCTGCACCGCTGGATGCGGCGCAAATGGCTGCGATGGATTATGCCCGCAAGCTGACCGAAGCGCCGGCCGATCTGGTCGAGGCGGACGTCGCCGCCCTGCGCAACGCGGGGTGGGATGATGGCGAAATCCTCGAGATCAATCAGGTCTGCTCCTACTTTTCATATGCAAACCGGACGGTTCTGGGGCTTGGGTGCTCAACCGATGGTGATGAGTTGGGCTTGTCGCCGAACAACTCTGACAACCCTGACGATTGGGGGCACCGGTAAGGTGCTAAAGATGTCGTTGGCGCTGCGACAAAGGCTGCCTGGCTTGCCGTTGTGCGCGGGCGGGGCCTGATTACGTCAGGCCAGTCCATTCCAGAATGGCCTGCGCCACGGACCTCGGGTTTTGATGATGCAACCAATGATCGGTCCCAGGGATCGTGACACGGGTGAGGTAGGTGGCAAACGCCTCCAGCCCCTCAGTGGATTCGGGTAAAAGGGCTTTGTCGTCCGGCCCCCAAAGCAACAGGTGCGGACACCTGACATGCAACCGGTCGAGCGGCAGGTCAGGCAGACCTGTTGCGGGGACACCGGGTTTGGCGACAACGAGCGGAGAAGCTCTGTACCAATTCAGCATCGCCTGCAGCCGACCAAGTCGAGCCCATTCAGTGCGGTAGTCGGCCATGCGAGCTTCGGTCAACCAGTCCAGTCCCATACCATGGCGAAAGAACTGTTCCAGCATCGCAAAGTTGTTTTCGGACAGTTTTTGTGCGGCATCAGGTGCCCGCAGCAGATTGATATATTGCGAGGCTGTGGATTGTGCGCCACCCAAGGCCATGGCGCGTTGAAACGGCACCGGATGTACGCCGTTTGCAATGATTAGCCGATCTACGAGTTCCGGGCGGAACATGGCGACGCCGTAACCTACCGATGCGCCCCAGTCGTGACCCAGCAGCGCAACAGGCGCACCGCAGGATTCTATCAGCGCCGCTATGTCCGTGACCAGTTGCGACAGGGTATAGTTCTGCACCCCTTCGGGACACCAGCTTTGGCCATAACCGCGTTGGTCCGGAGCAATACAATAAAAGCGTTCGGCCAGATGAGGCGCAAGATCGGCCCAGGCGCCGCTGTATTCGGGGAAACCATGCAGCATCACTAACGGTGGCGCGGCTTTGTCGCCCCATGTCCTGACGTGGAAAGAATGGCCGTTCAGCTTGAAAAAAGACGTTTGCATTGGAACAAGTGATCCGCGCTGGAAACTATGGGTTTTTGAGGCATCTATTTGATACCAATCAAAGCGCATTTCCGAGCTTTCTGCTAGCCACCGTTCGGGACAGTAGAAAAGGACAGGATGTATGGACGCCATTGCCACGACCAACGCAGAACCCACCCAGATCAAGACCACGCTCGCCAAAGACACCGACCCCTCAGCGCCCAGCCCCGAGAAAATCCGGCAGGCATTTGAAAGTGGGAAATACCCCTATGGCCGCAAAATGGCCCGGTCGGTGTATGAGACGCAAAAAGCCAATCTGCAGGCCGAGCTTTTGAAGGTTCAACTGTGGGCGCAGGAAACGGGGCAGCGGTTTGTGTTGTTGTTCGAAGGGCGCGATGCCGCAGGCAAAGGGGGTACGATCAAGCGGTTCATGGAGCACCTGAACCCGCGTCAGGCCCGTGTCGTTGCATTGAACAAACCCACCTGGGAAGAGAAAGGCCAGTGGTACTACCAGCGCTACATTCAGGAGATGCCGACCGTAGGCGAAATGGTGTTCTATGACCGGTCCTGGTACAACCGCGCGGGTGTGGAGCGGGTCATGGGGTTCTGCACGCCCAACGAATATCTTGAGTTCATGCGGCAAACGCCCGAGTTGGAACGGATGCTGGTGCGCTCGGGCATTCAGCTATACAAATACTGGTTCTCGGTTACACAGCAAGAGCAGCAGCGCCGTTTCAAAAGCCGCGAAACCGACCCCCTGAAGCAATGGAAACTGTCACCGATCGACAAGGCGAGCCTCAGCAAGTGGGATGACTATACCGAGGCGAAAGAGGCCATGTTCTTTTACACGGATACGGCTGATGCACCCTGGACGATTATCAAGTCGAATGACAAGAAACGCGCGCGCCTGAACTGTATGCGTCACTTCCTGTCCTCGCTGGATTACCCTGGCAAGGATCACGATATCGTGTGCGAGCCTGATCCGCTGATCGTAGGGCAGGCGCATCACGTTATTCACCGATCCGAGCATATTCTGGGCACCGCGTTGCATCCCGACGCCCGCTGAGCATCAAAATGCCCGGCCACAGGGAAAGGACGGGCACCAAAGTCTCAATCTGAAATTTTGCCGATCCGCTCTTGTCCCGCGCCAAAGCCGCGCATATGGCTGGAGCGATGACAAAGGTGATGACATACCCGGCCCATTTTCGGGCTATTGCCGTTCTTGGCCTGCCACTGGTTGGCGGTCATCTGGCGCAATACGCGATCGGTTTGACCGACACCATCATGCTGGGTTGGTACGGGGTCGAGGCGCTGGCGGCCGTTACCTTGGCCAACAGTTATTACTTCGTGTTGTTTTTGTTTGGCGCGGGATTTGGCTGGGCAGTCATGCCCATGGTGGCCACAGCAGCGGCGGAAGGGGACGAAACCAGCATTCGCCGCTCGACCCGGATGGGTCTGTGGTTGTCGTTGCTGTATGCCGTGGTTGTCATGCCCTTGCTGTGGTGGTCCTATCCGATCCTGATCGCCATGAAGCAGGAACCGCAAGTCGCTGCAACCGCAGCCGAATACCTGAGAGTCGCCGGTTGGGGATTGTTTCCGGCCCTCATTGTGATGGTGTTGAAAAGCTATCTGGCTGCATTGGAGCGAACGCAGATCGTTTTGTGGATCACAATTGCGGCGGCGGCTGTGAACGGGCTGACCAATTATGCGTTGATTTTCGGCAACTGGGGCGCCCCCGAACTGGGCGTGACAGGGGCGGCAATCGCCTCGATCACGACACAAGTTGTTTCGCTGATCGCGGTCGTTATCTACGTGGTCCGGACGTTGCCGGAGCACAGCCTCTTCCAACGGTTCTGGCGACCGGATTGGGAAATGTTTGCCAGCGTATGGAAGCTGGGTGTGCCCATCGGCTTGACCACATTGGCCGAAGTTTCACTGTTCGCGACTTCTGCGGTGATGATGGGTTGGCTGGGTCAGGTCCCGCTGGCTGCGCATGGGATCGCCTTGAACCTGGCTTCGGCCACCTTCATGGTTCACCTGGGCTTATCAAATGCAGCGACCATCCGGGCTGGCAATGCGCTGGGTCGTCGGGACAGGGCGCATTTGGAAAAGGGCGCAATCTCCGTGACTGGTATGTCGCTGGTCATGTCGGTGGCAACCATCATCCTGTTCCTGACTTGTGCCGAGCCTTTGATTTCCCTGTTCATGGAAGCAGATGATCCGCAGCGGGGACAAATCCTGACCATCGGTACCGGTTTGCTTGCCATGGCGGCTTTGTTCCAGCTGGTCGACGGCGCGCAGGTGATTGCGCTGGGCCTGCTGCGCGGGTTGCAGGATGCCAAGATCCCAATGGTCATGGCGGCGCTCAGCTATTGGGTCGTGGGAATTCCGGCGTCGTATTATTTCGGCTTTGTTCGTCATATGGACGGCATCGGCGTCTGGCTGGGGCTGGTGCTTGGTCTCGCCTTCGCGGCCGTGCTTCTCATGACCCGGTTTTGGATGTATTCGGTACAGCAGATACAGATATCAGCCGAGCCCGCTTAGTCTTTGTCCAGACGATCTGCCTTTTTCCGGACCAATACCGTACGCAGGTCGTGCATGGCCATCAATAACCTGTCGGTCACATCCTCCAGCTGCGTGTCGCTGGCCTTGGACTGAGCCCATTGCGTGGTCAGATTCAGATAGTCGACCGCGCGATGAATGTCGTCGATGTCGCGCTGGGCCAGCAGGGCCCGGCGCTCTTCCATCCATTGGGCAATCTCGGCCTGATCCCGGTCTGACAGCGTCCGCTGCCCGTGCGGCTTGACCTCGCCATTGCGGATATTGATGACGGCAATCTGATCCATTTCGATCCGACGCTGACGGTTTTCAGTATCGATCCGAAACACCGCAGCACCGTTTTCACGTATGCGAAAGTAATACTCAGGCAGTTCGGCGGACATGGTCACCTCAGAGAAGCACAAAAACGCTGGATGCGGCTGCAAGCTTCGGTCAGTGCCGCGTCGGACGTAGCATAGCTGACGCGGAAATTCGGCGACAGGCCAAAGGCGGCACCAAACACAACGGCCACGTCGGCTTCTTCCAGCAGGGCGGTTGCAAAGGCTTCATCGTCTACAAGGACCGTCCCTGCCGGCGTCGTTTTCCCGATCAATCCGGCGATAGACGGATAGACATAGAAGGCCCCTTCAGGCGTTGGGCAGGTGACGCCGTCGATCTCGTTCAGCATCCGAACCACCAGATCGCGTCGGCGCCTGAATGTCTCGTTATTCGGGGCCAGAAAATCCTGGGTTCCGTTCAGGGCCTCAACAGCAGCCCATTGGCTGACCGAACAGGGGTTCGACGTTGATTGCGACTGGATCTTGCGCATGGCCGCGATGATCTCGACCGGGCCGGCGGCATAACCGATGCGCCAACCTGTCATGGCATAGGCTTTTGAAACCCCGTTGCAGGTGAGGGTCCGGTCAAATAGACCGGGTTCAACTTCGGCCGGGGTGCAGAACTCGAACCCGTCATAGGCCAGATGTTCGTACATGTCGTCCGACATGATCCAGACATGCGGATGACGCATCAGTACATCGGTCAGCGCCTTCAGTTCATCCCGACTATACCCTGCACCCGTCGGGTTCGAGGGCGAGTTAAAGATGAACCACTTTGTTTTGGGCGTGATGGCGGCTTCCAGTTGTTCTGCGGTCAGTTTGAAGCTGTTTTCCAGCGTCGTTTCGACCACAACAGGGGTGCCCCCCGCCAAAAGCACCATATCGGGATAACTGACCCAGTACGGCGCAGGGATGATTACCTCGTCACCGTCATTCATCGTCGCCATCAGGGCATTGTACAGCGTTTGCTTGCCACCGGTCCCGACCGAGATCTGGGCCGGCGAATAGTCCAGCCCATGATCGCGTTTCATCTTGGCACATGCCGCTTGTTTCAGTTCGGGGATGCCGTCCGGCGCGGTGTATTTGGTTTTGCCTGCTGCGATGGCCGCAACAGCGGCGTCTTTGATGTTCTGTGGCGTGTCAAAATCCGGCTCACCGGCGCTCAGGCCGATGACATCACGCCCGGCGGCCTTCAGCTCGGCTGCCTTGGCTGTCATAGCGATGGTGGGTGAAGGTTTGACGCGTGACAGTGTCGCAGACAGAAAACTCATGCTCGGCCTCGGTTTGTATGTTCAGCCCGACTGTCATAGGGTGCGTCAGAGTGACGATCAAGCCGTATAGATAAAGTGAATTGGAGACCCGAATGAATGATGAAAACGACTGGTATGGTCCGGATTCTGCGACATTCGGAGACCGTCTGGCCGGTGCACGCGAAGCCGCGGGAATGACACAGGCGCAACTGGCACGGCGTCTTGGGGTCAAGAAGGCGACAATTTCAGATTGGGAAAACGATCTGTCCGAACCCCGGGCCAACAGGCTGTCGATGATGGCGGGCATGGTCAATGTCTCGATCATGTGGTTGTTGACCGGCGAGGGCGACGGCATGGATGCACCTGTGGGTGAGGGCGAAGGTGGAACGGAACTGTCCTCGGCCGTGGCCGAACTGCGCGCCATCCGCGCTGAGATGCGCGCATGTTCCGAACGCGCGGCACGTCTGGAAAAGAAAATGCGTCAGATGCTGGAGCAGAAGAATTGAGCGAACCCCGGGATGTGCGCATCAAGCGCATGCAAATGCGGTCGATGCGACGCGGCATCAAAGAGATGGACATTATCCTGTCAGCCTATGCTGGGCGCAATCTGGCCGACATGGATGCCGACGGTCTGGATATCTATGATGCGCTGTTGCACGAAAACGATCAGGACCTTTATCAATGGGTTACGGGGCAGGTGCAGCCTCCGGCGCGATTTGCCAGCCTGGTTGCAGACATAGCGCAAACCTTTCAGAAATAAGGCAAAGTTCCGCTTAACCGATTTTTCGGATTTTCGGTTCATCGTGTGTCAAACAGCGCGACGGAATCGGAGGGTCGGATGAGTATGGAAATGCAGGTCTCCACACCAGAGACTAAGGGCTTCATAACCAGCTATCTTGAGGCACTGGTCCTGGTGGAGCGTCTGCACCGGTTGTTGCTGGATGTCATCAAGGACGAGTTTGAGCGCGTCGGCGTATTGGAAATCAATGCGGTTCAGGCGTTATTGCTGTTCAATATCGGTGATCACGAAGTTACGGCAGGCGAACTGAAAAGCCGTGGATACTATCAGGGCAGCAATGTCAGCTATAACCTCAAGAAACTGGTTGAGATGGGCTATATGCACCACCAAAGATGCGAGATTGATCGCCGTTCAGTTCGCGTACGCCTGACGCCGCAGGGCAGAGAAATCCGCAATATCGTGTCCAAGCTGTTTGCACGTCACGCCGAAGGCCTGCAAGGCAGGGGGGTGCTTGGGCTTGACGGTATTGAGGATATCACCAGTTCGCTGCGTCGCGTTGAACGGTACTGGACGGATCAGATACGGTATATCTATTGATCAGTGGCGGGCGTCAGACAGAACAAGGCTGTCCAGCTCACGAAGAAGTTTGCGGGTCATGGCCTCTTCATATGCCTCAAAGCCCAGCGCCACTTCTACGAATGCGTTTGGCCCCAAAATGACCCAGGCTGAATAATAGGCTGATAGTTCACCGACCTGAACATATCTCCGATCACCTTCTTTCGGATCGTCGGCACCGATCACCAGCCCGTTAATTGTGATCCCGTCATGTCGTAAACTAGCTTTCACATCACGTGGATGCGGTCCGAGGTTATGTTTGCCATCACCGGACAAATCCAGCGTACGGCGCCAGCACCCCCTTTGCTGATCAAGCAGGGAAGAGCCAAATAACATGGCCGACCCTAACGCCGTTCCCTGCGGCGCTGCGCTGCGCGAGGTGCGGATCAAACGATCACTGATTGCGATCAGGTCGGCGGGGGACCGTACTTCTGTCCACTCCAGCAGCATCCGTTCATGTCCCCGCTCGCTCCATTCGAAGATCGCCAGACGCAAGGCGGTTGCGCCGTCCGACAACATAAGTTGGCCAACTTCGGGGCGGCTCAGGGCCGCCGCCAGCCCGTCCAGTTGCAGCCTGTATTCCCGGCTGTCGACCGAACCCGACACATCCAGCCCCAGCGCAAGGGCCTGACGGCATTCGCCAAAGGCAGGTCCTGATATCAGGCAAGCCAGTAAGACGATCACGCGACGTATCATGGGCCTTCAATCCGCAATGCACCGATCTGCAAGCCGCTCAGTTCCCGTTTCAGTTTCTTTCGCATGGCGCGCTCGAAATCTTCAAACCCGGTGGCAATTTCCAAAAAGGCGCCGGGCCCGTGCAGGACGTTATTTTCGAAGAAAGGGATCAGGAACAGCTCTCCCTCGAAATCGGCTGCGTTGATCACAAGCCCATTCACGACAGTGTTTTGAAAGGGAAAGTGCCGATAGGCGATCTGCGGCCCATAGCCATCGTTGTTCGTGCCGTCGCCGGACAGGTCAATGGTTTGAAACAAGCATTGCGGCGCTTGCTCCATAAGGGTTGCACCGTATGCCAACGCATAGCCCATAGCTGTTGCTGATCCGCTGTCAGATCGGACGGATTGGCTGACCTGGCTGGATGCGAACAGCAGATCACCAACATCATCGATCATTGTCCAGTTCAGGACGACATTTTGGGTTGAGCGGCCACTCCACTCATATACCGCCAGGGCAACCGGCATCGGTGAAGAAAAGAAGGCCTCTTGCACTTCGGGCGCAATCAATGCGGCGGCTAACCCCTGCCGTTGTAACACATCTTCGGCCTCATCGACTGAAACGGAAATATCCATCGCCAAGGCCAGCGCCAAGCGGCATTGCTCGGCCTTGACAGGGCTGGCCTGAACGACCAGCCCAATTGCTATCAGCCAACGGATCACCAGTGACCACTGCTCTCCATGCTGGTCCAGGGTTCGGCTGGTTCCAGTGCTTCGCCATTCTGCAAAAGCTCAACCGAGATATTGTCGGGCGATCGAACAAAAGCCATGCGACCATCCCTTGGCGGGCGATTGATCGTAACACCGTTGTTCTGAAGATGTTGGCAAACCTCGTAGATATTGTCGACACCGTAGGCCAGATGGCCGAAGTGACGGCTGTCGGCGGGCAACTCGTCATCACCGTCCCAATTGTACGTCAGCTCGATCGGGGCGTCTTCCTGTCCCGGAGGAGCCATGAAGATCAGAGAAAATCGCCCGGCTTCACTGTCATACCGACGTGTTTCTTTCAGACCCAGAAGCTCGTAAAATGCCATGGATTTTTCCAGATCCTTCACGCGGACCATAGTGTGAAGATATTTCAACGCCATTTCGGCCATCCTTTTTCGACTCACATTGCCAAGAGCTTAGCGCTCCTCCTCGACGTGTCGATAGAGCCCTCAGCAGCAATTTGTTTATTGCGTCCGCTGCGGCATATATCGCGGTTCCTGTGCCGGGATCGGCGATATATAGTGGCAGGCGACTCATTGCCAGAAAGGAAGATTCGATGCCGCTGTCCCCTGATCAACAGGCCGAGATCGACGCGCAACGCGCGCAATCGCATCCCACGCGTCGAGTTGTCTCGGCGGGAATGGAAGACCACCTATACACAGCGCATCAGGTTTTGGATCATGGCTTTGTCCGCGTGATCGACTATATGGGTGACGATGCCGCCATCTGTCAGGCTGCGCGCGTTTCATACGGCACAGGCACCAAATCCGTTCAGAATGACGAGGGGCTGATCAGGTATCTGATGCGGCACTGGCATTCGACGCCATTCGAAATGTGCGAAGTCAAATTGCATGTGAAATTGCCGGTGTTTGTGGCGCGGCAGTGGATCCGGCACCGGACCGCCAATGTGAATGAATACTCGGCACGGTATTCAATTCTGGATCGCGAGTTCTATATCCCTGCCCCTGAACATGTGGCAGCACAGTCCGAAGTGAACAATCAGGGCCGTGGGGCAACGTTGGAAGGTGAAGAGGCCGCGCGCGTATTGGAAACCCTCAAGGCGGACAGCACGCGGTGCTATGACAACTACGAGTCCATGATCAGCCAGGACGGGCAACAGGGGCTTGCCCGTGAACTGGCCCGCATGAACCTACCCGCAAACGTTTATACGCAGTGGTATTGGAAGGTGGACCTGCATAATCTGTTCCACTTCCTGCGCCTGCGTGCCGACCCACATGCTCAGTATGAAATCCGCGTTTATGCCGAGGCGATGTGCAAGATCGTCGCTGATTGGGTGCCGTTTGCGTATAAGGCGTTCGAGGATTATCGGCTGGGTGCGGTAAACCTGTCTGCCCAGATGGTCGAAAGCCTGCAACGAATGCTGGCAGGAGAGGCGGTCACGCAGGAAAACTCGGGGATGACGGCGCGCGAATGGCGTGAGTTCGAGGCGATCATTCGCAGATAGAACCGACAAGCTGCATAGCTTTTGTCTATACGTGTCGTCATGGAATTGTTACATTGGTTCCATGGCCCGCTTTTTGAACCTTGCTCTGTTATGTCTGGTTTTTGGTTTTGCCCTACCTGTGCGAGCCAAATCCCCATAGCTGAGGTTCTGTGCGAACTGACGCCCCGGCTGCACCAGAAACTGGAAAGTCAGTTCGGCGCGTGGCATCGGGTGTTCGCGGGCCGGAACAGGTTATGGAAGTCTGGGCAAGTCAGCGCGGGGACTGGACAATGGTTGTCACCTACGCGACAGGCACATCTTGCATCGTGGCTACGGGCGAAAACTGGAATAACCACGCCGACGCCAAGCCCGCGCGAGGGTAATGGAACGAAACCGGTGGGGGATGGATAACGGCCGGAAATTGGCCGTCATCCTTAATGATCTACCGCGTGTTTAGCGGGAAGTCGTTACAGTGGTTTCAAATCAGCTGCCATTTGGCGGCCGTCGCGTCCGTCCTGCAACTCGTACGAAACTTTTTGGTTGTCTGCGAGTCCGGTGAGGCCGGACCGTTCTACGGCCGAGATATGTACAAACACATCTTTGCCCCCTTCGTCAGGGGCAATAAATCCATAGCCTTTGGTGGTATTGAACCATTTCACGGTGCCGGTTGGCATGTCCCGTGTCTCCTTCTACTTACGCATTGTCCCACAAATTGGTGGGGGCTGTGGTCAGCGTCACCACACAAAAAAACTGCGTAGCGCATGCTGAACAGTCCAATTCGTGCGTTTCGCCTTTTTCAACATTGCACGGTGAAGTAAAAAATCAAGAATAACCGCAAGAAACGGGCAAGATTGCCTAAAAAGGAAGCAAGGGCAGGAGCGTCAAAGACATGCAGCTTTATGGATTGAAAAACTGTGACACCTGTCGCAAGGCATTGAAATCACTTCCAGACGCCAAGTTTTTTGACGTACGCAGCGACGGTGTGCCGGATTCGGTGCTGTCACGGGCCTTTGCTGAGTTCGGCAATGACTTGCTTAATACCAGATCGACGACATGGCGCGGATTGGACGAAACCCAGCGTGCTAAGGCCCCTTTGGAGCTTTTGAGAGAGCATCCGGCCCTGATGAAACGCCCACTGATCGAAGCGGATGGCAGGCTGTTGTTGGGCTGGACGGCTGAAACCCGTGCTCAGCTTGGCATTTCTTGAACGAGTGCCTATCTGCCTGAAAGCAACAATGAGGATTTTCAATGCGTAATGCCGCAATGTTATTGGGTGTAATCGCCGGGTTGATCGGCATGATCGTCGGGTTCTTCGGCTATGCGAAGGTGGTCGTGGTTGACCATGTCGGTGAAATTGAAGGCATGCTAAGCCAGGTCGACAATCCTGATCTGGTGCAAGCCATTTCGATTATCGCGCCCCTCTTGGCAATCGCGGGCGGGGCCATGGCGCCAGCGCGCGCGTTGATTGCCGGGGTCTTGTTGCTGGTGTCGGCGGCCGCGATGTACTACGCGTTCGGCTTTGGTGTTTTCACCATGTTCCCGATCACATTTGCTGCTGTCGCCGGGGTACTTGGGCTGGCCGCAGGAAAACCGGACCAGCCCAAGGCGCATTTCTAAGTTACTTAAGGCGCAGGATCCGGTCGAGTGAGATCGGACCTGCGCCGTTGACGACGATCACCAGCATCAGGAAGGTCCACATCGTGCGCTGATCCATCAGGGACGGGGCCGCGTCGAACAGGCTGCCCAGTTTCACGCCATGTCCGGTGACGTCGACAAGGGTCTGCACCCAGATAAAACCGATCATGCCCAAAGCCGCCAGACGCGAGAATAGTCCAACCAGAAGTAGCGTCGGAAGCACAAATTCGGCAACCGTTCCCATGAAGATGACGATGCGTTGGAAGAACGTCATTTGGGACACGTCATACAGAACAGCTTCTGCCGCTTTGGGGAAAATCTGACCAAAGGCACCTGCCGAAGGCGAAAAGATCGATCCGTCGATCTTCAGCATGGCCGAGTTCCAGTAATAGACCAGAAGAACCGCAACAAAGACCAGCCGTGCCAGCGTAGGGGTCAACCAGCCAGACGCAAAGTCCAGTTTTCCCATGGTGTTATTGTAGGTTGAGATCAGAGCAGTCATGTCTTGGGCCTTTCGATAGTCACAGAGGTTATTGCACCACCCTTCAGAAGCAGTGCCAGAGTGGTTCCAAGATCAAATTCAGGCAGTTCAGCAGTCGTTTTTTCAAATGCCCCGCCGATTGTGTCGCCGTTCTGCATATAGGCGATCCAGTCTGCACCACCCGCTGGAAGCGGATTGGGTGTCGGGTCGAACTCGGCGCGCGTGATCAACACATCCTCGGCCCGTGCATCTGGTTTCGGGGCATCGGCTTCCATGTTGAAGCGCCAGATAGCGTGAATGGGCCAGTCCGAGCGGATCACCTGCATGGCCGGTGCAAACTGCAACCGGGCCTGCATGACCTGCTCGGGCTCGACCGCTAAAACGTCTGCCGGCGCAGGTTCGCTGTCGGCGGCGTGGTAGGACTTGCGCAAGGCAATCTCTAACCGGGCCACGTCGGGCAGGTATCCGAGATGGGCAAGTTGGGGCATTCCGGCCAGAAAATCAGGAAACGCCTCGCCATAAAACATCATCAGAGGAGAGGAGGGCGGGTGTTGACGCAGGAAAATCCCGGCCAGCCCATCCATGTTCTGCGCCCCTAGCAATTTGGCAATCACGGGAAACGCCTGATGCATCGCCTCGGTCAGCGACACCGCAACATTGTTGCGGTACACGCTGAACCGGCGACCAGCGGGGCGCGCGCCACCGTCCAGCAATCCGCCGGGAACGGGCGCTGACGCATCCATCATGGCCGCGCGGAATTCAGATTGCGAAACACTCATACCGGTATCCGGTCCAGTGCGGATTGCGCGCGAACGGCCTCATCTCGCAGAACGGGCCAATCCGGCACATCAGTGTCCCATTCGATCAGAATGGGTTTTGGCCCCGAACGCTCCAGCACATAATCCAGCAGGGTCCACACCGGATCGACCACTTCACGTCCGTGACTGTCGATCAGCAGCGGATGACCGTGGTCGTCTTCATCCTCATCATGGCCGCCAAGGTGGATTTCCGACACTTTTTCAAGCGGATAGGCGTCAATATAACCTTGCGGCGAGAAATCCAGATTGGTGGCCGAGACAAAGACATTGTTTACGTCCAGCAACAAGCCGCAACCGGTGCGCCTGGCAATCTCCCTCAGGAAATCAGGTTCGGACCAGGTGCTTTCCTCGAAGGCCAGATAGCTGGACGGGTTTTCCAGCAGCATCTGGCGCCCGACCGTGTGCTGGACCTGGTCGATATGTTCACAAACCCGCGCAAGAGTTTCGTCGGTATATGGAAGGGGCAGCAGGTCGTTGTAAAAATGGCTGTCATGGGTGGACCAGGCCAAATGTTCGGAAAAGCTTGCAGGGTTCAGCCAGCCTACCAGGTGTTTTAGCCGGGCCAGATGATCAAGGTCCAGCGCGCCTTCACCGCCAATGGAAAGGCCAACGCCATGGACCGAGATTGGGAACTTTTCGGAGAGGTGGCGCAGCTGCGCCAAGGGCCGCCCGCCGTCGCCCATATAGTTCTCGGCATGGATTTCCAGCCATGCAACAGGCTGTGCGTGTTCAAGTATCTGAGCAAAATGTTGCGGTTTGTAACCTACGCCCGGCGCTGCAGGCAGGCGGTTTGACCGGTGGGTGTCATCCAACATGGGCCAGTTCCTCGATCACGAAAGGGAAAGGGCGGGCGATGGTGCCCGCCCCTTGAAATCGTCAGGCCAATCTTATGCCGGCAGGTCGCGTTCCAGCGCTTCCAATGAACCTTTGCGCGGCGTGCCGTTTGCTTCCGCAGGAAGTTCGATGTCGGCGCAAGTGCCTGCGTCAACCAGGGTCCAGGCGTTGCCCTGATAATCAACGGTCGAGGTGCCTGCGCAGGTGGTGCCGGGGCCTGCGGCACAGTCGTTCTGGCCGGCCAGCGATACACCGTAGCACTTTTCTTTTGCCTGTGCGCTTGCTGTGGTTGCGGCACCCGATACGGCGGCTGCGACTGCGGTTGCGATAACCAGGGATTTAGCTGTTTTCGACATCTCGGTAATCCTCTTGATGACTGGGTATGTCTGCTTGTGACAATGACAAAGGTAGTGGCTTGGTGGGTAGAGTTGAATTCACGAGCCCGTGTCTCACAAGCGCGTCATGGGGCGGCCTGCCCCCTTGTAGCGTAATACATTGTTTTTGATGAAGAAAGGGTGAAATGTTACAATCCGACCCCATAAGAGGGGTCGGATTTTTTTGGATATGGTGCTGTTTGTTACAGCAGATCTGGCGGGGTGGCGGCGCGTGCCAGCTCTTTTGTTACAACATCAAGCGGTTGTACCTGAGTCTGTTTTTCACCCAGTCGCCGCACGCTTACGGTGCGCTCGTCAACTTCGCGGTGACCGACGGCCAGAATTACAGGTACTTTGCCGACCGAATGCTCACGGACCTTGTAGTTGATCTTTTCATTGCGGATGTCAGCCTCGGCCCGCACACCTGCCGCGCGCAGGGTTTCGACCACTTTGGCGACATAGTCGTCCGCGTCGGACGTGATGGACGCGACGACGACCTGACGCGGGGCCAGCCAGAACGGCAATTTGCCTGCGTGTTCCTCGATCAGGATACCGATAAAGCGTTCGAAGGATCCCAGCGTGGCGCGATGCAACATGACGGGGCGGTGTTTGGCCCCGTCGGCGCCGATATAGGTGGCGTCCAGCCGTTCGGGCAGAACGAAATCGACCTGGAAGGTGCCGCATTGCCAGTCACGCCCGATGGCGTCCGTCAGAACGAATTCCAGTTTCGGACCATAGAATGCACCTTCGCCCGGGTTCAGTTCCGGTTCGATCCCGGCGGCACGGGTGGCGGACAAAAGTGCCGCTTCTGCCTTGTCCCATACCTCGTCCGATCCGGCGCGGGTTTCGGGACGGTCAGAGAATTTCACCGAAAAATCCTCGAACCCCAGATCCTTGTAGATCACGCTGAGGAAACGGATGAATTCGGCGGTCTCCGCCTCGATCTGTTCTTCGGTTGAAAAGATATGGGCGTCGTCCTGCGTGAACCCGCGCACCCGCATGATGCCATGCAATGCACCAGAGGGTTCGTAACGGTTACACGATCCGAACTCGGCCATGCGCAGCGGCAGGTCGCGATAGGATTTCAGGCCTTGCTTGAAAATCTCGACATGGCAGGGGCAGTTCATCGGTTTGAGCGCGTTGACGGCCTTTTCGCGGGCATGTTCCTCGTCGACTTCGACGATGAACATGTTTTCCTGATATTTGTCCCAGTGGCCTGATCGTTCCCACAGTTTGCGGTCAACGACCTGCGGCGTGTTTACCTCGACATACCCACCCTTGCGCTGCTGACGTCGCATGTAGTCCTGCAACTGGGTGTAGATGGTCCAGCCATTGGGGTGCCAGAAAATCTGACCGGGGGCTTCTTCCTGCATGTGAAACAGGTCCATCTCTCGGCCTAGTTTGCGGTGGTCGCGCTTTGCGGCCTCTTCCAGCATATGAAGGTGGTCTTTCAGTTTTTCCTTGCCGGTGAAGGCCACGCCGTAGATGCGTTGCAGCATCGCGCGGTTGCTGTCGCCGCGCCAATAGGCACCGGCGATGGACATCAGCTTGAACGCATCACCGGGAACCTGACCGGTATGTTGCAGATGGGGACCGCGGCACAAATCCTGCCAGTGGCCGTGCCAGTACATGCGCAACGGCTCATCCCCAGGAATGGCTTCGATCAGCTCAACCTTGTAGGGCTCGTTATTGGCCTTGTAGAACTCGATGGCCCGCTCGCGGTCCCAAACCTCGGTGGTGACAGGATCGCGCTTGTTGATGATCTCTTTCATCTTTTTCTCGATGAGGCCAAGATCTTCGGGCGTGAACGGTTCTTCCCGGTCGAAGTCATAATACCAGCCGTTTTCGATAACGGGGCCGATGGTGACCTTGGTCGCAGGCCAAATTTCCTGCACGGCGCGGGCCATGATGTGGGCCAGATCGTGGCGGATCAGTTCGTTGGCCTGCGCGTCATCCTTCATGGTGTGGATGGCAATCTGTGCATCGGCTTCGATCGGCCATTGCAGGTCCCAGTGTTTGCCATCAACGGTGGCCGAGATGGCCTTTTTGGCCAGCGAACTTGAAATATCGGCAGCCACCTGCGCGGGCGTAACCCCTGCGTCATAGGAACGTGCATTGCCATCTGGGAAAGTGAGAGAGACGGATTTTGAATCCAGGGCCATGTTGGCTCTCCTCGTCGGTTTGGCGCCCACTGAACGCCCGGTTGCGGGTTATTTGCGTCTGGCTGATGTGGCAGGTGCAGCAATTCCTGTCAAGGGTCGCAGGGTACGGTCACTGACGCCACGACACCCCGAATTCGGGAATTGCGACCAACGGGCTGCCGTGCATGATGTTCCCCAAAGCGTAAGAGGGTTTTATGGCGGCGACGGATTTTCTGGAAACAGCACAAGGGCGAAAACTGGCCTATCACAAGACCGAAGGGGCAGGGCCGACCCTGGTTTTTCTGGGTGGGCTCATGTCGGATATGGAAGGCACCAAGGCAGTCCATCTGGAAGTTTGGGCGCAGGCGCGGGGGCGGGCCTTTTTGCGGTTTGATTATTCCGGTCACGGCGAAAGCTCTGGCGCGTTCACGGATGGCTGCATTGGGGATTGGCATGAGGACACTGTCGCTGCGGTCGATGCCTTGACCAAAGGGCCGCTGATCGTTGTCGGCTCGTCCATGGGGGGGTGGCAGGCGCTTTTGCTGGCCAAGGCCCTGCCGGACCGGATCGCAGGTATGGTCACGATCGCCGCCGCGCCGGATTTCACGGAAGATGGCTATTGGGCTTCATTCACCGATGACCAGAAAGCCGACCTGGAAACGGTCGGGCATGTCGAGTTGCCGTCCGATTACATGGAACCTTACATCGTCACCAAAAGGATGATCGAAGATGGGCGGCAGCGCCTTGTACTGCGCGACACGTTGAACCTGCCGTTCAAGGTTCGTTTCCTACAGGGAACAGCGGATACGGCCGTTTCGACTGAAACGGCCGTTCGGTTGCTGGACCACGCAACAGGGCCGGACATGCAGCTTCTTTTGGTCAAGGATGCAGATCACAGGTTCTCGGATGATGCATGTCTTGGCTTGATTGAGGCGGCGGTTCTGGATGTGTTGGGAGACGCGTGATGCGGCGTTTGGGATGGCTTCTGGGGCGCTTGTTCCTTGCGTTGATTGCCGTCGGCGGCCTTATCTACTGGTTTGGCCCGCGCGAAGAGGTGAACCTGAGCCCAAGCTTTGATCCGCGCAAGTTCGGTGAGGGCGTACAGGTTTATTTCGAAAGCACCGAAGCCGCGTTTGACGATATCGTTCCGGGTGTCGAAAAACGAGTGATCTGGCAGGATGGCTTTAACGAACGGCGCACCCCGTATTCCGTTCTTTACATCCATGGCTTTTCAGCAAGTTCCGAGGAAATCCGGCCAGTGCCGGACCTTGTGGCAGACGCGCTGGGGGCCAATCTGGTTTACACACGCCTGCAAGGTCATGGGCGAACCGGATCAGCCATGGCGGAAGGCACTGCCTCGGGCTGGATGCAGGACACCGCCGAGGGATTGGCGGCCGCTCGTGCTGTTGGGGACAAGTTGATCGTGATTTCAACGTCGACCGGTGCGACGCTTGCAGCCGCCGCCGCTTTGGATGCCAGCCTCAGCGAGAACGTTGTCGGCATGGTCTTTGTCTCTCCGAATTTCGGGGTCAACACGGCCGCGGCATGGATTCCCACTTTGCCATGGGCGAGGGATTGGTTACCGGTCCTGATGGGGGACGAACGCGATGTGTCGGGGCCAGACCAGGAAAAGAACAAATATTGGTCTACGGTCTATCCGTGGGAATCGGTCGTGCCGATGTCCATTCTTGTCGAGAAAGTATTTGCGCTGGATTTCTCGAACGCCCTTGTGCCCGTGCTGTTCTGGTTCTCGGACAACGATCAGGTGGTGCGCCCTGGCCGCACACACGAGGTCGCCGAAGCGTGGGGTGCGCCAGCATCCGTCAAACTGGTGACAATGGGTCCCGAGGATGATCCGTCATCTCATGTTATTGCCGGTCGCCTGATGTCGCCAGGGCAGACCGACGCGGCTGTGGCCGGTATCCTGGATTGGTTAAAAGGGCTGGGGGTGGAATGATGGCGGCCTCGGGTCGCGGTAAGATGCGTAAGCCGGGCAGTATGTGGGGCCTTGAGACCTTGGGGCGCGTTCGTCTGTCCCGGTATTTCTTCATGCGCGATTTCCTCTATTCCGAGATCGGGAACTTTCACCAGAAACAGAACATTCCAGACAATCCTGATCTGGCTATCGAGACGGGACGCGCGTTCTGCGAAACTCTGCTGGACCCGCTGGAAGAGACCTTTGGCAGGATCGCTGTGCGCTCGGGCTATCGCTCACCGTCGCTAAACAGGTTTGGCAATGAAAACAAACTGAACTGCGCCCGGAATGATCACCCGTTGGAATGCCACATCTGGGATCGTGGAGCCGGGGACGAGCGGATTGCCGGGGCGTCTGTTGTAATTCCGTGGTTTGCGGATCAGCATGCGCAGGGCAGGGATTGGCGCGATCTGGCATGGTGGATGCATGATCACCTGGATTATTCCGAGATCTGGTTTTTTCCGAAACTTTGCGCTTTTAATCTGGTGTGGCGCCCGAAACCGCAGCGCCGGATTGACAGCTACATTGCGCCACGCGGATGCCTTCTGAAACCGGGCGCTGAGCCCGAGGAAAGTGCGGCTTCACGGCGGTCCCGCTATGCTGACTTTCCAGCTTTTCGGGCAATCGCCTATCCGTGACGTTCCGCTTGTTGGAATGTGATAAACTCTCAACCTGACTACAAACCCAAGGGCTCGGAATACCGAGCATATGGAGGCCCCGTGTGATCGAGCCGCTGGTACTGCTACCTGGACTGATGTGCGATGCCCGACTGTATCGCCCTCAGATCGAGGTGTTTTCGCAGACGCGACCCGTAACCGTTGCGCCAATCTCAGCAGGTGAGCGTATCGAAGAGATCGCCTCGGGTATATTGGACCAACTTCCACATCGGTTTGCACTGGCTGGTTTAAGCATGGGTGGTGTGGTGGCGTTAGAGCTGATCCGCCGGGCCCCGGAACGTGTGTCACGCCTGTGCCTGATGGCAACTGATGCACAGGCGGACACGCCTCAAATTGCCGCCGGTCGCGAAGACCTGATCATTGGCGCGCAGGGTGGCCGGTTGGAGGAGGTCATGCGGAAACTTGTGGGGTCCGACACGCTGGCACCGGGCCCGCAGCGTATTCCCATCCTGAACGGCTTGCTGGCAATGGCACAGGATTTGGGTGTTGAAACCTTCGTGCGTCAGATGCGTGCCCTGCAACGACGCCCGGATCAACAGGCCGCATTGCGCCGCATCAAGGTGCCCACGTTGGTTCTGTGCGGTGCGCATGACACTCTGACACCGGTTAAACGACATTCTTTCATGGCAGAGCTCATTCCCGGAGCGGAACTGCTGGTTATTGAAAAGGCGGGTCACTTGCCGACCCTCGAAACGCCCGACATCGTCAATGAGGCGCTGCAAACCTGGTTGGACGCCCAGCAACGGTTTGATTACTGGTAAAGCGTCGCGCGTTCGGTCTTTGAAATGACAGTTGGCGTCACTACGGGTTTACCGGTTTCTCGGTCGAAAAACGGTGTGTTCTTCCATCGCCCAGACAGGCGCGATCCGACGGCCCTGCGCAACAGTCCAAAAATAGCGGGGCCGGGATTTTCGTGCTTTTGCTTTCCGTTCGGTTGGGGAACAAACCCACGTGTCGTGACGGGCCCAAGCGCTGAAGCACCTCCCGCAACCCTGCCGACGATAACGCCAGCAAACGGGAGTTTCGCGGTTTTGGGCGTTGCCGCCAAAGGTGCGTTACAGCAACTGGCGTACCAACGCAGCATGCCCTTGGGGCTGAGTTGCATCGCCGCAAGATACTGACTTCCGGTGCTGATTTCGATCTCATCCGGTGCGATCTGAAAAATCTCGACAGGCGCAGGTGCAGGGTCGGGTTGCTTGAAATATAGTTGAGCGGCACGGCAATCGTGACAGAAACACTCAACATGTGTCCCTTGCTGAACACCGCGGGGTGAAATGCGTCCCTGCAAGTTGCCGCATTGGCAGGAAAAGGTAAGGCCATTTTGCGCTGACCCACTCATTTCGGTTAGGCAACCTTGTTGGAATTGGCCGCGCGACGGTTTGGTTTTCGCGCATTTTCGTTCATGAAATCAATCACAAGAGGACGAATGTTGTCGCGCCAGCTGCGGCCTGCGAAGATACCATAGTGACCGGCGCCGGGTTCAACGTGGCTTGCCTTTTTGCTGTCGGGCAGGCCGGTGCACAAATCCAGCGCGGCAATACACTGGCCGGGTGCAGAGATGTCATCATTTGCACCTTCGACAGTCTTCACCGCAACATCAGTAATCTTACTGATGTCCACCTTGTGACCCGCGACCACGAACTCGTTTCTCGCAATCTCTCGATTCTTGAAAACCCGCTCGACCGTCGAAAGATAGAACTCGGCTGTCATGTCCATCACGGCCAGGTATTCGTCGTAGAAGCGGTTATGGGCATCCTGATCCGAGGCTTCGTCCCGCATGACGCGCTGAATCTGGTCGGAAAACGCTTTGGAGTGACGATCTGCATTCATGGACATGAACGAGGCCAATTGCAGCAGGCCCGGATAGACCATGCGCCCTACGCCCTTGTACTTGAAGCCAACGCGCTGAATCATTGTTTCTTCCAACTGGCCCATGGTGACGCGACGGCCAAAGTCTGTCACATCGGTCGGTGTTGCGTCCGGATCGACGGGGCCACCAATCAGTGTCAGAGTGCTTGGCTGCGCTTTGGGTTCGATTTCGGCCAGGTATGCCGTTGCGGCCAATGTCAGAGGCGCAGGTTGGCAAACGGCAACAACATGGGTGTCCGGTCCAAGCTCTTTCATAAAATCGACAAGGTAGAGCGTGTAGTCTTCGACATCGAATTTACCTGCGGACACAGGGATATCGCGCGCATTATGCCAATCTGTGATGTAGACTTCGCAATTGACCAGAAGGCTTTTGACCGTCGAGCGCAGCAACGTTGCATAGTGCCCGGACATCGGGGCAACCAACAGCACTTTGCGGGGTTGTTCTTTCCGGCCATTGACGCGGAAATGTACCAGATCACCAAAAGGGCGTTCCAGAACAGTCGTGATTTCAACCAGATGATCCTTGCCATCTTCGCAGGTGAACGTGCGAATACCCCAATCGGGCTTTGCAACCATCCGTTGGAACGTACGCTCGGTAACCTCGCCCCAGGCGGCCATCCAGTTGAATGCGGGGTTCGGCACCATGGAAAACATCGGATAAGACGCCATCGCGCTGGCGGTTGCACCAAGCCACTGGTTGGTGTTTCGCGCAGTTTCCATCAGGTCGTAGGTCATCATGTAGCGCATAAATGGGGCCTCCTGAGTGTCAGCCTGAGAGTTCGGACCATTCGTCGCTTTGCCCCCCAGCACCCACGACGTTATTCTGCATAGCAGCGAGGTTAGGGGGGAATTGTTAAAATGACAACTAGTGAAGACCACATGCCAGACGTATCCGAAGAACATATTGAACGCCTTAAAGAAAATATGGAAAAGGTCGAGAAGCTGTCCAAGCGCCTGATTGAGGTCATGGCTGTAAAACGGCCGCACACACCCGCGCTGGACGGCCCGAATCAAGAGCTTTTCGCACGAGCAGCAAGTGCCTACTGGGCGGAGGCTTGGCAAAATCCCGCCAAACTACTGGAACAGCAGATAGAATTCTGGGGCAAGTCAGTGCTGAACTTTGCCGAGGCGCAGAAAGCGCTGACTGCGTCTGACGCGGAAGGCGAAGCCCCCAAAACAGAAGACAAGCGATTTTCGAACCCCCTTTGGGAGACCAATCCCTATTTCCGACTGATCCGCCAGCAATACCAGACCAATGCGCAAGCGATCGCGCAGGCTGTTGCGTCCGTGGACGATCTGGATGCCAAGGACAAAAGGCGGCTGCAATATTTCTCGCAGCAAATCGTCGATATGATGGCGCCGACAAACTTCCTGGCGACCAATCCGGATGCATTACAAAAAGCGGTCGAAACCGAGGGCCAGTCACTGATCAAGGGGTTGGAAAACCTTGTGTCAGATCTTGAGGCCAACAATGGCGAGCTGGTCGTCAAACTGGCAGATGAGAGTGCCTTTGAGGTCGGCGGTAACCTGGCGACGACGCCGGGGGAGGTGGTTTATCGTAACCGGATGATGGAACTGATCCAGTACAAGCCGGCGACCGAAACTGTATATGAGACACCGATTGTCCTGTTCCCGCCCTGGATCAACAAGTTCTATATTCTGGACCTGAAAGCCCAGAACAGCATGATCAAATGGATCACCGAACAGGGATATACCCTGTTTGTAGTGAGCTGGGTCAATCCGGACGAAAGTTATGCCGAAACCGGCATGGAAGACTACATTCAGGACGGTTTCCTGACCGCGATCGAGACGGCCAAGAAGATTTGCAAGGTCAAACAGGTCAACGCGGTGGGGTATTGCATTGCAGGTACCACCCTGAGCCTGACGCTGTCTCTGCTGAAACAGCGAGGAGACAAGTCGGTCAAATCGGCGACCCTGTTCACCGCATTGACGGATTTTTCCGATCAGGGAGAGTTCACGCCTTTCCTTCAAAACGATTTTATCGACGGAATCGAAGAAGAAGTGAAAAAGGAAGGTGTTCTGCGGTCGTGGATCATGGCGCGCACAATGTCATTCCTGAGATCACGTGACCTTATCTATGGCCCGGCCATTCGAAGTTACATGATGGGGGAAGTGCCCCCGGCCTTTGATTTGCTGTACTGGAACGGTGACGGAGCCAACCTGCCTGCGAAAATGGCGGTGGAGTACTTGCGTGGGCTATGCCAGCGCAATGAATTCGCGACCGATGGCTTTGAGGTGCTGGGGCATAAGCTGAAGCTCGGTGACGTTGATGTGCCCCTGATGGCCATCACATGCGAAACCGATCATATCGCGGCGTGGAAAGACTGCTATCGCGGTGTGCAAAAGATGGGCTCGAGATCAAAAACTTTCGTGGTTTCCGAGTCGGGTCATATTGCGGGCATCGTGAACCCGCCCAGCAAGAAAAAGTATGGGCATTACACCAACCCGGATTTGAAAACAGACGCCGCCACCTGGTTAAAGGAAGCCGATTTTCATGAAGGGTCATGGTGGCCCATGTGGGATGCCTGGCTTAAGAAACGGTCGGGCAAGCAGGTACCGGCCCGTGAACCTGGCGATTCGAAGCACCCGAGCCTGGGTGCTGCACCCGGAACGTATGTAGTGGCAAAACCAAACGCCTGATTTCATTCTGAAACTTGATTTATTCTGCAGCGCAGCAAGAAAAAACTTGCAATGCTGCGCTGCAGCAATCATATTGCCCTCAAGCTGATGAAACCCGGGGTGGGCCCGGACTGGCTAAAAGGATTATGACAATGGCTAAGACCCAAGACTTTACCGCGATCATGAAAGACATGATGGGTGCATTCCCCGTGGACACAACCGCAATGGAAGGCGCATTCAAATCGACCGCTTCGCTGAATGAAAAGCTGTCGGGCGTTGCTCTGGAAGCAGCAGAGAAATCGGCAGAAATCTCGAGCAAATGGACCAAAGACACGCTGGCCAAACTGACCGAGATGTCGAAAGCCAAGGCAGAGCCTGCCGACTACGCAAAAGCAGCAACCGATTTCGCAAGCGCGTCTGCTGAAGTTGCAGCCGAGAACATGGCCGCTTTCGCAGAAATCGCGAAAAAAGTTCAGACCGAAACCGTCGAACTGCTGATGGCTGCTGGTAAAGAAGCTGCGGAAGAAGCGTCCGCCGCTGTTAAAAAAGCAACCAACGACGTGACCACAGCCGCTAAAAAAGCTGCTGCTGCGAAGTAAGAAAAGTCAGCGAAACGCACCCGACCCTCCCTATAGGTGCAATCGCGTTGGGCAGGTCCATTGACCTGCCCTTTCTTTTTGTGCTGCACTCGCATAACCTGTGCTGCAACGCATCATCCTTGGGGAGGGTACCCGGTGTCGGACCAAGAAAAACCGCTGCTGATCAAGCGCTATGCCAGCCGTCGGCTGTATAACACCGAGACCAGCGATTACGTGACGCTCGAAGATATCGCGGGATTCATCCGTGACGGGCGCGAAGTACAGATCATCGACCTGAAATCCGGCGACGACCTGACGCGGCAGTATCTGCTGCAAATCATTGCTGAACATGAAAGCCGCGGCGAGAATGTGCTGCCTGTCAATGTTCTGAACGATCTGGTGCGCAGTTACATGCTGCCGGGCGGGGGCATGATGCCGCAATTCCTGCAAAGCTCGTTCGATATGCTGCGCGAAAGCCAAAGCAAGATGATGGAAAACATGAACGCCATGAACCCGATGTCCCAGATGCCGGGTTTTGAAGCGTTGAAAGCACAGCAGCAGGCATTTCTGAAGGCTATGACTGGTGGGTTGTCTGGCAGATGGTCCTCGCCAGAGAAGGAAAGCGAAAAGTCAGAGCCGAAAGAGGATCTTGACGATATCAAGAAACAGTTGGCCGAACTTCAACAGAAGCTTTCAAAACTGAATTAAGGTGAGCCTGAGGAAAAGGCCCACCATTTAAGTGGGTCAGTTCTAGTCTCAGGTGCCGTAGACCGGCATTGGGCCGGTCACTTCGCCGACCGCGGCCAGCAGAATATCGGCGATCACGTCCAGCTCTGCGCGTGTCAGGCGTACGGGCAGTCGGACGTCACACGCTTTCATCAGCATGTCACGTGTTTGCGGCAGCTCGAACGTTTCCGGCAGAAATTGCCAGTTCCAGAAGGCGCGTGCATTGTTCTGGCTCAGGCCAAAGACCTGAACTTTGACACCGCGTGCCTCGGATGCGGCGGCAAATGCGCGAATCTCGTGTTCCTGCAACCCAACCAGATTGAATTGAATAGAATCCGGCGCGCGCTGCTCGGGGGGCAAGGGCGCGGGCACATTGATATGGGGTGAGGTATTCAAGCGCCCGGCAACGTAGTCGTGATTCGCAAGACCATCGCGGACACGACGGGCCAGTTCCGGGATCTGCGGGCGGATCACAGCGGCGCTCAGGTTGTTCAAGCGCAGGTTATACAGTGGCAACTTGTTCTGCCAGCGGGCGAAGGCCTCTTCCAATTCGGGCGAGTTGTCGCCGTGCGGTCCTTTATGTTTCTTCCAGTTATGTTCGTACGCGCCCGACATGATGACGGCACGGGCCACCAGATCAGCATCGTTTGAGATCAGAATACCGCCTTCGCCCGCATTGATCATCTTGTAGGACTGAAACGAGAAACAGCCGACCTTGCCGATGGTGCCGATATTTCTGCCATGCCAGGTCGTGCCCAGCGAATGCGCAGCGTCTTCGATTACCGGGATGTCACGCGCGTCGCACAGCGCCATGATCGCGTCCATATCAGATGTGTGGCCGCGCATGTGACTGATGATCACCGCCTGAACGCTGTCGAGCTTGGCCTCGAAATCGGCCATGTCGATGCGATAATTCTCACCCACTTCGCACAGAACCGGGATGCAGTCCGCGTGAATGACCGACGAGGGAACCGCGGCAAATGTGAAGCCGGGGATCAGGACGCGCGCATCGCGCGGCAGACTCAGTGCCTTGAGCGACAGAAACAGCGCAGCAGAACAGGATGAAACAGCGAGAGCGTATTTTGTGCCCAGAAGTTCGGCAAACTCGGCCTCCAGCAAAGACACCGGGGCATCTTGCGGGGCGGTATAGCGAAACAAGTCGCCCGACTGCATCAGGGCGTCGATGGCTTCTTTTGCTGCTTCTGGGATGGGTTCGGCGTCATGAACGTTTGGTGGAAGCGTCATATTTGGAATTCCCGAATTCTATCTTTGGTAAAGATAAAGCTATTCAGGCGGCAATCCAAGCCCTCAATCGCCGCGCCAGCGGAAATTTACCAATTTGTCACAAGTCACGTGGATCAGATCCCAAGCCGGTCTCGCATGGCGAACCATGTCATTGCCAGCACGAGCAGCGGGTTGCGCAGGGCGGAACCGCCGGGGAAAGGCAGGGTTGGCACGCGGGCCATTGTATCGAACCCTTCTGCCTGCCCCTGAATGGCCAGTGCCATCAGTTGCCCGGCGTGGGTCGCGGTGCCTACACCATGGCCGGAATAGCCGGAAGCAGACAGAATATTGGGTGCGATACGCACCAGATAAGGCATCCGCCGCATGGTAATGGCCAGAGTTCCACCCCATGCGTAGTCGATTTTGACATCGCGCAGATGTGGGAAAATCTCGGTCATCGGCTTGCGGACCTTCGCCGCGACATCCGCAGGAAAACGATAGCCATAACTTTCGCCGCCACCGAACAGAAGCCGGCCATCGGCGCTGAGGCGGAAATAGTTCACCACGAACTTGGTATCCGCGACCGCGACATCCTGAGTCAGGACCCGCGCAGCCTCGCTGCCAAGGGGTTCAGTCGCTGCGATGAAGTTGTTGATGGGCATGACACGGGCCGCGACGGTCCGGTTGAGATTGCCAAGGTAGCCATTGCAGGCCAGCACAACATGGTCGGCCCTAACGTTCCCCCTGGCGGTCCGGATCAGTGCAGGCCGGGTTTCGTCAATATCGATGACTTCGGTGCCCTCAAAAATGCGAACACCCGCTTTGGCCCCCGCCTGCGCCAACCCCAGCGCAAAGTTCAATGGGTGCAAATGAGCAGCCCCCATGTCCAGATACCCACCCTTATAAGCGGGTGAGGGGCACAGTTTGTGGCCTTCGTCTTCATCCAGCAGCTTGATCTGGTCATAGTGATAACGGTCGGACAGATGGCCTGCATGGGTGTGCAGCTCTTTTCGTTCCGAAGCTGACAGACCCAGAACCGCGACGCCGGGTTGCAGGTCGCACGCGATCTGATGCTTGGAGATCAGTGATTTGACCAGATCCTTGGCGTCTTCGGCCAGGTCCCACAGCTTTGCAGCATCCGCGTCACCAACAAGACGCTCGAGGTCTTCCTGATCCATCCGCTGCGCGCTGCCCAGCTGGCCACCATTGCGCCCCGAGGCACCAAATCCGACACGGTGGGCTTCAAGAAGAACGACATCGAACCCCGCCTCGGCCAGATGCAATGCTGCGGACAGGCCTGTGTAGCCACCGCCCACAACGCAGACATCCGCCGTAATATCTTCGGCCAAAACAGGAAAGCGTTCCGTTGGGTTCGCAGTCGCGGCATACCAGCTAGCAGGGTATTCGCCCTTGCGGTCATTGGAATAGAGCAGATTCACGAAAAGTCTCAGACGTTGATCAGCAGATGTTCCCGTTCCCACGGAGAGATGACCTGCAGAAATTCTTCATATTCGGCCCGCTTCACGATGCCATAGACACGGGCAAACTCGGGGCCAAGGATTTCGTGCAGGGCTGTGGCTTCGTCAAACATATCCAACGCATCGCCCATGACCTGGGGGATATCCCCTTCGCCTTCATAGGCGTCACCATAGAATTGACGACGCGGGCGTTCTTGTTCAACCAGACCCAGATAGCCGCACGCCAGCGACAGGGCGATGCCCAGATACGGGTTGCAATCCATACCGGCGATGCGGTTTTCGACACGGCGCGATTCAGGTCCGGACAGAGGAACGCGAATGCCTGTAGTGCGGTTGTCGCGGGCCCATTCCAGATTGATCGGTGCGGCGTGGTCTTTCACGTAGCGACGATACGAGTTTACATAAGGTGCCATCACGGCCAGACCGGAGGGCAGATGGTTCTGCAACCCGGCAATGAAGTGATAGAACGCGTCCGTTTCGCCGCCCTGCGGGCCCGAAAAGATATTCTGGCCGGTCTCCATGTCGATAATCGAATGATGGATATGCATGGCCGAGCCCGGCTCTTCCTCGATCGGTTTGGCCATGAAGGTTGCAAAACAATTGTGCCGTAACGCCGCCTCGCGGATCAGGCGCTTGAAGTAGAAAACCTCATCAGCAAGTTTGACTGGGTTGCCGTGGCGAAGGTTGATCTCCAACTGGCCCGCACCGCCTTCCTGGGTGATGCCATCGATTTCGAACCCCTGATGTTCGGCAAAGTCATAGATATCGTCGATGACCGGGCCGAACTCGTCCACCGCGGTCATCGAATACGCCTGCCGCGCCGCAGCTGGGCGGCCAGAACGCCCCATCATCGGCTTGATTTCCTGTGCGGGATCGACATTGGGGGCGACCAGAAAGAACTCCATTTCTGGCGCAACAACCGGTTTCCAGCCTCGGTTGTGATACAGCTGGACCACGCGTTTCAACACGTTGCGTGGGCTGTAAGGGATCGGATCACCATCCCGGTCATAGGCGTCGTGGATCACTTGCAGCGTCCAGTCCCCTGTCCAGGGTGCGGCTGAAGCCGTCGAATAGTCGGGCTTCAGGATCATGTCCTTTTCGATGAACCCGTCGTCACCTGCGGCTTCTCCCCAGTCCCCCGTGATGGTCTGGAAGAATATGCTGTCAGGCAGGTGAAAATAGGATTGCTTGGCGAATTTCGTGGCAGGCACGGCCTTGCCACGTGCAATTCCGGGAAGGTCCGAGATGATACATTCAACCTCGTCCAGCCGCTGTCCGTGGAAATAGGCTTTGGCGGCTTCCGGCAGTTTATCAGTCCAATCAGCCATCAGGCTCTCTCTTTCTTTAAAAACTCGGCCATATGGCGCGCGATTGTGGCGTTGTCATCCGGGGCGGTTTCGCGATTTGCGGCCTCGCGCATCAGGTCTTCGGGGACGACGCCTTTTCCCCGTGTGCGCATCAGGCCCGCGACAAAACCATTGGTGAATTCAGGGTGGGCCTGAACCGTCCAGATCGTGTCTCCATAAGCCAGCATCGCGTTTTCGCAAAATGCGTTCTGACCAAGAACGCGCGCGCCTTCGGGCAACTCGACAACCTGATCCTGATGCCAGGCATTCAGCCAGACTGTGTTGCCGTCAAACTCGTATTCAGTGCGTCCGACGGCCCATCCGCCCTTGAACTTCTCGACCTTGCCGCCCAGTGCCTGCGCGATGATCTGATGCCCAAAGCATACGCCGATCAGTGGCTTTCCGCTTTGCTGTATCTCTCTGACCAAGTCTTCCAGCGGGGCGATCCACGGCAGGTCTTCGTACGCGCCGTGGCGCGAACCGGTTATGACCCAGCCATCTGCGTCATCCGCGCCGCTTGGGAATATGCCGTCGACCACGGCGAAGGTCTGGAACTCAAATCCGTTGCCACCGAGAAGTGCAGGAAACAGCTCATCATAGTCGCCGAATTCGCCATGCAACGCATCTGGTGTGTGGCCGGTTTGTAATATGCCGATTTTCATGTGTCACCAAATTTGATCAAATTCACTCTAGCTGAGTCCGAATGAGGCGGCAAGGGGGGTCAAACCGCCTCGAGATAGCTCAGCCAGTGATCTTCAGGAGCGATACGCTCAAATCGTTCAATTTCCTGTCGCTTGGTCATGATCAGGTACTGGATCAGATCCGCCGGGAAAAGCCGGGCGACCAGGGGGTCGGTCTCAAATCTGTCAATTGCGGCCGCCCAGTCCGGCATCAGTTGAGGCAGGTCTTCGATATCGTAGGCATTGCCTGTGATCGGGGCAGGGGGTCGCAGACCGTCTTCGATCCCGGCAAGGGCTGCACCCAAAACCGCGGCCAGCATCAGGTAGGGGTTGATGTCACCACCTGCGACGCGGTGTTCGATGCGCCGCGCTGCTGTTGCCCCGCCCGGGATGCGAATTGCGGCAGTTCTGTTCTCATAGGCCCAGCAGGCCCCGGTCGGGGCATGCGCGCCCGGTACAAGCCGGGTGTAAGAGTTGCCGTGGGGCGCAAAAATCAACGTGCTGCCTGGCATGGCCGCCACACAACCCGCGACGGCGGAATGCAGAATGCCGGTCCCTTCAGGCCCGCCATTGTCAAACACATTGCGCCCCCGATGGTCCAGCACCGAGAAATGCACATGCATCCCATTGCCTGCATCATCTGCATAGGGTTTCGACATGAATGTTGCGGCAAACCCGTGTTTGCGCGCCAGGCCACGTGTCAACGCCTTGAAAAGCCACGTATCGTCGGCACAGCGCATGGCATCCTGATGATTCAGGTTGATCTCGAATTGGCCAACGCCACTTTCCGAGATAGCGGTTTGCGCGGGGATATCCATGGCGGCGCAGCCATCGTAGAGGTCTGTGAAGAAATCCTCAAACGCATCCATTTCAGCGACCGACAGAACGGATTCATGCAGCAGGCGGCGCCCGGTGATCGGGTTCAACGGAGGTTGCGGTTGCGCACCCGAAGCATCGATGAGTGTGAATTCCAACTCGGTCGCCGCAACGACCGACCAGCCGCGTTTGGCATAACGGTCAAGAATGGCAGACAGAGCGTGGCGCGGATCACCCGCAAACGGGGTACCTGCATCGTCATACAAGCTCATCGGAACCAGCGCCGTTTCTTTCGGAAGCCAGGGCACGGGCACCGGGCCCCGGTCGGTTGGGCGCAGCACGCCATCCGCATCACCGGTTTCAAACACCAGCGGGCTGCCGTGAATATCCGCGCCCCAGAGATCGACATTGAGTGCCGAGAACGGCATGCGCACGGCGCCTTTCTCCAGCTTGCCCGCATACTCAGGGGGCACGCGTTTGCCCCGCATCTGACCGTTCAGGTCACATGCAGTCACGCGAAAACTGTGCAAGGCGCTCAGGTCCATTGGGGGCTCCGTCAATTCTGTTTCCCCGTGATGTACTTCAATGGATCAGATTTGTCACCAAATTTGATCAAATTTTGATATTTGGGACAGATGTGACTGCTCGGCATAGTTTTTGGTCGAGTACGAAATTGGTCTTGCTGACAAAGCTCGCGCCTTGCGTTTCCTTCAGTGAAAACATCACGGAAACATCTGTTAAGCCATTGATCATATTATCCAATGGCGTTGTCTGCGGCAAGTCAGGGAGCGGCTGGATTTTCCCAGTGTTGAAAGCGCGGCGATCGGATTTGATACGACGTCCGAACCCGCAAATCAGCTTCGTTTGCCCAGTCCTCAAGAATTGGCTTATTTTGGCGATTTTTCTATGATAGCTGCGGGTTTCGTATTCTTGAGGATGGTTGAGTTGACTGCACGTGGAAGAGATAATATTCAACACCATGCTACTCTGAGCATTGCCCCCATGATGGATTGGACCGACCGCCACTGTCGGTATTTTCATCGGCGGCTTAGCACGGAAACCTTGCTGTATACCGAGATGGTAACGGCACCGGCGCTTGTCCGAGGAGGGGCGCTGCATCTGTTGGATCATTCACCGCAGGAACATCCCGTGGCTTTACAGCTGGGCGGGTCCGATCCAGAGGAGCTGGCGCAAGCGGCGAGATTGGGTGCAGATGCAGGATATGATGAGATCAATCTGAACTGTGGATGCCCGTCGGACAGGGTGCAGTCTGGTACTTTCGGGGCGGTTCTGATGAAAGATCCGGCGCGGGTTGCAGAATGCGTCGCAGCAATGCGCGAAGCGGCGAATGTAGATGTCACGGTCAAATGCCGCATCGGTGTGGATGACCAAGAGCCCGAAGAAGTTCTGCCTGCGTTTCTTGAGCAGATCAGTGCGGCGGGCTGTCAAAGAGTAACGATCCATGCGCGCAAGGCGTGGTTGCAGGGGCTGAGCCCTAAGGAAAACCGCGATGTTCCACCGCTTGATTATGACCTTGTGCATCGGATGAAAGCCGCGTTTGCGGATCTGCATATATCGATCAATGGTGGTATCGCCAGCTTGGATGAAGCAGCAACACATCTGGACGCGGGTCTTGACGGTGTCATGATTGGTCGGGCGGCCTATCATCAGCCCGGTGATATCCTGGCAGATGCCGACCGGCGCATCTTTGGCGTTGGAACCGTTCGCGATCCGCTGACGGTTGTTCAAGAAATGGTGCCCTATATTGAAAGGCACCTTGCCAATGGCGGGCGTTTGCACCAGATCACGCGGCATATGCTGGGTCTCTTTGCGGGGCGCCCTGGTGCGCGGGCATGGCGGCGCGCCTTGTCCGAAGGGGCCGTGCATGAAGGGGCCGGGCCAGAAGTCATGCTACAGGCCCTGAACCACATAGCGCCGATGGTCGAGGTTTAAACGGCAAAAGGGGGGACGATGCCCGAGACAATTTTGCTGGCCCAGATGATGGGCCTTTTGCTTGTGATCGGCGCGCTGGCCGGTGTGCTTGCCGGGCTGTTGGGAGTGGGCGGCGGCATCGTTTTGGTCCCCGCGTTCTTCTATGCGTTTCAAACGCTTGGCTATGGTGGTCCGCAATTGATGCAGCTTTGTTTGGCGACGTCGCTGGCCACGATCATTGTAACGTCGATGCGGTCAGTTCTTGCCCACAACAAGAAGGGTGCGGTGGATTGGGATATCCTGCGCGGTTGGGGGCCGGGTATTGTCGTCGGCGCAATTGTCGGAGTGCTGGTCGCATCGGCCCTGCGGACCGAGGCTTTGCAGGCACTGTTCGGAATTCTGGGCATGGTGATCGGTGCCTATCTTGGGTTGGGTCGCGCAGAATGGCGGTTGGGCGACTCAATGCCCGGCGGTATCAAACGGGCCGTCCTATCCCCGCTGGTCGGGTTTCTTTCCGTTCTGATGGGCATCGGCGGCGGCAGTTTCGGTGTGCCGCTGATGAGCCTCTATAACACCCCTATCCACCGCGCGGTCGCGACCGCGGCCGGGTTTGGGGTGATCATCGCCGTACCGTCGGTCATTGGGTTCTTGTTTGTGGATATCGCGCCCGAGCATCGCCCCCCGTTGACCATTGGCGCGGTTAATCTTGTGGCCTTCGGGATCGTTGTCGCAATGACAATGATCACCGCGCCATGGGGGGTAAAGCTGGCCCATGCAATGGACCCAAAACCGTTGAAACGTGTCTTCGCCGTGTTCCTGACGCTGGTCGCGCTGAACATGCTGCGCAAGGCTGTAGGCTTATGAGCGATTTTTCGGCCCGGGGCTGGGTGAAATTCCCGTATGATCCGGTGCTGGCCGAATGGGTGAGCCACGCTTTGCCTGCCGCACGGGCGTCGACAACGGACCCGGCCCACGCGGAATGGTTGGATTGCGAAGGGACGTGGTTCATCGGTGTCGACGCACTGCCCAATGACACGAAGGGCAGGGTCGGGCAGTCCGGGCCGTTGAACGGCAAGGCCATGGCGTTCATCGACAAACACTTTGGAGATTTACCGCTGCACAAGGGGCAGGTTTCTGTTGTTTATCCGGGTTATCCGCGCCCGCGCCGGGGCGAGAATGAAGCGGCCACCCGCTACCGTCGAAACAGGGATGCGGCCCATGTGGACGGTTTGCGCCCAACAGGGCCGGATCGCCGCCGCCGGGTTGACGAACCTCATGCCTGGATTCTGGGCATTCCACTGACCGAGGCCAGCGCAGACGCGTCTCCGATGGTGGTGTGGGACGGCAGTCATGACATTCTACGGGCCGCGTTCAGGCAGGCGCTAGAAGGGATGCCGCCTGAGGTCCTGCACGACGTTGACATAACGGATATCTACCAATCCGCCCGTCGCGAGGTGTTTGCGACCTGCCCAAGGATCGAGGTGCCTGCAAAGCCGGGAGAGGCCTATCTGCTGCACCGCCATTGCCTGCACGGGGTTGCACCTTGGGCCGCAGGGGCGACGGCGGGGCAGGATGGTCGAATGATCGCCTATTTCCGCCCCGAATGCTCCGGTGGAGTAGCCGAATGGATCGAATCCGCCTAACGTCCTGTCATTAATTGGCTTTGGAGGTTTTGACCGATGATGACGGTTCATACGAATTCTGACGGTGCACTCATAGAAGTCGAGTTGTCGGGGCAAGTGACCAGCGCCGATTACGCCAATACTCTGGTTCCCGCGATCGAGGCTGCGCTGACCGAACATGACACGGTTCGGCTGCTGGCGATAATACAACCTGAATTCCAGGGGTACGATCTGGGCGCGGCCTGGTCTGACACCAAGCTGGGGTTAAGCCATTGGCGCGGGTTCGACCGGATCGCTGTTGTGGCGGATCAGGGCTGGGTGCAGACAAGCGTTCGTCTGGCGGCCCCCATTCTGCCCTGTCCGGTTCAGGTGTTCGATCTGACCGAGCTTGAGGCGGCCCGACGCTGGATGCGTGAGTCCCTGGGATCGATCCACGTGACTGACCTGAGCGGCCCATGTGTTCAGATCAGCCTATTGGGCAAGCTGGACCCTGAATGGTACAAACAGGCAGAACGTGATCTGGATGCAGTGTTACAGGACCGGCCAGGGTTTCGCCTGCTGATAGACCTCAGGGAGTTTGACGGCTGGCAAGGGCTGTCAGCGCTTGCGGCGCATTTTCGGTTGGCCAGCCGACATATCGGACAACTGGACCGAGCTGCCATCGTTGGGGACAAAAGCTGGCAGCGCATGGCGCAGAAGGTCGCCAGCCATGTGTTAGGGACCCGGACACAGTTTTTCCCGTCCGAAGAGTACGACAACGCCAGGGCTTGGCTTGCCGCCGGATAAAACCTTCGACTGTGGAACGCCTGAGCAGGCAACACCCAATCGGTCAAGGTTCGTGATGCAGCCTCAAATCCGGTCGTGCGATGTCAGGCATGATTCGACTGCTGACGGCGGGTTTCCCGCAGCTTCGGCCCCAGCTTTCCCAGTCTCGGCAAAGTCGGGTCGAAAAGTGACGTTAGGAAATTATGTGCTTTTGAGAGTTTTTCTTGATTGAGACGTCAAAAACGATCAAAGGCCGCGTGTTTTCCCCCTACTTGTGACGGGAAATACCTTTAGCCACACCCTGTCGCTGCGGGTTACCACTCACGTTGAACCTCAATGTTCAAGAGCTAGACCCCCTCGGAGCCCGAACTCGACCCGCAGTGGCACGGTTACTGGAAACGGGACGTCCGCAATGCCACTTAAGACTTTGATCGGAAGACTCACTAATACAAGAAAGACCAAACGTGCAGCTGACGTGCTGCAATCGGAATGCGCGCGCAATGATGATCGGCGGCCCAAAACCAGCCAATCCGAGATTGCGCTTCTGTTTCAGAAAGAACTGCGTGGCACCGCGCCGAACGCACCTATCCCGAAAAGGGCCGCACAGTCGGCAGAAATGTCATCAAAACGTCTACGCTGATCGGTCAGGAGCCATTCATGCGAGCGGCACGCCCGCCGCGCCGCTTGCTGAGTCGCGGTTTACGAGACGGCAGGTCGTTCATGATTTCAGCGCGTTCGCTGCTGTCCATCCTGGACCAGCGAGAAATCTCGTCAATCGTGCGGTAACATCCGGTGCAGATGCGCTCGGCCGGATGGACAACACAAATCTGGACACAAGGGCTTTCGACCTCATTGCGCTTCCAAACCATATTCGTCATCGATCGGTCTCCGACCTGTTACAAAAAGCGCAGTCTGTCCAGTGCTCCCTGCAAGATATAACCTGCTGCAACGTGATCAATAACCTGTCCGCGACGTTTTCGTGACGTATCCGCCTCAAGCAGTGCTTTTTCTGCCGCAACCGTACTCAGCCGCTCATCCCAGAATCCGATTGGTAAATCCGTCAGACGGGACAGGTTTCGCGCAAATGCCCGCGTAGACTGGCAGCGCGGCCCCTCTGTGCCGTCCATGTTTTTGGGAAGACCCAACAGAATGCCGCCAACCTCGCGATCCGTAGCAATTTCGATCAACCGGGCGGAATCGAGTGTGAATTTCTTGCGCCTTACGGTCTCCAACGGGCTGGCCACGCCCCGCATCCGGTCGGAAACCGCGACGCCGATGGTCTTTTCACCCAGATCCAGCCCTATCAGCGCTTGCATCGGGGGAAGCGCATTGGCGAAGTCTTCGAAAACGTCGTGGATCATTGCGCAATCCCGGCTTGCAGGGCTGCGGCATCAATGATCTGCAACGCCTCGGTGTTTCCGGCAAACACCTCCAGCGCCTCATTGTGGATATCCATGGCCCGTTGGCCCTGGCCCAGAACACCCAGAGCGGCGATCAGACGAGCCCATTCTTCGGGCGCGCCGCCTTCCGTCGCCAGGCGGTCGGATAACTGATCCACCATTCCCTGAATCATCTGTTGCCGTTCCTCGGGACTCATTTCCGCCGCTGCAGCCATGTCTTCGCGACTTGGACCAGACGGCGCGCTCAGGTCTGGTGGATTGAAAACCCCTGCCCGAAAGGCCAACTCATCAATCTGATCCCGGATCGCCCCCGCCCACGGCGCGCCTGCCGGGGCTTCCCTCAGCGTTTCGACCCAAATGCGGTAGGCAAGGTCCGGTCGACCTGTCTGAACCAGCATTTGCCCCCAATAATATCGGGCCGGGCCGTGATGGGGATCGCGATTCAAAGCTTCGGCAAGGGCCTTTTCAGCTTCGGGCGACACATATCCGCCCGCAGCCAGGATCATCATCTCGGCAAAATCCGCGTAGTGCTCGGCTGTGGCTGCGTCGCCTGACAGTTCGATCACCCTTTGTTGCGCGGTATATCCATCCTTGAAGTTCCCCGAATTGGTCTCATGCTGCGCCAAAAGCATCTGCCCTTGCAAATCATCCGGGCGGGCCGCAACGGTCTCCCGCAACTGCTTGAGAAGAAACGCGTAATTTTCGTCAAGATGCGCCGTTTGAGGTGGGGTCGCCAGCTCTTCTGCGGCGCTCTGGGACGGACGATTGGCGCGCACCTCCTCGGCCAGTTCCAGCCGCGTGGTCAGGGGCATGTCGGGCAACGCGACGGCACCAATACGATGATACATCGCCATCGCGCCCCCAATGATGATCAGCATGACAACCGGGATCGTCACAATCGAGACGGTCCGCGATGGCCCAGCACCCGAGCCACCCTTTTTCATCTGTTCATCAGCGGCAAGAATTCGTCGAGAGATTTCGGTGCGGACCCGTTCCGCATCGGCCTCACCAATCACCCCGCGCGCCAGATCCCGGTCCACACCGGAGAGCTGTTCGCGATACACACGCAGATCGTAAGCCGCCGCAGGTTCATCCCCACGGCGTTTGCGCAGCAGTGTGAAACTCAAAAACACCGCGATCAACAGCGCGACAAGAAAAATCAGAACCCAGAACGTCATGGTCCCTCCGAAGATGCTGTCCTGACTTAGACCTGTGCGACGTCCAACAAAAGGGACAAATGGCCGCGAATGAACGACATGTCGCAATAGTGCGATATTGCGGCGTTGCGCGGCGCGGTTAAACTGTCGCCGCGCGGCATATCTGCGCGCAATCACCGAACCGGATGGATTCGCTTATGAAACACTACTCAGCCTTTGCTGTCGCGCGGGAGGCCCTGCGCTATCACACCGGATGGGAACGCGCTTGGCGTTCGCCCGAGCCAAAGAAACGTTATGACGTCATCATCATCGGTGCTGGCGGGCATGGTCTTGCGACCGCGTATTACCTTGGCAAGAACTACGGCATTCAGAATGTCGCGGTGATCGAAAAAGGCTGGCTGGGTGGTGGCAACACAGGTCGAAACACAACGATCATCCGCTCGAATTACCTGCAGGACCCTTCGGCGGCGATCTATGAAAAGGCGCGTGGCCTATACGAGGATCTGAGCCAGGATCTGAACTACAACATCATGTTCAGCCCGCGCGGCGTGATGATGCTGGCGCAGACCCAGCACGAGATTCGCGGTTACCAGCGAACCGCACACGCCAACGCCCTGCAGGGTGTAAAGACCGAATGGATCACCTCCGAACGTGTCAAGGAACTGGTGCCAATCATCAACCTGGACGGCCCCCGCTATCCGGTTCTAGGGGCGCTGTGGCAGGAACGCGGCGGTACTGCCCGTCACGATGCCGTCGCGTGGGGCTATGCGCGCGCCTGCTCAGCCATGGGTATGGACATCATCCAGCAATGCGAAGTCACGGGTGTCCGATCTCAGGATGGCCGTGTCGTCGGCGTAGACACCACCAAGGGTGCCATCGATTGTGACAAGCTGGGTATCGTCGTTGCGGGCCACTCCGGTCAACTGGCCGAGATGGCGGGCTTCCGTCTCCCGCTGGAAGCCATTGCATTGCAGGCGCTGGTATCCGAGCCGATCAAACCCTGCATGGATGTGGTTGTCATGGCCAATACCGTGCACGGCTACATGTCGCAGTCCGACAAGGGCGAGATGGTGATCGGGGGTGGGACCGACGGGTTCAACAACTTCACCCAGCGCGGAAGCTTCCATCATATCGAGGAAACCGTCCGCGCCCTCGTCGAAACCTTCCCGATGATTTCGCGCCTCAAGATGCTGCGCCAATGGGGTGGTATCGTCGACATGACCGGTGATCGCTCACCTATCCTGTCGAAAACTCCGCTGGGCGGGTGCTTTATCAACTGCGGCTGGGGCACCGGCGGTTTCAAGGCGATTCCCGGGTCCGGCTGGGGCATGGCACAGCTGATGGCCACAGGTCATTCGCCGTTGACCGAGGCCTTCTCGCTCGACCGCTTCAAGGAAGGCCGCTTCATCGACGAAAGCGTGGCCGCCGGGGTGGCACACTGAAGGTGGTTCCGAGGTTGCCAAAAAACAGAATTCCGGTTGGCCACTGCGCCAACCAACCGCCAAAAGGATGACAACATGCTGATCCTGAATTGCCCTTACTGCGGCGTTGATGCCGAAGAAACCGAACTGGCCGCCGGTGGCGAGGCGCATCTGAAGCGTTTTGGTCCCGGCTCGTCGGATGACGAGTTCCACGACTACCTGTTCATGCGCGAAAACCCCAAGGGCGTGCACTTTGAACGCTGGCGCCATGCCAATGGCTGCGGCAAGTGGTTTCACGCGGCACGCTGCACAAGCACGCTAGAAGTGTTCGGCACTTACACGGCTCAGACCTCCGAGCCGCCGCAGGACATCAAAGAGGCCATCGCCGCAAAGCGCCCTGGATGGACCTGGAGAGAGTTCTCCTGATGCTTCATCTTTTCAAAAATACTCCCGCCGGAGGCTCCGACGCCTCCACCCGCGAAAGGTCCGCACAATGAGCACCCGTCTCGCAAAACAAGGCCGGCTGATTGATCGGTCGAAAAAGGTCACGTTTACCTTCAACGGAACTTCGATGCAGGGCTATGAGGGCGACACGCTTGCCTCGGCACTGCTGGCCAACGATCAGATGATGATGGGCCGGTCGTTCAAGTACCACCGCCCCCGCGGTGTCGTTGCAAGCGGCGCCGAAGAGCCGAACGCCCTGGTCGGGCTGGGGCAGGGCAACCGGTTTGAACCGAACCAGCGCGCCACCACGACCGAGTTGTTCAACGGTCTGACTGCGATTTCGCAAAACCATTGGCCTAACTTGGACTTTGATATTGGGGCAGTGAATACAGCCTTTGCCCGGTTCCTGCCGGCTGGCTTCTACTACAAGATGTTCATCCACCCCAAACCGTTCTGGAAACACGTCTACGAGCCGTTCATCCGTCAGTCTGCCGGTCTGGGCAAAGCGCCCGACAAGGACAGCCGCGATGCCGATACCTATGAGCACTTCTATGCCTTCACCGATGTTCTGGTCATCGGTGGCGGCGTGGCTGGCCTACAGGCGGCAAAGGCGGCAGCAGCTTCGGGTGCCAAGGTTCTGCTGATTGAGCAGAGCGCACATTGGGGCGGTCGCGCTCCGGTTGACGGCGGCACGGTCAATGATGAGCCTGTGGATAAGTTCGTGGAGCAATTGGTTTCCGAACTCGAAACAATGGACAACGTCACCATGCGCTCCCGCTGCATGGGTGCGGGCGTATATGACCATGGTTACGTGCTGGGCTATGAACGCCTGACAGACCACACGCCGGGCGTGCAAGGCCCGCGCCACCGCCTCTGGCGTATCCGTGCCAAGCAAATTGTGACTGCAACCGGCGCAATTGAACGCCCGTTGTCCTTTGCTGGTAACGATGTTCCGGGTGTGATGCTGGCTTCTGCCATGCGCGATTATGCCGTGAACTGGGGTGTCACCCCGGGCGAGCGTGTCATCGTCGCCACCAACAATGACGACGCCTATCGCACCGCGATTACGCTGAAGCAAGCGGGTGTGGATGTTTTGCGTATTGTTGACGCACGGGCAACGGCTGGACCTTTGGCAGAGGAAGCCCGCCAGTTGGGGATCCGCGTTGATCCGGGCAAGGCCATTGCCAAGGTCAAGGGCGGCAAGCGCGTCAAAAAAGTCGCCATCTGCAACCAGGAAGGTGTTGGCGGCGCACGTGAAGAGGTTGAAGCAGATGCAGTGGCCATGTCGGGCGGCTGGTCGCCGGTCGTTCATATGTGGTCTCATTGCGGTGGCAAGCTGACCTGGGATGACGCGAATGCCTTTTTCCGCCCCGATCCCTCGCGCCCGCCGCTGGGCGCAAACGGTGAGGGCTTTGTTCTGGCCGCCGGGGCATCGAATGGTGCGTTGGCGCTGGGCGATGTTCTGACCGACGCCCACACGGCGGGAAAAGCCGCAGCCAAGGCCGCAGGTTTCAAGCCGAAAAACATCAAGGCTCCTGTTGGCGAAACCACTGCAGAAGCTCCTATGGAGGCTGTCTGGCTGATGCCAGCAAACGCAGAAATCCAGCTGCGCATGAAATCCTGGCTCGACTTCCAGAATGACGTCAAAGTCTCGGACGTCCAACTGGCTGCGCGCGAGGGCTATGAGAGCGTTGAGCACACCAAGCGTTACACCACACTTGGTATGGCGACGGATCAGGGTAAGTTGAGCAACATCAATGGCTTGGCAATTCTTGCTGATGCGTTGGAGTCCGAAATCCCGAAGGTCGGCACCACGACCTTCCGCCCGCCTTATACACCCATCTCGATGGGCGCAATCGGCGGTGAAGCGCGGGGTGAAGTGTTCCAGCCGATCCGACAGACACCAATGCACAACTGGCACGACAAGAACGGCGCCGATTGGGAGCCGGTCGGCTACTGGCGCCGGACGTACGCCTATGTCCGTCCCGGTGAATCCGTGCATGACGCCGTGAACCGTGAGGTGAAGAACACCCGCGAAAACCTTGGCCTGCTGGACGCCTCGACGTTGGGCAAGCTGATCGTCAAAGGCCCTGACGCAGGCAAGTTTCTGGACATGTTGTACACCAACATGATGTCCACGCTGAAGGTCGGAAAATGCCGCTATGGCCTGATGTGCTCGGAAAACGGCTTTCTGATCGACGACGGCGTGGTCGCACGCATCGATGAGGACACATGGCTGTGCCACACCACCACCGGCGGTGCCGAGCGTATCCATGGTCACATGGAAGAATGGCTACAAACCGAATGGTGGGACTGGAAAGTCTATGTCGCCAACGTGACCGAGCAATATGCTCAGGTCGCTGTAGTCGGCCCGAACGCCCGCAAGGTTCTAGAAAAGTTGGGCGGCATGGACGTCAGCCGCGAGACGCTGCCCTTTATGGAATGGCGAGATGGCAAGATCGGCGTGTTCGACTGCCGCGCCTATCGCATCTCGTTCTCGGGCGAGTTGTCCTACGAGATCGCCGTTCCCGCCTCGCAGGGTCAGGCGTTCTGGGATGCCCTGATGGAAGCAGGCAAGGAATTCGGTGTGATGCCTTACGGCACCGAATGTCTGCACATTCTTCGGGCCGAGAAGGGCTTTATCATGATCGGCGACGAGACCGACGGCACCGTGATCCCGCAGGATCTTGGGCTGCACTGGGCGCTGTCGAAAAAGAAAGAGGACTACCTCGGTAAACGCGCCCATTCACGGACCCACATGGCCGATCCAGAACGCTGGAAATTGGTCGGTTTGGAGACTGTGGATGGATCAGTTTTGCCGGACGGTGCCTATGCGGTCGGTGAGGGTGTGAATGCCAATGGTCAGCGCAACATGATCGGGCGTGTGACCTCGACCTATTACTCGGCCAACCTCGGTAAAGGGATCGCTATGGGCCTGATCAAGCACGGCCCGGACCGGATGGGTGAAATCGTCGAGTTCCCGGGCACGGACGGCAAAACCTACAAAGCCAAGATCGTGGACCCGATCTTCTTCGACAAGGACGGGGAGAAGCAGAATGTCTGAACCCATCAGCGCATTGAACCACGCCAGCTATGATGGCATCGCCAATGTCAGGGAATGTGGCCTGCAAGGTATGATCACCCTGCGCGGCGACTTGTCCGACAAAAGCCTTGCCAAGGCCGTAAAGGATGCGACTGGACAGAACGTATCCGGTCAGCGCGAGGCGTTGGTCAGCGGCGATACCGGCGTATGCTGGATGTCACCGGACGAGCTGCTGGTGCTGGTCCCTTATGCCGAGGTCGAGGCCAAACTGGCCGCAATGGTCAAAGCTTTGGGAAAAACTCACGCACTGGCCGTCAACGTCTCGGATGCCCGCGCGGTATTCACGATATCAGGCGCCAGCGCACGAGAAGTGTTGGGCAAAGTCGCCCCGGTTGATCTGTCGACCGAGGCCTTCCAACCCGGCCAAATCCGCCGCTCGCGCCTGGCGCAAGTGGCAGGTGCGTTCTGGATGGACGATGCCGAAACCTTCCGCGTGGTCTGCTTCCGTTCGGCTGCGGATTATGTTTTCAAACTGCTGAAGGTTGCGGCGCAACCGGGCAGTGAGGTTGGCGTTTACTGACAGTTTCCTCGGCCCGAAAATACAAGACCGCCCGCTGATTGCGGGCGGTTTCTTTTTTGAGGACAGACAACTTAATTTTCCTTTTGAACCTGAGCTTACGATTGTGAATGCGACGGCCTTGCATCCATTTGGAGAAAGTGTTTCAGACTGTTCGCGTTAGATGCGAATGAGCGTCTGATTTAATAATTGGTTGCAAAACAAAGCACTTGGTTTCGATGGCATGGTCATTTTCCCGTATAGGCCCTGATTTTGGCAAGGGCGTTATGACGAAGCATCAAAACTCTCATAGCCCCTCTGTTCATACCGTCTGCTGCTACAGCAGGACCGGCGGCCGAGGGGCGCGAGTTGAAAACAAAGAGAACACAAAAAAGGTAAATCAAATGAAACTAACTTCTCTTTTTCTGGCTTTTAGTTTGTCGGCAGTCGCCGCTCAGGCGGAAGTGCAAAGCTATGAATGCGACCTACATAGCACACAGGATCGGGGATGGATTCCACGCAAGGTGCTTTTGAGCGTTGATGCAGACGGCAAGCACGCAAGAGCCTATGACGGAGCAATTCGTGCGTCAAATGAACTGGCAAATACTTCTATTGAAACACCGGCAGACGCCAAGCTCAAAAAAACGGGGAAAGGGGAATATCGGTTGTCGTGGCGTGTGACATTGCCAGCTCAAGCAACAGGCGACTACAGGGTTGCGTATACAGCAACGCTCAATCCCAAGAGCAATGCCATAATAATGAGAGTCAGCTTCCCGCACGCAAATGTGGGTCTCCGACCATATGGGACAGGTACGTGCAAACCGATTGCTTCAGCAGGCCTGTACTAGGCGAATACTACGCTGTCGGGTCAATTGCGGCGCTTAACGTGTCAGCAAAAATGTTTTAAACCCGGAAAGGGTCGAAGCTTTGGTCATACACTCAAAGCTTCGACAGGTCTCGTCACTTGTCTGGCAGTGAGTGTAGAACGAAAGAAGCTCTGCCAATTCCTCCATACGATCCAACCGCGTCTTCGAATCCAACAGTCCCGCATGTGTTGAAAGATAAAGGGCTGGGCGCTGTTCCTTCAGCCATGGCACCAGCGTCGGCAGCACGGAAAATTCGGCGCCTTCGATATCCATCTTCACCAAAGACACGGCGGACAGATCGTTCACTGCGGCGAACTGATCCCAGGCAATCGTCAGGGTATCGGTTCCGTGCGCGCCGTCGTGCAGAAGGGAGCTGGTAGAATCTCCGGGCTCTCCACGAACCGAGGCCATGCGGGCGACACCGAACTTATCCGACAGTGCGACACCCAAAGCGGAGACGTTATGAATGTCATTCAGGTCGAGGTTCCAGGCCAGGTGACGGAACGCTGTGGGGTCGGGCTCAAAGCACCAGACATGGCGTGCCTTACGCGCACCATAAAGAACCGTGGGCCCGATCCATGCGCCGATATCCAAGTAATCGCTTTCAGGCGAGAGATACTTGTCCATCACGGCAAAGGTTTCAGGCTCCCACTGGCCAGTGGAGGCTTTACGCCAGAACTTTGAATGATAAGGGTCCAGACGAAACGGTTCGCCGTTCAGGTTGCCCGCATAGTAACCGCGGGCGCGGTAGAACATCTTGCGCGCCTGTGTCAGCATCGCCTGCCTCCGGGTTTTCTTGTCTCGGCCCTTGACCTGCGGCGGCTGCCAAAGCATTTAACCTTGGGAACCGCAACTCAAATTTAAACAGGGGGCCGACATGGCTTTTGAACTTCCTGATCTTCCTTATGCACATGACGCGCTGGCAGCCAAGGGTATGTCCGCGGAAACACTGGAATATCACCACGATCTGCACCACAAAGCCTATGTCGACAATGGCAACAAGCTGATCGCCGGCACCGAATGGGACGGCAAGTCGCTGGAAGAGATCATCGTTGGCACCTACGACGCAAATGCCGTCGCGCAGAACGGTATCTTTAACAACATCAGCCAGCTGTGGAACCACAACCAGTTCTGGGAAATGATGGGCCCCGGCGACAACGCCATGCCCGGTGAGCTTGAGAAAGCTCTGACCGAAAGCTTTGGTTCGGTTGACGAATTCAAATCGCAGTTCAGTGCGGCAGGTGCCGGTCAGTTCGGCTCGGGCTGGGCGTGGCTGGTCAAGAACGCCGACGGCTCGTTGGCTGTGACCAAGACCGAGAATGGTGTGAATCCGCTGTGCTTTGGCCAAACCACTCTGCTGGGTTGTGACGTATGGGAACACTCATACTACATCGACTTCCGCAACAAGCGTCCGGCTTACCTGTCGAACTTCCTCGACAATCTGGTGAACTGGGAAAACGTCGCGTCGCGGATGTAAACCATTGAACCGACGCTGGTTTATCAAGGGCCTGCTGGCGGTGACGCTGGCAGGCCTAATCACATCAGTCTACGGGTTTTTCATCGAACCCGCCCTACGGCTGCGCGTGCGAAAATGGCGCGTCCGCCGAGAGGATTGGACAGCGCCACCGCTCAGGATTGCCGTGCTGGCCGATTTGCATCTGGGCGAGCCTTTGGTCGGGCTGGACCGAATAAAACAGGTGGTACGGCGCACGAATGCGCTTGCGCCGGATATGATCCTGCTTCTGGGTGATTTCTTCGCAAGCCACAAAGGCGTTTTACGTCCTGTCGAAATGAACGATCTGGCACCGGTTCTTGCTAAGCTTGAGGCCAAGAACGGTGTCTTTGCGGTACTTGGCAATCACGACTGGTGGGATGACCGGCAGGCGCAGCGCCGTGGTGCTGGCCCCAACCGATATGTCGATGCGCTGGAACAGAGCGGAATTACGGTTTTGTCGAATGCCGCCATCAAGCTAGAAGCTTTTGGTATCTGGTTGGCGGGTCTTGAAGATCAGCTTGCGATCTGGCGTAACGGTAAACCGAAGGGGCTGGATGATCTGTCGGGGACACTGGCGCAAATCACCGACGACGCCCCGGTTGTGATGATGGCGCATGAACCCGACATCTTCCCTCAAGTGCCCGACAGGGTGGCCTTGACGCTATCCGGTCATACGCATGGCGGTCAGATCCGCCTGTTTGGCTGGTCGCCGATCGTGCCTTCTAAATACGGCAACAGATATGCCTATGGGCATGTACGCGAAGGTGGGCGGGACCTGGTTGTTTCCGGCGGTATCGGATGTTCCATCCTTCCGGTTCGCTTTGGTGTGACCCCCGAGATCACGGTCATCGAACTGTCTGCCTAAAGGCTTGAGGCTTCGCCAAATCGAACAGCCCCATTTCTTACCCACATATGTGCGGCAACGATGCACCGCAGTGTTCGGTCAGACACTTTCGCGATCTGCCGGGTTTACCTCAGCTTGTCGCGCAAGGCTCTCATCGCTGTTTCCGCATCTTCAGCCCAGATAACAAAGTCGCCCAATGACCGATCTGCAAAGCCTTGACCGATCACCTGGTGCAGCAGGGTTTTCAACGCGTCCCAATAGCCGTTCACATTGACGATCACGATGGGTTTGTCGTGCAGGCCCAGCTGCCGCCAGGTCAGTGCTTCGAACAGTTCGTCCAGTGATCCCGGCCCGCCGGGCAGGACAACGACGGCGTCAGCATTCATGATCATGACCTTTTTCCGCTCGTGCATGGTTTCGGTGATCACGAAATGGGTCAGGTCGGTCTTGCCGACCTCTCGTGTGACCAGGTGTACCGGAATGACACCAAAGGTCTCGCCACCGGCCTGTTGCGCGGCACGGGCAACTTCACCCATCAGCCCGACATCCCCAGCGCCATAAACAAGTCGCCAGCCCTCCAGTGCAAGAAGGCTGCCAAACTGTCGCGCGGTTTCAGAATAAGCCTTCTCGGCCCCATTGCGTGACCCGCAATACACACAGACGGATTTCTGAGACATGAAAGAGACGCTCCGGGGTTGTGTCAGAGGTTTTGACCCCTGATAGCGGGATTGATAGATTGGCTCAACTGTCCGCTGGAAGGCTTTTGAAGACAAAGTTTTTGTACGGCGGGGTGAAAGGAAAACAATGGACGCCAAATCGGGAAACGGAAGCTCGGGCAATTTTGTCTGGGGTGTGATTGCGGGTCTGGTTGCCGTGCTGGGCGTTGGGGGTTTGTATCTGTCCGGCGCTTTCACCAAAGCGCCAGAGCCTGAGGCGGGCGCACCGCAGGAACCCGCATCTGTTACGGCCACACAGCCGCAGGAACAAGCGGCCGAAGCGCCCGCGGAAACCACCACAACAGAACCAGCTGAGCAGGCCGCCGTAACACCGGATGCGGCACCAACCGTTGAACCCGCTGAAGATACGGCTGCGGCAACAGATGTGGTTCCAGACACAGAACCTACAGCGGCCCCGACGGAAGAGAATGCAACGGCACCCGTGGCCCCCCCGGTTTTGGATCAGATTTTTGTTGAAGCAGACGGAACGGCGCTTTTGTCAGGTGACGCCGAGCCGGGCAGCCAGATTGAGGTTCTGCTGAACGGTGAAACCGTGCACACATTCACGGTGGACAGCAGCGGGCAATTCGCCGAGTTCGTCTCCATCCCCTTCAGCGATGCCGCGCGGGGGCTAGTCCTGCACAGCAAAAGCAGCGGGCAAACAACCCGGTCTGATGACTATCTGATCGCCGCCCTGCCCAAGCCGGTCGAAGAAGAGCCGGTTGCGCAGCAAACTGATGCTGCCGATCAGGGCGAAACAGCCGAGACTGATGAACAAATAGCCGCTGCAGTGGTCGACCCAGAGACCGAAACCCCAACTGAGACCGAAACATCAGACCCTGTAACGACCGCGCCGGATACCGGCGAAACGCAGGTTGCCGATTTGCCAGCGGAGACATCTGAAACGGGTCAGCAGATCGCGGTACTGCGGTCGGGCGAAGAAGGCGTTGAGCTCGTGCAGCCTCCCGTGGTTCGGGATACCCCGCCGGAACAGGTCGCGCTGGATACCATCGGGTATTCTGAAACCGGTGATGTCCAGTTGACCGGGCGAGTACAGGACGGGGCGGCCATCAGGGTGTATCTGGACAATCGTCTGGTTGCCGACCTCGCTCCGGAACAGGATGGATCCTGGCGGAGTGATCTGGACGGTATCGACCCCGGTGTTTACACGTTGCGTGTTGACGCGGTGAACACGGACGGGAAGGTCCTCAGCCGGGTCGAAACCCCCTTCAAGCGCGAGCCTGTTGAAGTTTTGGAAGCAGCATCAGGTGGCGGTGACGGAACGGCGGCGCAGGACATCCCGGCAATCCGGTCGGTCACTGTGCAGCGGGGCGACACGCTGTGGGCGATCTCGCGTGACCGCTTTGGTGATGGCATCCTGTATGTGCGCCTGTTCGAAGCCAACCGCGACTTGATCCGCGACCCGGATCTGATCTATCCGGGGCAAATCTTTACGATACCGGAATAATCAACGCGCTGGCCCGTCGCGGGCCAGAGCCTTTCTCTGACCGCAGACAAGGTACGTGATGAGACGAACATCTCCGATGGCCTCGAATGACGGGGTGCAGAGCGGCGGGCGCAGTTCAGGCTGGCGCACAATCCGCAAGGTTGCGCCCTACCTCTGGCCGCAGGACGAGGTTTGGGTAAAGCGCCGCGTGGTTATTGCCATGGCGATGCTGGTTCTGGCCAAACTGATCGCGGTTTATACACCGATCCTTTACAAAGGCGCCGTTGACTCATTGGCAGGTGAAGGCGTGCCGCCGCTAGCGCTGGGCGCAGTGGGTGTGACGGTTGCCTACGGCGTGGCTCGCATGATGACGGTTGGGTTCCAGCAAATGCGGGACGCCGCCTTTGCCCCTGTTGGACAGCGGGCCTTGCGGGCGCTGGCGCTGGAGACGTTCCGACATATCCATAACCTGTCCATGCGCTATCACGTTTCGCGCCGCACCGGCGGGTTGAGCCGTATCATCGAGAGGGGCGTCAAAGGCGTTGAATTCCTGCTGCGCTTCCTGCTGTTCTCGATCGGGCCGCTGATCCTTGAGCTGTTGTTGGTTGCGATCATCCTGATGTGGTTGTTCGACGTCTGGTATCTGGTGGTCGTCGCCGTCACCATCGGCCTTTATATCTGGTTCACTTTTGCCGTGACCGAATGGCGGGTAAAGCTGCGGCGTGAGATGAACGATCAGGACACCGAAGCCAATCAGCGCGCCATTGACAGTTTGCTGAACTTCGAAACCGTCAAGTATTTCAACGCGGAATCCCGCGAAACTGCACGTTACGACGTGTCGATGAAAGCCTATGCCGGGGCGGCGCTGAAAACCGCCTATTCGCTGGCGTTCTTGAATTTTGGCCAATCCTTCCTGATCACCTGCGGCCTGATCGGAGTCATGGTTCTGGCCGCAATTGGCGTTCAGAATGGAAACCTGACCGTGGGCGATTTTGTCATGGTCAACGCGTATATGATCCAGATTACCGTTCCATTGAACTTCCTGGGGACGGTCTATCGCGAGATCAGGCAATCGCTGGTAGATATGGGGCAGATGTTTGATCTGCTCGAACAACCCGCCGAAGTCATCGATCACCCCGATGCACCCGACCTTGCGGTCAATGGTGGCGAGGTAACACTTGAAGATGTGCATTTTGGTTATGACCCTGAAAGGGAAATCCTCAAGGGTGTTTCCTTGACGGTTCCGGCCGGACAGACGGTCGCGATCGTAGGGGCGACGGGGTCTGGAAAATCGACCATCGGGCGGCTGTTGTTCCGGTTTTATGACGTGACCAAAGGCGCGCTGAAGATCGACGGGCAGGATGTTCGGGATGTGACCCAAACCAGCCTGCATGCCGCGATCGGCGTTGTGCCACAGGATACGGTGCTGTTTAACGACACCATTCGCTACAACATTGCGTATGGGCGCGACGATGCCACCCCGGAGGATGTCGAGGCCGCAGCCCGTGCCGCCCAGATTCATGACTTCATCACTTCGCTGCCTGACGGATACGACACCATGGTGGGTGAGCGCGGCTTGAAACTGTCCGGCGGCGAAAAGCAACGGGTTGGCATCGCGCGGACATTGCTGAAGAACCCCCCGATCCTGTTGCTGGACGAGGCGACCTCGGCCCTGGATACCGACACGGAACAGGATATCAAGGATGCGCTGGCGCGCGCTGGGGAAGGGCGGACCGTGATCACGATTGCCCATCGCCTCAGCACCATTGCCGAGGCTGATCGGATCGTGGTTCTGGAAGCTGGCGAGATCATCGAACAGGGCACCCATGACGAGCTGTTGGCGCGGTCCGGGCGATATGCTCAACTGTGGAACCGCCAGCAATCCGACAGTGAGGCCGCGTGAGGGGCTCATCTTGCCCTGCGGAATGTGCTAGGATGCGCCATGCATGAGGGTGGATGCCATGATCAATGGATTAGCAAGACGTTTAGTATCTGTAGCCGTTGTGGTTCTTCTCCCGGCTATGGTCGCAGCTGACCCGATTGAGGGCGTGTGGAAGACCGAACCTGATCGAAAGAACCTGATCTCGCATATCCAGATATCCGCCTGCGCGGACAAGTTCTGCGGCACGATACTTTCGGCTTTTGATTCTTCCGGCAAAGAAGTTCAAACGCCGAATATCGGGAAAAAGCTGTTCTGGGACGTGTCGAGCGAAGGCGGCGGAAAATACGGCGGGGGTGAGTTCTGGGTTCCCCTGATCGACGTTGATGCTGTTCCGCAGATGACGTTGCAGGGTGACAAGCTCATGGTCAAAGGCTGTGAACATTCGATTTGCGCGCACCAGACCTGGTCCCGACTGTGACGACAGAAAACGAAAAGGACCGGAAATCCCGGTCCTTTCATTCTTATTCTGCGGCTTTTAGCGGCGATCCAGGAAATTGATCCGTGGGCTCGTCTTGCAAACCGGTCTCGGATTGGTGCGGCTCATCCCACACAATCTCGGTCGCCTGTAGTTTGCGGGCCGAGCGACCAATAGCCATGTCCTGCGCGATCTTACTGGACCGCCCCGCGGTCATACGGGCAAGCCCGCGGCTGAGCCAGACAGCGTAAGTCGTTACCCATACACGCAGCGCCAGAAGCGACGGCGTCACGATCAGGGTGAGAACAGTGGCGATGCCAAGACCAAAGACAACCGCTGTGGCCAGCTGTTTCCACCACAGAGCGGTGGGACTGTCGATGGAATAGCCGCCATTGATAAAGTCCAGCGAAAGCCCAAACATCATTGGGGTCAGACCTGCCATCGTGGTCAACGTAGTCAGCAGAACCGGGCGGATACGCGATTCCGCGGTGCGGACGATTGCCTCGATCCTTGGCATATAGGCGCTGTATTCCTGATAGGTATCGATCAGAACAATGTTGTTGTTCACCACAATTCCTGCCAGAGCAACGATACCGGTGCCGGTCATGATGATCGAGAAGGGTTGCTCCATCACGATCATGCCGATCAGAACCCCGGTGGTCGAAAGAACAACCGCCAACAGCACCAACACCGAATTGTAGAACGAGTTGAACTGGGCGAGCAGGATCACGAACATCAGCCCCAAAGCACCCATGAAGGCATTCACCAGAAATGCGCCGGATTCTTCCTGTTCTTCCTGATCACCGGTCCATTGCCAGCTGATCGAGTTGGCGAAGGGGCTGGTTTCCAGCCATTCGGTCAGTACTGCGATCCGCTCATTCGGGTTGATCAGGGCGAACTGCGCGTCTCCCGCGTCAATCACGCTACGTAGCTTGTCTATATTCTCTGCACCGGTCAGTTGAACCAGTTCGTAGGACTTTCCTACGTCGCCGTCCAACACGGTGCCGGTTGGAGTGTAGCCGTCGGTCACTTCGCGCATTATAGCCAGACGTTCTTCTTTCCCGTCCGGCCCTTTGGTCACAACCTTGCTCAGCCCCGGTTCAACATCCGCTTTGACGTCATAGTAACGTTGCTGGTCGACACGGTTGATCTGGGCCAGTTTGGCCACGGGTTCCCGGGTTACGAAGTTCGACAGCGGAACCAACCCGTCCGGAGTGCGGACCTTGAGCGTATCCAAAGTCGACAGCACGCGATCCTCTTCCGGCAATCGGACACGGATCTCGATCTCTTCATCCGTATTGTCTGGGCGCATCTCACCCAACAGGATGCCGCGTGTCATAAGCTGCACCATGGCACCAACAGTGGCTACATCAGCGCCGAACCGACCAGCTTTGGCCACGTCGACATCGATCTGCCAATCGATACCAGGCAGGGGCAGGGTATCTTCGGTTTTGATCAGCCCCGGCGTTTCGTCAAAGACCTGGCGCGCGGCGACGGTGGCCGATCTCAATTCGTCCCAACCGTCCCCCTTGATACGCAGGTGAACCGGTTTGGCCGAGGCCGGGCCCTGTTCCAATGCCAGGATTTCAACAACGATACCGGGTATTGTCGCCAGTTTGGCGTTAAGATCGCCGATTACATAATCGCCATCATATTCGGGTGCCACAAAGTGGCGCTCAAACAATCCCCACAAAGCGGATTCCGAAACGTTCGGACGATCTTCCCATGGGATAATTTCAAACTGGACCCGCCCCACCGTGTCCGCCGGTGCCTGCGCGCCGCCGGTATTCTGGTCAAGACCGCCTTCGCCGGCAAAGGAAAAGACGTTGATTACCGCCGGATGAGATCCAATGATCTGTTCGGCCTGCAGGACCATCTTGTCTTTTTCTGCCAGTGACAGGTTGCCACGGGCACGGACGTAAGCTGTTGCCTGTTCCGGTTCGCTTTCAACGAAAAATTCGACACCTCTTGATTCCTGTGGGAACCAGACGAAGGTCACAAAATACACGGCAGAGAAAACTGCCGCCAGCGACACGATCGGCATAATCGGGTTGCCGACAAGGAACCGGATCACATGTCCGAAAGGTGTGTGTTCGTCAGCGGTGTGGACGTGGTTTTCTTCCGCCCGCTCGAACTTGGCCGCGCTCAGTGTTACAGACCCGGCAAAGGCCCCGAACAGGAACAGCAGGGCACCAGCGACCACTCCTCCGGGCAGTAGATAGTCAGGGTTCAGAACCTGCATCGCACCCAAGAAGATCATATAAAGCGACGGGGGCACCATCACTGCCCGAACCCACCACCGGGTACGCGCACGGAGCCAGTTCGAAGACCGGTCGAAAACTCGGCTCAGACGCCCCGAAACACCGCCCATGACCGGCAGGTAGATCAGCGCCACAATCAGCGACGCCGACAGAACAAAGATCAGCGTGACGGGCAACATCCCCATGAATTCGCCCGGAACACCGGGCCAGAAGAGCATGGGCAGGAAGGCACATAGCGTCGTCGCGGTCGAGGATACGATGGGCCAGAACATGCGTTGGGCCGCCTCGACATAGGCATGCATCGGGCCGACGCCTTCCTTTATTCTCTTGTCAGCATATTCCACGACCACGATGGCACCGTCGACCAACATCCCTACGGCCAGAATGAGGCCGAACATCACAATGTTCGAGATACTGATGCCCATGACCGCCAGAAATGCGAAACACAGCAGGAACGAGGTCGGAATTGCAAAGCCCACCAAAAGCGCGGCCCGCGTACCCAAAGAGGCCAGAACCACGATCATCACCAGAGCGATTGCGGTCAGAACCGAGCCTTCAAGCTGGCTGACCATCGAACCGACAATGCGGCTCTGGTCGTTCGACGTTCCAAGCTCGACCGCGGCCTGAAGCTCGGGCGGCCATTTGGTCTTGGCCTGAGCTATGGTTTCTTTCACCTGCGTAACGGTGTCGATCAGGTTATAGCCCTTGCGTTTGACAACTTGCAGCGCGACGGTCGCCTCGCCGTTGAAGCGGGCGGTACCTTCGCGATCTTCAAATGTGTAGTTGATCTGCGCAAGCTCACCCAGCGTTACAACCCGGTCGCCATTGACCTTGATTGGCAAGCCATAAACATCCTGCGCCGTTTTGAACGACGATGGAATCTTGACTGAGAATGTACCCTGCGCAGTTTCGACCTCGCCTGCCGCGATCAGCTGGTTGTTGTTTCGCACGACATTGATCAGCTCGTCTGCGGTCACGTTGTATGCTTCAAGCCGCAATGGGTCGATAACGACCTCAAGCAACTCGTCACGATTGCCCGCGATACCCGCTTCGAGAACGGAATCCAGCGCCTCAAGCTCGTCCTGCAAATCCTTGGCGACACGGGCCATTGTGCGTTCCGGAACGGCACCGGTCAGATTGACGATGACGATTGGGAACTCGGAAAAGTTGATTTCCGTCAGCGAGTATTGTTCCGCACCTTCGGGAAAATCAGCCTGGGCCGTGTTCATGGCATCGCGCACGTCCGCCATGATCGAGGTCTTGTCCCAGCCAAATTCAAACTCCAGCGCGACCCCGGCATAACCTTCGGCCGCAGTCGACGTCATTTCCTTGAGCCCGTCGAGATCCGCCAGTTCGGTCTCCATCGGCTTGACCAAAAGGTTTTCTGAGTCTTCCGCTGAAATCCCGGGAAACTGCACCGAAACGAAAAGGGCAGGGATTTCGATATCCGGCTCACCCTCTTTCGGAAGCGAGACATAGGCAAAGCCGCCTACGACCAGCGAAATGGCGATGAACGCCATTACCATTCGGGCCCTGCCTGCGGCCCATGCGACGATACCCGTCATTGCGAGGCTTCCCGATAAGTTGGTGCAACGGTCACACCGCGGATCACGAATTCCTGCCCGACCACAATGATATCAACCGTTTCCGGCAAGCCATCGATCCAGACACCTTCGGCTGTGTCGCGCAAAATGCGGACCGGCATGAAATCAACCACATTGCCTGCGCCAACTGTGCGCACACCCAATTGACCTTCGTTGCTGAGTGTCAGCGCCGATTGCGGCAGCAGGTGGGCTTTCGTACCTTCAGCCGCGATGAGGATGGTGGCGGTCTGACCGTCGCGAATGGTCAAGTCGGGGTTCGGAACGGTGATTTCCACCTCGAATGTACGTGTTGTCTCGTCCGCGGACCGGCTGAGGAACGTGACCCGACCGCCCAGTTGCCGACCGGTCACAAGTGTTGCCGTTGCTTCGGACCCGACAAGCACCCGATTGACTTCGGTCTCGGGCACGAAACCGACCAGCTTAATTGGGTCCAGTTGAATGACAGTCGCGCAAAGCGATCCAGGCTGCATCAGGCTGCCCAGTTCCGCGGTGTCGCTTTCCAGCAAACCTTTGAAGGGGGCTTTGATGGTCAGGCGGCCAATCTCTCGCTGTGCGGCCTCGACTGCTGCTGCGGCGGCTTCGATGCCCGCACGCGTGGCCTCCAGCCCGGCTTCGGCAGATTTCACACCGGCTTTTGCAGAGCTCATCACAGCTTCGCTGGAGATGCGGCGGGTTTCCGACGCATATCCGGTTTCAGCCAGCTTGCGTGAGGCTGTCAGATTGATCTCGGCCTCGGCCACAAGCGCATGTGCCTCTATCAGACGTGCTTCGGATTCGGGAATGCGGCTTTGGGCTTCTAGCTTGCCCGCCATGGCCTCGGCCAGTTGTGCCGGGCGCGTGCCGGGGTCAAGTTCGCATAATATATCGCCCGCCTCAACAAACGCACCTTTGCGTTTGGGCTCAGAGACAACGGTGGACGTGGTTTCCGAAAGCACTTCGACCTGCCGGTTCGCCTTCGTCTGCCCGCGCAGCAGCACAGCGCTGTCAATTTCGCGCGCTTGCGAGCGCACGGCGACAACGCCCACGGCAGAGATATCGGAGTTTTCGGTTTCCGTGGCTTCGACTTGTGTTGCTTCCACGGCATCACCGCGTCCGGCAAAGGCGAACATGGTGTCACGTTCAAACACCAGAAAATACAGTGCAACAATCACGAGAAGGGCGTTGATGAATGAAATCAAACGCATAAAGTGTTTCTCCTAAGAATCTGCGCCATTAATACTTGGGCTGTCACGCCATGAAATGGGGTCTGTTCGGCATCTTTTCCATACTGAACTGAATAGTTCGGTTTGCATTTTTTCGCAAGAGGGAAGCAAAGCGGTGAAAATGCGCATATTCGGACCCTTGGCTTGGCGTTGGTGCCGGGGTATGACATGGCGCACTAATACAAGATAGACAGCCCGGGGGCTTGGATGAGCGATATAGACAGTTTCATTGATGAGGTCACCGAAGAGGTGCGCCGTGACCGGATCTATCTGTTGCTGCGTCGCTGGGGCTGGGTGGGTGTCGTCGCCGTCGTGTTGATCGTCGGCGGTGCCGCTTTCAATGAATACCGCAAGGCGCGGGACACGGCGCAAGCTCAGCTATTGGGTGACACGATTCTTGCTGCATTGTCCGAAAATGACCCGGCGGCAAGGGCTGCTGGTCTTGCACAGGCAGAGGCGATGTCACCGGGCGGGAAAGCCGTGCTGGACATGTTGTTGTCTGCGTCACAGGTCGAATCCGGATCCCGAGAAGACGCGGTCACCAGCCTGAACGCGGTTGCCGTTCAGGGCGACCTGCCCGAGATTTACCGCGCGATTGCAAGCTTCAAGTCGCTGCTGTTGCAAGGCGATACGTTGCCTGCCGCCGACCGGCGGCAACAGTTCGAGGCGTTGGCGGCCCCCGGAGCGCCGCTGCGGCTGCTGGCGGAAGAGCAGTTGGCCCTGATTGACGTGGCCGAGGGGAATGTCGATGCTGCGCTGGATCGATTGCAGGCGCTGCGGCAGGATGCAGAGGTTGGGATCGATCTGCAACAGCGCGCGGCGCAAATGATCATTGCTTTGGGTGGGGAACCTGAACCATTGGTGGCGCAGCAAGGCTGACCAGGCGGGACAAAAGACTTAACGACAGGCGAGTTCGGAATATCATGGTAACAAGATTTTTTTCCCGTACGGGATTGCCTTTTGCGGCTCTGGCCTTGACAGCACTGGCGGCCTGTGAGCCGCCCGAAGCCATTCTGCCCGGTGAACGCGAGGATATTCGCCCTGTTTCAGATCTGGAAACGGTCGAAAAGCGCGGCTCGCAACCGATCAGCCTGCCGGCGCAACAGGTCAACGCCAACTGGTCACAAAGTCCGGGAACGTCCGCATACCGAACCACCCATGCCGCTTTGCGCGCAACACCACAACGGATCTGGTCTGTTTCGATCGGGCAGGGCGACTCGCGCAAGCAACGCATAACTGCCGAGCCGGTGGTTGCGGGCGGATTGATCTTTACACTGGATTCAGGAGCGACGGTTTCAGCCGTCACCCAGCAGGGGCAGTTGGCATGGGAAACCGATCTGATCCCGCCAAGTGATGGCGACTCGGATGCAACAGGGGGTGGTTTGGCTTATGCCGACGGCGTCCTTTATGTGTCGTCAGGGTTCGGTCGGTTGACCGCGCTGGACGCCAAATCGGGTGCCGTGCGCTGGCAAAAACGCCTGGAAGCGACCGGCAGCGGCGCTCCGCTGGTGAACGACGGGCTGTTATACGTTGTGGCCGGAGATGAAACCGGCTGGGCTGTAAACACCAAGGACGGACGCATAGCCTGGCAATTCGAAGGCACACCCAGCGTCGGGAACGTTCTGGGTGCGCCTGCGCCTGCAATCGCATCTGATCTGGCGGTATTTGCCTTTGGCTCGGGTGACGTGGCGGCCACTTTCCGCCGCGGTGGTATCCGCCGCTGGAACGCGTCTGTTGCAGGGGGGCGTCGCGGGCGCGCCGCGGCGCAAATCGTCGATGTGACTGGCGGTCCGATGGTTGTCGGCAACAGTATCTACATCGGCAATCACTCGGGCCGGACCGTCGCATTTGATGCCGCTTCCGGTGAGCGCCGGTGGACTGCAGACGAAGGTGCGGTCGATACGGTCTGGCCTGCGGGCAACAGCATCTTCCTGATCAGTGATCGCAGCCAGCTGGTGCGTCTGAACGCGGCGGACGGGTCTGTCATCTGGGCGCAGGATCTGCCGGGCTTCGTCAAGGACAAGCGTGGCCGCCGGGGACCGATCTTTGCGCATTACGGCCCAATTCTGGCCGGGGGTCGTATTGTGGTTGCGTCCAACGACGGGTTTCTGCGGTTCTTCAATCCAGTTGACGGAACACTGGTTCATCAGGCTGAGGTTCCCGGAGGCGCGACAGCATCCCCTGTTGTGGCCGGGCAGACGCTGTATGTTGTTTCGACCAAAGGTGATCTACACGCTTTCCGTTGACGGCAAGATGCGTTAAAGGGCGCAACTTGAGTCTTGAAAGTAGAGTATCATGTCGCTGACCCTCGCCATCGTGGGGCGCCCGAACGTGGGCAAATCCACATTGTTCAACCGCCTCGTAGGCAAACGTCTGGCGCTGGTCGACGACCAGCCCGGTGTGACGCGTGACTTGCGCGAGGGCGAAGGGCGTCTGGGCGATCTGCGCTTTACTGTGATCGATACGGCCGGACTTGAAGACGCGACAGATGACAGTTTGCAGGGCCGGATGCGCCGTCTGACCGAACGCGCCGTGGACATGGCCGATGTCTGCCTGTTCATGATCGACGCGCGGGTCGGGCTGACGCCCACGGATGAGATGTTTGCCGAAATCCTGCGCAAGCGGTCCAAGCACGTGATCCTTGCGGCCAACAAGGCCGAAGGCAGCGCAGCGGATGCCGGGGTGCTCGAGGCATATAACCTGGGTCTGGGTGAACCTGTGCGTCTTTCTGGTGAACATGGCGAAGGGATGACAGATCTTTATGCTCGGCTTATGCCTTTGGCCGATGCAGCCGAGGAAAAGCAGGTCGAAGAAGCCCCGGAAACTGAGATCGAGCTGGATGAAGACGGTGAGGGCGAAATGCCCCTGATCACCTCTGCCAAGCCGTTGCAGGTGGCCGTGGTTGGCCGTCCGAATGCGGGCAAATCCACGCTGATCAACAAGATCATCGGCGAAGACCGCCTGTTGACCGGGCCTGAGGCCGGGATCACCCGTGACGCTATCAGCCTGCGGATTGATTGGGCCGACCCGGACGGAGAAAGCACTCCGATGCGGATCTTTGACACAGCAGGAATGCGCAAGAAAGCAAAGGTACAGGAAAAGCTGGAAAAGCTCTCGGTGTCAGACGGCTTGCGCGCGGTGAAGTTTGCCGAGGTTGTCGTCGTACTTCTGGACGCGGCCATTCCATTTGAACAACAGGATCTGAGAATTGCCGATTTGGCCGAACGCGAAGGCCGGGCTGTTGTTGTTGCCGTAAACAAGTGGGACGTCGAGGAAAACAAGCAGGAAAAGCTGCGGGAACTGAAAGATGCCTTTGATCGCTTGCTGCCGCAGCTGCGCGGGGCCCCTCTGGTTACCGTCTCGGCGAAAACGGGCCGCGGGCTTGAGAGATTACGCGCCGCCATCCTGCGCGCCCATGACGTCTGGAACCGCCGTGTGCCAACCGCGGCGTTGAACCGGTGGCTGACTGCCATGCTGGAACAGCACCCGCCGCCGGCCCCGCAGGGCCGCCGCATCAAGCTGCGCTATATGACCCAGGCGAAAACGCGGCCGCCGGGTTTTGTTGTGATGTGTTCTCATCCCGATAAGATGCCCGAAAGCTATACCCGCTATCTGGTCAACGGGTTGCGTCAGGACTTTGACATGCCTGGCACCCCAATCCGCCTGACGCTGCGCGGGCAGGGCGACAAGAACCCATATAAGGGTCGGCGCAAGAAAAATGCGGGCGCGCTGGCCAAGCATCTCAAGGGCCGCGCGTAACTGCGCCAATTTTCAGCATCTTACCTCACGGGGGCGTGACAGTTTCTGTTCTCCGCGCTAGCATTCATGCGTGTGCATTTGTTTGGGCACGCACTGCTTGCATGCGGACTAGCCGCACCTAGATTTGAACAGAAAACTGAACGGCCATCGTAAGGAGACGGCTGGATGGATTTGAGGGAATATACAAGACATTACGCGGTGCAGGACAACAGATTGGCCGCGGCAAGTTATTTTGGCACATTTGCGGTGTATTTTGCGTCGCTGACCCTTGCGATCACCTTTGTTGATCGCTGGTACATCATGATACCCGCCGGGATCGTGTTCGCCTTTGCCGCAGTACGGCTTTATGTGCTGCAACATGATTGCGGGCATCACTCTCTGTTTGAAACACGGATTCAAAACGAATGGGCAGGGCATGGCCTGTCTCCCTTCACTTTCGCCCCGTTCGAGGTGATGAAGCAGAACCACAATCTGCACCATGCGGGCATCGGAAATCTTGAACATCGCGAGACAGGTGAAATTCATACGATGACTCTGCGAGAGTGGAATGCGGCTGATTGGAAAACGCGTTTGTTTTACAGGCTGTATCGCAATCCCTTCATCCTGGTTCCGGTCGGCGCGTTGTTCACCTACTTCATCCGATACCGTTGGCCCAAGAACACGGTGCGTTTTGGCGCTAAAGGTGTGGTGTTGCACAACCTGTCGATCATCGTGTTTCTAGGATTGTTGTATCTGATTGCGGGTATGACCGGCATTTGGGTCTGGTTGGTGTTTTCCTTTTTGGGTGGAATGCTGGGCGTCTTCCTTGTTTATCTTCAGCACAACTTCGAAGATACCTATTGGGATCGCCGCCCCGATCTGAACCCTCAGACAGCAGCGCTTGAGGGATCATCCGCACTGGATTTCGGATGGTGGTTCGATATGGCTGTGGCCTGCATCACGTTGCACGACATCCACCATTTCAACGCGCGTATCCCATCATATCGCCTGCGTGCCTGCCATTATAACCTGCCGCCGGAATACACCCCGCGCCGGATTAAGTTTCCCGAGGCCGTGGCCGCATTGAACCTGAAGCTATGGGACGAAGATGCCAAGCGCCTTGTACCCTTTCCGAGAGACAACCGAGCCGCTAGTCTTGCCCATAACTAAGCTGGCAGAACAGGGGTTATCACTACGCTGCTTGCTGCTTCGTATATCCGGTGTATATACGAATTTATAGAACGACACAGAAAGGACCCATAATGACCGCAGTGACCGAAATAAAAGGTGTAGGGGAGGCGCTTGGCCAGGCCCTTGTTGCCAATGGCTTCAAGACCGCCGAGGCAATAGCCAAGGCCGCTCCTGCTGATTTGGTCAAGGTCCCTCGGATCGGTGAGGCGCGCGCGTTGGTTTTGATTGCATCTGCCAAAGAAGCCGTTGCTGCAAATCCGGTTGCTGCGAAGCCAACAACACGCCGAACTGCGGCCCGGACTCCGGCGGTACGCAGGCCTTCCGCACGCAAAGCCGCGTCCCGCAAAACAATCGCCGCAGCCGCAGCCGAGAAACGGGTCGAGGAAGCCGCACGCAAGGCGGCAGAAGAAAAAGCAGCGGCCGAAAAAGCCGAAGCTGCGGAAAAGAAAAAGGCCAAAGCCAAGGCCAAGGCTGAAAAAGCCGCGAAGAAGCGTAAAGAGATGGAAGCCGCCTTTTCAAAGGCGAAGGACAAAGTGAAAGCCAAATCCAGCAAGGACAAAAAGTCCAAGAAGGACGGGAAAAAGAAGGACGGCAAGAAAGGCGGAAAGAAGAAGGACAAGAAAAAAGCGAAGAAGTAAAACCTCTTCGCCTTCAGTTGATGTCCTAACCGGTGCCTGACGGTGCCGGTTTTGTGTGTCAGGCCAAAGTACCGTCAAGTTGCAGGGTCAGCTTGCCGCCCAGATAGGGGCCAAGTACCTCGGGCAGCGAAACAGTGCCGTCTTCATTCTGCCCATTCTCCAGAACTGCGATCAGACAACGCCCGACAGCCAGACCGGAACCGTTCAGAGTATGAACAAATTCGGGTTTGCCACCACTTTCAGGCCGGAAACGGGCATTCATCCGACGCGCCTGAAACGCACCTGTGGTCGAGACCGAGCTGATCTCGCGATAGGTGTCCTGTCCGGGCAGCCAAGCTTCGATGTCATAAGTGCGGCGCGCGCCAAAGCCCATATCACCGGTGCACAAAACAACAGTGCGATAGGGAATACCCAACTGTTCCAGCAGATCCTCGGCGCAGCGCAACATGCGCTTTTGCTCGTCATCTGACGCGTCGGGATGGGTGATCGAGACCATCTCGACCTTTTCGAACTGGTGCTGGCGCAGCATCCCTGCGGTGTCCTTGCCTGCACTTCCGGCCTCGGACCTGAAACAGACGGTATGGGCGGTCATACGGATGGGCAGGGCAGACTCTTCGAGAATGTCACCAGCCACTGAATAGGTCAGTGTAACCTCGGAGGTCGGGATCAGCCACCAGCCATTGGTCGTCTGATAGCTGTCGTCGCCGAATTTAGGCAATTTATCCGTGCCATACATCGCCTCATCCCGGACCAGAACCGGTGTCTGCATTTCTGTCAGACCGTTCTTGTCGATATGCGTGTCCAACATGAACTGGGCCAGCGCGCGGTGGATGCGGGCAACCCCCTTGGACAGATTCACGAACCGGCTGCCGCTTGTTTTAGCGGCGGTTTCGAAATCCATCGCGGCTGCGACGGCGGGAATGTCGTAATGCTCTTTCGGTGCAAAGCTGAAATCACGCGGGGTGCCCCAGCGGTTGACTTCGACATTGTCGTTTTCGTCCGCGCCTTGCGGCACGTCATCGGCGGGCAGGTTGGCGATGCGGGCCAGTTGATCGGTCAGCAAGGCATCCAGATCCTTGGCCTCGGTCTGCATCCGGGCGACTTCGGCCTTTTTCTCGGCGACAAGCGCGCGCAGGCGTTCGAATTCAGCCTCGTCGCCGCGTCCCTTAGCAGCGCCGACTTCCTTGCTGGCCTTGTTTTGTTCGGCCTGTGCGGTTTCGGCGGCCAGAATCTTGGCACGCCTGCTTTCATCCAGCCTCAGCAGATCTGACGACACCGGCGCGTCCCCACGGCGCGCTAGGGCGGCGTCAAAGGCGGCAGGGTTTTCGCGAATGGCGCGGATGTCGTGCATGTCTCAGATCCTTGAATGCGTGAATCACTGAACCCGCTTATGCACCATCTGCAGGGCAGGGTGTAGCACCGGTTACGACTTATCAGCGTCTTCGTGGGTTTCATGCGTCAGGTGGCCATCCCATGCCCCGGCCGGTATTTTTGGCTCGGGCGGATCAGCCACATAAGAAGGCGTCATGATCTGCACATTGTTCTCGTTAAATACAGCGACAATGTTTCGATGCAGGTCCGAGCGGATTTTGGGGATGATGCTGCCACGGGTGGTGTAGCCGTTGATCTGATAATTGATCGCGTAATCGGCCAACGCGGTCCACAACACAAAAGGTTCGGGATTGACCTTGATACCTTTGGTGCGGTTGGCGGCCTCGATCAGCATCGCCTCTACCTTCTCAGGGGGTTCTTCGTAGCCGATGCCGACGGTCGTGTGCAATAATAGTCCGTCACCATTGGTTTTCTTTGAAAAGTTAACGACATCTGAGTTCATCAATTGTGCATTGGGGATCGAGATCAGCTCGTTCTTGATCGACTTCAGGTGGGTCTCCATCAGTTTGATCTGAACGACATCGCCGATATGGTCTCCGATTTGGATACGGTCGCCGATTGAGGTAGACCTGCGGTAAATCACAAACAGCCCGGCCAGCATGTTGGACACGACCGAATTCGCGCCCAAAGACAGCATGGCGCCGACCAGAATGGTCAATCCCTGGAACGCGGCAGAATCTGAGCCCGGAATATAGGGAACCGCAAAAACCAGCGCGATCAGAATGACGGCGACACGGGCAATGTTGAACGTCGGGTTGACCCAGTGTTTTTCGAAATCGCCCATTTCGAATGAACCGGCTTCGACCGCATCAAAGAAGACGCGCAGACCTTTGATGATGTACAGCGTGACCCATGTGATCAGGCCCAGCATGATCAGATTGGGGATATAGCTGAGGATGCCCCGGAAGATAAGCAGCACGGGCTCTGTCAGATAGGTTAGCAGAAGCTGTGCGAAGTATCTGGTTTCCGCAAAAGCCAAAAGTACAAAGGACAGGTAATAGTAGAAGCCGAGAAAGAAGATAACCAGCAGCACGAAGTTCAGACCATAGCGGATAAGGGCTGCAATTGCTTCGGCCTGAACGCTTTTGGCCGTCGCCGTTTCGACATCCTTTAAGTAGCGTTTTACCAGCTTCAATGTGCGACGCCTGATCCGACGGTGCAGCCACAGGATAGTGACAACAAACAGGACAAATCCCAACGTCCAGGCGGCCGCTTCTATGGCACCGGAAACACGCGCCTGATCGGTTCGGTTGGCTCGGTACGCCTCGATGGACTGTTTGATCGCATTGCCATGCAAAACGCTCAGAACACTTAGTTCCATCTGATCCAGTTCAGCGTCAGCCTTGGTAACGATCGAGATTCTTTGACCATCGGCCAGAATCCAGATGCCAAACTGGGTCTCTTCATAGGTGATCTCGACCAAAGGTGCTTCCGACGCTTCCGCAACCGCAATGACCTTGTCCTGTACGCCCTCGGCGCGCTCCGGAGCAGGCAGGGCGCTTGATCCTCGCACCTGAAACAGAACGTCCCCGTCCACGATGACCGGGGCCATGAACGTGTCCGGTTCCGCCGTCTCGGTCAGGGGGGATTCCGCGGGTGCTTCCTGCGACAGGGCCGCACCGGAAAGCCACACGGTCACCGACAGGGCAGTCAGTAAATAAAGCAACGAAAGGAAAGGCTTGAGCGGCCGTGTCATGTGTCCCCCTTCGGACAAACTATACCCGGTTTCGGTTATGTTCCTAGGGCATATCTGCAACGCTTTGCCCGTGGTTGCCGGGACATGCCAGTATTCAGGTGGGTTACATAACCGCCTTTGCTTGCAAACCGACATTTCAAAGCATAGGTTCCGCCCAAATTTGCGGAACTGTGCCGCAAGACTAGAACAAAGGAATATCCCATGGATGGTGGCGCAATCGCCCAGTTTCTCCCGCTGATCCTAATCTTTGCGATCATGTATTTCCTGCTGATCCGTCCGCAGCAAAAGAAGATGAAGGAACACCAGGCCATGGTTGATGCCGTGCGTCGCGGTGATCAGGTGATCACTCAGGGGGGCGTGATCGGCAAGGTATCGAAGGTCAAGGAAGGCGATAACGAGATCGAGGTCGAAATCGCCGAGGGCGTCAAGATTCGCGTGGTCAAATCGACCATCGCCCAGGTTCTGAACAAGACTGAGCCGGCGAAGTAACTTCGCGCGACAATTCCTTGAAAAGGCAGGGTAATGCTGCAATTTGATACCTGGAAGCGGGTTCTGATCTGGCTGGTCTGCGTGACCGGCCTGCTCATGGCCCTGCCAAACGCATTTTACACGCGGGTCGAACAATCCAACGACGCCAAGGCCGCGATCGAGTTGGGCAACGACACACCCCAGATGCAGGCTGAAGCCGCGCAATGGCCGAGTTGGTTGCCGTCATCCCTGGTCAATCTTGGCCTCGACCTGCGCGGCGGCGCGCATTTGCTGGCCGAAGTACAAGTACAAGACGTCTACGGCTCCCGGATGGAGGCGATGTGGCCGGAAATCCGCGACGCCCTGCGCGATGAACGTGCCACGGTGGGAACCATCCGCCGTCAGGACTCGGCTGCGGGTGAGATTCGCGTGCGCATTAGCCAGCCCGAAGGAATGCCACAGGCATTGGAGGTTGTCCGCGGTCTGGCACGGCAAGTGCAGACCCTGACAGGTGTAGGTGCCACAGATATCGAAGCCCGCGCGGATGGTGACACAATTGTTGTTCAACTGTCCGAGGCAGAAAAACTGGCCTCGGATGACCGCACGGTGCGTCAGGCGTTGGAAATCATCCGCCGCCGGATCGACGAAGTCGGTACACGTGAGCCCACAATTCAGCGTCAGGGGACGGATCGTATCTTAATTCAGGTGCCGGGTATCGGCAGTGCGGGTGAACTGAAGGAAATTATCGGAACAACAGCACAGTTGACCTTCAACCCGGTTGTCGGGCGCGGAACCGATCCGGATGCCGTTGCAGGCGTCGGCGAAAAAATCGTGCCGTCGATCGACGAAAACGGCGTTTATTACACCATCGAATCCGCTCCGGTCGTGACAGGAGAGGAACTGGTCGACGCGCAGCCATCCTTCGATCAGAACGGCCGCCCTGCGGTCAGCTTCCGATTCAACACATCCGGGGCACGCAAGTTCGGGGATTATACCCGTGACAATATCGGCGCACCCTTTGCAATCGTTCTGGATGACGAAGTGATCTCGGCCCCCGTGATCCAAAGCCATATCCCGGGCGGATCGGGTATCATCACCGGTAATTTCACCGTTGAGGAAAGCACCAATCTGGCCGTCCTGTTGCGTGCAGGTGCTTTGCCCGCAGGGCTGGAATTCCTGGAAGAACGCACCATCGGGCCCGAACTGGGGCAGGACAGTATCGACGCAGGCAAAGTTGCCACAATCGTGGCCTTTGTCGCCGTGCTGGTATTCATGGCGCTCAGCTATGGCCTGTTCGGTGTCTTCGCCAATATCGCGCTGATCATCAACGTGGGCCTGTTGTTCGGTTTGCTGTCCCTGATCGGCGCAACCCTGACTCTGCCGGGGATTGCAGGGATCGTTCTGACGGTCGGTATGGCGGTGGATGCCAACGTACTGATCTTTGAACGCATCCGCGAAGAACTGAAATCCGCCAGAGGTCCAGCCCGCGCCATCGATCTGGGCTATGAAAAGGCGTTGTCGGCCATTCTGGACGCCAACGTAACCACTTTCATCACCGCCGTTATCCTGTTTGCCATGGGCAGCGGCCCTGTGCGCGGGTTCGCGATCACTCTGGGCCTGGGTATCCTGACATCGGTCTTCACCGCGATCTTCGTGACGCGCCTGATGGTTGTCATGTGGTTCGAACGCCGCCGACCAAAAACGATCGAGGTTTGACATGAGACTGAAACTCGTACCCCAAAGCACCTCGTTCGACTTTTTCAATCGCTGGAAAATCTGGCTTGGAATCTCCGGCCTGATGATGGTGATTGCGTTCTCCTCATTTCTGCTGCAGGGACTGAACTTCGGCATCGATTTCCGCGGTGGAACCACGATTCGTACCCAAAGCGCACAAGAAATCGACGTGGGTGTTTACCGCGATGCTTTGTCTCCGCTGCAACTGGGTGACGTCACCATCACCGAGATTTTTGATCCAAGCTTCGGTCCCGATGAAAATGTCGCAATGATCCGTATTCAGGCTCAGGAAGACGCCGAAGCGGTCACAGCAGACGTGATCACCCAGGTCGGCGAAGCGCTGGCTGCCGCAGACCCCGGACTCAAACTGCCGTTTGAAAGTGTCGAATCCGTTGGTCCAAAAGTGTCGGGCGAGCTGATTCAGACGGCCGTTATCGCGGTTGTCTTGGCCATCGGTGCCGTTCTTGTCTACATCTGGCTGCGCTTTGAATGGCAGTTTGCACTTGGGGCGGTTGCTGCATTGGTGCACGACGTGATCCTGACCATTGGCATCTTCTCGGAACTGCAAATCCGCTTTGATCTGGCGATCATAGCGGCGTTGTTGACCATCGTCGGCTATTCGCTGAACGACACCGTGGTCGTTTTCGACCGGGTGCGCGAGAACCTGCGGAAATATAAACAGAAAGATCTGAAAGAGGTTCTGAACTTATCGATCAACGAAACCCTGAGCCGGACGGTGATGACCTCGGTCACAACTTTGCTGGCGTTGATCTCGCTTTATCTGCTGGGCGGGGACGTCATCCGCGGATTCGTCTTCGCGATGATCTGGGGTGTCGTCGTCGGGACCTATTCGTCGGTCTTCGTGGCTTCGACCATCCTGCTTTGGCTGGGGGTCAAGCGCGACTGGTCCAAACCGTCGAACACGGCGGGCAACCAGTTTGCCAATATTGATGCCTGAGGCCCTGCAACAGGCCCTGGCCCTGCCGGGCCTCACTTGGCTGATCCTGACTATCGGAGCCGCGGGACTTGTCCGCGGCTTCACAGGTTTTGGCACCGCGATGATCTTTGTGCCGGTGGCGACCCAGTTCTTGCCTATTGCAGATGTGGTCTTTCTGATGGCCGCCACCGGAATCGCATCAACATTTGCCTTGGCGCCTCAGGCGTGGCGGGATTGCGACAAGGTCGAAATCAGCACTCTGGGCTTTGCTGCAACCGTAACTGTTCCATTGGGGCTGTGGATCATGGTGCAGGTGGACTCGGTTGCGTTGCGCTGGGTTGTCTGTGGCATCACCGGTCTGACCCTGCTGGCCGTGGTTACCGGCTGGCGATGGGAGGGGAAACTGGGACTACCCGGACGTCTCGCCATCGGCGGCAGCGCGGGCATTGTCGGCGGCATGACCGGGCTGACTGGTCCGGTTGTCATCGTGTTCTATCTGGCCAGTTCCACAGACGTGCGCAAGATTCGCGCCAACACCATCATTTTTCTGGCATTGCTGGACGTCGTCATCGTTTTCAACATTCTCATCAGCGGTGCTGCAGATTTGTCGATCCTGTGGATTGTCCTTCTGCTGTGCGTGCCTTATCTGATCACTACGCTTATCGGCAAAGCACTGTTCGACCCGAGACTCGAACGGATCTACCGCCTTGCGGCCTATTCGGTCATCCTTATCGCCGTCATTTCCGGGCTGCCGCTTCTGGATTGAAGAAGGGACATCATGCGTCTGAATCAGATTACTTTTACAGATGCCAAACCCGTAGACGGTTATGGCCCCGGTTTTTTCCGAATTGGCGGTGATGTCTTCCACGGCGCTGTCCTGACAGGCCCGGCAGGCCCTGCAGAGTGGGGCGGTTTTGACGACCGACACCCCCTTCTGGAATTGGTGGGCAGGATCGACGTCCTGCTCATCGGTACGGGCGCGGACATGGCCCACATCCCTCAATCCCTGAGGGTTGAGCTGGAGAATGCCGGACTTGGTGTCGAAATCATGAACTCCCCCGCCGCCTGCCGCACCTACAATGTGCTGCTCGCCGAAGGCCGCCGCATCGCACTTGCCCTGATCCCAGTCTGACGGGATCCTCTTCATCTGGCCGAAAATATCCCGGGGAGTGTGGGGGGCTGGCCCCTCACTCCGACATGGGGCAGCGGTTGTGCACCGGCATCCTGCGGCAAATCTCGCCTTTTGCCCCTGCGGACAATCCGCTAAGCGGGTCTCATGACTTTGACTGTAACAGATCTGACGATCACACGTGGCGGTGTTCCCGTCCTTGAGGGCCTCAGCTTTCAGCTGTCGCCGGGCAAGGCTCTGATCCTGCGGGGGCCGAACGGTATCGGAAAAACGACGCTTCTGCGCACGTTGGCTGGCTTGCAACCTCCGCTGGAAGGCAAGATCGAAGGGGCCGAGGACCAGATCGCTTACGCGTCCCATTCGGACGGGCTCAAACCGACATTGTCAGTGACTGAAAACCTGACATTCTGGGCAGCGGTCTTTGGCACATATGACATCCAGCCGGCGCTGGACGCTTTTGAATTGAACGAACTCGCCGACCGTCACGCCGGCAACCTTTCGGCGGGCCAGAAACGGCGGTTGGGGTTGGCACGGATGCTGGTCACAGGGCGGCCGATCTGGATGCTGGACGAGCCGACCGTCTCGCTGGACAGAAACGCGGTGCAAATGTTTGCCGACGCTGTGCGGGTACATCTGGGTCAGGGCGGGTCAGCCCTGATCGCGACCCATATAGATCTTGGCCTGGATGGCGAGGTTCTGGACGTCGGTCCGAACAAGGCCAAACCCAAGCCCATCGACGATTTCGACGGAGGTTTCCTGTGATCGCCCTGTTGCTGCGCGACCTGAAACTGGCTTTCCGCGCGGGCGGCGGGTTCGGGCTGGGTCTGGCCTTTTTCCTGATCGTGACCGTGATGGTGCCATTTGCAGTGGGGCCGCAATCCTCGCTTCTGTCCACGATTGCACCCGGTGTGCTCTGGCTGGGGGCCTTGCTGGCCTGCCTTCTGTCGCTTGACCGCCTGCTGGCACTGGACTGGGAAGACGGCTCGCTCGACCTCCTGGCTACAGCACCGCTGCCGCTTGAATCGGTTGTCACTGTCAAGGCGCTGGCCCATTGGCTGACCACCGGCTTACCGCTGGTTCTGGCCGCGCCGTTTCTGGGCGTACTTCTGAACCTGCCGGTGCCGGGGTTCTTCTGGCTGGTCATCTCGCTGTTGATAGGTACCCCGGCCATGAGCGTCATCGGGACATTTGGTGCTGCGCTGACCGTTGGTCTGAAACGTGGCGGGCTATTGCTGTCGCTTCTTGTGTTGCCGCTTTACGTCCCCACCTTGATATTCGGGGCCGAAGTTGCCCGGCGTGGAGCAACAGGGATGGAGGTGCAGACACCACTGCTGATGCTGGCCGGGATCACGGCGGCGACCATTGCATTGTTGCCCTTTGCCAGCGCTGCCGTGCTACGTATCAATCTGCGGTGAACCGCGACAAGTTTGATGGATGTCAATTGAGAACCACCCCAACTCGGACTAGATAGGGCCCATGTCAATCGCAGCCAAAGCCAACGCCCTCTGGGAATATGCCAACCCGCGCAAGTTTCTTGAAACCAGCGAACGGGTCCTGCCGTTTTTCTGGATTGTCTCGACCATCTGCATCGTTGTCGGTCTGACATGGGGCTTTTTCTTTACACCGGACGACTACAAGCAGGGGTCGACCGTCAAGATCATCTATCTGCATGTTCCGGCGGCCCTGATGGCGATCAATTGCTGGCTGATGATGCTTGCCACCTCATTGGTTTGGCTGGTGCGTCGCCACCATGTCAGCGCGCTTGCGGCACGCGCTGCTGCACCGATCGGTATCGTAATGACCCTGATAGCGCTGCTGACGGGGGCCATCTGGGGACAGCCCATGTGGGGCACATGGTGGGCCTGGGATCCGCGCCTGACATCGTTCCTGATCCTGTTTCTGTTCTACCTTGGCTATGTCGCCTTGTGGGAAGCTATCGAAGATCCGGATACCGCAGCCGATCTGACCTCGGTTCTGTGTCTGGTGGGGTCGGTCTTTGCGATCCTCAGCCGGTATGCGGTGAATTTCTGGAATCAGGGCCTGCATCAGGGCGCATCGGTCATGCGGGCGGGGGCCGTTACCGGGGCGGATACGGAAGAGAAGGTCAGCAATGTCTTTTTCTACCCCCTGCTGGCCTGCATCATCGGATTTGTTCTGCTGTTCATCGCATTGGTGTTGTACCGCACCGGAACGGAAATTCGCGCCCGTCGTATCAAGGCGCTACAGGCACGGGAAAGGGTGGGCGGATGATCCCCGATCTTGGAAAATATGCAGACGCCGTTTTGTCGTCTTATGCCGTTTCCATTGCCCTTATCGTGGCACTGGTTGCGTTCAGCGTGATGCGCGGGCGCAAGGTGCGTGCGGAAATGGAGAAGGTCGAACAGAGGATGTCGCGCAATGGCTAAAATCTCGCCCCTGATGATTGCGCCGCCTCTGATTTTTGGCGCATTCGCGGTTCTCGCAGGCATCGGCATGTTTCGCGAAGATCCCAACGCCTTGCCCTCGGCCCGCGAAGGGCAACCGGCGCCGCCCGTGGTTCTCACCGAGTTTCCGGGAAAGACCCTTTTCGACGATGAAACGCTGCGCAACGGAGAGGTCAAGCTGGTCAACTATTGGGCCAGTTGGTGCGCGCCATGCCGCGCCGAGCACCCCAACCTCGAGGCTCTGGCGGCTGAAGGCATCCCGGTTTACGGCATCAACTACAAAGACAAGCTGAGCAATGCCGAGGCTTTCCTGGATGACCTTGGTGATCCGTACACCGCCATGGGCCGCGACGAACAGGGCCGAATGGCGATTGACTGGGGTCTGTACGGCGTTCCCGAGACCTACGTGATCGACGGTGACGGAACGATCATTCTGCGCTTTGCTGGCCCGATTACGCAGCGTGTCATTGCAAGCACCATCCGGCCTGCGCTTGAGAATGCTGCGGGCGGTTCATAAACGATAGCCTCCCGTTACGGACAAAACTTCACCTGTGATGAACGAGGCCGCGTCCGATGCCAGAAACCTGATCACTTTGGCTATATCCTCGGGCCGTCCGGCCCGGCCCAACGCAGTATCCTTCACGAAAAGTTCTGTCAGTTCTTCCGAACGAGGCGCTTCAGGAATGTTGATCGCACCGGGGGCCACAGCATTGACGCGTATCCCGTTTGGCCCCAACTCTTTGGCCATGGCACGGGTCCACAGGTTCAGAGCCGCCTTGCTGGCACCATAAGTGACAGCATCACGGGGCGGCAACACTGCATTCATCGACGAGATACTGACAATGGCGGCGCCCCGTTCCAAATGTGGCAAAGCTGCAGCCAGCAAAGCAGCGGGGGCTAGCAGATTCATATCCAGAATGGCGCGATGCTCCTCCGCTTGGAACTCCTCTTTTGGCGTCGATCGAACCAACCCAGCATTGTTCACGATCACATCAAGTCGTCCAAACCGCTCCATCACTTGCGCAATCACCGCCGCAGGTTGATCAGGAGCCGTCAGATCCGAACGGATCGCCAAAGCTTCCCCCCGCAATAGCGTCGCCCGAGGGTTGGTGGACAACCAAGTGAACGCCACCCTATGGTCGCGGCTCAACTCCTCTACGATGGCGTGTCCAATACCCCGCGCCCCGCCTGTTATCAACGCCACCTTTTCCATAACCACCTCCTGTTTTCAGAGTGCCGCGTATATCCAACTTCTTCTGCTGAATAAAACTTCGGAGCGCGAGGCAGAGCCTTGCAAAAGAAAGGACGCCCGAAGGCGCCCTCAAAACTTTCTTATCCGCTGCGTTCGTCAGCCAGCCTTCGCCAGATTTCTCAGCACGTAATGCAGCACGCCGCCGTTTTCGATGTATTCGATCTCAGGCGCGGTATCGATCCGGCATTTCAACTGGATGGTCGTCTCAGCCCCATCTGCATAGGTGATGGTGCAGGGCACGATCTGCAACGGCTCGACCGTATCCAGACCGTGGATCGAGACGGTTTCGTTCCCCTTCAGACCCAGGGTTATGCGGGTATCTCCACCGGTGAATTCGAACGGGATAACGCCCATGCCAACCAGATTAGACCGGTGGATCCGCTCAAAGCTTTCCGCAATCACGGCTTTGACACCCAGCAGTGCGGTGCCCTTGGCCGCCCAGTCACGGCTTGAGCCCGCGCCGTATTGTTCGCCACCAAACACAACCAGCGGAGTGCCATTAGCCTGATAGGCCATCGAGGCGTCGTAGATCGATGTCTGTTCGCCATCCGGGCCTTTGGTATAGCCGCCCTCAACTCCGTCCAACATCTCGTTCTTGATGCGGATATTGGCAAAGGTGCCGCGCATCATGACTTCGTGGTTGCCCCGTCGCGAGCCGTACGAGTTGAATTCGCGCGGTTGAACCTGACGGTCGGTCAGATATTTGCCTGCTGGCGTCGTTGCCGCGAATGACCCCGCGGGTGAGATATGGTCGGTGGTCACCATGTCGCCCAGAATGGCCAGAACTTTGGCGCCTTCGATATTCGAGATCGTGCCCGGTTCCGCCCCCATACCCTGGAAATAGGGCGGGTTCTGGATGTAGGTCGACGTTGGCGGCCAGTCATAGGTTTCCTGTTGCGGAACCTCTACGCTTTGCCATTTCTCATCGCCCTTGAAGACGTCCGCATATTTCGACTGGAACGCTTCGCGGGTTACGGTCGCTTCAACCAGTTCCGCGATTTCGCTTTGGGTCGGCCAAATGTCCTTCATGAAGACGTTGTTGCCGTTCTTGTCCTGACCGATAGGTTCGGACGTCAGATCGATGTCGAGCGTACCTGCCAGCGCATAGACAACAACCAACGGCGGCGAAGCCAGATAGTTGGCGCGGACATCCGGTGAGATACGGCCTTCGAAATTACGGTTGCCGGACAGAACCGACGTGGCGACAAGATCGCCCTCGGAAATGGCTTCAGAGATTTCTTTCTGGATCGGGCCCGAGTTGCCGATGCAGGTGGTGCAGCCGTACCCAACAAGGTTGAAACCGACCTTGTCCAGATCTTCTTGCAGTCCAGCGGCCTCAAGATAGGCCGATACAACCTGCGAACCGGGTGCCAGCGAGGTTTTGACCCAAGGCTTGCGGTTCAGACCCAGCGCTGCGGCTTTGCGGGCCACAAGGCCTGCACCGATCATCACGTAAGGGTTCGACGTGTTGGTGCAGGAGGTGATCGAAGCAATTACAACCTTGCCCGACTCCATGGTGTAGTCTTCGCCCTTGACCGCGACTTCCTTGCCCATCGGGCGCTTGAAGGTCTCTTTCATTTCCGTGGTGAAAGCGGCCTTGGCGTTGGTCAGCGCGACGTAGTCCTGCGGGCGTTTCGGGCCTGAAATTGCTGGAACGATTGTGCCCATGTCCAGCGACAGAGTGTCGGTGTAGATCGGTGCATAATCCGGGCCTCTCCAGAACCCGTTTTCCTTGGCGTAGGCTTCGACCAGCGTGATGCGGTCTTCGTCGCGGCCGGTGTTGCGCATGTAGCGAAGGGTTTCGCCGTCGATCGGGAAGAAGCCGCATGTTGCGCCGTATTCCGGCGCCATGTTGGCAATGGTTGCACGGTCAGCCAGCGGCAGGCGGTCCAGCCCCTCGCCATAGAACTCGACGAACTTGCCCACCACGCCCTTCGCGCGCAACAATTCGACAACCTTCAGAACAAGGTCCGTACCGGTGGTGCCTTCGACCATCGAGCCGGTCAACTCAAAACCGATCACCTCAGGGATCAGCATCGAGATCGGCTGACCCAGCATTGCAGCCTCCGCCTCGATTCCGCCAACACCCCATCCCAAAACGGCCATGCCGTTAACCATGGTGGTGTGGCTGTCGGTGCCAACCAGCGTGTCGGGATAGGCAACTTCTTCGCCGTTCTGATCGGTGTCGGTCCAGACCGTCTGCGCCAGATATTCCAGGTTCACCTGATGGCAGATACCGGTGCCGGGAGGCACAACGCGGAAATTGTTGAACGCGTTCTGACCCCATTTCAGGAACTGATAGCGTTCCATGTTGCGCTCGTATTCGCGGTCGACGTTCATCTGGAACGCACGCGGGTTCCCGAACTCGTCGATCATGACCGAGTGGTCGATAACCAGATCGACCGGGTTCAGCGGGTTGATCTTCTGTGCGTCACCGCCCAGGCCTTTGATCCCGTCGCGCATGGCGGCCAGATCGACCACCGCGGGAACACCGGTGAAGTCCTGCATCAGCACGCGGGCAGGGCGGTACGCAATCTCGCGCGGGTTCTTGCCGCCATTGGCACCCCATTCGGCAAATGCCTTGATGTCATCGACCGAGACCGAAAAGCCGCTGTCTTCAAATCGGAGCATGTTTTCCAGCACGACTTTCAACGCGGCGGGAAGGTTGGAGAAATCACCCAAACCGGCCTGCTGCGCGGCGGGGATCGAATAGTAGGAAATGGATTTGCCATTCACGTTCAGGCTGCGGCGTGTCTTGGCGGTATCCTGTCCGACTTTAATGGGCATCTGGTGGCCTCCCTTCTCAAATGGCTTGGATTTCGGGCATCGCTGAGTGTTATCTGCATCACCCAAGCCGTTGGTTCAAGGTTCAATAGCACTGGATTTGCAATTTTGTATACCATTGCACACATTTAGGCGGCGAATTGCAGAAGCCGCCCTCAAGAAACGTTGATTGGCGGTTGAGCGGCAAAACGGCTATCCCAGAGAACACCCGTTCAATCCGAGAGTTTTTATGTTCAAGTCCGCTGCTTTGACCGCCCTCGTATCCTGCCTGTTCGCCACCCAAACCATGTCCGGTGAGGATCCTGTGGTGGTTGAGCTGTTCACCTCACAGGGGTGTTCATCTTGCCCGCCGGCGGACCGGATCATGCATGAGCTGGCGAAACGCGACGATGTCATCGGGCTGGCATTGCATGTCGACTATTGGGATTACATCGGCTGGAAAGACGAATATGCCGATCCTGATCACACGTTCCGGCAACGGGCTTATGCCCGCGAAAACGGAAAATCCATGATCTATACGCCCCAGATGATCATAAATGGTCAGCACGATATCGTCGGCGCTCAGGCTCAGGAGCTCGACCGTCTGATTGATGCGCATCTAACGGCCGCCCCCGAGGCAGCGGTGACCGCGACCCGAGACGCAGACGAAGTGACCGTGAGTGTGACACCTGTGGAATTGCCCGAAGGTGAGACCTATGACGTGCGTATCGTTCAGTATTCGCCCCTGCGCCATGCCTCGATCCGTCGCGGAGAGTTAGCCGGGCGGGAGTTGGATTATGCCAATGTTGTCGAAACCTGGCAGATTGCGGGCCAGTGGGATGGGCAAACACCGCAGACTTACTCGGCGCAGCTGGAACCAGACTTGCCAGCCGTCGTGCTTGTGCAAAGGGCCGGTCACGGGCCGATTGTTGCCGCGACATGGGCCAAGTGATCAGGGCAGGTTGTCCGGTTGGACGCCAAGCCCGTTCCAGCTTTTCCAGCGCCGATGGATCCAGAACCACTGTCCCATATGCTGCCGCACGATCTGTTCCAGATCGTCATTGGTGAACTGAGTCATCGTCTTTGGGTCCGTGTGCGGAACGGGATCATGCAGGATGATTTCAAAGTCGATGCCATTAGGCTGGCGCACGGCATAGCACGGTACAAGTACGGCCTTGTACTTGATGGCCAGTTCTGCGTTCAACACGGATGTCACGGCAGGCTTGCCGAAGAATGTCAGCTCTTCGCCCCCTAACGCATGCAGGTCGGATACGATAGCGATAATTCCACCGTTCTTGAGTGACCGGACCATTTCGACCATACCGCGCCGCCCCTGTTCGAACATCGGCGCGCCGGTTTTGTAAAAAGCTTCGACATAGGCGTCGTTGAAATAAGGATTCGCCATCCGCCGGTAGAGGCATCCAATCGGTTTGCCGCTGTGTTTCTGCAGGGCGACGCGTGCGGCCAGATAGTGACCGAAATGCGCAGTGATCATCATCACCGGACGCCCTTCGGCAATCGCTGCATCAAACGCAGCAATACCCGGCCCGGATATCTTGGCGTTCACCTGACGTTCGATGAAACCTTCGGGTGAGAAATGCTCCATTATTGCCCGACCGGCATTATCCGACACGTCACGATAAATCTTTGTGATCTCGGCGTCAGACAATTCAGGGCAGGTGAGCTTTAGATTCCGGCGGACACGGGTGCGAAATCCAACGACGGGCGCAAGGGTTTTCATGATTGCACCCATGGTTGCTATGCGCCTTTCATAAGGAAGCAGGCGCATAGCGCTGATGATTCCCTGCAGGAACATATTGGCGACATAGTATTTTCCAAGCTCAAACCGGCTGAGCTCCGACTTTTCGACGGGCATGGAGGTGTCTCACCGCGTGTTGCGAAATGTTGCCTAAGACATACAACCCGGTACCCGTAACCTCAAGCACCCAAGCGAAATGGCCGCCCCAACGATTTTGTGGGAGCGCCTGTTCCTGCCTCAACCCGTGCTTTCGTCTTCTTCCTTTTCAATCAGCGTAATTGTTCCGGCGTCAGACAGGGCACGAACCGCCCCAACAATCTGGGTCATGGCATCTTCGGCCTCAGATTGCTTGACCCGCCCGCGTTCCGCGATTTCCTCGCGCAGGTTATCTGCCATACGAGAGGAGATATTCGACAGCAGAAACTCGACAGATGCCTTGTCATCATCCGCGGCTGCACCAGCCAGTGCCGCGACCAGAACAGGCTGATCGACTTCCCGCAATATCGCTGGAACATCACGGGGCGAGATCCGGCTGGAGATATGGGCGAAGGTAAAGATCGACCGGCGCACCAGATCGGCAAAATCAGCGTCGTCCTCATCCAGCGCGTTCAGCAGGTCGTCGCGCGTGGCAGACGCAGACTGGTTCAGAATTGCACCCACCCGCGCGCCCGGACCGTCATTGAAGGCCTGAACAGGCCGCTGATCCAACTGAGCAGCCAGTGACCAGCCAATACGCTCAACCGCTTCGGGTGTGACATTTGCTGTTTTCGAGATTGCGTAAGTGATCCGCCGCGCCACCGGACCCGGCATGTGGCCCAGCATCTGCGCCGCCTGTGCCGTATCCATTTTCGATAGCATCACAGCGGCCACTTCGGTGCTTTCCGCCTGTGCCATGGTCGCAAGGTCCTGGGCTGGAATGTCGCGCAACCTTTGCCAGGGATCACCGATCTGACGAACTCCGGCAATTTTGCGCAAACGTGCCGCTGTTGCGGGTGTGATTTTTCCACTGACGGCATCCAAGGCCCCGGCAAGCCCATGTGGAAAGGCCAGACCGACATTGTCCAGGGCTTCGCTGAACTCCTGTGCCACGGCACCCAGGGTCACGCGATCCACAAGACCCATTTCCCCCAATTGATGTGTCAGTTTTTCTTGCAGGTCGTCGGGAAGCTCCTCCAACGGAAGATCGGCGCCTTCGTTCAACAACAGGCGCACGACGACGGCCGCCTTCTGACGGCTGGTCAAAGATCGGGGAACAAGGCGCGGGCTGTCGCTACCCCCTGCGGAAAACGGGGCCGAAGCCCCTTGAACCGTTTGAATTAATGCGTTGGTGTTTTGCATCTGCCTGTGGAGCCAAAGTTTTCGAACCACAGGCAGATTAGAGAGAGTCGGGTTAAATAACCCTGAACCTTAATAACTGTATGTCAGACCCGTTCGGATCGCTTCACGCAGCGACGCCTCGGCCCAGGTGCCTTCTCCGCCACGGGCCTTTATTTCGCGCCATTGCTCGATCGCCAGATCGGTTCGGCCTTCGGACACAAACCCCTGCGCCATGTAGCTGCGCGCCAAAAGATTGTCTGGGTTGGCATTGATCGCGTTTTGATAAAAGACATTTGCCAGTTCAAGCTCGCCCATCTTGCGATAGGTGAAACCCCAATAGGTCAGGACACGATCGTCGTCCTGATCCATGACGCGCAGAATGTCCTGAGCGTGCCCGTATTGCCCGTCATAGGCCAGTTCGCGGACCGCATTATACAGCTGATCATCTGTCAGGTTTGACTTGTCAGGTTTGACGCATTTTCCACGGGTTTCGTCATATACACGGCCGAACAGGCATTTCTTGGTTGTATTCGTCGGTTTCGGCGGGCTGCTGCTGTCACCACCTGCAGCATGGACAGCAGGCGCGAAGGCAAAGGCTTGCAAGGCAAGGGCAGAAGCTAACAAAAGGCGCATTTCTTTACTCCGTTCTCGGGGCTCTTATTGAAATCATAGTGCGATCTACAAAAAAGCTAACAGGGGAACGGTCGCTTTTATTCACGAACTGGACAAAAATTGTCAGCTGTTGACAGATTTCGCGCAGCTTTTTGTTTCAGTATCCCAGGCCGTACCGGGAGCGCAGGATTGGGTCTGTTTGGAATGCTGCTCGCAGGCAAGCCCGGCCGAAGCCACAAGAACCAGTGCCAATGCGCTTAGGATTGTTCGGATCATGATGTTTCCCTCGTATGGAAAAAGCACATGCAGGATACCGCATTTCCGTTGATCTGGCAAAAACAAGGGGGGGTGCCCTGCACGTGGCAGAGCACCCCCGGCTAATAGACTGAAAAGATTTCCGTTATTCGCCAAACACGCGCGCAAAGATCGTATCGACATGCTTGGTGTGATACCCGAGGTCGAATTTCTCTTCGATCTCCGCAGGGCTGAGTGCGGCAGTTACATCAGCATCCGCCAACAGTTCCTCCTTGAAGTCGGTGCGGTGTTCCCAAACCTTCAACGCGTTGCGCTGTACCATGGCATAGGCGTCCTCACGGCTTACGCCCGCTTGTGTCAGTGCCAACAGAACCCGCTGACTCATGACAAGGCCGGGAAACTTGTTCATGTTCTCGATCATGTTCTCGGGGAAGATCAGCATCTTGTCGACCACGCCTGTCAGCCGTGCCAGCGCAAAATCCAGCGTGATCGTGGCATCCGGACCGATCATGCGCTCGACCGAAGAATGCGAGATATCGCGTTCGTGCCAGAGCGCAACATTCTCCATCGCCGGTATTACGGCCGCGCGGACCATGCGCGCCAGACCGGTCAGGTTTTCGGTTAGCACCGGATTTTTCTTGTGCGGCATCGCCGAGGAGCCTTTCTGGCCCATCGAGAAGAACTCAGCCCCCTCCAGCACCTCGGTCCGCTGCATGTGGCGGATTTCGATGGCAATGTTTTCGATGCTGCTGGCGACAACGCCCAGCGTGGCAAAGAAGGCCGCGTGGCGGTCGCGCGGAATGACCTGCGTGCTGATCGGCTCAGGCACCAGCCCCAGCTTGTCACAGACATGTTCCTCGACCGCGGGATCAATATTGGCAAAGGTACCAACCGCGCCGCTGATCGCTCCGGTGGCGATTTCCGCACGCGCATCGCGCATCCGGGACAGGTTGCGGTCCATCTCGGCGTAGAAGCGGGCAAAGGTCAGACCCATGGTTGTCGGTTCGGCGTGGATGCCGTGGCTGCGTCCGATACGAACCGTGTTCTTATGTTCCATCGCGCGGCGCTTGAGCGCGGCCAAAAGCCCTTCCAAATCGGCAATCAGGATGTCGGCAGCGCGGGTCAGCTGTACGTTGAAACAAGTGTCCAGCACGTCCGAGCTGGTCATGCCCTGATGCACAAAACGCGCCTCTTCACTGCCGACATGCTCTGCAAGATGGGTCAGGAAGGCGATAACGTCATGCTTGGTGACGGCCTCGATCTCGTCGATGCGGGCGACATCGAATTCCACATCCTTGGCTTTCCAGACAGCGTCCGCATTTTCGCGCGGGATCACGCCCAGATCCGCCATGGCGTCGCACGCGTGCGCCTCGATCTCGTACCAGATGCGGAACTTGGTCTCGGGCGACCAGATGGCGACCATGTCGGGGCGGGAATAACGGGGAATCATAGGCGACGGCACCTTTATTGCAGATTGGATGAGGCGTTGGCGCGGGGTTTAGCCGCGTGCGGGGTAGGGAACAAGATGCGAGAGCGCATATGAGACGGTTTGCCCTGATTCTTGCCGTCTGTTCGGGCTTTTCAGCAGCAGACGGGTTCGGGAAACTGTCTTGCAAAGGACTTGGTGCGGCAGTGACGGGCAGGGTGCCGCTACAAGGCAGGTTTTGTACCCGCACTGGTTCTCACGGGATCATGCCGCCAGTTGGGGTTGATGCCCGTCTTGACCTTGCTGCCAAGCGATGCTGGACAAACAGCACATTGACTGTTCAATCTGAAAGGAAGGAAATAATCAGGTTATTGAGATATGCGTTTGTTTTCATGTTCGATACTTGCCCTCTGTGGTGCTTTTTGCGTCGGCGCAGCTGCACCAGCACTGGCTGACACACCCGTGACCTACACCGAGGAAGGCCGAGCGCTTTTTCGGTTTGACGTACCCGACTTCTGGATCCTTCGCACCGGCGGCCCGCGCGAGATTGAGGATACCGAACTGGGCGACGCCCGCGCGGTCGCGCGGGTTATGGGGCTCCGGCCGGTGACAGACGACGCAGTGTGGATGGGTTTCGTATCACCTTCGGGGGTTGGAACAATTCAGGGCGGCGTCCGGTACTTGCAGGATATCGACAAGTTTCTGGTCAAAGACCCGACGACGACCAGCACCAGCGATACCCGTATTGGCGGGTTGCCAGCCCGCGTGTTTCGGGGCACCGGGCACCGGGACGGCAAGGGAGTAAGCTTTTCCGCCACCGTCATTGACCTTCCGCAAGGCCGGGTTGCCATCGCAGTTGCCATTCTGCGGGACGGGGCGGACCCGAGTTATGCAGATGATCTGAACGCCGTTTTCGCGTCGTTCCGGGCACTTCAGTGAGGGAGGGAGCGATGAGTGTTAGACTGATCAAACGGATGTCCCTTGCGCTGGGGTTTGGGATCGCGACTTTGACGCTGTCGGCCTGTGACGGTGTGACGGTCGGGGTCGGGTACGGGTATGACCCGTTTTACGACTCGATGCTGTGGAACGACTATTACCATGACGTTAATGTGGATATTGACGTTGATCGTCCCAACCGGCCTGATCGACCAGTGCGCCCCGAGCGTCCGAAACCGCCTGTGGCCAAACCTCCCGCGCGCCCGCGCCCACCTGTGGCGCGCCCACCGGTTGCCCGCCCGCCCATTCATCGACCGGGCCCGCGACGCTAAGGAACAAAAGGCCGCCTGTCAGGCGGCCTTTTTTATGAAAGAAGCTCGGTCGTTATGTGGGCCGAGCCTTCGAGCGTCCGGTGAACCGGGCACTTGTCCGCAATCTCAAGCAATCGTTGCCTTTGCTCCTGATCCAGCGGGCCGCTCAGGCGGATTTTCCGGCGAAACTGGTCCACCTTGCCGTCATTCACCAATCCGGCATCCTGCGCATGAACTTTGTCATGACACACATCGACGCTGACATTTGTCAGGGGCCAGCCTTTGCGCCTGGCGTACATGCGTATTGTCATCGATGTGCAGGCCCCCAAACCGGCCGAGACAAAGCCATAAGGCGACATGCCCTTGTCCGTACCGCCATAGGATGCGGGCTCATCCGCGACCAGATGGTGGTTTGGACCGGCCTGAATATCCTGCATGAACCCGCCCGGATCTGCTTCTGTTATGCGCACAACGCCCTCTGGCGCACCCGGTGGCGGAGCGGGCGGGCACAGTTTCACATAGCGCGAAACCCAAGCGGCGATGACATCTGCTGCATATTCGGCGTCAGAGGCGCGCGTGATCAGATGATCGGCATCGTCGAGAGTTACAAAGCTTTTGGGGTGTTTCGCGGCCATAAAGATCGCGCTCGCATTGTCGATGCTGACCGTTTCGTCGCGTGGAGCATGAAGGATCAACAGGGCAGCTTTGAGGTCGGCGATTGCAGATGACAGGGCTGATTTGGCAATATCGTCCACAAAAGCCTTACCAATTCGGAAGGGGCGACCACCCAGAGAGACCTCGGCACTGCCGTCCTCTTCGATCTGAGGCAGCGCCGCCTCAAAGTGATGCGATACATGGGCGGGGTCCGCCGGAGCACCCAATGTCACGACGGCTTTTACAGTCGGAATACCAGCCCGCGCCCGCAGCACCGCCGCGCCACCAAGCGAGTGGCCGATCAGCAGTGCAGGTGCCATGTTTCGACCGGCCAGATATTGCGCGGCTGAAATCAGGTCCTCGACATTCGAAGTGAAGGTCGTGTTGGCGAATTCGCCTTCTGAATGGCCCAGCCCGGTGAAATCGAACCGAAGCACCGCGATACCCATGGCAGCCAGACGGGCAGAAATGCGCCGGGCGGCCGGGATATCCTTGGAACAGGTAAAGCAATGGGCGAACAGGGCCGTTGCCAGCACTGGTCCGTCCGGCAAATCCAGTCGCGCCGCCAATTGGCTGCCGTCATGTCCGGCAAAAGTGATGCGTTCCGTGGGCATGTCGGCTCCTTAAGTGGTACGGGGGAACACGCCCAATACTGTGTATTTGACCCTTCGGTCACAACCCTTAAGTCACACGCGTAACGGGAAGGTGAGAACGAATGGGTGTTTCACAGACTGCACAAGATCCCCGCCGTTTTCGTGTTGCACGGCGGCGGAACTCTCACTTTCTTTTAATATCAAGAACGATGATGACAATCAGAACAAACATTCGTTTCACTTATGTCTCGGCACATCCCATCTGTAGTTCATGAAAGCTGAAACAGGAGACACAGATGTCACATGCAGATATTGCGCCCCAGATACCCGACCTGCGTTCACGTATGATCCTGGCCATTATTCTGGCCGGCGTTGCCGGGTTCGCGGTCGGCCAATCCTGGCCCGCACCCCAAGGTGGTTCACAGGTTCAGATCAGCCCTGCCACGGAAGACTGGCATGGAAACGTCCGCCGGTCCCATTGGTCGGAGTGAAGGCCCGGCCTTATTCGATCCCCATCAATTGGGGGTCAAAGGGATATCTGGACAGGTTCTCATACCCGGTTTCGGTAATGAGAACCTGATCCTCAAGCTTGATGCTGAAATCGCCACCGACTTCGCCGACACAGGCTTCGACGCACAACACCATGCCTGGCTCCAGCGGATAGTCATAGGCGCCTTCGACGGCTTTGTCCGGATACGCGACCAGCGGCCATTCATCACACAATCCCACTCCGTGCATCAGGCAGCCGTATTTCTGCGCCTGAAACTTGTCGTCAAGCCTGTGCGACATGGCCGTAAGTTCCGGGATCATCACACCGGGCTTCAGCATTTGCATGTTGGTCATGATGTGTTCATGCGCGTGCTGCATGGCATAGATCATGTCAGGGCGGGGCTTTTGGTCACCAATCCACCATGTACGCGAGATATCGATGCAAATCCCGTAAGACCCGATCAGGTCGGTGTCGAAGGCGATGATTTCGTTTTGCTGCGTGATGCGCGGGCCGCATTCCTGGAACCAGGGGTTCGTGCGTTGGCCTGACGCCAACAGGCGGGTCTCGATCCACTCGCCACCGCGCCGGATGTTTTCCGCGTGCAGAACAGCCCAGATATCATCCTCGGTTGTCCTGCCATTGCCGACATTGGCGCGCGCAAAGCTCTCCATTTCCGCTACAGCGGTTTCACAGGCGTGATTGGCACAGCGCATGGCCAGAATCTCATCTGGCCCCTTCACGGAACGGGTCTTTTCGGTCAGCTCTTCGCCTTCCATGACCTCAAAGCCCTGCGCCTCAAGCGCGCGCAGACCGTGCAACATGATCTTGTCGACAGCCAAACGTTTATTGCCGCCGCCATGCGCATCGATCAGCACGCGCACCTCGTTCGAGAAGACATCTGCCGCTATATTCACCTTGTCGCCACGGTCGAAGTAAAACAGATCCGCGCCTGAACGCTGCTCGCGCACCAGCGGATTGAACGTGCTGAGAAAAGGAGAGTTCTTGTAGTCCCAGATCACCATATAGCCATCGGCACATAACAGCACCGCGCGAAACGGGTTATGCGTATTCCACAACTGCATGTTCGTGCTGTCGGTCGCATAGCGGATGTTCAGCGGGTCAAAAACCAGCAAACCACCATATCCGCGATCAACGATGGCCTGCGTCAGTCGCTTCCAGCGGTGTTCCCGCATCCGTGCAAGATTGGGCAATTCCAGACCTGCCGCAGCCCATTCGTCAAAAGCCAGCTGTGTCGGCCCGATCTCGATCCGGTCATTCTCATTTGGCGTGCCATCGCCCAGCGTAGCGCCTCGGCTGGGGTCAATCTTGCGCGCGTCTCGGTAATGCTTGTTCATGACGGACCTCGTTGCTTGTTCGGTCAAACCTAAGGTGCCCATGTGGATCGTCTTGGAAAAATGCGACGGCGAACCTGTCGTTTTCGACCGACAAAAATATCGACCTATGCTAAGTCGCTGGTATGAATAAAGTTCTGCAGGAAAAAATACCATATGATGTCGGCGACCCGCGTGCTTTACCGGGTATACAGCCTGCAACGATGGAAAACTGGTTGCATCGGGACGAGGCTTATGCCGGTCAGATGCAACGCCGGGAGAAGCTGCTGACAGAACGCCGCGATGACGTTCTGGCGCTTGATCCGCAGGCTGAATCTGCTGCTCGGGAACTGCTCGACCTTGTGGTGTCGCAGGTCTATCCCAATGCGGGTGAGGAGGTCGTCAGACCCGATGGTGCGACCGTCGCAGTCGACCGGGCGCAGCCGCTTGATACATTGTGCAGGCTGGTTCAGGAGGATTTTTGCATCCTTCAAAAGCGCGGAACTGAACATGTATTGACCGGCGCAATCCTGTGTTTCCCGGCCAGCTGGCTTTTGTCCGAGAAATTCATGCGACCACTGATCGACATCCATGTGCCTGTAGCAAGTTACGACGACAATATCGCCAAGCGGGTGCAGCGCCTGTTCGACGGGATACAGCCCGGTCGTCCGCTCTGGCGCTTTAACGTGCTTTGGTATGAAGACCCCGAACTGTTTCAACCCCGAAGCGCCAGTGACAGGCGGGGCGTCAAAGAACGACGTAAAACGTCTTACCTGAGAAGTGAGCGGCAAACCCTGCTGCGCTTGCCGAAAACGGATGCGGTCGTCTTTTCAATCCACACTTATGTTCTGGCGGCGAACGCGGTCCCCAAAATGGAAAACCCCGCCTGAAGGCGGGGCATCCAAGGAGGGTCTTCTGTAATTCTCTTATTGGCCCAAGGCGGCCGCAACATCGGCAAACGCGTTTGTTGCGTTCAGGGCAACTATCGCGAAGGTAAAGACAAGCACCTGGGTGTTGAGGCGAAAATCTTCACCCCGGATCAGATTCACTGCAGCCATTGACAGGGCAATCGGGGTCGAAACGCCTGCCAGTACACCCGTCATGCACCAACTGCTGAGACGCAGAACGTCGCTTGGCTTTACGACACCATCGTCGTCATCGAACGTTTCCTGACCTGGCATGTTTGTATCTTCACTGCGAAACGCGATGCTGAGCAATTGTTCATCTGTCAGCTGGATCGGGCGGGACGTCGAAGTATGAAGTACACTTAAGGTGTCACCGTTCTCTGGCACATTCACTGCCGAGAATTGCCCGGTCAGCGACTGAAAAATTTGTTTTCTGTCGCGTGATCGGCTGGGGGCCAGAGTGTCAAAGGCGCTCATAAACTGCTCGACCGTCAGAACCGTGTGTGGCGACAGCCATTCAACGCGCCGGGTCGAACAAATGTCGACCATGCGATACAGAATGACGACCATCATCAGTTCCGAAATCTCGGAGTCATCCAGCAGGGGTGAGACCGGCGTGATTGAAAGAACCAATCTGTTTTGCGGATTTGCGGCGCGGGGTTTTGTTATCGTTTTTAGCCCCGCGGCGCGATCCATACGCTCGTACCGGTCTTCCTGCTCGGGGGTGCCTGTATCCAAGGTCAGTCGCACAAGATACTGACTTGAAACAATGCTGGCTTCAGAATTGCTCAGCAACGCCTTGCGTTCGACCAGATGGCCGTAATCTTCCAGCGTCGTGGCAACGATTGTGCCAAAACGCTCGATCGCGCCATTCGCGTCGCCGTTAAATTGCAGGCCGCCATGGTAGCTGTGCTTCCGAGCCACTGCACTGTCCTTTTTGCGTACTGTTCAGCAAACACTGTAACAACCATTCGTGTGGAGAATTTGGCGGAAAATGCAAAAAAGGTGATTTTACTCCGGTATTGGTTACGCGTTGGAAACCAAGAAACTAAAGGCTTTTGTTTGTCACTGTGGCGGAAATGTGGCGAAAGCGGGTGCGGAGTGTGTTTTTGGTGCGACCGCCTATTGGTCGATTCGGGCGGCCATGATTGCTATGGATTGCTGATAAACAGAGGCCGCGTTCCACTGTTGCAGCACTTGAAAATTCGGCTCCCCTGGCTGATAGCCACGCCCCGGCTTCCACCCTTTCTTGCGAAGATAATTGGCGGTCGAGGCAAGCGCGTCGGTCATGTCATAGAAGTCCACCCGACGGTCGCCGGTGGCATCGACGCCATAGGTCAGGGCGTTGCCCGGCAGGAACTGAGTGTGGCCCAACTCGCCATGTTTTGCCCCTTTTGTCGCCACGGTAATGCTTCCTGCATCGACCAGTTTAAGTGCCCCAATTGCGTGCGGAACAAAGAACTCGGACCGGCGACAATCATAGGCCAGTGTTGTGATTGCGGAAACAACCTGACTGTCTCCCATAAAATTGCCAAAGCCGGTTTCCATGCCGTGAATGGCGATCAGAATGCCCGGCGGAACACCGTATTGCCGTTCAAGCGCAGCATAGAAATCGGGATTTGCAGCCTTGCGTTTGCGCCCCTGCGCGACGATTGCATCAGCACCTCTGACACGCATGAATTTGTCCAGTGTGTATTTGAAGCTTTTCTGATTGCGGTCTGCCGCAATTGTGCCCGTGGCGTATTGAGCTTGGGCAAGCGCCTGAAGGCCCTTTTTTTTCACACCAGCCTTGCGGGCCTGCTGGGCGAAATCGGCCTTCCAGGCCTCGAACCCCGCGCTGGTATTCCCACAAGGCGCGGCCAGAAGGGGTGAGGACACAAGCAGGGCGAATAATACGTAAAGGCGAAACATGCAGGTAATCCGGTTGTGTTAAAATCTGAGGCCAGCCTACTTTGAGCTTTGAATTGGGCAAAGCAGTTCGTTGGAGTAGCACCAACCGCTCCTGCAAAAGCTTGTTGACTGGTCTGCAGAGCGCCTTTGAAGGGTTTCAGATCCTCAGCATCGGGCAGATAGCAAGGGCGAAGGTAAAAAGTGTGTATTCTGCGTCATGGCGCTCGAAAAGGCTGAACAGCGACAGACCGGCGCAAATGAAACAGGGGCGCCCGTTTGGGCGCCCCTGTAAATCCATGCCGTGTTGCTTAGCAGCTGTAATACATGCCGTACTCAACCGGGTGTGGTGTGTGCTCGTAGGTTTCGACCTCTTCCATCTTCAGGGCGATATAGCCGTCGATCTGGTCTTTGGTGAACACGTCACCTTGCAACAGGAAGTCGTGATCGGAAGCCAGCGCTTCCAGAGCTTCACGCAAGCTGCCGCAGACCGTCGGGATACCGGCCAGTTCCTCGGCAGGTAGATCGTACAGGTTCTTGTCCATGGCTTCGCCCGGATCGATCTTGTTTTTGATGCCGTCCAGGCCAGCCATCAACAGAGCGGCAAACGCCAGGTAGGGGTTCGCTGCCGGATCGGGGAATCGAGCCTCGACACGTTTTGCTTTAGGGCTCTCGGTCCACGGAATACGGACACAACCTGATCGGTTGCGGGCCGAGTAGGCGCGCAGAACTGGGGCTTCGAAACCGGGGATCAGGCGCTTGTAGCTGTTGGTTGCCGGGTTGGTGAAGGCGTTCAGTGTCTTGGCGTGCTTCAGGATACCACCGATGAAGTACAGCGCTTCGTCCGAAAGATCAGCGTATTTGTCACCCGCGAACAGTGGCTTGCCGTCTTTCCAGATCGACATGTTCACGTGCATGCCGGTGCCGTTGTCACCTGCGATAGGCTTCGGCATGAAGGTTGCCGATTTGCCGTACGCATGAGCCACGTTGTGGATGACGTATTTGTACTTTTGCAGTTCATCCGCCTGCTTGGTCAGGCTGTCGAAGATCAGGCCCAGTTCGTGCTGGCATGACGCAACTTCGTGATGGTGCTTGTCGACCTTCATGCCCAGACGCTTCATGGTGGACAGCATTTCCGACCGCAGGTCCTGCGCTTCGTCGATCGGGTTCACCGGGAAGTAGCCACCCTTGACGCCCGGACGGTGGCCCGTATTGCCCATTTCGTATTCGGTGTCGGTGTTCCATGATGCGTCAGTTGCATCAACTTCGTAGGATACCTTGTTGATCGTGTTCGAATACCGGACATCGTCAAACAGGAAAAACTCGGCTTCGGGGCCCATGTATGCAACATCGCCGATCCCCGATGCCTTCAGGTAGGCTTCGGCTTTCTGCGCTGTGCCGCGCGGGTCACGCTCATAGGCTTCGCCTGTATCGGGTTCGACGACCGTGCAGTGTACGCAAATGGTTTTCTCAGCGTAGAACGGATCAACATATGCGCTTTCGGTGTCGATCATCAGCTTCATGTCCGATGCTTCGATCGACTTCCAGCCTGCGATGGACGAGCCATCGAACATGAAGCCTTCGTCCAGGAAGTCTTCGTCGACCTGATCGGCCATCAGGGTCACGTGCTGCAGCTTGCCGCGGGGGTCGGTGAAACGGACGTCGACATATTCGGCGCCCTCTTCCTTGATCAGCTGAAGAACTGCGTCCTTGCTCATTCTCTTAATTCCTCTGACTTGAAGATTGGTATGTTAGAGCGCGTCCGAGCCGGTCTCGCCGGTACGGATGCGAATGGCTTGTTCAACCGGAGAGACAAAGATCTTACCGTCGCCGATCTTGTCGGTCTTGGCTGCCGACACGATGGCCTCGATGGCCGCATCGACCTGGTCATCGTCCAATACGACCTCGACCTTTACCTTGGGCAAAAAGTCGACAACATATTCCGCGCCACGATACAGCTCGGTATGGCCTTTCTGACGGCCGAAACCTTTGACTTCGACGACGCTGAGACCCTGAACACCTACGTCCTGCAACGCCTCTTTCACTTCGTCCAGTTTGAACGGCTTGATGATCGCTTCGATCTTTTTCATTCCGGCTCACCTTGAATGGTTGTCTCAGGCGCAGTGATCACGTCTAAGATCGGGCAGCAACGTGATTGCGGTATCGGTCGGGTCGGTATCCGTTGAAATCAGGCTCTGTGCTAATTTTTGGGCGGTTTGCACAAAAAGTAATCGAAACTGAATCGCGCGAGGGTGTGACATGTCCGAATTGCTGACAGCGGCGCAGATGAAAGCCATCGAACTCGCGGCCATCGAGTCCGGTGAGGTCACGGGCTTGGAGCTGATGGAGCGGGCAGGGCAAGGCGTTGTCGAGGCGATCTTCGAGGAATGGCCAGATCTGGACAGGCGAGGGGCCAACCCCTCGCGCTCCCCGGAGTATTTGGAAAAAGATGAAGATAATCCGTTGCGCGCGGTCGTGCTGTGCGGGCCCGGAAACAACGGCGGTGACGGGTTTGTCGTGGCGCGTCTTTTGCGGGAACTGGGCTGGAAGGTTGAGGTATTCCTGTATGGCGATCCTGACAGGCTGCCGCCGGACGCGCGGGTGAATTATCAGCGATGGGGTGAGTTGGGTGTTATCAACGCGCTTTCAAAAGAAGGCTTGAAGAATGACCGCCTGGCCAATTTTGGAATACCTAACGTTTTGGTGGACGCGATTTTCGGCACGGGGTTGACACGTCCGATTGATCCTGTGCTTGGGCAATTGTTGGAGTATTTTTGCAGCTTGTCATCACGCGTTCGCTTTGTGGCAGTCGATTCTCCTTCGGGGCTGTGCATGGACAGCGGAAAGGTGCTTGGTGCCCGAGCAGAAATATTGACCGATGCCAGACCCCTTTCTGCGGATCTGACAGTAACCTTCGAACGAAGAAAACTTGGGCATGTGTTGAGCGACGGTCCGGCCTATTGCCGGAAAGTGAGCGTCGTCGAAATTGGTCTGAATGAAACGTCGGAGCGGCACTGGGGGCAGGTTATTTTGCAAGGAGAAAGAGCAGGCCGGGGTCCAGTCCGCAGCGTCACTCTGGACGACCAAAAGCTCGATAGCGGGCGGCGTGCAAGAACGCTTTTGACAAAGCAAAGCGATTTACCTTCAGTCGTTGCGCACAAATACACCCATGGCCATGCCCTGATCCTTTCGGGTGGCCCCTCCAAATCCGGTGCGGCGCGTCTGGCCGCGCGGGGGGCCTTGCGGATTGGGGCAGGGTTGGTGACGCTGGGGGTGCCATCCTTGGCGTTGGCAGAGGTGGCGAGCCGGATCACTGCCCTCATGCTACAGTGCGTTGATGGTTCTCAAATGCTGTCAGACGTATTGCAGGACGTGCGGATGAACGCCCTTTGTCTGGGCCCCGGTTTGGGGTTGGAGCGCGCGCGGGACCTGGTGCCGGTCGCCCTGATTGCGAAACGTGCGACGGTTCTGGATGCGGATGCGCTGACAGCTTTTGCTGGTGATCCCGGAAACCTGTTCGAAATGCTGCATGACCGCTGCGTTCTGACCCCACATGGCGGAGAGTTTGCGCGGCTGTTCCCCGATCTGGCGGAAAAGCTGAGCGAAACGCCGGTCAGAGGCCCCGCCTATTCCAAGGTGGACGCAACGCGAGAGGCAGCGGCACGTGCGGGATGTGTCGTGTTGTTCAAAGGGCCGGATACTGTCATTGCGGCCCCGGACGGGCGATGTTCGATCAATGCCGCGTGCTATGATCGCGCCGCCCCTTGGCTTGCAACCGCCGGGTCAGGCGATGCGTTGGCCGGTTACATCGCCGGGCTATTGGCACGGGGGGTCGATCCGATGACGGCGGCTGAGACAGCAGCGTGGCTGCACGTGGAATGCGCACGGCGTTTCGGGCCGGGATTGATCGCCGAGGATCTGCCTGAGCAATTGCCCGGTGTTTTCAAACAGCTGAATGTCTAGTTGTTTTGGGCAGAAAGCAGTTCAGGCTCTGTCTGAATCGCATGTTTTCGCTGTCAAGATGTGCGCGGATGCATACCGCATATTTGTCAGGTGCATAGGTAGGCATCACTATTCATTTGCAAGCTGCCAGTGGGGGCTGGAGTCGTATCTTGTAAGCTGATGAAAAATAATGTAAAATGGTAGAATTCTTTGTGTGTTCTGTTGCTAAAATACAATTCTTGCGTAAGACAAGGGGCAGACCACTGGAACGCTCGGATTCAGTAAACAAATGGGCAGTATCTGAACCCCGAACCAATTATGGTGAGTGAAATGACCCCAAATATCAAAAAGATATCGGTTGCTGCCTTTCTGACTGCCACGGTCGCTGTTCCGGCAGCCGCAGAGCTGAAATACGAAAATAACAGTGGCGGCTATGTGCTGTTGTACGGGCAGTTTAACCCAGCCTTGATTTCTGTTGATGACGGGCAAGATACCGAGACCCGGGTCCTCGACAACGATCTGTCGAACAGCCGGGTTGGCCTGCGCCTGATGCAGCCATTTGGCCAGAACGAGTTTACCTTTCGCTTGGAAACGGCGTTGGGCTTGCCGAACTCGACTGAATGGAACCAGAACGGTACAAATTTCAGCGGCTGGACTCGCGACGATATCCGATTTGTGGATTTTGCCTTGAAGGGCAGCTACGGCAAATTCTCGGCTGGTCAGGGCAGCATGGTGGCAGATGGTGCTGCCGAGGTGGACCTGTCCTATGTCGGCACCGCGCTGTATTCGTTCACAAACGATGAAAACTCGGGCTTTTTCTATCGTGGCACAAACGGTGTGTTGAGCGGTATTACGGTTGGTGACAGTTCCAGCAACTTTGACGGCTCACGTCGCGGGCGTGTGCGGTATGACACACCAACGGTTAACGGGTTCTCGGCCGCATTTGCATATGGTCAGAACATCCTGTCCAGCAGTGACGATGATGACTACTACGACGTCGGTGTGTTCTATGAAAACACCTTTGCAGGCGGAGTAGAGTTTGCGGCAGCTGTCGCGTATTCGGTGCGGGACCGGGATGACAATTCAGGGGATCGCAAAGATACCATCGGTTCGGCCTCGGTGTTGTTGCCCAGCGGTCTGGGTTTCACGATTGCCGGCGGCACGCGTGACGATGACCGGGCTGGCCAGACGGACCCGAATTACTGGTACGGCAAGGTCTCGTACGAAGGGAACTGGGTTTCCTGGGGTAAGACAGGTGTCGGCATCGACTATTATGACGGCGCGGATTTCGAGACCAACGGGTCCGACACCAAGGCATGGGGTATCGCTGTCGTGCAGAAGGTCGAAGCGATCAATACCGATGTATACCTGAAGTATCGCAACCACGACTTCGAGGATGGTTCATCCTTTGACAACAACGAAGCATGGGTTCTGGGCGCGCGCTGGAAGTTTTAATTGCCTTCCAGCGACCCAACACGAACGCCCCGAAAACCGGGGCGTTCTTTTTTGCCAAAACCAGGTTGATTCAGCCTTTGCCCCTTGCACGTTGGCGGCAGGGCAAATAGAAGGCGTCAAATTTGCCCGGCGCGCCCGTTTTGCGCGCCCCGAATCCTATGGGGACTACCAAAATGCAGGTTACCGAGACGCTGAACGAAGGTCTGAAACGCGGCTACAACATCGTTGTGACCGCAGCCGAACTGGACGACAAGGTCAATGAAAAGCTGACCGAAGCACAGCCTGAAATCGAAATGAAAGGCTTCCGCAAAGGCAAGGTGCCGATGGCGCTGCTGAAGAAGCAGTTTGGCCAGCGCCTGCTGGGCGAGGCGATGCAGGAATCCATCGACGGTGCGATGAACAAGCATTTTGAGGACAGCGGCGACCGCCCCGCGCTGCAGCCCGAAGTCAAGATGACCAACGAGGACTGGAAAGAAGGCGATGATATCGAGGTCGCGATGTCCTACGAAGCGCTGCCCGCGATCCCTGAGGTCGATCTGAAATCGGTCGCGCTGGACAAGCTGATCGTCAAAGCGGATGACGCCGCCGTCGAGGAAGCGCTGAACAACCTGGCTGAAACCGCTCAGGACTTCAAAGCCCGCCGCAAGGGTTCGAAAGCCAAGGAAGGCGACCAGATCGTGTTCGATTTCGTCGGCAAGGTTGATGGTGAAGAATTCGAAGGTGGATCGGCGGAAGATTACCCGCTGGTTCTGGGCTCGAACAGCTTCATCCCCGGTTTTGAAGACCAGCTGGTCGGTGTGAAGGCCGAGGAAGAAAAAGACGTCAACGTGACTTTCCCGGAAGAATATGGTGCCGAACACCTGGCCGGAAAAGACGCGGTCTTCACCTGCACGATCAAGGAAGTGAAAGAGCCGGTTGCAGCGGAGATCAACGATGAGTTGGCGATGAAGTTTGGCGCCGAGGATCTGGCCGCCCTGAAAACTCAGATTTCGGAACGTCTGGAAGCAGAATACGCAGGTGCATCGCGCGCTGTCATGAAGCGGGCCCTGCTGGACGCGCTGGATGAGAAAGTGTCGTTCGACCTGCCGCCGTCGCTGGTTGAAGCCGAAGCCAAGCAGATTGCACATCAGCTGTGGCACGAGGAAAACCCCGAGGTAACCGGCCATGACCACGGTGAGATCGAACCCACCGATGAGCACAACAAGCTGGCCGAACGCCGCGTGCGTCTGGGTCTGTTGCTGGCTGAACTGGGCCAAAAGGCAGAGGTGGAAGTCACCGACGCCGAGATGACCCAGGCGATCATGAATCAGGCCCGTCAGTACCCGGGCCAGGAACGCCAGTTCTTCGAGTTCGTACAGCAGAACGCTCAGATGCAGCAGCAACTGCGCGCGCCGATCTTCGAAGACAAGGTTGTCGACTATGTGTTCGAGCTGGCCCAGGTCAGCGACAAGGAAGTCAGCAAGGACGACCTGCAAAAAGCCATTGAGGCATTGGAAGAGGAATAATCCTCTTCCTTCCCTCTTTGTTCAGAGAGGGGAAAAAACGGAGCCGCCTGTAAACAGACGGCTCCGCATGGGTGGCTTTTGTGTCTATGAGGTGAGGGGGTCAGGCCTCATGAGCAAAAGCACGGGGGGTTTCTAACAAAGCGATCTTCTGCTCTGGTGTGAACGTATCCGAGAGCGCTTCGATCAGCTTCAGAACGTCCTGACGTTCAGCTTCGTTCCTCGCGGCGCTCATCTGTTCCACAAAATACTTCTCAAGATCAGTCAGTGGCTTGTGATCCTGATTGGCCGGGTTCTGGGTTGCGGCCTTCTTGGCTGCAAACAGTGCCAGTGCCACTTCGTCGTCCATAAAGACGTTCTCATGGATGCCTGCAAATTCGCGCAGGCCCGAGATGCGTTCATCGGTACAATCCAACAGGGCGGCCAGTGCCGAGACTTTCCCCATGGGAACCGTTTCGCCGACATAGTCATATGGCGCGCAGTTCGACCGTTTCAGAACCCGGTCCATGACCGGATCGATTACGGTGATGATATCCTGAATGCCTGAGTTCTTGGCATATTCCAGAGAACCAATCATCAGCTCGCAGGTAGCATAAGAGACAGAATTCTTTTCCTTGCCACGCGTTAGGCGCTGCGTGTCCACGCAGAAGCGTGTTGATTCCCACATTGTTGCGCTGCGAAGTGGTGCTTCCCCGCAAAGGATTGCCGAAAACACATCCGACAACATATGAGGTCCTGTGGTCTGTAGGGCACGCACGGCTGCGACGACATTCCCCCCGTCGTCGAGTCCGATTACATATGCCGGGTCCAGATGATCGAATTCATCAATTTCCTTGCCGTCTTCGATCTTTACGTCCCATCCAAGACGTCCGCCAAAAACACGTGCTCTCAACTCGAACATTTCGTCAAGAATTTCGCTGAACATATGTCTGTTCAGGCCATCTACCACGATGATCATTTCTTCCCCCTTCGAGTGGTTGTTCGGTAATACTGACGTTACCGCTCTCGAAAGATTTTTCTATTGGGGGATTCCCGTATTTTGACGAAATTTGGGGATTTTTTTGTTTATCCCGGGGTAATAAGCCCGATCGCTATCGCCCGCCCTACAGCCTGAGGGGTGGTCAGCGCACTAAGCTTTTCCCGGCTCGAACGCAAGTGTACTTCTACGGTTCGGTGCGAAATAGACAAAATATCGCCGATATCCTGCTGCGACTTACCTGCGGCGACCCATTGCAGGATTTCCGCTTCGCGAGAGGACAATGTCGGATGATATAGTGCGTTGGTCAGCTGATCCGACGACACGACATTGTCGTGGATGTGTACGGCCATGGCCTGCAAATCGCCGATAAAGTTTGTATAGAGCTTACGCCACTCTTCCTTGCTGCAATTTCGGGTTGCGCTCAGCAGGCCAATATCACCGTAAGGGCCACGTACCGGGATCGTAACACCCTGACTGGGCAGGCCAAAATCATGAGCATCCCGGAACACACGCTGAAAATCCGGACTCCGTTCAAGACGACTCCAATCCACCGGAGCAATACTGCGGCGGGCCATGTGGATGGTCGGGTCGATCATGATCAGACCCTGTTTCTGGTAATGCTCGGTCCAGGCGTCGTCATAGGTGACAAAGCCAGCCACTGTTCCTGCCGCGGGATTCATGCCAGCGTAGGCCGCATGATCCATGTCATGCTTCTCACAGATTTGCCTTAGAAACTCGGTATATCGAACTTCAGAATCCGGCAGAGTGCTCAGATCGACAATTTCCATGTGGCGCCTACCAGCTGTGGCCCATCTTGCCGCCCGATGGTGTCGTCGAGCATGCGTCTTACACAGAGTGGAACCCGTTTACCTCACCACGTCAGAACATCATACTTTTCTAAACATGACAAGGAGAGGTCTTAATTGTCTGTGCAATACCGCATATTGCGACTACCAATAGAACATTTTTGTCACTATTCAGTTTCAAGTGCCAAATCCGGCCAATTTCTGACGCCAATGGACGTCAGGGCGCCGGTCTCAACCCGGTTTCGACCAGCATCCCCTTGGCTTTTGCCTCTGGATAGTAACCTTTGGCGTACAGAAAAATCGCCCTGCGTTGATCCCCGTCGGACAGCAGCCAGGCACCGCGCAGGTACTTTCCCGCAAACTCAAGGTTGGTGTCTGCGTCCAGCAAACCTTCGGCTTTACCAGTGTAACCCATCGAGCGCGCAGTGGCGGGCAGAACCTGTAGAAGGCCGTAATAGGGCTGGTTGACGGCCCATGGCCGGTGCGTGCTTTCGCGAATGGCCAGCTTGTGAACCAGCTCCCGCGGAATTTCGTAATGGTCCGCCCATCTGTTGATCGAAGCTCTCAGCTCGGGCGTTTCATTCGGGTGGAGCGGCGGGTCAAAATGTGGCGTACCCGCCTTGGAGACCTGGTCTGCCCCGCAGGCAACCAACGACACAAATAGAAACAGTGCCAGGAAACTTTGGCGCAGATAAACAAGCATTTTTCGGTCCTCTGGATTTCGGCGGCAATGATACGGAACGACAATGAGCCTTCAAGCGTACACGGGAAAATGGGCTGAAACTTGCCGGTACGACTTGTGAATACAAAGGGAAAAAAGAAAAGGCCGCGCTTTGGCGCGGCCTTTAGGATGCTCACAAGCAGCCGGATCAGGCTTTGGCTTCGTCTTCCGCAACCGGTGCCGCGTCGGCAACCATGTCATCATCATCCGAAGCGGCCGAGCCGATGTCGTCGAACAGTTCGGCGATTTCGAATTCAGCAGCGGCTTCTTCTTCAGCAGCCAGTTCCTGAATCGATTTGCCCGAAGCCTGCAGTTCGGCTTCTTCTGCCGAACGGGCCACGTTCATTTTGATTTCGACTTCAACCTCGGGGTGCAGTTTCACTGCGACAGTGTGCAGACCCAGTTCTTTGATCGGGGCGATCAGGACAATCTGTTTCTTGTCGACGGTGAAACCTGCTTCGGTTGCGGCGTCAGCGGCGTCACGCGGGGTGACCGAACCGTACAGAGCGCCGGCATCCGATGCCGAGCGAATCACGATGAACTGCTGACCGTCCAGCTTTTCAGCCAGTGCTTCAGCTTCTTTCTTGGTTTCCAGGTTGCGGGCCTCAAGCTGCGCTTTCTGGGCTTCGAACGACGCGATGTTGGCGTCGGACGCGCTCAGGGCTTTGCCTTGGGGCAGCAGGAAGTTGCGGGCGTAGCCGGGCTTGACGTCAACGACGTCGCCCATCTGACCCAGTTTCGCAACGCGTTCCAGCAGGATAACTTGCATGTCAGTCTCTCCTTACTTCACAGCGTAGGGCAGAAGGGCGAGGAAGCGGGCGCGCTTGATAGCACGGGCCAGTTCACGCTGCTTTTTCGCCGAAACGGCGGTGATGCGCGAAGGCACGATCTTGCCACGCTCAGAGATGTAGCGCTGCAGCAGACGGGTGTCTTTGTAGTCGATTTTCGGCGCGTTCTCACCCGAGAACGGGCAGACCTTGCGGCGGCGGAAAAATGGTTTTGCGGCCATGGTTTAGTGTCCTTTTCTCAGGCGTTGATCAACGGCGCTCGCGGCGTTCGCCACGTTCGTCACGCTTCTGCATCTGAACCGACGGACCATCTTCGTGGCCGTCGACCTTGATGGTCAGAACGCGCATGACATCTTCATGCAGACGCATCAGGCGTTCCATTTCCTGTACCGCGCCCGAGGGGGCATCGGTTTTCAGAAAGGCATAGTGGCCCTTGCGGTTTTTGTTGATCTTGTAGGCCATCGTCTTGACGCCCCAGTACTCGCTGTCAACCAGCTTGCCGCCGTTGTCAGCCAGAACGGTGCCGAAATGTTCGACGAGGCTTTCCGCCTGCGCGTTGGACAGATCCTGACGCGCGATCATTACATGCTCATACAGTGGCATGTGCACTCCTGTTTATATCAAGGCGCATTTCATAGGCGGGGCCAAACATTCCTTCGCGACCCTGCCACGAGAGGCTGCGCGATTCATATGACTGCGAAGGATGGCCCCGTATACACGTCTGAGCCGCAGGAGCAAGCCCTGCCACACATGCCTCTGAGACGCCGCCCAAATTCCTTTGGGTCGCCCAATTGCTGACGCTTTTCGGCTCAAAGTTGTTTTGCATACCGGGCATCAACCGGACCAACAGAATTTCGAAAGTAACCTTAAAAGGGTGACGTGTTATGACCGCTACTAACACAAACGCATATCAGGAAAACGTTGCCGGCTCGCGCTTTGAGAATTCAGTGCCGGTAATGATCACGTTTGCACCGAACTGGAAGGCCCGCCTGATCCTGGCGCGGATGGTCGGGGCGTTTTTGATCGTTTCCGCGTTTTCAATGTGGTTGATGCCCGGATCGGTCGTTGGCGCAGATGTTTGGCCGATCAAGATGGCGGCATCCATGCTGTTTCTGGTCGTTGGCGTCGCCTTGCTGACGATCGAGGTTCTTGACCCGCGCCCTGACGCCTATTTCGACCCGATCCGCCGAGAAGTCCGGGTGTTGCAAAAGAACGAAGACGGACGCCCTCAGACTGTCCTGCGCCGCAGCTATGACTCGCTGGGTGGGGCGCGTTTTGAAGAGAATGAAGTTCACCTGTTTGACGTGGACGGCAGTCTTTTGATGAAGCTGCCACTTGAATCGGCGGATGTCAGCCGGGCGCTGAAAGGGCAGCTCAGCAAAAGCGTAACAATTTTCGGTTGATTTTTATTCTGTTCAAAAAAGAACAGAAGTTGTGAATCAAAAAAGGTTGTGTGCCGCCCTTGGGCGGCACATTTTGTATTCAAGCAGTCCTGACGGACTGCATTCACAAAACCGCGGAGATTGATATGAAATCCACCCTTCTTGCTGCTGCATTGGCCGTATCAGCGACAACGGCATTCGCCAGCGCCGAGAAATACGTGTTGGATCCCAGCCACAGCCAAGTCATTTTCAGCTATGACCACCTTGGGTTTTCAACCACGACTGGCATGTTTTCCGGCTTTGAAGGCGAGATCATGTTCGACCAGGAAAACCCCGCCGCTTCGAGCGTGAGTGTGTCGATGCCCGTTTTGGAGATGTTTACCGGCTGGAAACCCCGTGAAGATCACTTCATGACCGAGGATTTCTTTGGCGCGGCCGAAGGAGATTTGATCACCTTTACTTCGACAGGAATCGAGGTGACTGGTGAAAACACCGCGAACATCACCGGCGATCTGACGATGAACGGTGTGACCAAATCGGTTGTTCTGGACGCAAAGCTCAACAAGGCTGACACCCACCCGATGGCAAATCAACCCTGGGCTGGCTTCAACGCGACAACAACGCTTGTCCGTAGCGAATTCGACTTGGGTCAGTTTGCACCGTTTGTCAGCGACGAAGTGCAAATCCAGATTTCGGTCGAGGCACAAAAAGCCGAGTAATCACAGAATCACGAACAGAAAAACGCCGGTGACCAAATCACCGGCGTTATTTTTGCCTTACTGACCGCGTGCCGCTGTGAGTTCTACGGATACTGCGACGGTAAAGCCCAGCGAGTCTTCGGTAGGCTGCGATGTGCCTACATCAAACTCCAACCGGTTAAGTTCGGTTGTGCCCGCCATGGTGGCCGTGTCGCCCTGAAGATCCAGTGAGAAGGGCAAAACGACATCGATCGACTGGTCGCGAATTGTAAGCGGACCGCGCGCCTCGTACCCATTTTCGGTTTTATAAAGGTCGGCCTTGAACTGAGCAGTCGGGAACCGGGCGTTGTCGAAGAAATCCGGTCCCATGGCCTGATCGGTTACGGTTCCAAGACTAAGCGAGCCGATGCCTATCGTGACATCGACAGATCCTGCCGGGCCCGGCTCTGTGGGTTCGTCAAAAGTAATTGCGGCCGTCCAGTCAGAGAACGTACCCGTGACGGGGCTGTTCAGTTGCGAAATCGTAATCGACAGCGTGCCGTTCTGAACCTGCCATTCGGATTGAACCTCGGCCAGTTGGACATCCGGTGCTTCACTTACGTTAGGGGTAAGCTTACCCGTTGCCCAGCCTCCGGTGACGACGACACCCCAGACCACCAATGCGGCGACGGCTGGAATCAGTGAATGGGTTTGATGTGGTGGTTCCGGCACATCAGACAGGCCCGGTAACATCCGGCGCAATGTGCCGTCCTTGTCGATGACGTGATGTTTCAGCGCACCTGCAACGTGTAGGACAAGGGAAACAACCAGAACCCATATGAAAAGCCAATGCAGAACCCCTGTAACCTCGGCCACGGCGGTGGATTTCGGTACAAAAGGCAGGTTTTGGCCGAAGGGCCAAAGGATTGGGGCAAAGCCTTCGGTCGCGGCGTGGTGAATCCAACCGGTCAGCGGCACAAGGACCAGCGATCCGTAAAGCAGCCAGTGGACGGTTTCAGCGGCGAAGGCTTCGGGCTTGTTGTCAGCATTCAGAAGGCCGGGCTTGGTTTGCGTGAACGCCCAAAGAATGCGGGCCAATGCCACGAAGAACACGGTAACCCCCACGGTTTTATGCAATGAGAACACGCGCGCTGCACGGGCAATTTCCAACTCGGTCGGGGCCGCTGCCGAGTGCAATACCGCATGTGCCAGATTGTCCGCGACCCAGCCGAGGGGCAAAGCCGTGAAGATCAGCAACGCGGTTAGCCAATGAAACGTCTTTGCGATGCTGCCGTAGCTTGAAAAGGAATTGGTCGATTGCATGTGTCGGACGCTCCGGGATTCTGGGTTGTGCCCAAGGTAAAGCCGGATGAAACAGACACAAGTGAGCGCGGGTGCACACAAAAGGTGCCACAATGCAGAAAGCAGGCAATGCTTGTGCCAGACGATCAGTCAGTTTACACCCCGCCGCAACCTGAAACCATCCATGAGGTTGCAATGACACTCGCGTTCGTTTTTCCGGGACAAGGCGCCCAGACCATAGGTATGGGCAAAGCTCTGGCAGAGGCCTATCCGGCGGCTCAGGCCATTTTCGATGAGGTGGACGACGCGTTGGGCGAGAAGTTGAGCAGTCTGATTTGGGACGGTGATATTGCTGACCTGACACTGACCCAGAATGCTCAACCCGCGTTGATGGCGACATCGATGGCAGCCATGCGTGCTTTGGAAGCCGAGGGCGTATCCGTCAGCATGGCGGCTTTTGTGGCGGGGCATTCACTGGGTGAATACTCGGCTCTGGCCGCGGCGGGGGCCTTGTCTGTTGCAGATACAGCGCGTTTGCTGCGCACCCGTGGTCAGGCTATGCAAAGCGCGGTACCCGTGGGCGAGGGGGCCATGGCCGCCATTCTGGGGCTGGATCTGGAGGCCGTACGCGCCGTGGCGGAAGAAGCCGCACAGGGCGAGGTCTGTCAGGCCGCAAATGACAACGATCCCACGCAGGTCGTCGTGTCGGGTTCAAAAGCGGCTGTCGAGCGCGCAGCCGAGATAGCCAAGGAAAAAGGTGCAAAACGTGCCGTTATGTTGCCGGTAAGTGCTCCATTTCACTGTTCGCTGATGAAACCTGCTGCAGATGTAATGGCAGAAGCGCTTGCTGCCGTCGAAATTAAGGCACCAGCCGTACCTTTGGTGGCCAATGTTCGCGCCGAGGCTGTCAGCGATCCGGATCTGATCCGTCAATTGCTGGTCGAGCAGGTGACCGGTTCGGTTCGCTGGCGGGAAAGCGTGCAATATATGGCGGCTCAAGGCGTGACTGAAACATGGGAAATCGGCGCTGGCAAGGCGCTGTCCGGTATGATCCGCAAGATCGATCGCGAAATCGCGGGCAAGGCCGTGGGCACACCGGAAGACGTTCAGAAGACCATTCAGGTCGAATCGTAAGCTCAATCCGCGTTGTAAGCGACGCAGCAAGAGGGAAACCGAATGTTTGATTTAACAGGTAAGAATGCGCTGATCACCGGTGCTTCGGGCGGTATCGGAGGTGACATCGCACGTGCGTTGCATGGCGCAGGTGCAACGGTTGGATTGTCCGGTACACGCGTTGAACCGCTTCAGGCTCTGGCCGACGAACTGGGCGAACGTGCGCATGTTCTGCCCTGCAACTTAAGTGACCCGGAAGCCGTTGAAGCTTTGCCTAAGCAAGCGGCCGAGGCGATGGGTTCGGTGGACATTCTTGTAAACAACGCCGGAATCACGCGCGACAACCTGTTCATGCGCATGTCCGACGAAGAATGGCAAAGCGTCATTGACGTGAACATGACCTCGACCATGAAACTGTGCAAAGGGGTGATCCGGGGCATGATGAAGGCGCGCTGGGGCCGTATCGTCAATATCTCGTCCGTGGTGGCCGCAATCGGCAACCCGGGGCAGGCGAACTATGCCGCGTCGAAGGCCGGTATGATCGGGTTTTCCAAGGCTTTGGCCCACGAAGTTGCGACACGCGGAATTACTGTGAATTCCGTGGCACCTGGATTTATTACAACTGCAATGACCGAGAAACTGACCGAGGAACAGAAAAAGGGTCTGTTGCTCAAGGTTCCGGCCGGTCGCATGGGCGATCCCGAGGAAATTGCAGCTGCCGTTCTGTATCTTTCCAGCCCCGAAGCGGGCTATGTTACCGGAAGCACCTTGCATGTGAACGGTGGTATGGCCATGTTGTGAGCGCGACAGGGGCGAGTGCGAAAGCGTTTGCCTCTTGCGTCGACTATGCTATAGGCGGCGCATCTATGCGGGGCCGGTCGTTCAGGTCGGCCTTCTATTTCCCGGTTCGCCGGGACCGAAACCGCCCAAAACGGGCAAACCAAAGCCAACCCGTGCGGGCAAGGGCAGAATCGGGCGGACCGCCCTGTAAAGGAATGAGGAACAGACATGAGCGACGTCGCAGATCGCGTTAAGAAGATCGTTGTTGAGCACCTGGGTGTTGAAGAAGATAAAGTCGTGGAAAACGCGTCCTTCATCGACGATCTGGGCGCAGATAGCCTGGACACTGTTGAGCTGGTCATGGCCTTCGAAGAAGAGTTCGGCATCGAGATCCCCGATGACGCAGCCGAGACCATCCAGACCTTTGGCGACGCCGTCAAGTTCATCAGCGAAGCGTCCTAAGCGTTTCTTTCTGATCAAAATCGGCGCTTCCGGGCAACGGGGGCGCCGTTTTTTTATGCCTGCCCGAATTTCGGACTTGCGTGGCTATTGTGGCCTGCGCACTGTTTCCACTGAGGCAAAACTCAAAGTGGACAGGGCATGATAAGATCCACTCCGATGATAAATACCGCGCGTTTGACGCTGTGCGCCATGCGCCCGGAAGACTTCGACCGGTTTGCGGAAATTTGGCGTGACCCTTGTGTCGTCCGGCATATCGGCGGCTCTCCCCGGTCGCGTGGCGAAGCGTGGGATTCGTTCCTGCGTAATGCCGGGCATTGGCAGATGGCCGGTTTTGGCCAGTGGGGCGTGATGCAACAATCGAATCGCAAGCTGATAGGGCAGGCCGGATTCTTCTATAGCAACCGATGCATGGGCGACGATTTCGACGGCTTCCCAGAGGCGGGGTGGGTGCTGGTCCCCGAAGCACAGGGGCAGGGATTGGGATACGAGGCAGCCAAGGCTGCGCATGACTGGTTTGATCGGGTGATTCCCGGACCGTTGGTCGCGATGATAAACGCGACGAACATGTCTTCGCAGAAACTCGCCAAGAAGCTAGGCTATGTTCTGATGCGGGAAGGGGTGTATAATGAAACCCCGGTGCATTTGTTACGACGCAACGGACCGCCAGCTCGCGCATAGATTCGCCACTTAAACAGTATGCCGCAAAATGGCCAAGCTGTGCCGATCCCGGTGATTTCGGGCGGGCGTTCTGGATGTATGCTGCCGGGGATTTTCAGAGCGATTGAGCGGAGGACCAAGCTCATGAGGATTTACCCCACGATGGAACTGCAGAACGGCCGGTGTGTCTCGCTGGACAAGGGTCGTCTGGAAGAAGCGATGATCTGGCACGTGAATCCGGTAGAAACCGCACGGAGCTGGGCAGAGGCGGGTGCCGAATGGATGCACCTGACGGATTTCGACGCGATCGAGGGTAAGGATACCAACGCGCAGCTGGTCGAAGATATCCTTCGCAAGGCCGAGATTCCGGTGCAGTTGGCGGGTGGCATGCGCTCGCGCGAGCAGATTGAGCGCTGGATCGACAAGGGCGCGGGCCGCATCGTGGTTGGCACGCTTGCTGCGCGTGAACCAAACCTGGTCAAGGATCTGGCCAAGCTGCACCCTGACCAGATCGTGCTGTCAGTGGATGTCTGGCAAGGCCTTGTTATGACTGACGGCTGGCGCAGCCAAAGTGCGTTCACGCCCGAAGCCTTTATCGACGCATTCGGCGATACGCCCTTTGCCGCCATCGTGGTAACAGATATCGACAGCGACATCGAAGATGTCGAGGCAAAGCTTGGTCTGATCTCGCGATTGGCAAACCATTCGCGTACTCCGGTGATTGCCAGCGGTGTCGTGCGCACAGCAGACGATATCTCACGGCTGGCATACATCCCCAACATCTCGGGCGCGATTGTCGGGCGTGCGTTGTTCCGCAAGACACTGGACTTGGCCAAAGCACTTGAAACTGCCAAATCGGCCCACGAGCCGGTCGCGCAGTTTCAGTAAGCAACTCCGCCCTTTCGGCTGGACGCGCGAAAGGGCGGTTTTGACAAGCGCCGAATTTCTGGTTTCCTTGGGCATTCGGCGACAGGACGCCGGGACGGAAAGAACCGTTGCTCTTGCCCCCGCACCCCGGGCCGGGGTATGAGCGGTTCTCATAAGAGGAAGCAGGCAAGAGGCACTTCATGCGCAGAGTCGTTGTAACCGGTCTTGGATTGGTCACTCCTTTGGCCAGCGGGGTCGAGGAAACCTGGTCGCGGCTGCTGGACGGAGAGTCCGGTGCAGGCCCAATCACGCATTTCGATGCAGAGGCAAGCGGGGTCGCAACGACCTACGCCTGCGAGGTGCCGCGCGGCGACGGAACCAACGGGACCTTCAATCCCGATGACTGGATGCCGCTGAAGGAGCAGCGCAAGATCGAAGACTTTATCCTGTATTCCATCGCGGCCGCCGAAATGGCCTGTAAGGATGCAGGCTGGCTGCCGGAAGACGAAGAATCGCGCCTGCGTACGGGTGTTCTGATCGGCTCGGGCATTGGTGGTCTGGGATCGATTGCCAATACCGCGAACCTGATCCGCGACAAGGGTCCGCGTCGGGTATCTCCGTTCTTTATTCCGGGCGCACTGATCAACCTGGCCTCGGGTCAGGTATCAATTCGCCATGGGTTCAAAGGGCCGAACCACTCGGTCGTGACCGCATGTTCAACCGGTGCGCACGCAATCGGCGACGCCAGCCGCATCATCCGGGCGGGTGACGCGGATGTCATGGTGGCAGGTGGCGGCGAGGGCTGCATCTGCGAGATCGGTATTGCCGGGTTCAACGCATGTAAGGCGCTGTCGACCAAATACGCAGATAATCCAAAGGCTGCCAGCCGACCCTATGACGTGGACCGTGACGGTTTCGTGATGGGCGAGGGCGCCGGCATCGTGGTTCTGGAAGATTACGAACACGCCAAAGCGCGTGGGGCTAAGATCTACGCCGAGGTTCTGGGCTATGGTATGTCGGGCGACGCCTATCACATCACTGCGCCGTCCGAGGATGGCGACGGGGCCGAACGTTCTATGAGAGCGGCGTTGCGCAGCGCCGGGCTGGAGCCGAAGGACCTGGATTACATCAACGCGCATGGCACCTCGACCATGGCGGACACGATCGAACTGGGTGCTGTCGAGCGCCTGTTGGGCGAGCATGCCGGGAATGCGACGATGAGTTCGACCAAGTCGGCAACCGGTCACTTGCTGGGTGCTGCGGGCGCGATTGAGGCAATATTCTCAATTCTGGCAATCCGCGATCAGGTCGCACCGCCAACAATTAACCTGGATAACCCGGCTGTTGAAACTCCGATTGATCTTGCCCCCAACGCCAAGCGCGAGCGTGAAATCAATGTGGCGCTGTCGAACTCGTTCGGGTTTGGTGGAACCAATGCCAGCGTGATCTTCGGAAAGGTCAATTAAATGTGGCGGGCCATCGCTTCGAATGCGCTGACCATCCTGGTGGTCGGCCTGTTTCTGGTGGGCGGTCTGATCCTGTGGGGACAGTCGCAGTACAAGGCCGAAGGCCCGCTTGAGACCGCGATTTGCCTTCAGGTCAAAAGCGGTTCGAACATGACACGTGTCAGTCGCGATCTGGAAGATCAGGGTGCCATTCGAAGTTCAATTCTGTTTCGAATGGCCGCTGACTATACCGATCAGGCGCAGCGGTTGAAAGCGGGCAGCTTTCTGGTGCGCGAAGGTGCGTCGATGGCGCAGATCATCGAAGAAATCACCAGCAGCGGCGCCAGCACTTGCGGGTCGGAAATCGAATACCGTATCGGTGTGACACGCACCCAAACCCGCGTGCGTGAACTGGATCCTGCAACTTTGGATTTTGTCGAGATTGCTTCATTTGATGCGGCAGAGGAACAAACGCCTGAGGCCTATACCGAGAAACGCAACGAGTCTGATACGCGCTATCGCGTGTCGCTTGCCGAAGGTGTGACCTCGTGGCAGGTGGTTGAAGCTCTGAAATCATTCGAAGCGCTGTCGGGTGATGTGACCGAGATTCCGGCTGAGGGCATGTTGGCCCCGGACAGTTACGATGTTGTGGCCGGACAGGATCGCAATGCGATTTTGCAAGCCATGCAGGACAAGCAACAACTGCGGATCAACGCGGTTTGGGAAAGCCGTCAAGGCGGGTTGCCGCTGGACACTCCTGAAGAGATGCTGATCCTTGCGTCTATCATCGAAAAGGAAACCGGTGTTCCGGAGGAACGCGGCCAGGTCGCCAGTGTGTTCGTGAACCGCCTGAAACAAGGGATGCGGTTGCAAACCGATCCGACCGTCATCTATGGCGTGACAAAGGGGCAGGGCACATTGGGTCGCGGGTTGCGGCGCAGCGAATTGAACCGTCCAACACCGTGGAACACCTATCAGATCGACGGGCTGCCTCCGACGCCGATTGCAAATCCAGGTCTGGCGAGCCTGGAAGCAGCGGTTGCGCCGGATGACACCAACTATGTGTTCTTCGTCGCTGACGGCTCGGGCGGGCATGCGTTTGCAGAAACCCTGCAGGAGCACAATCGCAACGTTGCCAAATGGCGCGAAATTGAAGAACAGCAGAGCTCGGGGAATTAAGCCGGGCGGATTGCTGGTTTTGTTAACAAAATACGCCGACGCCGGTATAAAAACTGGCGTCGGCGTTTTCTTTGGCAGGCTCTTCAGTTCTTAGGCGGCTGAGCGTCTTTTGTTGGGACGGCGCCGTCTGGAGCTGGAAGGTTTCCCATCGCCGTTGGCCGGCTTGGGCTTGAACCCGCGACGGCGGTTGTTTTGACGACGTGCAGGTTGCTGAACCTCGACCCCTTCCGGCATGGTGCCGCTTGTGACAGGGATTTCAATTTTCATCAGCTTCTGGATCTGACGCAACAGGTCGACTTCTTCCGGTGCACAGAACGCGATCGCTTCCCCTTCGCGCCCGGCACGGGCGGTGCGCCCGATACGGTGGACGTAATTGTCGGGCACGTCGGGTAGGTCGAAGTTGATGACATAGGCGACGCCGGGGATGTCGATGCCACGCGCGGCAACGTCGGTGGCCACCAGTATGTTCACCTCACCAGCGCGGAAGGCATTGATGGCCCGGTCACGCTGGCCCTGGCTTTTGTTCCCGTGAATGGACGCCGCGTTAAAGCCGTCGTCCACCAGCCCTTTCATCAGCCGTTCAGCGCCGTGTTTTGTGCGGGTGAAGACCAGTGTCAGCGCATCCGCGTCCTGCGACAGGATTTCGCGCAATTTAGACGGTTTTCCGGGTTTCGAAACAAAGTGAAGGGACTGGGTGATCTTGTCAGCGGCCTTGCCCGGGGGCGAAACCTGCACCCGCTGCGGATTGTTCAGATAGGCACGGCTAAGCTCCTCCATCTGTTTCGGCATTGTGGCCGAGAACAGCATGGTCTGGCGGGGCGTGCCCAGTGCAGGCGCGATGCGACGCAGAGCGTGAATGAAGCCCAGGTCAAGCATCTGATCTGCTTCGTCCAATATCAGATGGCGCACCGAACCAAGGTCAACAGCGCCCCGTTCCATCAGGTCAATCAGGCGGCCCGGGGTGGCGACCAGAATATCGGTGCCACGTGCGAGGAACATCACTTGTTTGTTGATCGACTGGCCACCAACAACTGTAGCGACCCGCAGCTTTGTTCCTTTGGTGAGGGTGCGCAAACTGTCGGCGATCTGGTTCACCAGCTCGCGGGTGGGGGCGAGGATCAGTGATTTGGCTGTTTTGGGATCGGGCTTGCCGGGCTGCGCCAGCAAGTGGTCGATCAGGGGCAGGCCAAAGGCCAGTGTCTTGCCGGTGCCGGTTTGGGCCAGCCCGAGGATGTCATGCCCATTCAGGGCCAGCGGAATGGCCTGGTTCTGAATCGGGGTGGGTTGTGTGAAATTGGCGCGTTTCAACGCGTCGTTCAGTGTCGGCGCGAGGCCGAGCATATCGAAGTCGAACAAAAAATTATCCTTTACGGCCCGCAGGTTAAGCCCCGCGAGCAGGTGATGAATGGCCACGTTCATGTGACCGGCAGGGTTGAGCGAGACCTCGGGATGCGCGAGCGAATCCAGCGCCATCCGGCCATCGCGTAAAGAACCCTGCGTGAAGGGGAACCGGGAGTAATGTGCTGGCGCTGTGGGGCCTGAAGCCCGACGATGCTCACGCGGTGGCGCCGTGATTAAGGGCACATGAGGGTTTCGGGAGGGAATGTCAAGGACTGGTTTGGCCGCGGGCAGGTTGCGCGCAGGACCTTGACGCGCCGAAATCGGGTGATGCGGGCGATTTTGAGCGCGATTTCGGAAAATGTCAGGTTTGTACACGCGTCAAGGTGGGGAGTGTGCAATTTGTACACGCTGAAAGCGGCACGGGGGTAACCCTGTGTTAATCCCTCTGGTCGGTGAGGCGGTCAGGGCTTGGAAGGCTAAAGGGCGGGGCGGCGTTTTGGCCGAGGGTTACCATGGCCGGAAATTCACTGTCCGTTAACCCGCACCGTACGATCCCTGTTGCGCGCCTGTTGCGTAAATCCTTGACTTTACGCGCTTTATCCCGTATTGGATGTGTCATGCTAGAAGAAGTGGGCGAACGGCCTCGGGGCGACCCGGTGGCCGTTTTTTCGTTTCTCTCGTGCGGAGAACACTCACGCATGAGGTCACAGGCAAACATGACTTTGATTACCCCGGAAGAGCGGATTTCCCAGACGGCTGAACTGTTGCAGTCCCTGGAAAGGTCCATTCGCGATCTGCGGCAAGCGGCAGAAGACCTGCGCAAACAGATCGGTGCCGGGGAGGATGCAGATCTTGCTGGTTCAGCCAAGCAACTCGGTCAGCTGGAGGGGTTGATCCGAAGTTGCCAGAAAGTGGAGACAAGCTTTGTCGAACAACATTACAGACAAGCCGGAATTGCCCAAGGGGGCTATGCGCTCGACCTTGAGCGGGCCCGATTTGAGATCGGGTGCAGGCTGGCTCGCCTCCGCCAATGCTGCGGTGCGGGAGAGATTTCTGAGTGAGATCGGGGAGGGGGGGCTGTGTGCCCTCCCTTTCCTGTTTGAATTCTGGGCGCTGCCGCATCAATTGCCGCCCGAGGGCGAATGGCGGTCCTGGGTGATCATGGGCGGGCGCGGGGCGGGCAAAACGCGGGCCGGGGCCGAATGGGTTAGATCGATTGTCGAGGGGCCGAAACCGCTGGACAAGGGCGAGGCGTGCCGCGTGGCGCTGGTGGGTGAAACATTCGATCAGGTGCGCGATGTGATGATCTTTGGCGACAGCGGGATATTGCAATGCTCGCCCCCGGATAGGCGGCCCACGTGGAAGGCATCCGAGCGCAAGCTGATCTGGCCCAACGGGGCCGAGGCGCAGGCGTTTTCAGCACATGATCCCGAAGGGTTGCGCGGGCCGCAATTTGATGCGGCCTGGGTGGATGAGCTGGCCAAGTGGAAGAAGGCGGGTGAGACCTGGGACATGCTGCAATTTGCGCTGCGCTTGGGCGAGCGGCCTCGGGTTTGCGTGACCACAACGCCGCGCAATGTGAAGGTTTTGAAGGAGTTGCTGGCGTCGCCATCCACCGTGCAGACCCATGCGCCGACCGAAGCGAACCGGGCCAATCTGGCGGCGTCGTTTCTGGAAGAAGTGCGCGCGCGCTATGCGGGTACGCGGCTGGGGCGGCAGGAGCTGGACGGAGTGCTGCTGTCGGATGCGGAAGGCGCGCTGTGGACGGGTTCGATGCTGGAGGCGGCGCGCTGTGCGCAGGTGCCCGAATTGGATCGCATCGTGGTGGCGCTGGACCCGGCGGTGACGTCTGGGTCAGGCGCGGATGCCTGCGGGATCGTGGTGGTTGGGGCGCAAGTGCAAGGCCCGCCTGAGGCGTGGCGGGCGTTCGTGCTGGCTGACCGAACGGTGCAGGGCGTTGGCCCGGCAGGCTGGGCGCAGGCGGCGATTGACGCCATGGATGAATTTGGCGCCGAACGGCTGGTGGCCGAGGTCAATCAGGGCGGGCAACTGGTTGAAGAGGTGGTGCGGCAGGTGGACCCTCTGGTGCCTTATCGGGCGGTACGCGCGTCGCGCGGCAAGGTCGCGCGGGCCGAGCCTGTGGCAGCGCTGTACGAACAGGGGCGGGTGCGCCATGTGGCCGGGTTGGACGCGTTGGAGGAGCAGATGTGCCAGATGACCGCGCGCGGGTTTGAAGGGCAGGGCTCGCCCGACCGCGTCGATGCGCTGGTTTGGGCGCTGCATGAGCTGGTTGTGGGGCCTGCGGGGGTGTATCGTCTGCCTAGGGTGCGGGCGTTGTGAGCCTTACGATGGCGAAGGAATGACGACAACAAAGCTTTAACCAAGCTTTGCTATCAACTGTTTGCGGCTGGTTTCTGGAGATTTGGCAGTGTATAGGCCAAGCTATGCAAAAGGTCACAGTAACCAATACTAACAGATTTGATTTAAAAGATATTCTTGACCCCGACGAAAAGTTACTTTGGTCAGGTGGACCGGGTTACGGAACCAAGTACTTTCAAGTTGTAGGTGACGAGCGTAAGCTCCATTTCTTTAACTTAATTGCTTGTGTTGTCATGTGGGCGACGCTGCCTTTCATCAATGCCGACGCCCAGTTTGGTCCCGGTGATGCGCTTTGGATTTATGGGGCCACGACAATCGCCTTTTTCTTGTTTTCAACAGGCATGGCGAGCCAACGTCAGTATGTGCTGAACAACCTAGCCTACTTTGTCACAGATAGGCGCGTGATTGTTTGTAGGCGCGGTAGAAATTGGAGACTTGGTGTACGGCTCTATGTCATATCGTGTGAGCATTCAGCAACGTTTCCGTACTCTGTTGTCGATACGTGCCCTTACCCGTCACTTGAGGTTGGTATTCTTCTTTCCGAACAGCAAGTACAGCCATTCGGACTCGGGCTTTCTCACCCAGGTCATCCAATTCTCTTTGGCAGGACGCATTATCCCATTTTGCTAGACTATATTCCGGATGCCGAGCATCTAGTTGCGACTATTCGGTCGTGTTGCCTTGACAGGTAGGACCATGGACTTCATCGGAAAAGTACTGAAGTTCCCATCTGCAGCTGAGTTGCCTGTTCTGAAGCAAGGGTTATTTGTCAGACTGATCTTCGTTGCAATCTTGCTGTTTGCGTCGATTTCAGAAAAACGATCGTTCCTCTACTACGTACTAGCCCTCCCTTGGATATACTTGATACTGATGTTCAGCGTGATCGAAAGCAGGTTTGCGAACCGAAACGATCCGCGTGATTGACCCGTTGCCCACCCCCCGTTGCCCACCCCCCGTACGCCCCATTCCCAAGGCTTAAACGTCTTTCCGTCATAACTCCTTTCAACAAGCCGGGCAGAGCGGCGGCAGAAAGGAGCACAGATGGTATTCGATTTCTTGCGTCGTGGATCGGCTGGGAAAGCGCCCGAGGCGAAGGCGAGCGCGACGGGGCCTGTTGTGGCGTGGCAGACTGGCGGGCGCGTGGCGTGGAGCCCGCGGGACACGGTGTCGCTGACGCGGACGGGGTTTTCGGGCAATCCGGTGGGGTTTCGGTCGGTCAAGCTGATTGCTGAATCGGCGGCGGCTCTGCCCTTGATATTGCAGGGTCAGGGGCAGCGTTTCGATGCGCATCCGATCCTGGCCCTGTTGCGGCGCCCGAATGCGGCGCAGGGGCGGGCAGAGATGCTGGAGGCCCTGTTCGGGCAGTTGCTGCTGTCGGGCAATGCTTATGTCGAGGCGGTGCAGGCCGAGGACGGGCTGCCGGTTGAGCTGCACGTTTTGCGCTCGGACCGGATGAGCGTGGTGCCGGGGGCGGATGGGTGGCCCAAGGCCTATGATTACAGCGTCGGTGGCAAGACGCACCGGTTCTCGGCCGAGGCCATCTGCCATATCAAGGCGTTCCACCCGCAGGATGATCATTACGGGTTCTCGCCGATGCAGGCGGCGGCGACGGCGATTGATGTGCATAACAGCGCCTCGCGGTGGTCGAAATCGCTGCTGGACAATGCCGCGCGGCCCTCGGGGGCGCTGGTGTGGAAGGGCGGTGATGGCCACGGAATGATGGCCGAAGAACAGTTCCGCCGTCTGTCCGACGAGATCGAGCAGAATTATCGCGGGGCGCGCAATGCCGGCCGTCCGATGGTTCTGGAGGGGGGGCTGGATTGGAAGCCGATGGGCTTTTCCCCCTCGGACATGGAGTTTCAGAAGACCAAGGAAGCCGCCGCCCGCGAGATCGCGCTGGCCTTTGGGGTCCCGCCGATGCTGCTGGGGATACAGGGCGACGCGACCTATTCGAACTATCAGGAGGCCAACCGGGCGTTTTACCGCCTGACAGTGCTGCCCCTGGTGACGCGGGTGGCGGCGGCGGTGTCGGAGTGGCTGACGGGCTTTACCGGCGAGGATCTGATGCTGAAGCCCGATCTGGATCAAGTAACAGCCCTGTCTGCCGAGCGGGATGCGCAATGGGCGCGGGTCAACCGGGCGGAATTCCTGAGCGATGTGGAAAAACGCAGGTTGCTGGGGCTGCCGGAGCGTGCAGATGGCTGAGGGGTATCCTCCGTTCGAATGCGCGCCGGGGTTGCGTCTGGCCGCGCATGAGCGGGTGGCCGAGATCCAGCACGCGCATCTGTGCAGGCGGCTGGATCAGATCGAAGAGATGATGGAGCGGCTGGAGAAACGGCTGTGGCTGACTGTCTATGGTGTGGCCGCAGTGATCCTGGCGCAGGCGTTTCAGTCATTCCTGGTGGTAACGCCATAAGTTCAGTGGGTTACATGGAGAAGTTCATGGATATGGAGCATAAGTTCGCAGGGTTCGGTGACATCCTGTCGGTGACCGAGGATGCAATGATCGAAGGCTATGCCAGCCTGTTCGGGCAAGTCGATCATGGCAGTGACATGGTGCAGCGCGGGGCCTATCGCGCCTCGCTTGAGGGGCTCGCCAAGGCGGGTCAGCGGGTCAAGATGCTGTGGCAGCACGACCCGGCGCAACCCATAGGCGTCTGGGACGAGGTACGCGAGGACGACAAGGGCCTGTGGGTCAAGGGACGTCTGCTGGAAAGCACCCAGAAAGGCCGGGAAGCGGCCGAGCTGATCCGCGCGGGTGCGATGGATGGCCTGTCGATCGGCTATCGCACCAAACGGGCCGTGAAGAATGACAAGGGCCAGCGGGTCCTGACGGAACTGGAGCTGTGGGAGGTGTCGCTGGTGACCTTCCCGATGCTGCCCAGTGCGCGGGTGGCGGCAAAGGGGAGCGACCCCGATGCCGAGAATACCTGGCGCAGTATTGCCGAGGTGTTCAACGACGCCCGGCAGGAGCTGGCGCGGACCTAGCGCGCCTCAAACCCACCCAAAAACAGGACATGCTGATGAGCAAGACCGAGATCCCGGCCTTGACCGGAGAGGGTGCGCCCCTGGTTCAGGAGGTGAAGCAGGCGATGGCTGGCTTCGTGAATGAATTCAAGGGCCTGAAGGCTGAAGTTAAAACAAAACTGCAACAGACAGAAGAGCGACTGACCATGCTGGATCGTAAAACAACCATCGCGGCGCGCCCGCATCTTGCGGCCTCGACCCTGGACGGTGCACCGCACCAGAAGGCGTTCGACGCCTATGTACGCTCGGGCGAGGATGACGGGCTGCGCGGGCTGGAGATGGAGAGCAAATCGCTGTCCACCGCCGTCAACAGCGATGGCGGGTATCTGGTCGATCCGCAGACCGCCGAGACGATCAAGTCGGTTCTGAACGCAACCGCGTCGATCCGCTCGATTGCGTCGGTGGTGAATGTCGAGGCGAATTCGTTCGATGTGCTGATCGACCATACCGATGTCGGTGCCGGCTGGGCCGATGAGAATTCGTCCACTTCCGAAACCGGAACCCCGTCGATCGACCGCATCTCGATCCCACTGCACGAGTTGAGCGCGCTGCCCAAAGCCTCGCAACGTTTGCTGGATGACAGCGCGTTCGATGTCGAGGGCTGGTTGGCCGGTCGGATTGCCGACAAGTTCGCCCGTGCCGAGGCGGCGGCCTTTATCGCGGGTGACGGTGTGGACAAACCCAAAGGTCTGATGATCCACCGCGCGGTATCCGACGACACCTGGTCCTGGGGCAGCCTGGGGTATGTTGCCACCGGCATCGATGGCGGTATCGACGCGGATGCGATTGTCGATGTGGTTTATGCGCTGGGCGCGCAATACCGGGTCAATGGCACATTCGTCATGAACTCGAAAACGGCGGGTGTGATCCGCAAGCTGAAGGACAGCGATGGCCGCTTCCTGTGGTCGGACGGTCTGGCCGCTGGTGAGCCCGCGCGCCTGATGGGCTATCCGGTACTGATTGCCGAGGACATGCCGGATGCCGCCTCGGACAGCTTCTCGATTGCGTTTGGCGACTTTAAATCCGGTTACACCATCGCTGAACGCCCCGATCTGCGCGTGCTGCGCGATCCGTTCAGCGCCAAGCCGCATGTCCTGTTCTACGCGACCAAGCGCGTGGGCGGTGATGTGAGCGACTTTGCAGCCATCAAGCTGGTGAAATTCGGCATCGCCTAGGCGGTGGCGAATCCGGGGGGCCATCAGCCCCTCGGGCGGCGGGCACGGGCCGGGGTGAGATCCCCCGCGTTGTCTAGCTGCTCCCCTCCGTCCGAGCAACGTGGGGCGGCGCGTGCCCGTCATTTTCCTGACTGAGGCCCCCGGTGGGGTCCGAGATTGCGGAGTGAATGGATGATGTTGATCGAAGAAACCGCCATCGCGGATGCGGCGCTGCCGGTGGATCAGTTCAAGGCGCATCTGCGGCTAGGCAGGGGCTTTGCCGAGGATGACGTTCAGAACGAGGTGCTGAAGGGGTTCCTGCGGGCGGCCATGGCCGCGATTGAGGCGCGCACCGGCAAGGTTCTGATCGAGCGCGACTTTTCATGGAGCCTTAGCGGTTGGCGCGATCCGTCGGGCGAGGTTTTGCCGGTTGCTCCGGTGACATCGGTGCTGGCCGTGACGCTGACCGATGCGGCAGGTTCTGAAACCGTTGCGGATGCGGCGGTGTATCGGCTGGAACGCGATGGCCAGCGCCCGCGGTTGCGTCCGGTCGGGTCGGTCCTGCCTGCGATTGCAACGGGGGGCGCGGTGAAGATCGCCTTCACGGCCGGGATGGCCACGGACTGGGCCGGTTTGCCTGCCGATCTGGGCCAGGCAGTACTGTTACTGGCGGCGCATTATTACGAATACCGGGACGAGACCGCGCTGGGTGCGGGGTGTATGCCGTTTGGCGTCACCAGCCTGATCCAGCGCTATCGGATGGTGCGCTTTGGTGCGGGGTTGGTGCAATGAACACGCCGCGTCTGAACCGCAAGCTGGTGCTTGAGGCCCCGATGCGCAGCGCTGACGGGTCCGGGGGATATACCGAGGCTTGGGCCGCGCTGGGAACGCTGTGGGCCGAGGTCACGGCGCGCAGTGGTGCGGAACGGCAGATCGCTGGCGTTTCCGTCTCGCGCGTGGGGTATCGCATCGTGGTGCGGGGCGCCCCCGAAGGGTCGACCATGCGCCCGGCGCCGGATCAGCGGTTTCGCGAGGGCAATCGCCGTTTCGTCATCCGCGCCGTGGCAGAGCGTGACGCGCGCGGCCAGTACCTGATCTGTTTCGCGGATGAAGAGGTGGCGGCATGAGCTATGGCGTATCAGCCGCCCTGCAGGCGGCGGTGTTTCAGCACCTGACCGCGGATGCGGATGTCAGCGGCCAGTCCGGCGGCGCGATCTATGACGCGGTGCCCACGGGAACGGTTCCGCAGACCTATGTGACATTGGGCCCGGAAGAGGTCCGCGACGCCTCGGACCGGTCGAGCGCGGGTGCGATCCACCGCTTTACGGTTTCGGTGGTGTCCGAAGCCGCCGGGTTTGGCGCGGCAAAGACGCTGGCCGGGGCGGTGTGTGACGCGCTGGACAATGCGCCGCTGGTTCTGAGCCGCGGGCATCTGGTCGGGCTGTGGTTCGAGCGCGCCTCGGCCCGGCGAACCGGGACAGGCGGCAGCATCCGCCAGATCGACCTGAGATTCCGCGCCCGCGTGGAAGACGACTAAGCAATCAACGGAGAGAGCACATGGCTGCCCAGAACGGAAAAGACCTTTTGGTCAAAGTGGATATGAACGGCACGGGCCTGTTCCAGACCATTGCGGGCCTGCGGGCCACGCGGATCAGTTTCAACGCCGAAAGCGTGGACGTCACCAGTCTGGAAAGTCAGGGGGGCTGGCGCGAGCTGTTGTCGGGGGCGGGGGTCAAATCGGCCTCGATCTCGGGTTCGGGCGTGTTCAAGGATGCTGGTACGGACGAACGTGCGCGGCAGCTGTTTTTTGACGGCGAGACCCCGGCGTTTCAGGTGATTATCCCCGATTTCGGCATTGTCGAGGGGGCGTTTCAGGTGACGGGCATCGAGTATGCGGGCTCACACAACGGTGAGGCGACCTATGAGATGAGCATGGCAAGCGCCGGTGCGCTGAGCTTTACGGCGCTGTAATCGCATGGCCAATCCGTGGACGGGCGAGGTGGCACTGACCATCGATGGAGAGCGGCGGGTGCTCAAGCTGACGCTGGGCGCTTTGGCGGAACTGGAGCAGGAGCTGAACACCGGATCCCTGGTCGAGCTGGTGCAGCGGTTTGAGGGTGGCGCGTATTCCAGCGGTGACGTGCTGGCGCTGATCGTTGCCGGATTGCGGGGCGGAGGCCGGAATGCCACCCGCGCCGACCTGTTTCATGCCGAGATCGAGGGCGGCCCCATGGCTGCGGCCAAAGCGGCGGCCGAACTGCTGGCCCGCGCCTTCATGGTGCCGGAAACGACATGAGCGGGTTTGACTGGCCCGTCCTGATGCGGGCCGGGTTTCTGGGGCTGCGGCTGACGCCGGACCAGTTCTGGCGTCTGACCCCGGCAGAACTGCGACTGATGCTGGGGCAGGGTGCCGAGATGCCCGCGATGAACCGGGCAGGCCTTGACGCGCTGCTGGCCGCCTTCCCGGACAAGCAACAAGGAGAGCGTGATGACGGATCGTGACGGGTTTGACGACTTGCAGGAACGGGGCGCGGCGCTGGGCGATGCCCTGGGTGATGCTGCGACGATGGCCGCGGCGTTTGACAGCCAGATGAAGCGGATCAGTGCCGCGTTCGTGGAAACCGGCAAGGATGTCGCCACGTTGGAGCGGGGCATGTCCAGCGGTTTGCGCAAGGCGTTCGATGGTGTGGTTCTGGACGGGATGAGCCTGTCGGGCGCGCTGGATGTGCTGAAGAACTCGCTGATCCAAACGGCTTATGCCGCCGCGATCAAGCCGGTGACGGATCATTTCGGTGGGTTGCTCGCAAACTCGGTCGGCGGGTTGGTGCAGGGTCTTCTGCCCTTTGCCGATGGCGGCAGTTTCAGCCAGGGCCGGGTGATGCCCTTTGCCAATGGCGGCGTGGTCAGCAGCCCGACGATGTTTCCAATGCGGGGCGGCACCGGGCTGATGGGCGAGGCCGGCCCCGAGGCGATCATGCCGCTGGCGCGCGGCGCGGACGGCAAGCTGGGCGTGCGCACGCAGGGCGGCGGGCGTTCGGTGAATGTGGTGATGAACATCACGACCCCGGATGTGCAGGGGTTCCGCCGCTCGCAGGGACAGATTGCAGCACAGATGAGCCGTGCGTTGGGGCGCGGCAATCGCAACAGGTAAATCAGGGAGCAGGTGATGACTTTCCACGAGGTGAGATTTCCCGCCAGCCTGAGCTTTGGCTCGGTCGGGGGGCCCGAGCGGCGCACGGATATCGTGACGCTGGCCAACGGGTTCGAAGAACGCAACACGCCCTGGGCCCATTCCCGGCGCAGGTATGATGCGGGACTGGGGATGCGCTCGCTGGACGATATCGAGACGCTGATTTCGTTCTTCGAGGCGCGGCAGGGCCAGATGTATGGGTTTCGCTGGAAGGACTGGTCGGATTTCAAATCCGGCAAGGCCACGCTGGATGTCGATGTCGGAGATCAGGTTATCGCACGCGGCGACGGTGTGCGGACTGAGTTTCAACTGATCAAGACCTATAGCTCGGGCGGGGTCAGCTATGCCCGCCCCATCGTCAAGCCGGTGCTGGGGACGGTGCGTCTGGGGCTGGATCAGGATGAGATCCGGGAGGGTGTGGAATTCGACGTCGATCTGGCAACCGGCCGGATCACCTTTGCCGACCCGCCACCGGAAGAGGTGGATATCACCGCCGGGTTCGAATTCGATGTACCGGTACGGTTTGACACCGACAAGATCCATACCAGCGTCGCCAGTTTTCAGGCCGGAGAGGCGCCGAACGTTCCCGTGGTCGAGGTGCGTGTCTGATGGCTGTGGATGAACAGGGCCTGCACGCGCATCTGCAAAGCGGAATAACCACTGTGTGCCGGTGTTGGGCGATCAGACGCCGGGATGGTCAGGAATACGGGTTCACCGATCATGATCTGGAACTTGGCTTTGACGGATTGACGTTCAGGGCCAGCACCGGATTGACGGCGGCGGCCATCGAACAGGCCACCGGCCTGTCCATTGACAACACCGAAGCCATGGGCGCGCTGTCGGATGCGGCCATTCGCGAAGAGGATATCGAGGCGGGGCGGTTCGACGGGGCCGAGGTGCGCGCGTGGCTGGTCAACTGGGCCGACCCGGATCAGCGTATCCTTCAGTTCCGGGGCTCAATCGGGGAATTGCGGCGCGCAGGCGGCGCGTTTCACGCCGAGCTGCGTGGCCTGACCGATTTGCTGAACCGCCCGTTGGGGCGCGTGTATCAGAAGCCTTGTACTGCCGTATTGGGGGATCGGACTTGTCGGTTCGACATGGATACGCCCGGCTATTGGATCGAGGGCGCCGTCACCGGTTTCGATGGCGGAACCGTTCTGCTTGTGGCAGGCGGGGGAACCATCGATGACGGGTGGTTCGAGCGCGGCAGGGTCGACGTAGTGTCGGGAGCGGCGGAAGGGCTCTGGTCATCGATCAAGCACGACCGGCAGGTGGCGGAAGGGCGGCAAATCACGCTCTGGTCCGGTTTCGGGGAAAGCCTGGTGCCGGGTGACATGGTCAGGCTGCGGGCGGGGTGCGACAAACGCATGGAGACCTGCCGCCTGAAGTTCAACAACCTGCTGAACTTTCAGGGCTTTCCAGATCTTCCGGGCGAAGACTGGGTGATGGCCGTTCCCAAACAGAGCAAAGCCAACAGCGGAGGGAGCCTGAGGTGACGATACACAGGCAGGATATTGTCGCAGAAGCGCGCAGCTGGTTGGGGACGCCTTATGTGCATCAGGCCTCGACCAAGGGGGCGGGCACGGATTGTCTGGGCCTGCTGCGCGGCGTCTGGCGCGCCGTGATCGGGCAGGAGCCCGAGGCGGTTCCGGTCTACAGTCTGGACTGGTCCGAGCCGCAGGGCGAGGAACGCATGTGGGCGGCGGCGCGGCGGCATCTGGTCGAAAAACCGGTCACCGATTTCGCGGTCGCAGATGTGCTGCTTTTCCGCATGCGCGATGGCAGCGTGGCCAAACATCTTGGCATCGTCAGCGTCGCAGGCCACGAGCCGAGGTTCATTCACGCCTATTCCGGCCATGGCGTCGTCGAGAACGCGCTGAGCGGCCCTTGGCGTCGCAGGGTCGTTTCCTGTTTCGAATTCCCGTTGGAGGTGCTCTGATGGCTACTATTCTTCTTTCCGCTGCCGGGGCCGCGCTGGGCGGGTCAATCGGTGGCACCGTCGCGGGCCTGTCCACCGCGATCATCGGCCGGGCCATTGGCGCGACGGTCGGGCGGGTCATTGATCAGAGGTTCTTCAGCCAGTCCGTTATGGGCAGTGGCAGCGAAGTCGTCGAAACAGGCCGCATGGACCGGTTCAGGCTGACGGAAACCGGCGAGGGCGCGCCGGTGACCACTGTCTTTGGGCGTATGCGCGTTGGCGGTCAGGTCATCTGGGCGTCGGACTTTCTTGAGACCGAGACCCGGGAAACGCAGGGCGGCGGAGGCGGGGGTAAAGGCAAACCCAAGGCCCCCGAAGTGACCACCGTCAGCTACAGCTATTCGATTTCGCTGGCCATTGCCGTTGGTGCAGGCGAGATTGCCGATGTCGGGCGCATCTGGGCAGACGGGGAAGAACAGGACCGATCCGGGCTGAACATGCGCATCTATCACGGCACGCAGGATCAGTTGCCCGATCCCCTGATCGAAGCAATCGAAGGGGCGGGCACGGTACCAGCCTATCGCGGTACAGCCTATGTGGTGATCGAGGATTTCCAGCTTGCGAGTTTTGGCAACCGGGTGCCGCAGTTCTCGTTCGAAGTGGTGCGCCCCGCGCAGCGCGACATGCCTGATTACCCAAGCTCCTTGCCGCAAATCGTGCGCGGGGTGGCGATGATTCCGGGCACGGGAGAATATGCGCTGGCCCGTTCGCAGGTGAATTATACGCAATCCGGGACAAGCTGGGCGGCCAATGCGCATTCTTCGTCCGGTGTATCGGATCTTGTGAGCTCGACCCGTGCGCTGGAGACCGAGCTGCCAAATTGCGATGCGGCCTCGTTGGTGGTTTCTTGGTTCGGTGACGATCTGAGATGCGGCACATGCAGGATCCGGCCCAAGGTCGAACAGAGCGACACGGACAGCCGCAACATGCCCTGGATCGTGTCGGATCAGGTCCGAAGCACGGCGGGCCAGGTCGCGCGGCAGGATGGTCGCCCGGTCTATGGCGGAACACCCGCAGACCCGGCGGTGGTCGAAGCGATCCGTCACCTCAACCAGTCGGGTAAGCGGGTCATGTTCTACCCGTTCATCCTGATGGAGCAATTGCAGGGAAACGGGCTGCCGGACCCCTGGTCGGAGGCCGCAAGCCAGCCCCATCTGCCTTGGCGGGGACGGATCACGCTGGATGTGGCACCGGGGCGCGCGGGGTCTGCTGATCAGACCGCTGCGGCGGACGCGCAGGTGGCCGCGTTCTTTGGGACAGCAAGTGCTGCAGATTTTACGATCAACGAAGGCTTTGACGACCCGGTGGACTCGGGCGGTGGCGGCGGCGGCAGTGGCTCGGGCCCGTTGCTTGGCGGGCGGCCGGATGATCGCGGGCTTGGCGATCTGCAATGGCTAAACGGTGGTGGCACGTTTGGCGGCTTGCTTGGCAATGGTTCCGTTCGGGCCACGAAAATCGTCAAATATTCTGGCCCGCAGGAATGGGGCCTGCGACGGTTCATTCTGCACTATGCCATGTTGTGCAAGGCGGCTGGTGGAGTGTCGTCCTTCTGTATCTCGTCCGAGATGCGTGGCCTGACCCAGATCCGCGGAGCCTCGGGCTTTCCCGCTGTTGCGCAACTGCGTGCGCTGGCGGCAGAGGTGCGCCAGATTCTGGGCCCGGACACCAAGATCGGCTATGCGGCGGATTGGAGCGAGTATTTCGGATACCAGCCCGACGGAAGCGGAGACAGGTATTTTCACCTCGACCCGTTATGGGCGGATGACAAAATCGATTTCATTGGCATCGACAATTACATGCCGTTGTCTGACTGGCGTGATGGCGAAAGTCACGTAGACGCCGAGGAAGGTGCGCCGTCGGTCTACGACCTTGGGTATCTGCGCAGCAATATCGAGGGGGGCGAGGGGTATGACTGGTATTATGCCTCGCCGGAAGAGGCCGAGGCACAGATCAGAACGCCCATCGAAGATCAGGAGCATGATGAGCCATGGGTCTGGCGGTACAAGGACCTGCGCGGCTGGTGGTCAAATCTGCACCACGAGCGGATCGGTGGCGTTCGTCAACCCAATCCGACCGACTGGGTGCCCGGATCAAAGCCGATCTGGTTTACCGAGTTGGGATGTGCGGCAATCGACAAGGGCACGAACCAGCCGAACAAGTTTCTGGACCCGAAATCGTCTGAGTCGCTGCTGCCTGCATATTCAAACGGTCTGCGCGACGATTTTATTCAGGTCCAGTACCTTGCAGCGACCCTTGGATATTGGAGCGACCCGAACATCAACCCGGTGTCGCAAGTCTACGGCGGGCCAATGCTGGATTTGGCGAATGCCTATGTCTGGGCGTGGGATACCCGCCCGTTTCCGACCTTTCCCAATCTGCGAAGCCAATGGGATGATGGGGCGAACTATGACCGGGGGCATTGGCTGAACGGCCGGTCCGGCTCGCGGACGCTGGCCTCGGTCGTGACTGAGATATGCCACGCGGCAGGGGTGACAGATATCGATGTTTCCGGGCTTTATGGCTTGGTTCGAGGATATGTCATCGAAGATGTGACAAATGCGCGGTCGGCTTTGCAGCCGCTGATGCTGCGCTATGGGTTCGACGCGATCGAACGGAACGGCATCTTGCGCTTTCAGATGCGCGATGGCTATGGCGCGATTGCCCTGAATCCCGATCATCTGGCGATCAGCGGTGATCTGGATGGCACGGTTGAGCACCGGCGAGAAGCCGAGGCCGAGATGACGGGCCGCGTGCGCCTGCGTTTTGTCCAGTCGGATGCGGATCACGATCTGGTTGCGGAAGAGGCGGTTCTGCCCGAGGACAGCACGCATTCGGTCTCGGTCAATGAGATGCCGTTGTCCATGACACGCACCGAAGGTCGGCAAACGGCCGAGCGCTGGTTGAGCGAGGCCCGTGTTTCCCGCGATACGGTGCGGTTTGCCTTGCCGCCATCGCTGCTGCATCTGGGCGCAGGTGATCTGGTGCGGTTGTCAGAGACCGAAAACAGCCCCCTTTACCGGATTGACCGTCTGGAATCTGCCGATCTGCAACTGGTCGAAGCGGTCCGGGTTGAACAGGGCGTGTATAAGGCATCGCACCTGCGCGACGACCCGGCGGTTGTCAGACCCTATGCCGCGCCCGTTCCAGTGTTGCCGGTGTTTCTGGACCTGCCGCTGATCACCGGGGCAGAGGTCCCGCATGCACCTTATCTTGCGGTGACCGCTGATCCCTGGCCGGGGGCCGCGACGGTTTATTCCTCCTCAACCGATGAGGGGTACAGCCTGAGTGATGTGATCCCCGGTCAGGCCATTGTGGGCGTGACCGAAACACCGCTGAGGCGCGCCAGTATCGGCGTCTGGGACGAAGGCCCGGCCGTGAAGGTGCGGCTGTTGGCCGGTCAGTTGGAATCGCGTCCGCGTGGCGCGGTTCTGAACGGTGTCAATCTGGCGGCCATCGGCGACGGAACACCCGGCAACTGGGAGGTGTTCCAGTTCTCGGATGCCACGCTTGAGTCCCCCGGCGTTTACGCATTGTCCGGGCGGTTGAGAGGCCAGTTGGGGTCGGATGCCCTGATGCCGGATGTCTGGCCGGACGGGTCCATATTCGTGTTGCTGAACGATCAGGTGCAGCAGACCAACCTGTTGCGCAACGAGCGGGGATTGGCCAAACACTATCGCATCGGCCCGGCGACCCGTGGTTACGATGATCCGGCTTACCAGCACCTGATCGCCTCATTCGACGGCAATGGTTTGCGCCCGTTTTCCCCGGTTCACCTCCGGGTGCGATCCGACGCAACCGGCGATCACCTGAACTGGGTGCGGCGCGCCCGGTTGGATGGGGATGACTGGTCAGGTCTGGAGGTTCCGCTGGGCGAGGAAAGCGAATCCTATCTTGTGCGTGTCTTTGCTGGGGGAACCCTTGTTCGTGAAGAGATGACATCCCTGCCGGGGTGGTCCTATTCGGCGGCAATGAAGGCGGCAGATGGTCTGACCGGGTCATATGAGGTCGGGATTGCGCAGGTGTCGGCCATTTACGGCCCCGGTGCGATGGCGCGTCTGGTTGTCGGATAAGCGGCCTGATGCGACCGGTTTTGCATGGTGATGTAAGTGCCGCGGCGCGCGCCTTGTTGGCGGCGCCGCCGACCGAGCGGACCCGCTTATGCGCCCGGATGATCCATGAAGCGGAACTGGCCGACAATCACCGCACGCGCACGGGTCGGCTGCATCCGGTTTACGGCAACGGATCGTTGATGGCGGTTGCGCGCAACAGGGTGCTGGCCGATGAGCCTGGGTTTGACGATTTGCAATATTGTCGGTGTTTTTCGACGGTTTTGCACCATCTTGCCGAGTTTCTGATCACCCGGTCGCGCAGCTGACACATTTGCTGGCGGCCAGATCCAGAGACAATCGTCCATCGGGAATACGGTCGCCACAATCCTCGCAATACCCATACTCCCCTTCGTCCAACCGCATAAGCGCGGCCTGTAGGCGGCGGGTTTCGATATTGCGATTCACCTGTTGCGCCTTTGCCATCGCCTGGTTTTGCAGCGCATCCATGCGGCTGAGCCGACCAACGGCCTGCTGATCCAGCTCAACAACGGCCTGAGCCTGCTGGCCTGATGCGGACAATTGATCCAGTTCGGCCAGACGCTCGTGAATTCGTGTTTCAAAATATGCGCGTTCAGACTCATTCATTTTCGTTGTATCGCGGATCACGGGTTTGCGTTTGGCCTTTTTGCCACTAAATGGCATTCTAGGCGCAGCAAAGGATCAAAAGCTATGTTTGAAAAACGCAGCCCTGTGACACCGGTCGATCCGGTCTGGAACCGTATCACATCCGAGGCCCAAGCAGCCGTCGAGACGGAGCCGCTTATGGGCGGGCTTGTACACGCCTGTATTCTGCATCACCGCAGCCTTGAGCGTGCACTGTCCTATCGGATCGCGGCCAAGCTGTGTTCGAACGAAATGTCGATGATGGTTCTGCGTGAGATCGTGGACGAGGCCTATGCAAACGATCCTGGATTGCTGGAAGCCGCCCGCGCCGATCTGATGGCGGTTTATGAGCGTGATCCGGCCTGCCATCGGTTGTTGCAGCCGATCCTGTATTTCAAGGGCTATCAGGCCATGCAGGCCTATCGCGTGGCGCACTGGCTGTGGCGCAAAGGACGTTTTGATCTGGCCTATTTCTTCCAGATGCGATCGTCGGAGATATTCGGCATCGATATTCACCCGGCCGCGAGGATCGGCAAAGGGATCATGATCGACCACGCCCATTCCATCGTCATCGGTGAAACCGCCGTGGTCGGAGACAACGTTTCGATGCTGCATTCGGTGACGCTGGGCGGAACCGGCAAGGAGGAGGAAGACCGCCATCCCAAAATCGGAGATGGTGTTCTGATCGGGGCCGGGGCAAAGGTTCTGGGTAACATCAAGGTCGGCCATTGCAGCCGTATCGCCGCCGGTTCGGTGGTGTTGCAGGACGTTCCGCCGTGCAAGACCGTTGCCGGTATCCCGGCCAAGATTGTGGGCGAGGCCGGATGCGATCAGCCGTCGATCTCGATGGATCACATGCTGGGCAAAGATCAGTAAACGGTTTCAGTCCGAGCGGTTGTTGCGCCTTTCCAACCGCTCGCGACGCCTGTCTTCCCGCTTTTGCCTGCGCATTTCCCTGCGCTGTTTTTGCTCGGCTTTCTGGCGCGCGATGACGGCGGGATCGTTCGAATTGAACTTTGAATTCTCACCGGGATAGCTGTTGGGCTTTGCGGATACCGCATCAGGTGCCGCCCCCGCGAGGAGTACAAAGACGAACAGGATTTGGATCAGGGATCGTAGGAACATCGCGCACCTTTCTTCGTTCAGCATCCGCAGGAAGAAGGTGGGGATGGCGCCCGTGTCGGGCAATCGGTTCGCCGATCACGGGGGCTCAATTCAGCGCCATAAAAAATGTGCCCTCGCCAGAGATGCTTTCTGGCGAGGGCGTTTATTGTGATCAGGCCAACATGACCATCGGGTTTTCCAGATTGTCGACAATGGCCTTGAGCAGCTCGGCCCCCAGCGCGCCGTCGATGACCCGGTGATCAACGGACATGGTGACAGACATCACCGTTGCCACGGTCAGCTCGCCATCATCCCCGACAACCGGTTTCTTGACGCCGGTGCCGACGGCCAGAATACCGGCATGGGGCGGGTTCACGATGGCGTCGAAATTGTCGATGCCGAACATGCCCAGGTTCGAGATGGCAAAGGTGCCGCCCTGATATTCATGCGGAGCCAGCTTGCGTTCGCGTGCGCGGGCGGCAAGGTCTTTCATCTCGGTCGAAAGGGCTGACAGGGATTTCATGTCAGCATCTTGCAGGACCGGCGTGAACAACCCGCCTTCGATTGCGACAGCAACAGCCACATCTGACGGTTTCAGTTGCAGCACCCGGTCACCTGCCCAGACGGCATTACAAGCCGGAACCTGCTGCAACGCGTTGGCGACAGCCTTGATGATGAAGTCATTGACGCTAAGCTTGACGCCGCGGCCTTCCAACTGCTTGTTCAACTGACCACGGAATTTCAGCAGCGCATCGAGCTTGATATCGCGGCGCAGGTAGAAATGCGGGATGGTCTGTTTGGCCTCGCCCAGACGTGCGGCGATGGTTTTGCGCATACCGTCGAGCTTGATTTCCTCGTACGGGCGGCCTTCGTACATCCGCGCGACCATATCCGCCGATGGACCAGACGGAGCTGCTGGGGCAGCTGCGGGCGCGGCGGCGGCGGGAGCAGTGGCAGGAGCTGCTGCCGGAGCGGTGGCAGTTGCGCCTTCAACATCAACCTTGACGATGCGACCATGCGGGCCGGAACCGGCAATCTGCGTCAGGTCGAGACCTTTTTGCGCAGCAATCCGGCGGGCCAGAGGCGAGGCAAAAATCCGACCACCATCAGCCTTGGCCGGAGCGGCCGGGGCAGGGGCGGCCGCCTCGGGTGCCGCTGGCGCGGCAGCCTCGTTGCCCGCGACGGCTGCGGGGGCAGCCGCCGTGGCTGCAGCCGGGGCCGTGCCAATGTCATCGGTGCTTTCGCCGTCTTCCAGCAGAACCGCGATGGCGGTGTTGACCTTGACCCCTTCGGTGCCCTCGGGGATCAGGATCTTGCCGATGGTGCCTTCGTCAACGGCCTCGAACTCCATCGTGGCCTTGTCGGTTTCGATCTCGGCCAGCAGGTCACCGGAGGAGACGGTGTCGCCTTCCTTGACCAGCCATTTGGCGAGCGTGCCTTCCTCCATCGTCGGGGACAGGGCGGGCATCAGAATTTCTGTAGGCATCTGTCTGTCGCTCCTTACCGGTAGGTCACTTGTTTGACGGCGGCGATCACCTCATCGGTGGTGATCAGGGCCAGCTTTTCGAGATTGGCGGCATAGGGCATCGGAACGTCCTTGCCGGTGCAGTTGATGACCGGTGCGTCGAGGTAATCAAACGCCTCCTGCATCACGACCGAGCTGATGTAGCTGCCGACGGACCCCTGCGGCCAGCCTTCTTCCACTGTCACCAGACGGTTGGTCTTCATCACCGAGTTGATGATGGCGCCAGTGTCCATCGGGCGGATGGTGCGCAGGTCGATCACTTCGGCGCTGATACCATCTTCGGCTAGCTTGTCGGCGGCTTCCAGCGCGTATTGCATGCCGATGCCAAAGCTGACGATGGTCACGTCCGAGCCCTCGCGCCAGATGCGGGCCTTGCCCAGCGGAATGGTCAGGTCATCCACCTGCGGCACTTCGAAAGAGCGACCGTAGAGGATTTCGTTTTCCAGGAACACAACCGGGTTGGGATCGCGGATGGCCGATTTCAGCAGACCTTTGGCATCAGCAGCCGAATAGGGCATGACGACCTTCAGACCGGGGATCTGCATGTACCACGCGGCATAGTCCTGGCTGTGCTGTGCGGCCACGCGGGCCGCGGCCCCATTGGGCCCCCGGAACACGATGGGGCACCCCATCTGACCACCGGACATATAGAGCGTTTTGGCCGCAGAGTTGATGATCTGGTCAATCGCCTGCATGGCGAAGTTGAAGGTCATGAATTCGACAATCGGTTTCAGACCGCCGAAGGCCGAACCCACCGCGATACCGGCAAACCCGTGTTCGGTGATCGGGGTGTCGATCACGCGTTTGGAGCCAAATTCATCCAGCAGGCCCTGCGAGATTTTATAGGCCCCCTGATATTCGGCGACTTCCTCGCCCATCAGATAGACGTTTTCATCGCCGCGCATTTCCTCGGCCATTGCATCGCGCAAGGCTTCGCGCACGGTTTCGGACTTCATCTCAGCATCCGCGGGCCAGTCGGGTGACAGGTCCACCGCCGGAGCAGCGGGGGCTGCTGCGGCAGGAGCCGGGGCCGCGGTTGCTGTGGGGGTGGCCTCGGGCGCCGCTGCGGCTGCGGGGGCTGCTGCGGGCAGGGCTGAGGCGTCTTCGCCTTCTTCGACCAGCACCGCGATGGGGGTGTTCACCTTGACCCCTTCGGTGCCCTCAGTGATCAGGATCTTGCCAACGATGCCTTCATCGACGGCCTCGAATTCCATTGTTGCCTTGTCGGTTTCAATCTCGGCCAGGATATCGCCCGAGGATACGGTGTCGCCTTCCTTGACCAGCCATTTGGCCAGCGTGCCCTCTTCCATCGTGGGGGAAAGGGCGGGCATGAGAATTTCGGTTGCCATGTCTTATTCGTCCTCTCAGGCGTAAATATCAGTCCAGAGCTCTTCGACCGAAGGCTCGGGGCTTTCTTTCGAGAATTCGGCGGCCTGATTGACGATCTCCTTGATTTCCTTGTCGATCGCTTTCAGGTCATCCTCGGTCGCGTGCTTTCCGGTCAGCAGCAACTCGCGCACGTGTTCGATCGGGTCGCTTTGTTCGCGGACCTTCTGAACCTCTTCGCGGGTCCGGTACTTGGCCGGGTCGGACATCGAGTGGCCGCGATAGCGGTAGGTCTTGATTTCCAGGATATAGGGGCCTTTGCCCGCGCGGCAGTGCGCGACAGCCTTTTCGCCTGCTTCCTTGACCGCCAGCACATCCATGCCGTTGACGATCTCGCCCGGAATGCCGAACGCTTCGCCGCGATGGAAGATGTCTTTGGTCGAGGTCGAACGGGACTGAGCGGTGCCCATGGCGTATTGGTTGTTCTCGATCACGAAAATCACCGGCAAGCCCCAGATGGCCGCCATGTTGAAGGTCTCATACACCTGACCCTGGTTCGCGGCACCGTCCCCGAAATAGGTGAAGGTAACGCGGCCGTTTTCCTTGTACTTGTCAGCAAAAGCCAGCCCCGCGCCCAGCGGAACCTGCGCGCCGACGATACCATGCCCGCCGTAGAAATGCTTTTCTTTCGAGAACATGTGCATCGAGCCGCCCTTGCCCTTGGACAGGCCACCGATGCGCCCGGTCAGTTCGGCCATCACGCCGCCCGGATCCATGCCACAGGCCAGCATGTGACCGTGGTCGCGATACGAGGTGATGCGCTTGTCGCCTTCCTCTGCAGCGGCCTCAAGCCCGACAACAACGGCCTCTTGTCCGATATAAAGGTGGCAGAACCCGCCGATCAGGCCCATGCCATAAAGCTGACCGGCCTTTTCCTCGAATCGGCGGATCAGCAGCATCTCGCGGTAGTATGTCTGGAGTTCTTCCGCAGAAACATTTGGTTTCTTTGTGGTTTTTCGCGCAGCCATCGTGGCGATCTCCCCCTTTCGGACAGATAGTTTAGCGTTAAACTATCTCATAAAGCATTTGAGGCTTTCTGGCGAGGGGAAATGTGACGCAGCGTTCGGCACGGCGCATCCTGGCCGAAACGCCGGGCCTGAGTTGCCTTTTCTGAAAAGGGTCGTTGATCAGCGGATCACAATTTCGTCCGACCGGATCATGCCCAGAACCGAGCGCGCCTGCTGATCCAGCAGGTCCAGATCCAGATAGGTGTCGGACAGACGCCGTGTCAGGTTTTCCATCTCGGCGATTTCGACATTCAGTTTTTCCAGACTGCGTGACAGAGCGTCCCGTTCCGCCGCAATTTCGACCCGCCGGAACAGGCCGTAATCCCCCTGAACGGCGGCGAAGGTGAAATACACACCCAGCATGAAAGCCACCGAGAAGAAGAGAACTGCACCCAAACCGGGCCGATGGGAACGGGACACTCTGTTTACCGCCGTATGAAAACTTGCCTCAATAACGGGCTCTTTCCGAGCCTCTGATCGCACTATGTCACAGGCGATTCGGGTTGTGAATCCCCTGATTCGGTTTTTTCATCAGTATTTCGTGTGCGTCCCGGTTAAAGCTCAGCGCCAGGACTGAAGCTGCTGATTTCTTGCAAGCGTCTGCTCTTTCATACAGGTCCAGTAGAACATGGGCGCAGCGCTGCCGCCGCCGGACAGTTCCTTGTCGCAAGTGGCGTCCCGTGTCTTTAGCCACGCACGTTGTTCCGTCAGAAGGGCATCGCCGTTGCCACGTGCATCAGCGACCGGCTTGATCTGTTTCCATAACCGGTTGAGGTTGCGGTCAACGGCTTCCCATTGCTCCTTGGCACAGAAATTTGCGTCAAGCTGTGTCTGGCCACCGCAACTGGATTGTGCTGTTGCAGGCCACGGCATTGCAAGAAGGACGAGCAGGTATAATGACCTCATGACATAATCCCCCGTTCAAATAGGGGATAATACCATGAACCGTGACAAGCGGCCAAATGCGGTGAGCGTCGCTTAGTGTTCCAGCGCAGCGACACCCGGCAGGGTTTTGCCTTCCATCCATTCAAGGAACGCACCACCTGCGGTCGAGATATAGGTGAAATCCTTGGCCGCACCCGACGCGTTCAGCGCCGCAACCGTGTCACCGCCACCCGCGACCGAAATCAGCTGACCCGAACGGCTGAGGGCTGCGGCTTTCAGGGCCGCGGCATTGGTGGCCGCGTCGAACGGCTCCAGCTCGAACGCGCCCAGCGGGCCGTTCCAGATCAGGGTTTGGCTTTTGTCGAAAATCGCGGTAATCGCGGCGATGCTTTCAGGGCCCGCGTCCAGGATCATGCCATCCACAGGGCATTGATCGGCGGGCAGAACTTTGTGGGGTGCGTTGGCCTCGAATTTTTCAGCCACCACAACATCAAGCGGCAGGACGATCTGGCAGCCCGAGCTTTCGGCCTTGGCCAGAATTTCGGCGGCGGTGTCCTTCATTGCGGTTTCAGCCAGAGATTTGCCAACGCTGATGCCTTGGGCGACAAGGAATGTGTTCGCCATACCACCACCGATCACCAGATAATCGACCTTGTCGATCAGGTTACCCAGCAGTTCCAGCTTGGTCGAGACCTTGGCGCCGCCAACAACCGCCGTTACCGGGCGCTTGGGTGCACCCAGCGCGCTTTCCAGCGCCTGCAACTCAGCCTGCATCAGACGGCCCGCACAGGCCGGCAGCAGACGGGCGATAGCCTCGGTCGAGCTGTGGGCGCGGTGCGCGGCTGAAAACGCATCGTTGCAATAGACATCGCCCAGCTTGGCCATCCCAGCGGCCAGATCGGCGTCATTCTTGGTTTCGGCTGCGTGAAAGCGCGTGTTTTCGAGCAACAGGACCTGGCCGGGTTGCAAGGCACTGGCGGCCAGTTCCGCCTCGGCCCCGACGCAATCGGCAGCAAACAGAACCTTTGCGCCAAAAGCGCTTTCCAAAGTCGGGACCAGTTGTTTCAGTGACAGGCTTTCACGCCGTTCGCCACCGGGACGGCCAAAATGGGCCAGAAGGATCGGTTTGCCACCAGCGGCCAGAATATCGCGCACCGAAGGGACGATCCTTTGGATACGGGTGGCGTCGGTCACAACACCGTCAACCACGGGCACGTTGATATCCACACGCACCAGCACGCGTTTGCCGTTCAGGTCCATATCGTCCAGTGTTTTCCAGCCCATTGTGCGATCCTTGTCATTGGCAACCGATTTAGGCGGTTCTTTTCCTGCATTTTGCCCTCAGGTCAATGCGTCACTTGGCATTCGCACGCGTGCGTCATAGGTATTTGCGCAAGATAAACGACAGGAGGGCCTCATGGCCGAGATCAAAGACCCCGAAAACACAATCATCATCGAGCTGAAAGGCGGCAATGTCGTCATCGAGCTGCTGCCGGATGTAGCGCCTCTGCACAGTGCGCGGATGAAGGAACTGGCCCGTGGCGGTGAATATGACAACGTGGCGTTTCACCGTGTGATCGACGGTTTCATGGCGCAAACCGGCGACGTGCAGCATGGCGATATGGAAGACGGGTTCAACCTGCGCATGGCGGGCACCGGCGGTTCGTCGCTGCCGAATGTTCCGGCAGAATTTTCCAAGCTGCCCCATGATCGCGGCACGCTGGGCGCGGCGCGCTCTCAGAACCCGGATTCGGCCAACTCGCAGTTCTTCATCAACTTCAAGGACAATCACTTCCTGAACGGTCAGTACACGGTCTATGGCCGGGTCATCGACGGGATGGAGCATGTGGACGCCATCGTACGCGGTGAGCCGCCTGCGAGCCCGGACCGCATGATCAGCGTCAAGGTGGCCGCAGATGCATAAACTGGCTGCGGCTTTTGCCTTGCTGGCAAGCCCGGCGCTGGCCAGCGGTTTGCAGATCGAGGTCGAAGGGGAAGGGGCCAATGGCACAATCTCGATCGACCTGTTCGAAGATGTGGCACCCCAGCATGTGGAACAGATCACCGCTCTGGCTGCTGAAGGTCAGTACGATGGCGTCGTGTTTCACCGCGTGATCGATGGCTTCATGGCGCAGACCGGCGACGTGCAATACGGCAACTCGGGCGCGGACGGCTTCGACATGCGTTATGCCGGGCGCGGCGGGTCTGATCGCGCGGACCTGCCGGCCGAGTTCTCGGACGTGAGTTTTGACAGGGGTGTGGTCGGCATGGCCCGGTCCAGCGATCCGGATTCGGCCAACTCGCAGTTCTTCATCATGTTCGCCCCCGGCCCGTTTCTGGACGGCCAGTATACCGTGGTTGGTCAGGTGACCGACGGTATGGATGTAGTCGACGCGATCAAGCGGGGCGAAGGTCAGAATGGTGCGATCATCGGTGCACCGGATATGATGAAAAAAGTCACTGTTACCGAATAAGATGATTTAGCCCGGCTCAAGCGCCGGGCTTTTTCTTTGGCCTATTGGTCGATGAAATCACGGATGGCACGGGTATAGCCACCGGGATCCTGAAAAGATGCGAAGTGGCTGACATCTTCCAGAACAAGCAATTTGGCTTCGGGGATCGCGTCAGCAATTGCTTGCGAATGCGCCATCAGAATGGCCTCGTCATGTGCGCTTTGAACCACGAGTGTCGGGACGGTGATCGATGACAGCGCCCCGAGCCCACCGGGTTTTTCGGTGCCCCACATGGCGGCAACCCCACCAAGAAATGCCTCGAACCCGTCAGGAGTGGGGGACATGGCCGCATAATCTTGGGCCATCATGCCCATGTAAGTGCCAAACACCTCGTTGGTTTCCACCGAAGGATCGATCCCGTCCAGCGTGACATTGCCTGCATGGGCAAAGTGACTGGCCAGCCGATCCGGGTTGGTGGTCGAGATTGAATACCCGATATTTGCCCCATCGGACCAGCCGACCAGATGCACCTGATCGACCCCCAGATGATCCAGAAGCGCCAGATAATCCTGCGACAACAACGCGTAAGAATAAGGGCTGCCATCGTTTGTGGATCGTCCATGCCCGCGCGTATCCGCCACAATCACCCTGTGGTCCTGCGACAGGTCGGCAACCTGCGCAGCCCAGACATCGGCATGGGCAAGCCCGCCGTGGATCATCAGAACCGGGGTGCCGCCCGCATCGCCATACGTGGCGTAATACATGTCGATGCCGTTGATCTCTGCCGTGCCCGCTTCGGTGGCGGCGGGCATCTGGGGGGCTTGCGGGATGCTCAGCCATTTGTCTTCGGCCCAGCCTGCCGTCGCAGCGCAGCTTAGGAAAAGTGCTATGGAAAATGTCTTCATTGTATCCTCCCGTTGAATTAAAGGCTGTGACCAAGCCAGGTTGGGCGGAAGGATACCGTGTTTTTCAGAAAACGGGATAACTACCTTTCCCGCGCGGATCAGTCATCCGAGGACATTGCTTTCCATATCAAAGCGCCGATTGCGCCGCCAATCAGGGGGGCCACCCAGAACAGCCAGAGCTGAGCCAGAGCCGGGCCGTCGGCAAACAGGGCAACGCCGGTTGAGCGCGCCGGGTTGACGGAGGTATTCGTCACCGGGATTGAGATCAGGTGGATCAGGGTCAGCGCCAGACCGATGGCAATCGGAGCGAACCCGGCGGGTGCCTTTTCCGACGTCGCGCCCAGAATGATCAAAATGAAGAAAGCCGTCATCACGATTTCGATGATCAAAGCCGACATCAACGAATATCCCTGCGGCGAGGCCTCACCATACCCGTTTGACGCGAACCCTCCGACACCTGCGAAATCGGGTGCCCCGCTGACGATCAGGTACAGAACCACTGCGGCAGCGATTGCGCCAACGACCTGTGCGACCCAGTAGGGCAGAAGGTCTTTGGCCGGAAACCGTCCGCCAATCATCAGACCCAAACTGACGGCCGGGTTGAAATGCCCGCCCGAGATTGGGCCAACTGTGTAAGCCATCGTCAAAACGGTAAGGCCAAAGGCAAAGGAAACACCAAGCCAACCGATGCCCACATCAGCTACGCCTGCCGCCAGAACGGCACTGCCGCAGCCCCCCAGAACCAACCAGAACGTGCCGAAGAACTCGGCAAGTAGTTTCGATGACATAGAAAATCCTCCGCCCAATAATGAGGTTAACCGTAATTCAAGAATTAGCTTATGTTAAATTGTTGCGAACGGGGAATTTTTTTCGACGCTACCTCAATCGGGTCAGAACTGACCCCTGTGCCATTGAGCGGGATCAAGATGAAAAAGCTTTGACAGCTGTTCATAGATTGCCGGGTCAGAGGATTTCAGCGCATGTGGTCGTTCAAAGAACACCTCGACCGAAACGGCAAAGAATTCTTCGTGCCCTTCCGCGCCGTAGGGATCGATCACTGTGGGTTTCCCATTTTCCACGGCGTGAACATGTGTCTTGTAACCGTTCAGAAAGGCGGTTTCCCACTCGCCAAAGCTTTGGTCATTGCTGAGCACGGGAACACCATTGGTTGCGCCCGAGAGGTCATCAAGCTGGTGCGCGAACTCGTGAAAGACGACGTTCCGACCATCGTGATCATTCAGGGCACCGCGCTGGCTGTGGGCCCAGGACAGGATCACGGGGCCGCGGTTCCAGCTTTCCCCGCTGCGGATGATTTCCTGTTCGGTGACGACATAGCCACTGTGGCGGCGCTGTTTTGATTTGAAGGCACCGGGGTAAACCAGAATGGTCGTCAGGTTGTCATACCACTGGTCTGTATTCACCACGAGCAGACAGGCTTGCGCGGCAATCGACACCTGCATATCTTCGGTGACGTCCAGCCCGTCGCAGCCGACGAAATCGACCTGATCAAGAAACAGGTTGATCTTTCCTTCCAGCGCCCCGCGCAAGTCTTTGGGCAGCTTCTGGATAATCGGCACCTGAGCGTTCACAATATCGCGCTGGTGCTGGGACAGCGACTTGGCCAGCAAGGTCAGGCGGGTTTGTCGTTTCGACCAGAAGTGAAAGGCCGCAGCGCCAGCGATCAGCGCGACAACCGTCAGAAAAAGCAACATGGATCGACTGTAGCGCGATCAGAAAGGGACGAAAACGGGAATCCCGGATCATCCGGACACTCAAAAGAAATGACGCCACGGGTTTCCCCACGGCGCCCTGACATGAAGTGCAGTCTGCTTACTGTTTGACTTCTGCCGCCGGGTTCGATCCGGCTTTGGCGCTGCGGCCGGGGTTCAGGGGATCGTCCTGACGCTGAACCGAGCCTTCGAAATGCGCGCCGCTTTCAATGGCGATGGTCTTGTGGATGATGTCGCCTTCGACACGGGCGGTCGAGGTCAGGCGAACCTTGAGGCCACGTACGCGGCCAACGATACGACCGTTGATCACAACGTCATCTGCGGTGACTTCGCCCTTGATCGTTGCCGATTCACCAATGGTCAGCAAATGGGCGCGGATGTCGCCTTCGACAGTGCCTTCCACCTGAATGTCACCGCTGGTCTTGATGTTGCCGGTGATGTGCAGATCCGAGGACAGAACCGAGGCCGGCGGCTTGGGTTTGGGTGCCATTGCAGGTTTCGCGTCAGCCGGAGCAGGAGCCGCTGGGGTCGCCGGAGCGGCAGGTTTGGCCGCCTCAGGTGCTTTGGGTGCGGGCTCGTTGATTTTGCTTTTAGAAAACATTTTTCGCAGCCTTGATGTAAGTCATTGGGTTTACGGGATTTCCGTTCACGCGCACCTCGTAGTGCAGATGCGTGCCGGTGGACCGTCCGGTGTTACCCATATCAGCAATATGATCCCCGCGCGAGACCCTTTGGCCGACCTTTACGTTGATCTTGGTGTTATGAGCATAAAGTGTCTCAATTCCGAACGCGTGCTTGATTTTCACAAGGCGTCCGAAGCCTGATTGCCAACCGGCATGCGTGACCACGCCATCAGCGGTCGCAAAGATATCGGTGCCCGTTGCTGCGGCAAAATCCGTGCCGTTGTGCATCCGGCTACCGCCGGTTTTTGGGTCGCGGCGGCGACCATATCCGCTGGTAAAGCGAAACGCGCTTTTGACCGGGCTGGCGAAGGGGGCCTTTTCCGCTGCAATTCGGTACAGGTTCAGCTGATCCATCTGGCGCAGCAACGTGTTCGCGCGCACTTCTTCGGGCGAAAGCTCTTCTTCTTCGCCGCGTGTGCTAAGGGATAAAGGGGTCAGCGGACCGCCCATACCGCTATATCCGCGCCGGACCTCTTCGATGATGCGATCTGTCGGCATTCCGGCCTCTCGGAACATCTTGTCCAGAGGTTCGACTGAAATGACCATCGCCTCTTCCAGCTGGCGGAAAATCTCGTCGCTGCGTTCCTGCATCAGACGGATTTCCAGTTCCAGATCGTCCCGCTGTTCCAGCGCGTCCAGGGCGTTGGTGGCGATCAGGTCGCGTTCTTTGGCGGTCCGCGCCAAAGCGTCGGTCATAAAGGCCATCTGTACCGGGGCGCTGGAAACCGCGGCATACATATCGGAGCCGCTGGTGTCCTGTTTCAATTGGGCCAGCTCTGAGCGCGCCTCTTCGCGCTGTTTCATCGTGGTGCGCAATGTCGTCTGAATGACATCGATACCTGTCTCAAGCTCGCGGCGACGGTTTTCCGAGGCCAGCAGTTCCGACTGCATCGCGGAAATCTGGTCCAGCGCGGCATTGAACCGGTCCTGAGCGGCCAGCGCCTCATGCGCACGGGCATCGCGTTCTGCCGACAGAGTGTTCAGGCGTTCCTGATAGATGGCCTGATCGCGCTTTGCCTGTTCCCGGAAATTCCCGGCCCCGATGCTGTCCATCAGCAGTATGGCTGTTGCAACCGCTGTCCACCCGACCATGACGGCAACTCCGGCCACTGCGACGACCTGAGTTTCCGAACTGAGCCGGATAAATTTCGTGTCTGTGTCGGATTTCAGAAAGACCCGGCGTTCCGGGAAATGTTTCTCAAGCAGTGAGTGCAGTTTTATTGCCAGACGTGTTCGCACGCGTCCCACCTTTCATCCCCAAGATCGGAACCGGTCGTGAGTGCCTGCCGTCCCTTGGGCCGATTGCATAAAGCGGCAGCGGCGTTCGGGCAAGTTTGTTGACCAATCAGGTGCAAATGGCGCTGAAATCCCGCAAAGATCGGCGAGATTTTGCCGAAAATAACGCAAAAGTGTCAGTTCGAGAGGTCTCCGGGCGCAGGCAGGTCTTCGGTCAGGGGCCAGTAGAAATCGGGGGGCAACCCGGCTTCGGCCCGTTTTTCTTCGTTGAAGGGGGGCTTGAGAACACCGTGGAAGTACCGCCGGACCAGCGCGTGAAACACATCCTTGGGGTCGGCGTTTTCGCGGCCACACAGGAAGTGGAACCATTTTGAGCCGTAAGCGACGTGGCCGACCTCTTCGGCATATATCACTTCGAGCGCGGCGATGGCCTGCGCGGCCTTGGCCTTGCGGAATATCTCGATCATGCCGGGCGTCACGTCCAGCCCACGCGCCTCAAGCACCATAGGCACAACGGCCAGCCGACCCATCAGATCTTCGGCAGTATCTTCGGCGGCGCGCCACATGCCAGCATGGGCGGGCAGGGCACCATAGTGGCTGCCCATCTGTTCCAGACAATCGCAGACCATCTCGAAATGGCGCGATTCTTCTTCGGCGCATTTCACCCAGTCATCATAGAACCCGATGGGCATGGGTACATGGCCAAAGCGCGCGATGATGTCCCAGTGCAGATCGACGGCGTTCAGCTCGATATGGGCAACCGCGTGCAGCAGGGCAATGCGCCCGGCTTCGGTACCCGGTTTTCGTTTGGGTACCTCACGCGGGGACAACAGCTCGGGCTTGTCCGGGCGCGCGGGGGACAAGGGCGGTGATGCGGTGCCGATCTCGATCGGCTCACCTTCGGCCTTGCGGGAGGCAAACCACGCGGCGGCATGGGCTTTGGACAGGGCGGTTTTGGCCCGCCCGTCCGCTGTTGTCAGAACCTCTGTCGCCATCTGTGTCAGTGTTTTGGGCACCGGGTTGCTCCGCCTTTGGCATGTCAGCGCGGGTGATAGACCGGATGGCGCGGCAGGTCGAGGGGGGCTTAGAGCGCCTTCACCGCTTCCAGCACCTCATCCACGTGGCCGGGCACCTTGACCTTGCGCCAGACCTTGGCAATGCGGCCCTCGCTATCAATGACAAAGGTCGATCGCTCAATCCCCATTGATTTCCGGCCATACATGTTCTTTTCAACCCATACGCCATAGTCCTCGCAGACGGTCGAGCCTTCGTCCGACAAGAGCGGAGTGGTCAGCCCGTGTTTGGCGACAAACTTGTCATGCTTAGCGACGCTGTCCCGCGAAATGCCGAAAACGTGAGCCCCTGCCTCGGTAAACGCCTGAAGCTGCTCTGAGAAACCGATGGATTCCTTGGTGCAGCCCGGCGTATCATCACGGGGATAGAAGAACAAAACCACGGTGCCACCGCGCAACGCCGAAAGCGTCACCTCGCCACCGCCGTCGCGCGGCAAAGTGAAGTCGGGGGCGATGTCTGAAACGTCGGGCATTGGAAACTCCGCTAAAGGTTTTTAAAGGCTGCCCTTCATCATAGGGCAACGCGTGCGGGTTGGAAGGCGTGGATAGCAAATTGAAGCAGCACGAAGACGACGAAGCAAAACCGGGCAAGCCCGTGCGCCGTCGGTCGCGCCGCCGCACCGCTGGTCTGTGGGCTATGCGTGGGGCCATCGTGCTGGTGCTTCTGGCGATGTTTACCGGTTTCATGGTCGTGGGACAGAGAATGCACGCGCCGGTCTGGCTGCGCGATAGGGTCGAAGCCCGGCTGGAACGGGCGCTGGGCGGGCTGCAAATCCGGTTTGGAGACGTCAGTTTCATCATTCACGAAGGCTGGCGACCCCGTCTGCGGCTGACCGATGTTGCCATCAGTGACGCGGCGGGCCAGCAGATTGCGCAGGTATCCGATATGCGCGCCAGCCTGGCCATGCGCCCCTTGCTGCGCGGTCAGGTCCGGCCCAAGCGCATCATTCTGAGTGGCGCGCAGATCGCCATGACCCGCGATCAGGACGGGGCGCTGACCCTGACCGTGGGATCGGGCAGCGCGCCGGTTCAGGAAGCGCCGGACCTTGCACAGCTGATCGAGACCTCGGACGAGGTCTTTCAATCTCCGATACTGTCGGCGCTGACCTCGGTCGAACTTGATGCGATTACGCTGGATTACCGCGACCTGCGGCAGGGGCGGTCGTGGGTTCTGGACGGTGGGCATATTCAGGCGAACCGCAGTGATAACGAAGTGCGGCTTGCAACCGGGTTTTCGGTTCTGTCGGGGCGTGACTATGTCAGCAGTATCGAGGCCAACTATACCAGCGTACTGGGCACGCCTGCCGCCAGCTTTGGCATCTCGGTCACCGATCTTCCGGCCGAGGATATAGCAGGCCAAAGCCCGGCCCTTGCCTGGTTGCAGGTTCTGCGCGCACCGATTTCAGGGGCTTTGCGGGGCAGTGTCGATGAAAACGGGGCAACAGGAACCGTGTTCGCAACCCTCAATCTGGGGGCCGGGGCGGTGCAGCCCAACCCGGAAACACGCCCTGTCCCGTTCGAATCTGCCCGTACATATTTCACCTATGACCCGAAAGCCCAGATGCTGGACTTCAATGAGGTATCGGTGGTGTCGGCCTGGGGCACAGTTCAGGCCGATGGAAAGGCGTTTCTGCAAGGGGCTGAGGATGGTGTGCTGGACAGTCTGGAGACACAGTTGCGCTTGTCCGGGATCAATGTGAACCCGGCGAACCTGTTCCCGGAGCCGATTCAGCTGTCGCGCGCCAGCCTGGATTTCAAGATGGCGTTCAACCCGTTCCAGTTGCGCCTTGGCCAGATGACCATCGAGGATCCGGGCCACACCGTGCGCGCCTTTGGTGTTTTGCACGGACGTGCAGATGGCTGGGCTGTGGCGCTGGATGCCCATCTGGATCAGATGAGCTCGGACAATGTTCTGAGCTACTGGCCCGAGCGCCTGGCACCCAAGCCACGGGAATGGGTGACGGAAAATCTCTATCGGGGGGTTTTGTCGGACATGGATTTTGCCCTGCGTCTGGAACCCGGTTCCAAACCGGATCTGTATCTTGATTTTGGGTTCGAGCAGGCCAAAGTTCGCTTTGCCAAGACGCTGCCGCCGATCGAAGATGCACAGGGTCAGGCCAGTCTGATCGACAGCCGGTTTACGGTCACCGCGCAGCAGGGGATGGTGGTCGCCGATGACGGGGGGAGTGTGGATGCGGCGGGGACGTCCTTCATCATACCTGACACGGATATCAAGAAATCCGCACCCGGCATCGCCCGTATTCAGGCAAAGGGCAGCGTGACTTCTGCGTTGTCGCTGCTGGACCGGCCGCCGCTGGAATTGCTGAGCAAGGCGGGGTTGCCCGTTGAAGTTGCCAAAGGCACGGTTGCATTGACCGGAACGCTGTCCTTGCCGTTGATAAAAGAGCTGAAGTTTCAGGATACCGAATTTCACTTCAACGGAACGCTGGCCAATCTGTCCAGTGACCGTCTGGTGCCGGGATTTTCCATAAGTGCCCCGATGCTGGATATTTCCGGCAATCAGTCGGGCGTCCAGATTCAGGGACTGGGTCAGTTCGGCGATGTTCCGCTTGAGGCGCTTTGGCAGCAGCCCATTGACGGCGAAACCGAACAGCGCAGCACCTTCACCGGCCAGATCGAACTGTCCCCGCGTCTGATGGATGAGATCAAGGCTGGCCTGCCGCCGGGGATGCTGACGGGCAAAGGGGTTGCTGATATTACGCTGGGTCTGGGCGCTGGGGCTCCTCCGAAACTGTCTGTTGTTTCGGACCTTCAGGGCGTGGCGCTAGCCATCCCTGAACTCGGCTGGCGCAAAGAGGCAAACACCACAGGATCACTGACTGCGGACGCGACGTTGGGCGCGCAGCTGAAAGTGGACGACCTGCGGATCAATGCAGCGGGACTGCGCACAACCGCATCCATTTCCTTTCACGAAAACGGTGAATATGACCGTGTCCAGTTCAGCTCGTTCGATCTGGGGGACTGGCTGGCGGTTCCGGCGGAACTGATCGGGCGGGGGGCTGCTGTCCCGGATATCCGCGTCTTAGGCGGTGTGCTGAACATGGGGCGTGCAAACTTCGGGGAAAGCGGCGGATCGGGCGGAGGCGGAGATGCCGGACCAAAACTGGACGTAACATTGGACCGTCTTCAGGTCACCGAAACTGTTGCGCTGACAGGTTTCCGGGGTGCGTTCCAGACGACCGGTGGCGTAAATGGCACTTTCACAGCGCGGGTGAACGGCGGAGCGGCTGTTGCCGGTCAAGTGACCCCACGGGGAAATCGAAGCGCCGTTGACCTAACGTCGAAAGACGCGGGGGCCGTTTTGCGATCGGCCGGCGTTCTGACACAGGCGCGTGGCGGTGATCTGGACCTCAAGCTTGAACCGGTGGCTGAGCCCGGCAGTTACGACGTCATCCTGAAAATCGTTAATACCCGGATCACCGATGCCCCGGCCATGGCCGCGATCCTGAACGCGATCAGCCTTGTTGGCCTGTTGGACGAGATGGCCGGGCAGGGGATCTTCTTTTCGGCGATTGACAGCCGCATGAGGATATCGCCCACCGACATCAAAGTGCTGAGTGGCAGCGCTGTTGGCCCGTCAATGGGGCTTTCGTTTGATGGAACAATCGACACCGTGAACAGCCTGCTGAACCTGCGGGGGGCGATTTCACCGATTTACCTTCTCAATGCCGTTGGCAGCGTGTTTACCCGCAAGGGAGAAGGTGTTATCGGATTCAATTACACGCTGACCGGGCCGATATCCTCGCCCAAAGTCGCGGTGAACCCTCTGTCCGGTCTGGCGCCCTTGTTTTTGCGTGATCTGTTGCGTCAGCCTGCGCCAAAGGTCTCGGACGGCCCCAATGCTGCGCCGGTGGAACCTGACGAGCCGAAACCGACATTTGGTTCTCCTCCCAGTGACCGCTGACGGGATATGGCCGAATCTTTTGTGGGGTTGTAAGGCGCGGTCATGAAGCTCAGCGATTTTGATTTCGACCTGCCCGACGACCTGATTGCCACGCGGCCTGCCAGCCCGCGATCCTCTGCGCGCCTTCTTGTGGCGCGGGGGGGTGCCACAGTGGACAGCCACGTGTTCGACCTGCCCGATTTCCTGCGGCCGGGCGACCGGCTGGTGCTGAACGACACGCGCGTTATCCCGGCGCGCCTGAACGGGCGGCGCCACAGAGACAGCGCGCAAGGCCCGGTTTCCGCCGGGGTCGAGGCCACTCTGCTGGACCCGCAGGCCGATGGCACCTGGTCTGCGCTGATCAAGCCATTGAAGAAAGTGAAGCCGGGGGAAGAGATCGTGTTTTCGGCCGATCTGAGCGCGACGCTGGATCGGGTGGAAGACGGGCAGGCCTACTTGCGCTTCAATCTCAGTGGTCAGGATTTCGACAAGGCGCTGGATCAGGCCGGTGCGATGCCGCTGCCGCCCTATATCGCCGCCAAACGTCCGGCGGACGAGCAGGACAAGACGGATTATCAGACCATCTGGGCCCGCAGGTCCGGTGCGGTGGCAGCCCCGACCGCCTCGTTGCATTTTGACGATGCCCTGATGCAGGCTTTGTCGAAACGGGGTGTCGCCGTCACACATGTGACCCTGCATGTTGGCGCCGGAACCTTCCTGCCGGTCAAGGTCGAGGATGTGACAACCCACAAGATGCACGCCGAATGGGGGCAGGTCAGCGCCGAGGCTGTTGCCGAGATACAGGCGACAAAAGCTGCGGGCGGGCGTGTCATCCCGGTGGGCACCACCGCCTTGCGCCTGATCGAAAGTGCTGCGCGTTCGGGCACGATCGAACCGTGGGAAGGTGACACCGATATCTTCATCTATCCCGGTTTCCGGTTTCACGTGACCGATGCGCTGATGACAAATTTTCATCTGCCGAAATCCACGTTGTTGATGCTGGTTTCGGCGTTGATGGGTCAGGACCGGATGCGCGAGGTTTACGCCCATGCCATCGCGCAGAAATACCGTTTCTTTTCTTATGGCGATGCGTCGCTTTTGATCCCCGGATAGGCGCGCATACGGCATCACCGACAGGGAATGTCGTAGACAAGCGCGATGGAAGCGGTCTTTGATCGCAGAACAAAACTCAAACCAGCTTGGCACCTATCGGAGGCCCAAATGATTCAGGTTCTGTCCAGCGCATGGGCATTGTTGCTCGGCATGGGGTTGCTGATGGTCGGAAACGGCCTTCAGGGCACGATCCTGGGTGTTCGCGGACAACTCGAGGGGTTTTCGACCCTTGAGATGTCTTTTGTAATGTCAGCATATTTTGTTGGTTTTCTGGGTGGTTCACGGCTTGCGCCCGAGATGATCCGGCGTGTTGGTCATGTGCGGGTCTTTGCGGCGCTGGCGTCTTTCATTTCCGCCGTGATGATCATGTACCCGATGCTGGCAGACCCGATCGCCTGGGTTCTGGGACGCGTAGTGATCGGGTTCTGTTTTTCGGGCGTTTACGTCACTGCGGAAAGCTGGCTCAACAACGCAGCCAATAATGAAAACCGCGGTCAGGCCCTGTCGCTTTACATGATCGTTCAGATGTTGGGTATCATCGGCGCGCAGGGCCTTTTCCTGTTGGGCGACCCTGCCGGATACGAAACATTCGTGATCGCCTCGATCCTTGTTTCGGTATCTTTCGCACCGATTTTGCTGTCAATTTCGCCAACGCCTGCATTCGATACTACCAAGCCGATGACGTTGCGGGAATTGATGAAAAGCTCTCCGCTGGGGTGTGTCGGCATGTTCCTGCTAGGCGGCGTGTTCTCGGCGCAATTCGGGATGTCTGCGGTTTACGGGGCCCAGGCCGGTCTGTCCTTGGTTGAGATCTCGGCATTTGTGGCGGCGTTCTATGTTGGGGCAATTGTCCTGCAATACCCGCTGGGCTGGTTCTCCGACCGGATGGACAGGCGTTTCCTGATCCTGTTGGTCGCGGCAACCGGGGCAGTTGGCGCCGTCAGTGGTATGCTTTATGGCTTTTCCTTCGAAATCCTCCTGGCGTCTGCTTTTGTGATCGGCGGAATGACCAACCCTTTGTATTCATTGCTGATTGCGCACACCAACGATTTTCTGAAATACGAGGATATGGCCGCGGCATCCGGTGGTCTGATCTTCATCAACGGCCTTGGGGCAATTACCGGACCCGTTATCACAGGCTGGCTGATGGGTGACGCAGTCTTTGGCCCGCCGGGCTTTTTCCTGATCATTGCCGTGTTGCTTGTCGCATTGGCCGCCTATTCGGTTTACCGGATGACCCAGCGTGCAGCAGTTCCTGTTGATGAAACCGGCACCATGTCGACGCTTTATCCCACTGCATCGCCCGTTGCATTCGAGGTTGCACAGGAAGTTGCCATAGAGGCGGCAGAAGCAGAGCTCGAAGAAGGTGCGCGCGAAACCGCTTGAGACACGAAATTATGTCGGTTGTGTTGCAATATGTTACTGTAACAGTTCTGTAAAAGGGACTTAAATGACGTTACGTCTGGGGCGCGGGCAATTGACGGAGTTTGAGGCAATGGTAACGCCTGAAGAAGTATTGAGTTTTTGGTTAGATGAAGTTGGCCCTAAGGGCTGGTATATTGAAAATGAGGCGCTGGACGCAGACATTCGGGCGCGGTTTCAGTCAACTTGGGAAGCAGCGGCAGCGGGTCGGTTTTCGCTCTGGCTGACTTATCCCAGCGGGGCGCTTGCTTATATCATCCTGACAGATCAGTTCCCGCGTAACATGTTCCGAGGTGAGGCGCGTGCCTTCTCGACCGATCGTGCGGCATTGGCGGCGGCGAAATGCGCAGTCGACAAAGGCTGGGACAAGAAGATCGACGAACCAGCCAGACAGTTCTTTTACCTGCCGATGATGCACTCGGAAAACCTGTGCGATCAGGAACGCTGTGTGCGTCTGATCTGCCAAAACATGAGCAGCGACGCAAGCAACCTGCTGCACGCCAGAGCGCATCGCGAGGTGATCCGCAAGTTCGGTCGTTTCCCGTATCGGAACGCGGCGCTGTCCCGCAGCTCGACTCCGCATGAAACTGCCTATGTCGATATGGGCGGGTACGGCACGACCGTGCGCGAACTACAAGCTACGGGCTGAACGCGAAGCCGCAACCGCTCTTTGGTCACGGCTGCGCTTTATGACTCAGGTGTGCATCCCCGCAATGCCAAAACGCGTTCCGCTGCGATATCGGCGCCGGTTTGGATCGCCTGCGCAATCAGCATTTCTGGCGTGTCAGCAAGTTCCGAAATCCGCTCCTGAACCGTTTGCAGCTTCTGTTCTGCTGCATTCAGGCGCCCCAGCGTTGCCCGGAGGTTTTGCGCGGCTTGGCTGTCTGCAAACGTGTCTTGCTGTGAAAGCGCCGCCAAATCATTCCGCAACGCCGCAAGCTCGTCCCGAATGCCCTTCGCCTCATCCCGGATGGGGGCCAAGGCCTGAACCGTTTGCGAGACTTCAGCAGTGATGTTTTCGGCTTTGGACGCCAGTTTCCAGCCCAGAAACAGGCACAGCGCAACAAGTATCAATGTGGCATTGAGCAGGGCAAGCAGCAGATCTTTCAGAGTTTTGGCCATAGTCAGCCCCTTGAATGGGTTGAGAAAAGAATAGGTCCGACCGGTGTCGGCGTTTCTTTTCTAGCCATTGCATGGCCCGGGGTATAGGCTGAAATCCGCAAGTTCAGGCATCGCTTACCCTGCGTCCTATTTGTCGCGGGAACGGTGTGTTGATGCGTTCCGAATAATAGTTTAATGGTAAACTAAATTTTCAACTCCTGCGCCGAGAGGAACACATGGCTGCACAATCCTATGATCTGATCGTAATCGGGGCTGGCCCCGGCGGCTATGTCGCTGCAATCCGCGCAGCCCAGCTGGGCCTGAAAACCGCAGTTGTCGAGCGCGAGCATTTGGGGGGGATCTGCCTGAACTGGGGCTGTATTCCGACCAAGGCGCTGTTGCGGTCGTCCGAAGTGTTCCACCTGATGGAGCGCGCCAAGGATTTCGGTCTGAAAGCCGAAAAGATCGGATATGATCTGGACGCGGTGGTCAAACGATCCCGTGGCGTGGCCGCGCAGCTGTCAGGAGGCATTGGCCATCTGTTGAAGAAGAACAAGGTTGCCGTCGTGATGGGTCAGGCCACGATCCCTGCAAAGGGCAAGGTCAGCGTCAAGACCGACAAAGGCACCGAGGAACTGACCGCCAAGAACATCATTCTCGCAACCGGGGCACGGGCGCGGGAACTGCCGGGCCTTGAAGCTGACGGCGATCTGGTCTGGACGTACAAGCACGCACTGCAACCGACGCGGATGCCGAAAAAACTGCTCGTCATCGGGTCTGGTGCGATCGGCATCGAGTTTGCCAGCTTCTACAATACGCTGGGCGCAGACACCACAGTTGTCGAGGTGATGGACCGGGTGTTGCCGGTCGAAGACGCCGAAATCAGCGCATTGGCCAAGAAGGCGTTCACCAAACAGGGCATGACCATCATGGAAAAAGCCATGGTCAAGCAGCTGGACCGTGGCAAGGGGAAAGTGACCGCGCATATCGAGGTAAAGGGCAAGGTCGAGAAACAAGAGTTCGACACAGTGATCTCGGCTGTCGGGATCGTTGGCAATATCGAAAACCTTGGTCTGGAAGCTCTGGGCGTCAAGATCGACCGGACACATGTGGTTACGGACGAGTATTGCCGCACCGGCGTTGAGGGCCTTTATGCGATCGGTGACATCGCAGGCGCGCCCTGGCTTGCACATAAAGCAAGCCACGAGGGTGTCATGGTCGCGGACCTCATCGCGGGTCAACATGCGCACCCGGTCAAACCCGAAAGCATCGCGGGATGCACCTATTGCCAGCCTCAGGTTGCCTCGGTTGGATATACCGAAGCAAAGGCCAAAGAGCTGGGTTACGACATCAAAGTCGGCCGCTTTCCCTTTATCGGCAATGGCAAGGCCATAGCCTTGGGTGAGCCGGACGGGCTGATCAAAACCGTGTTTGATGCGAAAACAGGCGAGTTGCTGGGCGCCCACATGATCGGTGCCGAAGTTACCGAACTGATTCAGGGTTACGTGGTCGGTCGCCAGCTGGAGACAACGGAAGAAGACCTGATGAACACCGTCTTCCCGCACCCGACACTGTCAGAGATGATGCACGAAAGTGTGCTGGATGCCTATGGTCGCGTGATCCATATGTAAGATCGGCGTAGTTCCCCGTCAGGGTTGGGGGCTCTGCCCCGCCGCGCGTGCCGCGCGCCTCCCCCGGGATATTTTAGGCCAGATGAAGCAGGGATCCTTTATTCATCTGGCTGCAAATATCCCGGAGCGCGAGGCAGAGCCTCGCATAAGACCTATTTGTTCAAAGCATCCAGAATGCGCGCCCATGACCGGATGCCCTTGTGGAAGCTTTTCACGTCATATTTCTCGTTCGGCGAATGGATGGCATCATCTTCGTTTGCATAGCCAACCAGCATCGAGTCGAGCCCCAGAACGGTGTTGAAATAGCCGACAACAGGGATTGATCCCCCCATTCCAGTGAACACTGCCTCGCGGTCCCATTCATCCGACAATGCACCGCGCGCGGCTTCGAATTCGGGGCGGGTGATATTCATGACCGAAGCGGGAGACCCTTCCATATCGTTATCCCAGACCACTTTGGCGTCCGGGGATAGCTGATCCTCGACATGTTTGCGGATTTTGGCGCGCAGCGCGTCCGGGTCCATGTCACCAACAAGACGGCAGGTGATTTTGCAATGGGCCTTGGACGGAATAACGGTTTTGGAGCCCGCACCGTTATAACCACCCCACAGCCCGTTCACTTCGAGCGTTGGTCGTGCCCATTGTTGCTCCAAGGTAGAGTAACCCTTTTCGCCATGCGGCTGGGTGTAGCCGACCGAATTCAGATAATCCGCTTCGTCGAAGCCGCAATTCTGCCATTGGCGCAACTGGTCTTCGGGTACTTCATGCACGCCTTCGTAGAACCCGTCGACAGCGATCCGCCCGGTTTCGTCGTCATAAAAAGAGGTCACGATTTTCGACAGTTCGCGCAGCGGATTCAGGCCCGGGCCGCCATAGTGGCCGGAATGCAGGTCGATGCGCGGCCCCACAATGGTAAACTCGTCCTTTAGCATGCCCCTCAACTGCGCCGCAATCGACGGAACGCCGCGTGACACCATGGATGTATCGCAGACCAGCGCCAGATCCGCTTTGAGTTCGGCGGCATTTTCCTTGAGGAAAGGAACCAGTGAGGGCGAGCCTGATTCTTCTTCGCCCTCGAAAAAGAAAGTGATGCGGCAGGGCAAGGATCCGTGTACGGCCTTCCAGGCGCGGCAGGCTTCGACAAAAGTCATTAGCTGGCCTTTGTCGTCTGACGCTCCGCGTCCGCGGATGACCGGTCCGGTTTCGGTGTCCTCAATGGCGGGATCGAACGGATCCCGGTTCCACAGGTTCAACGGATCGACCGGCTGCACATCGTAGTGGCCATAAAACAGGAAATGCGGCGCAGTCGCGTCCTCACCCACGTGGCCAACAACCATCGGGTGGCCCGGTGTTTCCCGTTTCTCTGCCGCAATCCCGATGCTGTTCAGATCGGCGACCAGCCAGTCCGCGGCGCGGCTGACCTCGGCCTTGTATGCGGGGTCGGTCGAGATCGACGGGATGCGCAGCAGTTCCATCAGGCGGTCGATCGAGGTTTGCAGATCTTCGTCAATCCGGTTCAACACGGCGTCTAGCGACATGGGGGGCTCCTGCCTGTTTTTTGTTCCCGCGAACCCTAGCAGCGTTGTCAGCGCCGTCCAGAGTTGTTGACACGAATTGCGGCCCGGCAGCGTAAGCTTTGGGTAGGGAGGCGAGACCTGCGTCGTTTCCACGCGTTCGATGGCCGTAACTTTACTTGTCGGATGGGGTGCAAACTTATATTTGATGCAAATCAAAGTTGGGTTCACCTTTTCGGCTGTAACCAGCTGAATAAGGGAACACAAAGCCACCAAAACAGGGTAAGCTGTGGGAGGTGGCGAAAATATCGCCCAATGGGAAACCGGATACGGGCGTTCAAGGAGGGTCCTTTGGACTATACTGCTCAGCTCGATTCAGCGATTGCCAGGCTGCATGATGAAGGTCGTTACCGGACCTTCATCGATATCGAACGTCGCAATGGGCATTTTCCCCATGCGGTGCGCACACGTCCGGACGGGTCACAGCAGAACATCACCGTATGGTGCGGCAACGATTATCTGGGCATGGGGCAAAACCCGGTCGTTCTGAATGCAATGCACGAAGCTGTTGATGCAGCCGGTGCAGGTTCAGGCGGTACGCGCAATATCTCGGGCACCACGGTTTATCATAAAAGGCTTGAAGCTGAACTGGCCGATCTTCACGGCAAGGAAGCCGCGCTGCTTTTTACCAGCGCCTATATCGCCAATGACGCAACGCTCAGCACGCTGCCTAAACTGTTCCCGGGCCTGATCATCTACTCTGACGCGCTGAACCATGCCTCGATGATCGAAGGCGTGCGCCGGAATGGCGGGGCCAAGCGCATCTTCCGGCACAATGATGTGGCGCATCTGCGCGAGCTGCTTGAGGCGGACGATCCGGCCGCACCCAAATTGATCGTATTCGAGTCGGTTTATTCCATGGACGGCGATTTTGGTCCGATCGAAGAGATCTGCGATCTGGCGGATGAATTCGGTGCGCTGACCTATATTGATGAAGTGCATGCAGTAGGCATGTATGGCCCGCGCGGCGGCGGTGTGACCGAGCGCGATAACCTTGCCCACCGGATCGACATCATCAATGGCACGCTGGCAAAAGCCTATGGCGTGATGGGCGGCTATATCGCGGCCAGCGCCAAGATGTGCGACGCCGTGCGGTCATATGCGCCGGGCTTTATCTTTACCACGTCCCTGCCACCTGCGGTTGCGGCCGGGTCTGCTGCATCTGTTGCCTACCTGAAAACTGCACCTGAACTGCGTGAGCAGCATCAGACGCAGGCCAAAATCCTCAAGCTGCGGTTGAAGGGGATGGGGCTACCGCTGATCGACCACGGAAGCCATATCGTGCCCGTGATCGTCGGAAACCCGGTCCATACCAAGAAGCTCAGCGATATGCTGTTGGATGATTACGGCATTTATGTGCAACCGATCAATTTCCCGACCGTTCCGCGCGGAACCGAGCGTCTGCGCTTTACCCCTTCTCCGGTGCATGGGCCTGACGAAATGAACCGTCTGGTACAGGCGATGGACGAACTTTGGTCACATTGTGCGCTAAATCGCGCCGAACTTGCCGGTTAACCTCACGCCAAAGTGTGCAACGTATTTGCCGCGTGTTAAGCTTACGCTAACAAAATCGGCGGACGAATCGTTTTGGGGATGATTCGCCGCTAACGCGAAACGCGCGACAGGCAGAATGGGGCAGCAGGAATGATTGGGCGCAGATCACAGCGCGAATCTGATGAGGATGTAGATGTCAGACCGAAAGGGTTTGACGACTACGAGGTACGCCTTGGTGACAAGATGCGCGGCGAACGCGCAACCATGGGCAAATCCCTGTTGGATGTTCAGCGCGAGCTGAGGATCAAAGCCAACTACATTGCTGCCATCGAAAACGCAGATCCTGATGCCTTTGACACGCCCGGCTTTATCGCCGGGTATGTGCGTTCTTACGCGCGTTATCTGGGGATGAACCCGGATGAAACCTTCTCGACTTTCTGCGCGGAAAGCGGTTTTTCGGTCGCGCATGGCATGTCGGCCGAGGCTTCGGTGGTGCGAAAGCCGACCGGTGCGCTTCCGACGCGTGGGCCAATGGGGCGCGATCCCTTCATCTCGCCCAATACGCCGTATATTCCGGGCAAGGAATCTCTGGTCAGTCAGATTGAACCGCGCGCCATCGGATCGTCGCTGGTGCTTTTGGCGGTTATTGGTGGCATCGGCTATGGCGGGTGGGCGGTTCTGAACAAGATCCAGCAGGTACAGGTCAGCCCGGTTGAACAAGCGCCTGTGGTGCTTTCCGACCTTGATCCGCTGGATGCCGTGCGCGGCGGCGTTGTCGATGATGCGGTTGCTGCGGCGAACACCGAGGCACTGGACCGCCTCTATCGTCCGCAGGCCTTGGATGTTCCGGTTCTGGTTGCCCGCGATGCGCCAATTTCGACCCTTGATCCACGCGATGTCGGAACCTTCCGCCCGCCAAGCCTGCCGCAGTTCGAAGTCGCCGAAGTGCACACGGTTGAACGACCATCCTTGCCGCAGGTCGTGGAACAGATTGATACCATGCTGAAAATCGTTGCTGTCGATCCTTCTTGGATGCGGGTGACGGCGGCGGATGGCAGTGTTATTTTCGAAGGGACCCTTGGAACGGTCGAGCAAGGCAGTGTCTTTGAGGTTCCGCTAACGGAAGAACCACCGCTGTTGCGGGCAGGGGCGTCGGGATCGGTTTATTTCTCAATGAACGGCGAGCACTATGGCCCGGCAGGGGCACCCGGCACGGTTGCCAAAGGGGTGATCCTTTCGAAAGACGCGGTGTCTGAAGTTTATGCTGTTGCCGATCTTGAGGCGGAACAGAACAGCGCTCTCAAGCAATTGGTGGCTGAACTGCAAACCGAGGCGACAGAAGCGCCCGCCGAGTGATCTTGCCATTGCGGTAACCCCTTTGCCGGACTATCTACAGTCGCAACCCAGGCAGACGCGGATCCGTCCTTATGTCCCTTAATCACGTGCGCCCCTGGCGCGACATATATCGTCGTAAATCCCGTCAAATCATGGTCGGTAACGTTCCCGTCGGGGGGGATGCCCCGATCGCCGTTCAGACCATGACCAACACCCTGACCACTGATGTGGCGGCAACGGTGGCGCAAGTTCAGGCCGCAGCCGAGGCTGGCGCGGATATCGTGCGCGTTTCAGTCCCAGATGAGGCGTCGGCTAAGGCATTGAAAGAAATCGTGCGCGAAAGCCCGGTGCCTATCGTTGCGGACATCCATTTTCACTATCGCCGTGGAATCGAAGCGGCCGAGGCGGGCGCTGCCTGTCTGCGTATCAATCCCGGCAACATCGGCGATGAAAGTCGGGTGAAAGAAGTCATTCAGGCCGCGCGCGACCACAATTGCTCGATCCGCATCGGCGTAAATGCAGGCAGCCTGGAAAAGCACCTGCTTGAGAAATATGGCGAACCGTGCCCCGAGGCGATGGTCGAAAGCGGGTTGGAACATATCCGCATCCTTCAGGACAATGATTTTCACGAGTTCAAGATCAGTGTGAAGGCCAGCGACGTATTCCTGTCCGCCGCCGCGTATCAGGGCATAGCCGAAGCCACTGATGCGCCCATCCATCTGGGTATCACCGAGGCGGGCGGACTGGTGTCCGGCACCATCAAATCCGCCATCGGGTTGGGCAACCTTCTGTGGATGGGGATCGGCGACACGATCCGCGTCAGCCTGTCTGCCGATCCGGTGGAAGAGGTGAAGGTCGGCTTTGAAATCCTCAAATCCCTTGGTCTGCGCCACCGTGGCGTCAACATCATCTCATGCCCGTCCTGCGCGCGGCAGGGGTTTGACGTTATCAAGACCGTCGAGGCGCTGGAACGTCGTCTGGAACACATCAAGACACCGATGAGCCTGTCAATCATCGGCTGCGTGGTCAACGGACCGGGCGAGGCGCTGATGACCGATGTCGGGTTTACCGGTGGCGGGGCAGGGTCCGGGATGGTCTATCTGGCGGGCAAGGCCAGCCATAAGATGTCCAACGATCAGATGATCGACCACATCGTGGAGCAGGTCGAAAAGAAAGCCGCGGAACTGGACGCGGCTGCGGAAGCGGCGGAGTAGTGTGGGGTCGGCTGTGTCGGTAAGGCAGACATAGCGACCTTACTCATCCCTTGCCCTGATGCCTGAGCTGTTGCAAACTTGTTTCGTGACCGAACGATGCCTGTTTCGTCGCTGGTTCCGTCGTTAAACAGAACAGCGCGGACCCATGCTTTGGGAGGAGTGTGTCATGACATCCAAGACCGCAGGCCCTACGCCACCTGAGAACCTGACGCCACACCAGCAGGCCATGCCCAAGGTCAATCGGGTTACTTCGGATGATATAAAGGCGTCGCTAAAAGCTGGGTTCTCCGATTTTCTGGCGCGCCCCTTCATGAGCGGTTTCTTCGGGTTTTTCTATGCGGCTTTCGGCATCCTGATGGTCTGGAGCTTGGTCTGGCTTGGCAAGATCTGGATGATCATCCCAGCGATTGTCGGGTTTCCTCTGGTCGCGCCTTTCGCCGCTGCAGGACTTTATGAGATGTCCCGGCGGTTACAGAAGGGAGAGAAATTTGGCTGGTATGAAATCCTCACAGTCATGGCCGATCAACGCAAGCGCGAAATGGGCTGGATGGCCTTTGTTACGCTGTTCATTTTCTGGGTTTGGGTTTACCAGGTCCGGCTTTGGCTTGCGATCATCCTGCAGAATTCATCCTTTTCGGATTTTGACGGATTCTTGAACATCATCTTGTTCACCCCGCAGGGCTGGACATTCCTAGCAATCGGCACCTGTGTCGGGGCGTTTCTGTCGGCTGTCTTGTTTTCGGTCACTGTCGTCGCCATGCCCATGCTTCTGGACCGGGAAACAAATTTCGTTTCAGCCATGTTGACGTCTTTACGCGTCGTCTCGGAAAGCCCTGTGGTCATGCTCGGCTGGGCAGCGATCATCTCGGTCACAATGTTATTGTCGATGGTTCCGGCGTTTATGGGCTTGATCTTTACCTTGCCGATCCTTGGCCATACCACGTGGCATCTCTATCAACGGGCCGTGGAACCGGTAGACGGCTGAGGTCAGCGATCAGTCCGCCTTTTTGTCTGGGGGCAGCTGTGCCGCCCCCAATACCTATCAACCCTGTTCTGCGCGAACGCCATCTGCAATCTGCTGCATCTGATCGGCAGGCAGATAGCCGCGCAGCAACTCGGTTCCCAACACGAATGAGGGCGTGCCCGAAATCTGCATCCGTTGCGCCAGGGCGCGGGTGCGGCTGATCTCATCCGTGACGCTGTCGCTGTCCATCGCGGCGAAGATCGCGTCACTGTCCAGACCCAGCCCGTCAGAGATGCGGCGAAGAGTTACTTCTGAGGGTTCGCCGCTGAATTCCATCAGCGCATCGTGAACCTGTTTATAGGCGTTATTGCCCGCCACTTGCTTGGTTGCCACCGCAAAGCGAGAGGACAAAACAGATGCGTCGCCCAGAATTGGCAGTTCTTTGATCACAAAGCGGATATTGCCATCGCTGGCCAGCAGGTTTGCCACTTCGGGCACCGCGCGGCGGCAATAGCCGCAGCGGTAATCCATAAACTCGACCAGTGTGATATCGCCATCCGGGTTGCCCCCAACCCAGCTAAAGCCATCGTCGAACAGTTCGGCCGCATTGGCGGCAACCAGTTCCTTGTCTGCGGCCGCTTCGGCCACTGCGTTTCGCTGTTCGAGGATATTGATTGCCTCGATAATGACTTCGGGGTTTTCCAGCAGGTATTCGCGTACCTGAGCGCCAAACTCTGCCTTTTCGGCATCATTCATCGCGTTCAGGTCCAGCGCCTGCGCTGAGGTCGCCGCCATGGAAAGCCCCAGAAGGGCAGGTGCAGCATGTCTGAGGATCATTTCCGTTTCCTTTTATCTTTCTTGAGTCGTTCTGAGGCAATCAACACGTCTTGTGCCCTTTGCCAACCCGGAGAGCCTTCCGGCAATTGCGCCACGGCCCGTTTCGCGTGAATTCCGGCATCCTCCATCCGACCCTGCAGGGCATAGCGCTCTGCCGTCACGGTCGAAGCCATGCCGTTATTTCCGACCTGCGCGTAAGCCACACCCAGGTCCTGCATCAGGCGTGCATTACGAAAGTCGCGCGCACGCGCCTGTTCCAGTGCATTCAACGCCTGTTTTGTTTCCCCTTGCGCCAACAGTGCGCGCCCATAGCCCGCAAGGATCAACGCATTGTTAGGTGCCATTTCAACAGCGCTTGCGTAGGCTTTAACAGCCTCGCTTACCCTTCTGTTTTCCAACAGGATTTGCCCTTTCAGGTCGTAATAGAACGGGTCATCAGGACGCTCGGCAAGCGCCGAGTCTATCGCGGCACGAGCGCGGGACAGATCGCGATTCTGATGATAGGCCGAAGCCTCTCGCATCAGGCGGATGTCGCGGTAGGGTTCTTCGCCGGCGCGCCGCAAGGTCCAACTGGGCGACCGCAGAAAGGCCGACAGCTTGCCTTTAACCCGCGCAAACCAGTAATCCGCATTGGGGTTTGGAACGGCTCGGTCGCCAAACTCATCCAGGAAAGCCTCGGCGGCGCGCAGACGATCACGGCTTGTCGGGTGTGATCGCATATAGGGGTCCTGGTTGGCGACACTCAGCAGTTCCTGACCGGCGAACTTTCGGTGCAACTCCACCATCCCGCTGGGTGAGATTTCGGCCCATCGCAGGTAACTTGCGGCGCTGCGGTCGGCGGATGCCTCTTCCGCGCGGGTGTGACCCAGAAAACCGCGGATTGCCGCGCCTTGGGTGCCAGCAGCGATCCCGATGGCGGCCTCGCCCCCACCCGCCGCTGCAGCCAGCAGGGCCAAAGCCGTGCCGAGGCTGGCGTTGCGCTGCGCGGCTTTCAGGTTCTCAGCCCGTCGCGCCAGATGACCATTAGAGATATGGGCGGCCTCGTGGGCGATGACAGCCTGCAACATCTCAGGGCTTTCGACGGTCAGAATCAGCCCGTAGTTCACATAAATCGCGTTGTAGTCGATGACGAATGCGTTGAACGTGTTGTCGTTTACGACCAGAATCTGAACCCGGTTCGTGTTCAGCCCCGCAGCCCGCAACACCGGAAAGGCCAGTTCACGCAGGCCATGTTCGATATCAGGGTCGCGGATCAGGCTTTGTGCGTGCGATTGCGTCGCTGCCGCCAGCCAGACGACAACGGCAACCATCAGGGCCGGGATTGACGCCAACCGGGATACGCGCTCAAAAGCCATGACTGCAACATGGGAGATGGGCATGAGAAACTCAACCCGGTCCGGGGTCGATCCCTTCATCGTGATGGATGTGATGGAGGCGGCACGCAAGGCCGAAGAGGCGGGTCGCCACGTGATCCACATGGAAGTCGGCCAACCCGGAACCGGCGCGCCAAAGGGCGCGACCGAGGCTTTGGCCGCGGCGATGGAGCAAGGCCCGCTGGGCTATACGGTTGCCCTGGGTCTGCCCGCCCTGAGGCAGCGGATCGCCCGGCTTTACGGGGATTGGTACAATGTCGATCTGAACCCAGAGCGGGTGGTGATCACACCTGGCTCGTCCGGCGGATTCCTGCTGACCTTTACCGCATTGTTCGACAGCGGTGACCGTGTCGGTATCGGGGCGCCCGGCTATCCGTCCTATCGCCAGATCCTGAAGGCGCTGGGGCTGGTCCCGGTCGACCTGCCGACCGCGCCGGAAAACAGGTTGCAGCCCGTGGCGGCGGATATTCAGGGGATGGACCTGAAAGGGCTGATGGTGGCCTCGCCCGCAAATCCGACCGGTACGATGCTGGACCGTGCCGCCATGGGCAACCTGATCCAGGCGGCGCATGGGCAGGGCGCGTCGTTCATCAGTGATGAGATTTACCACGGGCTGGAATACGAAGCCAAGGCCGTGACGGCGCTGGAGCTGACTGATGAATGCTATGTGATCAACTCGTTCTCGAAATACTTTTCGATGACCGGATGGCGCGTTGGCTGGATGGTGGTGCCTGAGAATCAGGTGCGCGTGGTCGAACGGATTGCTCAGAACATGTTCATCTGCGCCCCTCATGGCAGCCAGGTCGCAGCGCTGGCTGCGATGGATTGCGACGACGAATTGCAAGCCAATCTGGATGTGTACCGCCGCAATCGCGCGCTGATGCTGGACGGGCTGCCCAAGGCCGGGTTTTCGAACATAGCGCCGCCCGACGGGGCGTTTTATGTTTATGCAGATGTATCCGACCTGACCGACGACAGCCGCACATTTGCGGCCGAGATTCTGGAACAGGCCGGTGTGGCCGTGACGCCAGGGCTGGATTTCGACCCGCAGCGCGGCCATACCACATTGCGTTTTTCCTATGCGCGCGCGACGGATGACATTCAGGAAGGGCTTGAGCGTTTGCGCCTTTTTATGACCCGGCGCGGCGCTGTCAGGGAAAGGGCCTGAACCGTTCACAAACCGCCGCTTGTGGTATAGGGTGCCCGACAATCGATCTCGGGAAAACTTGAGGCCATGAGCAGGATCTTCTTTAGCATTGCGCTGTTCTGGGCGTTGGCTGGTGGTGCCATTGCGCAGGATTTCAGCGCGTTGGCGCGTGTCCAGCCTGACCAGAGCCGTATTACGGATGTCGGGCGTACCGGTGTTCGGGTGGACATCGCCCTCAGTCAGGGCGTTCCCTACAGGATTTTCACCTTGCAGGATCCCTACCGTATGGTTCTGGACTTCAACGAAGTGGACTGGGCCGGGCTGACCCGCGAAGATTTTCTGCAATCTGATCGCATCAGCGCTGTGCAGTTCGGTGCGTATGTTCCGGGATGGTCACGACTGGTGCTGGAGTTGGGTGCTCCGATGGCAGTGGCGACGGCAGAATTGTCGGTGGCAGAGGATTCAGGTGCTGCATTGCTGTCGCTCGACCTCAAGGGGACGGATTTCGATGCCTTCAACGCCTCGGCAGGTGCGCCACGAAACCCGGGCTGGGACTTGCCGGAACCGGCGGATGTGCCTCAAGCCGTGGTGCGCGGTGCCGACCGACCCTTGCGTGTCATGCTGGATCCGGGCCACGGAGGCATTGACCCGGGGGCCGAGACTGACGCGATTGATGAAAAAACCCTGATGCTGACTTTCGCACGTGAGCTGCGCGAAATCCTTCTAAGATCAGGCGGGTACGAGGTGGTTCTGACGCGGGTCGACGATCAGTTCGTCTCGCTGGAGCGCCGAATTGCGCTGGCGCACCGGGCCGGTGCGGACCTGTTCATCTCGCTTCATGCCGATTCCCTGTCCGAGGGGCGGGCGCATGGCGCGGTGGTTTATACCCTGTCTAACGATGCCTCGGATGTGGCCAGTGCGAAGCTGGCGGAACGGCACGACCGCGGGGATTTGATTTCCGGTATCGATCTGAACGGGGCGGATGATCAGGTCACCGATGTTCTGCTGGACATGGCCCGTCAGGAAACGATGCCACGCACAAGCGCGCTGGCCAAGGCCATCGCAAACGGCCTGGCACAACAAGGCGGGCCGATGAACGGCAAACCCTTGCGTACCGCATCTTTTTCAGTACTCAAGGCGGCGGACATCCCGTCGGTTCTGGTCGAGCTTGGATTTCTGTCCAGTCCCAGAGACCTGAAGAACCTCAAAGATCCTGATTGGCGTGCAAGAATGGCGCTGGGAATTCATCGGGGGCTTGAGGATTGGCGCCAGCAGGATGTGATCCGCAAATCCCTTATTGGTCAGTGACCTTGCGGCGTAAAACGGCTAGAATACGCTCGGTGTTTTGACCCTTGGGCGGCGCATCACTATATATGCAGCACCGCGAAAAAAAGGCAGTAACGTGATCCGGTTCATTCTTTCGATTTTCGGGGCGATTTTCAGCCTCGTGACATTGGGTATTTTCATGGCCGCGCTGGTGATCGGCGCAGTGTTCTGGATGTATGGGCGCGACCTGCCCAGCCACGAGTCACTGGCACAGTACAAACCACCCACGATCAGCCGGATCTATTCGGGTGAAGGCAAGCTGATTGATGAATTCGCGCAGGAACGCCGCCTGTTTACGCCATCCGAGGAAATCCCGGATCTGGTGAAGCAGGCGTTTATTTCGGCGGAAGACAAGAATTTCTACAACCATCAGGGCTATGACCCGCGCGGCATCATTGCCGCCGGGGTCGAGGCAGTGCGGACCAAGGGCGAAACCGTACGCGGTGCGTCGACCATCACGCAGCAGGTCATGAAGAACTTTCTGCTGTCCGGTGACCGCCGGGCCGAGCGTAAGATCAAGGAAATCATTCTTGCGACCCGGCTTGAGGATACATTGGACAAGGAACAGATCCTCGAACTTTATATGAACGAGATCTTTCTGGGCCAGAACTCTTACGGTGTGACTGCCGCCGCACAGACCTATTTCAACAAGACCCTGCAGGAACTGGCCCCGCATGAGGCCGCCATGCTGGCTGCCATGCCCAAAGCGCCGTCAGATTACCACCCGGTATCGGAAAAAGAACGTCTTCTGGCCCGGCGCAATTACGTGTTACGCGAGATGCAGCAGAACGGTTACATCGATCAGGCGACTTATGAGGCCGAGGTCGAATTGCCTCTGCGCTCGGTCCAGAACGGAGATTTTGAAAGCTTCCGTACGGCCCTGCCGCCCCGCGACTATTTCACCGACGAAATCCGCCGCCAGCTGAGCGAAGATTTTGGTGAGGGCGAGTTCTTTACCGGGGGCTTCACCGTGCGTGCATCGGTGGACGAGGAAATGCAGGTTGAGGCCGCACGGGCCTTGCGCGAGGCGCTCGAGAAATATGACCGCTCCCGAGGCAAATGGCGCGGAACAGGTGACGTGATCCCGGAAGAAAAACTGGCGGATGAGGCGCAATGGCGCGAGGCACTGGCGGCCATGGAAATTCCGCGCGACGTTATTCTGCCAACCCGTTGGTATCCAGCCGTGGTTCTGGGCGTGACCGACCAGCAACTGACCGTTGGTGTAGAAGAAGGTCCTGCCGATGGGACTATCCCGCGCGCGGACATCAAGTGGATGCAGGGTGATTTTGCCGCCAACTTCAAGCGTGGTGATGTCATTTTTGTTGTTGCGGGTGAAGATGGGCAATGGTCGGCGCGCCAGGTGCCCGAGGTACAAGGCGGCTTTGTCGCGATGGACGTGAACTCGGGTCGTGTTCTGGCGATGCAGGGCGGGTTCTCGTATCAGGACACCGTGTTCAACCGGGCCACACAGGCACAGCGCCAGCCGGGATCGTCCTTCAAGCCGTTTGTTTATGCTGCTGCGCTTGACAGCGGATACAGCCCCGCGACCATCGTCGTCGATGCGCCGATCGAAGTGAACACGCCGCAGGGGCTGTGGCGCCCCAAGAACTCTTCCAACAAGTTCTACGGCCCCACACCTTTGCGTACAGGGATCGAACAGTCGCGGAACCTGATGACCATCCGTCTGGCGCAGGAAGTTACAATGCCTGTCGTTGCGGGCTATGCGGAACGGTTCGGTGTCTATGACAGGATGGGCGCGTTTTTGGCCAACTCGCTGGGGGCCGAAGAAACCACGCTTTATAAGATGGTCGCGGCCTATGCGATGTTCGCCAATGGCGGCCAGCGTGTGGAACCCACTCTGGTCGACCGCATTCAGGACCGGTTCGGAAAAACCATCTATCGCCACGATGACCGTCAGTGTCTGGACTGTAACTCGACCTGGCTGGAACCAGATGAATCGCCGACCCTTGTCACGGATCGCGCGCAGGTCATGGATGCGATCACCGCCTATCAGCTGACATCGATGATGAAGGGCGTGGTGGATCGCGGGACAGCATCCGGCGTAGTGAACCTGCCGGTGCCAACAGCAGGCAAAACCGGAACCACCAACGACTCCAAGGATGCGTGGTTCATCGGCTTTACGTCGAACATCGTGGCGGGTTGCTACATCGGCTATGATCGACCGCGTCCGATGGGACGTGGGGCCTATGGTGGCACGTTGTGCGGCCCAGTTTTCCAGAGCTTCATGGAAAAAGCGGTCGAGAAATACGGCGGTGGTCCGTTTGAAGTGCCCGAAGGCGGCCATTTCATCAAGATCGACCGTTTCAGCGGGGCCCGCCTGCCAGATGATGCCACCGGTGATTATGTCGTGGCCGAATTCTTCCGCGACGGTGTCGATGGATTCATCGACCGTGTCTATGATGGTGGTTTTGCCATCGGATCGGATCTGCCATTGTTTGAAGAAGTGCAGCGCGCGGGGGTTCAGGTTCAGACGTCAACGGGCGAGACCGTGACCGTTGGACCGAAAGCTTCCCAAGGGGACCTGAGCACCGGCGGGCTTTACTGACCGGCCGCTTTCAGAAACAGGTTTAGTAGATCAGCTTCTGCGTCACCGCAGATCGGGCCGTCAGATCGCCAGTAGATGGACAATGCGCATTTCGCGGCAGCCCATTGAGCCAGCCGTATTCGTGGTACACTCATTGCTTTGGAATACTCCGACAGACAGGTTTCGATTTGCAGGGGCTGGCGCACAAGATCCGGCATTCCCTTAGGGTGTCGCAACGCGTTGGCCAGTTCAAAAGCGGGATCGCCTAGATAACCTTTTGCATCGATGATCCGGGGTCCTGATGGTGTCATAATGACATTGTCTGGGTGAAAGTCCCCGTGAAGAGGTACGGGTAATGGTTGGCTGTCTAACAGGTCTTCACTTAGTGCAATCGCTGACTTCACCGCGTTACGCAGTTGGGCAGGGCACTCGGCCGCAAAGGTGCATTCAGCCAAAGGGGCGAACACCTTTTGCAAGGGTTTCATGCCAGTGGCGCTGACCGGGCCCCCTGCGTGCAAACGTGCTGCTGTTTCTGCAAGTGTCTTGACGGCGTCTTCGGGCCTGCCCGCGCGGGCGATATCCCCCAGAGATGGTCCATCCAACCACTCCATCAGCACGGCGCTCCGTGCCTCTTCCAAAATCCGAACAGCGCCCCTGTCGCGCCACCCGACCAACAAGCTGGTGCCCGGTTTTTCGTTCCCGCGATCTTGCCTGCGATAAAGCTTCAAGGCAGCCGGGCCGCAATTGGATTGTACTTTCCACACTCTTGCATTGCCGGTGTCCGCAACCAGTTCAGGCAAGTGCAAATCCCATCTGCCCAGAAACTCTTCGACTGTGTTTTGCATTCAGGTCAAGCCTGTCTTGTGGTGTCTCGCACCTCTTGCTATCACGCAGGCCTGATTGAGCAAGTTGGGACAAGACCATGCGCGCCGAAACCCAGAACATCGTGGCGGATATCAAAAAGTCGCTGGAGCTGCTGGCGCAGCGTATGGACTATGAAACCGCGCCGCATCGCCTTGAGGAATTCAACGCGCGCGTCGAAGACCCCAACCTTTGGGATAACCCTGAAAACGCGCAGAAACTGATGCGCGAGCGGCAGATGCTGGTCGATGCAATCGAGACGTATGAATCCATCAAGACCGATCTCAGCGACAATATCGAACTGATTGAGTTGGGCGAGATGGAGGAAGACCAAGAAGTCGTTCAGGATGCCGAAGCGGCGATCAAGACGCTGAAAGCCAGAGCCGCCAAAAAAGAGCTTGAGGCGCTGCTGGACGGTGAGGCTGACAGCAATGATACTTTCCTCGAAATCAACTCGGGCGCGGGGGGAACCGAAAGCTGCGACTGGGCGTCGATGCTGGCGCGCATGTATGTGCGCTGGGCCGAGAAAAAGGGTTACACGGTCGAGCTGCAATCCGAGACACCGGGCGAAGAAGCTGGGATCAAATCCGCAGCCTACAAGATTTCTGGTCACAACGCCTATGGCTGGCTGAAATCGGAAAGCGGCGTGCATCGGCTGGTGCGGATTTCGCCCTATGACTCGGCGGCCAAGCGCCACACGTCGTTCAGCTCGGTCTGGGTCTATCCGGTGGTCGACGACAATATCGAGATCGAGGTGAACCCGGCCGATATCCGCATCGACACCTACCGGTCTTCGGGGGCTGGTGGCCAGCACGTGAACACCACCGACTCGGCCGTCCGGATTACACACATCCCGACCGGGATTGTTGTGACCAGCTCGGAAAAGTCGCAGCACCAGAACCGCGATATTGCCATGAAGGCCCTGAAGTCGCGTCTGTACCAGCAGGAACTGGATCGCCGCAACGCGGATATCAACGCCGCGCACGAGGCCAAGGGCGACGCAGGCTGGGGCAACCAGATCCGGTCTTACGTGTTGCAGCCCTATCAGATGGTAAAGGACCTGCGAACCAATCACGAAACCTCGGATACCAAAGGCGTTCTGGACGGCGATCTGGACGGATTCATGGCGGCAACCTTGGCCCTGAACGTGGCAGGCAAAAGCCGATCCGAGGCGCAGGGCGACAGCTAAGGTGACACGCCAGCGTTCCCTTCTGGACCTGCTGAAAGGGCACTGGCAGCTTATCCTGATCACCGGTCTGGTCTTTGCGCTCTGGAATACGCCGGTTGTTGTTCCGCTTAAAATTCTGGTCGTTTTTCTGCATGAGCTGTCTCATGCCGGGACAATCCTACTGACTGGCGGCTCGGTCGAGAGTTTCACGATTTCACCCCAGCAAGGCGGAATGGTGATCGGCCGGGGCGGCAGCAGATTTCTCAGCCTGTCCGCCGGGTATCTCGGCTCGCTTGTGTTTGGCATTGCGCTTTTGATCATCGCCTTGCGGACAAATGCTGACCGAGCTGTTCTGGCTGTTTTCGGCGCAATCATGTGTCTGATCGCACTGCTGTACATACGCGATGCTTTCGCCCTGCTGTTTTGCGCAGGGGGCGGGACGGCAATGATTGCGACAGCATGGTTTATGAGCCACGAGGTCAGTGATCTGGTGCTGCGCGTCATCGGGCTGACCAGCATGATCTACGTGCCGTTTGATATCTTTGATGACACCATCCGACGATCCGGTGCGCGCTCGGACGCGTTCCTGCTGGCCGAGGAATTCGGCGGCACCGCGATGCTGTGGGGTGGCGTCTGGCTGGTGTTGAGCAGCGCCGCCATTGCGCTTTGTCTACGGTATTGGTTGGGCCGGGACAGCAACCTGCCATTGCACGGCAAAGCGTTGTGATGCCGTTGTATGTTAAGCAAGAAAAGATACATCCAAACAGTGGGTTTAAATGAGGTGAGCCGCTCGCTAGGCTGTTGAAGAACAACAACAGACTGGCGTGTTATGGACCTGACCCGGATATCTGCAACAGAGCTTCTGAACCAACTGGCTACCCGGCAGGTTTCGGCCATGGAAGTCATGCAGGCCACGCTGGATCGCATTGCCAAGGTCAACGGTGGGGTGAACGCCATAGTGGCGCTGCGGGACAAGGGCGAGCTGATGGCCGAAGCACAGGCCCGCGACAGCGGCCCCGTCGCTGGCCCGCTGCACGGCTTGCCAATTGCCGTCAAGGATTTGGTCAATGTAGCAGGTATTGTCTCTTCGCATGGATCGCCTGTTTTCAGGGATGTCGTCCCTGACAGGGATGATCTGATTGCCGCTAGGATGCGGGCCGCAGGCGCCATCCTGATCGGCAAGACCAACACGCCGGAGTTCGGGCTGGGCTCGCACACGTTCAACCCGGTCTATGGTGCGACGCGCAACCCGTATGATGCCAGTTTCACCTGCGGTGGCTCATCCGGTGGAGCAGCAGTGGCTTTGGCGACGGGTATGGTGGCATTGGCCGACGGGTCCGACATGATGGGCAGCCTGCGCAACCCGGCGGCGTGGAACAACATCTATGGCTTTCGCCCAAGCTGGGGCAGGGTGCCGTCTGATCCTGTGGGTGACAGTTTCCTGCATCAACTGTCCACGCTGGGGCCGATGGCGCGAAGCCCCGAGGATCTGGGTCTCCTGCTCGATGTGATCTCGGGGCCTGATCCACGCCTGCCGCTGGCCAGAGATTGTACGCCGGTGTCGCCGGTGGTCGCAGCAGATCTGAGCGGGCTGCGCATTGGCTGGCTGGGTGATTGGGGCGGGGCCTTTCCAACAGAGGCCGGAATTCTTGAGCTGTGCCGGGATGCGTTGAAGGTGTTCGAAATGCTCGGCGCGCGTGTTGAACATGTCGCCCCGCCTTTTGATGCCGAACGGTTATGGACCAGCTGGACTACCCTGCGATCCTGGAGTGTTGCTGCGGGGCTGGAACCCTTGGCTGAACGACGGGACCATCTGAAGGACACAGCCCAGTGGGAGCTGGATCGGGGTCTGACGATGAGTGCCATGGATGTGCATCACGCCAGTGTTATCCGGTCAGACTGGTTCCGGCGCGCGGCTGAACTGTTCGAGCAGTTTGATGCCCTTGTCCTGCCATCCGCACAGGTTTGGCCGTTTGGGATTGAAACACCATACCCCACCCGGATCGCGGACTGCGCAATGGATACGTATCATCGCTGGATGCATGTCACGGTACCGGTCAGCCTGATTGGCTTGCCTTGTCTGGCCGCGCCCGCCGGATTTGGTGTGCAGGGCCTGCCCATGGGCTTTCAACTGTTTGGACCAAAAGGGTCGGATCAGAAATTACTGTCGGTCGGGGCGGCCTATCACGCCGAAACCGACTGGCCCAACAAGAGGCCGGCGATGTCATAACGCCGATCAGGGAGGAGACTTAATGGAAAAGCCATTTGGCGTTCCGGACATGCGTCCGGTAGATACTGCCATGCTACGCGCCGCGTTGGGGCGCGCCTGGGCCGACTTTCGGCGTGCGCCGCAGTTCGGGTTGATCTTTGCCGGGTTCTACGTGCTTGCGGGATGGGCGATGGCATGGGTCACCATCCAGACCGGTACAACCTTCTGGCTGGTTCTGGCAGCCATTGGCTTTCCGTTGATCGGCCCGTTTGCCGCTGTTGGCCTTTACGAGGTGTCGCACCGGCTGGAACAGGGTGAACCGCTGGATCTTGGCGCAATCTTTGGTGTCGTGCTGCAACAAAGCCGTAGGCAATTGCCGTCGATCTGCGCCATCATCGTCGTGGTGTTTCTGTTCTGGTTTTTTCTGGGGCACATGATCTTTGCCCTGTTCCTTGGGCTGGCCACGATGACAAACGTGTCATCCTCGCTTGAGGTCTTTCTGACGGCGAATGGCCTGACAATGCTGGCTGTGGGCACGGTGGTCGGGGCGGTTTTCGCAACCGTTCTGTATATGATCACCGTTTTGTCGATCCCACTGCTGCTGGATCGCGAGTTGGATTTTGTCACGGCAATGATTGCAAGCTTTACCTATGTGTCCGGGAACTTTCCGGTGATGCTGGCATGGGGGGTGATCATCGCTGTTTTGACGTTTCTGGCCATGGTGCCCTGGTTTCTGGGCCTTCTGGTGGTCCTGCCACTGTTGGGCCACGCCAGTTGGCACCTGTATAGGCAAATCACCCAAGTCGAAGGCGAGGACGCATCGTCCTGAGAAAACCGGTCAGGGATACTGTGCCGGATTGTTGGTCGACAACCGTGCAGCGGCGAAAATCGCCGTTGCATCGTGCCCGAGATATTTCAGAACCACGGGTTCCGGTGTCGAAGGGTTGGCCGGGCTTATGACCGTGCCGCGCCACTGAACTGCTGTTCCCGTCGGATCGGGTGCAATCATATAAACACGACTGTTCTGACCCGCTCGCTGAGAGGTCAGCATATAGACGGAACTGCCGGTGCAGGCGACGATCCCCTGTATTTCGCGCGCCTGTGGTGTTGCTTCGGGCATCGCGGCGCGCGACACATATCCGCGTATCAACGTGCATTGGGCCAGTGGTCGGGCGTGCAGCAAGGTCATACGGTGCGAGGCCGAGACGCTTTCGATCACGGCATAAAACCCCGGAGAAAACGCAGTTCTGGCGATCATGTCCACACCTGATCCCAGGAATTCGGTCAAGGCCGCTGCTGCGGGGTGGTCCTCGATCTTTTCAATTTCGTCCAGCGGCTTCAGGAGAATGCGCGCATCCACGTCGAAAAATCGGCAGATGCGATCCAGAACATCCGGCCGTGGAACACTTTCGCCTGAAAGATACCTGTTGAATTGCGTCCGATTCACGCCAAGCTTGCGGCACAGTGCCGAGACTGACCGATACCTTCGTGCCAGTTGCCGCAGGTTCGCACCAAACATCGCGCGAAGTTCAGCCGGGCTGCGAATGTCGTCGATCATGGATGCCCACGCCTTGCTGAGTTTCCCGAAAAACCATCGCAACACCGGGCCAAACCCTGGCGCGCATTCAAAAATCGTACAGATTGACCCCAAGCAACGTATCCCCACGTCGCGTTGCGGCATCGAGGCTAATGCCATTAAGCGCAATGGCAATAGGCTTTATGTGAAAATACCTGATCCTTATTCGGAAAAGCCGGCCCTATGGCAAATTTAGCGCATAGAAGGGCGCGTGGGTTGGTTTTAAAAATGCCCACCAACCTCAAATAGTGTTCCCGCCTTGGGTGCAAGAAAAGTCCCAAGGCGGGTACGTTGTTCAGTCGCCGCGCAGCAGGGCCGCCACGCCGGTGCGGGCGATTTCCATCAGGCCCAGCGGGCGCATCAGGTCAGCAAAAGCGTCGATCTTGTCCGGCGCGCCGGTGATCTCGAAGATGAAAGAGTTCAGGGTGCTGTCGACCACATTGGCGCGGAAGATGTCAGCCAGGCGCAGCGCCTCGACGCGTTTGTCGCCTTCTCCCACGACTTTTATGATGGCCAGTTCGCGTTCAACCGACGGGCCTTCGACCGTCAGGTCATGCACGTCATGGACAGTCACGATCCGGCCCAGCTGCGCCTTGATCTGCTCGATCACCTGCGGCGTGCCGGTGGTGACAATGGTGATGCGGCTCAGGTGTCCTGTGTGATCCACCTCGGCCACGGTAAGGCTTTCGATGTTATATCCACGCCCCGAGAACAGCCCAATCACGCGGGCCAGGACACCGGGTTCGTTTTCGACCAGCACGGCAATGGTGTGGCGTTCCTGCACGTCCGAAAAAGTAGGCCGTAGGTTATAGGCCGAATGGCGGTTGGAGCCTTTTTTGATATGTAGGGCAGACATTTATGTCCCTTTCATCATCCTGTGTTTGCCGGGCGCAATGGTCGCCCGGCGGTAATCCTCGGACGGTATCAGACTAGAACCGAACCTTTGCTGTCGATCACGCCCTGCGTTTCGGCCTCACCCAGAAGCATCTCGTTATGCGCTTTGCCGGACGGGATCATCGGGAAGCAATTCTCGTGCTTTTCAACCAGACAGTCGAAGATTACCGGACCGTCGTAGTTGATCATTTCCATGATTGCGTCGTCCAGATCGGCGGGGTCGGAACACTGGATGCCTTTGGCGCCGAACGCTTCGGCGAGTTTTACGAAATCGGGAAGGGCTTCGGACCAGGAATGCGAATACCGCTCGCCATGCAGTAGCTCTTGCCACTGGCGGACCATGCCCAGACGCTCGTTGTTCAGGATGAACTGCTTGACCGGCAGGCGATACTGAACTGCGGTGCCCATCTCCTGCATGTTCATCAGCCACGAGGCTTCACCGGCGACGTTGATCACCAGCGCGTCCGGATGTGCCATCTGCACACCGATCGAAGCGGGGAAGCCGTAGCCCATAGTGCCCAACCCGCCTGAGGTCATCCAGCGGTTGGGGTCTTCGAACCCAAGATACTGTGCTGCCCACATCTGGTGCTGGCCGACCTCGGTGGTGATATAGCGGTCATACTTTTTCGTCAGTTCTTCAAGCCGTTGCAGCGCATATTGCGGTTTGATCGACTTTTCGCTGTTGGTGTAGGACAGACAGTTGATCTTACGCCACTCAGAGATCTGCGCCTGCCATTTCTTGACAGCCGCTGCATCGGTCTTGCGCCCGCGTGACTTCCACACCTTCAGAATGTCTTCCAGAACATGCGCCACGTCGCCGACAATTGGAATATCCACACGGATGACCTTGTTGATCGAAGACGGATCAATGTCGATATGGGCTTTCTTCGACTTTGGAGAGAACGCGTCGATGCGCCCGGTGATCCGGTCGTCGAACCGTGCGCCGATGTTGATCATCAGGTCACAGCCATGCATCGCAAGGTTCGCCTCGTAGAGGCCGTGCATCCCCAGCATACCCAACCAGTTTTCACCCGACGCGGGATAGGCACCCAGACCCATCAGGGTAGATGTGATCGGGAAGCCGGTGGAATCCACCAGTTCGCGCAACAACTGGCTGGCTGCGGGGCCAGAGTTGATGACACCACCGCCCGTATAGAAAACCGGCTTCTTGGCTTTCTCAATGGCTGCAACAAGTTCGTTGATTTCCTCCAGATCGCCTTTCAGCACCGGCTGGTAATGCGAGGTCGAAGGTTTCGGACTGTTGTATTCACCCGTGGCAAACTGCACATCCTTGGGAATGTCGATCAGAACCGGGCCGGGACGACCCGACTTGGCCACATGGAAAGCCTCGTGCAGCGTCTCGGCCAGCGAATTCGTGTCCTTTACCAGCCAGTTATGTTTGGTGCAGGGGCGCGTGATGCCAACGGTGTCGGCCTCCTGAAAGGCATCCGATCCGATCATGAAGGTCGGGACTTGTCCGGTCAGAACCACAATCGGGATCGAATCCAGCAACGCATCGGTCAGGCCGGTAACTGCGTTTGTGGCACCGGGACCAGAGGTTACAAGCGCAACACCTGGCTTGCCGGTCGACCGCGCATAGCCTTCGGCGGCGTGGATTGCACCCTGTTCGTGACGCACCAGAATGTGGCGAATGTCGTTTTGCAGAAAGATCTCGTCATAGATCGGTAGGACGGCGCCACCGGGGTATCCGAATACCGTGTCCACGCCCTGATCCTTAAGGGCCTGAACTACCATCTTTGCGCCGGTCATCTCACGTGTCATCTGCTTTGCTCCGTTCGCGACATGTGTCTTGCGTTTGACAAAAAAAAGCCCCCGAAATTTCGGAGGCGCATGGGTTCGATTATGGTTTACCGTTACCGGCCCATGCGCGTGGTTCCTACGATTACGACTAGCGTTCTCATCGCCAGAGGCTCCTTTTTGCTTGGAGGGGACATTATGGTCGGTGGGGAGGAGCGTCAACAGGCAAATCCACCAATTTTCTATCTCAATGGCGGTATTTTGCGAAATTTTGTTGCGCAGATTGCCGCATGCTGGGAATTTCCGGGAAAAGGGCAGTCGTTTTCCTGAGGGCGGGACAGGTATGAAGGTCTGAATGCGTCAGGCCGATGTCTGAAACTGGCATGATCCGGTGATTTGTCTGCGTCACGCTGACCCTGTGGTCGCAAACGAGGGAGGCGGAGCATGTTACAGGACCTGGTAGATCTGGGACGATATCCGATTGATCGCCCGGATTCGCCAGCTTACAGGCGATTGATCGGGGATTTGCGGCGCGAGTTGGAACAGGACGGCTGTGCGGTTCTGCCGGGTTTCGCACATGCGCAAGGGATCGAGCTGTTGGTGCAGGAGGCCGACGAGGTGGCGCCCAATGCACACCGGTCTTTCAATCGCACAAATGCCTATTTCACCAAAGACGACCCACGGTTCGACGCCGCCCATCCGATCAGACGGTTCTATGACCGGTCGAACGCGTTTGTTCCTGCTGACAATTTTGCGCATTCCGGTCCTTTGCGCAGGATTTACGAGTTTAGCGGATTTCTTCCCTTCATTCGGGATGCGCTGGATGAGCCTGAGGACCGCTTCTTTCGTTACGATGACCCTCTGGCAGATGTGATCATCAATGTCGTGGAAGAGGGGCAGGGCTTTCCCTGGCATTTCGACACCAACAACTACACCGTGACACTGGCGATCCAGAATGGCGAGCAGGGCGGTGCATTCGAATACGCACCCAATCTGCGCACAGCCGAGGATGAGAATTTCGATCAGGTCGCGTCGGTTCTGGACGGAAACAGTGAGCGCGTTCATCGGTTGGAGCTGCGACCTGGGGACTTGCAGATATTCAAAGGCCGCTACTCCCTGCACAGGGTCGCCCCGGTCAAGGGCACGCGGCGGCGGTATGTGGGTATCTTTTCATTTGTCGAGGCCGAAGGCATGTGTGGTGGGATCGAACGGACGCAGCAGCTCTATGGACGTGTGTTGCCACACCATTATGAGCGTGCGGGTTTGCGAAAAGATCAGTTGCTGGATTGAAGGGGCACTACCGGAGGTCAAGGCTCCCGCCCGTCGTCAACGCGCCTGTGGCGCGTCTTATCTGCTTGGGCCGGGCAGCGCTGCGCGCTGCGGTAGCGCAAAGATCAGAAGCCGACCCCGGTGCCTTGCAGCATGCCATGTTCCAGCGCATAGCGGGTCAGCCCGGCGGTCGAGGATATTCCCAGTTTGCGCTTGATGTTCTTGCGATGCGTTTCAACCGTTCGCACCGAGATATCCAGCTTTTGCGCAACTTCCTTGTTTGATTTGCCCTGAGCCAGTTCCAGCAGAATTGTTTGCTCGCGCCCTGTCAGCGCCTCGCGTGCGTTGTCGCCTTTGGGTTTCAGGGACCCACTTGCACCTGTGCACAGATACTGCTCACCCCGCATGACCGCATCGATGGCCTGCTTGATCTCTTCGGTTGGGACATCTTTGAGAACATAGCCTTTTGCGCCGTGGCTGAGCGCGGTCGAAATGTATTCGGGGCTGTCATGCATCGACAGGATCAGGATGCGCGTACCGGGGAGGCGTTCCAGAATGATTTCCGTGGCGCTGAGTCCGCCGAGGCCAGGCATGTTCAGGTCCATCAAGATGACATCCGGGGCGAGGCCAACCGCCTGATCCACCGCGGCCTGACCGCTGCCGAGAGTTCCAACCACTTCGATATCGTCGTAGCTTTCAAGGATCGACTGAATGCCCTCGGCCACCATGGGATGATCGTCGACAATAAGAACTCGGATGTTTTTGGCGCTCATGTACCGGCCTTTCGGTTCGGAGTTGCGTCTTCCTGCGGAGGCAACAGGTGGCTCAGCGGCAGGCTGGCCTCGATTACCGTACCGCCGCGCGGTCCGCGTGATGACAGAATACGCAGCGATCCGTCAAGTTGCTCAATTCGCTCCTGCATGTTGCGCAGACCGATGCCGGTGGTTGGGGTTCCGGATTCTGCGCGCAACCCACGGCCATTGTCGGTGATCCGCATGGTTGCGCCTTTTTTGTGGCCGCGCAGGTCAATCGTCACATAAGAGGCATCCGCGTGGCGTTCGATATTTGTCAGCGCCTCTTGTGCGATGCGGTAGAGTGCGATCTTGCTGTCCTGATCCAGCCGGTTGCGGAATACGACGGTGGAAAACTCGGTCTCGATCCCGGTTCGTTCGCGAAAATCGTCGGTCAGAGCCTTCAACGCAGGTCCAAGGCCAAGGTCATCCAGCACGCCGGGGCGCAGGTCGCGGCTGATGCGGCGCACCTCGGTGATAGCGGTGCGAAGATGGTCAATGCCTTTGTCCAGCGGATCGCGCGCGCCTGCATCATCGCCGCGCAACAGCCGGCGGCGCGCATTGTCCAGCGCATAGCGCACACCCACAAGGATCTGGCTTATGCCATCATGCAGTTCGCGGGCAACCCGGCCGCGTTCCTCTTCCTGCGCGTCGAAGACACGCTGCGTCAGTTCTTTCAACTTGGCATCCGCCAACCGTCTCTCGCGAATGTTCAGCAACATGCCCGAAGCAAAAACAATCAGAACCGCAGCAACAACAATGGCGCCGATATACATGAAGGTGCGCTGCACGCGGGTCTCAACCTCGGCCCTTGCGTTGGCGACCGTGGCGACAATGTCGTCAATGAAGACCCCGGTACCCACGACCCAGCGCCAGTCCTGCAACCCGACGACATAGGCGATCATCTGCGCCTCATCCCCGGTCGAGGGTTTTTCCCACATGAAGCTGTGCCACCCGGCTCCCTGACGGGCGAGGCGAATGAACTCGTCAACGATAGGTGTGCCATCGCTGTCGGTCAGACCTTCCCAGTTGCGGTTGATGAATTGTGTCTGACGGGGGCTGACCAGATTGTTGCCATCATAATCGTAAACGAAAAAGAACCCGTCCTGCCCATAGATCATTGCCGAAAGTATCTGCGAGACAAGGTTCTTCGACACCTCATCGTCCGGTTCAGCGCGGCCATAGATATAGGCAAAACCATTGCGCGCCTGCGTCACGTAGTTGCGCAGTTCTTCTTTCTTGGCCTCGATCAGGCTGCGCTCCAGGGCTTCGATCTCGCGCTCAGCGGTCGCACGCGCCTCATATGCGACAAGCACAGCGATTGCTGCCACGGCCACAACCAGCGGGATTGCGGCCACCAGCGACAGTTTCTGCGCATAGGTCAGCGAAATCAGATGTCGGAGTCTTTGCATGGACGAATCGATACGCAAGCGGCGGCAAAAATGCAAAAAGATTGGCGTTGGTCGGTGAAATTCCGGTATTTGGGCCGTATTTGTTGGAGTTTTCATTCGGAAATTTCACCGCATCCCCCAAAGAAATCGATTCTCTACGCAGTAGTAGGTATTCCCTTTCGCTTCGCTCACATTAGGCTGACGCGCACTGAATGCGACAGGTCCGGTTCTGCCGGATCGTGACTATGAAGGGGAGGAACACTCATATGGATCGTCGTTCATTTCTGAAAAAATCCGCGCTGGGCGGTTCGGCAGCCGCAGCAACCGCTCTGGCGGCTCCGGCCTATGCACAGGGACAGCGCACACTGACCATGGTGACCTCGTGGGGCCGTGGTCTGGCTGGCGTGTTTGACAGCGCGCAGCGTTGTGCCGACAGCATCAACGCCATGTCGGATGGCAGCCTGAATGTTGAGATCAAGGCGGCAGGCGAACTGGTTGGCGCGTTCGAGGTGTTTGACGCGGTGTCGTCCGGCCAGGCCGACATGTATCACGCCGCTGACTATTACTTTGTCGGTCAGCACCCGGGCTATGCGTTCTTTACGGCAGTGCCTTTCGGCATGACCGCACAGGAACTTGTGAACTGGTACTATCATGACGGCGGTATGGAGCTGCATGATGAGCTGGGCGAAATCTTTGGCCTGAAGTCATTCCTGGCCGGTAACACCGGTGCGCAGGCGGGCGGCTGGTTCTCGAAAGAGATCAACAGCCCCGAAGACTTCAATGGTCTGAAGTTCCGTATGCCCGGTCTGGGCGGTAAAGCTCTGGGCAAACTGGGCGCGTCCGTTCAGAACATCCCCGGTTCCGAAGTGTATCAGGCGCTGTCGTCCGGCGCGATTGACGGAACCGAGTGGATCGGACCCTGGGCCGACGAAAAGGCAGGCTTCCAGGAAATCACCAAGACCTACTACACCGCGGGCTTCCACGAGCCGGGCGCAGGTCTGTCGCTGGCAACCAACCGCGACGTGTTCAATGAACTGACCCCGGCCCAGCAGAAGATCATCGAGATCGCTGCCGCCGAAGCGCACCAGTGGAACCTGGCGCAGTTCCTGGCCAACAACGGTGCCGCCCTGCAGCGCCTGCAGGCCGGTGGCGTCAAGGTTTTGGAATTCCCCGACAGTGTCTGGGATGCGTTCGGCAAGGCCAGCCAAGAGGTTCTGGACGAGAACATGGGCGACGAGCTGTTCAAGAAGATCTACGACAGCGCAATGCCGTCGATGGCGGCTTCGTCGGCATGGAACAACCTGTCGTCGGGTGTCTACACCGCACAGCGTGACCGTGTTCGCGGCTAAATCTTCCTGATCAAAGGAAAAACGGTTTCCCCGCGCCTTGCGGGGAAACCTTTCCCGTTGCGCGAAAGGACTTGGGCAAGCCACAATAGGCCTGCGCGCAACTGAGACGACCTGGGGACAACATGCAGGACGAAAACGGTATCTCGTTCTTCGGCGCCCTGTGGAATGGACTGGTTTGGTTCATTCAGAACATTGCCGAAGCCTTCTATAATTTCGGATATGCGATCACGCATCCGCAGCTCTGGCTGGACTGGTCTGACAAGGCGTCGATCATGCGCTTTGTCTATTACGGCGGTTCGGTCGAATTCTTCTTTGTGGTGTTCACCTTCTTTCTGGTTCTGACAGCCGTCGGGTTGTATTACAGAAACTTCATGTGGGCCATCGTGCGTGGCCTGGAAGGGTTTGCAAACACCACCGGGCGGTTCTTTGCCTGGGCGGGTCTGCTGATGGTAATCCAGCAGATTGTCATCGTATTCATGCAACGGGTCTTTACCCGTCCCGATATGTCCTTCGGTCTGGGAATACCGTTCCAGATGGATATCAGCTGGTTCGCGGAAGAGCTGAAACTGTATAACGCCATGGTCGTCTGTCTGTGCTGTACATACACATTTGTGCAGGGCGGGCATGTGCGCGTTGATCTGATCTATGCCGGTATCAGCCACCGCGCCAAGCGCGTGGTCGATATGTGCGGTGCGTTACTGTTCATGATGCCAATGGCGGTGCTGACCTGGATGTACGGCTGGTTCTTCCTGTGGCGTCACCTGATCGTGCCGAACCCTTCGGCCAGTGACGCGCTGGACCGTCTGGTAGCCAAGTCCCGTGCCTTGCGCTGGAACGTGGAAACCATCGGGTTCAGCCCCAACGGGTTCAATGCCTACTTCCTGTTCAAGATCCTTCTGGTGGCTTTTGCGGCCATGGTGTTCCTGCACGCCGTCGCATTCCTGTACCGGTCGTATCTGGAATTTGTGGAAGGGCCGGAAAGCGTTGGAAAATACCTCGACAAGGACAGCCTTGGTGAGGGTGAAGAAGCCTATGAAGGCGCGCATTAAGGGCGGAGACAAAGACAATGCTATTCGGACTTGATGGCGTCGAGATAGGCCTCATTATCGTATTCTTTTGCCTTTTCGGGGGCATTCTTTCCGGCTTTCCGGTGGCTTTTGCCATCGGCGGGGCGGGGATCATATCCTTTGGCATCATCGCCGCGCTGGACAGTGCGGGGTTGCTGATCCACCAGGCGATTGATGTCGGATCGCAAAGTTATCGGGACCTTGTGAATTCCGGGATCAAGCCGGACACCATATCGGTGTTCCGATACCCGGATTTGCCAAGGCTTGCCGAACCGGTTTTTGCCTCGGGCTGGGAAACCGCGCTGGACCGCAACGTTTCGTTCATCGTGAACCGCATGAACGAGCGCGTACTGGCCGGACAATCGATCGAGACCCTTCTGGCCGTGCTCATGTTTGTTCTGATGGGCATCACGCTGGAACGTTCGAAGATTGCCAATGATCTGCTGACGACGATGGCACGTGTTTTTGGCCCGCTTCCGGGTGGTCTGGCCGTGTCAATTGTGGTTGTGGGGGCGTTTCTGGCGGCTTCGACCGGTATCGTTGGCGCGACCGTTGTGACGATGGGCCTGCTGGCGCTTCCAACCATGTTGCGCAACAACTACTCGCCGGAACTGGCGACCGGTGTGATCGCGGCATCGGGCACCTTGGGGCAGATCATTCCGCCGTCGATCGTGATCGTCCTACTGGGCACATTGGCAGGAGATCTGTATTCGACAGCCCAGGAAACCCGGGCTGTTGAGGCCGGTTGCACCGACGCGCTGACCTATCTGGGTGAGCCTGCGGTTGTCTCGGTCGGGACCTTGTTCCAGGCTGCGCTGTTGCCAGGGATCATGCTGGCGCTGCTCTATGCGCTCTATGCCTTTGGTTATGCATTGCTGAATCCACACAAAGCGCCCGCTGTGGCTGTGTCCGGTGGTTCCGGGGAACCCATTACGCGGTCAGAAGGCCTGACATGGTTGCTGGGTGCGCCTGTAGCCCTGATCGTCGGCGCGGTCCTTTTGGGCAATGTCGGTGTGATCGGAAGCCAGAACATCTCGGTCTCGGCCTTCTCGGATATCGGCGAGGGTGCGTCGCTGCGGACCAACGTATCGGAAGAATGCAAGGCTTCAATGATCGACCTGCATGGGCAGGCTGCATGGGATCAGGCGGTTTCCGAGCAGGAAGCCATTGATGCCGCGGGCGGCACAACCCAAGCGCATCGCCTGACAGAAGAGGAACTGGCTGCTGAACAGCAAAAAAGGATTGCCGATGCGGCACCGATCGGCACCGGAGTGGCGGTTACCCTCGTCCTGCTGGGTCTGACCCTGGTTCTGGGCCGAGGGATCGCACCGTCGCGGTCACCGCAACCGCTGATACTTGGCGCAATCGGGCTGCTGCTGATGGCGTTGGTCGATATCCTGATAATATCGCCTACCACATCCTCTGGCGTGACTTTCGTACTGCTCGCCCTGCCGTTCGCGCTGGCCATGTATGGTTGCAAAGAGGCTGCGGCCCGCTGTGCCACAAACGATCTGATCCGCGTGGTCTTCCCGCCGCTTGTTCTGATCATCGCGGTGCTGGGCTCGATCCTGGGAGGTGTCACCAATCCGACACCGGCGGCTGCGCTGGGTGCGGGTGGCGCGATCATGCTGGCGGCCTATCGCAAGCTGCAGGATCAGGGCCGTTCGGGCAAAGTGGTCATCTGGTCGACCTTCGCCGTTGTCATTGCACTGCTGATGGGGGTCAACTTTGACCTGCGTATCAATCAAGGCAGTGTGACGGTGGAAACCTGGATCGCCTTCATCATTGCTTATGCGGCCTACCTGTACGCCCTGTTCGGGCTGCTGTTCGGATGCTGGGTGCTCTATTCCAGCGGTGTTTTGACCCCGGTGGTGCGTGAGACAGCCAAAGTGACCTCGATGGTGTTCACCATCCTGATCGGATCGCAGTTGCTGAATCTCGTGGTGATTTCATTCGGAGGGGAGCATTATATCCAGCAATTCCTGAAGAGCTTTGACAACGAGTTCACGGTTTTCCTGATCGTGATGCTGGTGCTGTTCATTCTGGGGTTCGTGCTGGATTTCCTCGAGATCATCTACATCGTGATCCCCATCGTGGGCCCGGTGATCTATGGCGGCTCGTTCGATCCGAAATGGGTCACGATCATGGTGGCGGTGAACCTTCAGACGTCGTTCCTGACGCCACCTTTCGGGTTTGCGTTGTTCTACCTTCGAGGGGTTGCGCCGAAGGAGGTCACTACAGGTCATATCTATCGCGGGATCGTTCCGTTTGTTCTGATCCAGGTGATGGGGATCGCGATCTTGTGGTTCTTCCCGACGATTGTCACGATCGTTCCGGACCTGATGCCAAACTGATCCGATCCGGAAGAGAATATTGCAAAGGGGGCCGATTGGCCCCCTTTTCTGTTTGTTTCGGGCAAGGGGCCAGCCCCTTCTTGGCCTGCGGCCAATTCATCCCCGGGATACTTATAGCCAGATGAAGATGCGGATCACGTGAACTGGATCAGGTCCCAGCGATTGCCGAACGGATCACGCCAGACAGCGACGATGCCATAGAGTTCGTGGCGTGGGTCTTCTTCGAAATGGACATCCCCGGCGCGCATATCTGCGTGGTCACGATAAAAGTCATCGGTTTGCAGGAAGAACCCAACGCGCCCGCCGGTCTGGTTGCCTATGGCGGCGGTTTGTTCAGGTCCGTCAGCCTTTGGCAAAAGAAGGCAGCCGCTATCCGAACCGGGAGGCGCGACCAGAACCCAACGCTTGCCGTTGCCGAGGTCGATGTCCTTGATGAGTTGGAAGGTGAGTGTCTTTGTATAAAACAAGATGGCGTCGTCGTAATCCGGCACCACGAGGGTGACGGCATGCAGGCTTTGTTTCATCGCGCGGTCAGCCTTTGGTCGGATGCCGGTCAGGGAGCTGGATATTGGCAACCTGTTCGGCAATTGGCGGCGCCGACAAGGGGTGATGCGATGTGCCGGAATAAGCATCCGGATCACTGATCTTTTGCCACCCCCCCTGAATATACACCTCAAGCCCAGAAAACTTGGCTTTGTAGCCCATCTTGGGACTGCCGGGGACCCAGTACCCCAGATAGATATAGGGCAGGCCCGCCTCACGTGCGATGTCGATATGGTCGAGTATCATGTAAGTGCCAAGTGAGTTCTGCGGCTGTTCCGGGTCGTAGAAGGAATAGACCATGCTTAGCCCGTCATCGAGCACATCGGTCAGGCTGACGGCGATCAACTCGCCCGTTTCAGGATCGGCATATTCCACAACGCGGCTGCGGATCGGTGTTTCCTCGATCATCGCGGCGAATTCGAAAACGTCCATGTCAGCCATGCCACCATCGGCGTGACGGGTGTCAAGATAGCGGCGAAACAGCTCGTATTGCTCATCCGTGGCCCATGGCGAGGTTGCGCGGCGTTCCAGATACCCGTTCCGCTTTGCCGTGCGCTTCTGGCTTTTGGTCGGACGGAAGGCTGAAACATCGATCCGGGCCGACAGGCAGGCTGCGCAATCCGTGCACGAAGGCCGGTAGAGTACATTCTGAGACCGGCGAAATCCTTGTTGAGACAGGGAATTGTTCAGCTGTTCAGCCCCTTCGCCTTGCAGGGCGGTGAACAGTTTACGTTCCATCCTGCCGCCAAGATAAGGGCAGGGCTGCGGTGCCGTGACATAGAATTGTGGCGCAATTGGCAGCGTATGTCGCATGAAATCCCCATCCAGCCTCGGGAGGGATGATAGCAACCGTTCCCGAGACCGCCAAGTGTTTCACGCAACCTTGCGTCAGGCCCGTTGATTGATCATGACGGTGCCCAGAAAACTGTCGGTCAGACCCTGGCCACGGGCGCTGGTCATCATCATGATGACCGAGATGATCTGGACCACGGGAAAGGCCATGCTGACGAAATAGCCAGCAGTGTGGGCAAGCGCCTTGCCCAGATCCATTCGTTCTCCGAACGCATCGCGCAGCTCGATCCCCATAAAGCGCATTCCCAGCGTGGCTGAGCCGTTGGCGATTGTCACCACCCGGTAGACGAAGCTGACAACCGCGTAGATCAGGGCCAGAAAAAACAGACCCAGAAAGGCGGTTAAAAGGATTGCCACCGTGCAAAGCAGCGAAATGAAGGCGATATCGAACAGCCAGGCAACGAAGCGTTTGGTTGTCACCGAACGATAGAAATCAGGTTGGGTGTCCGGGTCGGGCAGATGGTTCATTCGATAGGTCCGTAAAACAGGGGTAGGGGGACCCTGTCCCGAAACACCGGGGCAGGGCAAGGTCAATCAGGCGGGCTCGCCCTTGCCGTCTTCGTCATGGCTTTCGCGGGCGCGTTCATCCATGAATTGATCGAATTCGGCTTTGTCCTTGGCGTCACGCAGGCGGCGCAAGAAGGCTTCGAAATCCTGTTGTTCGCGTTCCAGGCGGGCCAGGGTATCTGCTTTGTAGGCGTCGAAGGCGCTGTTGCCCGAGGGCTTCATTGCACTCATGTGGCTGTGCCAGGATTTGCGGCGGTTGCAGGATTTGCTGAACATGCGTTTGCTCCAGATCATATAGGCCAGCAGGGCAAGGCCAACGGGCCAGAAGAAGATGAAACCAAGAACCATGGCGGCGATCCAGGCCCCTTTGCCTTTGTCATCCAGCCAGGCTTCGGTTCGGTAAAGCCATCCCGGATTCGCGGGGACGGCGGGGTCGGACAATGCGGTCATTTGAGCTCTCCAGGGTTGATGTAAACTCTATTCACATTGCATAGATGGGGTACCGTTTGGATGGGTGCAAGGGGTAATGTGAAAAAGATTTACATTATGCAATCCGGTTGACGTTTCAGGATCTGGCTCGCAGGGTCCGGGTATGGATATGACGGACAACAAAGCCGCCCCTGCACTAAAGGACATTCTTGAACTGGAAACGCAGGTCTGGGTGGCGCTGGTTGAAGGTGATGCAAGCGCCGACCGCGCCTTGCTGAGCGCGGATTTTCTGGGCGTTTATCCCACGGGGTTTGCCAATCGGGACGATCACGTCGGGCAATTTGCAGATGCGCCAACGATGGCCGAGTTTGATCTGAGTGACGCTCGGTTACGCGTTCTGACCCCGGATATCGTCTTGCTGTCCTACCGTGCCGATTACCTGCGCCCGGGTGCAGATCGGCGCGAGGCGATGCTGATTTCATCTTTGTGGGAACGAAGAAACGACGTTTGGGTCAACAGCTTCAGTCAGGACACGCCGGTTCAGGAAACCTGATCAGAATGCCCCATTGACGATTACGTCCCGCAATGCGCAGGGTGCGCGCATGACTGACGCTCTTGCCATTACCCGCCTTCCGCGTGCGTTTGATCCGTCCCTGGGCGATGAAGCCCGCGCTTTGATGCCTGATCTGTCGCAGGAGATGGGAGAGCTGGTGGCAGGAACGGCCGGGTCCAGCCCATATCTTAAAGGCCTGATAGAGCATGAAAGGGAATGGCTGCCTGATGCCTTAGTGCGCCCGGACCAGGCGCTGTCTGAAGTCATGGCGGAAGCGCGTGAGCTGCCCCCGGATCAGCTGAAATCCGGCTTGCGGCAGGCAAAGCGGCGTGTGGCGCTGTTGACCGCGCTTGCCGACATCGCAGGTGCCTGGCCGCTTGAGAAAGTCACCGCGGCACTGACCGATTTCGGGGCACTGGCCGCAGATGTTGCGGCCAAGGCCGAGATTGCGACGTTGATCCGGCGCAACAAACTGCCGGGTATGACCGAGGACGATATCGAAACTGCCGCCGGGATGGTCATTCTGGCCATGGGCAAGATGGGCGCGCATGAGCTGAACTACAGCTCGGATATCGATCTGATTGTGCTGTTTGATGAGACCCGGTTTGACCCCGATGACTTCTATGAGGCCCGGCAGGGCATGGTGCGGGCAACGCGGAACTTCTGCGCGACGCTTAGCGACAAGACTGCCGATGGCTATGTTTTCCGTACAGATCTGAGGCTGAGACCTGATCCCGCCGTAACACCGGTCTGCATGGCGATGGAGGCCGCTGAACGGTACTACGAAAGCCTTGGCCGCACGTGGGAGCGCGCAGCATATATTAAGGCCCGCCCCTGCGCCGGAGACTTGGCCGCGGGGCAGCGGTTTCTGGACACATTGCGCCCTTTTGTCTGGCGTCGCCATCTGGATTTTGCCGCCATTCAGGACGCGCATGATATGCGTCTTCGAATTCGCGAAAACAAGGGTACGGGCGGGGCCTTGTCGATCCCCGGCCACGACATGAAGCTGGGGCAGGGCGGTATTCGCGAGATCGAGTTCTTCACCCAGACCCGTCAGTTGATCGCAGGTGGCCGCGATCCGGATTTACGGGTGCGCGGAACGGTCCCGGGGTTGGCGGCGTTGGCGTCAAAGGGCTGGGTGCCACAGGATGTCGCGGACAAACTGACCGATCATTATCGGGCACATCGCGAAGTCGAACACCGCATTCAGATGGTTCATGATGCACAGACGCATAAGGTGCCGAAATCACCGGAAGGCATCGAACGCATCGCCTGTCTGATGGGGATCGGCAGCGACGAACTGAAACAGGACCTGAAAAGCCGCCTGACTGAAGTACACGAACTGACTGAAGGATTTTTTGCGCCTGGGCCCGGTCCTGCACCTGTGGCGGCACAGGATGTGGAGTTTGACCAGAGTGTTCTGGCCCGGTGGACGACCTATCCGGCCTTAAGGTCCCAGCGCGGGTCGCGGATATTCGAACGGTTGCGGCCCGAGCTGCTGTCGCGTCTTGCCAAGACCGCCAAACCGGACGAGGCGTTGATGGCGCTGGACGGGTTTCTGTCAGGCCTTCCTGCCGGGGTGCAGCTGTTTTCATTGTTCGAGGCCAATCCGCAACTGATTGACCTACTGGTCGATATCGTTGGCACGTCTCATGCTTTGGCCTCGCATCTGTCGCGCAATGCCTCGGTTTTCGATGCGGTGATCGGCGGCAGTTTCTTTGCCGATTGGCCGGGGCAGAAGGCTTTGCAAATCGAACTGGCCCGTGCGCTGGCGGAAGAGCCTGACTATGAAACCCGGCTCGACCTTGCGCGGCGCTGGTGTAAGGAATGGCATTTCCGGGTCGGTGTCCACCACTTGCGCGGTCTGATCGACGGGGCACAGGCAGGCCGGCAATATGCAGAGCTTGCACAATCGGTGATTGCCGCCATCCTGCCATATGTTGCCGAAAATTTCGCCCGCAAACACGGGCCCGCACCGGGGCGCGGAGCGGCGGTGTTGGGCATGGGGTCGCTGGGCGCAGGACGGATCAATTCGCAATCCGATCTGGACATGATTGTGATCTATGACCCGCAGGATCAGGACATGTCCGATGGTCCGCGCCCTCTGGCCACGCGCACCTATTATGCGCGGTTCACGCAGGCGCTGATCACAGCACTTTCAGCTCCGATGTCACAGGGGCGGCTGTATGAAGTTGACATGCGCCTGCGCCCGTCCGGCAATCAGGGGCCGGTCGCCACCAGTTGGGCCAGCTTTACCAATTATCAGCAGAACGAGGCCTGGGTGTGGGAACATCTGGCCCTGACCCGTGCTCATGTCGTTGCGGGTGATGCCGGTTTGGCAAATGATATCGAAGCGTTCCGCGCCGGGTTTCTGTCGCGCCCACGCGAGCGGGACAATGTCTTGCGCGAAGTCGCCGAGATGCGAACGCGCCTGGCCGCAGCCAAGGCACCTGCCGGGATTTGGGATGCCAAAAACGGGCCCGGCCGCCTGATGGACATCGAACTGATGGCCGAAACCGGTGCCTTGCTGGCAGGGACTACGGCACGCGATGTGTCCTCGGGCCTCGATGGAGCCGTCGCTGCCGGGTTGCTGGATGTCGCGCAGGCGCAATCCCTGAAAGACTGCTACAGCCTATGCTGGTCGGTGCAATGTGCGGCCCGGCTTCTATCGGGCAAAGTCATCGAGGCGGAGCAGATCGGTGAAGGAGGTGTGGATTTCCTGTGCCGTGCCACCGGGTTTGAACAGGTCGATGCACTGCAACGGGCATTGCAGGAGAGTTACACAACTGCGGCCGACCTGATCGGCAGCGTGATCCAAGAGGGCGAAGATGGCACGCAGCACTGATCCCAATGACCACAAAGGTCTGATCCAGGAAGCTTATCGCATCGAAGGCATCACCCTGCCGGAATGCCGCAGCATATTTCTGGACTGGGCGCTCAGCCTGCCCGAAGAGCGTGACCAGAACACGGCGCTGACCGAGTTGCATGCGGCATACGCGCTGCACTGCCCGGATCATCCCATGACTCAGGTTCTGTCCGAGGGCCTTCAGGCGGCCCAAACCCCGAAACGGCGCGGTGGCTGGCGTTCGCGAAGCCGCTAGGTCTTTTCCATCGGCACATTCGCGACTAAGAGGGCGCCATGACCCAATCTGCCGACCGCCCCCGTATCCGCCTGAAACCCAAAGCCAACGCGCGCGGCCTGCGCCATGGCTTCCCTTGGGTCTATGCAAATGACATCGTCACCGACCGCCGTACGCGCAAGATCCCCGCAGGCGCTCTGGCGATTCTCGAGGATGACACTCGCGCAGCGCTTGCGCTGGTGGCGGTCAATCCTGAGTCAAAAATCATGTGCAGGGTGCTGGATCGTGATACCAACGCGCAGTTGGACAATACTTGGTTCGAAACCCGCCTCAGCCGCGCCCTTGCACTGCGTGAACGTCTGTTTGATGCGCCTTTCTACCGTCTGGTCCATGCCGAGGCCGATGGCTTTCCCGGTGTGATCATCGACAGGTTTGGCGATACCTGTGTCATCCAGCCCAACGCGGCCTGGGCCGAGGTGCATCTGGATACGCTCACCGAAGCGCTAATCAAGGTAGCAGGCGTGACGACGGTGCTGAAAAACGCCTCGGGCCGCACGCGCGGGCTGGAAGGGCTGGACGATGAGAACCTGACTTTGCACGGCACCGCACCCGACGCGCCCCTGCCTGTGCCAATGAATGGTGCCACGTATATGGCCGACCTGACCGGAGGTCAGAAAACCGGCCTGTTTTACGATCAACGCCCCAACCAAGCCTTTGCCTCACGGCTGGTACATCCCGGAGCGCAGGTGCTGGACGTGTTCAGTCATGTCGGCGGCTTTGGTCTGGCGATGCTGGCCGCAGGTGCCGGACGGGCCTTATCCGTCGATGGGTCTGCGGCCGCGCTGGAACTGGCCACCAAAGGTGCCGAGGCTTCGGGCCTTGCCGACAGGTTCCAGACCCGGCAGGGCGACGCGTTCGATGTACTGACTCAATTGGGGGACGAGGGTGCGGTTTTTGACGTGGTCATTTGTGACCCACCTGCCTTTGCCCCATCAAAACAAGCGCTGGATGCGGGTTTGCGCGCCTATGAACGTATCGCACGGCTTGCCGCACCTCTGGTCAAACCGGGCGGCTATCTGGGGCTGTGCTCGTGTTCTCATGCCGCCGATCTGGGACGGTTCCGCGATGCCTCCTCCCGCGGGATCGGCCGGGCGGGCCGAAAGTCGCAACTGATCCACACCGGATTTGCTGGGCCGGATCATCCGCAACTGCCGCAACTGGCGGAAAGCGGCTACCTCAAGGCGGTGTTTTACCGCCTATGAAGGCTGTTCTCGACACTTGCGTCCTCTATCCCACGGTCATGCGCGAAATGCTATTGGGCGCCGCGCGATTGGGACACTTCACCCCGATCTGGTCCGCCCGCATCCTCGAAGAATGGGCCCGCGCCGCCCGCAAGCTGGGCCCGACGGGGGAGGCGCAGGCGCGTGCTGAAATCGCGCTGGTGCAAGGTGCCTGGCCGGATGCCGAACGTCCAGCGAACGAGGGTCTTCAAAACCGTCTGTGGCTGCCGGACGCCGCAGATATCCACGTGCTGGCCACAGCAATCGCGGCTTCCGCTGATCTGATTGTCACGGTAAATGCCAAGGATTTTCCCAGAAATATCCTGACTGATGAAGGGCTTGACCGGAAAGATCCCGACAGCCTGTTGTACAGCTTCTGGCAGTCAAACCCAGAAGGCATGAGCACACTTGCCACACAGGTCCTTGCCGAAGCCGATCGCCTCTCAGGCGAACAATGGACTCTCCGCGCGCTCATGAAAAAAGCCCGGCTTCCGCGATTGGGCAAAGCGCTCGCCATCTGAGCGGGATCCAGCTTCATCTGGCCAAAAATATCCCGGAGAGCGCGAGAGGCTGGCCTCTCGCAGCACAGGCATCACCCGCGTGCCCAACGCTGTTCAAGCTTTTCCAACGCCGCAACACGTTCATCTGTCTTGGGATGGCTCATCAGCCAGGCCGGGACCACCCCGGCGCGCTGCTGTGTCAACTCTTCCAGCTTGTGAAACAGTGATTTCTGTGGTCCGATTCCAATCCCGGCTTTTGTCAGCAAAGCGGCTGCGTATTCATCCGCCTCATACTCGTCCTGCCGCGACAGGCGCGAGGCGATCAGTGCGGTCAACGCATTGGCAATCATCGCCCCGACAAAGGGGATGAACCTGTTCAGAACCATGATCAGCGCCGTTCGCATCGCATTCTGCCCTGAAAAATCGATCATCCGCCGCCGTGCGTGACCCAGCGCCACGTGCCCCAACTCATGCGCGATTACACTGGCCATTTCCTCAGCCGAAACCTCTCCGTTGTGAAACTTGCGGTAAAATCCCCGCGTGATGAATATCCGCCCGTCCGGCGCGGCCAGCCCGTTCACCGGGTCGATCTCGTAGATATAGACCGGCACCCGTTCGATCCCGAGCGCCGCCGCCAGCCGGTCGGTCATGCGTTTCAGCGCCGGATCGGCAAGTTCCGTCGATTTCGCATCCAGTTCCCGATGGGTGCGCCAGACGGAAATCCGGTACATCACAATTCCATAGGCAATGGCCAGCAGGATCGGGGTCAGGCGAAGCATGGGTTAGATATGGTAGCACTGGGCTTTTAGAGCAAACGAAAAATTCAGGGGCCGCTATTGGGACAAAGCTACCGCCAGAATTCTGCGATCCTGCGGCAGCTTTGTTGATCTATAGGATGCGATGTAGCAATCAAAGACCTGTAGACGGCTCAACTTCCAGTAAGACGAAAGTCTTCTTTCCATTGACGTCAAATTTCTGAACCACGTCACCTTCGCGAACGACCGTCAGACAACGATAGCGGCCTTCATCCGCTACCATGGAAACACAAACCTGATCCGTATCAGTGATCGCAAATGCTCCCGTACCCGTCCAACCGCCGTTGGTTAATTCGCCACTGACGATATTGTTCGGGTCGTAATAGAAACGGAACGTCTTCTCTCCGGAACTGGCTGTGACCCTGTTTCCGATCAGTAACTCGGCTATCTGTTCTGCATTCAGCTTTTTGCCGCCATTGGCCAATGCCGCTTCAAGGTCAGTTTGCGCGAAGACCGAGCCGCCGGCACAGGTTATTGCGGCCGCCATGAGCAGTGTTCTCAACCGTGGCATGTTCCTTCTCCTTTCATGATGGGGGAAACGTATCGGGATGATTTCCCGCCATACGGAAGTTAGAAGGATTCCGGCCGCGGCACTTGATCGAAAGCTGATATTTCCTGACATTTAGATGACAATTGGCAAAATCCGTTGAGCGACAAACACAGCCGGATGTAAGTTGAACTATGTACAGGTTTTTGGATTTTGAACTTGACCCGGCAAAAGGTTTGAGCCGCAGCGGACATCCGGTGGCATTGGAGCCTCAGGCACTTCAATTGCTTGAATTACTGATTAGAAACCGCAGTCGAATCGTCACCAAGGATGAAATAGTTGATGAAGTCTGGGCCGGAAAGGCCATAACGGACGCAGCTCTGAACACGCGAATCCGCTCTGTACGAAAAGCACTGGGCGATAGCGCGGCGAGTTCGGAGTACATCAAGACGCTTCCCAAGCGCGGGTTTCAGTTCGTTGCGCCGGTCGTTCAAAACGAGCCTTCGGAACAGCAATCTGGCAGGCCTTCAAAACGGCTTGCTCTTGCTGCGAGCATTGTTTTGGCGTGTGCTCTTGCCATTGTCTTTTTTTCTGTCTCCTTTGAACGGCAAGGATTGCCAGATACCGAAACCCCGTCATTGGCTGTTGTTCGTTTTGATAATCTGGGCGGTGATAACGCGGGGCAGTACTTTGTCGATGGTCTTACAGACGATCTGACCACTCACCTGTCACGCAACCGTGACTTGTTCGTCGTTTCCAGCGCGACGATGTTTTCTTATGCGCGTGGCGAGGCGAGCCCGATCGAAATCGCCCGCGAACTGGGGGTCGATTACATCGTCCGGGGCAGCGTCCGACGCGCCGGCGATCGGGTGCGGGTTAGCGGAGAACTTATTGATGTGGATGCCAGCGAAACTATTTGGGCAGAGAGTTTCGAACGGCAAACAACGGGTATCTTTGCGGTTCAGGACGAGATTAGCCAAGCAATCGCCGGGCAATTGTTGCCGGAAATATACCTGTCGGACGCGACGCGCTCACAGGGAAAGCCAACTCAGGACATGGGAGCGTGGGATCTGTACCTTCGCGGTCGGGTGCGTCAATCCGAGTTTACCAAGGAGGCACAAGAGGAAGCCGCAAGCTACGCGCGGGAAGCGATTGCGGCTGATCCTGGTTTTGCCGCAGCCTACAGCCTGTTGGCTCGTGCCCTTGGGACGACTTTCTTCTTCCAATGGGCAGACACCCCGCAGAACACGCTCATATCCGCTACCGAAGCCGCTACGCGAGCTATAGAACTCGACGGTCAGGAAGCGCAGGCCCACGCGGCATTGGGATATATTTACCGGTTTACCGGCGAGGCGGATCCTGCCATCGCAAACCTCGAACGCGCGGTCGCTCTCAATCCCAATGACGCTCGTATCCGTTTGGAACTGGCGCATACTTTCGATTGGTTTCGTATGCAGGACCGTGCGTTGCCGGAGATTGAAATGGCCATCAAACTGAGTCCGCGCGATCCGATGCTGCAGAACATGTACTTTTATAAAGGGCATATCCTGTTTCATCTTGGACGCCACGAAGAGGCGCTGGATACTGCAAGGCAGCTGGGCACTGTCGCTACAAGCAACACCTGGCGTCTGTTTCATCATCTACTGCGCGCCGCAAACCTTGCCGAAATGGACCGACCGGAAGAAGCTCGTGAGGCCGTGGAGGCGGCTATGCGCATTAATCCGAAACTTTCAATTTCGGCGATGAAGAGACAGTTCGCAGGATCGAAAAATCATCCAGAAAACCGAAAAATCTGGTTGGCGAGTTTGAAAAAGGCTGGTGTGCCGGATTAGGTGCAAAAAACAAAGAAGTTCGAAGACTGGACGCTCGTAAGTTGGAAAATTGGTCGCTATGGCCTCAAACCTGCCATCAGTCTCTACCGCGTCAGCTCGCGCATTCCCTTTTCAAGACCAGCCAGTGTCATGGGCACCATGCGATCTTCAAAGATGTCGCGGATCATGCTGATGGAATGGGTATATTCCCAGTATTTCTCGGGCACCGGGTTGATCCACAGGTTTGACGCCCACTGTTCGCGCGCGCGTTGCAGCCAGACCTGACCAGCTTCCTGATTCCAATGTTCATTGGCACCGCCGGGATAGGCGATCTCATAGGGGCTCATCGAAGCGTCGCCGACAAAGATGCACTTGTAGTCGGACCCATAGGTGCGCAGCACTTCGTGGGTCGGGGTCTGTTGGTTCCAACGGCGGCGGTTGTCCCGCCAGACCCCTTCATACAGGCAATTGTGAAAGTAGTAGTATTCCAGATGCTTGAACTCGGTTCTTGCAGCGGAAAACAGCTCTTCAACCACCTTGATATGCGGGTCCATCGAGCCGCCGACATCCAGAAACAACAGTATTTTGACGGCGTTGTGGCGCTCGGGCCGGGTTTTGACATCCAGATAGCCATGCTCGGCCGTGGCACGGATGGTGCCGTCCAGATCCAGCTCTTCGGCTGCTCCCTCCCGCGCCCAGCGGCGCAGGCGTTTCAGGGCGACCTTGATGTTGCGGGTGCCCAGTTCAACCGTATCGTCGAGGTTCCTGAATTCACGTTTGTCCCAGACCTTGACCGCACGCTGGTGACGGCTTTCTTTCTGACCGATACGGACGCCTTCGGGGTTGTACCCATAGGCCCCGAACGGAGAGGTTCCTGCGGTGCCGATCCACTTGTTGCCGCCCTGATGACGGCCCTGTTGTTCCTTGAGCCGTTCGCGCAGTGTTTCCATCAGCTTGTCGAACCCGCCAAGCGCTTCGATCTCGGCTTTTTCCTCCTCCGACAGGTGTTTCTCGGCCATCTTGGCGAGCCAATCGGCAGGGATATCGACAGCTTCCAACACCTGATCGAAACTGATCTCGCCCAAGCCCTCAAAGCTGGCGGCAAAGGCGCGGTCGAATTTGTCGATATTGCGCTCGTCCTTCACCATCGACACCCGGGCAAGGTAATAAAACGCTTCGACATCATAGGTGACTAGACCCTTTTTCATGCCTTCCAGAAAAATCAGATACTCCCGGAGTGATACCGGGATGCCCGCTTTGCGGAGGTTTTTGAAAAAGGGCAGGAACATTGCGTCATGCCACCATGCGAAGCAGAACCAGCGAGATCACCAGCCCCACAAGCGCAAAAGCGATCCCATATCCGGCGGCATACTGTGCCATGTCAGCGCCGTTTCCATTGCGTTTTTTTGCGGTCAAAGCACCCAGGATTGCACCCAGTATCGCCATTCCCAGTACTAGCAACATATGCGTTTCATCCGTCTTTCGTGCTGTCAGCGGGGCGTCGGCCACTGTTTTGAACCAAAGACTGAGCCACCAAATCAGAACCGAACCCGTATCGCGCCCACCCAAGGCTGTCCAGTCTGACGGCACGTGCCTTTTGTAATTGACCGGCCTGTTTCAAGGCCTCGGATTTCAACAGCAGCAAGGTTGCCAGAAGCGAAGCGTTTTCCGCGCGGGTCATCACGTCGATGGCCTGATCCAGTTCGGGCAGGACCTCTGGCCCGCGATCCTGCGCAAGCGCAAAGGCTGCGGTTTGCGTTGAGACATAAGCCTGATGAACCTCGGTTCCGGGCGTTGCGCGAAGAAACTGTTGCGCGATCTTGAACTGCCGCTGGGCTTCGGCCGGGTCACGAAACTGCTCCATCCGACCCATCAGGTAGTGGGGATAGGCGCGGCGGTGATCCGTCCATCCCAATTGCTGCCCGATGCGGGCTGCCTTTTGCGCGGCGCGTATCTGCCGGGGGGAACCCGGCCCTGGTCCCAGTGATTTCTGGATCGCGTTGATCCACTCTCGGGGGGTATCCGTTGGCCGTTGCGCGGCTAATCGGTCACCGCGTGGATTCAGGCGGCTGAGAACATCGGGGATGACGGCGGCGACCTGATCCCGTGTCATACCGGTGTGCAGTTCGGGCGCATAGGCCGCGCGTAGGATCAACATGTCGAACCCGGTCAAAACCGTATGAATATTGTCGTCGTTGAACACGGAATCCGGCAGGTGATAGAGGTCGTTCAGCGGACCAAGGGCTTGCGCCAGTTCTTCGTGCAGACAATCGCGCATTTCCTGCGGGCTGACATCGTAGGGGATGAATATCCCCAATCGTTCGCGCTGGCGCAGCTCAACCCAACTGCTTTTGGTCTTGCGGCGGTCGCGCTGATACTCAGCCAGGCTGGACGCGTTTGGCACCACGAAACAGGCCGCGTTTGGCAGAATTTGCAGAATGTCCTTCTGACTGACCGCTTCGATCGTGATATTGGCCTGACCGTCGTTGATTCGTCGGATGTTGATACCCGCCTCGCGCTTCAGGCGGTTCAGCAGGCGGGTCAAATCCTGCTGCATACTTTGTGTCGGCGATCCAGTCAGGCGAACGGTGATCGGCGTTTCGAACCGGGTGAAAACGGGCAGGGCGGCCCCGCTTTCCAGTTCGAAATGCAGGGACAGGAAATCCGACGCGATGTTTTTGTTGGATCGCGCTGGTGGCGAGGGACGTGGTGCCGCAAAAGACTTGGCCGGTGGCAACGCCACTTCGACATATGAAACATCGTTCCCGAGTTCGATTGTCTCGACAGACGTGCAGCCAGCGATAACCAGCGCCAGAAAAAGGGCGCCCAAACGCATCATGGGCGGGCGTACTTGATGAACGGTGTCAGGGTGCCGATGCGATCATAAAGGTGGCGTGCCGTGTGGTTGAACTCTTGCGTCAGCCAGTAAACGGATGGGGCGCCCTGGCGATCCGCCTCTTCATAAACCGCCTGAATCAAGGCGCGACCGACGCCCGTTCCTCGGGTTTCAGGTCGGGCGAACAGGTCTTGCAGGTAACAGACCTTTTCCACTTTCCAAGCGTGGCGATGAAACAGGTAATGCGTCAGCCCGACCAAAACGCCATCCTGTTCCGCAACAAAACAGGAAAAATCCTGTGGGTCGTCGCCCAACAATCTGGAAAAGGTCGTTTCATACACGTTTTCAGGCAGGGTAGTTTCATAAAACGCCAGATAATCCCGCCACATTTCGGCCCACTGATCTTTGTCCTCGGCCCGCAGGGTCCGGATTGTCAGAGCGTTCGCCAAGTGATGACCCCAATACTGCTGCTTTGAAACGCGGTTGCGTCAGGTATTTCGATGCTGACACCCGGGATACGCAATGGCAAGCCGTGATCACTGATTGTTCACACGCAGGCTAGCGTTTGCCACGTGCCATGAAAGCAAGACGTTCGAACAGATGCACATCCTGTTCATTTTTCAGCAAAGCGCCATGCAGCTTCGGCAGCGCGCTGGCCCCGTCACGCCTGAGGTCTTCGGCCGTCAGGTCTTCGGCCAGCAACAGCTTCAGCCAGTCCAGCACCTCCGAGGTCGAGGGCTTTTTCTTGAGCCCTTGCGTCTCTCGGATCTCATAGAATTGCGTCAGCGCGGCGGTCAGAAGTGCGTCCTTGATGCCGGGATGATGCACATCAACGATCCGGCGCATCGTCGCCTCATCCGGAAAGCGTATATAGTGGAAAAAACAGCGGCGCAGGAAAGCGTCTGGCAGCTCTTTTTCGTTGTTCGAGGTTATGATGACGATAGGGCGGTGCTTGGCCCGGATCGTCTCGCCCGTTTCGTAGACGTGGAACTCCATCTTATCGAGCTCCTGCAACAGGTCATTGGGGAACTCGATATCCGCCTTGTCGATTTCATCGATCAGCAGAACAACCTTTTCGTCGGCGTCGAAGGCCTGCCACAGCTTGCCCTTGCGGATATAGTTCGACACATCATGGACACGCTCTTCGCCTAGTTGGCTGTCACGCAGGCGGCTGACGGCATCATATTCGTAAAGACCCTGCTGCGCGCGGGTGGTGGATTTCACATTCCACTCGATCATTTTCAGCCCCAGCGCACCGGCTACCTGTCTGGCCAACTCGGTCTTGCCGGTACCGGGTTCGCCCTTCACTAACAGGGGGCGCTCAAGCGTGACAGCAGCGTTCACGGCAATGGTCAGATCGTCGGTGGCGACATATTCGGCTGTACCTTGGAAACGTGCGGTCATGGGCCTCTCGTGCGTATATTGCGTTGGACGGGCAGGTTGTGGTTTCCGGGTTACAGAGCGGCAAGGTTTTTTACAACCCGCGTCCCTGCGTCGCCCGGCGGGAATTGTGCTGCAACTCCAAGCCCTTTTGCTTGATTCCGATGTAGACCTTTGCCGGACGTTGTACCTCTCGCCCCAAAAAAGCCTGTCAAATTTCATAGAAATACAAGGTTTTGTTGATGTTTGTCTCATAGTTAGACAAATCCGCGGGGGTGCACTGTTGCGCAACGTTTGTGTAGTGACATTCCACCGCCCGTCGGCTAAACGCTGCGCAGAAGGGAGAGCCAAATGTCAGCTGAAACAGCCTCGAACGACGTTACTGGCCATACCGAGGGAGCAAATATGAAGCAGGAAGTTTTTCTGCCGGAAGATTACCGTCCGGCCGAAGATGAGCCTTTCATGAATGATCGTCAGCTTGAGTATTTTCGTCGCAAGCTGCTGGATTGGAAGACAGAGTTACTGGCTGGTAGCCGCGACACTATCGAAGGGCTGCAAGACAACACCCGTAACATTCCGGACGTCGCGGACCGCGCCAGTGAAGAAACTGACCGTGCGCTGGAACTGCGGACCCGTGATCGTCAGCGAAAACTGGTCGCAAAGATCGACTCGGCCCTGCGCCGGATTGATGATGGCGAATACGGGTATTGCGAAATGACGGGCGATCCGATCTCGTTAAAGCGTCTGGACGCACGACCGATTGCAACCATGACACTTGAAGCACAAGAGCGCCATGAGCGTCGCGAAAAGGTCCACCGCGACGATTAATCGCCGGGTATGTGTAAGAAATCCAAACGCCGGGGCCTGTGGCTCCGGCGTTTTTGCGCTATGCGGATGCCATGAAGATAGATGGATTGAAATTCTGTGTCATTGGCGGTGGAATCGGCGGCCTGGCCTCGGCTCTGGCACTGAAACACCGTGGGGCGCATGTCACGCTTCTGGAGCAAGCCCCGGCCCTGACCGAAGTCGGTGCTGGTTTGCAGATCAGCGAGAACGGGATGCGCGTTCTTCATGCACTTGGCGTCACAGGTCTTTCCGTCGGGCAGAAGTCCCATGGAACTGTCTTGCGCGATTACCGAAAAGGGCGCGTGGTCTGTCACCTGCCGGGCCCTGCAGCTGGTCCGACTTATTACTACCACCGTGCCGACCTTCTGAACCTTCTTCATGATGCGGCTTGTGACGCAGGCGTGAATATCCGCTTGGGCGCCAGAGTTTCGCATGTGCAAAAGCATCCCAACGAGGCTGAGGTGATCTTGGCGTCAGGCGAGCGAATTCGCGCCGAGTGCGCCATTGCGGCCGATGGCGGTCGCAGCATGCTCCGCCCGGCTCTGAACGGGGCAGAGGTGCCGGAGTTCACGCATCAGGTGGCCTGGCGCGCCACCATCCCCTGGCAGCCCGGTCATGACCCGGTTTCCGCATCCCTGACGATGGGGCCTGGGCGGCATGTGGTAACCTATCCGTTGCGTGACGAAAGCATGATGAACATTGTCGCGGTTGAAGAGCGTTCGGACTGGCGGGAAGAAGGATGGCGTCAGACGGGCGACCCTGAAGAGTTGCGCAAGCGCTTTGCAGATTTCGGTGGCCCCGTGTGCGACATTCTGTCGAAAGTCACGGATGTGCATCTGTGGGCATTGTTTCTGCGGCCTGTCGCCCAAAGCTGGCAGAATGGTCGGTTGGCTCTGGTGGGGGACGCGGCCCATCCGACGTTGCCATTCATGGCACAAGGGGCATGTCTGGCGCTCGAGGACGCTTGGGTTCTGGCGCGCGCGTTTGACGAACGATCGGGTATCACCAACGCACTGGCGGCCTATGAAACAACCCGCAAACCAAGGGCGCAGCGCGTTGTCGCGGCGGCTGGGTCAAATGCGCGGAACTTTCATCTGCGCGGTCCAGCCCGTATGGCTGCGCAATGTGTGCTGAGGGTCGTCGGTGCCCGGTTGTCACAACGCTATGAATGGATCTACAGTCACGACGTCACGGCTGCCTAGGGCCTCAAAGATCCAGGTCAATCCAGACGGGAACGTGATCGGATGGCTTTTCGTGCCCCCTAACAGCCGCATCAATCTGGCAATCCCGCATGAGGTCGGCCGCTTGTGGCGTCAGCAGGAAATGATCAATTCGAATTCCGTCATTCCGGTTCCACGCGCCAGCCTGATAATCCCAGAAAGAATAGTGATCGGGGCCCTGCGTTGTGGCGCGAAAGGCCTCGGTAAAGCCAAGGTTCAGGATCTTTCGAAAGGCGGCCCGGCTTTCCGGGCGGAACAACGCGTCTTCCCGCCAGGCATCGGGGCGTTTGGCATCCTCGGCCTGTGGGATGATGTTATAGTCTCCGGCCATCAGGGCAGGCTCCTCTGATTTCATCAGGGCCTGGGCGCGGTCGTAAAGCCGTTCCATCCAGGCCAGCTTGTAATCGTATTTCGGTCCGGGTGCCGGATTCCCGTTGGGCAGATACAGCCCACAGAGCCGCAGGGCCTTTTTGCCTACGACGGTGGCCTCGATCCAGCGCGCCTGTTCATCATTGTCATCGCCGGGAAGGCCGCGAGATACATCCTCCAGCGGAAGCTTCGACAGGATCGCGACACCATTAAAGCTTTTTTGCCCATGTGTTTCCACGTTGTACCCGCGATCTTCAAACATCTCGCGGGGGAAGTTCTCGTCGACGGATTTGATTTCCTGAAGAAGAACAACGTCGGGTTGGGCGTCGTCCAGCCAGCGGGGCAGCGCCTCGGTTCGTGCCTTGATGCCATTGATGTTGAACGTGGCGATTTTCATGCGCGATCCTCCGAAACCTTGTGGCAACCTATCGCTCAGAACGGGCCCAGCGGCAAGTCGGAGATCGGATTAGCGAGGCTCTGCCTCGCGCTCCGGGATATTTTTAGCCAGATGAAGAAACGAACCCTTAACCATTTTTTCGATACTAGAAGGGGCGTTACAGGCGGGGACGCCGATGACCGCGCCAGGTGAAGCTCTCTGGTCGTTTTGGTCAGAGAGCGGATCCCTGCTTCATCTGGCTGAAAATATCCTGGGGGTGTGGGGGCAAAGCCCCCGCCGGTTACATCGAAAACGACGTGCCGCAGCCACAGGAAGAGGTGGCGTTGGGGTTGTCGATCACAAACCTTGCACCAATAAGCTCCTGAGTGAAATCGATCACCGCGTTTTCAAGAAAGGGCAGAGAGACCGGGTCGACGATGACTTTCTGCCCCTTGCCTTCAAGGATGAGGTCATCGGTGTTTGGCGTGTCCAGAGCGATTTCATATTGAAAACCGGAACATCCACCACCCTCCACTGCGACACGCAGGGCTTGCCCCTGTTCCGCGGCGCCGATCTCGGCGAGGCGGTCAAAGGCGCGTTCGGTGACTGATGGGGGCAGATTCATGCCGGTCTCCAAAGGTTTAATTCCCAAGCGTCCTACAATATATGAAACAAAAAGACAGGCGACAAGGACAAGGCCTTTGGACAGAGCGGGATTTGCTTCGGACCCAGACCGCGCAAGGGGGCGGCTGGTGCCAGAGGAAGAAAGCAGCTTCCGGTCATGCTTTCAGCGTGATCGCGACCGGATCATTCACGCCAGTGCGTTTCGGCGGCTCAAACACAAGACGCAAGTCTTTGTCGAGCATGAAGGTGACAGTTATCGAACACGGCTGACCCATTCCATCGAAGTTGCTCAGGTCGCGCGAACCATTTCAGGGGCGTTGGGCCTGAATCCTGAACTCACCGAGGCTGTAGCCCTGGCGCACGACCTGGGTCATACACCCTTTGGTCATACGGGTGAAGACGCCCTCCACGCGCTGATGGTGCCTTACGGGGGGTTTGATCACAATGCCCAGGCCATTCGGATCGTAACGAAGCTGGAGCGGCATTATGCCGGGTTTGACGGATGCAACCTGACCTGGGAATGTCTGGAGGGTATCGCCAAGCATAACGGTCCGGTTGTTGGCGATCTGCCGTGGGCGCTGGCTGAATGCAACCAGGGCTTTGATCTTGAACTTCATACCCATGCAAGTGCCGAGGCGCAGGTGGCGGCTTTGTCTGATGACATTGCTTACAACAATCACGACCTTCTGGATGGGTTGCGCGCGGGGTTGTTTGAAGATGATGATCTGCGTCACCTTCCGATCGTGGGGGGATGCTACGCGGATGTGGATGCTAAATACCCCGGTCTTGATCCGTATCGACGACGTCATGAAGCACTGCGGCGGGTATTTGGGGTCATGGTGGCAGATGTCATCACAACGTCACGAGACTTGATTGTAGCCTCGGGCGCGCAATCGGTCGAAGAGATTCGCCATCTTGGGCATCCTGTCATCCAATTCTCGACCGGGACTTGGGCGGATCTGAAACAAATCAGGGCGTTCCTGTTCACCCGGATGTATCGCGCACCCAGCGTCATGAAGGTACGGGCCAAGGTTGCAACGGTTGTCGAAGACCTGTTCCCGATCTACCTGAACGACCCGAAACAGATGCCCGCACGTTGGCACGAGGATATTGAAGCTGCGGCGGATGAGACAGCTTTGGCCCGGATCGTATCGGACTACATCGCAGGTATGACCGACCGTTTTGCCTTGCAGGATCACGCGCGGCTGACTGGCTGACTGGGCCGAAATGACACGGGTAATGGTCCATGTTTGCGACCTTTTTTGTGGGTTGATTGGTGCCTTGCGCAGGCGGGAAGCGATGATCAGAAGCCGTACGACAGACAGCCCGCAGGGTATTTGAAATCTCTGACAGTGGAAATCCGGGCGAGATTGGCAGACATTGGGCGCAAACCAAGTCCAAACATTAGGCGTCCATTGACCTTGCCGTGATGCGTGGTAAACCGCCGGGCAAGCAAAAGGACATCCGAAATGAACCTGTTTTCCGAGATCCGCGGCCTTGTACTGGACGCGCTGGCGCAGATGCAGTCCGAAGGCGCGTTGCCCGAGGGGCTGAGTTTTGACAACGTGGCGGTCGAACCGCCGCGCGACGCGGCGCATGGCGACATGGCGACAAACGCGGCGATGGTGCTGGCAAAACCGGCCAGGATGAAACCGCGTGACATTGCCGAGGTATTGGCAGGGAAGCTGGCGGCGGATGACCGGATCACCAGCGCCGACGTGGCGGGTCCCGGTTTTCTCAATTTGCGGTTGGCGCCGTCGGTCTGGCAAGGTGTGCTGGCGGCTGTGCTGGAGAAGGGCACCGATTATGGCCGCTCGACTATGGGTCATGGGCAGAAAATCAACGTGGAATATGTTTCGGCCAACCCAACCGGTCCGCTGCACGTGGGTCATACCCGGGGTGCGGTATTCGGTGACGCTCTGGCAAGCCTGCTGGCCTATTCGGGCCATGACGTGACCCGCGAGTATTACATCAACGACGGCGGTGCGCAGGTGGATGTGCTGGCGCGCTCGGCTTACGAACGCTATCGCGAGGCCAATGGTCTGAGCCCCGAGATTGCCGAAGGTCTTTATCCCGGCGACTACCTGATCCCAATTGGGGAAGCGTTGAAAGAGAAATACGGCGACAGCCTGATCGACAAGCCGGAAAGTGCCTGGCTGGAAGAGGTACGTGAGTTCTCGACCGACGCGATGATGGATCTGATCCGCGCTGACCTGAAAGCGCTGGGCGTCGAGATGGATGTGTTCTTCTCGGAAAAATCGCTCTATGGCACCGGTCGGATCGAGGCCGCATTGCAATCGCTGACTGACAAGGGTCTGATTTACGAAGGCGTGCTCGAGCCGCCGAAGGGGAAAAAGCCCGAAGATTGGGAGCCACGCGAACAGACGCTGTTCAAATCGACCGAACATGGCGATGATGTGGATCGCCCTGTCAAGAAATCAGATGGCAGCTGGACCTATTTTGCCCCGGATATTGCCTATCACTATGACAAGGTGTCCCGTGGTTTTGACGCGCTGATCGACGTGTTTGGCGCGGACCATGGCGGCTATGTCAAGCGGATGAAGGCGGCTGTTTCGGCACTGTCCGACGGTGAGGTGCCGCTAGATATCAAGCTGACGCAGCTGGTGAAGCTGTGGAAGAATGGCGAGCCGTTCAAGATGTCCAAACGGGCCGGGAACTTTGTCACCCTGCGCGATGTGGTCGATCAGGTTGGTCCTGATGTGACCCGGTTCGTGATGCTGACCCGCAAGAACGACGCGCCGTTGGACTTCGATTTCGACAAGGTGCTGGAACAGAGCCGCGAGAACCCGGTGTTCTATGTGCAATATGCCCATGCCCGCGTCATGAGCGTTCTGCGTCGCGCTGCTGAGGCTGGAATTGCGACCGATGACGCGGTGCTTGCCGGGGCCGATTTAAGCAAGAACGATCACGCTTCGGAACTGACCGTCGCCAAGAAACTGGCCGAATGGCCACGTCTTGTTGAGATTGCCGCGCGCACCAACGAGCCGCACCGCGTTGCTTTCTATCTGTATGAACTTGCAGGGGATTTCCACGCGCTTTGGAATAAGGGCAATGACGAAACCCAGTTGCGCTTTATCCAGGATGGCGATGTTGCCACAAGCCAGTCAAAAATCGCTTTGGCCCGGGCCGTTTCTGTTGTGATTTCAGCGGGCCTGGGTATTCTTGGCGTTACTCCGGCGCAGGAGATGCGGTAACAAATATCGCCCGAACCGCCGGTACGAGGTAGGCAAGAAATGACCCGCGGGCCTTATTTTCAGGCGTGAAACGGGCAGTGAGGCGGACATGGCGAGTTACGATTACTCGGGGCATCAAAGCCCCGGGCAGTTTCATTACCCGAATCAAGCGCATTCTGAAGATGTGTATGATTTTCCCGAAGACATGCAGGAAGATGACCCGCCGCGTGGCTCGTTTGGCCTGGGCAGGGCGGTGAATATCCTGGGGGCCGTTGCATCCTTGGCGCTGGTCGCCGGTGTCGGGGTCTGGGGCTATCAACTGATCATGCGCGATGTCAGTGGCGTGCCGGTTGTCCGCGCCGCCGAAGGGCCGATGCGTGTGCAACCGGAAAATCCGGGTGGAACACCCGCCGATCATCAGGGCTATGCCGTGAATGCCGTCGCCGCCGAAGGCAGTGCCGCGGCACCGGCTGACCGGTTGATCCTTGCGCCGCGCCCGGTGTCCCTTACGGAAGAAGACCTGCCCGCCGGAGAACTGAAGCCGACCCCTGCGCTGCATGTGGTCGAAGAACCGATCACCACGCAGGAAGCCGCGCGCCTGCGCCAGAACGCAGTAGATGCACTGGTTGCGGAATTGGCGGGTGCGGCAGCAGAAACGCGGCAAGAATTCGAAGACGGTGTGCAACTGGCATCGCTGACCACCCCCGACGAAGAACCCGCCATTGACCCGGCAGATTTTGCTGCGGCCTTGCCAGACCCAAGTTTCGCCGAGTTGCCGGGTGTGCGCCGATCGTTGCGCCCTGTGACGCGTCCGGCACGGTCGACCCGCAGTCAGGTCGCACCCAGCGAGAATTCCGAAGACGCCATTAATGCAGCAGTGAAAGCTGCGGTTGGGGTGGATGTTGATCCGGATACACTGGCCAAGGGGACCCGGCTGGCGCAGCTTGGGGCTTATGACAGCACGCAAGTGGCACAGGCCGAGTGGGACCGTTTGAATGGTCAGTTTGGTGAGTATATGTCGGGAAAACAGCGCGTTATTCAGAAAACCTCAAGCGGTGGGCGGACCTTCTACCGCCTGCGTGTTCTGGGGTTTGAAGATCTGAGCGACTCGCGCCAGTTCTGCGCCGCTCTGGTCGCGCAAGGCGCTGACTGTATCCCGGTGGCCGTGAGGTGAAGTTCGGAGCAGCGATCACAGATGCTGAAGGACTGCGCCTGACGCAGGAGGAAAGAGATCTGTTTCGCCAGATGAACCCGTTTGGGTTCATTCTGTTCGCCCGCAATATTGAAAGCGCCGATCAGGTGCGCGCCTTGTGTGATGATTTCCGAGAGGCTGTTGGGCGCAACTGCCCCATTACCATTGATCAGGAAGGTGGGCGCGTACAGCGTTTGCGCGCACCCTTGGCCCGCGAATGGCTGCCCCCGCTGGATCATGTGACCAGGGCGGGTGACCAAGCGGAACGCGCCATGTACCTCAGGTACCGCCTGATTGCGGATGAGCTGTTTGGTCTGGGCATCGACAGCAATTGTGCCCCTATGGTCGATGTGGTGCGGCCCGAGACACACGCGTTTCTGAAAAACCGCTGTTATGCCTTTGATCCTGAGCAGATTTCCAGGATCGGCAGGGCTGTGTCGCAGGGCCTTCTTGATGGGGGCGTTCTTCCGGTTCTCAAGCACATTCCCGGCCATGGCCGTGCCACTCTGGACAGTCACCATGACCTGCCGCATGTTGATTTGCCGCTGGAAGAGTTGGAATACAGCGATTTCGCGCCGTTCCGTGCCTTGAACGACCTGCCGATGGGGATGACCGCGCATCTGGTCTTTGATCAGATAGATCCCCGGCCGGCCACCATTTCCGCGGCCATGATGGGTCTGATCCGAGACAATATCGGCTTTGGCGGCCTGATCATGACCGACGATATCTCGATGAAGGCGCTCAGCGGGGCGTTGACGGACCTCTCCCGCCAATCTTTGCAGGCGGGCTGCGATGTAGTCCTGCATTGCAATGGCAGTTTTTCTGAACGTTCCGCTGTAATGGAAACTGCCGGAGAAATGTCGGATGTGGCACAAGCCCGCGCAGAACGGGCGCTGGCGATGCGCAAACGCCCGCGGGAACTTGACATCCAAGCCGCCGAAGCGGAACTATCTGCCCTAATGGGCGGGCAGGTATATGAACGATAATCTTTTTAGCGAAGACCCTGTCTCGGTCGCGGATCGTCTTGCGGCCGAAGCGCTGATTGTTGATGTCGACGGGTTCGAAGGCCCGTTGGACGTTCTGCTGACCCTATCACGCACGCAAAAAGTGGACCTGCGCAAGATCTCGGTTCTTGCGCTGGCGCAGCAATATCTGGCCTTTGTTGAAAAGGCGCGTGCGCTGCGCATTGAACTGGCCGCCGATTATCTGGTCATGGCGGCGTGGCTCGCCTTTCTCAAGTCCCGTCTGTTGCTTCCGCCAGATCCGGATGACGATGGGCCATCGGGTGAAGAACTGGCCGCGCATCTGGCGTTTCAACTTGAACGCCTGCAGGCGATGCGCGACGTTGCTGCGCGGCTGATGGCCCGCGACCAGCTGGGGCGTGATTTTTTCAAACGCGGGCAAGGCGAGGACGTCACCCGCATCCGCACCGTAACCTATTCCGCCACGCTGCTGGATCTGATGCAGGGATATGCCCGTATTCGCACCCGTGACGAGTTCCGCCCCTTTGTGATGGACCGCGACTCGGTGTTCACGATGGAGCAGGCACTGGAGCGGATGCGCCCGCTGATCGGTTTTGCGGGGACGTGGACCGATATGGAAACCTATCTGCCCGATGGTTGGGATACTGACCCGGTGCGCCGCAGGTCGGCGACGGCTGCGACCTTTGCGGCCTCGCTGGAACTGGTGAAAGAAGGACATATGGAGATCAGGCAGAGCGAGACATTCGCGCCGATCCATTTGCGCAAGAGGACCCAGACACGTGACTGACGCCCCAGAAGAAACCGGCACCCTGTTCGAGGCGCCACCATTGGCGGAACAGGAGCGTATGGTCGAGGCCGTTTTGTTTGCCAGCGCCGATCCGGTGACGATTGCCGACCTTGAGGCGCGGATGCCGCATGGAAGCGACGCCGCACAAGCCGTTGAGTTGCTTCAGAGACGTTACGAAGGGCGCGGCGTGCGCGTGGTGCGTGTTGGAGAGGCATGGGCGATCCGTACGGCCCCTGATCTGGGCTTTCTGATGCAAAAGGAAACGGTTGAAACTCGTAAACTCAGCCGGGCCGCGATCGAGACATTGGCCATCGTTGCCTATCACCAACCCTGCACCCGCGCCGAGATTGAGGAAATTCGCGGTGTGTCAGTCTCTCGCGGGACGATTGACCAGTTGCTTGAGATGGAGTGGATCAGGCTGGGCCGTCGTCGCATGACACCGGGTCGTCCGGTGACATTTGTGGTGACGTCCGAATTTCTGGATCATTTTGGTCTGGAGAACGCCCGCGACCTGCCGGGGCTCAAGGAACTAAGGGCTGCGGGTCTGTTGGAAAACCGGCCTCCACCGGGGGCTATCCCCTTGGGCGAGGGGTGCGAGGACGAAGTGGACGAGGACCAGTCGGAACTGTTTGATGAGTAAAAAATCCGGACAGGTCACTACAGGTCAGACGCAGAACCTACGACAGGCAACGCGGGTTATCTAGCACAAGCACCGTTGCAAGAAATTCTGAGGATTAGCCAACCGCTTTGAAGTGCTTGGACAGTTTCAGGCCTTGCCCCTGATAGTTCGATGCAATCCCGGCACCATATAGCTGCGTGGGCATCTCGGCCATTTTCTCATAGACAAGGCGCCCGACCACCTGTCCGTGCTCCAGGACGAAAGGCGCTTCGTGGCATCGCACCTCAAGCACACCACGTGACCCGGCACCGCCCGCTGCGGCATGGCCAAAGCCGGGATCGAAGAACCCGGCATAATGCACCCGGAATTCACCAACCATCGCCAGATAAGGTGCCATTTCGGCGGCACACATCGGCGGGATATGGACCGCCTCGCGGCTGACAAGGATGTAGAATGCACCGGGGTCAAGTATGATGCGACCGTCCTCGGTGCGTACTTCCTCCCAATAGTCCTGGGGGTCGTATTCGCCAATTCGGTCCAGATCGATTACCCCGGTATGGGGCTTGGCGCGATAGCCGACCAAATCGGTATCGGGCAGTTGCAGATCGACCGAAAAGCCAAGACCGTCCTGAATCACAGCAGGGCCGTCTACCAACGGCGATTCGGCGTGCAGGGCGGTCAGTTCGGCGTCAGACAAGACGGCCTGACCCTGACGGAAACGAATCTGGTTCAGACGCATACCGGGCCGGACCAGAACCGAAAACGAACGTGGACAGATCTCGGCATACAGCGGGCCCTTATAGCCCGCAGGAACGCGATCGAATTCTGTGCCACCATCGGTAATGGTACGGGTCAGAAGGTCAAGCCGCCCGGTCGAGCTTTTGGCATTGGCGACGGCGGTTATGTCGCGGGGCAGGGCAAGTGATTCCATCAGGGGCACCAGATAGACGCAGCCCTTTTCCAGAACAGCGCCGTCCGAGATGTCGATGCGGTGCATTTCGAACTCGGCCAACCGATCCGTAACGGTCCGTCCTTCGCCCGCGAGGAACGAGGCGCGTACCCGGTAGGCCACTGTTCCCAAACGCAAATCAAGGCTGGCTGGTTGAATTTGCGCTGGCAGGACATCGGGGTTGGCGGCAATCTCTCCGCGCGCGATCATTGCTTCGATTTGCTGGTTCGCGCAAACACCTGTCATCTCGATCCCCTCGTGTGCCAGAGCGGGATCTGGCCTTTGTGCCATAAACGTCGGTGTGATTTGGTCGGGCTAGCAGGACTCGAACCTGCGACCTTCCGTCCCCCAGACGGACGCGCTACCAGGCTGCGCCATAGCCCGACGTTGGGCCGTTCATAAAGATTTTCCCGGCAGGGGCAAGAGGAAAACACTGCCTTTTTTCCTAACCCGTCGCCTGTGTTTCAACACGATCCAGCCAGCGGCGCAGGTCTTTTGCAATTGGTGCAATCCGGCGCAGTAGTTCGTCGTCAAACTCGGCGCGCTTCCACGCCAGCGACGCGATCCCACCCATCAGGGGCGCAGTGTTCAGGTCTGGCTGTGGTTCTTGTTCTGACGCAGTCGCGGGAAGTGCGTCGGCCTGCACGCCTTCGTTCACCGGCTGCTCGGCCGGTTCGTCCAGATCCATAAGGATTTGTTCGGTGGCGGCAGCGGGTTTCGGTTCGAACGGCACCACTTTGCCCTGAACGGGTTCAATCAGGGCAGGGCCCGGTTCGTCTAGAGGCGGAGACAGTGCTGCGACATGTGCGACGCCTTGCTCGCGCAGGATGCGCTGCACACCTTTGATTGTGATCCCGTCCTCGTGAAGCAGTTTCTTGATGCCGCCCAGAAGACGCATGTCATTGGGGCGGTAATACCGACGCCCGCCCGCGCGTTTGACCGGTTTGACCTGAGTGAAGCGGCTTTCCCAGAAACGCAAAACATGGGCCTGAACACCAAGCCAATCCGCTACTTCACTGATCGTGCGAAACGCGTCGCGGGATTTGCTCATATCCGCGTGACCCTGGGGTTACTTGCGATTCCCGACGGCGACGCGATCTTTCATAAGATGCGACGGGCGAAAGGTCAGTACGCGGCGGGGCTGTATCGGAACCTCTTCGCCGGTTTTGGGGTTGCGTCCGACTCGCGCGGTCTTGTCGCGAACACTGAACGTACCGAAGGACGAGATCTTCACCTGCTCGCCACGCACCAGAGCGTCGGACATGTGGTTCAGAACGCTTTCGACCAGCTGCGCACTTTCGTTGCGCGAAAGCCCAACTTCGCGAAAGACGGCCTCGCTCAGATCCATTCGAGTCAGTGTATTGTCGCCCATGTCATTTCCCCTGTTGCTGTCAAAGCATATGGGTATGGCAAATTCGCTGTCAATATCAATGAATTGCAAGCAGCTGTGTAAGCTGGATTGCGCCGGTTACCAGCGCAGAACCACCGCGCCCCAGGCCAGACCGCCGCCAATTGCTTCGGTCACGATCAAGTCGCCGGGTTTGATCTGCCCGCGTTGTTTACCAACCGACAGTGCCAATGGGATGGATGCAGCCGAGGTGTTGCCGTGATCCTGAACGGTCACAACCACGTTTTCCATCGGCAGGCCCATCTTTTTGGCCGTGCCCTGAATGATGCGAATATTGGCCTGATGAGGAACAATCCAGTCGACGTCAGCACTGCTCAGCCCCGCGCGGCTCAGGGCTGTTTCAGCCGTTTTGGTAAGCTTTTCAACGGCATGTCGGAAAACCTGATTGCCCTGCATACGCAGATGCCCGGTGGATTGGGTCGAAACACCCCCATCGACATAAAGCAGGTCCTTGTAGCGCCCGTCCGAGTTCAGATCGGTTGCGAGTATGCCGCGATCCGCAGCGGTGCCTTCGCCATCCTGCGCTTCGAGTACCAAAGCGCCGGCACCATCCCCGAACAGAACACAGGTCGAGCGGTCGGTCCAGTCCATAATCCGGGAAAAGGTTTCGGCACCAATGACCAGCACGCGTTTGGCCTGACCGGACAAGATCAACGCATTTGCGTTGCTGAGAGCGAAAACGAATCCCGCGCAGACGGCCTGTACGTCGAAAGCAAACCCCTTGGTCATACCCAGCCGGGCCTGAACCATGGTCGCGGCAGAAGGAAAGGTCAGGTCCGCGGTCGAGGTCGCCACGACGATCGCGTCAATATCATCCGATGTCAGGCCCGCATCGGCCAGGGCAGCCTCGGCAGCTTTGGTGGCCAGGTCCGACGTCGTTTCGTCATCGGCAGCAAAATGGCGGCGTTCGATCCCCGACCGGGTTCTGATCCACTCATCCGTTGTGTCCAGCGTTTTCTCAAACTCGGAATTTGGAACAATACGTTCCGGCAAATAATGCCCGACACCTACTACAACTGAACGGCCTGCCATTTTTGGGGTACTGCCTTTTTTGTTATTTATCGGTCTGCGGCGCAGCTTGCGCGGCATCTTGTGCAAGCTGGGCCGTGGATGCAACCCGCGCAGCTAATTTTTCGGCAAAGCCGGACCGTGCCAGAGTAAAGGCCAGTTTGATCGCTGCCGACACTCCGGTCGCATCTGCCCCGCCATGGGATTTAATAACAGTCCCGTTCAGACCCAGAAACACGCCACCATTCACACGCCGCGGATCAATGCGCTTTTTCAGGCGCTGTAGTGACGTAATGGCCAGGACCGAAGCCAATCGCGACAACGGAGAGTATTTGAACGCCTCACGCAGAAGATCTCCGATCAGCCTGGCTGTGCCTTCGCCCGTTTTGATCGCAACATTGCCCGTAAACCCATCTGTAACAATGACATCTGCCTTGTCGCCGGGAATGTCGCTGCCTTCGACAAAGCCAACAAACTCGAAATTCGCCTGTTCGGCGTATTCCGAAATCATGGCATGCGCTTCTTTCAGTTCGGCCCGGCCCTTATGCTCTTCGGTGCCAACGTTCAGCAACCCGATCCGGGGGCGGTTCAGGGCCATGCCGTTGCGCGCATAAGAAGCGCCCATCAGGGCGAATTGCAGCAAATCCTTGGCGTCTGCGCGCACATCGGCGCCCACGTCCAGCATTACATTGAACCCCTGCGGGTTGCGCGAAGGCCACAGGATCGCGATTGCGGGGCGGTTCACGCCCGGCAATTTGCGCAGACGCATCATCGAAAGGGCCATAAGGGCACCGGTGTTCCCGCAGGACACCGCGCCATGGGCTTCACCCTGACGAACCGCTTCCAGCGCGGACCACATTGAGGTCTGCTTGCCGTTGCGCACGACCTGGCTGGGCTTGTCTTCCATCGTGACAACGTCGGGGCAATCACGAAAAACGACGCGCCCTTCAAGGACACGTCGTTTGGCAACCAGCTTGCGCAATACCTGTTCGGGCCCGTGCAGCAGGAACCCGATATTCGGGTTCTTGCCAGCCGATTTTGCCAGACCTGCAACGACGACAGCGGGACCTGCGTCCCCTCCCATTGCGTCAACCGAGATGGTGATCCGTCCGGCGTGCGTGGGCTGATCGTTCATGCCTTGGCCTGCGCTCAATCAGGCTTAGGCTGCGTCTTCGTCCAGATCGATTTCGTCGGCCTGTGCGACGACTTCGCGATCGTCATAGTGGCCGCAAGAGGCACAAACGTGGTGCGGGCGTTTCAGCTCGCCGCAGTTCGGGCATTCGTTCGGGTTTGCAGCAACCAGAGCGTCGTGTGCGCGGCGGTTGTTGCGACGCGACTTGGAAACTTTGTTCTGTTGGACGGCCATGGTCTCAACCTTTGTCTGACTGGGGGCCGCAGATTCGCTGCCGACCCGGGTTTCGTAGTTCGTTTATCGTGGTTTGACGCGCGTTTAGGCGACGGGCCCCGCAATGTCCAACCCAAAATCCGATGAGCGCGCGAAAATACTGCGATTCTCGGCATGTTCAAGCGATTTTTCTGACCGCCTGCTATGACAGGAAATCTGGCACCTGTCACTCGTCTTTTTTTAGCACATCGCGCAGTCCTGCCAATCGTGCAAAGGGTTTGGCATCGTCATCCGTCATCGCCTGTTTGCCCGGTTCTGTGTAGGCAGCTTGGCCCAGTTCCGCGCCGTCTTTACGCGGATATTGTGGCAGAGCCAGAGACAGGGCCTCGACCATGACAAGGGCCGGATCAATTTCAGGCCCCAAAGGTTCAGATTCGTCATCTTCCTGGATTTCGAACTCTGGATCATCTGGGTCTGCCCAATCCGCAAGAAAAGTCCGGTGCACTGGTATGTCGATCCTTGTCGTCACCGGTTCTAGCGTCACTACGCAAGGTTGGATGACAGTTGCACCGAGTTTCCCGTTTAGAACCCAGTCCCGTTTGCCCTGCGCCCTCAGTTCTCCCGAAAAGCTGAGTTTGCGCAGCCCCAGCAGCCCAAGGTCCTGCCTGATCTGCTCGAGCGCGGTGGTTGCGGGGCGCAGATCGAACGGTGTCGGGGCGTTCTGCGGCAGGTCAGACACCCGAAATGATGTCGTCTTGCTCATTCGTGAGCCTTTCTATGTGTTGAACCGTAGCAGCGGTTTATGTAATCGGATAGAAGCCGAAGAAGGCCAAGGCAAGAGGGTGCAGATGTTGAAGGTAGTGAACGGGTTGAAACCAGCTGCGAAATCGCTTGTGTTTGTTGCCTGTCTGGCTGCGACCGGGGCTTGTACGGCTATCTTCAAGAATCACGGCTATGTGCCACCGGCCGAAGAACTGGCGGAAATCAAAGTAGGCGTAGACACGCGGGACAGTGTGCAAGAGGCTATCGGCGCGCCGGGCGCATCCGGCGTGGTTCGGGATTCGGGCTATTACTATGTCCGCTCTCGCGTGCGTCACTACGGTCCGAAACGGCCCGAGGTGGTATCCCGCGAACTGGTTGCCATCAGTTTTGATCAGCGCGGTGTCGTCAGAAACATCGAACGCTTTGGTCTTGAAGACGGGAATGTGATTGCTCTGGAGCGCCGCGTTACCGATTCCAACGTTCAGGACAAAGGCTTCCTGCGTCAGCTGCTAGGCAATATCGGCAACTTCAACCCGGCGAACATTCCGGGCGCCAACTAATTTGCGCCTAAACCTTGCGGTGGTCACAGGGCAGTCACATGTCTTGTGCTAATGGTGTCGTACCGACGCCTGAGGGTCGGCAACCGTGGAGGGCGCGACCGTGGCAACGGCAGTTTTGTTAAGCAAGGGGCGCTATCGCGCCAGACTGGCGCAGTCGCCCGAGGATATCAGAACAGCTCAGGCATTGCGGACCTTGGCTTTTGGCACAGAGCAACCGGACTGCGACGAGTTTGATGCACGCTGTAGCCATATCCTGGTCGAGGATATGCGCTCGGCAGAACGGCTGGTCTGTTGCTTTCGGATGCTGACCATGGATAGTGGCGGCGAGATCGGGCGAAGTTATTCGGCGCAGTTCTATGACCTGACCTCGCTCGAAGGCTTCAAAGGTCGGATGGTCGAAATGGGACGATTCTGTATCCATCCTGATCACAGCGACCCCGACATCCTGCGTGTCGCCTGGGGTGCAATGACGGCCTACGTTGATCGGAACAACGTCGAGATGCTGTTTGGATGTTCCTCTTTTGCCGGTACCGAAACAGAGCAGTATCTGGATGCGTTTGCGATGCTAAAACATCGCCATCTGGGCCCGAAACGTTGGTTGCCGCGCGTGAAGGCTCCGGATGTGTTTCGTTTTGCCGCGCGTTTGCGGCGCAGACCGGATTCTAAAAAGGCAATGCTGCGGATGCCGCCTTTGTTGCGGACCTATCTGATGATGGGCGGTTGGGTCAGCGATCATGCGGTGGTGGATCGCGACATGAACACGCTGCACGTTTTCACAGGGGTGGAAATCGGTGCGATCCCCCCGGCGCGCAAACGTCTGTTGCGGGCGGTGGCCGGGTAGATTGAGTATTTTTGAAAAGGTGAAGACGGGGCGTTGACGCAATGTGTCAGCCGGTTTAGCTGGCGGACATGGCGAGAATTCCTTTGTTGCAGATGTCCGGCATTTCCCTGACTTTCGGGGGTGACCCGGTGTTTTCCGAACTGGATCTGGTGGTTCAACCCGGTGATCGTGTTGCGCTGGTGGGGCGAAACGGGTCCGGAAAGTCCACGTTGATGAAAGTGATGGCCGGTCTGGTCGAGGCGGATCGGGGCGAGATTGTCGTGCCGCCCGGGAAATCCGTTGGCTATATGGAGCAAGATCCGACGATGGAAGGCTTTGCCACGTTGGGAGATTACGCATCCTGCGGGTTGGAGCCGGGAGAACTTTACAAAGTTGAACGGGCCGGTGAAGGGTTGAAGTTCGATCCTTCACGCGCGGTTGAGACCGCTTCGGGCGGAGAGCGGCGGCGGGCGGCACTGGCCAAGCTGATGGCCGAAGCACCGGATCTGATGTTGCTGGACGAGCCGACCAACCATCTGGATATCGAAGCCATCGCGTGGCTGGAACGCGAACTTGGCGCGAGCCGAGCGGCCTTTGTGCTGATCTCGCATGACCGAGCCTTTTTGAGGGCTCTGACGCGGGCAACGTTTTGGATTGACCGGGGGGCTGTTCGGCGACAGGAGCAGGGTTTTGAAGCCTTTGAGGCCTGGCGGGACAAGGTCTGGGAGGAAGAGGACCAGCAACGCCACAAGCTGAATCGCCTGATCAAATCTGAAGCGAAATGGGCGGTTGAGGGCATTAGTGCCCGACGCAAACGCAACCAAGGCCGGGTGCGGGCCTTGCAGGCGTTGAGAACTGAAAAGGCGGGGCAGATCAAACGTCAGGGTTCGGCTGCAATGGCGCTGGAGGCAGGGCCAAAATCGGGCCGCAAGGTCATTGAGGCCAAGGCGCTGGCCAAAGGATTTGGCGACAAGCAGATCGTTCGGAACTTTGATCTGCTGGTACAGCGCGGTGACCGGGTGGCCTTTGTCGGGCCGAACGGTGTTGGAAAAACAACGTTGCTGAAGATGCTGCTGGGGCAGGTGGAGCCGGACGCGGGCTCGGTATCTCAGGGGACGAACCTTGAAATCGCGGTATTCGATCAGAACCGCGCCCAACTAGACCCTGAGATGAGCCTGTGGGACAGTCTGACCGGCGATCCGGCTATGCGGGTGTCGGGCAAGGCCGATCAGGTGATGGTGGGCGGGCAGCCCAAACATGTTGTAGGGTATCTCAAGGAATTTCTATTTGACGAACGGCAGGCCCGAGCAGCCGTCAAGTCCCTGTCCGGTGGGGAAAAAGCCCGATTGCTTCTGGCCAAGCTGATGGCGAAACCCTCGAACCTATTGGTGCTGGACGAACCGACCAACGATCTGGATGTCGAGACGCTGGACCTGCTGCAAGAGCTTTTGGACGATTACGACGGCACCGTTCTGCTGGTTAGCCATGACCGGGATTTTCTGGACCGCGTGGCGACAACCACCATCGCGATGGAGGGTAACGGACAGGCGACAGTTTATGCTGGCGGTTGGTCGGATTACATCGCACAGCGCGGTGATGTGATCGAAAAAAGTGTAGAAAAAGCAAAGCTTTCAAAGCCAAAGGTCAAGCAAGAAGAAAAGCCGAAATCCGGCTTGTCCTTCTCGGAGAAGCACCGGCTGGAGAAACTGCCTGCCGAGATCGCGCGCCTAGAGGCCGAGATTGCCAAGCTGGAAGAGTTGATGTCCGATCCCGAGCTGTTCACGCGTGAGCCGGTGAAGTTCCAAAAAGCGACCGAGGCGTTGGTTGAGCGGCAGGAGAAACTCTCGGCCGCTGAAGAGGAATGGCTGACGCTCGAAGAGAAAGCTGAAAGCGTTTAGAGGGCCAGACGTCTTGCTGGATTACCTGCCACGGTTTCTCTGGCGGGGACATCTTTGGTGACGACGCTGCCTGCGCCGATTGTGGCGTAGTCGCCTATGGTTATGCCGGGCAACAGGATCGCTCCGCCGCCAACCCAAACCTGCCTGCCGATGGTGACGGGCAGGCCGATTTCCAGCCCTTGTGCCCGATCAGCAGGGTCCTTGGCATGATGGGCGCAGTAAATCTGGATATTAGGGCCGAACATCGTGTCGTCGCCAACCCGAACGAGGGCCGTGTCCAGAACCACGCATCCGGCATTGAAAAAAACCCGGCTGCCCAGATGGGTGTTCATTCCATAGGCGCAATGAAAAGGGGCTTCGAGAAAACAGTCCTCGCCGACATGGCCCAGCAGCGCGTGCAGTTCCGGGGCCATCGCGCCGCGTGTGTCGGGCGGACAGGTGTTGTGAGCGTGTACAGCCCGTCGTGCTCGCGCGCGCAGATCGTCCAACTCAGGATCGAGACAGCAATACCACTGCCCGGACTGCATTTTCTGGCGCTCCGACATGGAGCTGTCTTACCGCATCCGCAGAGCGCCGTCGATGCGGATGACCTCGCCGTTCAGGTAGCCCATTTCAACGATGAAACCGGCCAGTCGCCCGTATTCCTTGGGGTCACCCAGGCGGGCCGGGTTCGGGACGTCTGCGGCCAGTTGTTGTTGCACGTCTTCAGGAAGGCCCGCCAGCATCGGGGTCATAAAGATACCCGGCGCAATGGTCATGACGCGAATCCCGGTTGAGGCCAGGTCGCGGGCCATCGGCAGGGTCATGCCAACCACGCCGCCTTTAGAAGCTGCATATGCCGCCTGTCCCTTTTGGCCGTCGAATGCAGCAATAGATGCAGTGTTGATGATCACACCGCGCGCCCCGTCTGGTTCGGGTTCGTTCTTTGCCATCTCGGCCGCAGCCAGCCTTGAGACGTTAAATGTGCCGACAAGATTGATGTCGATCGTGCGCTGGAACGCGTCCAGCGGGTGTGGGCCATCCTTGCCGACCGTCTTGATTCCATAAGCGATACCGGCGCAGTTCACAGTCGCGGTAATCTTGCCCATCCTGTCCATACCGTGGCGCACGGCAGCTGCGACCGAGGATTCATCTGTTACATCCGTCGGCGCAAAATACCCGCCGATTTCGGAGGCGACTTGAGCGCCACGGTCCGCGTCACGGTCTAGAATAGTAACTTGTGCGCCCTGCGCGGCAAAGTGACGGGCGGTGGCTTCGCCCAGACCGGATGCGCCGCCGGTGACAAGAGCGGCTGTGGTGGACAGGTGCATCGGAACTCCTCCCTAGGATATGAACAACTGTTCAATAACTGCTTTGCAGGGGCTGTGTCCATATCTTTGAGCCCGAACGCCCAAAGGGGCGGCGCGGAATAGCCGCTGCCGGGTCAATACGCATCTTTAAGGCATCTTAATCCGCGCTTCACGAAAACGCGCCTGTTCGTGAACGAAGTAATCACAGCCATTGCGTGTTTTTTCGTCAGGAGGTTCCGATATGGTAAATAGTAAGAAACTAACACTGGGCGCTGTTCTGGCCGCGCCTGTCTTTGGGGTTGTGGTTGCCGGCAATGCTTTTGCAGCGCCGGAAACCTGTAATTGGCAAACGGCTCGAAGTCTTGCGAATGCAGGCGACTATGCCGGGCTTTGCGAATGTGTTCAGGTGACCCCAAGCTTTCTGGACAGACTTCAGAAGAGACCGGATTTCGAGACAACGTTGAGCATTACCGGGGCGCAATGTCCGGGTCTGGCCGCTTTGCTGACAGACTTGCCAACGGCGAGCCTGTCCGGTCTGGCCGAGAATCGAGGTGAAAGCCGCGGTTCAGAACCCGGCGGGGCAGGGTTTGCGAATGCAGCTGGTCCTGACGGCCCCGGTGGTGGAGGAGAACCTGACAACGGCGGCGAAGAACCCGGCGGCGGTGGCGGAGAACCCGGTGCTGGCGGTGGAGAGCCCGGCGGTGGCGATGGAGAACCCGGCGGTGGCGGTGGGGAACCCGGCGATGGCGGTGGAGAACCCGGTGCTGGCGGTGGAGAGCCCGGCGGTGGCAAAGGCAATGCCGGCGGCGGCAAAGGTGGCGATAGGGGTAACAATGGCAGCGGCAACGGCGGCGAGGGCAGCAGTCCGGGTCGCGGAAACAACGCCAATGACGACGAGGGCGAAAGCGACCGGCCCGGTCGCGGAAAGGGACGTCAGTAGTCTCGTCCACCCCAATATAGATACGGCCACCCAATCGGGTGGCCGTTTTCTGTTTTGCTTTCCAAGGTGAAAGGGGCGTCAGCCCAGTTGCACCAATGCGTGGCGTTTCTTGCCTGCACTCAGCTTGATCGGAGACGTCAATGCGCCCGCGTCGATCATCAAACCCGCATCCGTCAGCGGAGCGTCGTCCAGTTTGGCCCCGTTTTCGGCAATCAGGCGCTTGGCCTCTTTGCCGGATTTGGCCAGGCCTGACTTGACAATGATCTGCACGATGGACATGCCGTCGCCCAGTTCATCCGCGCTGAGGGTCAGGGTGGGCAGATCGTCTCCAACCCCACCTTTTTCGAACACTTCACGGGCCGTGGCCTCGGCCGTTGCCGCAGCTTGCGCCCCGTGCAGAAGGGCTGTCACCTCATTGGCGAGGCGGATTTTGGCCTCATTGATCTCGGACCCGGCAAGCGCACCAAGACGGTCACATTCATCCACGGGCAATTCGGTATAGAGCTTCAGGAACCGCCCGACATCCGCATCGGTGGTGTTGCGCCAGAACTGCCAGAATTCATAGGGCGAGCGCATCTCGGCGTTCAGCCAGACCGCGCCATCCTGCGATTTGCCCATCTTCTTGCCGTCGCTGGTGGTCAGCAGGGGTGAGGTCAGGCCGTAGATTTCGTGATCCAGCACCCGGCGAGTCAGGTCGATACCGTTGACGATGTTGCCCCACTGGTCGCTACCGCCCATTTGCAGAACACAGCCATAGCGGCGGTTCAGCTCCAGAAAGTCATAGGCTTGCAGGATCATGTAGTTGAACTCGAGAAACGACAGCGACTGTTCGCGATCCAGCCGGGATTTCACCGATTCAAAGCTGAGCATCCGGTTGACCGAGAAATGCCGCCCGATGTCGCGCAGGAAATCGAGGTAGTTCAGATCATCCAGCCATTCGGCATTGTTCAACATCAGCGCTTTGTTTTCGGCGTCAGTGTCGTAATCGATATAGGCCGCGAACACCTTTTTGATGCCTGCGATGTTTTCGTCGATCTGTTCGGGACCCAGCAGGGGGCGCTCATCCGCGCGGAACGAGGGGTCGCCCACCTTGGTGGTGCCGCCGCCCATAAGGGTTATCGGCTGATGACCGGTCTTCTGGAACCAGCGCAGCATCATGATCTGGATCAGACTGCCCACATGTAACGACTTGGCCGTTGCATCAAAGCCGATATAAGCTGGCTTGCACCCACTGATCAGCGCGTCGTCAAGGCCCTGATAATCGGTGCAGTCGGCGAGGAAGCCGCGCTCGATCATCGTGGCGATGAAATCCGATTTGGGGTGGTAGGTCATATCGTGCCCTCGGGGTTTGTGTTGCGGGGCACTGTATAGGCGGCGCTGCGGATGAGGAAAAGCCACCTTTTCACTCTAAAACCGCGTGCCGTGATATGCGCGCGCAACTTGATGGCCGGGGTGTTGATCATGAAACGCGACGTCGGAAAAAAACCGACGCCCCCAATCAGAAGGCTTGCCAAGGCGGCATAACAAAAGCACCTTGACCAAGCTGCAACCCAGAGGTGAAGTCCAGAACCCCGGGCACGGCGGAAACATTGCCAGATCAGGAGGCAGGCGTGGGCCAAACCATCAAGAAACACGGAATGGTTCGGGCATTGGGCGCAATGTCCGGTACGTCGCTGGACGGGGTGGACGCTGCGGTGGTGGAAACCGACGGGCATTCCATCGCTGGATTCGGGAAAAGCGGCTATCGCGCCTATACCGATGCCGAACGCGAAATTCTGCGGGCGGCTTTGGGGCAATGGCACGGTCCACAGGTCGACGCGGCGGCTGAGATGGTGACCTTTGCCCATGCCGAAGCGCTGTCCGAGTTCGAAGATGTAGACCTGATTGGCTTTCACGGCCAGACTTTGGCGCATGAACCGCGCGGGCGCGGGACATTGCAGGTGGGCGATGGTCTTGGGTTGGCGCAGGCGCTGGGGCGCCCGGTGGTCTGGGACTTCCGAAGCGATGACGTGGCTATGGGGGGCGAGGGCGCTCCGTTAGCACCGTTTTTTCACTTTGCCTGCGCCAAGTGGTTTGGCGCGGACCGCCCCTTGTGCTTTTTGAACCTGGGTGGTGTTGGCAACCTGACCTATGTGGACCCAAGCTTTGATGGTCCCGAGGCGCCAGGGGCGCTGCTTGCCTTTGATACGGGGCCGGCGAACGCGCCGGTCGATGACCTCATGCAAGCCCGGTTGGGGCAGCCGATGGACCGGGATGGTGCGGTTGCGCGCAATGGCACCGTCGAAATGGGTGCGTTGGAGCTGTTTCTGGCTGAGCCTTTCTTCGCACGTATGCCGCCCAAGTCGCTAGACCGGAACGATTTCTCTGAGATGATCGAACTAGTGAAAGAACTGGGTGACGCTGACGCGGTGGCAACCCTGACCGGGATGTGCGCAGCGGGTGTGGTGCAGGGGATGGAACATTGTCCGCAGCCGCCGTCTTGCGTGCTGGTTACAGGCGGTGGACGGCGCAATCCGGTGTTGATGGAGATGCTGCGCGTATCCCTCGACTGTCCGGTCGAACCGGTCGAGGCGGTGGGGCTGGACGGCGACATGCTCGAGGCGCAGGCCTTTGCCTATCTGGCTGTGCGCGTGGCGCGGGGATTGCCAACCTCGTGCCCCGGAACAACCGGGGTGAAAGCGCTGGTGGGTGGCGGCATGGTCAGTTCAGTGAACGTTCAACCGGTGGGTTGAGGCTGCATACAGGTATCGGCTAACGTGTTATCGACACACAGGCTTGCCACTGCGACGGGCTGTGTCGAAGTGAAAATGCCCTTTGTGATACCGGTCAGCGTCAGGACCAAGAACGGTTCCGAACAGGCCACAGGCTCCGCTGTGCAACTCTTGCAACACGACGCTTTGATCGGTGTCGCTCCACCCGTCCTGAACGGTGATCTGCGTTCCGTCCTGCAACACGAAGGTCGAGATATCGATGGCCCGACCCCGCGCATGTTCGGAAATGCGCGCATAGGGCTGGTTGTTCTGCGTCTTGCAGGCATAGTGGCCAACAACCCGCATACCCTTGAGCCCACCCCCCAGATCGGCAAAGGCGGGTTTGGCGACGTTTTCGATCCACGTTTTCAGCGTGACGGCTGTCTGACAGTCCATCAGTGAGAACTGGCTGAGCGCAATGTCCGAAATTCTGTAAATCCGGACCGGGTTGGCGATGCCGCAACCCAGCGCTTTTCCAGCCAAAGACGTGCGGGTTTCGCCCAAGATGGTCCAGTCACCACAGACCGCCCCGCGGTCACGCATACGCTGACGACCCACTTCAAACTGGCGAAACTTGCAAGGGCGCAGCGCTGGGCGTTTCGAGGTCAGCACCGCAGGTTCGACAGTCCCGGCAGGTTCGATATGTTCGGTCGTGACTTCCTCCTGCAGATCGGGCAGTGCCAGTTCGGATGAAAGGCGGGATTCTGCACAGGCGGGCTCAGCGTTTGCAAGACAGGTACTTGCGAACAGAAGCAGAAGGACCAGAAAGATGCGTTTCACAATCACCCGATGCTCCGATACCTGCGGTTGCGTTGACAGAATGATAAATGGGTAACTTTCTGTAAACTCACCTTTTCAGAGCATCCCCAGATCAGCTTATCCCCGAGGGATATCAAACCCAGGTTCTGCCAGTTGGAACCCATCGAATTGAAATCCGGGAGAAACTGTACAGCTGACCAGCGTGTAATCACCGGTGCTGCGCGCGGCCTGCCAATGGCCGTTGGGAACAATCAGTTGTGGTGCGCCCCGAGACAAATCGGGCGACAGCACATGGTCAACCGCCGGACCCTTGTCTGTTGCACTCAAGGACAGGATCAGTGGCGCGCCCGCGTGGTAGAGCCAGATCTCGGTCGCGTCGACCCGGTGCCAGTGGCTGCTTTCCCCCGCTTGCAGCAGGAAGTAGATGCAGGTGCCGGTCGGGCGGCCCTTGTTCTCGGCACGCCAGGTTTCCGCGTACCAGCCGCCCTCGGGGTGAGGTTGCAGGTTCAGGCGATCGATGATCTCTTGTGCTGTCATGTGGCCCCCGTGTGTTTGGCGCAATTATGCACGGCAAGGTGTGATCCGCTATGGTATTCGTGCGCACGGGGAATATGTATGCCGCATGACACTGACCATTCCATTCGATAACTCATATACCCGCCTGCCGGACGCGTTCTTTGCGCGACAGAAACCGGCGCCTGTACGCGCGCCCAAGTTGATTGCCTTCAATGATGATCTGGCGCGGCTGTTGCAGGTCCATCCGGGTGATGTGCAAGAGATGGCGGAAGTCTTTGCAGGTAATCGCATCCCCGATGGTGCGGACCCCATCGCGCAGCTTTACTCCGGGCATCAGTTTGGCCAGTACAACCCGCAGCTTGGGGACGGGCGTGCGGTGCTGTTGGGCGAAACTGTCGGAACGGATGGCGTGCGGCGGGATGTTCAGCTGAAAGGCTCGGGCCCGACGCCGTTTTCTCGTCGAGGCGACGGCAGGGCTTGGCTGGGTCCGGTTCTGCGCGAATACGTGGTGTCCGAGGCGATGCACGCGCTGGGCATTCCCACAACACGCGCACTGGCGGCGGTAGAGACCGGTGAAACCGTGTTCCGGGAGGGTCCGATGCCCGGTGCGGTGCTAACCCGGGTTGCAACCAGCCATCTACGGGTAGGCACCTTTCAGGTCTTTGCAGCGCGGGGGCAGTTGGACAATCTGCGGCGCCTGACAGACTACGCAATCGCGCGCCACTATCCCGGGGCCGAAGGGCCAATGGACCTGTTGCGGGCCGTTCGGGATGCGCAGGCCCACCTGATCGCTCAGTGGATGAGCGTGGGTTTCATCCATGGGGTCATGAACACCGACAATTGCTCGATTACAGGTGAGACCATCGATTATGGCCCCTGTGCCTTCATGGATGTTTATCACCCCAATACGGTCTACAGTTCGATAGATCGGATGGGCCGTTATGCCTATGCCAACCAGCCAGATATTGCCGTCTGGAATCTGGCGCAGCTGGCAACCTCTCTGATTCAGCAGATGGACAACAAGGACGCCGCTGTTGAGCAGGCGACCGAGATCGTGCATGCCATGCCGGACCTGCTGCAACAGAACTGGTTGACCCGGTTCCGGGCAAAGATCGGGCTGACGACCGCTGAAGAAGGCGATCAGGCGCTGATCACCGATTTGCTAAAACGTATGGCCGAGGGGCAGGCTGATTTCACCAACACCTTCCGTGCGCTGGGCAAAGATACCGTGCGCGATCAGTTTGTCGATCCACAGGCCTTTGACAGTTGGGCAGAAGGCTGGCGTGCGCGTTTGGCGCATGAGGCGTCACCGCATGAAGTGATGACCGCGGCGAACCCGGCCTTTATCCCGCGCAATCACCGCGTCGAGCAGATGATTCGATCAGCGGTGGCGGGGGATTACCAACCGTTCCATCGGTTGATTACAATCCTAACGCGGCCATACGACGATCAGGCAGAAGCGGCGGATCTCAAACGGCCCCCGACCGATAACGAAGTTGTGCACGCCACGTTTTGCGGAACATGACGGTCAAACATCTCTGGAAATCCCTCGCTGCGGAACGTTTCGCTGGGAGGGGCGAACGGATTTGCCCGTTCCAGATCGGTGTCGGATGCGCTGAAACTGCTGTATCTCCGTCCTGCCGCACCTGGATGATATGAGGGGAAACCCGTCTGTTTCCGGCCACGCCACGTGCCGGGTTTTTAGGCGATATATTGTGCCGAGGCGACTTCCCCGGTTGCCGTTGTTGAGAAGTGAAACTGAAGGGTTGCGTCCGGCGACAGGCGTGGCACTTTGGGTCAAGCCCACTGGTCAGGTCTATATGCAGTCATCTTCCACCCTTCGCATCGCCAGCTATAACATTCAGAAATGCCTCGGGCTGGATCTCCGGCGCCAGCCGCAGCGCATTTTGCAGGTCATCGAACATATGCAGGCCAATATCGTTGTGTTGCAGGAGGCCGACAAACGTCTGCCGCCGCGGCCGGCGGCCCTGCCGCATTTCATGCTGGATGAAGCCGGTTGGCAGATCGTCGATCTGGGTGGTGCCGGCAGTCTGGGCTGGCATGGCAATGCAGTGATCTGGCGTGGCGAGGGCCTTTCGGTCCGGCGGACCGGACATCACGAATTACCCGGGCTTGAACCGCGCGGCGCGGTCCGTGTTGAATTTGATACCCATATCGGGCCGTTGCGGGTGATGGGAATGCATCTGGGGCTGTTGCCTGCATCGCGACGTCAGCAGATCTCGCATATCAGGCGGTTTGATAAAGAGCTGGAGCAGATGCCGACTGTCTGGGCGGGGGATTTCAACGAATGGTCCCGACAGCCTGTTCTGGATCACCTGGCACCGGAAATGCGTTTTCTGCCCCCCAAGCCGAGTTTTCCCGCCGCGCAGCCGCTGGGCGCGCTGGATCGGATCGCGCTGGGCGTGGGCGTCAGGGCCACTGCGCATGGTGTCCATGACGCGCGCCCGGCACATATCGCTTCGGATCATCTGCCGGTTTGGGCTGATTTGGCGTGCGTGGCTTAAGTTCACCGGAAAAGAAGAAATCCCTGTGGCGCAAATCGCACAGACATACTAAGACAGACACCCGAGCAATTCTGAGGGGCATCATGTCGGAAACGATTATTGGACGTTGTGAGGCCAAGGGTCTGCGCATGACCGGTCAAAGAAGGATCATCGCGCAGGTATTGGAACAAAGCGACGACCATCCGGATGTCGAAGAACTGTACGCGCGTGCTTCTGCCATCGACACAGGCATCTCGATTGCGACGGTGTATCGTACGGTCAAACTGTTCGAAGAAGCCGGAATTCTGGAACGTCTGGAGTTCGGCGATGGGCGGGCCCGTTACGAGGATGCCGAGCGTGATCACCACGATCACCTGATCGACATGCAGTCGGGGGAGGTAATCGAATTTGTCGACCCCGAGATCGAAGCCCTGCAGGAAAAGATCGCCGCCAAGCTTGGGTACAAGCTGAAAGGGCATCGGCTGGAACTGTATGGCGTGCCGCTCAAGCAGAAGTGATCCATCACAAATCACGAACGGCCCCAACACGTTAATTCATTGAATGTGTCGGGAATTGGCTTGCCAGATGCCGCTGGTTGCGGTTCATGTGCCCGCATACTGCACCCCAAGTACCCTTTTCCTACGGACGCGCGCATGAATAACGTAAACGGCATCCTTTTGCTGATCGGCTCGATGGCGGCCTTTTCTCTTGAGGATATGTTCATCAAGTTCCTGTCGGGCGCTGTGCCGACAGGTCAGATCATGGTGTGTCTGGGTGTGTTCTGCGGGCTTGTCTTTGCGGTGATGTCGGTGGTCACCCGCAAACGCATCTTCGATCCCGTGGCGTGGAAACTGCTGCCGATGGTACGTGCAGGGACAGAAGGATTCGGTGCCGTAACCTTTGTCACCGCGTTGTCGCTGATTGATCTGTCCACTGTCGCCGCCGTGTTTCAGGCCATGCCGCTTGCCGTGACCATGGGCGCGGCCCTGTTTCTGGGAGAGCAGGTCGGCTGGCGCCGCTGGAGCGCCATTGGTGTCGGCTTTATCGGTGTTCTGATGATCATTCGCCCCGGATTGGAAGGGTTTCAGCCAGACTCGCTGTTTGTCGTCCTGACCGTGTTTGCGATTGCGGCGCGTGATCTGATAACGCGCAAGCTGGATGCTCGGGTGGCCTCATCCGTTGTGGCGATGCAGGCGTATATCGCAGTGGCGCTGGCCGGGCTGCTGTTGATGGTCATTTCCGGAACACCCTTTGTGCCGGTGCAAAGCGGCCAGGCAGGGCCATATCTGGGCGCGATCGGTTTCGGCGTTTTGGGGTATTACGGCATCGTAACGGCCATGCGGGTTGGCGAGGCTTCGGCCATGATGCCATTCCGTTACACGCGTCTGGTGTTTTCGATCCTTGCCGGAATGTTGATGTTCGGTGAACGCCCTGACGCGCTGACAATGGCTGGGGCGAGCCTCATCATCGGATCTGGCCTGTATACCTTTATCCGCGAGCGACGTCTGGCGCGCAATCTGGTTCCGGCCTGATCCTGTTGGCGCAAACAGCAAACTGTTAGCCCTAAAGGTCGGTAAATATGCGTGTTAGCGATAACGGAACCGGTTTACTTTTGGCCGGTTGCTGCTATGACGCGTGCAACCGACTGCAGCCATAGGGACAGACCTCATGAGCACCATTATTGACATCCACGCGCGCGAAATTCTGGACAGCCGGGGCAACCCGACGGTCGAGGTCGACGTGATTCTGGAAGACGGCACCATGGGCCGCGCCGCCGTACCGTCCGGTGCGTCCACCGGCGCGCATGAAGCCGTAGAAAAACGCGACGGCGACAAATCCCGCTATATGGGCAAAGGGGTTCTGGAAGCCGTGGCCGCCGTGAATGGTGAAATCGCCGAGGAACTGGTGGGCTTTGACGCGACAGAACAAGTGGCCATCGACCAGGCGATGATCGAACTGGACGGAACCAATAACAAAGGCCGTCTGGGCGCCAACGCCATTCTGGGTGTGTCGCTGGCCACCGCAAAGGCAGCAGCCGATTTCACGACGCAGCCCCTTTATCGTTACGTCGGTGGTACCTCAGCTCGCGTGCTGCCGGTACCGATGATGAACATCATCAATGGCGGCGAACACGCCGACAACCCGATCGACATTCAGGAGTTCATGATCATGCCAACCTCGGCCGCGAATATTCGCGAGGCCGTGCGAATGGGGTCCGAAGTGTTCCATACGCTGAAGAAAGAACTGTCTTCCGCGGGGCTCGCCACGGGCGTGGGCGATGAGGGCGGTTTTGCCCCCAACATCGCCAGCACCCGCGAGGCGCTGGACTTCATCCTGAAATCCATCGAAAAGGCGGGCTACAAACCCGGCGAAGAAATCCACCTGGCCTTGGATTGCGCGGCGACCGAGTATTTCAAGGATGGTAAATACGTTCTGGCGGGCGAGGGGATCACCCTGACATCCGAAGAAAACGCAGCCTATCTGGCGGCTCTGGTCAATGACTATCCGATCATCTCGATCGAAGACGGCATGTCCGAGGATGATTGGGACGGCTGGAAAGCCCTGACCGACGCCATCGGCGACAAGGTGCAGCTGGTGGGCGACGACCTGTTCGTGACCAATCCGGCGCGCTTGGCCGAAGGGATCAAGCGCGGCTGCGCGAACTCGATGCTGGTTAAGGTGAACCAGATCGGATCGCTGACCGAAACCCTGCGCGCCGTCGATATGGCGCACCGTGCGCGTTATACCAACGTGATGTCGCACCGTTCGGGCGAGACCGAGGATGCCACTATTGCCGATCTGGCGGTGGCGACCAATTGCGGTCAGATCAAAACCGGCTCGCTGGCGCGGTCGGATCGGTTGGCCAAATACAACCAGTTGATCCGCATTGAGGAATCGCTGGGCGAGGTTGCGGAATACGCAGGCGCGTCGATCCTTCGCAAATAACGCGCTTGGTGCTAGGCTGGCCCCTGGTTTTATTCCGGGGGTCGCATTGTGCTGAACATCATCGAACCGGAAACGCCGGACCAGATTGAAGCGGTTCGGCGTTTGTGTTGGGATTACAGGGATTTCCTGCTGGCACTGGATGAAAGAACCGCCCAGATTGTGCAGGCTTTCTACCCAAGCGAAAAATACGCCCGCGTGATGGACAACATCGACGCGGAACACACACCGCCGACCGGTGGGATCAAACTGGCATTGCTGCATGGGGAACCGGTCGGCTGCGGTATGTTTCACACGTACGAACCCGGTGTAGCTGAAATCAAACGTGTATTTGTAACTGACGCAGCAAGGGGGACCGGAGCAGGCCGTGCCATCATGCTTTCGCTGATCGAAATGTGCCGAGATATTGGGTTCGACTATATTCGAATGGACACCGGCAAACCCCTGGAAGCGGCGACTCGGTTATACCTGTCTTTAGGCTTTCACCTGCGCGACGCCTATTACGAAACTCCTGAAATCGCACCCGGCCACCTGCTTTTTTTTGAGATGCCGCTATTTGAGAATGGCACCCTCAGGCCAGAGAAAAGTTAAATTTTTCAGGGACATGTTCGTTTGCGGTTGAGGTGTTTGACAATAAAAATGTAGCTTATCTATTCTTATGTGTGAACTTGTTACTTATCACGTCCACACTGAATGCCGTAGTTTGTCTTCATTGCAGAAAGGAGACTACGATGTCTGTATCCAAATTCCTTCTGATAATCGCCACAACGTCCATCACAGTATTGTCCGCCTGCGCGGGTCCGGGAACGTATCCGATAACCGGAGAAGAGGTTTCGTCGAATGACCCGGTTCAGGACATGAATCCGGCAAATATCTTCCGCGGCGAGTCGCGCTAAAGTACCTTGCTCATCAGCATATACCTGTCACGTTGTCTGAACCCGGTGCGCAGATATAGCTTTTGGGCAGTTTCATTGTTTCGGTCGACTTCCAGATGAAGAGCCATCAGGCCTGCCCCGGCAAGAGCTTTGGGCAGGTCCAAAAGAACCTCGGTGGCAATGCCGCGGCCCCGAACGGCGGGGCGTATGTAGATCTCGTCCACGAAACCGTCCATGCCGCCAAACTCGACTGACCAGCCAAAGGTCAGGATGATATATCCCAAAGGCGCGCGCCCGGGCCCAATCAGATAGACACAGCCATGAGGGATACCATCCAGCATGGGGGCGAGGGCATTGCGTGTCTTGTCGGCGTCCTGTGTCAGCCCGGCCTCGGTATGAAAGGCGGTGACCAGCGTCATCAGGCGATCCAGATCGTCGGGACGCGCTAGGCGGAGGGCAGCGCTCATAATCTGGCCAGCCTTTCTGTCAGCAAGGTGAAAAAGCCGTCGGCGTCGATTTCCCCCATGAACAACGCATTTGGTGCGCGGTTGGTGACACCCCACCAATCCGCAACGGTCATGCCCAAGGTCAGGTCGGACCCTGTTTCAATCTCGACATTCACGCGGCGGCCCGAAAACAGCGCGGGGCGGATCAGATAGGCGGTGACGCAAGGGTCGTGCAGGGGAGCGCCCGCGCTGCCGTATTTCTCTTTGTCGAAGCGTTCAAAGAAATCCGTCATCTCGGCCACGGCATGCCCAACCTTGCTGTCCAATGCGCGGAACGCGTCGTTTCGCGGTTTGGTCACCAGCGCTTTGTGCGTGATATCCAATGGCATGACAACAATCGGTATTCCGGATTTAAAAACGATATCAGCAGCTTCTGGGTCGACATAGATGTTGAATTCAGCAGTGGGGGTGATGTTGCCGACTTCGAAATACGCCCCACCCATCAAGACGATTTCCTGCACGTGGTCGATGATATCGGGGGCCTTGCGAAACGCAGTCGCGACGTTTGTCAGCGGACCCAGTGGACAAAGGGTCACGGTCCCCGGCTCTTCAGCACGCAGGGTGTCGATGATGAAATCCACAGCGTGACCTTTGGCCAGGGGCATCTGCGGATCCGGCAGGACCGGGCCATCCAGCCCGGTTTTTCCATGCACATGTTCTGCGGTGACAAGCGGACGGTTCAGCGGTTTGTCGCAGCCCGCATAAACCGGCACATCCGTACGTCCGGCCAATTCACAAACGATTCGGGCGTTCTTGGCTGTAAGGGCGAGCGGGACGTTACCCGCGACGGCCGTAATACCCATAACCTCGATCTCGTCCGGGCTGGCCAGCGCCAGCAGGATGGCGACGGCGTCGTCCTGTCCGGGATCGGTGTCGATGATGATCTTGCGAGGGGGCATAGGCGTCTCCGGGGGTCGTGAAGGTGGGACACTCGCAAGTGTCGGATCGCTTGTCTACCCGTTTCTGGTCGCGGCCAGTGTATCCACCGGCGGGAGTTTGCCATTCGCGCGATGCTCTTCCGTTTTAACCTCGTCCCACAGCGCATCCATCTCGGCCAGATCGCTTTGCGAGGGGGTCTTGCCCCGTTCGGCCAGCCGGGCTTCGACCTTTTCAAAGCGACGGGTGAACTTGGCATTGGTGCGACGCAGGGCGGCTTCGGGTTCGATGCCAAGATGACGACCCAGATTGACCATCACGAACAGCAGATCGCCGAATTCGTCTTCCAGCGCGTCAGCATCCATTTTGTCACGCGCCTCTTCCAGTTCGGCGGCTTCTTCGGTGATCTTGGCCAGAACATGGCTGGCGTCAGGCCAGTCGAACCCCACCCGAGCGGCACGTTTTTGGAGCTTATGCGCGCGCAGCAGTGCGGGCAGGTTTGCGGCCACACCGTCCAGCGCACCTTTCTGTTCCTTGCCCGCCCGCTCGGCGGCTTTGATGGCCTCCCAATCTTTGATTTGCTGGTTAGCCGACTTGTCGCGGGATTCATCGCCAAACACATGCGGATGGCGGCTGACCATCTTGTCTGACATGGTGCGTACGACGTCCTGAAAGGTGAAATGTCCTGCTTCTTCTGCCATTTGGGCGTGAAACACGGATTGAAACAGTAAATCCCCCAGTTCGCCCTTAAGCTCGTCAAAGGCTTCGCGTTCGATGGCGTCAGCGACCTCATAGGCCTCTTCGATCGTATAGGGGGCGATGGTCGCGAAATCCTGTTCGATATCCCACGGGCAGCCGGATTGCGGATCGCGCAGGCGGCGCATGATTTCCAGCAGCCGTTCGATACCTGCATCGCTGTCATGGATCAGAGGATTTTCAGCCATTGCGAACCCTTTCATTCCGGTGTCAGATGCATCCATTCCGCAGTCCCGATCAGGAGTCCACCCCAGATGCCCGTCGTCAACCGAATTGCCGATTTCTCTGCCGACATGACCAGATGGCGCCAGTATCTGCATACCATCCCAGAGTTGGAATTCGAATGCCATGAAACTGCGGCCTTTGTGGCGGAACGTCTGCGTGAGTTCGGGGTCGATGAGTTGCATGAGGGGCTCGCAAAGACCGGGATGGTCGCGATCATAAACGGGCAGGGCGACGGGCCGACGATTGGCCTGCGCGCCGATATGGATGCGTTGCCAATTACCGAAGAAACAGGCGTTGACTACGCCTCTCAGAACCCCGGAAAGATGCATGCCTGCGGTCATGACGGGCATACCACGATGTTACTGGGCGCGGCCCGTTATCTGGCCGAGACGCGAAATTTCAGCGGTCGCGTGGCGCTGATCTTTCAACCCGCCGAGGAAGATGGCGGTGGTGCTGGCGTGATGGTCGAAGAAGGCATCATGGACCGGTTCGACATCTCGCAGGTCTACGCGCTGCACAACGCGCCGGGATTTGCCGAAGGGACATTCTATACCACGCCGGGGCCGATCATGGCGGCTGTCGATACGTTCGAAGTGCATATTCAGGGTGTCGGCGGCCACGGTGCGATGCCGCATGAAACCCGTGATCCGGTTATGGCGGCCTGTGGGATTGCGCAGGCCATTCAGACCATTGTCAGTCGCAACCACTATGCGCTGGATGATCTTGTCGTTTCGGTCACGCAAATTCACACAGGCACGGTCAACAACGTGATCCCGGATACGGCCTATATCAACGGCACCGTTCGAACATTCGATCCGAACGTGCAGCAGATGGTGATGCGACGCATGGCCGAGATTGTCGAGGGGCAGGCCAAATCCTATGGGGTCGAGGCGCGTTTGGAATACAATGTCGATTACCCTGCCACCATCAATGATGCCGAAAAGGCGGGTTTTGCGACCGAAGTGGCGCGAGAAATATCCGGAGATGACCGGGTCACCGGCAATACCGGGCGCGAGATGGGGGCCGAGGATTTTTCGTACATGCTGCAAAAGCGCCCCGGTGCTTATCTGTTCCTCGGGCAGGGTGAAGGCGCGGGGCTGCATCATCCGAAATACAACTTTAACGACGAAATCGCACCGGTGGGCGCGTCGTTTTTCGCGCGGATCGTGGAAAAAGCGCAGCCGTTGAGCTGATAAAGGTTCGGGAAAGGGACTACGGAAGACATGGCACTGGAAGACGCAAGAAACCAAGTGGATGAGGCATTCACCAATCCGGACCTCAAGGGGTTGTCTTATGAAAATACGTTCGGCGGCGCGACGTCTTTTCTTCGGCGGCTTTACACCAAGAACCTGAAGGGTGTGGACATCGCCGTAACCGGCGTGCCGTTTGATCAGGCGGTTACGAACCGGCCCGGCACGCGCCTTGGCCCTAGGGCGATCCGAGAGGCCAGTGCGCTTCAGTCGCCTGATGCGCCCTATGGCTGGCCCTTTGATGCGCTGAGTGAACTGGCGATCGTGGACTATGGCGATATGGCTTATGATTATGCCAATATACCGGCCTTTCCCGACACGCTGACCGACCACATCCGGACCATTCTGACCGCTGACGTAGCGTCGGTCGCGTTGGGTGGCGACCACTATATCAGCTTTCCGATCCTCAAGGCTTATGCCGAGAAATTCGGGCCAATGTCCCTGCTGCAATTCGATGCGCATACCGACACATGGGTCGATGACGATATGTCCCGCGTGGATCACGGGACAATGTTCTACAAGGCTGTAAAGTCGGGCATTGTCGATCCGAAACGCTCGGTCCAGGTGGGTATTCGCACGACGAATGAGGATACGCTGGGCGTGAACATCATCGATGCGCGTGAGGTTTATGAATCGGGGCCTGCTGCAGTGGCGCAAAAGATCAAAGACATTCTTGGTGACAGCCCCGTTTACCTCAGCTTCGACATTGACGGTCTTGACCCGGCCTTTGCCCCTGGTACGGGCACGCCGGTCTGGGGTGGGTTAAGCTCGATTCAGGCACAGATCATCCTGCGCGACATTGCCGGGATCAATATCAAGGGCGGGGACGTGGTCGAAGTATCGCCGCCCTTTGACACCTCAGGTGCGACAGCGATTGCTGGGGCCCATGTGGCGACTCAGATCATTTGCCTGTTGGGGTGGAACAAGCTGGAAAAAGCAGAAGGGTAAACCCGCATGGGTTCACGTTAACCAACAGTTAGCCATGCTTAAGGTATGTGCTGGATCACAAGACGAACAGGGGCGGGACTATTACGCGCATGACCGAATTCAACCAACCAATTAGCGGGAATGATCTGGCTCGGTTTTCCGGGCCGAACACATTCATGCGCCTGCCGCAGGCCTCCTCGCTTGAGGGGCTGGATGTGGCGGTGCTGGGGGTGCCGATGGATATCGGCACGTCGTGGCGGTCGGGCACGCGCTTTGGCCCCAAGCAAATCCGCGGCGAAAGCGCGATGATCCGGCCCTATAACATGGCCACCAGAGCGGCCCCGTTCGACAGTTTGCAGATAGCCGATATTGGGGATCTGGCGATCAACACCTTCTCGCTGGCAGACAGCCTCAGGATCATCAAGGAAAGCTATGACGCCATATTGGCGAAAGGCGTGATCCCGGTGGCCATGGGGGGCGATCATTCGATCACCCTGCCGATCCTGCGAGCCATCAAGGCAAAACACGGGCCCGTGGCACTGGTGCATGTGGACGCCCATGCCGATGTGAATGACGAGATGTTCGGTGAGCGTGAAACCCACGGTACCGTCTTCCGCCGCGCCTATGAAGAGGGGCTGATTGTTCCCGACAAGACGTTCCAGATCGGCATTCGGGGCTCGGGTTATGCCGCCTCGGACTTCACCGAAGCCAAGGACTGGGGCTTCCGCCAGTTCCCGGCCTGGGAGCTGTGGCAGCAGAACCTGACCCAAATCGGATCGCAGGTTCGCAAGATCATCGGGGACCACCCGGTTTACATCTCGTATGACATCGACAGCCTTGATCCCGCGTTTGCTCCGGGCACCGGCACGCCGGAAATCGCAGGTCTGACGACACCGCAAGCGCTGCAACTGATCCATGCCCTGCATGGGGTAAACGTGGTGGGATGTGATCTGGTCGAGGTTTCACCCCCTTATGATCCATCGGGCAACACTGCACTGACAGCGGCCAACCTGATCTACGAGATGCTGTGTATCCTGCCGGGTGTGACGTCGCGGTAAGACGCGGTGGAATGTCTTGCCGCCGGTTTTGTTCCGCTTAGGGTTCACCAAAAAGGATAGAACGGGATGAAAAAGGTGGCTTTGGGGGCAGTGATTGCGCTTGTGGTTGGGGCGGGCGGCTATGTCCGCCTGGCACCGTCCGACCCTACGCGGTGGCACGTCGCTTTTGTTGCAACCGAAAATCAGGATTTGCCCGGTGGTGTGGTGCGCGTTGTCGAAACCGGCTCCGACGGGTTGCAGCGTCTTGACGAGATTGCCCAAGCCACGTCGCGCACCACGGTTTTGGCAGGTTCGGTCAGTGAGGGTATGATCACCTATATCACCCGCACGAAATGGATCGGCTTTCCCGACTACACCACGGTTCAGCAGGATGGTGACACCCTGCGCATTCATGGGCGCCTGCGATTTGGCCGCAAGGATTTCGGGGTTAACAGAGCGCGAGTCGATGGGTGGTTGACTGCACTTCAATAGATTGAAATCAAGGGGAAAGTTCCTAAATTGGACGTATGAATGACTATGAGCAAAAGTTCCATAATGCATTGGCTGAAATTGAGCAGGCCGGTGTTAAGCAGCACATAAGAATTGATTCTGATCTTGAACGATTGAAAGCACTTGGCTTTGAACCAAGACCCTTTCTGTATTGGGCATCGCCATTAACCAATGTTGCTGTGTTTGTCTTGCTGACCTTGATAATTGCTTCGGTTCAGGCCGGGGTAACTGTCATACTTGGTGAGAACTTTTGCCTTCCCAATATATTTGGCTTTGCAGCGTTGGCCGCCGTACCACTTACTTTGCTAACAGTCGCACTCAGACTGTTCCAACGCAGGGCATACAATTTGAGCTAGTGGGAAGACTTGTAGCGCTCAGAGAGCGTTGTCACCATCTGGCGGTGTATCCAAATTTGGCCAGTCCGAGTGTAACCCAGACGACAAACACCCCTCCTGAACCTCACGCCACATGGGAACGTTCAGGGACATCTGGCATTGCGCCGTGAACATGCGTCCGTCGACCTGAAGGCAGATCATCTCACCCAGTTCGATGCGAGACCCGGATGTGTCAGTGCAATAGCAATCCCGCGTCTTGCCATCAGGGCCGATGTAATCGGCGAATGCAGGCGTCGTTGTCAGCAGCAGAGTAATTAAAACCCGTTTCATGGCCGCAAGCTTAGCATGACGTTGCCCTTGACCAAAGCCCCCGGATGAGAGACACCGCCGGGATGATCCCCGAAGAACGTCTTGAACAGATCACCCAGCGTTTCCAGTACCTCGAGGCAGCCATGGCCGATGGCGCGTCGGGTGGTGACATAGCGGCGCTGGCCAAAGAATATTCCGACCTCAAGCCTGTCGTCGATCAGATCATGGCCTGGCGACAGCTGGTGGGAGATCTGGCCGAGGCGCAGGCGATGCTGACTGACCCGGACATGAAAGAGCTTGCCGAGGAGGAGATCCCCGAGTTGCAGGCCCGCATCCCCAAGGCGGAAAACGCGCTCCAACTGGCATTGTTGCCAAAGGACGCGGCGGATGCCCGTCCGGCGATGCTGGAAATCCGCCCCGGCACCGGCGGGGACGAGGCCGCTTTGTTCGCAAGCGACCTGTTGCGCATGTATCAGCGTTACGCCGAGGCGCGTGGCTGGAAATTCGAGATTATCGAAGAACAGGCCTCGGATCTGGGCGGCATCAAGGAAGTGGTCGCCCATATCAAAGGCGACAATGTCTTTGCGCGCCTGAAGTACGAATCCGGCGTCCATCGGGTGCAACGCGTGCCCGAAACCGAAAGCGGCGGGCGCATTCACACCTCGGCGGCGACTGTGGCGGTTCTGCCCGAGGCCGAGGATGTAGACATCCAGATCGACGCCAATGATATCCGAATCGATACGATGCGAAGCTCGGGCGCGGGCGGACAGCACGTGAACACGACCGACTCGGCGGTGCGGATCACGCATCTTCCGACGGGATTGGTGGTGACGAGTTCCGAGAAGTCCCAGCATCGCAACCGCGAGATCGCCATGCAGGTTCTGAAGACGCGCTTATATGATCTGGAACGGCAGCGGATTGACAGCGAACGGTCGGCAGATCGCGCCAGTCAGGTGGGCTCGGGGGATCGCTCGGAACGCATTCGTACTTATAACTTCCCGCAGGGGCGCATGACCGACCATCGGATCAACCTGACGCTATATAAGCTGGATCAGGTGATGCAGGGCGATCTGGACGAGGTGATTGATGCGCTGACGGCAGACGATCAGGCCCGGCTGATGGCCGAGATGGCACAATGACGGGTCTGCAAACAGCGGCACAGGCCATGGTAGCAGCGACAGCGCGCCTGCGTGCGGCCGGTGTGGACGATCCGGCGCGCGACGCGCGTCTGTTGCTGGCCCACGCTGCACGGATTGAAGCCAGCCGGGTGACACTGATTGCCCCGGAAGAATTGCAGCCCGAAATCGCCGAGCGTTATGACCAGCTGATCTCCTTGCGTGCCGTTCGGGTTCCGGTATCGCATCTGTTGGGTGAGCGGGAGTTTTACGGCCGCAGGTTTCGCGTCAGCCGGGATGTCCTTGATCCGCGCCCGGAAACAGAAACCCTGATCGAAGCGGCGTTGAGCGAACCATTTGATCATGTCCTCGACCTGGGGCTGGGCTCGGGGTGTATCCTGATAACCCTTCTGGCCGAACGCAGCAGTTCCACGGGCGTGGGTGTCGATCTGAGCGAAGCCGCCTGCCTGCAAGCCAGTGCCAATGCGGTTCAGCATCAGGTAGAGGCGCGGATTGAGATTCTTCGATCAAACTGGTTTGAAGACATTAATGGTCAATTCGACCTGATTGTTTCCAACCCTCCATATATCTCAGTGTCTGAGATGGAAGAGCTGTCGCCCGAAGTGCGCGAGCATGAGCCGCGCATGGCTCTGACGGATGAGGGGGACGGGTTGGGAGCGTATCGTCGGATCGCGGCTGCGACCCCGGATTTTCTGTTGCCGGGCGGGCGAATTCTTGTCGAAATCGGTCCGACGCAGGCGGCAAAAGTATCAGCCCTGTTCGACGCTGCCGGGTTGGTGGATGTTCGGATCATCCCTGATCTGGACGGTCGCGACCGCGTTGTCGGCGCAAGAATGCCGGGTTGAGTGGCGGGTTTGCGGCAAAAAACGCCAACCCGAACAAAAAAGCTTGTGAAAACCCGAGATTCCTCTTGTCTGCGCCGTCAGGACATGTTTACTCAGGATTAGTCGGCGAGGTTGACGCTGTTGCAGCGCACCCCTGACGCCAAGCCCAAAAAGTCGACTTCCCGTCACGGCAAACGCCTTAGAGCAGTGCAAAACACGGGTTGAGCGACAGCGCATTGATAAGGCTGACGTAAGTAAGATGAGATCTTCCAAACCCCGTTCGCGGGCCAAGAATAACCGCAATCGTCCTTCTGGCGGCAACGTGGTAAACCGGGTTTTTGACAGCTCGGGTCCCGAAGGCAAGGTTCGTGGCACGCCGCAGCAGATTATTGACAAGTACAACCAGTTGGCACGTGACGCTCAGCTGTCGAATGACCGCGTGGCGGCAGAAAACTTCCAGCAACACGCAGAACATTATCTGCGGATGCTGAGCGAGGCGCAGCGCGAAATGGATGCGCGCCGTGAAGAGCAGGAGCGCCAGAACCGCGAACGCCAGGCTGAGCGCGATCGTGAACGTGCCGAACGTCAGGAACGCGAAGCGACCCGTCAGGCTGATCCGGCCGAAGCACCGCAGCCTGATTTGATGGACCTGTCTCAGCAAGTTTCAGAGCCCGATAGCGGCTTGGTAGAAACACCGGAAAACAAAGAAACCCCGGTAGCTGAGGCACCGGAAGAGGCACCGCTCAAAGAAAAACCCGCGCGTAAACCGCGCACGCGGAAGCCCAAAGCTGCACCCGAGGCAAAAGAGGAAGCACCCGCCAACACCGGGGATGCTCCAGAGGCGGCTGAGTAAAGCTGACGCCCAATGAACCAAGCCCCGAGGTCAAACTCGGGGCTTTTTTGTTTGATCAGGTTTTCTTAACTTCGCGCGCCAAAGCGCAGAACGCTTCAAGCGGGATTTGTTCGGCACGGTCCGTGGGCTTGATACCAGCAGCCAGCAGACGGTCTTCGATATCCGGGGCAATGCCTTTGAGTGAGGCGCGCAGCATCTTGCGGCGTTGGTTGAAGGCGGCGGCCACGATACGTGACAGGGTGGCGGCATCGGCGGGAAAGCGTGGTTCGGGCAGGGCGGTCAGGTGGACCACGGCGCTTGAAACCTTGGGCGGCGGGGTGAAGGCCCCGGGGGGAAGCGACATGGCGATACGTGCCTCTGCCCGCCATTGAGCGAGGATGGCAAGGCGTCCATAAGCTTTGCTGCCAGGTTGGGCGACGATACGCTCGGCCACTTCGCGTTGGAACATCAGCGTCAGGCTCTGCCAGAATGGGGGCCATTCGGGCGGTGTCAGCCAACGCACCAGCAGCTCGGTGCCGACATTGTAGGGCAGGTTGGCTGCGACGCGGATTGGCGGTGACAGGTATTCAAGCGGGTTTATTTCCAGGGCGTCGCCGTTGATCACCTCAAGCCGACCCGGATACGCGGCCGCGATGTCGTTCAGGGCGGCAATGCACCGGGTGTCTTTTTCAACGGCCACGACCTTGCGCGCGCCTTCGGACAGCAGGCCCCGCGTCAACCCACCGGGACCGGGGCCGATTTCAAGCACATCGCATTCTGACAAATCGCCAGCCTGTCGGGCGATCTTAGCGGTCAGGTTCAGATCCAGCAGAAAGTTCTGCCCCAGCGATTTGCGCGCTGAAAGCTGGTGGGTTGCGATGACCTCGCGCAGAGGGGGAAGCGTGTCTATAGCGCTCATGATCGGAATACCTTGGCGCCTGTGAAAGGGGCTGCGCCCGAGATTTTTGTGCCTCCGGCGGGGATATTTTCAGCCAGGTGAAGGATCAAGAGCTTTTTACCATGCGCCGGGCAAGTTTCAGGGCTTCGATCAGGCTGGAGGGGTTGGCGATGCCTTTCCCCGCGATGTCCAGTGCTGTTCCGTGGTCGGGTGAGGTGCGGATGAAAGGCAAGCCAAGGGTAACATTCACGCCCCGGTCGAAATCCAGCGTCTTGATCGGGATCAGAGCCTGATCATGATACATGGCGATGGCGGCGTCATAGCGGGTGCGGGCAGCGGCGTGAAACAGAGTATCCGCAGGATGGGGGCCGGTGATGGTTGCGCCCTCTGGGTTCAGATCAGCCAGCATCGGAGCAATCCAGTCGAGTTCCTCTGTGCCCATCTTACCGCCTTCACCTGCATGTGGGTTCAGACCTGCAACTGCGATGCGGGGATGTGTGAGCCCGAACTGATCACGCAAACCGCGTACAGTGATTTCAATCGTCTCGCGCAGAAGATCAGGGGTAAGTGCCGCGGGAACCTGTGACAATGGAATGTGAATTGTCGCGGGAACGACGCGCAACCTCTCGCTGGCCAGCATCATGACAACCCGACGGGTTCCGGAAAGGGCTGCCAGAAACTCGGTATGGCCAGGAAAGGTGAAGCCTGCGCCGTCGATCAGGGCTTTCTTGTTGATCGGTGCAGTGCAAAGCACTGCGGCCTCACCGGTCTGTACCAGTTCGGCGCCGGTTTCGATGGCATCAACCACCGACGGCGCGTTGGCCGGGTTTGGCTGGCCGAATACGTTAGGGGCGGGAAAGTCCATCTGAAGAACGGGCAGGGCCCGATCACAGATTTCAGCGACCTGACTGGGATGTTCGATTTTGGCAACCGGAGTGCCTGCGGGCAGGTGGCTGGCGTCCCCGATATAGAAAAACGGGCAGGCATCGCGCAGTTCAGCCCACGCCTTGGCCGCGATTTCCGGGCCGATACCGGCCGGTTCGCCGCAGCTGAGCGCGACGGGGCGTGTCATTCCTGAGTAATGACAGCGTCAGCCCGCAGCTGTTCCACCAGACTGGCCGCAAAGGCCTGAAGACGTTGCTGCGCCAGCGCATTGGCGACATCGCCCCGAGAGGTGTCTTCGCCCAGATCCCGCGTGCGGTTGCACAGCATCAGGAACACAAGCGTCTGACCATTGTTGCGAGTCAGATTCGCCGATGCTTCGTTCCGGTCCAGCTTGGCCAATTCCACGGCAATATCACCGGGCACCTCGGAAGGCGCGGCTTCGACCCGGTCCAGAACTTCGGCGGGCTGATCCTTGGCAATGCCATAGAGATCATCACAAGTGTCGATTTCTTCTTTCAGCTTCGCGGCCCGCGAAAGGGTTTCGGCGCTGCGCCCGCCTGGCAGGTAATAGGCGGCATAATCCAACTTTGAAATGCGCGGAGCGCCGGTTGCGACTTCGCGCAAGCCACGCATCTGAAACAGGGCAACAGCGTTCGGCAAGGTGATCGGGTCGGTAATCTCACCGGTCTGAAGCCCCAGGATGACAGGTTGAAGCGCCGGGGGCAGGTTCGAGATATTCAACCAGTCCAGACGTCCACCCTGACCCCGTGTTGCGGCTGCGGAATACTGAGCCGCGGCGGCAGAAAAAGCGTCTTGCCCTTCCAGCCGCGAGATTTCTTCGGCCAACAGCTCGGTCTGGGCAACCGTTTGCGGGTTTACCGGGATGATGATTTCGGACAGCAGGACCTGCAATCCGCCACCGCCCGTCTGGCCCAGAGCGCGATCGATCTCATCCTCGGTCGGGCGGGCCTGCGACAGATAGCGCGAACTGATATAGTCGCGCCATGCCAGTTGATCGGCGACATAATCCCGGACCGTTTCCGGGTCGACGCCCGCGTCGCCGAGAAGTTTTAGGAATTGTTCGGATGACAATTGTCCGCGCGAGGCGAATTCGTCGATGCCCAGTTGAACGGCCTCGGGCGTCGCTTGCACGCCGGCATCACGCATGACCTGCCTGCGCAGTTTTTCATCAATCAAGGCATCCCTGACGTCAGCTTCGCTACCACCGGGCAGGCCCAGAACATTCAGGAATTGCAAGCGCTGTTCAAGCTCATACCAGGTGACAATGTCCTGATTGACGCGGATCGCGGGTGAGAACAGGCTTTGCGCGCCGCCCTGAAGAGGCGCGATTGCAAAAACTGCGGCAACTAGTGCCGGTGTGACCGGCTTAAGCCAACCGGAACGGAGAAACCTGGAGAAACCTGATATCAACTGCATGTTCTCTTGTATGTCTTGCCACCGCCTTCAAGGGCGTACCCTGTCAGAGAAAGGGTAAAGCCGAATTCTGTCGAAGGCTCAATAGTGGATGTTGAAGTAAAGCGCCGACTTACGGACATGTTAACCTGAACACATTCGTTCTGGTAGGTCACGCCCAGACCCAGCCGGATCGGTTCCGACTCGGCCAGATCGTAGCGCGCCAGGGCATTTGTCAGCCAGTTCTGATCGACCTGGTAACGCCCGAGCAGCAGAATTTCCGAGATTTCTTCGGTGATGTTTTCCGCCGGGTCCGGTTCCTGCCAGATATAGCTGCCAGACAGGCCGGCATATTCGGATGCCCAAGCGCCGCGCAGCTCGGCTTTGACAAAGCTGAAATCCCCGTCGATCAGACCACGCCCGGCAAGTGACCAGCCATTGGCCGTGCTGATCTGCCCGGCCACCAGCAAATCCGACGATGTGCCCTGCAATCCCGATGTCAGTGTGAAGTTTGGATCGGCGTCGGCCCGAAACACTTGGCCCACAGTCGCCTGGGCCTGCCAGCCACCCGCGCCATACCGGGCCCAGTTCAGGCCAACCACACCAGTGGCACTGTTCTCGCGCTGATCTTCAGCAGGGAACCGCGAGAGGGACAGAAGGTTGCCCTGATCGAATTCCTGAAAAGTGCTTTCATCATTCGGAACATCGGTGTCCGATACATGTGTCCATCCGAACTGCGCAATCGGTTCGAGGAACTGAACAGCCCCCGATTCCTCGCGCCGGGTCATCGGATAACGGAGTGTCAAAGCCGCGCGCGGCGTAGATCGGGTCACGTTGTCGGGATAATTGCTGTCGTGGCGAATGTTGAAAGTGTCAACCGACGCCCCCAGCGTGGTATCGACCCGCAATCCCGATGAGAAAGTCCAGCTGCGTAGCCATTCGGCATCGAAGGTGGCCCGTGCCATGTCGCGACCAACAACATCTGTGTCGCTGGTACGTTCATGCGCATGACCGATGAAAGCCAGCCGAACCTCGCCCCCCAGCGTGCTGGGAAAATAGCGTTTTTCATAGTTGAGGTCGAAGACGCGGGACGGGATTTCGTCCTGATTTTCGCTGTCCCGTAGTGTTTTGTAGTAGATCAGGCCGGTTTTGAACGCACTATCGCGCTTGATCCGCTCCAGTGCGATTTCGCTGCGCAAGCGGTCCAGATCCGGCAAGCCGTAATCGGCCAGATAGGCATCGTCGGATGTAGTTTCCAGATTGAAGGTCAGACGGAAATCGTTCTTCAGATTGAACCAGCCGGTGGCAAACAGGTAGCCGCGATCCTGATCGGGTTGCACATCATCCCGTGTATAAGCGCCTTCCACCTGAATGCGTCCGTTCACAAAGGCCTGACGATAGCGGTATCCCAGAGTTGTCGTCTTGGCTGAGATGTAAGGCGTAAGTGTCAGGTCCTTGTGATCGCCAAGTTTGAAGAAATACGGAACCTGAACGCCAGTGCCCAATTGCGAGGTGCTGCGGATCGAAGGAACCAGAAAGCCGGTTGCCCTCTCTAGCGTTGGGTCGGGCAAGCGCAAATAGGGAAAGTAGAATACCGGATAATCCAGGACCCGAAGCTGCGCGCCTTCAAAATATAGTTGCCGTTCCAGTTGATCATGCGTGACTTTGCGCGCCCTGATCTGCCACAGAGGCGGCCTGCCGTCGGTGCAGACATGACAGGATGTGGCTGAAACCTTGCTGAATTGTGTATAACGTCCTGCGGCCCGTTTCGCCTGAACCGAGGCGATCTGTACCTGCTGTTCAAACACCATGCGTGCACCGATCAGCAGTCCGTTCTGAATTCCGCTGTCCAGTTGCCCTGAATCCGCCAGCAGCGTGGTCTGACCACCCTGATCGATACGAATGGGGCCTTCCAGTATCAGCTCGCCAGTCTCGCGGTCATACGTGATACGATGGGCGGACAACTTGGTGTCGCCCTGAAAGGCTTCGACATTGCCTTCAGCCACAAGTTTGCGCTCAGGCGTGATGAATACCTTGTCGGCCACCAGCAAGGCGGGCTCTTGCTGCGCTTGTGTGCCCTGTGGTTGTGGCTGGCCTTGGGATGTCTGTGCTGCAGTTCCCGCCGGGACGGACAAAGCCAGTGCACTTGTAAGCAATACAGGAACGATATGCCGCATCAGCCGTCCTCCGCATGCAGTAGCAGACCAAGAGACAGCAGAATTGCGGCAAAGGGCGGTGCCCAGGCAGCGATATAGATGGGCAATTGTCCGTTTTCCCCGAGGATTTGCGCGAAATTGCGCACGAAATAGATGGCAAATCCAAGCAGAACGGCTGTCAGGACGGCGATCCCTGTGCCGCCGAACCGAACGTGGCGCATGGTAAACGCGGCCCCGATCAGAACCATCGAGATCAGAAAGAAAGGCCGGGCCAGCTGTACCTGCAGCCAAACCTCATATTGTTTGGTCGAAAATCCCGCCTCGCGCAGGTCGCTGATCAACTGGGGCAGGTCATAAACAGAAACCGAATCCTGTTGCCCAAACGTATCCATGATCCGCTGTCGGGTCAGCGAGGTCGGCAGCTCCAGACGCTCGTGCACAACTGAATTAGATTCGGGGTTTTGCCCATCCTGCAAGGCCCAGGTTTTTGCCTGATACAGAACCCAGTTCCCGTCTTCCAACTCGGCCCGGTTTGCAACGATCTGCTGGGTCGGTTTGCCATCCCGCCCAAAGGTGATGACGGTTACACCGTCCAGCCGCAGCTTGTCTTGGTTCGACGTTGACCGGGCGTGGATAACGGCCTGTCCGTTTTCGGCGGACTGGCGCAGCCACAGGCCCTCGCTGCTGATCGAAAGGGCCGAACTGCCGTTGTTTCGGTATGAATCCGACAGGCGGCGGAACTCTTCGGATGTGGCCGCTGCGATGGGGTTCAACAATGCAACGGCCAGCGCGCCGATGATCAGCGACAACAAGACAGGGGCGACCAAAGCGCGGATGCCCGAGCGGCCAGTTGCACGGGTCACCACAAGTTCTGATGTGCGTGCCAGCCCGACGAACAAGGCGATGGTGGACAGGATAACCAGCAGAGGCAGCATTTCGCTGATCGCGGCTGGTGTATTCAGCAGCGTAAGGTGCAGCAACTGGGCAAATGACAGGTCGAAATCGTCAAAGCGGCGAATCTGTTCGATCAGATCGATGAGAATCATCAGGGTCAGGAAAATACCTCCGATGACCATGAAGCTTTGCAGGAACCGGCGAGCGAAATAACGGTCCAGGATCATAGGCACGACCCCGCAGTGCCTGTAGTGCGAGGGTTCGGGCCGATATCGCGCCTGCGCAATGCTGTGCGCGACGGCGTATGCCTGCCCTCTCGTACCACGTCTTTCTCCCCCGAACCTGCCGGTCATTTTTTCGGGACCTTAATGCAATTGAAAGGCGGGGAAAACTGCTATCTGGTCAACGCGTGCCCTGCGGGCTAGGTCTTGGGGAACAGAATTCGAGGAGTGTACAATGAGCAGTCTGATACCGATGCGTTTTCAGGAGTTTGACCTGGAGGCTATGGCGCAGGCCGGAGGGCGCGTCGCCATCATCATTCCGGATGACGGTAAGATGGGCCCGGCAGCCCGCAAGGCGAACCGTCTGACAAAGGGCGGGTTGGCGCGGCTTGTTGAAAGCGAGAGTTTCAGAAAGTCCAAGACAGGTGATGTCATCTCGATGGCATGGCCCACAGGGATGGCGGCTGAGGCGCTGGATGTTCTGGTTCTGCCACGTCGCCCCGAGGCCGCCGAAGCCCGCAAGGCAGGTGCGGCGCTGGCTAAGCTGGCAGGCGGCAAGGAAATGCTGGTGATGGTGGGCAATCAGGCGCGGGCCGAGGATCTGGCACTGGGGATTGTTCTGCGCAGCTATGAATTCGACGCGCATAAAACCAAGGAAAGCCAGAAGGCCGGTACAGTGACAATCAGCCACGCAAAGCCTGCAGAGATCGAGGCAGATTTTGCACCTCTCTATGCAATTGCTGATGGCGTTCGGATGACGCGCGATCTGACCAATGAACCGGCAAATGTTTTGACCACTACCGAATTCGCGGACCGTCTGGTTGAGATGCAGGAGCTGGGTCTTGAGGTCGAAGTGCTGGACGAAGACAAGCTGGCCGAGTTGGGAATGCGCACATTGCTAAGCGTCGGGCAGGGCTCGGACAGCCCTTCGAAAGTGGTGGTGATGCAGTGGAATGGCGGGGCCAAGGACGACGCGCCTCTGGCTTTGGTCGGAAAAGGCGTAGTGTTCGACACGGGTGGTATCTCGCTCAAACCAGCTGCTGGCATGGAAGAGATGACCATGGACATGGGCGGAGCCGGAGTTGTTGCGGGCGCCATGCGCGCGCTGGCCAAGCGCAAGGCAAAAGCCAATGTCGTGGGGCTGGTTGGTCTGGTCGAAAATATGCCCTCGGGTAACGCCACCCGTCCGGGTGATGTGGTCAGGTCTATGAAAGGTGATACGGTCGAGATTATCAACACCGACGCCGAGGGCCGCCTGGTTCTGTGTGACGTGATGTGGTACGCGCAGGAACGGTTCAAGCCGGTCGGCATGATCGATCTGGCAACTTTGACCGGTGCGATCATTATCGGGTTGGGCCATGAGAATGCTGGTGTCTTTTCGAACAATGACACATTCTGCGATGCCTTCCTGAAATCAGCCAAGACCGAGGATGAAGGCGCCTGGCGGATGCCATTGGGCGATGCCTATGACAAGTTGCTGAAATCGCGCATTGCCGACATGAAAAACGTGGGCGGTCGTCCCGCGGGTTCAGTCACCGCCGCGCAATTCCTGCAGCGTTTCGTGAAAGAGGAAACGCCGTGGATTCACCTGGATATCGCGGGGGTCGCCTCGGTTGCCGACGAGACATCTTATGCGCCCAAAGGCGCCACCGGCTGGGGTGTGCGCGCACTGAGCCGGTTTGTGCAGGACAATTTCGAGTAAGCATATGGGCGCTGTCTATTTCTACCACCTGACCCGCCAGCCGCTGGAGCACACCTTGCCTGCGCTGCTGGACAAGGCGCAGCAAGCCGGGTGGCGGATAGCCGTGCGGGGTACTGACCCTGCACGGATGGATTGGTTGGACGAAAAACTGTGGCTGGGACCCGAGGACGGGTTCGTGCCCCATGGTCGCGCAGGCGGTCCGCATGACGCGGACCAGCCGATCCTGCTGACCACCAGCGCCGTGGCGGGAAATGGCGCGACCTGCATCATGGCCGTGGATGGAGCGCCGGTCGAGGTGGAAGAAGTCGCCGCGCTGGAACGGGTTTGTATCCTGTTCGATGGCAATGACGACATGGCTGTACAACACGCGCGCGGGCAGTGGAAAGCGCTGACGGATGCCGGATGTTCCGCACAGTACTGGTCGGAGGAGTCCGGGCGGTGGGAAAAAAAGGCCGAAGCCTGACCGGCCCGCAATTTTCAGGAGATACGACGATGCAGAAGAAGCCTTTGGGCCGTACCGGAATTATGGTGAGTGATCTGTGCCTTGGCACGATGACATTTGGCTCTCAAACATCTGAAACGGATGCGCACCGGCAGATGGATATGGCGCTGGACGCGGGGATCAACTTTGTCGACGCGGCCGAAATGTACCCGGTGAACCCTGTCGCGAAGGAAACGATCGGGCGCACCGAAGAGATTTTGGGAAACTGGAATGCCGCTAATCCTACCCGCCGGGGTGATTATGTTCTGGCGACCAAGCATTCCGGCGCGGGGCTGTCCTTTGTCCGTGATGGTGCGCCGATCACCGCCCGCACCATACCCGAAGCGATTGAGGGGTCTTTGCGACGATTGCAGACCGGGTACATCGACCTCTACCAGTTCCACTGGCCCAATCGGGGCAGCTATATGTTTCGGCAGAATTGGGATTATGCGCCGTCTGGCGAATACACAGACGAAGTGCTGAGCAACATGCAGGAATGCCTTGAGGCACTGCAGGCTCAGGTGGACAAGGGCAATATCCGTGCCTTTGGCCTGTCGAATGAAAGTGCTTGGGGAACCGCGCAATGGCTGCGGCTGGCCGACCAGATGGGGGCGCCGCGCGTGGCATCGGTGCAGAACGAGTATTCATTGCTGTGCCGCCATTTTGACACCGACCTGGGTGAGTTGAGTGTGCATGAAGATGTTGGGCTGATGGCGTTTTCCCCTTTGGCAGCAGGCTTTCTGACCGGAAAGTACCAAAATGACTGCGTTCCCGACGGATCGCGTATGTCCTTTGTGCCTGAGATGGGAGGCCGGAAATCCGGTCGTGTTTTCGAGGCGGTTGCAGCTTATCTGGACATCGCCGCACGGCATGGTCTGGATCCGGTGCATATGGCGCTGGCGTGGTGCCGGACGCGCCCTTTCATGATGTCGGCTATCTTCGGAGCCACGACCGTCGCGCAGCTGGATCATATTCTGGCGGGCGTGGATCTTGAATTATCCAAGGATGTGTTGGCCGAGATCAGCAGGGCACATCGGGCGCACCCGATGCCGTTTTAGGGGCTCTGCCCCCGTCGCCTTTGGCGACGCCCCCGGGATATTTTTGGCCAGATGAAGAAGGATCCGGTCAGTGATGGGTGGGATGCGCGCGTTCGTGTCTCAGGTCGCGGGCCGATTGACCGTGGGCGGTGCGGAAAGCGCGGGCAAAGCTGGATTGCGATGCAAAGCCGGTGGCGAGCGCCACATCCATCAGTGGCATGTCGGTGTCGGTGACCAGACGGCGGGCCTCGGCCAGGCGCAGCTGCAGATAGTGGTCCTGCGGCGTCGTGTTCAGGCGCAGTCGGAACTGTTGTTGCAGCGTCCGTGGGCTGGTGCCCAGGCGGTCTGCGATAAAGGCCAGCGGCAGAGGATCATCCAGTGACGCCTGCATCATCGAGTTGGCCTTGGCGGTCAGTGCTGTGTGGCGATGGGGTGCGCCTGTGCGGCTTTGCGGTTTTCCAGGGTCCGGAGCACCATCGTAAAGGAACAAGCCCGCAACGCGCGCGGCGAAACTTGCGCCATGACGGGCGGCGATGATGTGCAGCATCATCTCGACAGCCGGAATTGCGCCACCCGAAGTCAGTCGATTGCCCGAAACGGCGAAGCGGTCGGTGCGCACATCAACTTCGGGAAACCGCGTGGCGAAATTTTCTAGGTCTTCCCAGTGGGTTGTTGCCAGATGGCCATCCAGTAGCCCGGCCTCGGCCAGGAGCCACGGGCCGCCATCAATGCCTGCCATCGTTGCGCCTGTGCCCGCGATGCGCCGCAGACCAGCCAGCAGGCTGGGGGTGGCGTGTCGGGCCAGTTGGAACCCGGCGACCACGATCATCAGGTCGCAGGATTGCAACCGGGCCAGTGGAATACCAGGCACTTGCAACGCGCTAGTCAGCACCGCGGGTTCTGGCGATGCGGTCACATAGTCCCAGTCAAAGGCCGGGCGGTCCGCCAGACGGTTCGCGGCCCGCATCGGGTCCACCGCAGAGGCAAAGCTGAGCGTGTTGCATTCGTCCAGCACAAGCACCGCGGTTTTCAGGGCGCGGTGTTCCGGTTGCAGTATGTTTTTTGCGGATTTCATCAAGTTTGATTCGCATATTGCCAAGTGGTTTTCCCAAAGCTGCGCCAGAGTCGGGTCAGAACGCAAATCGGAATCCGGGGAAAAGCCTGGGGAAAACCCAAGGCAGAACCGGGTATAACTTGGGGAAAACACCATGCCTCTGGAAATGAACCGCGAAGTCTTTATTACCTGTGCCGTAACCGGCTCGGGCGGGACGCAGGACCGCAGCCCGCATGTGCCGCGGTCACCACAGCAGATCGCCGACAGCGCAATCGCTGCCGCCAAGGCCGGTGCGGCAGTGGTACACTGCCACGTGCGCGACCCCGAGACCGGTGTGCCAAGCCGCCGATTGGATCTGTATCGCGAGGTGACAGACCGCATCCGCGACGCTGATGTGGACGTCGTATTGAATCTGACGGCCGGCATGGGCGGCGACATCGTGTTCGGCGGTGTTGAAAACCCGTTTCCCGTGGCCGCGGGCACGGACATGGTCGGAGCATCCGAACGTGTGGCGCATATTGCCGAATGTTTGCCCGAGATATGCACCCTAGACTGCGGCACAATGAACTTTGCCGAGGCTGATTATGTTATGACGAATACGCCTGGTGCATTGCGCGCCATGGGCAAAATGATGACCGACCTGGGTGTCAAACCCGAGATCGAAGCCTTTGACACTGGCCACCTGTGGTTTGCAAAGCAACTGGTGAAGGAAGGGGTTCTGGCACCAAACGCTTTGGTCCAGCTGTGCATGGGGGTACCGTGGGGCGCGCCGGATGATCTGAATACCTTTATGGCGATGGTGAACAACGTGCCGGATGACTGGACCTTCAGCGCGTTTTCACTGGGACGGAACGAGATGCCGTTTGTCGCGGCTTCGGTTCTGGCGGGCGGCAATGTGCGCGTTGGGCTTGAGGACAACCTGTGGCTGGATAAGGGCGTAATGGCCGAGAACTGGCAACTGGTGGAACGTGCAGGATCCATCATCGAGAATATGGGCGCGCGTGTGATCGGCCCTGACGAAGTCCGTGCGAAGCTGGGGCTGACCAAGCAGGCACCTGTTGCAAAATAATGGACACGCGGGTTTTTGGGGGCCAGCCCCCAAGCCCCCGGAGTATTTTTAAAAAGATGAAACATGCGCAGCCAGTAGGTGGGGAATCATGAAAACGGCGGCAATTATTGGTGGTGGAGTTATCGGCGGCGGATGGGCTGCGCGGTTCCTGCTCAATGGCTGGGATGTGCGGGTGTTTGACCCTGATCCCGAGGCGGAACGCAAGATTGGCGAGGTGTTGGACAACGCAAGACGGTCCTTGCCGGGGCTGAGTGACGTTCCGTTGCCAGCCGAGGGTGCGCTGAGCTTTCACAGCGACATGGCCGAAGCGGTTAAGGGTGCGCGTTGGATACAGGAGAGCGTACCGGAGCGTCTGGATCTGAAACTGAAGGTTTACAAAGGCTTGCAGGAGGCTTGCGATCCGGGCGCGATCATTGGATCCTCGACCAGCGGGTTCAAGCCGTCCGAACTTCAGGACGGAGCGCTGCGCCCCGAGCAGATCGTGGTGACGCACCCCTTCAACCCGGTTTACCTGCTGCCTTTGATCGAGCTTGTACCAACGGACAAGAACCCGCCCGAGATGATCGAACAGGCCCAGGACCTGTTGAAATCGCTTGGGTTCTTCCCGTTGCATGTCCGGAAAGAGATCGATGCGCATATCGCCGACCGGTTCCTGGAAGCTGTCTGGCGCGAGGCGCTTTGGCTGGTCAAGGATGGCATCGCGACAACCGAAGAAATTGACGAGGCCATCCGTATGGGTTTCGGCATCCGCTGGGCGCAGATGGGTCTGTTCGAAACCTACCGCGTGGCCGGGGGCGAGGCGGGGATGCGGCATTTCATGGCGCAGTTCGGGCCTGCCTTGAAATGGCCTTGGACCAAGTTGATGGATGTTCCCGAGTTCACTGACGAACTGGTCGATTTGATCGCCAATCAATCTGACGCACAATCCGGGATGCATTCGATCCGAGAGCTGGAGCGCATTCGCGATAACAACCTTGTCGGTATGATGCGGGCCCTCAAGGCGCAGAATTACGGCGCGGGTGCGGTGCTGAACCAACATGATGCACGGTTGAAACCCGGAGCGCTGCCGACGCTGGATCAAGCGGATCTGAGCCAGCCCATCCTGACCCTGTCGCGGGCTGTTCCTCTGGACTGGACGGATTACAACGGCCACATGAACGAAGCGAAATATCTGGAGGCCTTTGCCGCTGCCACTGATCGGTTCATGGAAATCATCGGATGCGATGCGGATTACATCGCCTCGGGTGGCAGCTATTTCACGGCGGAGAACCACATTCGTTATGTAGATGAAGCTCATGCTGGTGCAAAAATCGACGTGCGCACGCAGATGCTGTTGGGGCAAGGCAAGAAACTGCACGTGTTCCACAGCATGTACGAGGGCGACAAGCTGCTGGCCACGGGCGAAAGTTTTCTGCTGCATGTCAGTCTGGAAACCCGTCGCCCCAGCCCGCCATCTGCTGAAATTGAGGCAGCTATGACGCGGGTTGCCGAGGCTCAGGCCGGGTTGCCTTACCCCGAAGGCGCAGGCGCGGCGATCAGGAAGCCTTCATGACGCGCCGGGTTCTGGTGACGGCTGGCGCGTCAGGCGTCGGCCGGGCCATGGCCGAGGCGTTTGATGCGGTTGGCTATGACGTCCGAGTTACTGATATCGATCAGGCGGCGTTGGATACTTTGCCCGATCATTGGACCGGGCACCGAGCCGATGTTGCGGACGAGGCTGACATGCGCGCGGTATTTAACGCCATTAGGTCGACGGGCGGGTTGGATGTGCTCTGCGCCAATGCCGGTATTGCCGGCCCGACAAATGCTATTGAGGATATTGATCTGGACGCGTGGCGTGCTTGTGTCGCGGTCAATCTGGACGGTGCTTTTCTGGCGGCAAAACATGCAGCGCCGCTGATGAAATCGGCGCGGGCGGGCAGTATCATTCTGACCTCGTCGACAGCCGGGCAGTATGGCTACCCGTTCCGTGCGCCCTATGCGTCGGCAAAATGGGCCGTCATTGGGTTGATGAAGACGCTGGCCATGGAGTTGGGGCCCTATGGCATTCGTGCCAATGCCATTTGTCCGGGCGCTGTTGAAGGCCCTCGGATGGAAGGCGTCCTGACCCGTGAAGCCGCAGCCAAGGGCATGACCCGTGACGAGGTCTATCAGGGCTATGCCTCTGGCACCTCAATGGGGCGCTTCGTCGAAGCGCAGGATGTCGCCAATATGGCAGTATTCCTTGCCTCGGATGCGGCACGTCTGGTTTCAGGTCAGGTGATCGCGGTGGATGGTCACACGGTCAACCCGGACCCGAAACTGTAACTCAGCCCTGGTTTGGACCACGGATCTGGCGGATGGTCTGACGGACCGCCTGCCAGTCCTGGGCCTCTTGCCGATTCCCGGCAGCTTCGCAGTCGCGCATTTTTTTCGCGGCTTCGGCCTCGGCTTGGTCTCCATGGGCGGCAAAAAGTGCACGTGCGTATTGAGCGGTTTGAATTGCGTCCATTCCTGTGCTCCTCCGTCTGTGTTCGGAATGCCTTATGGTTCGCGCCATAGTAAAATAGCACAGGTTGAGCGCTGCTGCATCACCCGTCGCGGGAAACCGCCGTTCTGAGGCAACGCAGGTGGTTTGGAAAATCCCGGGCGGCCACTTCGGCCTCACGTACCAGCGTGTCGAAATGGCGTGAGAATGTCTCGATCCGATCCCGGTCGCGGAAGGCCATATAATGACTTCCTGCGTAGAATACACAGAGTAGCGGGCCGAAAATCGTTACCGGTGCCGAATAAAGCCGTTTTGCGTCAAACAGATAGATGCGCATCCGCGGATAGAGCTGTTCGCACAGCGCCAACAGGTGATCGATCTGTTCCAGCCGAACCTCTGGGCTGAGATCTTGATAATACCCGGTGCCGTTTGCAAAGCTTTCGATTTCGAATAACGGCATGGCGATCTCATAGTCCGACTGGGCGCTGCGCATCCAAGTCAGACGATCCGCCGACGCGCCGATGGCTTGATCAGCGGTCCGGCCCAGATGCGGGGCGTATTCCCATTCCAGTATCGCACGCGTCTTGAGCATGTCGGGCAAGGTGGCCGGGACATAGCGGATTTTGTACCCGGCGGCCTCCTGATGCCACTCGAAGATACGTTCATCGACAAGGGCGCGGGGGGCCTCGGTAAGGGTCAGCGAGCTTGCCAGAAGCTCGGCCGCGCTTTCCGGCCTGTCGGAAAGGCTCAGCAACCAGTCGGCCGATACACCAAGCGCCGCTGCGCATCCGCCAACAATATGTGCGTTGGGCAACCGAGCGCCATGATCTGTCAGCAATTGGGAAACGGTCGAGCGGTCAACGCCAATATAGCGCGCAAGGGCACTTTGGCTGACATGGCGCTCTTCCATCGCGCGGGCTAGGCGGAGACGAAACTGGGAGGCGCGGTCGCGCTTGTCGATATTTTCCTGCATGTCGTGATTTTTATCACAGTTGTTGAATTTTGTTAATCATATTCAGAATTTCCAATACTGGGGTCCGGGTGTAACGCTTTTGAGTAAGAAAAAGGAACGGGGTTCGGAATGGAAACGCGGCGAAGATCAGTCGTGAAAGCAATCGTTTGGAATGCGATGGGGTTGGCGATCATGACAATGGTGGGCTTGTTGGCAACAGGCTCGGCCGCTGTAGGAGGGGCGCTGGCGTTGGTGAACACGGCCATCGGCCTGACGATGTACGTGATTTACGAAAGAATCTGGGCGAACATTTCGTGGGGACGAAATGGCTGATCCCACTGCACCCAAATCACCCGAATGGGGCACGTTATTCCTGATTGTCTTGTGTTATGCGGCATGGCTTGCCGGTTTGTTTTGGTTGGCGCTTGCATCCTTGTGGTTGGCAGTCCCGGCTCTGGGTGTCGTTGCGGCTCTGCATTCGTCACTGACGCATGAAGCCCTGCATGGGCACCCCTTTCGTGCCAAATGGCTGAACGAGACGTTGATGGCACTGCCGTTGACATTGGCCATTCCGTATAGCCGCTTTCGGGACCTGCATCTGGCGCATCATCAGGATGCCACCCTGACGGACCCTTATGACGACCCGGAATCGAATTATCTGGATCCGCATATCTGGTCGGGATTGCCGCGGCTGGCGAAGATGATCCTGAGCCTGAACAACACGCTGTTGGGGCGGATGGTGCTGGGTCCTGCTCTTGGTCAGGTTCTGTTTATGCGGGACGAATGGCGTGGATTTATGCGCGGGGACAGGGCGATCCTGCTAGGATGGGCTTTGCATTTGCCCGGTGCGGCGGCGGTGCTGTGGGTGGTTGCGCAATCGGCCATGCCGGTCTGGGCCTATCTGATCGCAGCCTATCTGGGGTTGTCGCTTTTGAAGATCCGAACGTTTCTTGAACATCGTGCACATGAAAAATCCCGCGCCCGCACGGTAATCATCGAAGATCGCGGACCTTTGGCTTTTCTGTTTCTAAACAATAATCTGCACGTCGTTCATCATATGAATCCGGCCGCTCCTTGGTATCGCCTGCCATCGTTGTACCGGGACGGAAAGGACAGGTACTTGGCTTGCAATGAGGCTTATGTTTACCGGTCCTATGCACAGATCTTCCGGCAGTATTTCGTTCGCGCAAAAGACCCTGTGCCACATCCTCTCTGGCCAAAGCCTTGATTTAACGACACAACGGGTGGCATGAGTCTCTGGATTCCTGTCACCATAGCCGCCGCCAGTTTTCAGACTGTGCGTTTCATGCTGCAAAAGTCCCTGGCCAGCGTGAAGCTGTCTGCTGCAGGTGCAACTTTTGCGCGGTTTGCCTATTCTATGCCGTTGGCCGTTATCGGGCTATGTGTTGCGTTGCAGATAACTGGGGCGAGCATGCCTCGGCTCAGCAGTTTGTTCTGGCTTTACGCGGTCATCGGCGGGACAGCGCAAATCCTTGCTACGATCTGCGTGGTAGCGCTGTTCAAACAACGCAATTTCGCCGTTGGGATTACCTTCAAGAAAACCGAAGTGATCCAGACCGCGATTGTTGGCTTTTTGATCCTGGGGGACAGTGTATCGCGCGGCGCATTGTTTGCGATCCTGTTGGGGTTGATGGCTGTGCTTTTGTTGTCAAAAACACCCGGAGGGGACGGACCCTGGTGGCGCCATCTGACCAATCGGGCTTCGCAATTGGGGCTTGGATCAGGTGTTTTGTTTGCGTTTTCCGCCGTCAGCTATCGTGGGGCTTCACTGCAACTGGGCGATATCGATGCGTGGTTCCGGGCGCTGGTAACACTGGCAGCGGTGGTGACATTCCAGTTTACCAGCATGGGGATATGGCTGCTGTGGCGCGACCGCGCAGAACTGCGTGCAGTCTGGCAGACGCGGAATACCGGAGTGTTCGTCGGCCTGACCAGCCTCGGTGGCTCGTTTTGCTGGTTCTGGGCCTTCACCTTGCAGAATGCGGCTTACGTCAAAGCTCTGGGGCAGGTAGAGCTGATCTTTAGCCTCATGGCTTCGATCCTATTCTTCCGAGAAACGATCACCCGGCGCGAGATCGCCGGGATGATGTTGCTTGGGTTCTCGATTTTAGCGCTTGTGCTGACAATCTAGCTGGCGCGACGTTCGTCAAAGCTAAGCGCGATGAAGCTGGGCAGGTGATCTCCCATGCCCACGACGGTCTGGCCGGTGCCTTCCTTGCGCCCACGACTGTGCCCCTTCGGCTCGCGATATTTTTTACCTTCTTTCATGCTTTCGGGGGCCTTGGCCTTTTTCTCGGGCTTCGGCTGTTCGGGCTTGGGCTCTTCCTGAACTGGGTTGTCTATGCGCGGGATGTCTTTCTGGATCAGCTTCTCGATCGCATCCAGCGCCTTTTCATCGCGTCCCGAACAGATTGTGATGGCTTTACCTTCACGGCCGGCGCGGCCGGTGCGGCCAATGCGGTGGACATAGTCCTCGGGGTGGCCGGGGACGTCGAAATTGAACACATGGCTGACGGCTGGCACATCCAGGCCGCGTGCCGCCACGTCTGAGGCGACCAGCAGGCGCAAGGACCCGTCACGGAATCCATCCAATGTTTTCATCCGCTGCGACTGGTCCAGATCGCCATGGATGGCGGCGGCGTCGTAACCGTATTTCTTCAGCGACTTGGCGCAGATATCCACATCTGTCTTGCGGTTGCAGAAGATGATCGCGTTGGTGCATTTGTCACCTTCGGCATCGATCAGCGCGCGCAGAAGGCCGCGCTTGTTGCTGGCCTCGCGGTCACGGCGCCCACCTTTGAACATGACGACGCTCTGTTCGATGGTTTCGGATGCGGTGGCCTGGCGGGCCACTTCGATCCGGGCAGGGGCCGACAGGAACGTATCGGTGATCCGCTCGATCTCGGATGCCATTGTCGCTGAGAAGAACAAGGTCTGCCGGGTGAATGGTGTCAGTGAGAAGATGCGCTCGATATCGGGGATGAACCCCATATCCAGCATCCGGTCCGCCTCATCCACCACCATGATCTGAACACCGGTCAGCAACAGTTTGCCGCGCTCGAAATGATCCAGAAGACGGCCCGGCGTGGCGATCAGAACGTCGACGCCCCGGTCGATCAGGGCATCCTGTTCCTTGAAGCTGACGCCGCCGATCAACAGTGCTTTGGTCAGTTTCAGGTGCTTGGTGTATGTGTCGAAGTTCTCCGCTACCTGCGCTGCCAGCTCACGCGTGGGGCATAAAACCAACGAACGTGGCATACGTGCACGTGCGCGACCGCGGGCCAACAGTGTGATCATCGGCAGAACAAAGCTGGCGGTTTTGCCAGTACCAGTCTGGGCAATGCCCAAAACATCGCGCCCTTCCAATGCGGGTGGAATCGCACCTGCCTGGATCGGAGTTGGGGTTTCGTATCCGGCTTCCTCAATGGCTTTGAGGACCTTCGGGTTCAGGTTCAGTTCGTTAAATTTTGTCATGTAAGTCCGGTTTAATGCGGACACTTGACCTGGCCCGCGCGTATAAGATGTGCCGGGCCCGGATGGCCATGCCCGTGATGCGGCATATCGGCTTGGACGCGGACATAACAAATACGTGGGTCGGGGTCAAATGAAGACCGCAGCATCTTGGTTCGATTGAAACAGGTTCGAGTTTTGCGCAACAATTCAGCAGCTTCCGGGAAAGTGTTTCGCCAGTTTCCCGCCCAGATTCAATGCGCGGTGGCGGATCAGCCCATTCTGCTCCAGCCGGGCGCGGACTTCTGGGTCAGCGCCGCTCATCTCGTTGAAGAACGCGCGCAGCCCATCCTCGCCGTGTTCGCTTTCAATCCAGCTGAGCAATTCATTCTTGTTCAGCCCGCCCATCTCGCGCGGGGCATTCGGAGCCATACCAGCCTGATACGAGCCGCGATCCATGCGGAACGGATAGTGTGCGATCCAGTGATCCCAGTCCGGCGCGTGGCGGTGGCATAGATCGACCTGTGCAAGCTCGTAATTGCACGGCCGCAATTTCCCGTTCTGAAACAGGTTGTGGATACGAAAACTCAGACGTTTCAATCCCGTGCGCACAAACAACTTGCCCTGTACATGGCTGAGGAACCCGCCAAGGACGAAAGCCCCATAGTTGGGATAAAGCATCTCAATCAACTCTGTACGGGCCGGGCTTTGTGGCACATGAGCCTTGTACAGGTCTTCACCGCCTGCCAGCGCCTCGATTGGGCGGACACGGGCGGCGTGAACCTTGTCCGGGATATCGCGCAACACATCCGAGATTGGGGTCGGCGACCACAGAAACTCGTCAACATCGATATGGGCCAGCCAATCTAGGTGCGTGTCGCGATAGGTGTATGTCGCGTTGACCGATTGGCGAACCTGGTGCTTTTCCGGTCGCGTGCGTTTTAGCTTTTGCCAATAGGCGTCATCGCAAACCTGTACGCAAACACCGGGATGTGCCTTCAGCGCCTCGAACGTGCGCTGGTTCGGCTCATCCAGATAGATATAGATGGTCTCGGCGCCCAGATCGAGGTGATGGGCCACGAACCGAAGGACATCTTCGGTCGGGCCCCTGACCATCGACACGACACCCCATGTGGTCATGTGCGCTGCGCGCGCACTTCGCGCATGCGTTTCAGGCGCCGAAAGATACCGCCGGGATCTCTGTTGAGCTCGGTCATCAAGTGATCGACCAGCGGCGCGATGGTGGTATCACATAGGGCCTTGGTCCAGACCGGAGCAATCAGATTGACATCCAGTCCGCCACTTCCAAGGGAAAACGCTTTCATCTGATAGGGCAGCGGGACACTTCTCAAATTCTGGTGTTGAAACGGTGTTTCCGGGGTCAGCCCCGAAAAGCGCCTTTCGAACTCATATAGCTTCATCATGCCGAACAACATGCGCAAAGCGTGACCAACCTCGCGCTGAGTTGCAGTTTGACCGTGGTCCGCAAAGGTCTGAACCGACGAGACCAGCCATCGCAAATCAAGCGTGGACAGAAGGTGGTCCGACTGTTCGTCCCAAAGGCGACAAAACAGAAGCGGGGCGTGACGCGGGAAGGACCGCTTTCGCAGGTTCGAGATCAACTGGGCATTCAGGAAGGCAAGTTCCGAGTTTCCGACAAATTCCCGCGCAATCTGAGCACGCTTGCGATCCCAACTTGTACTGGGCTTCGGCGGGGGCACAGTCGCACTTTCGGGCAATGTTCGACCGGCCAGTTCAATAAGGTCAATGTCAAGGTCAGGCAAAGAGGTGGTGCCGAACTGAAACGGGCTGCGCCGGTTTTCATACCTGTCCAGCATGTCTGGAAGACCGCCGGGGAAAGTCAGTTCATCCTTGTTCATGCGCGCAGAATTGCACAGGCTGACTCGGCTGTGCAATCAGTCAGTTGGATCACACCATCATCTCTTTGGTGGCGGTCAGATTCAGGGCGGGATAGTCCCGAACCACCCGGTCGATGTCCCATTGCAGCCGGGTCAGATAGACAATGTCGCCGTCATGGTCGTGCGCGATGTGCTGCTTGTTTGCATTCACAAACTTTTCGACCTCGGCCTTGTCACCGCTGACCCAGCGGGCCGAGGTGAACTGAGACGCCTCGAAACGCACAGGCAAGCCGTATTCCATCTCGATCCGGCTGGCGAGCACCTCGAATTGCAGCGCGCCGACGACACCCACGATAAAGCCTGACCCAATTGAAGGTTTGAACACCTTTGCCGCGCCTTCTTCGGCAAACTGCATCAGGGCCTTTTCCAGATGCTTGGCCTTCATCGGGTCACCCGCACGGACGCCTTGCAGCAGTTCCGGTGCGAAAGAGGGGATGCCGGTGACGCGCAGCGCCTCACCCTCGGTCAGCGTGTCACCGATGCGCAGCTGGCCGTGGTTGGGAATGCCGATGATATCTCCGGCCCAGGCCTCTTCAGCCAGTTCCCGGTCAGAGGCCAGAAACAGCACTGGGTTTGAAATCGCCATCGGTTTCTTCGACCGCACATGGGTCAGTTTCATGCCGCGTTTGAAATGGCCTGATGCCATGCGGACAAATGCCACCCGGTCGCGATGCTTGGGGTCCATATTGGCCTGCACTTTGAAAACAAAGCCCGCGACCTTTTTTTCATCCGGCGAGATCTGGCGGGGTTCGGCTGATTGCACCTGCGGTTGTGGGCCATATGCGCCGATGCCTTCCATCAGTTCCTTGACGCCGAACGAGTTGATGGCCGAGCCGAACCAGATCGGGGTCATATGCCCTTCAAGCACCGCCTGTGGGTTCAGCGCGGGCAGCAACTCGCGCGCCATCTCAACCTCTTCCAGCAGCTTATCCAGCAGATGCGCAGGAACATGTTCCGACAGTTTCGGGTCATCAAGCCCGTTAATTTCAATGCTCTCAGCCACCTTGTTACGGTCGGCGCGGTCCATCAGCTCCAGCCGGTCACGCAGCATGTCGTAACAGCCGATAAAATCGCGACCCACGCCAATCGGCCACGCGGCGGGGGAGACGTCGATGGCCAGCATCTCCTGAATTTCGTCGATGATCTCGAACGTATCGCGGCTTTCTCGGTCCATCTTGTTACAAAATGTCAGGATCGGCAGATCGCGCAGGCGGCAGACCTCGAACAATTTTTGCGTCTGGCTTTCGACACCCTTCGCGCCGTCGATCACCATCACGGCCGCATCCACGGCCGTCAGTGTGCGGTAGGTATCTTCCGAGAAATCGCTGTGGCCGGGCGTGTCCACCAGATTGAACCGGAAGTTCCCGTAATCGAAGGACATTGCCGAGGCCGAGACCGAGATGCCGCGATCCTTCTCCATCTGCATGAAGTCCGAGCGTGTCCGCCGTGCCTCGCCCTTGGCGCGCACCTGACCAGCCATCTGAATGGCTCCCCCGTAAAGCAGGAACTTTTCCGTCAGCGTCGTCTTGCCCGCATCCGGGTGCGAGATGATGGCGAATGTCCGGCGACGGGCAATCTCGGGCGGCAGGGTAGGTTGGTTCGAGGTATCAAGCATGACCGCGCGTATAGGCGGGGAATCCTGCCGAAGCAAGACAAAGGGGCTGGTTCGAATCATAGGCTTGTGGCAATAAGAACATATAGTGAACAAATTGTGGAGAAGACCAATGGATTTGAAAGAGATTGCCAACGAGTTGGTGGCCGGCTGCCGCGAGGACCGCGCCAAGGAAAATCTTGAGAAATTGTATGCGTCAGACGCAGTTTCTGTTGAAGCGGTCGATTACTCAGGCATGGGGCGCGAAATACAGGGGCGTGATGCGATCCGAGGCAAACATGAATGGTGGGAAGGCGCCCACGAGGTTTCGGGCGCTTCGGTCAGCGATCCGTTTGTACACGGCGAAGACCGTTTTGCGGTGATTTTCGAAGTGCAGGGCAAGGTAAAGGAAACCGGCGAAGCCTTCGATATGCGTGAAGTGGGTGTCTATCACGTCGCAGATGGCAAGATCGTGCGGGAAGAGTTCTTCTACTGATCCCAAGCCATTTCTGGTCTTCCCTGTCTGGCCGATGCTAGACATGCGGCAATGACTGACAGGGAGGATCCGATGGATCTTGGTATAAAAGGAAAGCGCGCGCTGGTCTGTGCCAGTAGCAAAGGGCTGGGTTTGGGCTGTGCCGAGGCTTTGGCTGAGGCTGGCGTAAATCTTGTGATGAATGCGCGTGGTTCGGACGCTTTGGAGAGCGAGGCGGCACGCCTCAGGTCAGAGCATGGCGTCGAGGTACAAACAGTCGCTTGTGACGTGACGACTGCGGAAGGGCAGGCGAAGGTGATCGAAGCGGCGCAGGGCGTTGATATTCTTGTGACAAATGCCGGTGGACCGCCGCCGGGGTTATGGGCGGATTGGGAGCGTGATGATTTCATCAAGGCGCTGGATGCCAATATGTTGACCCCCATTGCGTTCATGAAAGCGCTGCTTCCCGGAATGATGGACAAAGGTTGGGGGCGGGTGGTGAACGTCACCTCACAATCCGTGCGCGCGCCAATTGCGGTGCTGGGGCTTTCGAATGCAGCCCGCACGGGTTTGACCGGATATGTCGCAGGAACTTCACGCCAGGTTGCACCGCATGGCGTGACCATCAACAACCTGCTGCCCGGCATTCACGCTACGGATCGTGCGGATGCGCTGGACAGCGGCGTGGCTTCCCAGCAAGGCATCTCGATCGAAGACGCACGCGCAAACCGTTCGGCAACCATTCCCGCGCGACGCTATGGAACACGGCAGGAATTCGGGGCTGCCTGCGCGTTCCTGTGCTCTCATCATGCGGGGTTCATCGTTGGTCAGAACATTCTACTGGATGGTGGCGCAACCAATTTGACGATGTGACCATGGCACAAGGGTTTTCGTTGAAAGATCAGATGTTCAACGCTGAGAAAGTAAATTATCTCAGCGGTTTGTTTTCCGATTCTCATGCAGAATTTGATGCCCCGGCATTCCGATCTGCGGTCATGTCGCGATTGCTGGAGTTAGAGCTGAAGGATCGGATCATCTGGATCGCCACATGCCTGCAACAGGCGGTACCCGGTGATTTGCCTGCTGTTGCCCCGACGATCCTGCGTGCCTTGCCTGCACCTTTGGACCCGACGAAGACGGATGACGACTTTGGCGATTTCATCTTTGCGCCGGTCGGTGAGTGGGTGGCGACCATAGGACTTGAGCATACCGATCTGGCATTGGACGTGATGGAGGAACTGACACAGAGGTTTTCCATGGAATGGGCAATCCGACCGTTCCTTAACCACGACCCGGACCGGGTATTGCGGCGGATGCAGGACTGGTGCTCTCATGACAGTTACCATGTGCGCAGGTTGGTCAGCGAAGGCACGCGCCCCCGATTGCCATGGGGGCAGGCGGTTGGATTGGGTTTGCAGGACCCGCTGCCGTTGCTGGACAATTTGCACATAGATGCGACGCGATATGTCACCCGGTCCGTATCCAATCACCTGAATGACATCACCAAGAAAGACCCGGATCTGGTATTGGATCGTCTGAAGGCGTGGCGCAACCAGGGTCATCAGACTCAGGACGAACTGGACTGGATGACGTCACACACCCTGCGCGGGCTTGTGAAAGCGGGGCATCCCGAAGCAATGAAGATGTTAGGCTATGACCCGGACGCGGACATCGAGGTCGCGGTCAACCTTAATTCGGAAGCTCAGATTGGTGACGCTCTGGCCTTTTCCGTCGCTTTGAAAGGGGTCGGAGAGCTGCCAGTTCTGGTTGACTATATCATTCATTTTCAAAGACCTGGCGGGAAAATCTCAGCCAAGGTGCACAAGTTGAAGCAGGCGGCTTTGAAGAACGGGAAACTGACGCTGGAAAAACGCCACAAGTTGAAGGGTGATGCAACAACGTTCAAGTTGGTTCCCGGCGCGCACCGGCTGGAGGTTCAGGTAAATGGCAAAATTCGTGCAGGCGTGGACTTCGACCTGCTTGGGTAAAACCGCGCGGGACCGCTCACGCTTTCGTCAAAAACGCCTTCCCCGGATTGCGAACCCCCGGCGGCTGCATTAGCTCGTACATGACCATTTGCGAGGGAAAAGCGCGATGAAACATGAATCGGTGCAGAACTATTATGGTGAAGTCCTGCAAAGCAGTGCTGACTTGCAGACCAATGCGTGCTGCACGCCTGACGACATGCCCGACCATGTCAAAAAGATCCTTTCAAAGATTCATGACGACGTTCTGACTCGCTACTATGGCTGCGGTCTGATTGCCCCACTTGACCTTGAAGGCACGTCGATCCTAGATCTGGGGTGTGGGGCCGGGCGGGATGTATATGCCTTGTCCGTCATGGTCGGTAAGACGGGCCGGGTAGTGGGTGTCGACATGACGCCCGAACAACTGGACGTCGCCCGCGCGCATCAGGATTATCACGCCGAGGCATTTGGATATGCCCGCAGCAATGTGGAATTCCATCACGGCTATATCGAGAAACTGGATGAGCTTGATCTGGAACCCGGATCGTTCGATATCATCGTCTCGAACTGTGTCATCAACCTGGCCACAGATAAGAATGCGGTTCTGCGCGGCGCACACAGGTTGTTGAAAGAGGGCGGCGAGATGTATTTCTCGGATGTCTATGCCGACCGCCGTATTCCGCAGGCGATGGCCGAAGACGAAGTTCTTTATGGCGAGTGCCTGTCCGGCGCGCTTTATTGGAATGATTTCCTGTCAATGGCTCGAACGGCCGGTTTCGGCGACCCGCGCCGCGTGACACATCGTCCGCTGACGATCGAAAATCCCGTACTGGAAGAGCGTGTTGCGCCGTTGAAGTTCCTGTCCGCGACATACCGTCTGTTCAAACTACCTGCATTGGAACCGGCTTGTGAAGATTATGGGCAAGCCGTGATCTATAAGGGAACCGTGCCAAACGCACCGCATGAATTTGGTCTGGATGACCACCACGTTTTAGAAGCCGGCAAAGTGTTTCCGGTTTGCGGCAATACCTGGATGATGCTGAAAGATACGCGATTTGCCCGTCATTTTGACTTTATCGGCGATTTTTCGACCCATTATGGCATTTTCAAAGGCTGTGGTGGCGAAAGCCCGTTTGAAGCCATGGGTGCATCTGTCGCTTCTGGCGGGTGTTGCTGATCCCTTGCACCTGAGGGGCGGGGTTGCTATCCCCGCTCAAGCCCGATGGATTTGATCGGGAAAGGTAACGGGGTCCATCGGTGACAGGTAACGCAATTCCACCGCGTCTGGAAATTCGCAACATTATCCGTCGGTTTGAAGGCCGGGTTGTTGTGGATGATGTTTCACTGACCGTTCAGGCAGGCAAGGTGACCTGTCTGCTGGGGCCGTCGGGCTGCGGGAAATCCACCACGTTGCGCATGATCGCCGGGGTCGAAATGCAGGACTCGGGTGAGATTTATGTTGATGGCAAGCTGATCTGCGACACCGTCTTCCGGGTGCCTCCGGAACGGCGCGAGATCGGTCTGATGTTTCAAGACTTTGCGCTGTTCCCGCATCTGAGTGTGGCTAAAAATGTGGCCTTTGGTCTGAAGGGCAGCAAGGACGAAAAACGCGCCCGGGTCGAGGAGTTGTTGCAGAAGGTCGACCTGATGCGATTCATCGATGGTTTTCCGCATCAACTATCGGGTGGCGAGCAACAACGCGTGGCGTTGGCGCGTGCCCTGGCGCCGCGCCCGCGCATCATGCTGATGGACGAGCCCTTTTCGGGCCTCGATAACCGTTTACGTGATGGTATCCGTGACGAAACGCTGGCCATTCTCAAGGAAGAAGATGCCGCTGTACTGCTGGTCACGCACGAGCCGGAAGAAGCGATGCGCATGGCCGACGAGATCGCCCTGATGCGGCGTGGCAAGATCGTGCAACAGGGCGCGCCCTATAACGTCTATACGCGTCCCGCGGATAAGGCGGCGGTGGCATTTTTCAGTGATGTCAACGTTTTGCGGGCGCAAGTGAATGGCGCATTGGCGGATACGCCCTTTGGTCAGTTCCTGGCACCGGGCATTCCGAATGGTACGGATGTCGAGATCGTCTTTCGCCCTCAGCACATCAAGCTGGACTTTGACCGCAACGGCAAGGGGCCATTGCCGACACCAACAGACGGTGTTGCGGCCCGTGGTGTCGTCGAACGCGCGCGATTTCTGGGAAATGAAAGCCTGGTAGAGTTTCGCATGGACTATGATGGCTCGATCCTCAGGGCTACGGTTCCAAACGTGTTTGTGCCCAGTCCGGGCCGGGTGATGTGGCTGACCATCCGCCGCGACAAGTGCTTCGTTTTCCCCGAAACAAGGCGCTGATCCATCGATTTCCACCCGAGTGGTGCGCGAAAACCTCAGATTGCGGGGCCGCGTCGCTTGCCGCAACGCAGGCCCGGGTCTATCAAGAGCCAAACGCGGGGGTAAATCGGGCACATGCGAATTCTTCTGACCAATGACGACGGGATCAATGCCCCGGGCTTGATCACGCTTGAGGCGATTGCAGCTGAACTGGCCGGACCGGATGGAGAGGTCTGGGTGGTCGCACCCGCGTTTGAACAGTCCGGGGTCGGACATTGCATCAGCTATACCCACCCGATGATGGTCGCCAAGCTGGGCGAGCGGCGCTTTGCAGCCGAAGGTTCACCTGCGGATTGTGTTTTGGCAGGGCTTCACGACGTTATGTTGGATACCCCTCCCGATCTTGTTCTATCGGGCGTGAACAGGGGCAATAACTCGGCTGAAAACACGTTGTATTCCGGTACGATCGGCGGCGCGATGGAAGCGGCATTGCAGGGCGTCCCAGCGATTGCCCTGTCGCAATATTTTGGCCCCCGCAACCTGGGCCTTGACGACCCGTTTGAGGCAGCCGCCCGGTATGGTGCAGATCTGGTGCGCCGGATTCTGGACGCAACTCCGGCAGAACAAGATGATTACCGGCTGTTCTACAACGTGAATTTCCCACCGGTTCCGGCAGACGATGTTCTGGGCACGCGGATTGCGGCGCAGGGGTTTCGGCGCGACACGCGTTTTTCGGTCGAACCGCACAGTTCGCCTTCGGGGCGACGGTTCCTGTGGATCAAGGGTGGCTATCAACACAATCCGACCGCACCCGGAACGGATGCGGCCGTCAATCTGGAAGGCTATATCTCGGTCACGCCGATGCGCGCTGACCTGACTGCGCATGACATGCTGGAGGCATTGAAGGCGGTCGAATGAGCGGACTGGACCCTGAAACCGTAATGCAATTCCTGTTTGCCCTGCGCAAACGGGGGGTCACGGATGCGCGCGTGCTGGCTGCGATGGAGCAGGTGGACCGCGGTCGCTTTGTCACCGGCCTGTTCGCAGGGCGCGCTTACGAGGACATGCCGTTGCCGATTTCCTGCGGTCAGACGATCAGTCAACCCTCGGTCGTTGGTCTGATGACGCAGGCCCTGAACGTTGGACCACGGGACACGGTGCTCGAGATTGGGACAGGTTCAGGTTATCAGGCGGCGATCCTGTCCAAACTGGCCCGCCGGGTCTACACAGTGGAACGCCACAGGCGGTTGGTGAGCGAAACAAGCAAGCTGTTTGCCGATCTGGGCCTGATGAATATTACTTCGATGTTGTCTGACGGGTCATTTGGCCTGCCGGAACAAGCCCCTTTTGACCGGATCATTGTCACAGCCGCGGCTGAGGATCCTCCGGGCCCGCTCTTGGCGCAGCTGAAAATCGGGGGTATTATGGTTCTACCCGTGGGCCAGTCGGACGCGGTGCAGCAGTTGATCAAAGTAACGCGCACCGAAAATGGTCTGGACTATGACGAATTAACGTCGGTCCGTTTCGTGCCCCTTCTGGAAGGGCTTGGAAAGGATGAGGCGTAATAGGCTTAAAGAATTGGTCGCCGGAACTCCGGGCAACAGGGGCAGGCGTTGAGGACAGAATTATGAGAGCAGTATCCAAATCAGCAATGCGCCGCTGTGCGACCGGGGTGGCCGCTCTGGCCATTTTGGCCGGGTGCGAGGGACCTCTGGATTATGACCTTCGTGGGCAGATCGGTGGATTTTCAACCACCAATGCAGCGCAATCCGCGACGGCATCCCGCCCGACACCGGACAGCCGGGGCGTCATTACCTATCCGAATTATCAGGTGGTCGTGGCGCGCCGCGGCGATACGGTGCGGGACGTGGCCGCGCGGGTTGGCCTGCCCGAGGGCGAGCTTTCGCGCTTCAACGGCCTTCAGACAACGGACACGCTGAGAGAGGGTGAGGTTCTTGCCCTGCCACGCACTGTCGGTGCTGGAAGCAGCGTGGACATCGCGTCGGTCGCCGGGTCTGCAATTGACCAAGTGCCGGCGTCGGGTTCGGTTCAGACCACAACCCTGGAATCCGCGATACCGGCATCAACGCCTGCGCCGATTTCAACTGGGCCGGAGCCGGTCAGGCACAAGGTCAAGCGGGGTGAGACGGCCTATACAATCTCGCGCCTCTACCAGGTGCCGGTTGAATCTCTGGCGGAATGGAACGGGTTGGGATCAGATTTTACCGTGCGTGAAAGTCAATACTTGTTGATTCCGGTTAAGAATCAGCCCGCGCCCCGGCAAAATGCGGCTGGTGCCGCGCCCGTTCCCGCCACGGAGGTGACGGAACCGGGACAGGGATCACCGACGCCGACGCCACCCAGCGCGACGCAGCCCTTGCCGGACGAGAAAGTTGAGCCATTGGCCGAGGCGCCCGACGTGACCGCCGAAGCGCCAACCAATACGCGCACATCGGCGCTGTCCCTGCCGGTTGGCGGCACTATCATTCGCGGCTATGACAAGGGCAAGAATGAGGGCATCGACATCGCTGCCGCTCCGGGTACGTCGGTCACAGCTGCCGAAGCCGGTACGGTCGCGGCGATCACCGCGGACGCGGATCAGGTGCCGATCATTGTGGTCAAGCACAACAACGATCTTCTGACTGTCTATGCAAATGTCGACAAGATCACTGTCAAGAAAGGCGATAAGGTACGCCGTGGCCAGAAGCTGGCGCAATTGCGGGGCGGCGACGATGCCTATGTGCATTTCGAAGTCCGCAAAGGGTTCGAGTCCGTGGACCCGGAACCCTATCTGAAGTGAGGCAGGATGGCCCGTACCGGGCCTGCCTTCGGCGAGAGTATTTCTGAAAAGATGAAGCCTGTCAGGCGTACGGGTCATAGTCGCTCAGGCGTTTTCCGGGTTCGTCGGCGAAGATTTCCGGAAGGGGTGAAACTGCTTCGATCAGGTCGATGCGAAAAACACGAAATCCGTTGCGCAACTCGCACCAGGCGGTAAGGGTCCAGACCCGCCCCCAGTATTCCATATGGAGCGGGCGGATGGTGCGTTCGGTCAAAACGCCGTCAATGCGGCGATAGGACAGGTGAAGTTTCTGACGTGATTTGATGGCTGCACGGATCGGGGCCATATGGGCAAGGCCCCTTGCGGCATCGGCAAATGGGTAGACCGCGAATTTCCAGCTGTCCGCCTCGGCCAGGACCTGCGTTGGTAGAACAGCGTCGATCTTGTCGGCAAGCGATTGTGCGGCAGCCTTCAGGTCAGTATCCGCGGCCTCGGCCACGATGGCCATGCCAAGATTCAGCGCCTCAAGCTCGGCTGTGGTCAGGTTCAATGGGGGCAGGGTGATCTGCTCGCGCACCATGTAGCCGACACCGCGCTCGCCCTCGACCGGAACGCCCGAGGCAACAAGCGTATCCATGTCGCGATAGATGGTGCGAACCGACACCTCAAGCCGGTCCGCAATGTCCTGCGCGCGGTGCAGTTTTCCGTCGCGCAGGATCTGGATGATACCGAACAGGCGGTCAGTGCGGCGCATGACACGCCGTTCTGACCGCGTTTAGGCAGTCATGTTCCATAGTACTTTCTCGTGTCGCATCTGGATGCTATCCGGATTGATGACCGCCATCATGCCTGCTGCACATTCCTGTTGAGGAAACTGTGCGGCTGCGTCCTGTGCCGCCTTCAAATCGGTCCAGACAACATAATCGGTCCAGCGACCATCTTCGCCCTGGCTAAGCTGCCGATGGGCAAATCCCGGCGCGCTGCGCACAAAGGCCTCAGAGGCCTGACTGAGTTTCACGAACTCTTCCGGCGTGGTGCCATTGGCCAGGGTGAAGGTGACGATTTCAGCAACGTGGGTCATTTAATTCTCCATTGACCTTGTTTCGATGCCAAATCCCTAACGGATAGCAACTGACATAAACCTGTCAGTTGAGAATTGCGACCCCTTAGATTTCACGCGATTGATACAATTTTCGCCGGCAAATCGGAGCAGATCCCTTTTGAGACCAGCGATCGAGGCGTAAAGACTGAGTCAGATCATGTTCCCGGCGCGCAAACGTGCCGACGAAAAAGGAGAAAAGACATGCTCAACAATATCGGCCTTCCTGGCCTGCTGCTTATCGCCGTTGTGGTTCTGGTTCTGTTTGGACGCGGCAAGATCAGTTCGCTCATGGGTGAAGTCGGCAAAGGTATCACTGCGTTCAAGAAGGGTGTGAAGGACGGTTCGGAAGAGCTGGAAAAGGACGCTTCTGAACTGGCCAAGGACGTCACACCTGAAGCCGAGAAAGACAAGGCGTAAGCGCAGATGTTTGATCTGGGCTGGACCGAGCTTCTGGTAATCGGCATCGTTGCCCTGATCGTTGTGGGGCCAAAGGACCTGCCGGTGCTGTTCCGCAATGTCGGGCGTTTTGTCGGCAAGGCGCGCGGAATGGCGCGCGAGTTCAGCAGCGCCATGAACGAAGCCGCCGATCAGGCAGGGGTGAATGAGATCAAGAAAGGTCTCAACGCTGCCGTGAACCCTGTGGGATCGGCCATGGACGGTGTCAAGCAAGCCGCGCAGGAGATGGCGAAAAGCATCGATCCCACAAAGTTCGACCCTGAAAGCGAAACGGGTAAACTGGCGGCCGAGCGGGCCGAGCAGGCCAAAAAGGTTCAGGCGTCAGCCGCCCGTGCCACCGCCGAGCGCAAAGCCAAGGAAGCAGCCGATGCGCTGGCCAAGGCAGAAGAGGCCGAAGCCGCGCTGAATACTGAAAGCAAGACATGAGCAAAACCGACGAGATTGACGATTCTTCGGCCCCGTTGATCGAACATCTGGCCGAACTGCGCACACGGCTGATCCACAGCGTTGTGGCGTTTCTGATCGGTATGATCATCTGTTTTTCGGTGGCGACGCCGATCTTCAATTTCCTGACCAATCCCCTGTGTGACGTTCTGGCCGAGCGCGGGCAGGATTGTGGCCTGATCTTCATCTCGCCACAGGAAGGGTTTTTTGTTGCAATCAAGGTTTCCCTCTTGGGCGGGTTCATTCTGGCATTTCCCTATATCGGGATGCAGATGTGGCGCTTTGTGGCACCGGGCCTCTACAAGTCCGAGAAAAACGCGTTCCTGCCATTCATGCTTGCTTCGCCCTTTATGTTCCTTCTGGGCGCAAGCTTTGCCTTCTACGTTGTCACGCCTCTGGCCTATGACTTTTTCCTCGGGTTCCAGCAATTCGGGGCTGAGGGTGAAGCCGTGGCCGATGGGGTCAGCGCGGCACCGCTGAGTGTGGTGTTTCAAGGCTCAGCCCAGGAATATCTGAACCTGACGATCAAATTCATCGTTGCCTTTGGATTATGTTTCCAGTTGCCGGTTCTCCTGACCCTTATGGGGAAGGCAGGACTGGTCAGTGCCGAGGGGCTGGGCGCTGTTCGAAAATATGCGGTGGTCGGCATTCTGGTTCTGGCCGCAGTCGTCACACCACCGGATGTCATTACGCAGATCATTCTGTTTGTGGTGGTGTACGGTCTGTACGAGATTTCGATCTTCCTGGTCGCGCGAGTTGAAAAGAAACGCGAGGACCAGTTGCGCGCTGACGGTTACTACGATGATGAAGCGGAAGCGGATGATGACCTGATGCAGGAGTTCGAAGACGACAAGTAAGTCTGCCGACGAAAACAAAAGGGCGCGCCATCCAATGGCGCGCCTTTTCCATTGGAAACTCTTGTTGTGCCAATTGGAACGTGCTTTGAACCCCTCAAGACAAAACCGGAGGCCCACATGGATGACCAAGCCCTGAACCGTATCGCCGAGGCGTTGGAACGCATGGCACCGGCTCCTTTGGTGGCGCCTGATTTTGCCGTTGCTCCAGCATTTGTGTGGCATGTCGAACCGGAACGACTGGAACCTGTTACGCATGTCAACCGGGTCGATCTGGATCTCCTGGTCGGCATCAATCGCTCTCGCGACACGTTGATGGACAATACGCGCCGGTTTGCAGCAGGGTACAAGGCAAATAATGCGCTGCTCTGGGGGGCGCGGGGGATGGGAAAGTCGAGCCTTGTAAAGGCCGTGCACGGCTCACTGAGCGCTGATTACGCCGATCTAAAGCTGGTCGAATTGCAGCGCGAGGATATGGGAACGGTCGCACGGTTGCTGAACCATCTGCGCGCAGCACCCTACAGGTTCATACTGTTTTGCGATGACCTGTCGTTCAGCCACGATGACCAGCATTATAAATCTCTCAAGGCTGTTCTGGATGGCGGCATTGAAGGCAGGCCGGAAAATGTGGTCTTCTACGCCACTTCGAACCGCCGCCATCTGATGCCGCGGGATATGATCGAAAACGAACGGTCCAGCGCCATCAATCCTTCCGAGGCGGTCGAAGAAAAAGTCTCGCTGTCGGATCGCTTCGGCCTGTGGCTTGGGTTCCATCCCTGCGATCAGGACGAGTATCTGGCGATGATCGACCGCTATTGCGCCGCCTATGGCGTTTCCGTTGATGCACAGACCCTGCGCGCCGAGGCAATTGAGTGGCAAGCCACGCGCGGGTCGCGCTCTGGCCGTGTCGCCTGGCAATTCTTCGTCGATCTGGCCGGGCGCAACGGCGTGCATATCGCCTGATCCCGGCTTCACCTGGCTGCAAATATCCCCGCCAGAGGCATGGCCCGCCAGGGCCATTTCCTACAGCAGTGTCAGAATCCGCGCAGCTTCATCCTTGGTGCTGTTCAGAACGCTCCGGTCTTCCCCGGGATGAAACCGCGCGCGGACGGCCGTGGGCATCGGCGCGGGTTCGACAACCGAAATCCGCGGACCGGTGCGTTCAGTCTCGACGGCCCAGCTGCGGGCCAGAGCCATCTGCGCGGCCTTGGTGGCACCGTAGATGCCATAAAACTTCTCGCCAGCCTTCGGATCGTCAAAAAACACCGCATGGCCACTCTCGCCCAGAAGGGGTGAGACATAGGGAATCAGAACCGAGGTCGCGTTTGCATTTGTGTTGATCGCCTTGGCCCATTCCTTGGGGTCAACAAAATGCACCGGCGTCAGTGCTGATGTGTGGATGGCTGTGTGCATCCACAGGTCGACCTTACCCCAACGGTCATGGATGCCACGACACAGGGTCGCCATGGCGTTTGGATCGGTGATGTCCATGGGGGCCAGAGTGGCTGACCCGCCCTTCGCCTTGATACGGTCGTCCAGCTCTTCCAGCCCGCCGGTGGTCCGGGCGACGGCGACGATATGGTATTCAGGTGCCAACGCTTCGGCCAGCGCAGCGCCCAACCCGCGAGAGGCCCCGGTGATAAGGGCGATTTTTGTCTGATCGGTCATTGCTGTGGTTTGAACCCCTGCGCGAGGGGCGTCAAGTCGCGATTAGCTGCCGGGAATGGCGATCCGCTTGGTCTGGCCGCTTTGTCGCAGCATGATTCCCTGTTCATCAATTGCAACTACCATGCCCGAGGCGACACGGCTTCCGGGTTCAACCTCTTTCACGCGGCCCGATGACAGGCGTACCAAGGCGTGCAGATCGGTTTTGGGCCCGAACACTCCCAGGACAGAAACGGAGTTCTTGTTTAACGCGCCCTGCTGCGTGGCCGCGCTTTTGACATTGGTGTTTGACATGGTCCGTGGCCCGGCGTGAGTTCCGAACCCCTTATTTGTGTGAGTGGTTGCCGCCCGATAACAAAACGATCAGGTAAGCAAAAGACCCTCACAGACACAACGCTTCACGACGTAGCGACCCTTTTGTTAGCCCTTGTGATCGTGCAAGATTCACCGCCGGGTTGTGGCAGATTTCCACTCATCGGCGGAACAGTTTAGATGCGAGCCATACTTAACAGGGCTGTCCTATCTGTATGTCGAACGGTTTGATTCGTTGTTTGAACAGAATCCAGGCGTGCCATAAATGGGTGGGGTCTTTCAGCCTGAGGCGAGTTTGGCCGCATTCCAGGACCCGCCCTGAACCTGCATATCCGCGCGTTTCTGGCTGACACGGCTGCTGTTTTCCAGACTGTCCAGGTAATCCGCGCTGACGCTGCCGGTAATGTAATTGCCGTCAAAGCAGGAGCAATCAAATCCTTGGATGTCCGGGTTGCCTTCCTGGGCGGCCCAGATCAGGTCCTCCAAATGCTGATAGAACAGCGCATCGGCGCCCAGCTCTTCACGGATCTCTTCGATCTCTTTGCCATTTGCGATCAGCTCGGCCTTGGTCGGCATGTCGATGCCATACACATTGGGGTATTTGACAGGCGGCGAGGCGCTGGCCACATAAACCTTCTTTGCCCCAGCGTCGCGGCACATCTGAACGATCTTTTTGATGGTGTTGCCCCGCACGATGGAATCGTCGATCAACAGAACGCTGTGACCTTCGAATTCCAGCGGAACGGCATTCAGCTTGCGGCGCACGGATTTCTGTCGCTCGGCCTGACCCGGCATGATGAAGGTACGCCCGACATAGCGGTTCTTCACCAACCCCTCGCGATAGGGGATGCCGGTGATTTTAGCCGCTTCCAGTGCCACGGGGCGGGCGCTGTCGGGTACGGGAATGATCCGGTCGATTTCCAGGCCCGAGTCCTGAATTTGTTTCGCCAGCGTCTGTCCCATGCGCATCTGGGTTTTATAAACCGAGACTCCGTCCAGCAGTGAATCCGGACGTGCCAGATACACATACTCGAAGATACAGGGCGTCAGCTTGCCTTCGACCGCCTGAAACTCGTGCATGTTGCCTTTCAGGTCGATCAGGATGGCCTCGCCCGGGCGCAGATCGCGCAGCTTCTCAAAACTGTTGATGCCAAAGGCCACGTCTTCCGAAGCAAAGGCATAATCGTCCCCCTGACCGTCGACATTGCGCTTTGCGACCGACAGGGGCCGAATGCCATATGGGTCGCGGAACGCCAGCATGCCAACACCAGCCACCAGACAGATTACCGAGTAGGCACCTTGAACCCGCTCCATCGTCATCTTCACACCGGCAAAGATGTTTCGGATCGGATCCGAATTGCCGTTCACCTTGATGGCGTCAGCCACTTTGTCGGCCAGCACGTTCAGCAGGATTTCCGAATCCGATGTGGTGCGCAGGTGGCGACTATATTTCCCGGTCACTTTCTCGCGCTGTTCCGCTGTGTTGGTGATGTTGCCGTTGTGAACAAGATAGATACCGTAGGGTGCGTTCACGAAGAAAGGTTGCGCTTCGGTCGCGCTGAGTGATCCGGCCGTGGGATAACGAACATGACCCATGCCGATATGACCCAGAAGGGTTTCGGCATCCTGGGCGTTGAACACGTCCTTGACCAAACCATTGGCTTTCTTTTCCCGGAAGAATTCGCCGTTGTAGGTCACGATCCCGGAGGCATCCTGACCCCGGTGCTGCAACATCAGCAACCCGTCATAGATCTCAGCAAAGACATCATGTGTCCGGCTTGCGATTCCTAAAATCCCACACATTCAAGGGGCTCCAACTTCTATGACGATTTCATTCGAGGATTGACCGCAGTTCGGCACCGGACTTTCTGCATCTTCAGCGCGGAAATGTTCGCTACGCAGGAACAAGACGCCGTTAGGGCGACCATCACTGCGATCAGCGCGCATTCATACAGAAAGTACAAGATCGGTGGCTCCGATTCCGTGGCGGGTTGGCCCCCACATAATGCCTATTGGCGTGGCTGTCATCAAAGGATCACATTAGCCAAATGCCGCAGGCCAAGTTTGCGCATGTCGACTTAGAAAAACGAAGATGGTGACATGCGCAAACATATGTGCTGTCATGCATTTGATTGCATACATAACTGCTAAATCTCAGCACCTCGGGGGGACCTGAATGTGGCAACATAAACCTCCTCACAAGAACCAGGAACGGATCAGGCAGCGGTGCCATCGGTGCAGGGGATTGGGGCGCGCGTCGTGCCAGATCTGTAACGGAGCAGGCGAGGTCGCCAAAAGCAGAGATATCTTTGGAAAACCGGTTTTCAGTCGATGTGACGGATGCTTTGGCTTGAAAACAATCCGCTGCACCGTGTGCGGTGGAGAGGGGTTTGTCTGATCTGCAACAAAAAAGCCCGGCAGCGCCGGGCTTTCATGAATTGGTGAACTGCCTATCAGCCGTTGGAAGGCGCAGTTGTTGCCGGTTCAGCGTTTCCTGCCGTGCAACTGGCGACCAGCTGTTCATACTGAGTCGTAACCCAGCCCAAAGCCGCCTCGGGGTTTTGTTCCTCAATCTGGCCGCTGAACTGTTCAAACACCTTGGCCGACCGGCTTTCATCAACAATTGTGTAAGACTGGCCGGTCATGACGGTGTCGTAAACGAAGAATGCAATCGCAACCAGAAGGATGCCACGAGCGATGCCGAAGAACAGCCCCAAAGCCTGATCCAGGCCGCCAAGGGCCGAACGCTGAACCAGCGATGAAAACAGCGGTGTGAAGATACTGACCACGATCAGCGCCACCGCAAAGACCGCTGCAAACCCGGTGATCACAGACAATTCACAACTGTCACGCAAGAAATCTCCGACGACCGGGATTTCCTTGACCAGAGGTACAGCCTGCGGGGCGAAGATGAACGCCAGAACGGCCGCCGCAACCCAACCCGCGATGGCCAGAACTTCGCGCATGAAACCACGCGAGTAGGCCAGCAAGCCTGACAGCACGATGATCAGGGCAACTACCCCGTCGATTATTGTAAAACCTTCCATGGCCCTCGCCTGTTCTTTTTCTGCCCCTCAAGGCGCGACTTTAACCTGCTCCGAAGGTTTCGCCAACAAACCCCACCAAATCAGAGGGTCGGGTGAGTGTCAGACCTGCCACAGTACCGGTTTTGCCACCTGCCGGAGCTATTGCCGCTGTGAAACCAAGTTTTTGTGCTTCTTTCAACCTGTTTTCTGTCTGCGGAGCCGGTCTAAGTGCCCCTGACAGCGAGATTTCCCCGAAAACGACGGTGTCTGCGGGCAGGGCTGTGTCTTCGCGTGCGCTCAGCAATGCAGCAGCCACGGCCAGATCGGCGGCGGGTTCACTGACTTTCAACCCACCGGCCACGTTCAGATAGACGTCGAGACCCGCAAAAGGAATGCCGCAACGCGCTTCAAGAACGGCAAGGATCATCGCCAACCGCCCGCTGTCCCATCCCACCACTGTCCGGCGCGGCTGTGAATGGGGGGACGGGGCGACAAGGGCCTGCAATTCGACCAGAACGGGCCGTGTGCCCTCAATCCCGGCAAAGACGGCAGAGCCTGGGCTGGGCGTACCGCGTTCCGACAGGAACAAGGCCGAGGGGTTGGTGACCTGCGCGAGCCCTTTGCCCGTCATCTCGAACACGCCAATTTCGTCGGCGGGACCAAAGCGGTTCTTGACCGCCCGCAAAATACGAAACTGATGGCCGCGCTCGCCCTCGAAATACAGAACCGTATCGACCATGTGTTCGACAACACGGGGGCCCGCAATCTGGCCATCCTTGGTCACGTGTCCGACCATGATGATCGACACGCCGTGCCGTTTCGCAAAGGCGGTCAATTCATGAGCAGCCGCCCGGACTTGCGACACGGACCCCGGCGCGCTGTCGACATTGTCGGCCCACATGGTCTGGATCGAGTCGATGATCGCCAGACCGGGTTTTTCGGCTTCAAGCGTGGTGAGAATGTCGCGTAGGTTGGTTTCGGCTGCAAGTTGCACCGGCGCGTTCTCCAGCCCAAGGCGGCGCGCCCGCATGCGAACCTGAGCACTGGCTTCTTCGCCCGAGATATAGATCGTCTTGACGCCGGCACGGGCAAATCGGGCAGCAGCTTGCAGCAACAGGGTGGATTTACCGATGCCGGGGTCGCCGCCCACCAACAGGGCAGATGCAGGAACAAGCCCGCCACCAAGCACTCGGTCCAGCTCTTCCACTCCGCAGAGCGTGCGGGGCGGCGGGGTTTCCTCGGTCGACAGGTCGGTGAGCGTCATCGACCGCCCGCGTTTCGAGCCCAGCGATTTCTTGGCTGGGCCTGCCGACAGCGGTACGTCCTGTATGATCGAGTTCCACTCGCCGCACCCGTCGCAGCGACCCGACCAGCGGGAATGGGATGCGCCGCAGGCGGAGCAGGAGAAGGTTGGTTTTGCCATGACGCCTTGGTGCCCGAGGACGGGCGGTTCTTCAAGCCCTTGCAGGGCTTTCCTCGTCGTCAGCGGTACACCGCACTCTATCTCCGGGCGATGGTTTTGTTGTGGCGTTCAGTGAGAATGCCCAAAGCGATGGAGGCAAGGATGCAGGCGGTGAAAAGGTAAAGACCCCATGCGGTCTCAACAGTGGCGTAAGAGATGCCTTTGGCCAGCGTGATGTATAGCGCGATCAGGAATATGTCGGCCATCGCCAGCTTGCCGAGGATGTTGAGCGCAGGCTGCACACGGGCATCAAGCAGGTTCCATTGGATCAGCGCCGTGCCGATGGTTTTGATGTAGGGGGCGAAAAGGGCGAAAATGGTGACGATCAGCGCAAGGAAGACGTCAGATTTCCACAGGGACTGGAGGCCGGTGATGACGCTGATTTCGCTGAGGCCAAAGATCGGCAGAAACCCTGCGCGCATCAGCGGGGCGAACCACGCGATGGGGTAGAAAACCAAAAGTGACAGGGTTGCGAAACGCAATATCATGGCGGCCAACGCTATTATGTTTGACCGCCTGACATTACGGTGTTGGATCGTGGGTTCAAGGATGCTTGTTCAGTAGTTTATCTTGCGCGCTTCATACGAGCCATCAGATTGGTTTTGAGAATGAACTGATGGAACAAGGCGGCCAGGAAATGCAAGACAATCAGAACAAGCATTAGCGTTTTCAGGATCTCATGCACTTCGGCGGACGCTGCTATCCCACCAAACCAGGCCAGGGCACCTGAGGCGGGCACCAATACCATCAACGCATAGAGTGAGAAGTGCGTGGCATGCGCGGCGAGCTTCATCGCGGCTGTTTCTTTATCCGGAAGCGGTGGCGCGCCGCGGGTCAGGCGCAATGCAATCCGCCAAATCGCGAGTGCAAGGACAAGCAACCCTCCGAGCACATGGAGAGCAACTGGTGCTTGAATAGAGATAGGCAATCCGCGTTCGAATTGATCCCAGGCATCAGACATCGGCTCGTGAAAGAGAAACTGAATTGCGATCAGAACGAAAATGACCCAGTGAAGGGCGATTTGCGCGCGAGAATACGAAGTGGGCATGGGGAAGCTCTGACAAACTATAACGTTGCTCTGGTTTAACGCGAAACTGTCAGATTTCCGTCGATGGTTTTTTTTGATTTATTTGTCCAGCATCACTGCCATCACCGCACCGCCTCAATCGGCCCCTCGGCACTCCCGCTGATAAACTGTTCCACATAAGGATCACCCGAGGCATCCATTTGACCGACTGGTCCAGTCCACTGAATGACGCCTCCGTGCAGCATCGCCACGTTGTCGGCAATGGCGCGGACGGAACTCATGTCGTGGGTGATGGTCATCGCGGTGGCGCCCATCTCTGTCACGATTTCGCGGATCAGGTCGTTGATGACGCCGGACATAATCGGGTCGAGGCCCGTGGTGGGTTCATCAAAAAAGATGATCTCGGGCTCGGCGGCGATGGCGCGGGCAAGGCCCACGCGTTTTTGCATGCCACCTGACAGTTCTGCCGGAAAGCGGTCCGCCACGTCCGATTTCAGGCCCACGCGGCGCAGTTTTTCGATTGCGATCTCGCGCGCTTCTTCGGTGGGGCGTTTCAGGGATCCACGCAGCAGGCGGAAGGCGACGTTCTGCCAGACGGTCAGCGAGTCGAACAGCGCACCGCCCTGAAACAGCATGCCAAACCGCGCCAGAAACGCGTCGCGGTCGCCTTTGGACGCGTCTTTGCCGTCGACATAGATCATGCCGTTGTCGGGTTTGATCAGACCCAGGATACATTTCAGGGCAACAGATTTCCCGGTGCCCGAGCCGCCGATGATGACCATCGAGGTTCCTTTGGGAATCTCAAGATTCATTCCACGCAATACGTGGTTGTCACCAAAGGCTTTTTCTACGTTCTCCATCCGGATCATAGTGAGAAAAACACCCCTGTGAGAACAAAGTTTGCGGCGAGGATCAACACGGCTGCGGCCTCGACCGACCCTTTGGTTGCGCGACCGACACCCTGTGCGCCGCGGCCCGAGTTCATGCCGTAATAGCAACCCATGATAGCCGCGATCACGCCAAAGGCCGCGCCTTTGACCAGAGACGATACAATGTCGCGCATCTCAAGGAAATCGACGGTGTTTTTCAGATACGCCGCCGGGTTGAAGCCCAGGTTCTGCGTGGCGACAGTGTACCCGCCCGCAATCCCGATAACGTCACCTACGGCGACCAGCGCAGGCACGGTGATCAGCGCGGCCAGCACACGCGGAGAAGTAAGGTATTTCATCGGATGAGTGGAGAGCGTGACCAGAGCGTCAATCTGTTCGGTCACTTTCATCGTGGCGATCTCGGCCGCGATGGACGAGGTCACGCGCGCGGCGATCATCAGGCCGACCAGCACCGGGCCAAGTTCTCGCACCATGCCGATGGCGACAATCTGGGGCACGACGGCTTCGGCGTTGAACCGCGCACCGCCCGCATAGATTTGCAAGGCCAGCGCGCCGCCGGTGAAAATGGCGGTCAGGCCGACGACGGGCAGGGACAACCAGCCGATATTCAGCAGGGCCATCCCGAATTCACGCGGATAGAAAGGCGGGCGCAAGATGTGCGACACTGCATCAAGCGCGAACAGGGCCACCCGGCCAAAGGCCGCAAGCAGGCCCAGCACGGTGCGGCCCAGCCCCCCCAGCGCGCTGATTGGGTTCATTCGACGTAGCCCCGCGAATAGCGATTGCCCATTGATGTCAGGATTTCATAGCCGATCGTACCAGCGGCCTCGGCCAGATCATCAACGGTTTGATGACCGTTGAGAATGCGCAGACGCTCCGGGTCTTTCGGCAGGTCTGTGACGTCCACGGTGATCAGATCCATCGAGATACGTCCAACAACCGGGCAGGGTTGGTCGCCCGCAAATGTGTCGATGCCGCCGCCAATGGCGCGATGCAGGCCATCTGCATAGCCGGCAGCAACAGTGGCGATCCGGGATGGCCGTCGCGCCACCCAGGTGTTTCCGTAACCCACGGTCTCGCCCACGGCCAACCTACGCACCTGAATGACGGGAAGGTCAACGGTTACGACCGGTTTTGCACCGGCAAAGGGCATGCCACCGTAAAGGCCGATGCCTGGGCGACAGAAATCGAAATGAAACTCAGGCCCCAAAAGCATCCCGCCCGTCGCTGCCAGAGAGCGCGGCGCGGCGACCCCATCAGTCATCTCGCGGAAGGTTTTCAGTTGTTGCTGGTTCATCGGAAGGTCCGGCTCGTCCGAGCAGGCCAGATGAGACATGATGAGCGCCGGGTTCAAGGCTTCGGCTTTGGAGCGCAACTCTGCCCAGTCGGCAGGTTCAAGACCAAGCCGGTTCATGCCACTGTCCAGTTGGATACCAAACGGGTGGTCGGGCAGGGCCTCTGTGTGGCGTTGAAACTGTTCCGGCGAGTTGATCAGCGGTATCAGGTCGTTGCCGCGCAGCAGATCGGCATCGCCCTCCATATGTCCAGAAAAAACGAAAATCATCGAGCCGGGGCCAACTGCCCCGCGAACGGTTGTGCCTTCTTCTGCGGCAGCCACGAAAAACTTGCGAACGCCTTCTTCTGCCAACGTGTCGCTGACAGGTCCTGCGCCCAGCCCATAGGCATCCGCCTTGACAACGGCGCCGGTTTCAACCCCGGTTTTCGCGTCGAGTGCCCGCCAGTTTCTGGCGAGGGCCTGAAGATTGATCGTCAAACGTGCAGTACTCATGGGACTGTTCATGACATTGCGCCGTCCAAGGTCAAGAGGGAAAGGGCTTTTTCCGCGACAGATTGCGCCGACCAAGCGACAGATACGGCGGAAAACACCCAAAAAAGCAGACATTTTGGCGACTTACTGCTGTGTTAAGCCGTTTTCAGGATTGTCTTCACATAGGTGTTAAAGTGATCTTGTGAACAAGATCGTCCCATCGCGGCAATAAACGGTGCTGCGGCATATGCCGAGGAAATCATGGATTTTTATACCGATCAAACGCCGGACCCGTCCGAAACTGCCCGGTTTTTCGCAGAAGTTTTTTCGGCGTCGGAAAGCCCGGACGAGGGGGCTGTTATCGAAGCTTTCGTGCAAGAGTTGATCGATACCACCCCACCACAGGATCTGATGGTGTGCACCGCGCGACGCGATCAGGTGTTGCTCGGCTGTGCCATCTTTTCCCGAATGCTGTTTCCACAGGATGCGCGCCGGGTTTTTATCCTGTCGCCAATGGCTGTCAGAACAGACAAGCAAAAAGCCGGGATTGGACAGGCTTTGATCGCGTTTGGTCTGGATTGCCTGCGGACAACAGGCGTGAACGTGGCGCTCACCTACGGTGATCCCGCTTACTATCGAAAAACAGGTTTTGAACAGATTTCTGAGGCCACTGCACAACCGCCGCTGAAGCTGAGCCATCCGCATGGCTGGCTGGGGCAGTCGCTGGATGGTCAGGCGCTTGCGCCACTTAGCGGCCCGTCGCTATGCGTGTCTGCGTTGAACAATCCGACGCTTTGGTGAGTGCGGAGTTCAATCTGTCAGAAAACAGGCGGGCGGACCCATTCTCGGTTCGAGCGCTAGATCCTGAATGGCGCGAAAGGTTCAGAGAACCTTTTTTGCTTTGCCAGCAATCAAATGAAGGTCAGGAAAACCCAGGCAAGGCTGTCCTTTCGCGATCAATAACCTTCGATTTCACCACCCTGCTGCCAGGGTTTGACAAGATTGCCGAACCGGGTGAATTGCGCCTCGAATGACAACTCGACCGTGCCGATTGGACCGTGGCGCTGTTTGCCAACGATTATCTCGGCCTTGCCGTGAAGCCGTTCCATGGCCTGCTTCCATTCTTCCATCTTCTCAAGCTCGTGATCGCCGGGTTTTTCACGTTCCTTGTAGTATTCTTCGCGGAACACGAACATCACTACATCGGCGTCCTGTTCGATCGAGCCTGATTCACGCAGGTCAGACAGCTGTGGACGTTTGTCGTCGCGGTTTTCGACTTGGCGGGAAAGCTGCGACAGGGCAATCACCGGAATGTTCAGTTCTTTGGCGATTGCTTTCATGCCCATCGAAATCTCGGCAATCTCGTTAACCCGATTGTCGGACATGCCGCGGCACAGTTGCAGATAGTCGATCACCAGCAGGTCCAGCCCATGCGTACGTTTCAACCGGCGCGCGCGGGCGGCAAGCTGAGAAATCGGAAGGGCGGGCGTGTCGTCGATAAATAGCGGGCAGGCTTCAAGTTCTTTGGCCGCATCCACGAAACGGCGGAATTCGGCCTCGGTCATGTCGCCCTGACGGATTTTGTGGCTGGAGATTTCGGACGCCTCAGCCAGAACGCGCCCGGCCAGCTGTTCGGCGCTCATCTCAAGTGAGAAAAAGCCGACGACCCCGCCGTCAATTGCGCCTTCGGAACCATCCGGTTTCAGACCGCGTTTGTACGCTTTAGCCACGTTGAAGGCCACGTTGGTCGCCAACGAGGTTTTCCCCATCGACGGACGACCCGCGAGAATGATCAGGTCCGAGGGGTGAAGACCACCCAGTTGTTTGTCGAGATCGACCAGACCGGTCGAGATCCCAGCCATGCCGCCACCGCGCTGGTAGGCTTCGTTGGTAACATTGACGGCTTCTGTGACCGCCTTGAGGAAGGACTGGAACCCCTGTTCGGTCTGGCCCTGCTCGGAAAGCTGATAAAGCTGTTGCTCGGCCTCGACGATTTGTTCTTTCGGTTCGCTGGCTACATCAACCCGCGCGGCCTTGTCGGAGATGTCGCGGCCCAAGCGGATCAACTCGCGCCGGATGGCGAGGTCATAGATCATCTGGGCGTAATCATGTACCGCAAAGGCACTGATCGACGCGCCGGCCAGTTTGACAAGATAGGCGGGTCCGCCCAGTTCCTTCAGGCCCTCATCCTCGGCCATGAAGGATTTCAACGTCACAGGCGAGGCCAGCGTGTTCTTTGCAATGCGTGCAGCGGCGACCTCATAAATGCGGGCATGAACCGGGTCATAGAAATGCTCGGACCCAATGATCGAAGCGACCCGGTCGTAAAGGTCGTTGTTCGTCAGAATGGCACCCAGAAGCTGCTGTTCAGCCTCAATGGAATGCGGCATGGTTTCGGCGTTCTGAATCTTTGCCGCTGCCTGCTCGATACTGCTGATCTCGTTCATTGCTGTTCTCTTGCCCCTTGGACAGAGGCCATAACGCAGCGCCCTGAGTCGGCGCAAATTGTATGTTTTCTGGGGATAGCCTGTGCATATCTTCCCACCCCATCATATTGCAGGATGGGGCAGGGCCCCGTCAACATGTTGTGGATGGAGCGTTAGGCTTACTCGTAATGTTTCTGAATGAGAAACGGTTTGCGCAACGTCAGTCTTTGTTCGCGTCCTGCCAGCCACGCGGGTCGTTCAAAAACGCCTCGACCCCGTCAAGTGTTTCCTGATCAAAGGCTTTTTGCGCCTTAGCCTCGGCCAGAACATCCCACCACGTGCAAAGGTGATGCAGCTTCACACCATGGTCGCTCAGCGTCTTCTCGGTTTCGGGGAAGATACCGTAGTAAAAGATCACAGCCGTATGCCCGCAGGTGGCACCGGTCTCGCGGATTGCATCGACGAAGGACAGTTTCGAACCACCATCGGTGGTCAAGTCCTCGACCAGCAACACGCGTTCACCTTCGCTCATTGCGCCTTCAATACGCGCGTTGCGCCCATAACCTTTGGGCTTCTTTCGCACATAGGTCATCGGCAGCGCCATACGTTCGGCCACCATCGCGGCAAAGGGGATGCCCGCAGTTTCGCCGCCCGCAATGTTGTCAAAGGCTTCAAAACCCGCGTCCCGCATTACTGTAACGGTCAGAAAATCCATCAGCGTGGAACGAATGCGCGGGTAGGAGATCAGCTTGCGGCAATCGATATAGGTCGGGCTGGGAAGGCCGCTTGCCAGCGTGAACGGCTCGCGCGCGTTGAAGTGGACAGCCTTGATCTCCAGCAGCATCCGGGCCGTCAGGCGAGCGATTTCAGTGCTATCGGGAAAAGAACTGGGGATCATGGCAGGACCTCGGCGATGAAATGATGTTTCGGGCTGATAGCCCGACCCTTGGCCCGGAGTCGAGAGCTGTTGGAACAAAAGAAAAGCGGACCCCCTAAGGTCCGCTGTTTCCCAGGCATTCAGCTATGCGAACACCATTGTCGCTGCTTTACCCTTGCCCGAACATGTTGACCCACCTGATCAGCATTGGTGCCAGACAAATCAGCAATAGGACAGGCATCATGCACATGGCCATCACGGCAGACATCTGCACAGGCAGACGGTTTGCCTTCTCCTGGGCGCGAAGCTCTCGGTCAAGCCGCATGTCAGTGGCGAACCGGCGTAATGATGCGGATATGCTGGTTCCGTACTGGTTGGATTGCAAAAAGGCGTTCGCGAACGAATTCATCTCGTCGATACCGACCCGGTTCGCCATATCCAGAAAGGCGGCCTGACGTTCTTTGCCTGCCTGCAACTCCAGTTGAAGAACCGAAAACTCCTGCGAGATTTCCGGAGCTGCTTTGGCCATTTCATGCGAGACCCGGATCATCGCCGCGTCAAAGCCCAGCCCGGCCTCGATAGCGACTTGCAACAGGTCGAGCGCGTTTGGCAGGCTGTGTTCGATGGCCCGGCGGCGTTTCTTTATTCGACGTCGCAACCACAGTGCCGGGCCATAAAAGCCCATGACCATCAGTGCCGTCACGACCTGCATTGTGTTAACCCACGTAACACCCTGCAAAAGGTCGGCGATCCCTAACTGAACTTGCGTTTCGATTGGCAAAGCCATGGTTGCTACGAACGCGGCAGGCAACACAAACCCCAGGACGACCCGAAAGGTATAATATGTGCGAATGGCGTGCTTCTGCCGAATTCCGGCTTGTTTCAAAAGCTTGCCGATCTTGGAGCGTTCGCGTTTTGACGACGGGACAAAGGCCTTCAGCAACCCGTGCGGGTCGCTGTTGTCACCCTGGATAAGGTCAAAATCCTGCCCATGCCCTTGTGATACCGTCCCAACGCGCATGCGGCGTGCTGCCGTGTTTTCACTGGCCGCAAATCCGGAAAGGCCCATGACGACAAAAAAAACACTAAGGGCGATTCCGACCAACAGGATCAACTGCGGTGTGACGCGCGGATCGTTTAGAATGTCCTGAAGAATATCCATATCCCAATTCCCTTTAGAATCTGAATTTAACCAGTCGCTTCAGGATGAAACCCTGGGCAACTGTCAGGCCAATGATCACCTGGGCGAAATACGGAAACAGCGGATCGCTGCGTACGTCGCCGTAAAATGTTGGCGAGGAGACCTCGATCGAAAGATAAATGATGACCGGCAAAATTGTGAGGATAAGGCTGCTCAGGCGACCTTCGGCAGAGATTGCCTTGATCTTCTTTTGCATCGTGTGCCGGTCCCGGATGGTCTGGGACAGAATGCTTAGAACGCGAGACAGGTTGCCGCCGGTTCCATGCTGAATGCCGATACTTACGGCAAGGTATTTTGCATCCTCTGTTCCGACCCGTTGCGCAAAGTCGTGAAAGGCGGTCGCGACGTCATCACCATAGTTGATCTGATCTTTGATGATGCCAAACTCTGACCCGATCGGATCCGGTAGATCAGAGGCAACGTTTCCAACCGTCACCGCGACGGGGTGGCCCACTTTCAGCCCCCGGGCCATCAGGTCTAACGCGTCAGGCAGTTGTTTCGTCAGTTTCTTCGCGCGGGCGTCTTTCACGGCGACCAGCAGGATGATCGGGCTGATGAGGCCGAAAACTGCGCTCAGAATGACCGCCAGTTCCAGGGCAAGGAACCGGGAGGCCCCGAAAAAGATCATCAAAACCAGAAGGGAGACGGCGAGAACCACCCAAATCGGGTTGACCGCCACACCAGCTTGCACAAGCAGACGGCGAAACCGCGTAATCAGCCCGGCTTTTTCACCAGCAGCCAGCATCGCCGGATCGCGGAGCAGCTGCAACACCTGATCCGTCGAAGCCCCGTTCTGGATCAGTTTCATACGGCGGTTTCTGGCCTCGCCATGCGTTTCCTTGCGCGCCAGAAGCTGGTGAACGCCTTCGTAGGCGAGCAGAATTCCCAGAAAAATCGAAATATAGATCAGGATGTTCAGTGTATTGGGCTGAAAGTCAATCATGATGCCGTTGCCCCGTGAATAAACATGTTGGTGTCCACATCAACACCAGCCGCTACCAGCTGGTCGAAGCATTTTGGCCGTATTCCGGTTGGCAGGAATTCTCCCAGAACGTCGCCATTCTCAGACTTGCCACGGCGTTTGAAGACAAAGATGTCCTGCATCGTGATCGTGTCGTCTTCCATGCCCGTGATTTCGGAAATACTGACGACCCTGCGTGTCCCGTCGCTCAGACGGCTGAGTTGCAGGACGATCTGAATGGCCGAGGCGATTTGAGACCGGATGGTTCTGACGGGCAAATCCGCCCCCAGCATCGTCACCATCTGTTCGACCCGGCTGAGTGCATCGCGGGCCGAGTTCGCATGTACGGTCGTCATGGAGCCGTCATGTCCTGTATTCATGGCCTGAAGCATGTCAAAGCATTCGGCACCACGGACTTCGCCGACAATAATGCGGTCAGGCCGCATCCTGAGTGCGTTGCGCACCAGATCCCGCTGTGTAATCACCCCTTGACCTTCCGAGTTGGGGGGACGGGTTTCCAAGCGAACGACATGGCTTTGCTGTAACTGAAGTTCGGCCGCATCTTCGATTGTCACGATACGCTGCTTGCCGTCGATAAAGGATGAAACGGCGTTCAGCATTGTTGTCTTGCCGGAACCGGTACCGCCCGAAATCAGAATGTTCAGCCTGGCTTCGACCAGCGCAGCCAGTAGCTTGGCTGCCTGTTCGTTCATGCTGTCCCGCTGGACCAGCTTGTCGATGGTCAGGGGATTGCGCGAGAATTTGCGGATCGACAACGCCGGTCCATCAACTGAACACGGGCGAATAATCGCGTTGACCCGGCTTCCGTCTTCCAGACGCGCATCGACCCATGGCTGGGATTCATCGATACGACGGCCGACCCGGCTGACGATTTTGTCAATGATCCGAAGCAGATGGCGTTCGTCGCGAAAGCGCACGGACGATTGCTCGAGCAGGCCAAAGCGTTCCACGTAGACCTGATCATAAGAGTTGACGAGAATGTCGTTGATGGTCGGGTCTTCCAGAAGAGGTTCCAGAGGGCCCAGACCCATCACTTCGTGAATGAGTTCATCAACAAGGGCTGTAAATGCCTCGGACCGTAAATGAAGGCGTTCGGCCTCGATCAGCCCGGTAACCAGCGCAGCGATCTGACGTTTCAGTTCGGATCGTTCGACCTTGTCGATCACGGACAGGTTCAGACGGTCGAGAAGCTCGCTGTGCAGGCGACTTTTAAGCTCCAGATGCGCTTGCAGGTCAACGTCCACCGGTTCTGGTGTTGCCTTGGATTTTGGTACCTCGATTGGCCGTTCCAGAACCAACACATTCGACTTGGACGCGGCCCGGCGTGATTTGTACTCGTTAAACACGGCGATCTCCCATTATACAGTTTTTTGTGCGGCTGGCCGGGTGCCTTCGGACATGGACGCAGCCAGTTTCGTCAGGGCCTTGCCAAGGTCCGAATGCGGCTTCATGTCCACAATCGGTCGTCCCAGATCGACCGCGTTTCGCGCAATCTTGGGATTGTCCGGCAGCCAGTGCTTCAGTTTCGTTTCCAGCACCTTTTCAGCCTCGCGAACATGTGCAGGTTTGATCAACGTCTTCCGCTCGCGGTTCACGACAACCTCGACCGGCAGGGCCACGTTCGCCTCGCGATAGAAATCGATCAGGCGCCGGGTCTGGCGAACGCATGGAACCGTGGTGTCAGTTACCAGCGCCAGTTGGTTCGCGCGTTTGAAAATGGGTTCGACCCATTCCACAACGGCACAGGGCAGGTCGATGACAACATAGTCGTACCGGCGCTGAAGCAGGTCGAGCATCCCCTCGATCAAGCCCGGTCGTATGGATTGAAGCGGAACCAGCGGCGCGGGCGCGCACAACACATCAATGCCGAGCGTATGGTTCTGAAGGATCGACGTCAGGAAATGATCATCCGGCTCTTCCTGATTTTCGATGAGTTGGAGGCATCCCCCGTTATCTTCAAGATCCAGAAACACGTTCGCGTTTCCGAATTGCAGATCAAAATCCAGAAGCGCGACGCGGTTTTTCGCCTTTTTCCTCAGGAAGGATCCTTTCCCGCCCACCAGCGAGCAGGCAAGGTTGACTGCGACCGTTGACGCTCCGATCCCACCGCGGGATTTTGCAACCGGAATGACGGTGCCAAGGGCAGAGGGACCATTTTGAATGAATCCCTGCGGAAGTGATCGGGAGGAGATTTTTTCTGCTACCGCAGCTTTCAGCCCATCCTCATCAATGGACAGGGGCAGAACTTCGTCGATGCCGATTTTCCGCAACTCGCGGGCGACCGAGATCGAAACGTCATTCTGCGTCAGCGCGACAAACAAGGTGTCGTCTTGTCGATGGGTCAGCAGGTCTTTGACAGCCAGAACCTCGCCCGCGTCGCAGGGGTCGATTTCGAAAATAACCAGGTCATGCTTGAATGCCAGATTGCGTGCTGTTCCGTTCAAAGCTTTGAAAGAACCCGCATTCTCTGAGATTTCATTATTTTGACCGGCGGGAAAGGCATTGGCGACCACCTGAGCGACGGTTTCGCTTTCAGATACAAGCATGACAGAATGTGAATTGAGATTGGAAACGTTCTTAACCATTAACCTGACTCTCCTGATGCCAGGTCTTCGGCAGGCAGCGAAACGCTGAAATTGGAAAACCCGGCTGTTGAAGGAATTGTGCTGCTGGTCGCGCCCGCGGCGTTTGCAAGCGCGGCCAGTGGCGACACGAACTGAAAATCATTCAGGTTCAGCTCAACCGTGACCATGGGTGTGTAAGGGCCACCCAGGAAGCCCAGATTGGAATTGAAATCATAGGAAAACTGCAGGGCGTCAATCGTCGTGCCGGGGGGCAGCAACGGGTTGATGCGCCCCCAGATTTCAGATGCTGTGGTGTTGGCGGCGTCACCCGTACAAGGTGGCGTTACCGGGTCGGCACATACGCCAGCCGACGCACTGCATGGGGTGCCAAAGCGAGGGGACAACGCGGATGTTCCCCGCGTGTGGGTTTGTGGCACACCCGGACATGCCGCAGGGCGCACCACAGCGATGCGCGCCGCCAGCTGTGCCGCCTTCTGCGCGTTCACTCCGCTGTATGATAGCCGACCAAAGTCCAGCAATGCCAGGAACAGGAAGGAAAACAGGGACACCACCACGGCAAATTCAACAAGAACCCCACCATTTTGGTCGCGTAGCACCTTGTCCGCGACCTGGCGCCAGGTGGCGCGATTTTTCCGCAACCATGTCATTGGCCAAATATCCGCGATGTGTCAGCGACGTCGGTGGTTATCGATGACGCACCGCTGCCGAAAAGCTTCAGAATGCCCCCTAGCGGAAACTGAACGGTGATATTGGCGCTTACCTGACCGACAGGCGCCGGGTTCATACGATACGTACCGGACACGCAGGTCAGGCTGGGCGTTACCGAGTTGACCGTTATGCTGGGCGGAAACAGGCTGTTGCCGTGAATGTCACGCTCGACAATCCCTTTCAGAGTTGTGCTGAGCCCCGCGACTGTTCCGCCAGACGAACAGATATCCGAGGGCGTGACGCGCGACATGTATCGGCTGGCATCCCGGACCCCGGCAATGACCGACTGGTACGACCACATAAGGCGTGCGGATTCCAGGGTTACTGCCAACAGCAGCAGCATAATCGGCATGACAAGGCCAAACTCGACAAGGATCGCACCATCTTCGTTTTTGGCGAAGCGTTTGAAAGGGGATCTGAGGCGAATACACATGAACACTCTGCCCCTATCGATACAACTGTACGACGTCGCGAAAGATGCCGCCGAACCCGTTGCCGCCGCTGCCAACACCGGTCACATCGGGGAAACCGACGACCTCTCCGTGGATGTCGAAACTGGGGGGCGAGCCGCCGTCATCACCCACCGGTTCAGTCAGGAACACGGCAACAAATTTTGTGACTGGAACTCCGGTAGTCGAACCGGATACCGGGTTCTGCGCGCAATCAACACCAGCAGCCGTAACAACGCGCCGCGCCGGGTCTTCGGACATCTGGCTGGAACACATCGGGCGGCCGGTTTCAGCAAGCGAAGGGTCCAGAATGGAGTTTGCGTTCGGCGGCGCGTGTGGGTTTGTATTTCCGTAGGCTATTTCCCTCAGATACATTCCGTACCGCGTCCCGGCGAAAACGGTATCCGACCCGGACAGCGCGGGCAGATGCGTGTCGCTGCCTATGCCGTCGGCAAGCCCATCTGCCAGATCGTGGTTTCGATTAAGGTACCCGATTCGATCCCAGTTGCCGTCGCCGAAACGGTTGTTTCCGCCGCATGTGCCCGCAGTCATGCACAGGTCGCGCCCAAGGCCGGTTGTATCAGGGGTCGTCTGTTCATTTCCCTGAATGCAAGCGCCGCCACCGTTGCTTTCAATCCCCTTGATCACATTTGGTGCGGGCGCGAAATCGATGTTGTTTTTCTCACCGTTGAGAACCGAGCGGTAGATGTCAAAGCGGACGTTGAATGCCGCATTGGTAATGCCGTTTTTCTGGCCGGGTTCGGTGTTCAGACCATTGGTCAGAACACATTGAGTGATCTGGCTTTGCGCCGCGATCAGACAGGCCAGTTTATTGCCCCCTTCGTCGGCACACACACCCGAGCTGTCTTGGAAATTCGCCAGATCAATAAAGCCGAAGTTACCCGGTCCCCAGGCCGTTCCGTTGCCGCCGCTGCGCAACAGGATCTGGTCGCCCACAGTCAAAGTGGATTCCCAATTCGGGGGCAGGCAGAACATCAGGGGTGAGATATCGCACGCCGCTTTCGAGTATCCGGCCACTGCCTCGGCTGAAACACTGGCAGCAGAAAACCCAGCTCCTCCAAGCATCTTGTCCAGCGCCGAAGCCAGGCTCATCGTCAGGGATTTGGGTGTCAACACGACTTGCGCGAACCTGGCCTTCCGTGGATCAGTTGTAATATCTGCGCCAAGCGGGGTCAGATCCGATGCCGGAAGCGCCGAGTGAAACAAGAGGGTATAATCCGACGATCCTGAAAGCGTGGTTGCCCCGTTCGCGAAGGTCTGGCTGTCGCTGACAAGATTTGCTGCTGCATTTGTGGCGCGTGTAATCGCGTCTGGTTGGCCGTCCAACTCTCCCGCTGCGGCCAAAGCCACGTTGTCGGCAAATGACTGCAGCTCTGCATGTGTCGAATTCAACCGGCCAACGTCCAGCGTGATCGCAAAGAACCCGAGGAATGCGACCAAAGCTGTGCCCCACAGGATCGCGACGGTGCCGTTCTCCTCTCTGGCGAATGCGGATATGATTGCATGTGCACGCATGGCTGAACTTATTGGCCAGGTGTCTGACTGACTGTGATTGGGCGAATGCGGGGTTTGACGCGCGGCATCGCGGACGCCGGCGCAAGGTGCGCATCTTTTGGGGTATCAGGTTGCAACTCGGCGGCTGGCGCGGCTTCTGTTTCCTGTTCCGCTTCTTCCTGTTGCCGCTGGATGGTCACAACCTCGGTCTCGGTTCCCCGGCGCAGCTTTACAGTGGGTTGAATATCAACCTTTTCTGCCGGTCCTTCCTCCTGCAAAAGATCGCGCAGGCGAACCATCTCCATGGGCTCATCCTCGACGCTGTCCAGGGTGCGCAGTGTCAGACTTAGGGTTCCGGCCTTTTGAGCCAGGGCCAGACGTTGACCTTGCTGCGGGGTCACTTCCACCGTGATCGTGCGGGCGACCTCAGGCTGATCGCTTAATTCTTCCGACTGCTGGTCTACGCCAATGACGCGAATATTCTGCAAGATGGTGACCGCGCGCAGGTCCTGCTTGGCACCTTGGGTCAAGACGATATCAACGTGATCGCCCGGGGTAACAAAACCGCCCACGGCCGTTACAGCATCGACCTCGATTGCCATGGCGCGTGTGTTTTCCCCCAACTTCTGAACAAGGGTGACTTTTTCACCAAAGTTCGAAACCTTGGAAAGAAGCATTACTTCGCCGGGATAGAACCGGCCCTTGGCACGCCGCAGCTGACGGCGATTGTTTGGAACAAGTACATCAATGTCCGTGAAAACTCCGGCCGGGAGCGCCTCGCGCGGCCAGGGATGAATTGTGACGTCGTGCGCTTCGATCGTTTGACCAAAAGCGATTTCTGATCGGGCCACGTAGATCTCAACCAGATCGGCACTTGGCGAAACACCGGCAGTGCTTGTCTTAAACTGAATGTGATCTTTCGCCAGGTAAACGGAACCGGACGCTATCGCAATTCCAAACAGTGTAGAAATGATTGGCCTGATACGCATCACTCTCTCCAACAATTACGTTCTGAAATATGGAACTTCGGTCGTCTTGCTTTCGCGAAATTCCTGGCGGTGAACTCTGCGCCGCAACAGTGGCACGGCGGCACAGAGTTCAGTATTTTGGTAAGTGTGTTTGGGTCAGCAGGTCGGGCTACCCAGAGCATCGCATGCACCAAGCACGTTTGTGTTGGTGGTTCGGCCCAGGTAATCGAACGCGCCAACAGCAACCGACGCCACGACCAAAAGAGCCAGGCCATATTCGACAATTGCTGCACCGCTTTCATTCTTAACGAACTTCTTCATGAATTTAGTCATTATTTCCCCCAAATAGGTTAGACGTTTTCAGCGCTCAATATTCTTGAGCGCAAGCCAGGCGAAAATGCATTAGCTCGGGAATCAGAATAGAATCGCAGGAAATGCGTGACCTCCTTCAAAGGTAACTGAAAAACAACCAAAGATTGAAATATTTTAAAGTAATAACATCCACGGGAGATTAATTTTAACCCTGAATTAACAACCTATTAACATACGGCGAATCGCCTTTTTTCGAAACAATGAATTGAGTCGGGTCGCAATTGTGAGCAGGATGGTTGTTGATTTTTACTGAACGGTCAGGCAATCGCGGATTGGTCCCGTGCCGATTGTTGGTGATATGCCTCATAAAAACACATTAAAAACAAATAGTTAAAGTTATGTAGTAGTATTTGTTTGAAAACTTTCCGCGCAGACAAGCCAGATAATTCCGGTTGCTGTGGCTGCGTAAGGGGCACAAATTTGTTGTTGTAATCCGAACCTGTTTGTTTGGTCGGTCTGTTTGGTTGAATGGTTAATTGTTATGAGTGTGAGTTTCTTAAAGAGCGCTCAGGCGAGGGAGAGTCTGGACTTTGTAGTGGAGTGGACTCAGGCCCTGTGCGGTAATGGCTCCTTGTCTCGATCCGTAAATTGTTTAATGCGCCTGGTAAATGCTGATGCGGTTCTAATTGTCAGAACGCAGAAAAAAGGTTGGAAGGCAAAGCATATTGCGCGCTGTTGTGTCCAGCTGGGAAAAATCTGGCCTTCACAGCCGCAAACGCAGGCCGAGCTGGTTATTGGGGAGTGTATATCAGCTGCAAGAGCGGGTTCAGTCTGGAAACTATCAGACCTGGTGTTTTCCGACGCATCACCAATGTCCCATTATCGGCCTCAAAAGCCTGAAGGGCTGGTGGAGGTTATCCTGATTCCGCTGGACGTAGCCGGGGCGCAGGTCGATTACATCGAGCTTCATTACAGTATTCGCCCGCAGACCTTCGAACTTGATCTGATAAGTGCGCTGGCTCCAACACTTTCATCTGGCTGGAGTAAACGCTTACCCGGAACGGTTGCTGCCAATTCCGAAGTTCTTCGGGGTCACCGGTCCAGATACGACAGCAACAATCGCTTCGTTCCAATCCTTGATCCAAATAACCCAGCCGAACTCAGCAGATGCGAGTTTCGGGTATGTGCGATGATGAAAGAGGGAATGACAGTGAAGACAATCTCGGAGACTTTGTCCATTGGCCCGACGACGGTTCGTTCGCACTTAAGTTCCATATTTTCCAAGACAGGGGCGACGAGCCAGATCGAGCTTTTGCATCTATTGAACCGAAGCGTTGATGCTGACAGGGGTTTTGCTCAGATCGCGGGTTAGCGAACCGAATGGATTGCTACCAGGACGGTCTGAAGACCTTTCCTTGATCTTTTTTGGATCTATCCGCCGTCATGGTCTCGCCTTTTGTCGTGCCACGCCGGTCGAACAACCGCTGAACTGTGTCGCAATTTCGTCGGCTGTTTTGTAAGTTTCTTTTTTTGGCCGCAATTTTGCCCTCTATTGCCGTGTAGGGAATCTGACTCGTTCGCTTTGACGATCTGCCACTTTCGTGCGGGGAAACAACCCTACGGAGTAGGGGGAGTTCGCCTGATTTTTCTGTTCGTCCCACTTGATCGCAGATACAATAGAAGGAATTATCCTTTTTTGTTAACGGCTTAGTCTTTGTTCATGATTTCGCGACAACATTAACATAATGTGAACAATGTATTCTCTGAGTGTTCAACTGGTTCGGGGCATACTGATCGCACAGGCCGGGCAAACCACGTCCGGTTGAATGGAAGGGGAACAGCATGATCAAGACTGCTATTGAGGTTGCGCCGTATGCATGTGCGACAATGCAACCCCATAATCCCGTCATGAATGGCGAAGTTTCAAGCAATACAAATTCGAGCAGCAGTCGCTTCCCTCCTATCGAAAATGCACTGACAGAAATCGTAAATAACAAGCGACTTGAAGAGGCGAACCGGGACTTCTGAAGATCAGAACGTCCGATAGATTTCCAGATCAACATGATCAGGGAACAATAAAGCCCGCTCCGAATTGGAGCGGGCTATATTTTTTCTCAGTAACTTTTGCCAACTTGCGTAGGGCATGCGCGCAATACAACCTGGCGGTCAGGATCTTTACGAGAAAGTCGGGCCAGCCAAACGGCTGGTAATCACTTAGCTGGCCCGGTCTTTTGCCCACTTCATAAGAATGAAGGCAAAAGCTGTTAGCTATCCAGTCCGAGCATTGCCTTTACAGCAGCCTCGACCTCGTCGGTGACGGGTTTGTTCGCAGCGTCTTCCAATGCCGCGCGCTCATCGAGTGACTGCTGCTCAACGGCGTCAGTCAGGTCTTCGACGTCTTGCACGGCTTCCTCATATTCCAAGGCTGCCTGTTTTTCGGCATTCAGGCTGTCAGCGGTATCTTTGGAAGCCTGCAGATCATCGTTTGCGTCCTGAAGAGCGTCCTCGATATCAGGATCGGTGCCTCCCGCGTCTGCCAGCTGCTGTTCGAGATCATCGACGATGTCCTGCTTTTCCTGAACATCGGCCAGCGCTTCCTCAAGGTCGTCATTGATTTCGGCGCTGGAGCGATCCGGCGGGGTCATATCATCCAGAAGGTCTTGTTTTTCGGCAAGTTCAGCTCGGATGCTGTCGCCAGCCAGAACCGTATCGCGATAGGTTGCAATGCGACCGACGCGCGAATTCGGTGCAGCGTTCTGAAGGGCCTTCTCACTTGCGTTGGCTGCGTTCAGTGCACCCAGTTCTGAAGGGTGGACACCCAGTGCGGCAGCCAGTTTATTCCCCTTCTTATGGGAATCGGTCAGGTCCGTTTCCTCGACCTGAACCTTGGATTTTGTCGCGTGCGCGGCCGGTGCGGTCTTGGTCTGAGTTTTCTTGGACTTCTTACCGGTAAACAGCTCTTTCAAAGAGAACGATTTTCCCTTCGAGGATTTTGACTTCGAACCCTTTGCGCCAGAGGTTGTGCGCCCCGACTTACCGGCGGATTTTGAACCACCACTTTTGGTCGCCCCATTACCACCGCCGTTGCCTTTGCCATTTCCGGCGTTGTCGCTGTTTCCATTACCGCCGCCGTTTCCTTTACCGCCACCATTGCCTCCACCGTTGCCATTGCCGTCTTTGGCGTAGGCCACATCTGGAAGGGCAACTGCCGCCACGATAGCAGTGGAGCCCAACATTGCGATTGCGAGAGCGGAGGCCTTCAGCACGCCGGTCAAATTGGTTTTCATAGCGATCCTCGTAGGTCGAACGCGAGTTTCATTTGGGCCGGCAGAGTATTTCGCGGTCTGCACACACGAAAAACCGCTAGCCGGAATCAATATCTGACAGGTGCTATCTAAACCGATCATCATTGAACCCACGCCAAACTGGTCGTTCATCGCCAGTTCATGTTGAAATCGGTAGATTGTTAAGGTGGTTGCGCAGTAAAGAGTGCCGAAGATGAAGAAGCTCTTGACCATCTTGTTTCTTGTTGCCGTTCTCCAGCCCGGAGAAGGCGATGCAGCCGTTCGTGAGCTGAAGCAGGCGGAGCTGCGCAAAGCGACAACCACTGGCAACGCTATCCGTCTTCAGGACGTCATTAAAGGCGTCGAGCAGGTCTTTGGCGGAACGCCCATTGATGCGCGTGCTTTTCAGGCCGACAAAGTTTACTACCGCGTGCTGGTCAAAAAACCGAACGGGAAGATTGTTAGTGTTATTGTTAACGCAAAAACCGGCGTCGTCGTTTCCAACAGGTCCACGATCGGCAAACAAATCTCAGAAGCGGCGAAATCTGCGCCCGGAAACTCGGCCAATGCGAAATCTCAAGGCAAGTCTTCTGCCAACGCAAACGGGGGTCAAAGCGGCAACCGTGGGAACAGCGGTGGCGGTCACGGCAATTCTGGCGGCAATGGTGGAGGCAATTCCGGAGGTAACGGTGGCGGCAATTCCGGAGGCAACGGTGGTGGCAATTCCGGAGGCAACGGTGGTGGCAACTCTGGTGGAAATGGCGGCGGCAATTCTGGCGGAAACGGTGGTGGTAAAAAGTAATGGTTAAACTGCCATACGCACGCCTATAATTCCTAAGTATGAGAGTCTTACTGGCAGAAGACGAACCGCACCTTTGCGAGCAGATCAAGAAACTGTTGAACGCTGAAGGTCGGGTCGTAGACATTGTGAACAGCGGCCTGGAAGCTTTGCATCTGGGCGCAACAGAACCTTATGACATGATCATCCTCGATATTGGATTGCCGGAACGTGATGGCATTTCAGTTCTACGGGAATGGCGCAGTGCGGGTATCAAGACACCTGTGCTGATCCTCACGGCCCGCGATGGCTGGAGCGAAAGGGTCGACGGGTTGGACGCAGGCGCGGACGACTACATGACCAAGCCGTTCCATATGCCCGAACTGGCAGCGCGGGTCCGTGCCATCCTGCGGCGGCAGAGCGGCCAGTTGAATCCCGTCGTTGAAATGGGAAATGTTGTGCTGGATACCCGCAACGGGCGTGTGACGGCGGATGGCGTGCCCATCGACCTGACCGCCCAGGAGCTGGCTGTTCTCACCTATCTGGCCCATAATATTGGGCGTATGATCTCAAGGACCGAACTGTCAGAGCATATCTACGAATACGATGGAGACAGGGACTCGAACACCATCGCCGTCTTCATAACCCGTCTGCGCAAAAAACTTGGCCCTGATCTGATCACAACGATTAGGGGCCGCGGATATATGATCGACTCTGCCTGATGTTATCCCTGCGTCAACGGGCTCTACTGGGGGGGATCGCGTCGGGTGCCCTTTCAGTGGGTGTCGGTACGCTGGCCGTGTTCTCGTTCATTAATGCTCGCGTTTCAGACAGGTTTGATACCGCACTACTTGATCGTCACACGCAACTGGTCGTTGGGTTGAGCGTTACGACCCATGATCCGGATGCGCTGCGGGATCTGATGTTCGATCCAGCCTATGGCACACCGTATTCCGGCAGATACTGGCAAGTCAGCAACAGCGAAGGCGAGATCTTTACCTCGGCTTCCTTGTTCGACGAAGTCATTGCCGAACCCCCTGGGAACCCTGATGTAACGACGCTTTGGAACACGCCCGGTCCGGAAAGCGAAGCTTTACGAGGAGCCTTTCAGAGAATTACTTATGAGGATGGTACGGTCTGGGGGGTAAGCGTTGCCGAAAGTCAGGCCCAGCTTGTCGCGGAACGTCGCGCTGCACAACAAAACCTGCTTCCGGTTTTTGCGCTGGTCGGTCTGATCGGTGTCGTTGGATCGCTACTGCTGACGTCAATCATCCTGACGCCACTCAGAAAGCTGCGGTCGGATGTGGCGCACCGTTGGGAACGGGACGAAGACCTTAGACCAGGCGATTATCCAGAAGAGGTGTCTCCTCTGGTCGAGGATTTGAACCAGCTCTTGCGCCGAAATCGGGAAATCGTATCAGGATCACGTCGTCAGGCGGCAGATTTGGCTCATGCCCTGAAAACACCTACTGCGATCATGCGCAATGAACTGGTGCTGTTGTCCGAAGCGGGAGGTTCTACGGATACTGCTGTGGAAGCTCTCGACCGTATTGACGCGCAACTGGGCCGGTCTTTGGCCAGAATGCGGGCGCTGAACACTGCAGATTTGACCCATTCTCGTACTGATCTGTCTCATTCGATTGATCGACTGGCGCGGCTGTTCACGACCATGGCCGAGCGCGATGGAAAGTCATTGAAAATTGAGCGCGACCCGGGTCTTTGGGTGCGTATGGACGCGCAGGATATCGAAGAAGTTTTGGGCAACCTGCTGGATAACGCAGTCAAATGGTGCAAACACAAGGTCCGTTTGACGGCTAAGAGGACCCAGAACGGGATCGAAGTTGTGATTGACGATGATGGCCCGGGAATTCCTCAGGACGCTCACCGCGAGGCGCTACGTTCTGGGGGAAGGCTGGATACTTCTGTCTCGGGCAGCGGCCTTGGGCTGGCTATAGCGGTTGATCTGCTGAAGGCTTATGACTGCCGGATTGAACTGGGGGCATCCGGTTTTCTAGGCGGTTTGGAATGCCGGATCGTTATACCAAAAGGAACCAACGCGCATTCTGCATCAGGATGATTTTTTGCCCTGAAGGTTCAGGGTGGTTTGGGTGTGTCGTAAGTGGACAAGACGCGAAAACAAGAAAAGCGGACCCATGACAGGTCCGCTTTTGCCCTTGCGGGCGACAGGCAGCCAAGGTGGGCTTAGCTGCTCATGTCGTAGGCCCGTTCACCATGTACCGAGAGGTCGAGGCCATTTGTCTCGGTCTCGGCGTTTACGCGAAGTGGTGTGATCTGTGCAACCAGTTTGACCAACACAAACGTGACAACTGCCGTGAAGGCACCCACGATAACCAGCCCACCCAACTGGGCAGTCCATGTGCCAAGGCCAAACAGGGCGATCATGATGGTGCCGAAGATGCCTCCGACGCCATGTACCGCGAACACGTCCAGTGTATCGTCGATATTCAGCTTGTTGCGCACCAGACTGACGGCTTCCTGACACAGAATGCCCGCAACAGCACCGATGATGAGGGCCTGAACCGGACCCACAAAACCCGAAGCGGGCGTGATCGAGGCCAGACCTGCAATTGTTCCGGTAACAAGACCCACCATCGAGGCTTTGCCAAATCGGATGCGTTCCCAAAGCGCCCATGTCAACGAGGCAGTAGCGGCGGACAGGTGGGTAACGGTCATCGCCATCGCAGCACCTCCGTCCGCGGCCAGTTGCGAGCCGCCATTAAAGCCGAACCAGCCGACCCACAGCATCGCGGCGCCCACCATGACATAGCCGGGATTATGCGGCGGGGTCGTGCGGTTGCGGCGCGGGCCAAGGATGACGGCGATGATCAGGGCTGCCAGACCAGCGGTTTCGTGCACCACGATACCACCTGCGAAATCACGCACGCCAATGTCGCCCAAAATACCACCATCGGCCAGCATTCCACCGCCCCAGATCCAGTGAACCACCGGCGCATAGCACAGCAGCATCCACAGCGCCGAGAAGGTCAGTACAAAGCCAAAGCCTACCCGTTCGACATATGCGCCCACGATCAGGGCCGGGGTAATGATGGCAAAGGTCATCTGAAAGGCAAAGAAAAGGATTTCAGGTAGAGTGCCAGCAAGGCTGTCCACATCGACACCGTTGAGGAAAGCCTTGCCCAAACCACCCCAAAGCCCGCTTTCACCGGGCCCAAAGGCGATGGAGTACCCGGCGACCAGCCAAAGAATGCTCATCAAACAGGCAATGGCAAAGCAATGCATAAAAACGCTGAGCACGTTTCGGGCACGTACAAGCCCGCCGTAAAACAAGGCCAGACCCGGTAATGTCATGAAAAGGACCAGTGCTGTAGCAACTATGATCCAGGCTGTATCGGCTCCATTCATGGGCCGCTCTCCTTTTCCCTGCATGGTTTCCCGGGCAGGTCATCTGACAACGCCCGGGATCGAGTGAGTGTATGTGCAGAGCCTTGAAGCGGAGGGCAGGTGAGGAAAAAAGAGGCAACACCCGAATTGGTCGCCTATTTTGTCGCCTTTTGTTCAAGTGATGACAGTTTTGGCGGCTATGGGCAGATAATGCCTAAAAAAGGTGCGCGTTATGAAAGCCCGGTCAGAAGCAACGCCAGCGCATGATCCCGCGCGGCGCGGCGCACCGCATCCCGCCCTTGCGCGCCAAACTCAATCGTTTCTGTTCGGGTTTCCCGGCCTTCTCTGGCCAGTCCGAAACATACGCGCCCTTCGGGTTTGAATTCAGACCCGCCCGGCCCGGCAATGCCGGTAATCGCGACGGCAAGCTGAGCTTGTGAGTTGCGCAATGCGCCTTCGGCCATTTCGCGCGCAACCTCTTCGGACACTGCGCCGAAAACCTGCAGGGTTTCCGCCAGCACACCCAGCATGTCCTGCTTGGCCCCGTTGGTATAGGTGACAAAACCCCGATCCACGACGGCCGAGCTGCCGGGTATATCCGTCAGGGCCGCAGCGACCATACCGCCGGTGCAGCTTTCCGCTGTTGCGATCATAACGCCCTGCGCTTTGGCGCGGTTCAGCAGGTCGGGCACGTTCATAGGCCCAGAACCCCGTGCGTGATGCCAGCCAGAACTATCACGCCAACGGCTGCGAAAATACCCGCAATCACGTCGTCCAGCATCACTCCCATAGGATCGCCGCGACGGTCTGCCCAACCGACGGGGCCGGGTTTGGTGATGTCGAACAGGCGGAACAGAGCGAACCCGGCAACCCAGCCGGGCCAGAGGGCGGTAATGTCGATCCCATGCGCCCAGGACGGATATGAGATCGCCCAGAGGGCAATGAACTGGCCCGCGACCTCATCGATGACGATTTCCGACGGGTCGTGATCGTCCTGGCCGTCGGTCATCACACGCGTGGCCCACAGGCCGCCTGCGAACACCACGAGCGTCGCGATTGCCAGCAATGGGAATCCCCCCAGCGTGTGCAGGACCCAAGCCATCGGAAGCGCGGCCAGCGAACCCCAGGTGCCTGGGGCAGGGCGTATATATCCGACGCCGCCAACGGTGCCAATCAACTGCGCCGCGTTCATGATTTCACCAGACAGGCCGTCGCAAGCGATGCGATGCCTTCACTGCGACCGGTGAAGCCCAGACGCTCGGACGTGGTGGCCTTGACCGAGACCTGATCGGCACGCAAGCCCATGATTTTTGACATTTCTTCGCGCATGACAGCGGCGTGAGGGCCAATCTTCGGGTATTCACAGACCAGCGTGCAATCCACGTTCGAGATGCGATATCCCATCTGTCCGGCCAATTCGACCGCGTGACGCAGAAAGATCTCGCTGGCGGCCCCTTTCCATTGCGGATCCGAGGGCGGAAAATGCTGTCCGATATCCCCTTGCGCCAATGCGCCATAAATCGCGTCGGTTACAGCATGCATCCCGACATCCGCATCCGAATGCCCCTGCAACCCGCGATCATGGGGAACCTTCACACCGCAAAGGACCACATGATCCCCGTCGCCAAATCGGTGCACGTCATAGCCGTTGCCAAGTCTTACATCCATATCCATTCCCATGATGCGTTCCGCCCGGGCAAAATCCTCGGGGCGGGTGATCTTCAGGTTGTCCGCATCGCCCGATACGATGCAGACATCGACCCCCGCACCGCGTGCAACCTCAACATCATCGGCAGCACCGCCTGGATGCGCCGCATGGGCGGCGGTGATGGTGTCATAGTGAAAGCCTTGCGGTGTCTGCGCCGCAAACAGGTTGCTGCGGTCTTGCGTGCCCGTCACGGCCCCGTCTTGTCCTATCCACAAGGCATCGGTTACCGCCAGTCCGGGGGCGGCGGCCTGATGTGCATCCAACGCGTTCAAAACGTCCTGAATGGTGCGAGACGAAACGCAAGGTCTGGCAACGTCATGAATCAAGACGCGCTTCACGTCGAGATGTGTCAACGCCTTTAAACCGTTGCGCACAGAACCTGCACGATCTGCGCCGCCTGCGGCGAGGATCAGGTCGGTATCACGAAACTCCTTCCAGGCCAGAGTGTCTTCGTCGGATAAGACGAGAACGATGTGGGCAACCTGTCCACGGAACCGATCGATTGTCCAGTCTGCCACGCGGCGTCCTGCAAGGCTGCGCCACTGTTTTGGGACGTCGCCCCCTGCGCGTAGGCCGCGGCCCGCGGCGACTATGATGGCAGCTGTGGTCATGCCGCGCGCCCTCCATTTTGTTGCGTTTGTTTAGGCGGCGGTGATTGCAGAGGCAATCACCTATGGTCATGTGATTAAAAAATAGGCAGTTGATGGTTCTACAGGCTTGTTGCGCGTCGTTTTGTTGTTCATATGCGTAGAATTCGATATCAGAACTGCAATTGCCCAAGGATTAAGCACGTTGACTTTGCGCTTCGCTGACAAACTCGTAACACCGCCGGTTTTGCTGGCCCCGATGGCCGGAATCACCGATCGCCCATTTCGGGATCTAGTTATGCGCTTCGGCGCCGGCATGGTCGTCAGTGAAATGGTCGCCAGTCAGGAAATGGTGCAGGCCAAACCCGGAGTGCGGGAGCGCGCCGAATTGTCTGCCGATGTGGAAAATACAGCTGTGCAACTGGCAGGGCGCGAAGCGCACTGGATGGCCGAGGCGGCGCGTCAGGTTGCTGATCGTGGGGCGCGGGTGGTCGACATCAACATGGGGTGTCCCGCCAAGAAGGTTACAAATGGGTATTCCGGCTCGGCCCTGCTGAAAACACCAGACCATGCGCTGACGCTGATCGAGGCCGTAGTCAGTGCAGTTGACGTTCCGGTGACATTGAAAACCCGTCTGGGGTGGGATGACACCCTGCTGAATGCCCCTGAGGTCGCGCGCCGTGCACAAGACGCAGGCGTTCAGATGGTTACGATCCACGGACGCACGCGATGCCAGTTCTACAAGGGGCGCGCTGACTGGAGCGCGATCCGGGCCGTGAAACAAGCCGTGTCGATTCCGGTCATTGCGAACGGAGATATCACGGATACTGCCGCCGCGCGAACGTCGCTGACTCAGTCTGGTGCAGATGGGGTCATGGTCGGGCGTGGCGCGCAGGGTAAACCGTGGCTTTTGGCGCAGATCAGTCACGACCTCTACGGGGAGGATGCGCCGGATATTCCGGTCGGGAATGTCCTGATCGACATGGTGCGCGCGCATTATCAGGCGATGCTGGGATTTTACGGTGCCGATCTGGGCCTGCGTGTCGCCCGCAAGCATCTGGGATGGTACATGGATCAGGCCGCAACCCCTGCGCCGCTGCGCCGGGCAGTTTTGACGTCGCGAAGCACGGATGAAGTCCTGCGTCTGCTTGGGGACGCACTTGCCGATACGGGCGAGGTGGCGGCATGAATTCCAACGCCAACATCTGGAACTCATTGCCGGTTCCGGCCTTCATAATCGATGAAGAAGATCGCATCGCAGATGTGAATTCGGCGGGCGAGGGGTTTTTGAATGCCTCGCGCCGGTCGGTAATCGGGCATCCGGTATGGGACCAGATCGCCGTTGACGCACCGCTGGAGGAAGCATTCCTGCGCGCCCGTTCTCAAGGCACGCCACTGTTCGTAAACGATGTGGATGCTGGTTCGGGGAACCGTGCGCCGTTGCAATGTGCGTTGCAGATCGCGCCTCTGGTTGGGCATCCGGGGTCGATGATCATGATCATATCACCTCGTGAACTGGCGGGCCGGATGACCTTGGGCAACACGGTCAAGTCAGCGGCGCAGTCGGCGATTGGCATGGCCGAGATGCTGGCGCACGAAATTAAGAACCCACTGGCCGGGATTACCGGTGCAGCGCAACTGCTGAGCATGAATATTTCGCCACAGGATCTTGAACTTACAGACCTTATTGTGGCCGAAAGCCGAAGGATCGTGAAGCTTCTGGAACAGGTCGAGCAATTCGGCAACTTGCAGAAACCGGACCTCAGGCCGGTCAATATCCACGATGTACTGGACCGTGCAAGGCGGTCCGCGCTGCTGGGATTTGGCGCGGATATGACAATCATCGAGGATTACGATCCGTCATTGCCGCTGGCCTATGGCGATCCGGACCAGTTTCTTCAGGTGGTTCTGAACCTGCTGAAAAACGCATCCGAGGCCGCAGGGCCTCAGGGCGGAACAATCCGTCTGCGCACGTATTTCGAACATTCCTTCCGGCTGCGCAGAAGTGATGGGTCGGGTCACTCGCTGCCGTTGCAGATCGAGATCATCGATGACGGTCCAGGGCTGCCCGAGGATATCCGCGGTGACATTTTTGACCCGTTTGTGTCGGGCAAGGAAAACGGCACCGGTCTCGGGCTGGCGCTGGTCAGCAAGATCGTTTCCGACCATGACGGCTGGATTTCCGCCGATTCCGTGCCTGGCCGCACCGTTTTCAAACTGTCGCTGCGCCGCGCGCCGCGAGATGCAACAGAACACAAGAAGGAGAGCACCTGATGGATGGCACCGTACTGGTTGCGGATGACGACCGCACAATCCGCACCGTTCTGACTCAGGCGCTGACGCGGGCCGGATGCAAGGTGCACGCAACGTCTTCGCTAACCACCCTGATGCGTTGGGTCGGCGAAGGTAAAGGCGACGTGGTGATCTCGGACGTTGTCATGCCTGATGGCAATGGTCTGGAGATGCTGCCGAAGATCGCAAAGGATCGCCCTGGATTGCCGGTTATCGTGATTTCCGCACAAAACACGATCATGACCGCGATTCAGGCGGCTGAGGCAGACGCATATGACTATCTGCCCAAACCGTTTGACCTGCCGGATTTGATGAAACGCACGGCGCGGGCACTGGATCAGAAGCAGCGCGCACAGCCAGAACCCAAACAGGCAGGCGGTGAGCGTCCGGATGAGCTGCCTCTGGTCGGCCGCACGCCAGTCATGCAGGCCTTGTATCGGTTGGTCGCACGCGTGATGAACACCGACCTGCCGGTAATGATCTCGGGTGAAAGCGGAACGGGTAAATCGCTGATTGCCCGGGCAATTCACGACTTTTCGGATCGGCGTACATTACCCTTTGTCACAGTCACCGCAGCCGACCTAAGCGATTTGGAGGGCCCGGCCCGCGTGATGGCGCGGGTGCGTGGAGGTACGCTGCTGATAGATGAAATCGCAGATATCGGCGATGAAATTCAAGCCCGCGTGGTGCGTATGATGGATACGCCCGGCGATCATGCTCCGCGTTTCATGGCTACCAGCCAGACAAACTTGACCGATGGGATGGAAAACGGCCGTATCCGTCAGGACCTGTATTATCGTTTGTGCGGGGCGACGATCCACGTGCCATCGTTGCGCGAAAGGGTCGACGATATTCCGCTGCTGGCCGAACATTTTCTGGCCCGGGAAGAGAAGGAAAACGGAAACAAGCGGTGGCTCAGCTCTGATGCGGTGGAACTGGTGCGGCGCTATTCATGGCCGGGGAATGTGCGACAACTGGAAAACGCTGTTCGCCGTTTGGGGCTGACCAGCCGGGCAGATGAGATTTCAAAGGCCGAGGTGGAAATGGTGTTGGGCAGCCAGCCCGAAGCCGCACCGGTTCTGAGCGGTGGCGAACGTGAAAAGCTTTCAACTTCGGTCGAGCGTCATCTGCGACGGTATTTCGATCTGCACGGCAACATTTTGCCGCCACCGGGCCTTTATCAGCGGATTTTGCGTGAGGTTGAGGCTCCGCTAATCGAAATCGCACTGGATGCAACTGGTGGGAATCAGGCAAAATGTGCTGATTTACTGGGGATTAACCGAAATACGCTGCGAAAAAAGATTACTGACCTCGATATTCAGGTGACACGGCGTCGCAAACTGATGTAATATCGCCACACAAACCGTGGCATCCTGGCACCTGTCAGGAAAAGATCACGATATATGGCGGTAAGCCGCACAAGCGGCACATCAGGATGAGGGCAGACGGTGGCAACCCGAGCACAGAGCGGGATGATCCTATCGATTGGTCGATGGCGTAAATCACGGAAACTGCGCAATTTCGGCACCTTTGGGCTGGTCCTCTTGGGGCCAGTTCTGGCGCTTGCCACATATCTTGTCATTGGTCCCTTTGATCTTGGTGCGACCGCGCCGACATTGCGGCTGATTCTGCTAGCCGATCTAGTCTATGTTCTGGTCGTTGCGGCTTTGGTGCTCAGTCAGTTGGGTAGCCTGATTGCGGCCAGGCGGGCCAAGTCGGCGGGCTCGCGCCTACATTTGCGCCTCATCGGGGCGTTTACGCTGCTCGCGCTGGTTCCGACCGTTACGGTCGCCATTTTTGCCGGCCTTACCGTGAATATCGGTCTGGAAGGCTGGTTTTCGGATCGCGTACGGCAGGTTGTCGGGTCCTCCCTGACGGCGGCAGAGGCTTATGAGCAGGAACATCGCAGTGGTCTGACGCAGGACGCAACCGTTCTGGCGCGGTTCCTGAACAACGCACGTTCGGTGGAGTTTTACATTTCTGATGCCGAACTCCGCGAGGTTCTGGCGCAGGGGCAGGCCCGGATTCAGCGCGGGTTGCGCGAGGCCTATGTCATCGACGGCACGGGCGAAATCCGGTCGCGCGGGGATCGGTCCTATCTGTTCAACTATGAGGCGCCAACAGCCGAGCAAATGACGGAAGCGGCAGAAAAGGGGCTGCTGATCATTGCTGACTGGCCAAACAGTGAATTCCGCGCGCTGGTCCCGCTTACCGCCTATCTGGACCGTTACCTGTATGTCAGCCGCGAAGTGGACGGGCAGTTGTTGACGCTGCTGGATGACACCAAGGAAACGGCGCAGTTCTATCAGCAGCTGGAAAGTGAACGGGGCAGGGTGTTGTTCGAATTCGGCCTGCTCTATCTCGGCTTTGCGCTGATCCTGATCCTGGCTGCGATGTCACTGGGGATGTGGTTTGCCGAACGGCTGTCGCGCCCGGTCGGACGATTGACCACGGCAGCACAGCGGGTCGGTGCCGGAGACTTGAGCGTTCAGGTCATCGAAGAGGCCAGCGACGACGAGATCGCGATGTTGGGCCGATATTTCAACCAGATGACCCGACAACTAAAAGGACAGCGGGACACGCTGCTGGAAAACACCCAGCAAATCGAAAGAAGGCGTCGCCTGTTTGATTCCGTGCTCAGTTCGGTCACATCCGGTGTTGTCGGCGTGGACCCGGATGGATGCGTTACCTTCGTCAACCGTTCGGCCGAGCGCTTGCTGGACTGGTCACGAGGCGAAGAACACCTGGCTATCGGCATTGCAGTTCCCGAGTTTCTGCCCTTGTTTGAAAGCCTCAAGGACAGCGGGCAGGAGGCTGTTCAGGGTGAGGTTAAGGTCACACGCAAGGGGCGGCTGGAAAACCTGCTGGTTCGCATGGCCATCCGTCGCGGAGAGGATGGCGGGCTGGAAGGCTATGTGGTTGCCTTTGACGATGTAACCGATCTGGTCAGCGCACAGCGAATGGCGGCGTGGGGGGACGTGGCCCGCCGCATTGCACATGAAATCAAGAACCCATTGACGCCGATCCAGCTCAGCGCAGAGCGCATCAAGCGCAAGTTCGCCCGCAAACTGGATGAGGAAGACAGCGGCAGCCTTGAGTCGATGACCGGCGTCATCGTGCGGCAGACTAACGACCTGCGGCGTATCGTGGATGAGTTTTCCAAGTTCGCACGGATGCCCGAACCCGTTCGACGAGAGGAAGACTTGGTTGAACTGGTGCGCGAAGCCGTTCTTTTGCAGCAGGCGGGACAGCCGGACGTACAGATTGACGCCGATCTGCCGCAGCAGCCGATCATGGCGGATGTAGATGCGACCATGCTCAACCAGGCATTGACCAACCTGATTAAGAACGCTGGGGAAGCTATTGTTACCTTGCAAGAAAAGGGCGCCCCGAGCAACCTGGTGCCACAGATCAAGGTGGCGGTATTAAGCGACAGTGCGGGTACGGTCATTACCATTGCAGACAATGGAATCGGTCTGCCGGAGGACCGGGCGCGTTTGTTTGAACCTTATGTTACGACACGCGACGAAGGGACCGGGCTGGGCCTTCCGATCGTCAAGAAAATTATAGAAGAGCATGGCGGCGCGCTGACCCTTGAGGACGCGCCCGTATTTGACGGGCAGGACCATTTTGGCGCAATGGCTGTGATCCGTTTGCCTGGGGCAGGTATGTCCCCAACCGTTGCGCCGCAGAAGCAGGCAATTAGAACCAACAAACTGAAAGCAGGCCAAAGATGAGCGACATTCTGATCGTAGATGACGAGCGCGATATTCGCGAGCTGGTGTCCGACATTCTGGAGGACGAAGGCTATTCAACCCGGCTGGCAGCCAACTCGGACGAGTGCATGGCGTCGATCAATTCCGAACCGCCGGGGCTGTTGATCCTGGATATCTGGCTGAAGGACAGCCGTATGGACGGGATTGATATCCTCAAGTCGGTAAAACGCGATAACCCGGATGTGCCGGTGGTGATTATTTCGGGCCACGGCAACATCGAAATCGCTGTTGCTGCTATCAAACAGGGTGCTTACGACTTTATCGAGAAGCCCTTTAACATTGACCAGTTGATGGTGGTGATCCGCCGCGCGATGGAGACGTCTCGTCTACGGCGCGAGAACGCGTCGCTGAAGCGGAAAGAGGTCAACAACTCCGACATGATCGGCAAATCCGCGTCGTTCCGGGCGATGCAGGGGCAGTTGGACAAGGTTACCAAGTCAAACGGTCGCGTCATGCTGCGCGGGCCTGCGGGTTCTGGAAAGGAAATTGCCGCGCGCTATATCCATGCCCACTCCAACCGCGCAAACGCTCCCTTCGTGACCGTCAACTGTGCCGGGATTGAGCCTGAGCGTGTGGAAGAAGTTCTGTTTGGCCGGGAATCGGCCGAACGTGGTGTGGAATCCGGATTGCTGGAAGAAGCCCACGGCGGCGTGGTCTATTTTGATGAAGTGTCCGACATGCCTTTGGGTACACAGTCCAAAATCCTGCGTGTGCTGGTGGATCAGCAATTCCAGCGCGTGGGTGGCTCGGACAAAGTGCGCGTGGATCTTCGGGTGATCTCATCGACCAACAAAGATCTTGATGATGAAATCGCGGCCGAGCGGTTCCGGGAAGAGCTGTATCACCGTCTGAATGTGGTTCCGATCACCGTTCCATCACTCGAGGACCGGCGCGAGGATATTCCGGTTCTGGCCCAGCATTTCATCGAAATGTGCAACGAAACCCAAGGGTTGCCTATGCGGGAGCTGTCGGACGAGGCGGTCGCTTTGCTTCAGACAATGACGTGGCCGGGTAACGTGCGCCAGCTGAAAAACTTGATCGAACGTGTTTTGATTCTGGGTGACGGCACCGGCCCAATTGAGGCGCGCGAGCTGCCAAGCGAAGAAGACAAGGCCGAAGAGTCGGGCCGCGTTGTCTTGTCGGGGGCGCTGGCCACTTTGCCGCTGCGCGAGGCCCGCGAAGCGTTCGAGCGTGAGTATCTGCTGACCCAGATCAACCGCTTTGGCGGCAATATCAGCCGCACCGCCAGCTTTGTCGGGATGGAACGCAGTGCGCTGCATCGCAAGCTAAAGTCGCTGGGTGTTGTGACCTCAAACAAATCCGGTGCGCGGGTCGCGCAAATCGACGAGCCCGAACCAGCAGAATGAGTCTGGGGTCATAGTTCACGGGCAGATGGATGTGTGGAAGGGATGGCGAGAACGGTGAACTCTGATCGGTCTGGCCGGTTCGTCGAAGGCTACCCGGCTTTTGGCAGGCGGTTAAAGCGACTTCGACGGTCGATCGGATTGAAACAATCCGCGCTGGCAGAGGTTCTGGAGGTCGATCAGACCACGGTTTCCAGATGGGAAAACGGGATTCAGATTCCGACAACTGATCTGCAACACTCGGTGTTTGCTGCGCTGGCTCCTTTCAGGGCGGATGACAACGCGTTAAGACGGCTTGTCGTGAACTCGGCCGACTGCATCCATCTGGTTGAGGAGGCCAGCCATATGTGCCTGGCCTATTCCCGCCGGCGGGCGCGGGACTGGAAAACCACCCAACGGGCACTGCTTGGCGTGTCCCTCTGGCAATTTGCAACGGAAGAGATCCGGCAGGCTGAGGCCGAGCTACAGGACGAGGGGTGGTGGGATTTGCAAGCGCCCAACCCCAAGTCGTTTGTAACTTCCGAAGCGCGGCACGACCGTATCCGGATCAGCGCCGGACAGATCACCTGGGAACGGTTGTACCTGTCGGATGGAACGCCGGTTAGGCTGGTCAGTGGGGCACGGTCGGGACGCGCATAATTTATGCGTATTCCTGTGCGGTCGGGTGCAGTAGAACCGGCCTATGCCCCATCCATTACGCATCTTGTTACAGGTTTTGTTGCTTTGGCTTGCCGGGCTAGGTGCGGCGACCCAATTCGCCAAGATAGCGGTTCCTTTTGTTCAGGTCGCGGCCCTCTATCCTGCGCATGCGGATAAGATTGGCTGGCTTTTGTCAGTCATCAGCCTGATTGGAGCGATTCTTGGTGCATTGTCCGGCGCGATAGCGGGGCGGGTGGGGCCTGTCCGGTTGCTGATGTTTGGCTTGATCCTTGGCGGGGCGGTGTCCCTATTTCAGGCCAGTATCCCCGGTTTAGGCCTGATGCTGGTCAGTCGCGTTGTCGAAGGGGTCTCTCATCTGGCCATCGTTGTCGCCGCGCCGACTCTGATTGCGCAAATCACGATTGGAAAATGGCGCAACGCGGCAATGGTTTTGTGGAGCAGTTTCTTTGGTGTCGCCTTTACCCTGAACGCTTGGCTTGGGCTTCCTTTGATCGCTCAGGTCGGGCTGCCGGTTTATTTTGCTACGCATGGCGTTCTGATGTTTCTGATCGCCGTCCTGATCGTATCATTCCGTCCCAACAGTGCATCGGCTTTGGTAAACAATCCTTTTTGGAGCGTTCGAACACTGATTGACATACACGTACAGACCTATCGCTCTGCATTTGTGTCGGCTCCGGCGCTCGGATGGTTCTTTTACACGCTGACCTTTGTCTCGCTGCTGGCCATTCTTCCGGGAAGATTGCCGGAAGATGTCAGTGCGATGATCGCAGGTTTGATGCCGTTGGCCGGGATCGTGATTTCCTGGCTTACCGTCCCAGTGTTGCTGAACGTTTGTTCTGGCGTATTCGTTGTTACCCTTGGTTTCGGGCTGTCTATCCTGACGATAGGCGCCCTGTGTCTTGGTGCCCCGTTGCCCGTTGTCTGCGTTGCGCTTTTTGCGGTGCTGGGGCTTGTTCAGGGCGGCAGCTTTGCAGCGGTACCGCAGTTGAACTCGACACCCGAAAACCAGGCGCTTAGCTATGGTGCGATGGCGCAGATGGGGAATGCGGGTAACCTTTTGGGCACACCTGTTTTGCTTGCAATTCTGTGGCGGACCAGTGAAGCAGGCATGTTGATTGCCGTGGTCGGGTTCTATGCTGTTGCCATGGCGCTGCATCTGTGGCTAGCCGCGCGGCGCAAACGCGCTTCGACCGAGCTGGATTGATCAAACATGCGGAACAGTGGTTTTTCTTATCCGGATTGCCCCGGTGTGATGATCTGAAACGACCCGTCATCGAATTTCACAAAGCATGAGGCACTGTTGAGGGGCGGCAATGTCGTTGTTCGCGCCAGTGGCACCCGTGATTTCACGTTTTGCTTGCAGGGCGGTAAGCTGACCGGACGAAATCCCTTCTCGGCCATGCATTGCGCCTCGACCGTGTTTCGCAGTCCCTGGTTGACATCGACGGTATAAACCCTGCCGGGTTGCCACCAGCCTGGGGATTGATAGCAACGACCCATGCCATCACAATACGTACGCCCAGGCCAATAAGTCGGCGGGCTTTGACGGATCTGATTGGCAACCGGCACCTCTTTTACCGCCCTAAGCTGGCACTGGGTGGTCTCTTTTTGCAGACGTGACACGGTTTCACCCTCACGATAGTAAAGCGAGAGTGGCCCACACGAGGACAGCACCATCAGGGGCACGAGCATAGGAAACAGCGTTTTCATATGCTTATCTTGCCGCAGCTGATCAGCGATGACAATTCAATTGACCGCTTTGGGGGCATCTGTCATTCAATCCTTTCAGGCAGAAGGGCCAGAAACATGAAGGTCATTATTTGCGGCGCGGGTCAGGTCGGCTGGCAGATTGCGCGGCACCTTTCGGGCGAATTGAACGATGTCACCGTTGTCGACAACAATCCCGATCTGGTACGGCGGGCGACCGAAACACTGGATGTGCAGGGGATCGCCGGGTTTGCAAGTTACCCCGATGTGCTTGAAAGGGCAGGCGCGCGCGATGCGGACATGATCATCGCTGCGACCCATTCGGACGAGGTGAACATGGTCACCTGCCAGATGGCGCATTCGGTCTTTTCGATCCAGCGCAAGATCGCGCGACTGCGGTCGAAATCCTATCTTGAAGCGATCCATTCGGACCTTTACCGGCGCGATCATCTGCCGATTGATGTGGTGATCAGCCCCGAACGCGAAGTGGCCGCAGCCGCGATGCGCCGCCTGTCGGCCCCGTCCGCCTTTGACACCGAGATTTTCATGGACGGCAAGGCGCAGCTTTTGGGAATTCGCGTGGATGAGGACTGCCCGATCGTGAACACGCCCTTGCGGCAACTGACCGATTTGTTCTCGACGCTCAGTTCGATCGTAGTGGGGGTGCGTCGCGATGGAACGCTGTTTGCACCAGAATCCGAGGATCAGCTGTTTGTCGGCGACGAATGCTACGTCTTTACCAATGTAAAAGACGTGGATCGCACCATGGAGGTGTTTGGCAAGACCCAAAAGCGTCAGGATCGTGTGGTGATCGTGGGCGGGGGCAATGTCGGGCTTGAAGTGGCGCGAACTCTGGAAGAACAAAAGAGCCGCGTGCGCGCCAAAATCGTCGAGCGAGATCGCCGATGCGCCGAGATCGCCGCCGAGGCGCTGGAACGAACGATTGTGCTGCACGGTGATGGTCTTGATGCCAGTTTGTTGAGCGAGGCCGGTATCGACAGGGCGGATGCAATGCTGGCGGTTACGGATGATGACCGCACGAACATGCTGGCCGCTGTGCGGGCCAAGGCCGAGGGTTGCACGTTGGCGATTGCTTTGATCAATGATCCCAGCATGGTGGCGTTGATGGGACCTTTGGGGATCGACGCGTATATCAATCCGCGGGCAACCACCGTCAGTTCTATCCTGCGCCACATCCGTCATGGCCGGGTGCGACAGGTCTACTCGATCGGAGATGCTGAGGCCGAAGTGATCGAGGCCGAGGTTCTGTCAACCTCTCCCATGGCGGGGCAAAAGCTGCGCGATATCGATTTTCCCGAAGGCGTACTGGTTGGGGCCGTGCGCAAAGGGGATGAGGTGATGCGACCGACGGGCAGCCTCAGGATCGATGAAAAGGATGTCGTCGCGATTTTTGCCATGGCCAAGGACGTGCCTGAGGTCGAACGCCTGATGCAGGTTTCAATCGATTTCTTCTGATGGCGCATGCGGGGATACAACAGATTGGGCTATTGCGGCGGTTGCCGCTGTTTCTTCTGATCTGGGCTATTGCGTCACTGGCAATGTGGGTTCCGGCAGTTTACGCGCTGGCGCTGGATGATCACGACACATCCCGATCGTTTCTGTATTCCGGTATCATAGGGTTGTTTCTGGTCGCCAGTATCGCATTGGCCTCGTCCAATCGCGTGCCACGGCGTGGGACTTTGGGACAATTGGCGGTGATGCTCGCATGTTTCACCATTCTTCCCGTCTTTCTTGCAATTCCATTTCACGACGCGCTGGGAACGACCACATTCCTGAACGCTTACTTTGACATGGTTAGTGCCCTTACGACCACAGGGGCGGATCTGTTTCCGGATCCAGACCGCCTGACGGCCCCGCTGCACCTGTGGCGTGCCTTGGTTGGATGGATGGGCGGTTTGCTGATGTGGATTGCCGCCGCGGCAATCCTTGCGCCTTTGTCGCTAGGTGGGTTCGAGGTCACGGCACGCGGTCAGCCGGGTCGCCCGGTATCGGGTGTTGCGCAAAGCGAACGCGTTGATCCACGTGGCCGGCTGCTCCGTGTGGCAAAGGGACTGACCCCGGTCTATGCCGGGCTGACGGCAGTGATCTGGATCCTTCTTCTGATCGCTGGCGAAAATGGTCTGACGGCCGTTTGCCACGCAATGTCGGTCATGGCGACGTCGGGAATTTCTCCGGTGGGTGGTATGGAAGGCGCGCAAGCGGGATTCACGGGCGAGGCGATCCTGTTTCTGTTCCTGTTCTTCGCCCTTTCGCGCCTGACATTTTCGACCGACACGGCAACATCCGGTTATTCCCGCCTGGATACGGACCCGGAGTTTCGCATTGGCCTGATGATTGTGCTGGCCGTTGCTGCGTTACTGTTCTTTCGCGTTATTGCAGGCGTTACGGAAATCGGCGGGCAAATCGAACCTTTGCAGGTATTGCAGGTCATCTGGGGTATGCTGTTCACTGTTCTGGCCTTTCTGACAACCGCCGGGTTTGAAAGCGCAAACTGGGATGATGCGCAGCAATTGTCTGGTCTGGGAACGCCCGGATTGTTGCTGATGGGGCTGGCGCTGATCGGTGGCGGGGTCGCCACTACGGCTGGCGGTGTCAAACTGCTGCGGGTTTTTGCCCTGTACCTGAATGGTGCGCGCGAGATCGACAGGTTGATCTATCCCTCGTCAGTCAGCGGGGTTGGAGGCGGTAACCGACGCATTCAAAGGGACGGCGCGTTTATCGCCTGGATCTTTCTAATGCTCTTTGCGCTGACATTGGCAGTGTTCAACCTTTTGCTGGCCGCTATGGGGGCCGGGTTCGAACAGGCCATGGTGCTCAGCGTCGCAACGCTCAGCACGACGGGTCCGCTGATTGAACTGGCCACTGATGTTCCGATCCGGTTGATAGACCTGTCCGCAGGGGCCAAGCTGACGCTGTGCGCGGCGATGGTCATTGGCCGGCTCGAGACACTTGCGATCATCGCCCTGATCACTCCTTCGCTGTGGCGGGATTGAAGCGGTTGGGTCCGGCCGTTTTTTCTGCTTAATTTTTCGTCTGGAATATCTTTACGCGGCGCTCCATACTGAACCGGAGGGAGCGTGTTGGTCCGCAACGCGTGGCAAGAACAATGGCGAGATTATATAAATATGGCTTCGGACAGACAGAATCTTCAGGATGCCTTCCTGAACAATGTACGGAAAGCTAAGGTTCCGGTTACAATTTTCCTGATCAATGGCGTGAAATTGCAGGGTGTGATCACCTGGTTCGACAATTTCTGTGTATTGTTGCGCCGCGACGGACAGTCGCAGCTGGTGTACAAGCACGCGATTTCAACCATCATGCCATCACAGCCGATCAACCTGTATGAGGGCGAAGACGCCTCTTGATGGAACATGACCGGACGCGCACCAGGGCCTGGGTGCTGCATCCCGAAATCAAATCAGATGAACAGCGCCGCGTTCCCGAACCGGCGCTGGCCGAGGCGGTTGCGCTGGCCGCCGCTTTGCCCGATCTGGACGTGATCGGGTCTGAAATCGTACGCCTGCAACGCGCCCAGCCCGGCTATTTGTTTGGCAGTGGCAAGATCGAGGAACTGGGCGAGCGGCTTCGTGAAAACGAGGTTGAACTGGTTCTGATCGATGGGCCGGTGACCCCGGTTCAGCAGCGCAATCTGGAAAAGGCATGGAAGGTCAAGATCCTCGACCGGACCGGGCTGATCCTTGAGATTTTCAGCGACCGTGCGCGTACCCGCGAAGGGGTGTTGCAGGTGGAAATGGCTGCGCTCAGCTATCAGCGGACGCGTCTGGTGCGGGCCTGGACCCACCTTGAACGTCAGCGTGGCGGCTTGGGATTTGTCGGCGGACCTGGCGAGACCCAGATCGAAGCCGACCGTCGCGCCATTGACGAACAACTTGTGCGTCTGCGTCGCCAGTTGCAGAAAGTAGTCAAGACCCGCACGTTGCACCGTGCTGCGCGGGCCAAGGTGCCATATCCGATCGTTGCATTGGTTGGATATACCAATGCCGGGAAATCTACTCTGTTCAATCGGCTGACCGGGGCCGAAGTGTTGGCCAAGGACATGCTGTTTGCCACGCTGGATCCAACTATGCGCCGCGTGCAACTGCCCGATGGCCCGGAAGTGATCCTGTCGGATACGGTGGGTTTTATCTCGAACCTGCCGACCGAGCTTGTGGCGTCTTTTCGGGCCACGCTTGAAGAAGTATTGGGCGCTGATCTGATTGTTCACGTGCGTGATATCAGCCATGAGGAAACCGAAGCGCAGGCGCAGGATGTCGAAGCAATCCTGACCTCGCTTGGTGTCGACGAAGAACGCCCCCGGCTTGAGGTTTGGAACAAGACTGACTTACTGAGCGCCGAAGAAAAAGACGCTGCATTGGCAAGGGCGGATCGCGATCCGGCCATATTTGCCATCTCGGCAGTTACCGGCGAAGGCGTGACCCCTTTGCTTTCCGAGATTGCAGCAATCCTGCAAGGGGCCCGGCACGAGGATGTTCTGAACCTGAGCTTCGCTGAAGGTAACAAGCGGGCGTGGTTGTTCCGGCAGGATGTTGTACAATCCGAAGAGCAGACCGAAAAAGGGTTCCGTATTACTGTCCTTTGGACGGATAAACAGGCTGCTCAATTCGAAACACTATAGAAACGGCGAAGTGGCGGAACTTGTCTGACACATTGGATCAAAGAGTATTTCTGACCGGATTTATTGATGTCCCAGCGGATCGCCTTGAAGATGTGCGCGCCGCTCTGTCCACGCATATCGCCCTCACAAAGGCGGAAGTGGGTTGCCTGTCGTTCGATGTTGTCGAGGATCAGATCACACCCGGACGGTTCACTGTATCAGAGGTTTTTGTGAATCAGCGGGCATTTGATGCGCATCAGCGGCGGACGAAGGCATCCGAGTGGTTTCTGATTACGCAGGGAATACCGCGGAATTATGCGATAGAAACCGCGGGCAAAAAGACAACCTAAGTCATGTGCCGTAAAGTTGCCGCTGTATATCATCGGTGTCGAACCAGCCGACTGACGATTGTACAAGATGGTCAGGTGCAAGTTCCCATTCATCCCATCCGCGCGCGATAACATAGTTGCCGGTCTGGGCATGATGCCCTTCACGTGTCCAGACAAACAGGGCGTGAGAGCCAGCCCATCGCATCATGTCGCACCGCACTTCCAGATCCGGAAAATCGGCATAGACCTCTCGGGCCATTTCGGCAATCGCGGCACGCCCTTCGACAGGCTCACTCCGGTTGGTTGTGATCCGACCGTCCTGCGTGAAAAAACTGGCAACGGAATCGGCGTCACCTGAACTCCAGGCGATCGCGTAATCTCGGGCAAGGTTGTTCAGAGTATCCCGAATGCTGGCCATAGTTTCCCCCTGGTCCGAAACAGTTCGCCCGGTGATGGTAGGCGAAACTGCCGCGTGGCGTCCACGGTCCGGACAAAAAGGGGCGGGGACTCGCCGAAACCCCGTTGCTTAGCGTGGGATCAGATTGGTCACTCCGACAGCAGCGGCGCGGGCAAGGTCAAGGTCCAGCGACATGGGAATATATTCGCCACGCCGCCACAGCTGCGCCTGATCGTCGTAATAACGCGACAGGAAATGGCCCGATTGGCCGGTAGCGGTGATAAAGACCGAGCTGTTGGGATCGGCAAAGTCATACACACCGCGATACCCGGCCCCGTGCACATTCTGAAACGGGTCGAGCCCTTCGCCCGACGTGCGCCCGCGCAGCAAGGTGTTGTCGCCGCCACTGGTCGATTGGCGAATGTTCACAAAATACCGAAGTATAGGCACGTTCCCCAGAACCGGGTGGTCGTGGGTCGCCTGATGGGCATCACCCCAGCGCAGGGATTCCAGTGCGCTGCCGTAGCGTTCGGTGATCCAGATCAGCGCGTCATCCAGCGCAAGTCGTGCCATTTCGGTACAGGTTTCAACCGGCGCGCTTTGTCGTACATCGCACCAGACACCGGCGCCATCAATGTCACGATAGACCCGTTCGATGAACAGGGGCTCGACATGTTTGAATTCGCTGGCCAGCGGCCCAAGCTCGTCCGAAATCAGGCGGATCTGAAGCGCCCGCACCCAGGCTGCATAGATCAGCGGTTCGGGCAGGTGCTCGTTCATCTCGCCGTTCCAGTCCGCCAGCAGCGACAGCGCAATCTGGCGCTGCCGCTCGGGCGTCCCTTCAGGGGCCGAGGCACCGGTGTACCAAAGGTCAGCACCGATCAGCGGCAGCAGAGAGCGCGCGGTGAAACTGACCGTATCCAGTTGCGCCTCAATGAAACTGTCGCGGGTATGCACCTCACGCGATTGCATCAGGCGTTCCCAGCGATGTACGCGCTGAGTGTCACCCCACTCGTAGGACACATGATCCGGGAACGGGCGGTCGATGATCTTGTTGTTGGTGTTGCCCAGAACGCCACCGGCAGGGGCCACGAATTCCGGGTTGTTGGCGTAGGGCAGGCGGCCTTGCCAGCGGTTTGCTTCGATCCAGCCGGGTGTCGGAATGCGTCCGCGGCTTTGGTTTTGCAGATCACGCCGGGGCATGGCGCCAATCAGTTTCATCCCTATTGTCGTTTTGTCGACCAGTGACAGGTTTTGCGAGGGCGCAATGAATTGCCGCGCCACGGTTACGGCGTCCTGCACGTTGTCTGCGTTCATCAGGGCCATGGACGCCGTCATCGAAGTGTCTTGCGGGCTGAGCGCCGTCCAGGACAAAGACGCAACATGGCCCGGCGGTGTGATGGTTTCCAGCTTGTAATCCGTACCGGGCAACACGGGCCCGTTTTCAGTCCAGCGCAGCGTCAGTGTAACCGGAGCTTCCCCCTTGATTTCAATGATCGAAGGACGGGTCTGGAATTCCTTATAGCCATCCGGGGTCAGGTATTCTTCGGGGTTTTCCGGGTTCAGCTGCTCAATATGAATGTCCTGATCGTCAAGATAGGATGACGTCACCCCCCAACCCAACCGGTCACTGCGGCCGGTCATGATTGCGGGAATACCAGGGATCGAGGCCCCAATAACGCTTCCCTTTTCCAGACCAAGATGCGCCAGATACCACACGCCGGGTGCTGTGAAGCCGAGATGCGGGTCGTTGGCCAGTAATGTTCCACCGCTTGCCGAGCGCGAAGGCGCAGCAGTCCAGGCGTTTGATGCCCCCGCCAGCCCGCGTTTGGGAAGGGGTGACAGCAGCGTTTCAGGAAAACTCGTACCAGCGGCATAGCGTGGAAGGTTGGGAAACAGCGAAGCATATTCAGGCAACGCAGCAATGCCGGGGCCGGGAACATCGGGCAGAATATCTGCCAGCCTGTCAGGATTGCTCAGCATCAAAGACGTACGCGCCCGCAGAACCTCGTCGGTCAGGTGACCGGACAGCTGCAGCGCCATAAGCTTGATCACGGCGATACTGTCTCCCGGTTGCCAGGGCGAGACGGGTGCATTGAACAGGAACATCTCAGGCGCGCCGCGCCCCAAGGCCTCGTCGTTGATCTCGGTCAGGCGTGCGTTGACTCCGGCCGCATAAGCACGAAGGGCAGCCTTGGTATAGTCGTCCTGTACCTCGACCGAGCGATGGGCAAGGCCGTACAGATCCAGCCGGCGCAAAAGCTTGTCGACGCGAAGGGTGCGTGGTCCAAAGATTTCGGACAAGCGGCCCTGCGCGGTGCGGCGCATGACCGTCATCTGCCACAATCGATCCTGCGCGTGGGCATATCCAAGACCGAAAAACACATCTGGGTCATTTTGGCCCAGTATGTGCGGCACATTGGCGGTGTCGCGCACGATCTCAACCGGAGCGGTCAACCCGTTGACTTCGAGTTTCTGGTCATAATCCGGCAGGGATTGGCTGGCCAGAAAATAGACAAGGCCCATTGCGGCGAGGATCAGCATGATCAGACCCGACACGATGCGCACCAGCCAGCGGAAAACAAGACCCATTACTGCCCCAAATTCTAGTACATGAAGGTTGCGCGGAGATTAGTGGATGGCGGGTCCAACCGAAAGAGGAACGCGGCGAGAACCTGCGCGGAAAGGATGAAAACAAACACCCCACCGCAGCATTCCGCTGTGATGGGGTTTGTCAGAAGAAGTGGGAAGCCCGAATTATGGGATAATTCGGGTATATTTCGTGCCTTCCACGGTCGCACCGATCTGAAGCCCAGCCTGTCCGAAGATGGCAGCCAGAACGGGCGATCGCAATGTCGTTGTGTCTGTCGACACGGAATCGCCCTGATCGCTGACCACATAGCCAATATCTGCTCCGGCTGTCCAACCACTGGAACGACGGAAATCGTTCAGGGCGTCTTCGGTCATGAAAAACAGGACATGCGCATATTGCTGCGCGCCGATCTGTAGCCCGGCCGTGCCCTTGACCGCCGAGTAGAAGTCAACTGTTGCACCGCTGATGCGCAGCGCGCCGCGGCCGTAACCGCCACCGAACACGAAACCGGCTTCGGTAATCAGCGGCATGACCAGCATGCCGTTGGCCTTGTTCGCAATTTCAACCGTGTTGGGATAGCGGCTGTACATCTCGGTCAGCGTGGCGTCGACACGGGCATCGATTGTTGCTGCGTTGGAATTGCCGACGCCGTTGCCACAGGCGGCGGTCAAGCTCAGACCTGCCATGCCCAAGGCAAAGCCGCGACGATTCAGTCGGGGGGAATTGGAACTGCTCATGGTTTTTTATCTCTGTAACTGTGCCTGAAATGCCGGGTGATCCCGGTCTTGGCGGCAAGGATACGCCGATCAGGGCGATGTGTCACGGGAAAGCTGCCCGATCGGGAAATCTTATCGGCGAAATATCGCGAAACTTGCGGGCTTTATCCCTGCAGGATGCGCGCAACCTGAGGAGAGAAATAGGTCAGAATTCCATCGCATCCGGCGCGTTTGAAGGCCAGAAGGCTTTCCAGCATCACCTTCTCGCCATCGATCCAGCCGTTCTGGGCTGCAGCCTGAATCATCGCGTATTCGCCCGATACCTGATAGGCATATGTCGGCGCACCGAAATTGTCTTTCACGCGGCGGCAGATATCCAGATAAGGCATGCCCGGCTTGATCATCACCATATCGGCGCCTTCAGTCAGATCGCGTTCGATCAGGCGCAGGGCCTCGTCCGAGTTCGCGGGGTCCATCTGGTAGGTCTTTTTGTCGCCCGTCAGGGCCCCCGATGCACCGACCGCGTCGCGGAAGGGTCCGTAGAACGCACTGGCATATTTGGCGGCATAGCTGAGGATCATCACGTTGTGATGGCCCGCACGTTCCAGCGCGCGACGCATTTCCCCGATCCGGCCGTCCATCATATCCGACGGGCCGATGATATCCGCACCGGCGTCTGCCTGTGCCAGCGTCATCTTTACCAGCGCCTCGACGGTCTGGTCGTTCACGATTTCTCCGTCAACGACATATCCGTCGTGGCCGTTGATGTTATACGGGTCAAGCGCCACATCCGTCATTACGGCGACGTCTGGGGCCGCCGCCTTGATTGCCCGGATGGCCCGGTTGGACAGGTTGTCGGGGTTCCATGCCTCGGCGCAGTCTTCGGTTTTCAGCGCAGGGTCGGTGTAGGGAAAGATGCAAATTGCAGGAATCCCAAGGGCCTGGGCCTCGACCGCCGCTTTGGCAATCAGGTCAACCGATCTGCGAACCACACCAGGCATCGAGGGCACGGGCTCTTCAATACCTTCGCCATCGCGCACGAAAACCGGCCAGATCAGGTCATCCGTTGTCAGAGTGTTCTCACGCACCAGCGCACGAATTGCCTGTGATTGACGGGCTCGGCGAAAGCGGGTCATGGGAAATGGGGCAATGGTCGGTTTCATGGCGCGTTCTCCTTGAACATTCGTGCATTGGGTGGCATGAATTCACAAAGGTCTCAAGGGTATCAATGGACGCGCGCCTAGATGGAACCCCCCTGAGTAGTGCGAATAAAGGGTTGGGTTTGGACTGGTACTCTTCGATCTTTGAACTCATCGACATGCGCAGCTTTTCGAATCTGTGGTTCTGGATCGTACTGGCGGTACTCTGGTCGTCGGCCAGCCACTGGGTGATGGGCATCCCATATGATCTGGTTGTTCGTGCCCGCCGGATCGGAGGTCAGGTCGAAACCGATCTGCTCGACATCGTTCGCATCCATACAAATCGGATTCTGCTGATCGTCGACATGTCTGGCACCATCCTTTTGGCGTTTGGGTGTTTTCTGTTCACCGGGATGGCCACGCTTGGGTTTTATTATGATGTCGAATTCGCGCAGGCCCTGTTTTTGCTTTTGTTCCCACTGACCTTGGTGCTTTTGATGAATATCGTGCATGCAAGGCGTCTCCGGCGGCGGGAATTGACACTCGAAACTGTCTCGAAAACGATTTCCCGCTGCCGTCTGTATACCCAGATCATCGGCATGATCTCGATACTGGTCACTTCGTTCTGGGGCATGTATCAGAACCTTTCGATTGGCGTTCTGGGATAGAAGATTCTGAAAGGCGAGGCGATGAAGGCTCCGAACCACGTGACAGTTGGCGGCGCCCCCGAAGGGTTTGACGCGCAGCTGGTGCTGAACGAGATCGCCCGCAGCACGGGGCCGGTGGCCCATGTCGCACGCGATGACAAGCGGATGGAAGCGATGCGCGCTGCACTGGCGTTTTTTGCGCCTCAGATGCCTGTCTTTGTGTTTCCGGGTTGGGATTGCCTTCCTTATGACCGGGTCTCGCCTAATGCGGATATCTCGGCGGCGCGCGTCGCAACTCTGGCGGCGCTGGTCCACCAGATGCCCCAACAGTATGTATTACTGACCACGCTGAACGCCGCGACCCAACGCGTCCCGGCACGGGAGGTTTTGCGAGAGGCGGCGTTTACCGCCCGAGTTGGCCATCGCATAGATGATACCGCGCTGCGAAACTTTCTGGTGCGCATGGGGTTCACCCAAAGTCCAACGGTAATGGAACCCGGCGATTATGCCATCCGTGGAGGCATCATCGACATCTTCCCTCCGGGAGAGGCGGGCCCGGTACGACTGGATCTGTTCGGTGACGTTCTGGACGGTGCGCGCCGCTTTGATCCAGCGTCCCAGCGAACAACCGAAAAGCTGGACATCGTTGAACTTGCACCGGTGTCCGAAGTCATCCTGGACGAGGCCGCCATAACCCGGTTCCGTCAGAACTATCGCATCGAGTTTGGTGCCGCCGGTACGGATGACCCTTTGTATGAGGCCGTAAGCGCAGGCCGCAAACATCAGGGGATCGAACACTGGCTGCCGTTCTTCCACGAAAAACTTGAGACACTGTTCGACTACTTGCCGGATGCGGTGATCACTGTCGATGATCAGGTGACGCCCGCGCGTCTGGCGCGTTGGGATACGATTGCCGATCAGTACGAAACCCGGCGACTGGCGCTGGAAAACCGATCCCGCATGGACACGGTCTATAAACCCACACCTCCGGAGTTGTTGTATCTTGACGATACCGCCTGGGAGGCGGCTGTCGCGGATCGTCGGGTTTTGCAGTTCAGCCCGCTGCCGCAAGCCTCTGGCCCCGGTGTCATCGACGCGGGTGGACGCATCGGGCGCAACTTTGCGCCGGAACGCCAGCAGGAAAGCATCAGCCTGTTCGGCGCTTTGGCCAGTCACATCACTGCAAAGCTCGACAAAGGACCGGTACTGATCGCCTCATATTCCGATGGCGCGCGGGAACGCCTGACCGGCTTGATCGAAGACGAAGGGCTGGCCGAGGCGATACATGTGGCCAACGGCACCCGCATTGGAAAACGCGGCTTGCACCTTGCCGTCTGGGCGTTGGAGCACGGGTTCGAAACTCCTGATCTAACGGTGATTGCTGAACAGGATGTGCTGGGCGACCGGCTGATCCGTCAGCCCAAAAAGCGCCGCAAGTCCGAGAACTTTCTGACCGAAACCCAATCGCTCAGCCCCGGTGATCTGGTTGTTCACGTGGATCACGGTATAGGTCGTTACATGGGAATGGAGGTCGTCACCGCAGCCGGTGCCGCCCATGAATGCCTGTTACTGGAATATGCCGAGCAGGCAAAGCTGTACCTGCCGGTCGAAAACATAGAATTGCTGTCGAAATACGGCCACGACGAAGGTCTGCTGGACCGTCTGGGTGGCGGTGCATGGCAGGCAAAGAAGGCCAAGCTGAAAGAGCGCATCCGCGAGATGGCGGATAAGCTGATCCGCATCGCCGCTGAACGTGCATTACGTAAAGCCCCGGTCATGGATCCACCGCCCCACGCGTGGGAGGAATTCAGCGCGCGATTCCCATATCAGGAAACCGAAGACCAGTTGCGGGCGATCTCGGATGTGATGGAGGACATCCATTCCGGCGCGCCGATGGATCGTCTGATCTGCGGTGATGTCGGATTTGGAAAGACCGAGGTTGCCATGCGTGCCGCATTTGTCGCCGCCATGTCGGGCGTTCAGGTTGCGGTTGTGGCACCCACGACCCTGCTGGCCCGCCAGCATGCCGCGAGTTTCAGGGAACGCTTTCGGGGGTTCCCGCTGGAGGTCCGGCAATTGTCACGCTTTGTTTCGGCGAAAGAAGCCCAGCAAACCCGTGACGGTCTGGCCCGCGGGACAGTGGACATCGTGATCGGAACGCACGCGCTTTTGGCCAAGAACATACGGTTCAACAATTTGGGGCTTCTGATCATCGACGAGGAACAGCATTTTGGCGTGGGTCATAAGGAACGGCTGAAACAGCTGCGCTCAGACATTCACGTGCTGACCCTGACCGCGACACCGATCCCGCGAACGCTGCAACTGTCGTTGACCGGCGTGCGCGATTTGTCGATTATCGGCACGCCTCCAATCGACCGACTGGCGATCCGTACCTATGTCAGCGAGTTCGATGCCGTTACAATCCGAGAAGCGCTGCTGCGTGAACACTATCGTGGGGGGCAGAGTTTCTATGTTGTACCGCGCATCTCGGACCTGCCTGAGATCGAAGAATTTCTGAAAAATCAACTGCCTGAGCTCACTTACGTGGTTGCCCATGGCCAGATGGCAGCGGGTGAGCTCGATGATCGGATGAACGCGTTTTATGACGGGAAATTCGACGTGCTGCTGGCCACAACCATTGTCGAAAGCGGGCTGGACATCCCGACCGCAAACACGATGGTCGTGCACCGTGCGGACATGTTTGGCCTTGCCCAGCTCTATCAGATCCGGGGTCGCGTTGGGCGCTCGAAAACCCGTGCCTATGCTTACCTGACCACCAAACCGCGCCAAAAACTGACCGCTGCCGCCGAAAAACGCCTGCGTGTTCTGGGCTCGCTGGACACGTTGGGGGCCGGGTTCACTCTGGCCTCGCAGGATCTTGACATTCGTGGTGCGGGCAACCTGTTGGGTGAAGAACAATCCGGCCAGATGCGCGATGTGGGCTATGAGCTTTACCAATCCATGCTGGAAGAGGCGATTGCCAAGATCAAAGCCGGCGAGATGGAGGGGTTGTCGGATGCGGACGATCAATGGGCTCCGCAGATCAATCTGGGTGTGCCGGTTCTGATCCCTGAGAACTATGTACCAGATCTGGATGTGCGCTTGGGGCTCTATCGCCGCCTGTCGTCACTGTCGACAAAGGTCGAACTGGAGGGCTTTGCTGCGGAATTGATCGACCGTTTTGGCAAATTGCCGAAAGAGGTGAATACCTTGATGCTGGTTGTGCGGATCAAGGCCATGTGTAAACGCGCCGGGATCGCAAAGCTCGACGGTGGGCCGAAAGGTGCGACCATCCAGTTCCACAATGACAAATTCGCCTCGCCGCAGGGACTGGTTGAGTTCATTCAAAATCAACGTGGTATGGCCAAGGTCAAAGACAACAAGATCGTCGTGCGCCGGGACTGGAAAAAAGACAATGACAAGATCAAAGGGGCTTTTGCAATTGCCCGGGATCTCGCTGAAAAAGTGGTCGCGGCGCAAAAAAGGTCAAAGCAGGTTGAGATGTGAGAGGGGGCTCTGCCCCCGCTGCGCGTTCCGCGCATCTCCCCCGGGATATATATGGCCAGATGAAGAAGCGGATCCCTGCTTCATCTGGCTAAAAATATCCCCGCCGGAGGCATCGTGCGTCAGCACGATCAGGACACTTTAGCTACGCATTGCCGCCTGCGCGCAGAAGCAGGACGCAGCCACCATGCGGTCGGCACGGGCCAATGCCAGGTCAAGCCGTTGTTTGATCTGCAGGACTTCGACCTGTTCGCTGCGTGCCTTGAGGCAATCGTAAAGGCCCTTCAAACTCCAGACGTTGTCAGGATGTATCGAGGCGCGACTTAACGTACCGCCCAAGCCCAGATCTTCACGATAGGCGTCTTCAGCTACGGCCAGCCGTCCTTGTTCGTAAAGAAGCGCCCCAAGCGCGTGGCGGGTGGGCTGCATCCATCCCCAGGGTTCGTCATAGGGCAAAGTATCGTCCAGCTCGACCGAGCGGCGCAGATGGGCAAACGCGATTTCAAAGTTGCCCTTGCGGTACTCGATCTCACCGCGCAGCATTTCCCGCGCAATTTCCAGCAGGTCAATCACACGGTTGTTGTGCAGCCTACGTGTTTCCGGAACGCATTCTTTGGCGGCAAGAAACAGATTTTCTTCGGCCTCGGCATTGGCGATTTCACCGGTTGCTGCATGAGCGATGGCGCGCGCGTAGTGTGTCGTGGCCGTCAGGGTGCGGAACAGGTCTGGGTCTGAGGGCAGTTCCAGTGCCTTAGCCTCGTCCCAGCGGCCAAACCGGATCAGGATGTGAGGGCCCATGGACATGTAGCTTTCGAAGTAATCGGCCATCGGGGGGCTTTCGATGCGCAGCAATTCTTCGGGTGTTGTATCCCACAATCCCTGATTGGCACGTAGGGCCGGTTCCATCTGTCCAAGAAAAAGCGCACCGTAGATGGCAAAGTGATAATTGTGCTGGCGATAGCCTGTGTAAATGTTGAACGCGCCTTCGCGTTCGTAATATTTCAGGTCGGCTTCCGAGGCTTTTTCGTTCCAGTGCACAACGTTGTGGTAATGTCCGCAGAGCACATCGATATGTGTCGGCATATGTACCAAGTGGCCTGCATCTGGAACCAATGTGCGAAGGACATCCCCTGCTTTCAGGGCTTTTTCTGGTGTTGGAGACATCTCCATCAGATGAACATAGAGGTGCAGCAGGCCCGGGTGTGACATCGCAGCCGGATCGTTCGCCATGGCCCATTCAAGCGCATCTTGCGCTTCCTTCGTTGCCGCGCCCTGGGCGGGTTGGCCCGTTTTCAGATCCCACATCTTCCATGGCGTCAGGTTCAGCAGCGCTTCGACATAGATGGTACGCAAGTCGAGGTGGTCCGGGTGCGCCGCAAATGCCGCGCGCATCGCTTCGGCAAAACCGTGGTCCCATTGGTGCATGTCCTGAACCGGATCACGTTGCGGGTAACGCGCAAGCAGGGCCTGAATCAGGGCCTGTTCGACGGCAGTGCACCCTGCGAGCAGACCAAGGGCTTTTTGCATCGCGTCGTAAGCCTGTGCCAGCGCTTCTTCCTGACCCTTCTCATCCAGCAGGTCCCACGGGAGGTTGTAATTGGGACCGGCTGCATAGGCGACACCCCAATGGGCCATTGCGCAATTCGGATCATGCTCGGCCGCGCGTTGAAAACAGGCTACCGCCTCTTCGTGATTGTAGCCGTATGTCCAGTTCAGCCCGCGGTCGAACCACAGCTGAGCTTCGGGGCTGGAAGTGGAAACCGGGCAGGAATAGCTGCCCAGATCGTAGTAATCGTTCATCACAGTTCCTCCCCCTAAGTTCGGGGTAGGATAGCGTGTTTCACCCGAGATTCACAGGTCAGGCTGGCAGCCGTTCTTCGATGCGACCCATGTGGATCATCAGGCCAAACGACAGCACGCACATACTCAGAATGCCAATTGTCAACGGCGCGATGGATCCGTTGAACAGAAGCCCGATCGGCGCGGCGATTGCTGCAGCCATTACTGTTGAGATCGACCCGACAACTGAAGCGGCCATGCCTGCGATGTGGCCCATGGGCTCCATGGCAATGGCATTCAGATTGCCGATGGTTACACCAGCCATGAAAAAGACCATCGTCTGCCAGAAGACAAACAGGGCAAATGACATATCGGGCGAAAGGTTCGCCATGTTCAGGATGATGACGACAGACGTGATGGCTATCTGCGCGCCGAAGGCGAATGTGACCATCCGGCGCATCCCGACGCGCACTACCAAAGCCGCGTTCAAAAGGCTGGCCGAACCTGACATCAGGGCGACAAATCCGAACCAGAAGGGAAAGCTGTCGGCCCGATCATGGATCACATCATAGACCGGTTGCACCATAGTCAGCATGGTGAACAAGGTCCCCATGCACAAGGTCTGCACGAAGATAGACAAGCGCACGGTGGGATGGGCAAACATTTCGTTCACGGCCGCAATCATCAGGGGCAGGCGAAAGGGGCGGCGGTTCTCGACGGCCAGGGACTCGGGCAGTCGTGTACTCACCCAAAAAAGGACGAACAGCGCGAACAGGATAAAGGACATGAATATCCCGCGCCAGCCGAAAAGGGCGATAACACCAGCGCCCAGCATCGGGGCCGCTGCTGGTACCAAAGTGAAGATCATCATAGCGATTGAGATGATGCGCGCCATTTCCCGGCCTGAATACAGGTCACGGATGATGGCCATTGCCACCACACGTGGTCCGGCAGCGCCCAGACCCTGTACAACGCGCGCAATCAGCACCAGTTCCAGCGAAGAACTGGCCCAGGCAACAGCCGAAGCCGCAATGTACAATAGCGCGCCGCAAAAGATCACCGGCTTGCGTCCCAGCGCATCCGATAGCGGGCCAGTAAAGAATGTACCGATACCCATTCCCAGAACGAAGGACGTCAGAATCAGTTGGGCGCGATTGACATCATCGGGGCTGAGCTGCGCGCCGATTTCGGGCAGGGCAGGCAGCATTGAATCGATCGAAAACGCGATAGTGGCGAACATCATTGCGATCAGCGCAATGAATTCCGCCTTCGACATGCGGTTGGCCATGAAGCACTCCTAACCTGTTCGCGCTATCATGGTGAGTCAGGTTAGACCAGACTGGAAATTCGCACAGACCTCTGTGCTATTCTGCGGGGGAAGCCTCAAGTTGAGACATAATTTCGGCGATCACTTTCTCCCACATTTCAGGTGGTTGAGCACCCGGAACGGCATGTTGATTGGCAACAATATAGGTCGGGACCGAACTGACGCCCATTTCGCGAGAATGAGTATCACGGTTGCGAATATCCTCGCGGTCGGCGTCGGATTTCAACAGCTTCATGACCACTGCGGCGTCCATTCCGGCACTGTCTGCGATGTCGGACAGGACTTCGGGGTCGCCGATGTCTCGGGCCTGAACAAAATAGGCATCGAACAGCGCATCCACAACGGCATTCTGTTTGCCTTCGATCCCCGCCCAATGGATCAGGCGATGTGCATCCAGTGTATTAGGTGTGCGTTTCATGCCTTCAAAGTCAATCTTCAGACCGGCGCTTTCAGCATGTTCAACCACCGGCGCATAAGCACGCACGGCACCATCTTTGCCGCCGAACTTGCGTTCCAGATATTCGCGACGATCCATACCTGCGTCCGGCATATCAGGGTTCAACTGAAACGGATGCCATTCGATGACAAAAGGGTGGTCCGGCACATTGGCCAGTGCTTTGTCGAGATGCGTTTTACCGATATAGCACCACGGACAGATCGGATCGGACAGGATGTCGAGCTTGACGGTCTGGGTCATGTGGCTGGTGCCTCGAAATAGGCCGGCAACGCCCGGCGCAGGAGTTTGCCATTGCCGCCGGTTGGTAGCGCAGACAGGTGGATGAAGGCGCGTGGTTGTTTATAACGTGCCAGGTTTGCCTCGACATAGGCGCGCAAGGCCGCATCGTCCAGCTTTTCCGGGCCGGTATAGAAGGCTGCTATCACAAATGTGTCCGGTTTGACCTCGACCGCAGCTGCACCGACCTGCGTGATACCGGGAAAACGGGACAGGGCGGCTTCGACCTCGACCGGGGATACGCGGTAACCACCGGCATTCATCATGTCGTCGTCCCGGCCCAGATAACTGACCTGGCCGTCCACTGCCATTGCCCCCTGATCTCCGGTCAGGAACCATTCGCCCTGCATCCGGGTTTCAACTTCATCGGGTGCGTTGAGGTAGGTCAGCAACAATCCGGGGTCAGACCGATGAATGGCGATGGTACCTTCTTGCCCCTGCGGCACCGGGCCGTCCGGGCCCAGAATGGCCACGCGACGACCCGGTTGCGGGTGCCCCAATGCGTCGCCGAGCGCGGGGTGGGCCGGGCTTGAGGATATGAAAGTCGAGCATTCGGACATGCCGTAGGCTTCGAACAGTTCCGTACCGGTGGCGCTTAGCCATTTCTCGTGCAGAGCGCGCGAAAGCTTTTCCCCAGCGCATAAACCGTGGCGCAGGTCAGGTAAGCTGATTTGCTCATACTCTTGCACCAATTTGCGAAAGACCCCTGGTGCCGCCGCAAAGATGGTTGCACGATGCTGGTGGAGCAGAGCAGGCAGGGCGGTGATGTCCGTGCCCGGTTCCGGGATCAAGGCGGTTGCGCCGATGGTCCACGGGTCCATCAACCCGGTGCCAAGTGTATAGGTCCAGTTGAACGCTCCGGCGTGACACAGCCGATCGGACGCGCGCAGACCATACCAGCCATCGACCATCATCTGCCGCGCCCAGATTGCCCGATGCGCGTGGGCCACGGCACGCGGACTGCCCGACGTTCCCGAGGTGTAGACGACATATGCCATACGCTCGGGGTCGCCCAGTTCAAAGCTGGCAGGGGGCAAATGGTGCATAGCCTTCAGTTCATCCAACTCGATCTGTCTGGGATGAGGCGCGCATGAGACAGCGGGATCACGAAGAACCGCGGCTGGGGACAGATCGTCGATCATTCTGGCGGTTTCGGGTTCCGTCAGTTGCGACGATGTGGGCACCGGAATGATACCCACTGAAATCGCCCCCAGATAGGCAATCGGGAAATCCACCGTATTGCCGAGCCGCATCAGAACGATTTCGCCGGGTGTCAGACCTGCTTGCAGCAATCCTGCGCCAGTGCCCAGTACGGCGGATTGCAGGTCGCGATAGGTCCAGTCCAGCGCGCCGTGGGGCATTAATACCGACAAAGCCACTTTATCAGGGACCTGATCCGCGCGGCCAAGGACGTGCGCTGCCAGATTGAAGGGTGCAGGGCAGGGCGCGGGCGCCCCCTGATCGAAGACAGATAACATGGCCATTGGCTAACGCGGTGTCTGGCGCGTTGCAAGCGCGGCTGGCCAAGCCTATAGAGAATGGCATGAGCACCCAAGATCCCAAATCCCTGATCCGAATTGCCCGCGATTCCGGCGATCACACCGAAGTTGAACCGCTGGACCTTGGCGCGCGCGTGCGCGAATTGCGAAAAGCGCGGAAATGGACGCTGGAGCAGGCCGCCAGTCAGGCCGGTTTGGCCCGTTCGACGCTCAGCAAGATTGAGAACGGGCAGATGTCACCTACCTATGACGCGCTCAAAAAGCTTGCGGTTGGGTTGGAAATCTCGGTTCCTCAGCTTTTCACACCGCCGCAGCGGGACCAGGTCATCGGACGGATGGCGATTACCCGGATGGGCGAAGGGGCGGCCCACGCGACAACGACCTACGAGCATGAGTTGCTGGCCGAAACCCTGACCAAGAAACACATGCTGCCCTACCGCGCGCGGGTTCGGGCACGGTCCATGGACGAATTCGACGGCTGGGTGCGCCACGATGGCGAAGAGTTCATGTATGTTCTAACCGGTGTTGTCCGGCTCTATACCGAGTTTTATGAGCCGGTCGAAATGCGCAGGGGTGACAGCGCCTATTACGATGGCAGCATGGGCCATAACGTAATCTCCGTCAGTGACGAAGACGCGACAATCCTTTGGGTCACATCACTTGCTTAGCGACGCGCGGCAGAATTCTCTGTTCAGGCCTTCGGTGAACAGGAAGTCTTCGACCTCTTCATGAGCTTCGTTCATGGTTAACTGGTGACGCTCGGCCAGATAGGCTTCGAACCCTTTACGATCTTGTGATACGCGCATCATGTCTTGGTCACGCAAATTCGGAAAACGCCGCTTTGCACGTGCGTAGGCCGCATTCCAGTCTTGTGTCAAATCCGTCCAGTTCATCATGTATGAGCTTTCCTTATGTAGCGATTAGGACTGCTCTCCCCTCCTTAGGGTACGTAATGGGTGCCGTAAGGGAAGACATGACAAAATGTCGCAGCATGTCACTGCATTCCTTTTACAAGATTGTGCCTCTGCAATAGCTGCCGCAACAGGGCGGCGGGCTTGAAATTATTCAAAGTACCTACGGATCAGGAGACCTGTTTGTTGCGGCACCGGGAAATCCCGGCGAGCAGATTGTAAAGGCGATCTCGATCTTTGGGCTACGTCTAAATATTTCGATTCAATGTAGCTTTTAGTGTTGGCCAAAGCAGGCCGAAGGCCCGTCTCATGGGATCATCCGGCGTCCGATATGGCCTGCATGTGGTGCTGCGATTTGTCGTGGCCAAACGTATACCTGAATGTGATGGCAATGTGCTGATTTCCGCCGACAGGCGTGGTTTTCATGGGCCAATCGGGCAGGAAGAGCAAAGGAATCGTGTATTTCAAGGCGTCCGCCAACACTCCGCGGTGAACAGCCGGTGTTGTACAAAACCCGGCTGCCCTGATGTTCATGTGACTACCCGGCGACGTACCACCACACTTCCGGCATGTATTGCGGTCCATCGCCATAGATTGGCACAGTGTCGGGGAACCTGAGCTCGCGTATGTGGGCAATCCGCCCGACATCAAAACTCCAGATCGGGATGACATAGCGACCGGCCGTCAGAACCCGGTCAAGCGCGCGGGTTGCCGCGGTGAAATCTTCACGTGTTTCCGAGGCAAGCATGGCGTCAATCATCGCATCAACAGCGGGCGAGGCCACGCCCATCAGGTTGCGTGTGCCGGGTGTGTCCGCGTTCTCGCTTCCCCAATACAAACGCTGTTCATTGCCGGGAGACAGTGAAAGAGCACGCCGGAAAGGCGTAACATCAAAATCCAGTTCCCCAGTGCGCCCGACATACTGCGCGTTGTCGACCTGTTCCGTCGTAACCTGAATGCCAAGCCGTTCCAGAGCGCGGGAATAAATCTCGACCACCGACGCCATCTCGCTGTCACCCTGCTGCAGCAAGACCGTCATTTTGAACGGGTCACCATTCGTGTTGCGCAAGACTCCGTCCTGAACGGTCCAACCCGCTTCGGTCAACAGTTTGGTGGCTTTGCGAATATTTGCGCGGTTGCGGGCTGAACCGTCGCCCTTCGGCAGTTCATACCCTTCCAGCGTGCCGGGGATCAGATCCGAGGCAAAGGGTTCCAGCAGGGCTTTTACCTGCCCTTGGGCCGGTCCGGGCTGCATGGCCAGGTCCGAGCCTGAAAAGTAGGACGTGATCCTTGGCTGCGCCCCACCAGTGATCGTGTCGTTGATGAACTCGAAGTTGAAGGCCAGCGTCATGGCCTCGCGAACGCGCCAGTCGTCGAACGGGGCTTTGCGGGTATTCATCACGAACCCGGTCATGCCTGACGGTTTGCCATGCGGGATCTCGGTCTTGATGACATCGCCGCGTTGAACGGCGGGGAAGCTGTATTGCGTGTCCCATTTGTCGCCGTTGAACTCACGCACCGCTGATAGCTCGCCGGCTTTGAAGGCCTCGAACAGGACGCTGCCGTCGCCGTAGAACTCGATCCGCATTTCATCCAGATTCATGGTGCCGCGACGGAACGGGATATCCTGCCCCCAATACTCAGGGTTGCGACGAAGGTTCACATAGCGCCCCGCCTCGTAGCTTTCGATCACATAGGGGCCGGTTCCGATTGGGACATCGTGCAAGGCGGCGTCGGCAAATTTCTTGTCCTTCCACTGCGCCTTTTGGAGGACCGGACGCATCCCTGCGAGCAGGGCAAGTTCGCGATCCGGCACGTTGAAAGTAATCCGAACCGAACGCGGGCCGGTCTGTTCGATCCTGTCGATTTTGTCCCAAAAACCGCGATAGCGCAGATGCCCCTGAGTGCCGAGCGTCTCGTATGACCAGATCACGTCGTCAATCGTGACCGGGCTGCCGTCGGAAAACCGGGCCTCTTCCCGCAGGGTAAATTCAACCCATGACCGGTCGGGAGCCGTCTCAACTGATTCGGCTAACAGCCCGTAAAGTGTGAAAGGTTCGTCCCAGGATCGCCCCATCAGGCTTTCATGGGTCCAAAATGGCAATTGCCAGGGCGAGGTGCCTTTTTGCAAAAACGGGTTCAGGCTGTTATAGCCGCCAGTATTTCCGAAAACGACTTTGCCGCCTTTGGGCGCATCGGGGTTGGCATAGGGTAGGGACACAAAATCCGGTGGTAGGGCCGGGTCTCCATACATAGCTATGCCATGAGACGATTCTGCATGGGCGGACGAGATCATGAAAATGCTGGCGATTCCCGCCGCAAGTGGTCGAAACGGTCGGAGAAAATCCGGGCTCATTTTGGAAACAATCCTGCTCTGGCCTTATTTTGTTAGGATTCACCGTAGTGATGATTTTTCATATTATCAAACTTTTAGCTTGGACGAAGGCGTGGAATTGCTTATAAAGGATGCACTGCTCGATAGGTTTCTTGCCTGTATGAAACCTGCCTCAATAACTTAACGCCCGCTTCGTGCGGGCGTTTTTTTGGCTGCTTGAGAAGTGTCAGGCTGGGATTTCAGACCAGTGTGTTTCCCCGTTTTCTTTGCAGGTGCAGCATGGCATTGTGCACCAAATCATCGCATCAGGGAGAACGGTCATGAGCCTTTCCGGCAAAACAGCAATCATCACTGGGTCTAATTCTGGCATCGGTCTGGGGGTCGCGCGCGAGCTGGCGAAGGCTGGAGCAGATGTCGTCCTGAATTCCTTTACGGACCGTGACGAAGATCACGCGTTGGCTGCTGAGATTGCCAAAGAGACCGGAACCAACGCGCGTTACATCAAGGCGGACATGTCAAGAGGCGATGAGTGCCGCGCGCTGATTGAGCAGGCCGGATCTTGCGACATACTTGTGAACAACGCGGGCATTCAGTTTGTGTCCCCGATCGATCAGTTCCCGGTGGATAAATGGGATGCGATTATTGCGATCAACATGAACTCGGCCTTTCACACGACCGCGGCCGCACTGCCGATAATGCGCAAAGCGGGATGGGGTCGTATCGTGAATATCGCCTCGGCGCATGGTTTGACGGCGTCGCCGTTCAAGGCAGCCTATGTTGCCGCCAAGCACGGGGTGGTGGGGATGACCAAGACCGTTGCCTTGGAAACGGCGCAAGAACCGATCACCTGCAACGCCATTTGCCCAGGCTATGTGCTGACGCCTCTGGTCGAGGCCCAGATCCCGAACACGATGAAAGAATACAATATGAGCCGCGAGGAGGTCGTGAAAAACGTGCTTCTTGAACGGCAACCTTCCAAGGAATTCGCCACCGTTGAGCAATTGGGTGGGACAACCATTTTCCTGTGCTCGGACGCGGCGGCGCAGATCACGGGAACCACGATTTCTGTCGATGGCGGCTGGACCGCCTTGTGATTGGCCTTGGGGGCGCTGCCCCCAAACCCCCGGAGTATTTCTGAAAAGATGAAGGGTGAGGGCGGTGATACGGATCAATCTGGCTTTGCAGGGCGGCGGTGCGCATGGGGCATTCACCTGGGGTGTGCTTGACCGGCTGCTGGATGAGGAAGACATCGAGGTTGCTGCGATCACTGGAACATCCGCCGGTGCGTTGAACGGTGCGGCGTTCAAATCGGGGATGGTTCATTCAGGACGTGAGGGTGCGCGCGCGCAACTGGATGGGCTTTGGAGGCGTATGGGCGCGATTGGTGACATGCGTATCGCCAATTGGTTTCGCGGGTTGGAACCGGCCGCAATCGCGCAGGCGATGGAATATTCGGTGCCGTTTTCCTTCGGTGATGCCTGGTCGCGGATGGTGTCGCCTTATGCTTATGGTCCATTCTACAGCAATCCGCTGGAGCCGGTGGTGGACAGGTTCAATTTTGCGGAAGTTTGCGCCGATGCGGGACCCTGCCTGTTTGTGTGCGCCACCTGCGTGAGAAGCGGCAAGATCCGCGTGTTTACCGGCGAGGAGGTCTCGACAGATGCCATTTTGGCTTCGGCCTGCCTGCCGACCCTGTTCAAGGCTGTCGAGATATTTGATCCAAAGACAGACCGGATCGAGGCCTATTGGGATGGCGGTTATACTGGTAATCCGGCGCTCTATCCGCTGTTCAACAATGATCTGCCGGATGATGTGGTGATCGTGAATATCAACCCGTTGGAACGCGACGCGGTGCCGGTCACACCGCAGCAGATCCAGAACCGCATAAACGAGATCAGCTTCAATTCATCCCTGTTTCGCGAATTGCGGGCAATCAGCTTTGTTCAACGGCTTCTGAAAGAGGGCAAGCTGAAGGCCGGGGACATGAGCCGCGTTCTGGTGCATATGATTGCGGATAACGAGTTGATGAGCAGCCTGTCTGTTGCCACCAAAACCGTGCCCAACCCGGTTATTCTGCACAAGCTGAAACAGGCGGGGCGGGTAGCGGCGGATCGTTTTCTGGCCAAGCATAAGAGTGATCTGGGTCAGACCAGTACTGTCGATCTGCCAGCTATGTTCGGTTAATCACTCGGGCGGTTGCGTGGGGTCTTTTTCGTTGGGATAAACGAGCCCGGCCGAAATCACCAGTTTCGCGGCATCCTCTATTGTCATGTCCAGCATAATTACGTCTTCAACCGGGAAAAACAGCAAAAAGCCCGAGGTCGGGTTGGGTGTAGTCGGGACAAAAACGCTGAGCAGCTCTCCTCCGGTTTCCGCGCGTTTGCTGATTTCGCCTTTGGCGGTTGTCGAGACGAATCCAATGGCCCAGATCCCGCGGCGGGGATACTGGATCAGGCATGCCTTCTCAAAAGAGCGTTCGGTTTGGGCAAAAACGGTTTCCGAGATCTGTTTGATCCCGGAATAGATCGAGCGGACGACCGGCATCCGATCTACCACGCTTTCAGCGAACAGGATCAGGGACCGGCCCAGAATTCCTTTTGCGATCCACCCCACGATAACGGTAAAGATCAGGAAGATCACGACGCCCACGCCGCGCAGGTTGATACCGACGTAACGTTCCGGTTGGAATTGATGAGGAACCAGTGGCAGGACCGCACTGTCGATCCAACCGACTACCGACCAGATCAGCCAGACCGTCAGCCAGACCGGCGCAATGACAACCAGCCCCGTCAGGAACGACGCGCGCAGCCGTGCCAGCATGCCGGGGCGGCGATGAAGCGGTTCTTCGTCGAACGGTGTATTCATCTTGGATCCGAGTGGTTATCGGGATTTAGGTAGTCAATCGGTAGCCTTGGCACAATAGGCTTGCGTTATCCCTGTTCTACCAGTGCCCGTGCAATCGCCGCCGCGAGGCGCGCATTGTTGCGCACAAGGGCAATGTTGGCAGTCAGCGAACGGCCTTCGGTCTTTTCAAAGATACGTTGCAGCAGATAGGGCGTCACATCTTTTCCGGTAATCCGATGCGCATCAGCATCAGCCTGTGCCTCGGCGATGATGGGGGCCAGTATTTCGGCAGGGATCTGATCCGCGATCGGGATCGGGTTGGCCACCAGCTGCCCGCCAGGCAGGCCCAATGCACGACGGGTTGCATGGGCCTTGGCGATAGCTTCTGGAGTGTCCATGCGCAGGGGGGCAGCATAGGGTGACATTGCAGACCAGAAGGCAGGAAACGCATCCTGACCATGGGCGATGACTGGAACCCCCAGCGTTTCCAGAACCTCAAGGGTTTTGGCCAGATCAAGGATAGCCTTGGCTCCGGCTGCGACGACGGTGACCGGTGTATGGCCAAGTTCGTGCAGATCAGCCGAGATGTCGAACGTGGTTTCGGCGCCCTGATGCACGCCACCGATGCCGCCTGTAGCAAATACCTCGATCCCGGCGTAATGCGCGGCGATCATGGTGGCGGCGACGGTTGTGGCTCCGGTGCCGCCGGTCGAGATGCAGGCCGCCATATCCGCACGCGAGATTTTGGCAACGCCTTGCGCCTGACCCAGCCATTGCAACTGGTCCGGCTCGAGCCCCACATGCAATTTGCCTTCAATCACCGCCATGGTTGCCGGAACCGCCCCCGCATCGCGGATGTCCTGTTCGACCTGAGCCGCAACTTCGACGTTTTGCGGGTAGGGCATGCCGTGGGTGATGATGGTGCTTTCCAGCGCAACGATGGGATGGCCCGCGTCCTTGGCGGCGCGGACCTCGGCAGAATATTGGATGTCGATCACAGTGGGGTTTCTCCGGAAACGTAGGTTGCTGCGGCATGCAGAGCGCGGGTCAGAGCCTCGTCACTCGATGCGCCGCCGGATTCTGAGGCGATATGAGCCGCCATGAAGGTATCCCCGGCACCGGTCACACGGGTGACCAGAACGGAGGGGGGTGTTTGGGTCAGAATTTCGTCTGAACTACCGACCGTGGCCGAGCTGCCGCCATCGGTGACCAGCACGCGTAGCGCGCCACGATCCAGAAGGCCCTTTGCGGCAGATTCAGAATCGGTGAATTCGCGCTGGCACAATATTCCGGCCTCTTCGAGGTTCACATAAAGCGTGGCGCGGGCATGTTTCAGGAAGGGCAATAGGCGCTCGGCCTTACCGGGCGAGGCCGGGGCAACACGCAGATCGGCACGGGCGAAAGCAGGGCTTTGGGCGATTTCTTCCAGCAGGTTCAGGGTCAGGTTGCCGTCAAGTGCAATGGGGCCCTCAAAGGGCATGTTTGCATGACCAAGCGGGCCGTGCATCAGCGGACGCAGGATCTTTGCGCCAGCGGCTTCCAGCGAATGCGCGTCGGCAATGGCCGCGATCAACCCGTTGGCACCTTCGACGGCCATATACCGGTCGGTTGGCAGGTCCTGCGAGCGATAGATGTGATCCGTGATCATGCCGAGGCGGGAGCAGGCATGAATCAGTTCGTCGCCCTCGGGGTCACGGCCTATGGCCGTCAGCAGGGTGGGTGTCATACCAAAACGCACCAGCGTCATGGCTATGTTCATCGCAACACCACCTGGCAGGCGGGTAATCCGGCCAGGCACGTCCGAGCCATGCCGCATGGCACTGGCTGATCGTCCGATCACGTCCCACAGGACCGAGCCGATACACAGGATATTACTGTTCTGAGTCATAAAGGACGTCATGCCGCAGCGGTGATGCCCATGCAAGTCAGAACGTTACCGCAATCAGAGATTTACGATCCACAGGTCCCATATACCCTTTGGGCTTGCGATCTGCGGCCTTCGCGGGAACAATCGAAGGCAATGATTGGTGATTTGATTTTCCTGTTGGAGCTTTTCGTATGAATGGCCCTGCTTTCCGCGCCATCTTTCGACCCCTCAAAACCTGTGCCCTGAGTTTTTTTGTTTTTGCAACTTTATATCCCGGATCGGGCAGGGCGCAATCCGCCCCGCCGACCGTCGTTGATTTCTGGGTCAAGTCCGACACTCTGTTTCTCGAATTGAAATGGAATGCCGAGGCTATGTTGACCGGGAACAATCCCGCGCAGCCCGCTGCGTTTTCCGACGATCCAAACTACAAATCCTTGCGGCGAATGGTTTCGTCTGAGCTGGAACCCCAGATCAGAGAGTTCGTTCATCTCTGGAAACAAAATCTTGTGGTAGAGGCACCAGAGCGATTGAGTTTGTCTTATGAAGGTGTGCGTATTCCTGTAGTGGGGGATACGGGAAAAGTACGCATATCCAAGCTGTTGCTGACTGCACCTTTGCCCGATCAGGCGTCAAACCTGCGTCTGACCTGGCCGTCAGAAAGCGGACCAATCGTTCTGCGACAGCAAAATGTCGCGGCCCCATACACCGGATATTTGGCGGCCGGTGAAGCCAGCCCGCTGATCCCTTTGCAAGGTGGGGCGTCTCTGACAACGCAGCAAACGTTGCAGACATATTTCACAAAAGGGGCCGATCAGTTTGTCCGAAACCCGATCAAGCCGTCCATTCTTGCTTTGGTGCTTGTGTTTCTGTCTTTGAAATTGCGCCCAGTGGTATCTCAACTGGTGTTCCTGTCAGCGGGCGCTCTGATCGGGCTTGGGCTGGGATTGTATGGCGTATTGGATGCAGGAAGGGTGAACGAGGCCCCGGTTCTGGTGGCTTCGACCATCGTTCTGGCGCTGTGGAACCTGGTTGCCCGGCGATTGCAGGTCTGGCGTTTGTTGGCGGTTCTCGCCATTGGCGGTTTTCAAGGTCTGCTAATTGCCTCGAACCTGATCGGGATCGGGGTGCCACCAGATCATTTGCCCCCGGCCATCCTGGGCTTTGGCGCCGGGAGTATTCTGCCGCTTGTTGTTGTGGCCCTTGCTGGGCTTGCTCTGTCGCTTTTGTTTTCTGGCGGCTCGCACCGAACCCGAGGCCGGATATCGGTTCTGGCCTCGATGCTGATTGCAGGTGCCGGTGTCTTTTGGATTGTCGAGCCTTGGGTGCTGGGTTAAAGCAACGCCGCCAGCAGCGTTTTCAGCGCCGCCAGCGGATCGTCACTGCCCCAGATCTCATCGCCAATGCCAAAGAAATCAGTGCAGGGGGCCAGGTCGCGGATCAGTTCGGGTGTCAGCCCACCTTCGGCCACAACCGGAACCTCAATCATCTCGGACCACCATTGGAACAGGTCCTTTTCGGCGCGGGTTCCGTCCCTCAGTTTGGCCGAGCCGACAGGACCGAAGGCCACATAATCCGCTCCGTTTTCGCCAGCAGTCATACCATCATGGCTCGACGCGCCGCAAAAGCTTCCGACGATTGCATCAGCGCCCAGTTCCTTGCGCGCGGTGCGGACCGAGCGTGCAGCATCATCCAAATGCACCCCGTCCAGCCCCAGACGCTGCGCCAGCAATACATGGTTCGAGATTACGATGGCCACGTCGCGCGCGTGGGCGATTTCACGGCAAGCGTCGGCCGCGCGAGCGATGGTATCTTCGTCACTTCCGGCCAACGCGAGGCGGATACAGGCAATCTCGACCCCGTCCAGCACAGTCGCCAGCTTGTCCGTGAACGTGCTCAACTCGATAGTCGGAGGCGTGATCAGGTAAATCTGCGGCTGCTCGGGGGTGTCCATGGGCGCGTCCTTCGGCTTTCAGTCTTTGGCGCGGTTTAGCGGATTGCGGCTGGGAAGCAAACTTTTATGGTCAAGAGCCTGCAAATAACGCCCCTGCGCCTTGCCCTGCAAGTGCCTGCCAATTACAGCAGGCCAAGTTTTCTTAAGGTGAGCCATGCCCAGCGACAAACCCCAGCCTTCCTTCGTTCTTGTGCGCCCACAGATGGGTGAAAACATCGGCGCTGCTGCGCGGGCGATGTGGAACTTTGGGCTGGACCGGATGCGTATTGTAGCCCCTCGTGACGGCTGGCCGAATCCCAAAGCGGTGGCAATGTCCAGCGGTGCAGGGCGCTTGCTGGATGAGGCGCAGTTGTTTGATGATCTGGCCGGATCGCTGGCCGACAGCACGTTTGTCTTCGCCACAACAGCTCGTCAGCGGGGCTTGACCAAACCTGTCTACAGCCCCGAACACGCAATGAGGATTGCCGCCGAAAAGATCGCTGCGGGCGAGAAGGTTACAGTTCTGTTCGGCCCTGAACGCGCGGGGCTAGAGAATGAAGACATCGCCAAGGCCAACGCGATCATCTCGGTGCCGGTGAACCCGGAATATGCCTCGCTGAACCTTGGTCAATGCGTATTGCTGACCGCCTATGAGTGGATGCGCCAGACCGGGGATGTAGTGCATGAGTCGACCGACCTGGGCAAAGGCGACTGGGCCACGGGGATCGAAGTCGAAAAACTTGTCGAGCACTACGAGGACAGGCTGGAGGAGGCGGGGTTCTTCTACCCTCCCGAAAAGGCCGAAGGGATGAAGGTTAACCTGCGCAACCTGTGGTCGCGGATGCGGATGACACGGGCCGATGTGCAGATGTTGCACGGGATCATGCGGCAGATGGTCCGCTGGAAGGATAAAGGCTGAGGCTGGACCTATCTTCACCCAAGCCCTAGCTTGTGGCGAAATCAGGACATGAGGACAGCATGAGCGGTAAGCGCAGCATCTTCGAAGAGGTCACGGACACCGAAAAACAACAGGCGGTTCAACCCGGTATGATCGACCGGGGGCGCGGCGGCGCGCGCAACGCGATCCGCATCTGGCTGATGATCCTGTTTGCTCTGGTCGTTGTGATGATCGCGGTTGGCGGCCTGACGCGCCTGACTGACAGCGGCCTCTCGATCACCGAATGGCGCCCGATCACCGGAGCTTTGCCGCCGATGACCGAGGCGGACTGGCAGGCAGAGTTCGACAAGTACAAGCAGATTGACCAATGGCGCATCCAGAACCAGTGGATGGAGTTGGGTGACTTCAAATCCATCTATTGGTGGGAATGGGGCCATCGTCAGTTGGGTCGCATGATCGGTCTGGTCTGGGCCGTTGGATTTCTAATCTTCCTAACAGCCCACAAGATCCCGACAGGGTGGACCGGAAAGCTGATCGTTCCGGGTCTTCTTGGCGGTCTGCAGGGCGCTGTTGGTTGGTGGATGGTGGCTTCGGGCGTCACCCAGGGTGAAGGCATGACAGCCGTCGCAAGTTACCGTCTGGCAACACACTTGGGGCTGGCCTTTGTGATCCTGGGAGCCCTAGCCTGGTACATCTTTGAACTCGGCCGGGAAGAACGTGATCTGATGCAGGCGCGCCGGGCCAAAGAGGTCAGGCTGTTTTCATTGTCCACAGGGCTGATGCACTTCGCCTTTTTACAAATACTCATTGGCGCACTTGTCGCCGGGATCGACGCCGGGCGGTCTTACACAGACTGGCCGCTGATGGGGGGGCAGTTGCTTCCACCGGATGCGACTATGTTGGAACCGATGTGGCGAAACTTCTTTGAAAGCCCCGGTCTGGTGCAGTTCATCCATCGCTGTGCGGGGTATCTGCTGTTCATCTTTGCCGTCGTCGTCTGGCGGCGTGGCGGCAGCAGCGCGCATCCACAGACGCGTTTTGCCTTCAACGCTGCTTTCGCCGCGCTTTCGCTACAGGTCGTCGTCGGCATCGTGACCGTGGTTTACGGCGCGCCATGGCAGATCGCTATCTTCCACCAGTTTATGGCCGTTATCGTCTGGACGCTGATCCTGCGCGCGCGGTTCCTCACAGCTTATCCAATCGCAACATCTGTGCGCGGAGTTTAAAACTATGACCGCTTTCAATGAACTGATGACCTTTCAGCGGGAAACTTCGGCTTTGGGCCAGATCGCCGGTCGGCTTGGCTGGGATCAGGAAACCGTCATGCCGCGCGGCGCAGCGCCTCAGCGCGCCGAAGAAATGGCAGCCATCGAATCTGTCCTGCACGCGCGCCGTTCCGATCCTCGTGTTGCCGAATGGCTGGATCAGGCCGCACCTCAGGATGAGGTCGGCAAAGCACAGATGCGTGAAATCCGGCGCGCATATGATCGCGCGGTGAAGGTGCCTGCTGATCTGGCAACGGCGATTGCCCGTGTGACGTCCGCTGCACAGGGAAAGTGGGCGCAGGCGCGCGCAGACGAAGATGTCTCGGCCTTTCTTCCGGTTCTGGAAGAGGTCGTGTCGCTGAAACGACAGGAAGGCGAGGCGCTGGCGCAAGGGGGCGACGTATACGACGCCATGGTCGGAGATTACGAACCTTACACGACCAGCGCCCAGATCGCGGATATCTTCGACCAGATGCGCCCACGACTGGTAGCCCTGCGTGCCGCCGTGCTGGAGCGGCCCGAGCCCGCTGCCCTGAACCGCAGTTTTGATGAGCAGACCCAGATGCGTCTGACACAAAAACTGGCGGTCGCCTTTGGCTATGACCTGAACAATGGCCGCGTGGACAAGGCGGTTCACCCATTCAGTTCCGGCAGCGGTCTTGACGTCCGCATCACCACGCGAACCAGCGAAACAGACCCGTTCAACTGTTTCTATTCCACCATTCACGAGGTGGGCCACGCCGCCTATGAACAGGGGATCGACGAGAAATACCTCCTGACACCGCTCGGGTCTGGCGTGTCGATGGGCGTGCATGAAAGCCAAAGCCGGATCTACGAAAACCAGTTGGGTCGGTCGCGGGCCTTTACCGGATGGTTGTTCGAACAAATGAAAGAGGCGTTCGGCGATTTCGGCATTGCCGATCCGGACGCGTTTTATGCGACGGTCAACCGCGTCCATAACGGCTATATCCGCACCGAGGCGGATGAGGTCCAATACAATCTGCACATCATGCTGCGGTTTGATCTGGAACGCGCGCTGATGGCCGGAGACTTGCAGGTCGGCGATCTGGAGGCCGCCTGGAATGATCGGTTCAAGGCAGATTTCGGTTATGCGGTCGACAAGCCCTCGAACGGTTGTTTGCAGGATGTGCACTGGTCGGTTGGGCTGTTCGGTTACTTCCCGACCTACTCGCTGGGCAATGTCTATGCTGGGTGCCTCTATCAGGCCTTGCGCGTCTCTGAACCCGATCTTGACGCGCAACTGGCCCGAGGCGACACGTCCGGCGCGACCGGTTGGTTGCGTGAGCATGTGCAGCAGCATGGCGGCCTTTATGCGCCGCGCGAGGTGATTGCCCGTGCCAGCGGTGTTGAACCCGGACCGGACCCATTGCTAAGCTATCTTGAGGCCAAGTTCGGCGCGCTCTACGATTTGTGAGTTTCCGAATTGCCTCCCAAGCGTTAGAATCGGTGCACCGATACCATCGCCTGGGAGGCAACGATGACCGGAAAAGCCCGCAAGAAAGCCAGTGATTTTGATCCGCGTATCCTCGAGATATTCGACGGATATGTGCACGGCACGATGTCCAAGCGTGAGTTCATCTCAAAAGCCGGTAAATACACGGCTGCTGGAGTGACAGGCGCAATGATTCTGGACCAGTTGCAACCTAATTACGCCTGGGCGCAACAGGTGGCCCCGGACGATCCCGCGATCCAAACCATGGTGGTCGCATATGACAGCTCGGATGGGCATAGCGAAACCAGCGGCCTGATGGCGATGCCGGCAAATGCCGAAGGTAAACTGCCTGCGGTACTGGTCGTGCACGAGAACCGGGGTCTAAACCCTTATATCGAGGACGTTGTGCGCCGCGCGGCCAAGGCCGGTTTCCTGGCTTTTGGACCTGATGGGTTGTCCCCCCTTGGCGGCTATCCCGGTACTGATGAAGAAGGGCGCGAGATGCAGCGCTCGATGGACCGGGAAAAACTGATGGCGGATTTTTTTGCGGCTTTTGAGTTCTTACGTGATCACGAACTTTCGACAGGCAAGGTTGGCGCTGTCGGATTCTGCTATGGCGGAGGTGTTTGCAACGCCTTGGCCGTGGCCTATCCGGACCTTGCGGCCTCGGTGCCATTCTACGGTCGGCAACCACCAGCCGAAGATGTTCCGTCCATCGAAGCACCTCTTATGATTCACTATGCCGGTCTGGACGAGCGTATCAACGCTGGATGGCCTGCATATTCAGAGGCGTTGAAAGCCAATCAAAAGAAATTCAGCGTGCACTTCTATCCGGACGTCAATCACGGTTTTCACAACGATACGACGCCCAGGTATGACGAAGCCGCGGCAAATCTGGCATGGAGCCGGACCATCGCTTTTTTCAATGCCTACCTGACATGAACTGAACCCCGGGAATCGTCGAACCGGTGCCCGGGGTTACTGTCATTCTTCCTCGTCGCCCTGATCGGCGATCCACGCGACGCTGACGACTTCTTCGCCCTTGCCGGTATTGAATACCTTCACGCCACCTGCGGAACGTGAGCGGAACGAGATTCCATCGACCGGCACCCGGATAGATTGGCCTTTCGATGTGGCCAGCATGATCTGATCGTCGATCTCGACCGGGAAGGATGCAACCAAATCCCCACCGCGCATCGCTTTGTCCATCGCGGCTACGCCCATGCCGCCACGTCCGCGCACCGGGTAGTCGTGGCTTGAACTCAACTTGCCAGCACCACCGGCGGTGATGGTCAGGATCAGGTTTTCAGCCGCCGACATCTCGGCATATTTTTCCTGGCTAAAATCGCTGCTTGCTGCGGCTTCCTCCTCGTCACCAGCGTCTTCTTCGGTAAGCCCTGCAACTGCACGCCGCATCTTGAGATAGACCACACGATCTTCGGGGGTCGCCTCGAAATGACGGATCACGGACATCGACACGACGCGGTCACCGTTGGTCAGCCTGATCCCCCGGACACCTGTGGATTCGCGTGAGTTAAAGACTCGCACGTCGGTGGTCCGGAAACGGATCGCGCGGCCGGAATTGGTGACCAGCATCACGTCTTCGTCTTCTGAACAGATGCGTGCATTCACCAGTTCGACGCCGTCGGGCAGTTTCATCGCAATCTTGCCGTTGCGCCGGACATTGGTGAAGTCTGACAAGCGGTTACGACGCACGTCACCTGCGCTGGTGGCAAAGACGATCTGGAGGTTTTCCCATTCTTCGTCGGGTACATCCACGGGCATGATTGCGGCGATGGAAACACCGGTTGGGATCGGAAGAATGTTGACGATGGCCTTACCTTTGCCGGTACGCCCGGATTGGGGCAAGCGCCAGGTCTTGAGCTTGTAGACCATCCCATCTGTTGTGAAGAACAGCAGCTGAGTGTGGGTGTTTGCAACGAAGAGGTTGGTAACAACATCCTCTTCCTTGGTCTGCATCCCCGAAAGGCCCTTGCCACCGCGTTTCTGGGCGCGGAAATCTGCCAGCGGCGTTCGTTTGATATAGCCGCCCGAAGTGATGGTCACGACCATGTCTTCACGCTCGATCAGGTCTTCGTCTTCCATGTCGCCCGACCAGTCGACGATCTCAGTGCGGCGGTCGACCGCGAACTGTTCACGCACGCTGCGCAGCTCATCAGCGATGATGCTCATGATCCGTTCGCGTGAGGACAGAATATCAAGGTATTCCTTGATCTTGGCTGCCAGTTCTTCCAGTTCGTCCGTGACTTCTTTGACGCCCAATTGGGTCAGGCGCTGCAAGCGCAACTCCAGAATGGCGCGGGCCTGCACCTCGGTCAGGTTATAGGTGCCATCGTCATTCATCTTGGACAGAGGATCGTCGATCAGGCGCAGATAACTTTCGATTTCGGAGGCAGGCCAGCGGCGGGTCATCAGCTTTTCACGCGCTTGCGCCGCGTCCGCAGACGACCGGATCGTTGCGACCACTTCATCGACGTTGGACACCGCCACAGCCAGACCACACAGGATGTGGCTGCGTTCGCGCGCCTTGCGCAGGTCGTAGGCGGTGCGGCGGGCAACGACATCTTCACGGAAGTCGATGAACGAGGTCAGGAACCGGCGCAGGGTCAACTGCTCGGGGCGGCCACCATTCAGCGCCAGCATATTGCAGCCAAAGGAGGTCTGCATCGGCGAAAAGCGATAGAGCTGGTTCAGCACCACCTCGGGCGTCGCGTCACGTTTGAGCTCGACCACAACGCGCACACCGTTGCGGTCGGATTCGTCTTGTACATGGGCCACGCCTTCGATCCGCTTCTCGCGAACTGCCTCGGCGATCTTTTCAATCATCGCGGCCTTGTTCACCTGATAGGGAATCTCGTCGACAACGATGGCATAGCGGTCCTTGCGGATTTCTTCTACTCGGGTCTTGGCGCGGATGATGACGCTGCCACGGCCCTCCAGATAGGCCTTGCGCGCACCGGAACGCCCCAGCATCAGGCCACCGGTCGGAAAGTCGGGACCGGGGATGTATTCGATCAGCTGTTCTGATGTAAGGTCGGGATCGTCGATCAGCGCCAGAGTCGCATCGACCACTTCGCCGAGGTTGTGCGGCGGAATGTTCGTCGCCATCCCCACGGCGATACCACCGGCGCCATTGACCAGCATGTTCGGGAAACGGGCCGGCAGAACCGTCGGTTCCCGGTCTTTGCCGTCATAGTTGTCCTGAAAATCAACCGTTTCTTTTTCGATATCAGCCAACAGGGCAGCGGCGGGCTTGTCCATCCGCACTTCGGTGTAGCGCATAGCCGCCGGGTTATCGCCGTCCATCGAGCCAAAGTTGCCCTGACCGTCCAGCAGCGGCAGCGACATCGAGAAATCCTGCGCCATCCGCACCAGTGCGTCATAGATCGCGCTGTCACCATGCGGGTGGTACTTACCCATCACGTCGCCCACCGGACGGGCCGATTTGCGGTACGACTTGTCGTGCGTGTTCCCCGTTTCGTGCATCGCATACAGAATGCGGCGGTGCACCGGTTTCAGCCCGTCGCGCAAATCAGGGATCGCGCGGCTAACGATGACCGACATGGCATAGTCCAGATAGGACGTGCGCATTTCGGATTCGATGGAAACCGTCGGGCCGTCGTAGACTGGGCGCTCGGGCGGGGTTTCATCCATGTTTTCAGGAATTTCTGGCGTATCGCTCACGTAAACTGCCCGTGTCTTGTTCTGGGTCTATATCTTGTGGGTGTATCTTATCAGACCCGGCACATAAGGTGCAAGCAAGCAGCGCCTTTACAGGGAATTTCCGCGGTAATACTCAAGTAACATATTGTTATATAAGTATTAGAAGTTTTTCGTGGTATCTTGAATGGACCTTGTATCAAGCAGGAGGTCTGCATGAACCCAAGCGAAACCGAAATGATGCTCAAGGGGTACGGGCTGACAACGGCTGAGTTTTTCTATCATATGCCCGACTATATCCACGTCTTGAACACGTTCATCTGGCAGGATTACGACCTTGCGCCGGATCATCCGAAACTGTTCAAATTCATCGACTTCTGGCAGCGCGAAATCGAAGGCCCGCTGCATTCGGTCAAATTCACCCATCGCAAAATGATCGCACCGGGTGAGTGGCGCAACATGGTGGGCGAGTTTCGTGTGAACTGAGCGAAGGGCAAGTACAGGTTCCGTTGGTGCATGCTCTTCAATCATTGAAGCGAAGCGGTCGGCGCGTGTCTGACTATGCGTCCGAAGCGAAATCAGGATTCCCTGAATCGTTCAGCCAGAGCAACTGGCACCGCCCAGCACGCAGAATTTGGCGCAATGGGGGTGGTTCAGGTGAACGTCAGCCTCGGATTCAGCCAGAGAATGCCCCATCTCGAATTCCAGCTCATAGGGCAGCAGGGTGCAGGCCAACACGGCAGGCCGGTCAGCGCCTTTCCGTTTCACCACCATGCGGGCGCTGGCGCACATCAATGCATCGGGTGACTTGTTCAGTATTCCCCAGCAAGCCGTTGTAATCTCGGGAACTTCGACAGTTTCGTCCATTTCCGGGAACAGGACGGTCCGAGCCGGGTTATGCGGGTCAATGTCAAAGCCGTGCTCTGTAAAGAATGCGGCATAACCCGCGCGACTTTCCGTGTCAGACTCATCCCAAACGGTGCGCCCGGCAACAGCCATGTTAAAGCCGTGATCACGCAGCCACTTCATACCCGTCAGGGTTTTTTCAAAGCTCCCCTTGCCGCGTTCAAGGTCGTGCAGTTCTGCGCGGTAATGATCGACGGAAACACGCAGGGTCAGCTTGTCATTGAAAGTCTTTTGCAATGCCAGTAGCCCGTCGCGCATCTTGCGACGCATCATCGGGGCCATCGCGTTGGTCAGGATCAGAACTTCGTATCCACGCTCCACCGCGGCGCGGGTCATATCGATCATCTCGGGGTTCATAAAGGGCTCGCCGCCCGTAAAACCGATTTCACGCACAGGCCAATTGCGGGCTTCGATCTGATCCAGGTAGTCACGAACCTCGTCTGCAGTGATATAAACCAGTGCGTCATTGGTCGGGCTGCTGGCGATATAGCAGCTTACGCATTCAATATTGCACAGCGTGCCGGTGTTGAACCACAAGGTCTGAGGGTTGGTCAGGGAAACCTTTGCGCGGGTCTGGCCATCGGCCGTTACCAGTTTACGCTGAAACTTGCCGATATTGGCAAGCTGAGGGGCGTTGTCTTTCATTCCCGCATCCGGTTCGTTGAAGTCATCAAACTGATCTAGCCCTTTGTCGCGGATTTGGTAAGTCTGGTGCAGGGGTTCTGACAGAGTTTTGATCAACAAGATTTATTGAGCTTTGGTTGCGCTAACATTGGACATGCCGGAAGGGTAAGGGTAAGGACAACTCATGGTTTCACGTGTCATCCCTGTTGATCCATTTGATCTGATCATTTTCGGCGGCACCGGTGATCTGGCGCAGCGTAAGATCCTGCCTGCGCTTTTCCGTCGGTATTGTGCGGGTCAGTGGCACGAGGATGCCCGGATTATCGCAGCGGCGCGCGCCGGTCACACGGCGGACGCCTTTCGTAAGATGGTTGCTGAGTCGCTGCAACGGCACGCTTCGGAACGCGCCCGGGATTCGCAAGCCCTGACCGGGTTCCTGCAACGGGTCGACTATGTATCGCTGGATGCCTTGACGACGGAAGGTTGGGATGTACTGGGTGAAAAGCTCTCGCCCGACCGGGTTCGCGCTTTCTATTTCTCGGTCGGTCCCAGCCTGTTCGGGCCATTGGCCCAGCGGGTTAGGGCGTATGATCTGGTGACAGAAGAAACCCGCATCGTGGTCGAAAAGCCGTTTGGACATGATTTGGCAAGCGCGCGGGACTTGAATGCCACGTTGGCCGCGCATTTTAATGAAAATCAGATCTACCGGATCGACCATTATCTAGGCAAAGAAACCGTCCAGAATCTGATGGCGGTCCGCTTTGGCAATATGCTGTTCGAACCGCTGTGGAACAGCCAGTATGTCGACCATATCCAGATAACGGTTGCGGAAACTGTCGGTATCGCAGGACGCGAAGATTATTATGAGCGCGCGGGTGCGATGCGGGATATGGTGCAGAATCACCTGATGCAGCTGCTCTGCCTGATTGCGATGGAACCTCCAGCCAAGTTCGATCCTGACGCAGTTCGGGATGAAAAGCTCAAGGTGATCCGGGCGCTTAATCCGGTTGAACCGCATCACATCGTGCGGGGGCAGTTTGCGGCCGGATCGGACGGGCCGGGATACCGGGACTGCGTTGGCAACCTGCGATCAACCACCGAAAGCTATGTGGCGTTAAAGGCCCATATCAGCAATTGGCGTTGGGCAGGTACACCGTTCTACCTGCGCACCGGCAAGCGTCTGGTGGCGCGCTCGTCGGTGATCAACGTGATGTTCAAGGACGCGCCGCACTCGATTTTCGGGGAAGAAGCGGGGCGTCACGCCAACACGTTGTCGATCCGGTTGCAGCCGAATGAGGGGATCACGCTGAAGGTGACGATCAAGGAACCGGGGCAGGGCGGGATGCGTCTGATCGATGTTCCCTTGGACATGAGCTTTGCCGAAGCCCTCGGCCCCGAAAATCAGGACCCGCCAGATGCGTATGAACGCCTGGTGATGGACGTGATCCGTGGAAACCAGACCCTGTTCATGCGCGGGGATGAGGTTGAGGCCGCCTGGGCCTGGACCGATCCGATCATCGCCGGATGGTTGGCGCGCGGGGACGTGCCGAAGCCTTATGACAGCGGCAGCACGGGGCCGGGCGACGCTGAACTGCTAATGAAACGTGATGGACGCCACTGGCAAGGGATAAAGCCATGAAAATTCAGGAATATGCTGATCGCGAAATGCTTGCCATCGACGTGGCCAACGTGTTGGCGGGCGATCTTGAGGCCGCATTGCTGCACCATGATACCGTTGCAATGGCCGTCCCGGGGGGAACAACTCCGGGCCCGGTATTTGACAGCCTGTGTGCCGCCGATCTTGAGTGGGATCGTGTGCGTGTGTTGCCAACGGATGAACGCTGTGTGCCAGCGGATCATGACCGCTCTAACGAGCGTTTGATCCGCGAAAGGTTGCTGACCAGCCGGGCCTCTGTGGCGCAATATATTCCGCTTTATGTCCCTGGTGCAGAACCTGAGGCAGCGTTGCCCGAAATCGAGTCGCTGATTGCGCCGGTATTGCCATTGTCGGTGCTGGTACTGGGAATGGGTGAAGACATGCACACGGCCTCATTGTTTCCGGGGATGGAAGGGCTGGAGGAAGCTTTGCGCAGTGATGCACCTACGTTGATCGTTGCCCGGACCGAAGTGCAGCCAGAGGCACGAATTTCCCTGACCGCTCCGGTCCTAGACGGGGCGCTGTCGAAACATCTGATCATCTATGGTCAAGCAAAGCGCACCGTTCTTGAAAAAGCTATGTCGCTACCGCCGGAAGAGGCACCGATCGCCGCAGTTCTTGGTGGCATGACCGTACACTGGGCGGAGTAAGGCAATGCATCTGGATGCTTTGAAAACACTGGCTCAGTCGAAAAGTGACCGTCGTATCCTTGACCTGTTTGCGGCAGATGCAAACCGGGCTGAAGCTTTTTCAGCCTCAACCGGGGATATGGTCTTCGACTACTCAAAAACGCAGATTGATGATGCGGTGCGATCCGCGCTCGTTCAATTGTGTGAAGTGGCTGATCTGGCGTCTCGGCGTGATGCGATGTTTGCGGGCGAGAAGATCAACGAGACCGAAGGGCGCGCGGTGTTGCACACGGCCCTGCGCAACCTTGATGGCGGGCCGGTTGAGGTGGACGGTCAGGACGTTATGCCCGAGGTTCTGGACACGCTGCAAAGGATGCGCGTGTTCGCTGAAGAGGTGCGTGGCGGCGCCATCGCTGGGGCGGGGGGCAACTTTACCGATGTGGTCAATATCGGCATCGGCGGGTCAGACCTTGGCCCGGTCATGGCCACGTTGGCGCTGTCACCTTATCACGATGGGCCACGGGTGCATTACGTCTCGAACGTGGATGGGGCGCATATTGCGGACACGTTGCGGCAGCTTGATCCAACGCGCACGCTGGTCATTGTCGCCTCAAAAACCTTTACCACAATCGAAACGATGACCAATGCGCGCACCGCCCGTGCGTGGATGTCCGAAGGCGGGGGCGATCCGACGCGTCAGTTCGCTGCCGTTTCCAGCGCTTTGGACAAGACGCAGGCCTTCGGTATTCCCGAGGCGCATGTTTTTGGTTTCGCCGATTGGGTCGGTGGGCGTTATTCGGTTTGGGGGCCGGTCGGCTTGCCGGTCATGATTGCGGTTGGTTCAAAAGCTTTTGACGCGTTTTTGCGTGGCGGTCAGGCGATGGATCTGCACTTCCGCTCGGCTGACTGGGATGGAAACATGCCCGTGATGCTGGCATTGGTTGGCATCTGGCATCGACAGGTTCTGGGAAATACCAGCCGTGCGGTGCTGCCTTATGACCAGCGGTTGTTGCGTCTGCCCGCTTATTTCCAGCAGTTGGAGATGGAATCGAATGGCAAATCCGTGGCGATGGACGGGTCGTCCTTAACCATGCCTTCAGGACTTGTCGTCTGGGGTGAGCCGGGCACCAATGGACAACACGCGTTTTACCAGCTGATCCATCAGGGCACGGATGTCATTCCCTGCGAATTCATGGTTGCGGCCGAGGGGCACGAACCCGAACTGACCCATCACCACCGTCTGCTTTTGGCCAATTGTCTGGCCCAGTCCGAGGCCCTGATGCGTGGCCGTTCGTTCGAAGAAGCGCGACAACGCATGGCGCAGCAGGGGTATCTGGGTGATGAACTGGACCGGCAGGCCCGGCACCGGGTCTTCCCCGGTAATCGTCCTTCGACAACGTTGATTTACCCCAAACTCACACCGTTTGTGTTGGGTCAGATTATTGCGCTTTACGAACACCGGGTGTTTGTCGAAGGCGTGTTGCTGGGCATCAACTCTTTCGACCAATGGGGGGTTGAGCTGGGCAAGGAACTGGCCAACTCGCTTGGTCCCATCGTGGACGGTGAAGAAAGCGCCGAGGGCAAGGATGGATCGACCGCGGCCTTGGTCGCCTACGCACTGAAACACCGGGATTAGGCGGCGGGAATGTAGTCCGCTATCGGTGTGGGTTGCATTCTCTTATTGTCAGACAATTAAATGATTGGCAGGGTTCCGTCTTAGGAAACGGCTGGACTGACGTGACAGGGAACACCTCTGCCTGTCAGTGCCAGACGGAACAGGCAGGGGCCAGGCAAGGTCCCGCCCATGACGGGAGGATGTCCATGCTGGGACAGATGATGACGCAGCCTTTGCTGATTTCGTCGTTGATTGATCACGCGCAGCGCTACCACGGCCAGACCGAGATCATCTCGGTCGAAACGGATGGAACAGTGACCGAAACCAGCTGGTCCGAGATAGCCGTGAACGCCCGGCGTTTGGCGTCGGCCCTGACGCGGCTGGGTCTGGAGCCGCAGGACAGGGTCGGGACGCTGGCCTGGAACAATCGTCGCCATCTGGAGATCTATTATGCCACCTCGGGTGCGGGGTATGTCTGTCACACAGTCAATCCGAGGCTTTTTCCCGAACAACTGACTTATATCATCAACCATGCTCAGGATCGGGTGTTGTTCTTTGATGCAACCTTCATCCCGCTGGTTGCCGCCTTGCACGGTGCGCTGAGGGATGTTCGCCATTTTGTTCTGATGGGCCCCCGCAATGATGACGCCGCCGCACAGATACCCGACGTGAAATTCTATGATGAGCTGATCGAAACCGGTGACGCGGCCTTTGATTGGCCTGAACTGGATGAAAATACCGCCTCGGGGCTCTGTTACACGTCGGGCACAACTGGCCATCCCAAGGGGGTTCTTTATTCCCACAGATCGACGGTCCTGCACAGTTTCGCGTCGAATACGCGCGACGTGATCGGCTTTTCGGCGATGGATGTCGTGATGCCCGTCGTTCCTATGTTCCACGTTAATGCATGGGGGTCGCCTTATGCCTGTGCTATGTCAGGATCGCGTCTGGTTTTGCCCGGCCCGGATCTGCATGGCGAGGCGCTGGTCAATCTGATCGACACCTATGGCGTGACGCTGGCCATGGGGGTGCCAACCATCTGGCAGGGACTGTTGGCACATGCCGCCAAATGCGGGACGAGCTTGAAAAGCCTCGAACGGACCGTGATCGGAGGAGCTGCTTGCCCGCCCTCGATGATGGAAACCTTCCGGAAAAAATATGACGTTGATACGGTCCATGCGTGGGGAATGAGCGAGATGAGCCCGCTTGGTACGGCCAACTGCCCATTGGCCAAACATCTGGTGCTGCCGCTTGAAGAACAACACCTTATCCGTCTGAGTCAGGGCCGACCTCCTTTCGGGGTTGAACTGAAAATCGTGGATGATGACGGAAAAGATCTGCCACATGACGGTGAAACGCAGGGCGATCTGATGGTGCGGGGGCATTGGGTGCTGGACAGCTATTTCCTGATGCAGGATCAGGATCTGTTGCAAGACGGTTGGTTCGCCACAGGCGACGTCGCAACGCTGGACGCCGATGGATACATGACCATTCGTGACCGATCCAAGGACATCATCAAGTCCGGAGGGGAGTGGATCAGCTCGGTCGAACTTGAAAACATCGCTGTTGCGCACCCGAAACTGGCAACCGCAGCCGTAGTCGGTGTTCCGCACCCGAAATGGGACGAACGGCCGTTGCTTGTCGCTGTAAGGGCCGAGGGTGAGAATCCAAGCGAAGGGGAGCTTCTGGACTTCTTCGAAGGGAAAATCGCCAAATGGCAGATTCCGGACAAGGTTGTCTTTGTTGACGCGCTGCCGCTGAACGCAACCGGAAAGGTGCTGAAACGCAACCTGCGTGCGGATTTCAAGGATGCCCTTGGGGGGTGAGACGCGATCTGGCGGGGTGAATTGGCTCCGGCGGTAGGGATCGAACCTACGACCAATTGATTAACAGTCAACTGCTCTACCGCTGAGCTACGCCGGAACGGTCCGCGCCGTATAGCAACCGGAGTATCCGGCGTCCAGAGGGCGGTCATCATTTTTTTCAACGAAAAAGCCTCAGAATACCGATGTGGTTTCTAACCCTGAAAAAGATTGAATATTGGGAAATTTTGGCTCCGGCGGTAGGGATCGAACCTACGACCAATTGATTAACAGTCAACTGCTCTACCGCTGAGCTACGCCGGAACTGAGGGGCGTATAGCAATCCGGATTCCCGGCGTCCAGAGGTTAAGCACGCGAACTTAAATTTTTTTTCGGGCGTCAAGGATCTCTGCGAAAAGTTGCGGTGGCAGATAGTTCGCCGTGTGGTGACACTTGTTTTTTTCCAGTCAGATCAACGAGGTGGGCAAAAACGTTCCGCTCTGCGGCTGGCAGCAGGGTTGCGGGTGTGTCGGTGTAGATACGCTTGGCCAATTGCCGCGCCGTTCCGTCTGCATCCTCCAAGGCAGACAGAATCTGAACTTCGCGGTTTTGCCTGTGTCGGATCAGCCAGTCCAATCGCGCGGCAGGGTCTGAAATTGGCGCACCGTGGCCCGCATGAAAAACCGACCAGTCGCGCGCGCGCAGGCGGTGGCAGGCTGTCATGAAATCAGTCAGGTCTCCGTCCGGTGGCGATACCAGCGAACTGGCCCATCCCATCACGTGGTCGGCGGTGAAACAGGTATCCTGCCATGCCAGGGCAATGTGGTTTCCCAGATGCCCCGGAGTGTGAATAACCTCTAGCTGCCAGTCATCGCCCAAGATGACCTCACCATCCGCAACCTCGACATCCGGGCGAAACGCGGTGTCGATACCTTCGCCACCTCCAGCCAACCCACGTGCTGCAAGGGTCGTCATAACTGCGCTGCGACCGGCTTCGGGGCCACCAAACGCGTAGATCGCAGCCCCCGTTCGGGCGGCTAGGGGTGCCGCCAAGGGTGAGTGATCCAGATGGGCGTGCGTGACGACTATGTGGCTGATTCTCTGACCAGGTTGCAGTTCATTCAGGATCGCGTTCAAATGCTCTTCGCTTGCGGGGCCGGGATCAATGACGGCAATGTCGCGATCGCCTAGCAGATAGGTGTTGGTGCCGCGATAGGTCATCGGTGACGGGTTGGGGGCCAGAATGCGCCGCAGACCCGGTTGCAATTCTGTCGCAACACCAGCGGGTGGATTGAAATCGTCAGGTGCCTGCATTCTGTGCTCTTTCTCTTGTCCGGGCAGCCCGCTAGGTTTAGCGCATGTCGACGCACTGGCTCAAACCTTATATGCCACGCAGCCTATACGCCCGGGCAGCGCTGATTCTGGTTCTTCCTGTGATCGCGTTGCTGCTGGTTGTAGGAGTTTCCTTTCTTCAAAAGCATCTGGAAGATGTCACTGACCAGATGACGCGCGCAGCCTCAAGGGAAGTGATGCTGATCACCACCATGATGGACGGGGCCGAGACGCAGCACCAGGCATTGGCCGAAGTGCGCCCGGATCTTCTGGCGCTGGAAATGCAGGCCCGATTTCTGCCTCCCAACGAAACTCCCAAAACTGACCGTCCACGGTGGTACGACTTCATAGCACCTCAGGTCGAGGCAGAACTTCGTGCAAGGCTGCCAGAGCTGAGTGCTGTTGCGTTGCCAAGCAGCCGCGAGGCGCGTTTGTATCTGGATACGCATCTGGGGGTGCTGGAACTGACCTTTGACCGGCGCAGATTGTCGCCAGCGGCGCCGCATCAGTTGATCGTGACGATGCTGTTTTTCGCGATCATCATGACCTCGATTTCATTTCTGTACATGCGAAACCAGTTGCGCCCCATCACACGGCTGGCCGATGCGGCGCAGGCGTTTGGACGAGGGCGGAGCGTACCGTACTCCCCGGGCGGTGCCATCGAGGTACGCGCGGCGGGGAATGCGTTTCTGGATATGCGATCACGGATCGAACGTCAGATCGAACAACGGACGCTGATGTTGTCCGGCGTCAGCCATGATCTGCGCACACCTCTGACCCGCCTGAAGCTTGGACTGGCCATGCTGCCCGAGGACGAGGCACGACCTTTGTTACAGGACGTGGCGGAAATGCAGTCCTTGGTTGATGCATTCCTCGAATTCTCGCGCGGGGCGTCCGAAGGATCGCCTGAGGAAATCAATCCGGCTGAGTTTGTTCGACAGATTGTAGATGACGCGACACGAGCCGGGCATCCGGCCGAACTGGTCGCTGTCGAGGGGCAGGGAACGGCAATGCTGCGCCCAATGGCCGTTCGGCGGGCCGTTGAAAACCTGATCGGAAATGCCGTGCGCTACGGCAGCCGGGCTGAGGTCAGCCTGTCGCTGAATTCCAAGTCGCTGCGCATCCGTGTCGAAGATGATGGCCCCGGAATTCCCGCAGAGCAGCGCACAGAGGCCGTCAAACCCTTTACGCGGCTCGACCCTGCGCGCAACCAGAATCAGGGCAGTGGCGTGGGTTTGGGTTTGGCAATCGTGGCGGATGTTGCAAGGGCCCATGGTGGCACCCTGAGACTGGCCAAAAGTGAACGCTTGGGCGGTTTGTGCGCGGATATCATTATTGGCCGGTAAACTGACACCTTTACCGGTTCAAACCTGCGCCAATTTGATTATTTGTGCGTCTGGATTCCCGCGACAAGACTTTGGAGCATTTCAGCAAGACCTGTCACCCAAGGACGCTTTGATCGATACTGGAAATCTGCGAACTGGACCAATGCCTTTGAATTCGAACCGCGTTTGGACAGGTTGCACGGGACAGGATGAATGCTTGTTGTCAAAAACGCAAACAAAACCAGTGAGATGTGCGGGGTGTTCAAGGCAAGTGGCGGTGATTTGGTAGGCCCGGAGGGACTCGAACCCCCAACCAAAGCGTTATGAGCGCTCTGCTCTAACCAATTGAGCTACAGGCCCGCCTAGGCGCATTGCGTATCACGGTGAACAGCCGCGTCAAGCCTGACCGTTGCAACAAACGCCACAATCGAATAACCCGCCCGCAAAGCATTCAAAAGGAACTGGCCATGACAGCGGGCAAGAACGGAATCACCTATGCCGATGCAGGCGTGGATATTGACGCGGGCAATGCTCTGGTTGACCGGATCAAACCCGCAGCAAAGCGAACCAACCGCCCCGGCGTGATGAGCGGTCTGGGCGGTTTCGGCGCACTGTTCGACCTGAAAGCTGCCGGGTACCAGGATCCCATTCTGGTTGGTGCCACGGACGGGGTTGGTACAAAACTGCGAATTGCGATCGACACCGGCGTCGTGGACGGGGTTGGCATCGATCTGGTGGCCATGTGTGTCAATGACCTGATCTGTCAGGGGGCCGAGCCCTTGTTCTTTCTCGACTATTTCGCGACAGGCAAGTTGGACACAGACACGGCCGCGCGGATCATTGAAGGAATTGCCGAAGGGTGTGCGCAATCCGGCTGTGCTCTGATTGGTGGCGAAACTGCCGAGATGCCCGGCATGTACCCTGATGGCGATTTTGATCTGGCCGGGTTCTCGGTCGGGGCAATGGAACGCGGCGCTGACCTGCCTTCTGGGGTCCAGGCGGGGGATGTGCTGCTTGGTCTGGCGTCGAACGGAGTGCATTCCAACGGGTATTCACTGGTACGTAAACTCGTCGAACTGTCTGGTCTGGGCTGGGATGCACCGTGCCCCTTTGGTGAAGGTTCATTGGGCGAGGTGCTGCTTACGCCGACGCGCCTTTATGTCAAACCGGCCCTGTCCGCGATCCGCGAAGGTGGCGTTCACGCGCTGGCCCATATCACCGGTGGCGGTCTGACCGAGAACCTGCCGCGCGTATTGCCGGATGGGTTGGGGGCCCAGATTGATCTGGGCAGTTGGCAATTGCCGTCTGTTTTCAACTGGATGGCGCAGACTGGTGGTATCGCGGAAGCTGAGATGCTCAAGACCTTCAACTGTGGCATAGGTCTGATCATGGTGTGCGACCCGGATAAGGCCGATCAGCTTTCGACCTTGCTGGCCGAGGCTGGCGAGACGGTGGCGCAGATTGGTACTGTCACCGAAACGCCCGGAGTTGCCTATTCGGGCAAACTGCTGTGAGCCACAAGCGCGTCGCGATCCTGATTTCGGGCGGCGGGTCCAACATGGTGTCGCTTGTCGACAGCATGACCGGTGATCATCCGGCGCGGCCCTGTTTGGTCCTGTCCAACGATGCGCAGGCGGGCGGGCTGAAAAAAGCTGCGGACCGTGGCATTCCGACCGCAGTGGTCGATCACCGGCCATTCAAGGGCAATCGCGCAGCCTTTGAGGCTGAGTTGCTTAAACCCTTGGAAAACGCGCGGCCGGATATTGTCTGCCTGGCCGGGTTCATGCGGGTCCTGACCGCGGATTTCGTAACCCGCTTTCAGGGGCGAATGTTAAACATTCACCCTTCATTGCTGCCCAAATACAAGGGGTTACACACCCACGCCCGCGCAATTGAAACGGGCGATACGGAACATGGCTGCTCGGTCCATGAGGTGACAGCGGCGCTGGATGATGGCCCGATTCTGGGTCAGGCGCGTGTGGGTATCGAACCAGCGGATACCCCGGAAACTCTGGCTTCAAAAGTTCTGATCCGGGAACATGAACTTTATCCAGCGGTGCTGCGCCGCTTTGCCGAAGGCAACAGGTCACCCGTTCTCATGCCGTGAGGTTCCGAGGGTGATTTACACTCGCCTGAAAATCGTCCTATGGTCGTCGGTATCGCTTGGGGGCGAGGGAATTTACGGGCACTCACAAGAGCAAGAGCAAAACTAGTACGGCGCATGAAAACTCTGACGACGACGCAAGAACTGGCCGATTTCTGCAAGGCGGCCGCAAGCTATCCATATATCACAGTCGATACCGAGTTTCTGCGCGAGCGGACCTATTATTCGAAACTGTGCCTCGTGCAACTGGCGCTTCCCTCTGATGATGAAGACAGCGCGGTTCTGGTTGATCCGCTGGTTGATGGCCTGTCTCTCGAACCGCTGTATGAGCTTTTCCGAAACGAGAACGTGGTCAAGGTGTTCCACGCCGCGCGTCAGGATCTTGAGATATTCTGGGTCGAGGCCGGTGTGTTCCCCAACCCGTTGTTTGACACACAGGTCGCCGCGATGGTCTGCGGGTTTGGTGAGCAGGTCGGCTATGAGACGCTGGTGCGGAAGATCTGCAAACAGGGCGTCGACAAGACTTCGCGGTTCACCGATTGGTCCCGCCGCCCTTTGACAGAGGCGCAGAAAACATATGCACTGGCGGATGTGACGCATCTTCGCAGGATCTACGAATATCTTTCCGCGGAACTCAAGAAGACGATGCGCAGCCACTGGGTGGCTGAAGAGCTGCGTACGCTGACGCAGCCTGCCACGTATGACATTCGTCCCGAGGAGGCCTGGAAGCGGGTCAAAACGCGAACGAATTCGGCCAAGTTCCTGGCTGTTGTACGCGAGCTGGCGCAGTTCCGCGAAAGGTATGCGCAGGAACATAACGTGCCGCGCAACCGGGTGTTCAAGGATGATGCTTTGATCGAACTGGCGTCGACCAAGCCCAAGACAATCGCCGATCTCGGTGGATCACGCCTTTTGCTGCGCGAGGCGCGCAAAGGCCCGATTGCCGAAGGTATTCTTGCTGCGGTGACGAAGGGCACAAAATGTCCGCAGGAAAATCTGCCGAAGATCGACAATTCCCGGGATAACCTGAAGGTCAACCCGGCTTTGGCCGACTTGCTTCGGGTTCTGCTGAAATCCAAAACTGAAAGCTCAGGCGTTGCGGCCAAGCTGATCGCAACAAGTTCCGAATTGGACCAGATTGCCGCTGGCGAACGAGAACTGCCCGCGATGTCGGGATGGCGTTACGAGGTCTTTGGGGAAGACGCACTAAAGCTGTGCGAGGGGAAAATCGCGCTGGCGGCCAAAGGGCAGGCGGTCAAGGTCGTCTCGCTTTAGCGGCGATTACCGCCGCCGCGATTCCAAAGTATTCTGTTGCCCGACAACACGGATCAGACGAATGCCTTCAAGATCCTGGGTCGAGACATTAATGGCATCCGACACCATTCTTGTTCGTTCAGATCCTTGCGGGGTCTCTGTGCTGGGGTAATTCACGCGGAATACAAACTCCAGAATTCCCTTTTCTTTGTTTTCTTCTGAATTAACCGTAACCAAGCGTGCGTTATAGGCACCCTGCCGAAGCGCGGTGCCAGAGGAATAGATGATCGCGCCCGACGGAATTGGCTCGATCCGCAGCTCATCGATTTTGGCGATTGGAATGCTGGTATCTTCGGCGTCTGGGCGCGAAAACAGGCCTCTTCCCTCTCTTGTCTTGGGAACCAAAGCATCGGCGGCATTTGGGTCCGACGGCGTTTCAGACTTCACAGACCGGCTGGAGCCAAACCAGTTTGACGGATTCACCCGCGAGTCGCGCCAGCTGCCGCAGGCAGTCAGGGTCAGCATGGCGATGATAAGAACGGACAGAGACTTTTGCATGGACCCACTGCTTTTCACACGAATTCAGACAATGGGTTAGCGTAATTTCTTCGCGTTGAAAAGCCACAGCTGGGGCTGGACAGCAGGTGGTCGTCGGCATAGGTCACATTGTGATTTCAACGAAAGGATCACTGCGCCATGGCCACGCCTGCTTTTGAAGACATTGTCGAGGATTTCGAGTTTCTCGAAGACTGGGAAGACCGGTATCGCCATGTCATCGAACAGGGCAAGGCGATGGAGCCTTTGGATGACGCGTTGAAAGTTCCGGCGACAAAGGTTCACGGCTGTGCCAGTCAGGTCTGGCTGCATCCGATGATCGAAGCAGGTGTGTTCAAATTTGATGGCGACAGTGATGCGCTGATCGTTCGCGGGCTGATCGCCGTGCTTCGGTCCCTATACAACGGACTGCCGGTGACCGAGGTGCCGCAGGTCGATGCGGCGGCAGAACTGGCCCGACTGGGCTTGAACGATCATCTGTCAGCGCAGCGGTCCAATGGATTGCGGGCCATGATCGAACGCATCCGCCAGGTCGCGCAGGAAAACGCCTGAGGTCACTCGGGGCGGTTTGCCCAGTCTGACAAAGTGGTTTCCAGATCGCCGTAGCCGGTGAAACGACGTTCGAACGCCAATCCCATGCGGTCCGCGCATTTCCGTGCGCGTTCGGTCAGTTTCGGATCGTCGATCTGGGCCTGATAAATCAGTTTGGTGTAATTGCCGAAATACATGTCCCGCAGTTCCGGGTGGCGATCCAGGCCCAGTGGTTTCCAGACAAATGCGTCGAACTGGCGGGCCAGAAAGTCAGTCAGGTAGAAGGCAGTTGTTTCGTCCTCGCCGCGTTCTTGAAAGGCCTGATTGCCTTCGAAGAACGAATAGCAATGAGGGCCTTTTACCATCTCGACGCCCAGTTTTTCGCAGGCGGATTGCAGCAGACCTCCGGTTCCGCAATCAGCGTAAACCACATAGATTTTTTCGAACCTGTCGCGGTGTTTGGCCACGGTGTCTTCAACTGCCTGCGTGATCCGTTCCGGATGAACATGCAGGATTGCAGGCAGGCAGGTCAGAGCCATGTGATCCCAGCCGTTGCGCGTTTTGATATCCAGAATTTCGCGCGCAAGTGCCCCGCAGGCAATTAGCAGGATGCTTGCGTTTTCCACGCCGTCATAGCCTTTGGTTGTCAGGCTTGCATCATCCGGTAGCGTATCGCTTGGCATAGGTCGGCTTCCTTATGGGCTCATGGCACAAGAGAATGAAAACAGCTTGCAGGCAAGCCTTCTTCCGACATCTCGTGTCAGGCTGCCGACGTTCGTGTTTCGAACGCCGATAACAGAGGCCGCGCGGGCGGGCCGTAGGCGGCGATACCTTGCTTCGATAACTCGGGAAACAACGATAGGATCTCCTGTCGGGCTGACCGATCAAGTGCGTTCCAGCTTTGGGCGCCGGGATGAAAGCTCTCGCTCAGGCAGCCTTCTGACCAGAGCAACTCATGCTGATCAAACAGCAGATGAATATAGGTTACGACCCCGCCGGGTTTGAGGATGATGTCATGTCCATTGACTAAGTGTTTGGCGGGGGCTAGCGCTTCGAAATAGCCGGTATGCAGTTCCAAGCGCCAGTTCCGGAGCAGCATCCTGTGTTGCTGCGACACCAGAAGGTCGCGTGCGTTTCCAAATGCGCCTGCCTTGAACAGAACCGGCGCGAACGTGCCTGCGGCCTGAACCCGCCGTTGCCCGGCCCAACGCACCGTTTGAAACCCGTGGTCAAGGGTTTCAACCCGGTCGCCGGGACGCAGCGTTTCTACCGGGCGTTCTCCCTTCCTTGTTCTGATCAACGTTCCGGGCGTAAAGCACGGGACCAGATCCCAGTCCTCGCGGCTTGACACCAGTCCCGAATACCGATTACCGGCAAGACTGTTGAAGGTGATCGAGTGTATAGGCCCTGCTTCCAGAGCGGCCTGATCTGCGTTGTCCGAGAACTCTGGCACCAGATATGTGTTGCCATCCACATCCTGCGCGACAACGGCAGTAATGTTTGCACTTGTGCCGTCGAAATAAGTGACAGTGGCGTGGTAAACTGATGTGCCATCAAAGGTTTGCGGCGCGCTGCCGTCGATCGAAAACCGATCATTGGCAGACATGTTGTTCATGTCATAGGCAGAGCCGGGGTTTCCTACGGCGCTCCATGTCACGCTGTTGTGCGATAACGGCGCGTCCGTGTGACCGAAGGTTTGCCCAACAAGCGCGGAGGCGTTTTCAGCGACGTAATTGTCCTCAACATGATCGATATCGGCGAGTTTGCCCAACGAAATGGCTGTGAATGACTGCGGCACGGAACCCCCGAAACTTGGACGTTTCGGTTTTTAACCGCACTTTCGTTTACAATCGGATAATCAAGACGCCTAAGGACGGAGGCGGTGTAATAAAACGAAAAAGACCGCCCAAAATGGACGGCCTTTCAAGAAAAACCTGAGTGGTCTTAGCCAGCCAGTTGGTTGTGTTTGCGGCCCACGAAATCCTTGGCGGTTTCCACTGCAACAGCAGCGTCACGGCAGTAGGCGTCTGCACCGATGGCTTTTCCGAACTCTTCGTTCAGCGGCGCGCCACCGACCAGAACAATGTAGTCATCGCGCACGCCCTGTTCGACCAGGGTGTCGATAACGACTTTCATGTAAGGCATCGTGGTGGTCAGCAGGGCGGACATGCCCAGAATGTCGGGCTGTTCCGTTTCCAGTGCTTCCAGATAATTCTCGACCGGGTTGTTGATTCCCAGATCGACAACTTCGAAGCCTGCGCCTTCCATCATCATCGACACAAGGTTCTTGCCGATATCGTGGATGTCGCCCTTCACGGTGCCGATAACCATTTTGCCAACACGCGGAGCACCGGTTTCAGCCAGCAGCGGCTTGAGGATCGACATGCCGCCTTTCATCGCGTTGGCCGCCAGCAGAACCTCAGGTACAAACAGAATGCCGTCGCGGAAGTCATGGCCCACAATGGTCATGCCGCCAACCAGAGCTTTGGTCAGGATGTCATACGGCGTCCATCCGCGTTCCAGCAGTATATTGGTGCCTTCTTCGATCTCTTCTTTCAATCCGTCATAGAGATCGTCGAACATCTGATCGACCAGTTCGTCATCATTCAGTTCGGACAGGACGATATCTTCTTCGTCGGACATGGGGTATTCCCTGTGCTGGGCGGGCCATCGACCCGTGGTGGCATTTTTTCCGTTTTGGCCAAAACGTCGCATTCTGACTGTGACGATTGCGACGTTGGTCGTTTCGGGACCGACCTATATGCCAAAAATGGCACCGGCTCGATTGAAAAGTCTGCAATATTATCCTGTTTATTTTTCATCTGTGCGTTCCTGTTTCTTCGAAGGGTTGGCTTGCACAGGTTTTGTTTCAGGCTTATCGTACAAGAAGAACAAATAGGGAACAAATATATCGTGAGCATCGGGTATGTCGTCAAGGCAAGGGGGGTGGCGTCCAATACTGCTGGGCGGTTTGAACGGTTTGCAACGCAGGCTGTTGATGACGGGTGGGACATCGATGAAGACTTGCCGCCCCTGCGAACCGAGACGCGGGATGAGGTGGCGCGCAGTGCCATCACCTATAACCGTTCACCCGATTTGCCTTTTGACCGTTCGATCAATCCGTATAGGGGGTGCGAGCATGGTTGTGTCTATTGTTTTGCCAGACCCAGCCACGCCTTTCTGGGCTTGTCTGCAGGATTGGATTTCGAAACTCGCCTTGTTGCGCGCCCCAACATGAGCATTGTTCTGCGCAAGGAACTGTCGGCAAAGTCCTACAAGGTCGCCACGATCGCAATCGGGACAAACACTGACCCATACCAGCCCATTGAAAAAAACAGACTGATTACAAGGTCTTGCCTTGAGGTCTTGCAAGAGTTCAACCACCCGGTCGCAATCGTGACCAAAGGAACATTGATCGAGCGTGATCTGGATATTTTGGCTGACATGGCCAGCCGGGGATTGGTGCGGGTCGGTATTTCGCTTACCACGCTGGATGCGGGTCTGTCCCGGCGGATGGAGCCCCGCGCACCGTCTCCGGCCCGTCGGTTGCAGACGATCAGAGCGTTGACCGATGCGGGCGTTTCGGTTCGCGTAATGACCTCGCCTATTGTGCCTGGGCTGACAGATCATGAGTTGGAAAACCTGTTGGGCGCCGGAAAAGAGGCGGGCGCAGATGCGGCAAGCTGGATCATGTTGCGATTGCCCCGCGAAGTCTCGCAGCTTTGGCAGGACTGGCTGGCAGAGCACGAACCCGCCCGTGCAGAAAAGGTCATGTCCAAGCTGCGCGAAATGCATGGTGGGCGGGATTATGACCCGCGCTGGGGGCACAGGATGCGGGGTGAAGGGGAATATGCCGAGCTCATCGCCCTGAGGTTCGCTAAAACCTGCAAAAGACTGGGGCTTTCTATAAAATCCGCTCCGTTACGATGCGACCGGTTTGCAGTTCCGCCGCAACCCGGGGATCAAATGAGCTTGTTCTGAAACCAAATACCCAACCGTCCGCTGCTTCAGTATCGAAAGCAAAAGACCCCGGTTTAACCGGGGCCTTCTGGATTTATTGCGTGCTTTGATGGATCAGCGGTTTTCGATGTCCACGTAATCGCGCAGCGTCTCACCCAGGTACAGCTGACGCGGGCGGCCGATCTTGTTCTGTGGATCTTCAATCATTTCTTTCCACTGGCTGACCCAGCCAACAGTCCGCGAAAGTGCAAAGATTGGTGTGAACATTGAGGTCGGGAAACCCATCGCCTCGAGGATGATACCCGAATAGAAGTCAACGTTCGGGAACAGTTTTTTGTCGGCGAAATACGGGTCTTCCAGCGCTTCGCGTTCCAGCTCTTTAGCAACTTGCAGTTTAGGGTTGTCTTCAATGCCCAGCAGATCCAGAACCTCGTCGGCCGACTGCTTCATCACCTTTGCGCGTGGGTCAAAGTTTTTGTACACGCGGTGGCCAAAGCCCATCAGGCGGAACGGGTCGTTCTTGTCTTTGGCACGGGCGATGAATTCGGGAATGCGATCTACGGTGCCGATCTCTTCCAACATTTCCAGACATGCCTGGTTGGCGCCACCATGGGACGGCCCCCACAAGCAGGCAATACCAGCGGCGATGCATGCAAACGGATTTGCGCCCGATGACGACGCCAGACGCACGGTGGACGTTGACGCATTCTGCTCGTGGTCTGCGTGAAGCGTTAAGATACGGTCCATCGCGCGGCTGAGGATCGGGTTGACCTCATATTCTTCGGCAGGAACGCTGAAACACATGCGCAGGAAGTTCGACGCATAATCCAAGTCATTGCGCGGATACACGAAGGGCTGCCCCGTGTGGTATTTATAAGCCCATGCGGCGATTGTCGGCATTTTGGCGATCAGGCGATGCGAGGCGACCTCGCGCTGATGCGGGTCCGCGATATCGGTCGAATCGTGATAGAAGGCCGACATTGCGCCGACAACACCGACCATAATGGCCATGGGATGCGCGTCGCGGCGGAAACCACGGTAGAAATACTGCATCTGCTCATGCAGCATGGTGTGGCGGGTGATCGTGGTTTCGAATTTCTCCAGATCTTTTGCGACCGGCAGCTCTCCGTAGAGCAGCAGATAGCAGACCTCAAGAAAGTGCGATTTCTCTGCCAGTTGGTCGATCGGGTAGCCACGGTGCAGCAACTCGCCTTTTTCACCATCGATAAAGGTTATTGTGCTGTCACAGCTTGCGGTTGAAGTGAAACCGGGATCATAGGTGAATACCCCTGCCTGACCGTAAAGCTTCCGAATATCAATGACATCCGGACCGGCGGTCGGGGTATGAACCGGCAACTCATACTCTTTGCCGTGAACGGTCAGAGTGGCTGTTTTGTTGCTGTCTGTCATGGTTATCCCTTCTTCATTCATACGCATGCCAAAGAAACCTCGGGCAGTGCGGGCAACGACTGCGCGCTTTCGCGCAGTCCGGGTGTTAGCGGAGCAGCGTTACCCGTTTATGAAATTCGGGTTATTTCGCTGCTTCTGAAAGCCGCGCCAGGGTTTCATCCCGTCCCAGCACAAGCATCATGTCAAAAACCGAAGGCGTGACGGCCCGACCAGCCAAGGCGGCCCTGAGTGGGCCAGCCAGCTTGCCGAACGTGAGCTCCTTTGACTCGGCAAAGGAATTCAGGGTCTCCTCCAGTTCGTCTCGAGACCAGCTAGCATTTTGCAACTGCGGCGTCAATTCTTCCAGTATACCGTCGGATACAGATGCCAGCGCCTTTGCGGCTTTCTCGTCGGGAACGATTGGGCGTTCCGTCAAGGCAAAGTGAGCCTTTTCAAGGAGTTCAGGAAAAGTCCGCGCCCGATCCTTGAGGCAATACATCGCACGTTCCAAATCACTCGATTGTGAATCTGTCAGGGGTGGTAAAGCAGCTGCGGCCAGGTAGGCTCCGATTTCATGCCGCAGCGCAGCATCCTCAGAAATGGCGATGTGTTGACCACACAGGTTTTCCAGTTTTTTCAGATCAAACCGGGCAGGGCTTTTGCCGATGCCGTTCAGATCAAACCACTCCTTTGCCTGTGCATCAGTAAAGAATTCATCGTCACCATGGCTCCAGCCCAGACGGGCCAGATAGTTGCGCATCCCGGCGGCAGGATAGCCCATGGCCTGATACTCCTGCGCGCCAAGCGCGCCATGGCGTTTGGACAATTTCTTACCGTCTGGCCCGTGGATCAGCGGAATATGGGCCCAGACCGGAACATCCCAGCCCATTGCCTCATAGATCATCATCTGGCGCGCCGCGTTATTGAGGTGGTCATCGCCGCGAATGACATGGGTAACACCCATATCATGATCGTCGACCACCACTGCCAGCATGTAGACCGGTGTCCCGTCGGAACGCAGCAGAACCATGTCGTCCAGTTGGTCGTTGCGAATGGTCACGTCGCCCTGAACCTGATCGCGGATCACTGTTGTACCGTCCTGCGGAGCCTTGATGCGAATGACAAATGGCAGTTCGGGAAGAGCCGAAGGATCAGCGTCACGCCAGGGGCTGCGGAACAGGGTCGACTTGCCCTCGGCCCGCGCCTGTTCCCGAAAGGCGGCAATTTCGTCCTGCGTCGAGAAGCATTTATATGCCTTTCCCTCGGCCAGAAGCTGGTGCGCGACTTCGGCATGCCGGGCAGCTCCTTCGAACTGGCTGATTACATCGCCATCATGATCCAGTCCCAGCCATTCCATACCCTGAAGGATCGCGGTGGTTGCCTCGGGGGTCGAGCGCTCCCGGTCGGTATCTTCGATCCGCAGCAGGAACTTTCCACCACGTCCGCGGGCATAAAGCCAATTGAACAATGCGGTGCGTGCGCCACCGATGTGCAGAAAACCTGTGGGCGAGGGGGCAAAACGTGTGACGACCTGTTCGGACATGTTGAGGATTAACCTTTTGGTAACCGTATCTGGCATAGTTTGACGCCTGTCTAACGAGCCCGAAGGACGGGGGCAACCATGCGTGTTCTTGCACGGGTCGAGGCCGCGCTGCTGCACCAGACAGGGTACCTGTTTCCGTGGACGCCAGTCATGCTGGCAACGGGGATCGGTCTCTATTTCGGTGCCCGGAGCGAGCCTGGCTGGCCGGTATACGCTGGTCTTTCTTGCTTGTTCCTGGCTCTTGTCGTCCTGAGCCGCCGGCTGCCACCGGGGATGGGAGCGTTAGCGACCGGGGGGGCGCTGATTGCGGTCGGTGTCATACTGGCGGGCACTCGCGCCCATATGGTGGCAGAACCGGTTCTGTCCTGGCGGTACTATGGCCCTGTCGAGGGGAGGGTCGTCGCCATGGATCGGTCTGCCTCGGATGCGTTGCGGTTGACGCTCGATCAGGTGCGCGTAGGGGACGTACCGCAGGAGCGCAGGCCGCAACGCATCCGTCTTTCTGTTCATGGCGCAACAGACCCTTTTGCGCCTGGGCAACGGATCATGACCACAGCGCATCTTTCGCCGCCGCAGGGCCCGGTTGAACCTGGCGGGTTCGATTTTCGTCGCCATGCCTGGTTTCAGGAGCTGGGTGCGGTCGGGTATACCCGCGTTCCTGTATTGACGATTGCGCCAGTCAAGGACGGTATTGGCGGTGTTCGAATTACCGCAATCCGAATGGCCATATCGCAGCGAGTGAAACAAATCCTGCCCGGAGAAATCGGTGGGTTTGCCGCTGCCGTCACCACAGGTGATCGCAGTGGTATGGGGCAGGAGACGCTCTTGTCCCTGCGCGCGTCGAACCTGGCGCATTTGCTTGCCATTTCCGGGCTTCACATGGGGTTACTGACGGGTTTTGTTTTCGTGGCCTGCCGTATTGGTTTGTCACTGATCCCCTTCGTGGCGCTGCGGTTACCTGTCCGAAAAGTTGCGGCTGTGCTCGCGCTGATCGCGGCGACGATTTATTTGCTGTTGTCCGGCGGGAATATCGCAACCGAACGCGCCTATGTCATGGTCAGTGTCATGCTGGGGGCCGTGTTGATCGACAGGCGCGCGATCTCGTTGCGTGCGGTTTCCGTTGCTGCGCTGATCGTTCTGGTTCTTTGGCCCGAGTCGCTGCTGAGTCCGGGGTTTCAGATGTCCTTTGCGGCAACGACAGCCCTGGTTGCCGTCTTCGGCGCATTGCAACAGGTGGGTCCGTTACCCGGCCCGAATTGGTTGAAACCGATTGCTGGTGTGGTGATGTCCTCGGCGATAGCCGGGCTTGCCACGGCCCCAATTGGCGCTGCGCATTTCAATACGATGTCTCACTATGGATTGCTGGCGAACCTTCTGTCCGTACCCGTCATGGGCTTATTAGTTGTGCCTGCGGCGGTTGTCGCCGCACTGGCCGCCCCATTTGGATTGGAGGCTTTTCCGCTGACCGTTATGGGCTGGGCGCTGCATTGGATCTTGGGGGTGTCAAACTGGGTGTCGCACCTGGACGGTGCTCAGGGTTTCGTAGTTAGCCCGCCCTGGTATGTATTGCCACTTGTTGCTGTTGGTGCTTTGTGGCTGGCCTTGTGGCAAGGGCGCGCGCGTTGGTACGGTGTCGGGCCCGTCGTTCTGTCATTTCTGCTTTGGAACTCGGGCCACAGGCCAGATGTTCTGATCGCAGAAAACGGGGGGTTAGTCGGCGTGATGACCGCTCAGGGCCGGGCTTTGAGCAGAAGCAAAGGCAGCGGGTTTGTTGCCAGCGTCTGGCTTGAGAATGACGGTGACGGTGCCGATCAGATCGCGGCAGCAGGCAGATGGCCGGACAGCAGCACCGTTCAGCGGTACCCATATCAGGATATGGAAATCATCCATATCTCGGGCAAAAAGGCCGCGCACGCGTTCGACGAATGCAAGAACAACCAGATCATTGTTTCGACAGTTGCGCTGACCCTTGAGGGAGCGTGCGCCGTCTTCGATCCGGATCACCTGACCGAAACCGGCAGCCTGTCATTGTCGGACGGAAAGTTGACTTCAAGCGCGGAACTGACAGGTCACAGGCTCTGGTCCCCGAAGCCCGTCGGGGACCGTCGTTTGAATCCGGATCAATAGGTTCGGATCAGACCGACTAGGCGACCCTGAACCTTGACCTTTTCTTCAGGTAGAACGCGCGTCTCATAAGCCGGGTTGGCCGCTTCGAGAGCAATAGCGTTGCCGCGGCGGAAAAAGCGTTTCAGCGTCGCTTCCTGATCTTCTACCAGTGCAACCACGATATCTCCGTTATCAGCAGTCGCGGTTTCGCGGATGACAACCACATCACCGTCATTGATGCCCGCGTCGATCATCGAGTCACCGCGAACCTCAAGCGCATAGTGCTGGCCTTTCCCGGAAACCATGGGGCCGGGGACCGCCACGTGATGTGACACGTGACTGATCGCTTCAATAGGGACACCCGCCGCGATCCGGCCCATCACCGGCAATTCCAACGCGTCCACCGCAACCGGTTCAATATTGGCCGGGCGGGGGCCTTTGGGCCGGTCACCTTCGATCACGCGGGGTGAAAATCCGGCAGTTGGTTCACCGCCAAGGCTTTCAGGAAGTTTCACAATTTCAATCGCGCGGGCACGATGCGCGAGGCGACGGATAAAGCCGCGTTCCTCCAGCGCAGTGATCAGCCTGTGGATGCCGGATTTCGACCGCAGGTCAAGCGCGGCCTTCATTTCATCGAAACTGGGCGGAACACCGTCCGCCTGCACGCGTTTTTGGATGAATTTCAACAAATCCAATTGCTTCTTGGTCAGCATTGCTCACACCTCGTCGCTCATGCGTTTTCTTTTGTTCTACGCATGTTCACGTTTTGTGTCAATGAATTTGGGCGAAGCTCAGATCGGCAGGTATCGAACCGTTTCCCCGGCCTTGCGGGCGGGGTCGTTCGGGGGACGGACCAAAAGGGCGTTTGCCTGCGCCAGAACGCTGAGCAGAGAGCTGTCCTGATCTGCACAGGCCTGGATACCCGTTTCGCTTAGAACCGCACGCATGTAATGCTCGCGCGGGCCGTTTTGTGACAGTGGTTCGGTCAACCGGGCAGAGTGAAAGGGTGGCAGAACCATTTCCAGCCCCAGCATCCGCCGCACCATCGGGGCAAGGAACAGATAGCCACAGACCATCGCGCTGACCGGGTTCCCCGGAAGCCCGACCATCGCGGTGTCACCCATGCGACCAGCCATCAGAGGTTTTCCGGGGCGCATTCGGATCTTGTAGAAAGACCGATCCATCCCCAGCCCCTGCGAAACGTCAGACACAAGGTCGTAGTCCCCAACCGACGCACCGCCAATCGTCACGACGAGATCGGCCCCTCGTGCCAGGTGAAAAGCCGTTTCAAGTGATGAGACCGTATCCCGTGCAATCGGAAGGACACGAACCACAGCACCGAGCCCCTCAAGCAATGCCCGCAGTCCAAACGTGTTTGACGCGATAATCTGGTCCGGTCCCGGTTCTTCGCCGGGCATGACAAGTTCGTCGCCGGTCGAGATCAGGGCAATGACGGGTTTTCGAGAAACCGGGACCCGCGCGACATTCATCGCAGCCATCAGTGCAATGTCTTCGGCGCGGATCAAACGCGGTGCCGTGATGGGAGTGCCTGTCATAAAATCCACACCGGCAGGGCGGATGTTCGTTTTGGGGCCGGGGTCGTCTGTGATCGTGATCAGATCGCCACGCCGGTCGGTATCTTCCTGAATCACAACGAAATCCGCGCCCTCGGGAACCGGAGCGCCGGTAAAGATACGCACGGCCTGACCGGGGCCCACCGAGCCGTCGAAACGACGACCCGCAGCGGATTCGCCCACCACTTTGAACATGGCATGAAGCTCGACTTCGTCGGCTTTGACGGCATAGCCATCCATCGAAGATGCCGCAAATGGCGGCTGGTCGCGCGCTGCCACAACCTCGTGCGACAGAACACGTCCCGCAGACTGGGCCAGGGGAACCTGTTCCGAAGGTAGAGGGCCGACAAGATCGAACAGCAGGGCGCGCGCTTCTTCGACGGTAATCATTTCGCCTCGTAACGTCCTGATTTTCCGCCGTCTTTAAGACTTAAATGAATGCCGCCAATTTCCATCGCTTTGTCGACGGCTTTGGTCATGTCGTACACAGTCAAGGCCGCGGTGGAAACGGCGGTCAGGGCCTCCATCTCAACTCCGGTTTGACCTGACGTTTTGACCGTTGCTTCGATCTGAACTCCCGGCAGATCCGGGTCGAGGGTCAGTTCAACGGCAACCTTAGTTACTGGCAAAGGATGGCAGAGCGGGATCAGATCCGGCGTCTTTTTTGCACCCATGATGCCGGCCAGGCGGGCAACGCCCAAAACATCGCCCTTAGCGGCGCGTTGTTCTGAAATGATTTCATAGGTTTCCGGTGCCATCTTAACGTGACCCACAGCCACGGCTAAACGATCTGTGACCTCTTTGCCCGAGACGTCGACCATATGCGCCTGACCTTGAGCATCGAAATGGGTCAGCGGCATCACATCACTCCGGGGATAAGCGGATTGGACAGGATGTGGCGGGTGGCCGCTTCGACATCGTCCTGGCGCATCAGGCTTTCGCCGATCAAAAAGCACCGGGCGCCATAGCGCGCAATATCCCGCAAATCTTCTGGCGTACCCAACCCGCTTTCGCACACGATAGTACGGTCTGCCGGTACCAGTTTGGACAAGCGCCGAGTCGAATCAAGAGTGGTTTCGAAGGTCTTGAGATTGCGGTTGTTTATGCCGATCAAAGGACTTTTCAGTTGGGCTGCGCGTTCAAGCTCGGCTTGGTCGTGAACCTCAATCAGAACGTCCATCTCCCAATCGAAAGCGGTTTGTTCCAACTCGGCTGCCTGATCATCGCTGACGGATGCCATGATGATCAGAATACAGTCGGCTTCCAAAGCACGTGCCTCGACCACCTGATAAGGGTCATACATGAAATCCTTACGCAAAGCGGGCAGAGATGTCGCGTTACGCGCTTGTGTTAGATATTCCTTGGCACCCTGAAAGCTCGGCGTGTCGGTGAGCACGGACAAACACGTAGCACCGCCTTCTTCATAGGCCTTGGCCAAGGCAGGCGGATCAAAATCTGGCCGGATCAAACCCTTGGAGGGGCTGGCTTTCTTGACCTCGGCAATCAGGCCGTAACCTTGCCGGGACGCAGCTTGAAGAGCTGCGGCAAACCCGCGGGTTTCCGAAGCTGCGCGTGCTTCACTTTCTAGCGTTTCCAAGGACTTCTGAGCCTTGTCTGCTGCGATTTCTTCCAGTTTGTAGGCTTTGATCTTGTCCAGAACGGTTTCGGTCATGCGGCCTCCTGAGTCTTGGCGGCCAAGGCCGTGATTTTGTTTTTGGCTTCACCGCTGTCGATGCTGTCGGCGGCCATGGCCACGCCTTCGCGCAGATCACTTGCAGCGTCGGCGACAACCAATGCGGCGGCAGAGTTCAGCAACACGGCGTCACGATACGCTGACCGAGCGCCGTCCAGCAGCGCACGAAATGCGATGGCATTTTCTTCAGGGGTTCCGCCGAGGATGTCTTCGAAAGGGTGCACAGGCAGGCCAGCATCCTCGGGGTGCAGCTCGACCTCTTTGATCACGTCATCTTCTAAAGCGGCGACCCAGCTGATACCGGTGATCGTCAATTCGTCTGTCCCGTCTGATCCATGCACCAGCCACGCGCGATCTGACCCCAGCAAGCCGAGTGTTTCAGCCATGGGGCGGATCAACTCGCGGCTAAAGGCGCCAGTCAGTTGCCGTTTGACACCGGCAGGGTTGGTCAGTGGGCCAAGGATATTGAAAATCGTGCGCGTTCCCAGCTCCTGCCGCGAAGGCATAACATGCGCAATGGCCGGGTGATGCATCGGCGCCATCATGAATCCGATCCCGACATCTTTCAATGCGCTTTCAACGACTTGCGGGCCAACCATGACGTTGATGCCCATTTGACCCAATGCATCCGCTGCGCCTGATTTAGAACTTAGGTTGCGGTTGCCGTGTTTGGCGACTGTCACGCCAGCGCCTGCGACGACAAAGGCCGTCGCGGTCGAGATATTCAGAGTACCTTTTCCGTCCCCGCCCGTGCCAACGATGTCGATCGCCCCTTCGGGGGCCCGCACGGCATTGCACTTGGCGCGCATGACAGCCGCGGCCGCGGCATATTCATCAACCGTTTCCCCCCTCGTGCGCATGGCCATCAACAGCCCGCCAATCTGGCTTGGCGTGGCTTCGCCGTTGAACAGGATGCCAAAGGCAGTCTCGGCCTCTTTACGGGTCAGCGGACGATCGGCGGCTGCTCCGATCAACGGTTTCAGCGCGTCGCTCATGCGGGGACTTTCAGTTCTTGCAGGAAGTTCTTGAGAAGGGCGTGACCATGCTCGGAAGCAATCGATTCAGGGTGGAACTGAACACCGTGAATAGGCAGTTCCTTGTGTTGCAGCCCCATGATCGTGCCGTCTTCCAGCTCGGCTGTGATCTCAAGACAGTCGGGCAGCGTCTCACGCTCGACCACCAGCGAATGGTAGCGTGTGGCTTCAAAGGGCGATGGAAGGCCAGCAAAGACGCCTTTTCCGGTGTGGTGCATGATGCCCATTTTGCCGTGCACAATTTCGTGGCACCGAACCACCTTGCCACCGAACGCCTGTCCAATGGTCTGATGCCCAAGACAAACCCCCAAAAGGGGTGTTTTGGTCTCGGCCGCCGCTTCGGTCAGAGCCAGACAGATGCCCGCCTGATCTGGGTCGCAGGGGCCGGGACTTAGCAGGATCCCAGCCGGGTTCATGGCCATTGCTTCTTGCACATCCAGCGCATCATTGCGGCGAATGACCATTTCGGCACCAAGTTCGCCCAAATAATGTACCAAATTGTAGGTAAACGAGTCGTAGTTGTCGATCAGCAGCAGCATATGGGCACTTATCTTCGCTTGGGCATTTCGGGCTGGCGATGCAACCCCGGGCCACGGTATAATGTCCGCACATACATGCTCAGGCTTGGACGGCAGCGTCAAGAGGACATACGGTTTCTGACGCCTCCAATTGACCGAGCGCCACACCAGATGGCGCAGAGCAGGGCGAGGCAGGGAAAAGAGGCGAAAGGCAGGAAATATGGGCGGATTTTTCGGAGGAATGGTCGCAGGGGCGATCGTTGTTTTGATCTTGGGTGCGGTCGTGTCGCTCAACACGCCGATGGTCAACACACCGGTTGTTGCGACCGAAGCACCAGCGCCGACGATTTCAGAAACACCAGAGGCGCCTACTGAACTTGCCGAGGATGTTTCTGATGCCGATCTGGTGGAACTGGCCCCGCGTGCGCCAGAAGCCGCCGATAATGCCAGCGAAGATCTGGCCGATTTGTCCGGGTTGGAAGCGTCATCCGAGCCGCAGCCCGAGGTTGGCAAAGCGGCTGAGGCCCCGAACGAGCCCGCTGCATCGGTCGCGACCGAAGTGTCTGTCATGACCGAAGCCCCCGCTGCGCCGCCCGAGCCCAGCAAGGTGCCCGCAGTTCAGCAGGAACAGTCCTTGCCGGTTGTAATTGATGAAACGCCCGCACCTCCATTCGAGCCTGACACAACCGAGGTCGCGGTTCTTGAGCCCGAACCAAATCCGTTGCCACAGGTCGAGGCTGATCCACAAACAAAAGACACTACGACTGATAATTCATTTGAAAGCAGTCCGATTGCGGTGGAAGGGGATGAAGATACCTTGCCCCGTGAGCTTCCGCGTATTGCTGCGCTGCCTCAGATCGGGGGAGAACAGGAAGAAAGTGCCAGTTCGATTGTCGGAAAACGTATCCTGCCGTTGACGGAACGCGATGATGAGCCTGTTGCAGAACAGGCGATTTCCGAACAGCCATCTGTGGAAAAACCGATTGAACGTTTTGCCGCCAAGTTCGAGAACCCGGAATCTAAGCCGCTGATGTCGATCATTCTGATTGATGACGAAGGCGCGTTCGGCGCCGAAGCGTTGCAGGATTTCCCTTACCCGATCAGCTTTGCCGTGAACCCTTCTGATCCGGATGCGGCGGAAAAGATGGCACGGCACCGCGCGGCTGGGTTCGAAGTTCTGGCCCTTGCGGACCTGCCCGAAGCCGCGAGTGCGCAGGATGCCGAAGTTTCCCTGTCCGTGTGGCTGGATACATTGCCTGAAACAGTGGGTATTCTGGAAGGCGTGAACAGTGGCATTCAGGGAAACCGCAAGCTGGCCGATCAGGTCGCGGCAATTGCTGCCGGAACCGGACGCGGGTTGATCACACAGGACAATGGGCTGAATACTGTCCAGAAGTTGGCGGTTCGCAATGGCATTCCGTCCAGCGTTGTGTTCCGCGATATCGATGGGGCGCGACAGGATCCCAGAATCATGCGCCGGTTCCTGGATCAGGCCGCGTTCCGGGCAGGTCAGGAAGGAACCGTTGTCATGCTGGGGCGGGTGCGGCCCGAGACAATCTCGGCCCTGTTGCTGTGGGGTCTTGAGGATCGCGGCAGCCGGGTAGCGATGGCGCCGATCTCGGCCGTCTTGATGAAACAGGTACAGTGACAGCTTGAAACAGGGCGGTGATCAATTGATCAGCCGCCCTTGTTTTTTTAACTGTTGCCGTTTCCGGTGAACCGAGCGGCATCTTCCGCCGCGCGCCGTATGGCGTTTGACTTATGAACAGTCTCCATGAACTCGGCCTCGGGGTCGCTGTCATAGACAACACCGCCACCAGCCTGAATATAGAGTTTCTGATCCTTCACGATGGCCGTGCGCAGGGCAATGCACATGTCCATGTCACCGCCTGCGCTGAAATAGCCAACACCACCGCCATAGACGCCGCGTTTTTCCGGCTCAAGCTCGTCAATGATCTCCATCGCCCGCACTTTCGGCGCACCCGAGACGGTGCCCGCAGGCATCCCGGCAAAGAAGGCGTCCAGCGCATCTTTGTCTTCCGCCAACTCACCCACCACGTTCGACACGATGTGCATCACATGGCTGTAGCGTTCGATGATGAACTCTTCGGTCGGGCGGACCGTACCGATTTTTGACACGCGGCCGGTATCATTGCGCCCGAGGTCCAGAAGCATAAGGTGTTCGGCCAGCTCTTTCTTATCGGCCAGCAGGTCAAGCTCGTTCGCTTTGTCTTCCTCGGGGGTCGCGCCACGGGGACGTGTGCCTGCAATCGGGCGAATGGTGACTTCGCTGCCGAACACCCGCACCAAAATCTCGGGGCTGGCCCCAACGACCTGAAAACCGCCGAAGTTGAAGTAGAACATAAACGGCGAGGGGTTGGTGCGCCGCAGCGAACGATAAAGCGCGAAAGGCGGCAGCGGAAAATCCTGCGTCCAACGCTGCGCTGGAACTACCTGGAAGATATCGCCAGCACGGATGTATTCCTTGGCCTTTTCAACCGCTTCCATATAGCCGGATTTGGTGAAGTTCGACACCGGCGCCGCAATTTCGCGCGCGTCGCCCAGATCACGGGTTTCGGCGGGCATCGCACGTTCCAGATCGCGGACCGCATCCATCACACGCTCGGCCGCCTGCGCATAGGCAGCTTTGGCAGATTGACCGTCGCTGGCCCAGGCGGGTGAAACCACCGTCACCTCGCCTTTGACGCCATCCAATACTGCGACAACAGACGGGCGCAACATGATCGCATCTGGCAGTCCCAGCGGATCGGGGTTCACGCCCGGCAAGCATTCGACCAGCCGGACCATGTCATAGCCCAGATATCCAAACAGCCCGGCGGCAGCCTGAGGCAGGTCGTCTGGCAGTTCAATACGGCTTTCGGCTAGCAAGGCACGCAGATTGTCCATCGGATTGCCGTCCTGCGCGGCAAAGGCGTCGGCATCGAACCGCGCCGAACGGTTCAACTCGGACGTTTCACCGTGGCAGCGCCAGATCAGGTCCGGTTTCATGCCGATGATCGAATAGCGGCCACGCACCTCACCGCCCGTAACCGACTCCAGCATGAACGCATCTTTCTGCGCTCCCGTCAGTTTGAGCATTAGCGACACGGGTGTGTCCAGGTCGGCGGCGAGACGTGTGTAAACCACCTGGTTTTCGCCCGCTTCATAGGCGCGCGCGAAGGTATCGAAATCGGGTGTCAGGGCCATCTTGGTCTCGCTTAAAAGCTCGCCTGCACGGCGTTTAGCGCCTGCTGATCCACGACCGGGCGGGCGCGGGTCTGAGCGTCCCGTACGTATGCGTCAAAAATATTCTGCGACAGCGCCTGATCCATCTGCGTTGCCAGTGCGTCGCGCAACCGGCGCAGTTCGTCGGAATCCTCGGGGGGCAGAACCTCGTCCAGACGCACCAGCAAGGCTGCACCATTTCCTCCAATGACGCGCAACTCACCGAGTTCCATCTGGAACACTTCATTCATGAAACTGGCGGGGACGTCATCAAGAAACGCGGTACGCGTCAGTGCGTTTTCAACGCGGAAGGGCAGGCCAGTCGCAGCGAAGTCACCATCAGTGGCCAGTTGGCTCAGTGCGGCGTTTGCTTTGTCCAGCAAGGCTTTGTTGGTCTCTGCCTGTACCCAGGCAGCGGCGACACGGTCGCGTGCGCTTTCCAGCGGTTCAGGGCGGCGTGGCAGAACGTCGTTCAGGCGCAAGGCAAAGATCGATCCGTCTTCGAGAAATGCGATTTCAGGGAAATCTCCCTCTTGCACGGCTTCGGCGGCCGCGCGGAACCCGTCATAGGCCGCTATGTCCTCGGCGCTGTCGCGGGTCCAGTCAATCTGACCCAGCTCCATTTCAGTTTCATTTGCCAATTCTTCCAGAGTCGCTCCACCAGCCAGCATGTCGTTGACATCTTCGGACTGCGCCTCGATCAGGCGGCGGGCGCGTTCTGTCGCCAGTTCTTCGCGCAGGGCCGGTTCGGCCTCCTCAAAGGGAACGCTGTTTGCAGCCAGGGATCCGTTGATACGGAACAGGGCGGGGCCAAATACCGATGGCAGAGGGCCGACAACGGCGTCAAGTTCTGCCGCGAACACGGCGTCGGCGGCTTCGCCCAGATCCTCACGCGTGAGGTCGCCCAGGTCGATATCCGAAAGCTCCAGATCACGGTCCCGAACCAGTTGTTCAAAAGTCGTGCCCCCGACCTCAAGCTGCGCCTTGGCGTCGTTGGCCGCTTGTTCATCCGGGAAATTCAGGCGCTCGACCAGACGGCGTTCTGGCTGATTATACTCTGCCGACCGCTCTTCAAAAAGTTTTCGCAGAGCCTCTTCGTCAACCTCAACCGTGTCCACCAACATGGCCGGAGACAGGATCGCATACGTCAGCTGTTTCGTGCGGGGCAGGGTGAACTGTTCAGCGTTTTCGTCATAGTAGGTCTGAATCTGCGCGTCAGTCGGTTCGGCCACGGGGGTTTCCAAAGCCTCGGCCCCTGCCGTCGCAACGGTAAAGCTGCGACGGGCACCAATATAGTTGGCCATTGTGTCTGTCACGGTGGCAGGCATTTCCACACCCCCCATGATCGCACCTTGAACGATCGTACGGGCGGATTCTTTGCGCAGGTCCGACTCGAACTCGGAATCCGTCATGCCGACCTGTTCAAGCTGAAAGCGGTATGCCTCGCGGTCGAAATTGCCGTCTACGCCCTGAAAGGCCGGGACAGACACGATCTCATTTTGCAGGTTTTCATCCCCTATGGAAATCCCAAGCTGGCTCACCTCGTTGTCCAACGCCGCCAAGGCCGTCAGGCGGGCAAGCGCATTTCGATCCAGCCCCAGATCGCGCGCCTGCGACATTTGCAGGGGCTGACCCGATTGCGCCTCAACCGCGCGGATCTCGCGCTGCAACTCGCGGACAAAGTCATCGATCGAGATGCTTTCATCACCAACTTGCGCCACGGTACGGACTGTGCCGCTCAGGTTGACGGCGCCGAACCCCGCGAGCCCCAGCATCAACATGCCCATCAGAATCCAGACAAAGGTTTTCGAAAGACTTTTAGCGCCTGCGGCCATGGTGCCCTCTTGTTATTACGGCAGCGTTCTGCCCTGTCGGTTGCCGCCTTGAATACGACGCACACCGCCGGGGGGCAAGCTTAGAAGGACAGGCCCTGCAACCGTTCGAACAATTGGCCCAAACCTGTGCGGTCGAGGTTGGCGAAGGCAATGCGCACTTGCCGTTTCCCGTTCGGGTGGTGATCGGGCATGAACATGGTACCGGGCAATAACAGAACACCGGCTTCACGCACCAAACGCCTGGCAAGTTCGTCGGACGGAATGTCAAACGGGTGCTCCAGATAGGCGAAATACGCCCCAAGTCCCAAAAGGCGCCAACCTTCGGCTTCCAGCGCGGGCATACCCTCAAGGATGGCAGCGCGACGGTCGAGTATTTCGTCGCGTTCGCCTGCCAGCCATTGCGACAAGTTTTGCATACCCCAAAGCGCGGCGAACTGTCCGATCTGACCGGGGCAAATGGCAACGGTGTCAAGAAACTTTTCGACCTCAGCCAAAAGTGCAGGGCCCGTTGCAATGGCACCGACCCTGTGACCCGTCAGCCTGTATGCCTTGGAGAAGGAATACAGGTGGATCAGCGTCTGATCCCAGTCTGGTTGCTGGAACAGGTCATGTGGCGGCCCGCTGCGACTGTCGAAGTCACGATAGGTTTCGTCGACGATCAGGTAAATCCCGGTTTCGCGCGCCAGCTCAAAGAAGGCGCGGACAAGGTCTGCCGGGTATTCAACGCCGCCGGGATTGTTGGGCGTGACCAGAGCAATTGCGCTTGTTTTGTCCGTTATCAGCGCCCGCGCGCGCTCCGGACCGGGCAGCAAATCGTCGCCGGTCTTCAGGTCCACCGCCTGAACACCCGACATATCCAGCCACATTTTATGATTGAAATACCATGGGGTTGGTAGAATAACCTCATCCCCTTCACCGGTGATGGCCGATATCACTGCTGAAAACGCCTGATTGCATCCTGAGGTGATAGCAACCTGAGGTGCCTCGACCTTTGCCCCATAATGCGCGCTGATCTGCGCAGCCAGTTCCGTGCGAAGATCTTCATTTCCCAGCACAGGGCCGTATAGATGCGCATGGTCTTCGCGCACGGTAAATTCGGCCATAGCCTCGCGCAATGCCAGTGGCGGCGGGTCAACCGGCGCCGCCTGGCTTACGTTGATCAACGGGCGTTCGGGTGGGAACGAAACGCCCTCGACCCATCGGCGCGCTTCCATCACTGGCGGCGCGAATGTTGCGGCGGTACGGCTGAGCGTCATGTGCTGCCTACTGATCTGATTTCAATCGGTGCCCCGATAGGGCTCGACATATTGAAGGGCCATATCCCACGGGAAAAAGATCCACGTGTCCTGACTGACTTCGGTGATGAACGTATCCACCATTGGGCGTCCCTTGGGTTTGGCATAAACTGTCGCAAAATGCGCTTTAGGATACATCTCCCGAACCAGCTCCAGAGTTTTTCCGCTGTCTACCAGATCGTCGATGATCAGAATTCCGGTTCCGTCACCCATTAACTTGGCATCGGGTGCTTTCAGAACTTCCGCCTCACCCTGAGCTTGATGATGGTAGGATTTGACGCTGACCGTATCGACAGTACGAATATCCAGTTCCCGGCTGACGATCATCGCAGGGGCCATGCCGCCACGGGTGATCGCCACAACAGCACGCCAGCTGCCATCATCGGGGCCTTGCCCGTCCAGACGCCACGCCAATGCGCGCGAGTCGCGGTGGATCTGGTCCCAGCTGATGTGAAATCCTTTTTCGTGCGGCAGGCGGTCCTTAGCGCTCATGTTCTTAACCTTTTTCCACGTCAGGGGCGTCAACGGCCTTCATTCCGACAATATGGTAACCCGAATCCACGTGCAGATTCTCTCCGGTGACGCCGCTGCTGAGGTCCGACAGCAGGTACAGGGCCGACTTGCCGACATCGTCAATGGTCACGTTGCGGCGCAGCGGAGAGTTGTACTCGTTCCATTTCATGATGTAGCGAAAATCGCCAATGCCGCTGGCAGCCAGGGTTTTGATCGGGCCGGCCGAGATCGCGTTCACGCGAATACCGTCCTTGCCCAGGTCCTCGGCCAGGTATTTGACCGACGCTTCCAGAGCGGCCTTGGCAACACCCATCACGTTATAGTGGGGCATCACCTGCTCGGCTCCGTAATAGGTCAGTGTTATGGCACTGCCGCCTTCGGACATCATCTTTTCCGCGCGCTGCATAACCGCGGTGAACGAATAGACGGAGACATCCATTGTCAGCGTGAAGTTGGCCCGGCTGGTATCCACATAACGTCCACGCAATTCGTTCTTGTCAGAAAACCCGATGGCGTGAACGATAAAGTCCAGCTTGCCCCATTTCTCTTCCAGCGCCGAGAAAAGCCCATCAATTGAAGCCTCATCGCTCACGTCGCAGGGCAGAACGATTTCGCTGCCTAATTGCGCAGCCAGCGGGTCCACACGTTTTTTTAAAGCGTCACCCTGATAAGAAAAGGCAAGTTCAGCTCCGGCTTCGGACAAGGCGCGGGCGATTCCCCATGCGATTGATTTGTCATTGGCCAGTCCCATGATGAGGCCACGTTTGCCGGCCATCAACTGATTTGACATGTTTGGTTCTCCGCCTGTCTTCGCGTTAGATTGGCATGGTTTATGCCATTGGTAGCGCTGCATCAAGGCCGTGCGCTCTTGCTCGCAGCGGGTTCTCGCCTTAGGCTCGTCATTAATACTTTCCAGGGGATGGAAATGACCGAGCGTGATGGCATCTTTGCTGGCTCCGATCCGTTTAAAATTGCGGCCCGGTGGTTAGCTGAGGCTGAAGAAACTGAATTGAATGATCCGAATGCGATTGCGCTTGCAACCGTAGACCCGGATGGTTTGCCAAACGCGCGCATGGTTCTGCTGAAGGAAATCGAAGCGGATTCATTTGTATTCTATACAAACTACGAAAGCGTCAAAGCGAACGAGCTGGATACGTCGGAAAAAGCTGCATTTGTCATGCATTGGAAATCTTTGCGGCGTCAACTTCGCGTTCGTGGTACAATATGTCGTGAAAACGGGCCCCAGGCTGATGCGTATTATGCATCAAGGTCATTGAAAAGCCGTTTGGGTGCCTGGGCTTCAAAGCAGTCACAACCGCTTTCAAGTCGGACAGCTTTGATGGCAGAGGTCGCGAAAGTGACCGCTAAACTTGGGCCGAATCCACCTCGTCCTCCATTCTGGGGCGGGTACCGATTAACGCCGACAGAGATTGAGTTCTGGGCTGATGGAGCATTTCGCTTGCATGACCGGTTCAGATGGAAACGAATTGAGCCGGGATCGGCATGGCATGTTGAAAGGTTGAATCCATGACGTTCACGTGTCGTGAAATGCAACAGGCAGAAAGTAAACGATTTTTTCAGCTTGAATTTGCCCGCCAATCCCATAAACAACAGACCCTTAACGAACTGCTAAAATTCGCGATGGGAAAACCGTGCCAGAAGACCTGAACAACATGTATCGCGTCCGTGGACACGTGAAATGGTTCGATCCCGCCAAGGGATACGGCTTTGTTGTGTCTGACGAAGGCGGCCCGGATATTCTGTTGCATGTGAACGTATTGCGCAATTTCGGCCAAAGTTCCGTCGCGGACGGAGCGGGTATCGAGATCATGACACACCGCACGGACAGAGGTGTTCAGGCGGTTGAGGTTGTTGCAATTGACCCGCCAGCGCGCGCCGAGTCGATGATGCTGGCCGATTTCGCCGAGTTGGATCCGGACGCTATCGCAGAAGCCCCTCTGGAGGCCGCGAGGGTGAAGTGGTTCGACAAAGGCAAGGGCTTCGGGTTCGCAAATGTTTTTGGGCGCGGTGAAGACGTGTTCTTGCATATAGAAGTGCTGCGGCGCTCGGGGCTTGCTGACCTTCAGCCCGGAGAGGCGCTTGCGATGCGCGTAATTGATGGCAAGCGCGGCCGAATGGCGGCGCAGGTTCTCGCCTGGGAAGCCGCGCTGGACGGCTGACGGTTCCTTGACTCGTTTTCTGGCATTTTGGACCCTTCTGATCACGCTGTGGACAGGGGGGGCGTTTGCTGCGTGCAGCGCCGACCATGTCACACTCCGAAACGACAGCGCGACAATCCGATTTGACGTGGAAGTGGCGGTTACGCCACAGGAGCGGTCAAGGGGTTTGATGTTTCGCGAGTCGTTGCCGAATCGTTCGGGTATGTTGTTCGTGTTTGATCCACCGCAACCCGTCGCGTTCTGGATGAAGAACACACTGATTCCGCTCGACATGATATTTCTGGACCGTACGGGCACGGTGACACATGTACATGAGAGAGCGATTCCCGGCGATCTGACACCGATTGAAGGTGGTGATGCCGTTTTTGCGGTGCTGGAAATCAATGCGGGATTGTCCGCGCGCTACTCTATCGGCGTCGGCACTCAGATGCAGCACGAAATTTTTTCGCAAGGCCCTGCGATTTGGCCCTGTTAGGGCTTTTCAAATCAGATTGGCATCGTTAGGAAGGCGCACGGTCCGGGGCGTGGCGCAGTCTGGTAGCGCACCTGTTTTGGGTACAGGGGGTCGTAGGTTCGAATCCTGCCGCCCCGACCACTTCCTTCACATTCTCATGTGGGCGTTCCGCCCATCGCCCGATACAACGAGCTGATGGCCTGATCCAGCGTGTCACTTTCCAATGGTACTTCAACGGTCGAACCGCTTTTCTGCCGTACTTTGAAGTACGATCGCGCGTCGACGCGATAGCCGGAACCTGTTTTTGACGCTGTCAGGCGCATGACACTTTGGGGCAGGTCCTGCGGAAATCCGTCATAGTTCAGAATCAAATAGGCCGCCGCTTTTGGGGGCAGATACTCGCTACATTCAAAAGCCTGTGCGCCGATTTTTTTAAAGACCTTGCCGGGACCAGAACAACTGGTTTCGAATGCCTCAAATAACCTTTTGGGATGGGTTTCGAACAGCGCGCTACGTGACGGGGTCGGCGTTTCTTGTGGCGTGCAAGCCACGATGCAGGCCAATGCGGGGATAAAGCGAAGCAACTTCATTCGTTTGGCCTTTCTCAATCCGGAGTGAACCTTTGGTCGTTCAGCGTGGGTTCGACAGACCCGGCGAAGATGATTCCTTTTCAGCCTAACCAGCGCGGCGTTGGTTGATCAAATACAGATAACTATGCTGGTAAAAACGGTAATTCGATTTGAGACTTCGAGTTGTGACCGAAAATTTACCGAAGGCGAGCCTGTGGAGGAATCGGACCTTGAGTTTCACACTCCTCGTGTCTGGGTCTGGTCAACAAAAAAGATTTCAAATTTGGCTGAAAAAGGGCGTTGACCTTCTATGGCAATATACGTCAAATTGTATGAGCCGAAGAGATTGCCACAATATCTGGTGTTCAAGCCGGGACGGCAACAGGCGAGGGTCGGATAAGCACAGTCTATTAACGTGCAGCCGTTGTAACGGCTTTTTCGCTGTCCAAAACAGCGACCAGTACCTTTGCGCGCTTCTGTCGGCGTTGCGGGTGGTGCTCCGCAACTCAAAATGTAGTGCCGTGAACCGAAAATTAGGCGGAATTTAACTAGGGCTGCGGACATGAAGATTGAAAGAAAATTCACCAAACCAGATCAGGATGCCTATTCGGAACTGGATTTTGTGTCTGCGACATCTGAAATCCGAAACCCCGATGGAACCATTGTGTTCCGCCTGGAAGGGATCGAAGTTCCGTCAACCTGGTCGCAGGTGGCAAGCGACGTGATTGCCCAGAAGTACTTTCGCAAAGCTGGTGTTCCGTCCAAACTGACCAAAGTTAAGGAAAAAGACGTTCCTGAATTCCTGTGGCGGTCGGTTCCCGCTGAAGATGCTGAATTCGAGGGCGAAATTTCCTCCAAACAGGTCTTTGACCGGCTGGCCGGTGCGTGGGCATACTGGGGGTGGAAAGGTGGCTACTTTTCGACCGAAGAGGATGCGCGCGCCTATTTCGACGAGATGCGGTACATGCTGGCGACTCAGCGCGCCGCCCCAAACAGCCCGCAATGGTTCAATACTGGCCTGCACTGGGCCTATGGAATCGACGGTCCGGCGCAAGGGCACCACTATGTCGACTACAAGACCGGCAAACTGACCAAATCCAAATCCGCCTACGAACATCCGCAGCCACATGCCTGCTTCATCCAGTCCGTCGATGATGATCTGGTGAACGAAGGCGGCATCATGGATCTGTGGGTGCGCGAAGCACGGTTGTTCAAATACGGCTCGGGCACCGGAACCAATTTCAGCCATCTGCGTGCGGAAGGCGAGGCATTGTCGGGTGGTGGCAAATCCTCGGGCCTGATGGGCTTTCTCAAGATCGGCGACCGCGCCGCCGGCGCAATCAAATCAGGCGGGACAACCCGTCGGGCAGCGAAGATGGTCATTGTCGATGCGGATCACCCCGATATCGAACAATTCATCGAATGGAAGGTAATCGAAGAGCAGAAAGTGGCCTCGATCGTCGCCGGATCGAAGATGCACGAAAAGATGCTGAACGGTATTTTCGAGGCCATTCGCTCATGGGACGGTGCGGCCGATGATGCCTATGACCCCAACAAGAACGAAGCGCTGAGAAAGGCGATCCGCGAGGCGAAAAAGGTCGCAATCCCCGAGACTTACATCAAGCGTGTGCTGGATTATGCCAAGCAGGGTCACGACAGCATTGAATTCCCGACCTATGACACGGATTGGGATTCGGAAGCCTATAGCTCGGTCTCGGGGCAGAATTCGAATAACTCGATCCGCGTGACCAACGGGTTTCTGACCGCGGTGGAAAAAGACGCGGACTGGCAGCTGATCAACCGCACCGATGGCAAAGTCGCCAAGACCGTCAAGGCACGGGATCTGTGGGAAAAGGTTGGCCACGCCGCCTGGGCCTGTGCGGATCCTGGCATCCAGTTCCACGACACGGTCAACGAATGGCACACATGCCCCGAAGATGGTGAAATTCGCGGTTCGAATCCGTGTTCAGAATACATGTTTCTGGATGACACGGCCTGTAACCTGGCCTCGATGAACCTGCTGACCTTCCTCAAGGACGGTGAGTTCCAGGCCGCCGATTACATGCACGCCTCGCGCCTATGGACGCTGACGCTGGAAATCTCGGTGACCATGGCGCAATTCCCGTCAAAGGAAATCGCGCAGCTGTCGTACGACTTCCGCACGCTGGGCCTTGGTTATGCCAACATTGGCGGCCTGTTGATGAACATGGGCTACAGCTATGACTCGGACGAGGGGCGGGCGATCTGCGGTGCGCTGACCGCGATCATGACCGGTGTGGCATATGCCACTTCAGCTGAAATTGCCGGTGAGCTTGGCCCGTTCAAGGGATACAAGCGCAATGCCGAGCATATGCTGCGCGTCATCCGCAACCACCGCCGCGCGGCGCAGGGTGTGACTGAGGGGTACGAGAAACTGGCCGTCAAGCCGGTACCTCTGGACCATGGCAACTGCCCCGACAAGCGTTTGGTCGATCTGGCCATGTCCGCTTGGGATGAGGCGCTGAGCCTTGGCGAGCAGAACGGTTACCGCAATGCACAGGCCACGGTAATTGCCCCCACAGGCACCATCGGTCTGGTGATGGATTGCGATACAACGGGGATCGAGCCCGATTTTGCGCTGGTCAAGTTCAAGAAACTGGCAGGCGGCGGTTACTTCAAGATCATCAACCGCTCGGTACCATCTGCGCTGGAAAAGCTGGGCTATTCCTCGTCGCAGATCGAAGAGATCGTATCCTACGCGGTCGGTCACGGCACAATCGGCAATGCGCCGGGGATCAACCACACCTCACTGACTGGCCACGGCTTTGGTGCCAATGAACTGGCCAAGGTGGACGCCGCGCTGGAAAGCGCCTTTGACATCCGGTTCGTCTTCAACCAATGGACATTGGGCGAAGATTTCTGCACCGGCGTTCTGGGCATCCCGGCGACCAAGCTGAATGACCCGACCTTTGATCTGTTGCGTCATCTGGGGTTCACTCGCGCGGATATCGACGCGGCCAACGACCATGTCTGCGGAACCATGACTCTGGAAGGTGCACCGCATCTGAAGGAAGAACACTACGCGATCTTCGACTGCGCCAACCCGTGCGGCAAGAAAGGCAAGCGTTTCCTTGGGGTTGGCAGCCACATCACCATGATGGCGGCGGCACAAAGCTTTATCTCGGGTGCGATCAGCAAAACGATCAACATGCCGAATGATGCGACAATCGAGGATTGCCAGAAGGCCTATGAGCTTAGCTGGTCACTGGGTGTGAAGGCCAACGCGCTGTACCGCGACGGCTCGAAACTGTCTCAGCCCCTTGCGGCTGCGCTGGTCGAGGATGATGACGAGGCGGCCGAGGTGTTGGAAAGCGGCTCTGCACAGGAAAAAGCCGTCGTTCTGGCCGAAAAGGTGATCGAGAAGGTTGTGGTCAAGGAAATAATCCGCAGTCATCGCGAGAAACTGCCGCATCGCCGAAAGGGGTATACACAGAAGGCCATCGTTGGCGGCCACAAGGTTTACCTGCGCACGGGTGAGTTCGAAGACGGTCAACTGGGTGAGATTTTCATCGACATGCACAAGGAAGGCGCTGGCTTCCGGGCGATGATGAACAATTTTGCCATCGCCGTGTCAGTCGGTCTGCAATATGGCGTGCCGCTGGAGGAGTTTGTCGACGCCTTCACCTTTACCAAGTTCGAACCGGCAGGGATGGTGCAGGGCAACGACTCGATCAAGAACGCGACGTCGATCCTGGATTACATCTTCCGCGAACTGGCCGTGTCTTATCTGGACCGTACCGATCTGGCCCATGTGAAACCCGAGGGTGCTACCTTTGATGATCTGGGACGCGGTGAAGAGGAAGGCGTTTCCAACGTCTCGGAAATCAGTGAAACTGCGGCGTCCAAGTCGTTGGAAGTGTTAAAACAAATCAGTTCAACCGGGTATCTGCGCAAGCGTCTGCCGCAGGATTTGATGATGTTCAACGGCAGTTATGGCGACGTGGCCGGAATGTCGGAAACAGCAACTGTGTTCGAAGCGCCTGCCACCGAAACGGCAGTGGCAACCGGAATGGACGCCCGCACCAAAGCCAAGATGCAGGGCTATGAGGGCGACCCCTGTGGCGAATGCGGAAACTACACGCTGGTGCGTAACGGCACTTGCATGAAGTGCAACACCTGCGGCGCGACAAGCGGGTGTAGCTGACTTTAACGCCCCGGCACCCCGGGGCGTAGGGGTCGGACGCTGCCCTAAGTAACCGACCCCGACGAATACGGAGAACAGGTCTGTCACCGACTGACCATTCTCCACTCGGCCGACATGCCCGTGTTGGCCGGGAACAGGGTGGGGCGGAATATTTGCTCCTTCCCACTCTTTCACGGGGCGGGTGCGCTCGCCCCATGCGCAGTCCAGGCCGCAGGCAAAAAAACACCGGGCGGTCAACGAAATGAGCCTGGAAGGCGAAACTGACAGGGGGCTTCGGCCCCCTTTCTTTTTACCCGCCGAGTCGTCCCGGATAAGCGCCACATTGCCGGATTGAGGTGGTCCTGTCGGGCAAGAGCCGCCGATACAGGTTTTGCCGCCTTCTTCAGGCGGAGGGCCGCAAACCCGACTCGGGCAAACACGCGAAGATTGGCGTGAAATCACGAAGTTCTACCAAAGCGCGTGACGCGCCGGGGTGTCCATGTGCTTCTGGGCGCTGTCCGGACGTAAACACAAACACACCTTTCAGGAGGCACTGAAATGAAATCGCATTATTTGATCGGGCTTTCCGTGGCCGTTCTGGGCTTGCCCGGCGTTGCTTCGGCCCAATCCTCAGCCGATACCAACGGTGATGGTCTTTTGACCATCGAGGAAATTCAGGCAGTCGTACCGGAAATCAACGCTGACACTTTCTCGGCCATGGATGCCAATGGTGACGGAGCGTTGGATGCAGACGAGGTCGCGATCGCGCAGGAGGCAGGATTGCTGCCGCCCAGCGACGGGTAGGCATCGAATGAACAGGCGGCCCGATCCATTTCGGGCCGCCTTTTCCATCACCTTAGGCGGGAAGATGGATTTTGAATTTTTTCCGAATCTCGGCGTCCAGAACCGGGTCGAACCTTGCAGGGGAAGGGGTGGAAAGGATTTCCTCTTTCCGGGCTACGGCTTTTTCCACCAGATCGGGCTTGCCAAGCTCCACCCACTCTTTCGGCGAGGAGCGATCTCCGAATGTTGGATAGACGTAATCTGACTGCATCCGGCTCAGCGTTGCGTCAGTTCCCAGATAGTGGCCTGGGCCGCCCATGCATACCGCCGCCATTTGATCCAGTGCCAGCGTGTCATCCGTCACCTCGATCCCGCGTACACAGCGTTGCGCCTGTCCGATCAGATCATCGCTGAGGATTAGGCTTTCCAGGCAGAACCCCAGCAACGAGGCATGCATCCCGGCCGCCTCATACACCATGTTCAGACCGGATAGACCTGCCATGACGTTCGAACACATCTGTTCCCAGCCGGCCTGCATATCGGGCAGTTTCGAATCCGATGCGCCAGCCGCAGCTCCGCCCGGCAAGTCATAGAACCGGTGCATCTGGGCGCATCCGGCAGTCAGAAGGGCCTGTTCCCCTGAACCAATCGACATGGCACCGGTCCGCAGGTCCAGACCAAAGGGCCAGGTGCCGAAAATCGCCGGGGCACCGGGACTTACGGCATTAACATAAACCAATCCCGCCAGGCATTCCGCAGTTGCTTGCGTGATCGCACCGGCGATGGTCGACGGCGCTGTGGCACCGGCCATACCGGCAGATAGCAACAAGACAGGCATACCGGCCTTGATGCATGCTTCCATCACTTCGCAGCTTTCGGTTGCGAATTTCATTGGAGGAACAACAAAGCAGTTCGAGTTCGAAACGAAGGGGCGCTCGCGAAATTTGTTTTCACCGCCCGCAATCATATAGATCATCTCCATCGCCGGTGCGACGTGGCTTGGTTCGGTGAAGGATGTCCCGACATGTTTGAAGGACCCAGAACAACAGGCGTAAATTGTGTTGAGGTCCATTTCGAGGTTGTCCGCGATGTCACGACAGACCATTGGCCGCTGCACAAAGTGAATGTTATCAAGCTGTTGGCAGATTCGCGCGGCATCGTGCAGATCTTGCACGGTGGAATGGCGATATTCCCGACCGTGGACGTCGACCATGGACACGGCGGCCCCGGCCGTACCGTAGTGCACTTTGGTGCCCGACAATTCCAGATCGGTGTTTCCATCCCGGCTGTACAAAGTGACTGAGCGGTTCGCCTTAGCAATCGTGTCCTCGACAAGGGCACGTGGGAAACGGATACGGCCATCGTCACCCAAGGTGCAGCCCGCACCGACCAGATAGTCAATGCCACTTTGCGGGGCATCCGCCAGGCCAATGGTTTCAAGCGCGGTAAGTGCTGCTTCGTGGATGCGTTCGATCTGCGCCTGTGTCAGTACATTCAGGACGCCACCTTCCATTCCGGGGCGGACAGGTCGCAGGTGCTCAGGCAGTGCGGTTGCACGGGCAGCACGGCGCGCGGCGCGGCCGCCACTGCGCGAAGAATTGCGGGGTTGGTCGTTCATTTCAAGAATCCGGTCGTTGAGTGATGTCTTAAGGTGTCTGCAAGCACACCTTTACGGCCGTCCTCGTGCGGCACGCCCGCGATCCGCCCCAATAGTGCGGCTGATCAGGCTGATTTTCCAGTCATCGTCTGCCATTTTGCCCCTCAACATCTTGCGCGACAATTCCAAAACGCGGCGACACAATCTGTTCTATTTGCGACCTTTGATGATTATTCATATGGACAATTCTCACGGCTTATGGGGTCAGAGAACCAAACGCCGAGATTTTCGCCCGTTTTGGAAGAAATCTGTTATACTGCATTCACTTACTTCCAAGGTCTGCTGCGCGGAGTTGAATTGTGAGCAGCAGGTCACAGATTGAATTGAAGTCATACCTCTGATCGAAACCAGAGCGGTGTTGCATTGAACCCGACTATGAACCCTATTTCCGTCCTTGTTGTTGCGATATTTATCGCCGGCGCTAACCCTGTTGCGGCGGAGGATTGGACTGGCGGGTATGCCGGTTTCAGTTTTGGATTTGCAGATGCCGATGGTCCGGGTGGTGCGAATGGCGATGATACGGCCTTTGGTGCGCATCTGGGCTATGACCGGGACTTTGGGAATTTCGTTCTGGGCGGTGAGTTGGAGTATAATCGGCTGTCCCTGAACCTCGGACAGTCTCAGGGCAGTCTCGACAGCATGACCAGCTTGAAATTGCGTGGTGGATATGATTTCGGTAACGCTTTGGGGTACGTGGTCGTAGGCGCAGCGCGGGCTGATACATCGGTCGACAGTGACACAGCCGCGGTTTACGGAATCGGATTGGCCTATCCGATTGGCGAGAATTTCGTCATCAGCGGTGAAGCATTGCGGCAGAATTTCGACGATGTCACCCGGTCCAGCGGCAGTCTGGACACCAGTGTTTTCAACCTGCGTACGACGTTTCGGTTTTGAATGCGGCTATTCAGCCGCGTGTCGCTTGGCGAGCTGCGTTGAAAACATGCACAGGGTTCTCAAGGAACTGACAAACTTCTCATCATCCACGGTCATCGCAACCCGAATGTGCCCCGCTGCGGCCTTGCCAAAGCTTTCGCCCGGCATGACCGCAATCGCATGAGTGTCCAAAAGGGCGTTCGCAAACCCTTCACCCGTCAGCCCGGTCGCCCGTACATCCAGCATCAGATACATAGAACCCTGCGCCGGGACGAGCCCCACTGTGTTCTGTGCCGCTAATACGTCCATCGCCAATGAACGGCGGCGACGGAACGGCGCGGCGATCTTGTTTTCAAGTTCGTGTCCTGCGGTCAGTGCAAAGCTGGCCGCATCCTGAATGAACCCCGGTACGCCATAGGTTGTATGAGTAGCCAGATCTATCAGGTGACGGATCATGTATTCCGGACCAACGATCCACCCGCATCGGGACCCGGTCATGGCATGAGATTTGGACATTGATCCAACCACCAAGGTACGGTCGGCCATTCCGGGCAGCGCGCGGGCAGACAGGTGCTCGCCCTCCCAGATCTGGGTGTCATAGACTTCGTCTGATATCAGCCACAGGTCACGGCGTTGGCAAACATCGGCAATGGCTTCAAGTGACTGACGGGAATACACCACTCCGGTCGGGTTGTTCGGTGTGTTGATCAACAGCGAAACCGCGCCTTCCGCCGCTGCATCAATCAAATCTGCGCGCGGTTGAAATGCATCTTCTGCGGTGGTTCGAACAGCGCGGGCAATGGCCCCGGCACCGCGAATCGTTCCGGGGTAGGTGGCATAATACGGGTCCAGATACAGCCCGGTGTCGCCGGGATCGCACACCGCCATATGCGCGGCGAAAAGGGCGGACTGCCCACCGGGCGTGATCAGTACATTGTTACGCGTCGTTGGGATACCTGTGCGGGACTGAACCCGGGCAGCAACCGTATCGCGCAGCAAATCTGTTCCGGGCACCGTAGCATAACCGGTGTGACCGTTGCGGGCCGACAGGTCCATAGCGTGCCGGATCGACGGGTCGGTACGAACGTCATGCTCGCCGATTGTCAATTCTGTCACGGCATGCCCTTCATTCAGCATCCGTCGGGCCCGATTGAACACCTCCCACCCGTCGCTGCCGCCGGTGATCTGCGTGATGCGCTTGGACAATTCCATGACAAGGGCCTCGGTTACTCTGCGCTGAATGGGACAGAGCGGCAGGCGTTTGTCAATCAGCTTCGCGGCGCTATCGAGGCCTGAAGTTTTTTGGTCAATGATGCGCGGACAAGGTCATAGGACACAGTCAAACGATGGCGCATTTCGTCTGCACCGGTGTCAAACGGAAGACGCACCCAGCTGCGGTGGAAATAGGGGGCTTTTACGCCGATCCCAGTGTCTATCAGCATCTGCGCCGTTTCGATATCGGGCGTTTTTACGGAAACACCGTCATTTGCGATCCCGATACAGGCGAACATTTTGCCACCAATTTTCCAGGCGTCATGGCCACCGCCCCAGGGATCGGACAGTTCAGCGCCGGGCAGCGTTTTGCAGATGGAATTGACGAAATCTCGGTCCATGTTCGGCACTGTGCCGAACGGGTATGGCAAACTCAACACTTGGCTTGCGAATGATCCCATGCTAACCGATGTCCCATGAACCCGGTGACCTGCATCATTATTATCTGCTGCATTACCTGCTGATTTATCAAGCGGGCCGGTTTCTTTCGTTTTCATCCCTGAGACAAGTTGCTAAGCCCGCGCCAACGCGCAAGCCTTTGCTGTTTCTTAGGAGCCCGACCGATGACGACGATCAAGCTGCACAACACACGGACGCGGACGAAGGAAGACTTCGTACCGATCGATCCTGAAAACGTGCGGATGTATGTCTGTGGCCCAACGGTCTATGATCGTGCCCATTTGGGTAATGCCCGCCCGGTGGTTGTGTTCGATGTGCTCTACCGCCTGTTGCGTCACGTCTACGGCGCAGATCACGTGACCTATGTGCGCAACTTCACCGACGTGGACGACAAGATCAACGCAACGGCATTGGCGCGCAAACAGGCGGGCGCAGAAGGCACGCTTGAGCAATTGGTGCAGGAGCGGTCGGACGAGACCATCGATTGGTACTTGCACGACATGGGCGCGTTGGGAGCGTTGGAACCCAACCAGATGCCACGCGCGACCCAGTATATCGCCCAGATGATCGCGATGATCGAAGACCTGATTGCCAAGGGTCACGCCTATGCCGCCGAAGGTCATGTTCTGTTCGCGGTCGACAGCTGGAAAGATAGCTATGGCAAACTGTCTGGCCGGTCGGTCGATGACATGATTGCGGGCGCGCGGGTCGAGGTCGCGCCATACAAGAAAAACCCGATGGATTTCGTGTTGTGGAAGCCTTCGACTGATGATCTCCCGGGCTGGGACAGCCCGTGGGGCCGGGGACGTCCGGGCTGGCACATCGAATGCTCGGCCATGAGCTATGAATTGCTGGGCGAGAGCTTTGATATCCATGGTGGTGGCAATGACCTGATGTTCCCGCATCATGAAAACGAGATCGCCCAGAGCAAATGCGCTCACCCGCATGGGGAGTTCGCGCGGGTCTGGATGCACAACGAGATGTTGCAGGTTGAGGGCAAGAAGATGTCCAAATCGCTGGGCAATTTCTTTACCGTGCATGATCTGTTGGAGCAGGGTGTGCCGGGCGAGGTAATCCGCTTCGTCTTTCTGCAGACGCATTATCGCAAGCCAATGGATTGGACCGAGAAGAAGGCGCGTGAGGCCGAGGCGACGCTGCGCAAGTGGCGGGCGCTGACAGCGGGCATCGAGCCCGCAGCCAGCGCGGCACCTGAAGTCATCGCAGCACTAAGTGACGATCTGAATACGGCAGGTGCCATGAGCGAGCTTTATCGTCTGGCTTCAGACGGTGACGCCGCAGGTCTGCTGGCCAGTGCGCAACTGCTGGGTTTGCTTTTACCTGAGATGAGCGACTGGGCAGATACCGCATCTGTCGATTTGACCTCTCATGCGGACCGTTTAGCGAAGGCACGCGAAATCGCGATGCAAAGCAAGGACTTCTCAGAAGTTGATCGCTTGAAGGCAGCATATGTAGCGGCGGGGCTTGAGGTTCGAATGAGCAAGGACAGTGTCGAACTGGTGCCCGGCGCCGGTTTTGATGCTGCCAAGCTGGAGGAGGTCTGATGGCTAAGGAACGCCTCTACCTCTACGACACAACCCTGCGCGATGGGCAGCAAACGCAGGGCGTGCAGTTTTCGACCGCAGAAAAAGTGCAGATCGCGCAGGCGCTGGACACTTTGGGCGTGGATTACATCGAAGGCGGTTGGCCCGGCGCCAACCCGACCGATAGCGCGTTTTTCGAGGTGGCCCCAAAGACCGCGGCCCGGTTGACGGCGTTCGGCATGACCAAACGCGCAGGACGATCAGCCGAGAATGACGATGTGCTGGCAGCCGTGATGAATGCGGGAACGCAGGCTGTTTGTCTGGTCGGCAAGTCGCATGATTATCACGTCACCCACGCGCTTGGTATTTCACTGGAAGAGAACACGGAAAACGTGCGCGCCTCGGTCGCGCATATCGTCGCGCAGGGGCGAGAAGCGCTGTTTGATGCGGAACATTTCTTTGACGGCTACAAGGACAATCCGGAATATGCCGTGGATGTTTGTCGCGCAGCGCTTGAGGCTGGCGCGCGGTGGGTTGTCCTGTGCGACACAAATGGTGGCGCTTTGCCGTCCGAGGTCGGGCGGATTGTATCCGAGGTGATCGCAGCCGGGCTGCCCGGTGATCGGCTGGGCATTCACACCCATAACGATACCGAAAATGCCGTTGCCTGTTCTCTGGCTGCTGTTGAGGCCGGTGCACGGCAGATTCAGGGTACATTGAATGGTTTGGGCGAACGTTGCGGCAATGCGAACCTGACCGCTTTGATCCCGACGCTGTTGTTGAAGGAACCCTATGCGTCGCAGTTTGATATTGGTGTCAGCCGTGAGGCTTTGGCTGGTTTGACCCGGATCAGCCGGATGCTGGATGATGTCCTGAATCGGGTGCCCAGCAAGCAGGCGGCTTATGTCGGGGCGTCGGCTTTTGCACATAAGGCCGGACTGCACGCCAGCGCGATCCTCAAGGACCCATCGACATATGAGCATGTGGACCCCGCAAGCGTCGGGAACGCCCGCATCATTCCGATGTCGAACCAAGCTGGTCAGTCAAACCTGCGCAAGCGTTTGACCGAGGCTGGTTTGCGTGTTGAGGCAGGTGACCCCGCACTTGGCCGCATCCTTGACCAGATAAAGGCCCGCGAGGCGGATGGATATTCCTATGACACCGCTCAGGCCAGTTTTGAACTGCTGGCGCGGGAAGAGCTGGGTCAATTGCCTGAGTTCTTCGAGGTCAAGCGTTACAAAGTCACCGTTGAACGGCGTAAGAACAAATACAACAAGATGGTCAGCCTGTCCGAGGCCGTTGTTGTAGTAAGAGTGGATGGTGAAAAGAAGCTGTCTGTCAGCGAATCCATGGACGAGTCAGGCAGCGACAGGGGGCCGGTGAACGCCTTAGCCAAAGCCTTGGCCAAGGATCTGGGCCAGTATTCACAGGTGTTGTCAGATATGCGTCTGGTCGACTTCAAGGTGCGGATTACGCAAGGCGGCACCGAAGCGGTCACGCGTGTCATCATCGACAGCGAAGACGGGCAGGGGCGGCGCTGGTCCACCGTGGGCGTCAGCGCGAATATAGTCGATGCGTCTTTCGAGGCGCTTCTGGATGCGATTCAATGGAAACTGGTGCGCGATTGTGATCCGAAAAAGGCAGCAGCCGAGTGAGCTTGGTCTTTGACCAAGACGTCAAGGCCTGCGCGGAACTTGTGCAACGGGCTGATCCAGATCGTTTCCGCGCAGCGATGGCTGCACCGGTTGCAGACCGTGCGGTCCTGTTCCCAATTTACGCGCTGAACGTCGAAGTTGCCCGCGCACCCTGGGTGACGCAAGAGCCGATGATCGCCGAGATGAGGCTGCAATGGTGGCGTGACGCGCTACAGGAAATTGCTGAAGGGGCAACCGTACGGCGGCACGAGGTGGTAACACCCTTGTCACGGGTTCTTTCGCCCCATCTGGCAGGCGTTTTGGATGAATATGTGGCCGTAAGGCGTTGGGATATATACCATGACCCGTTCGAAGATCAGGAACACTTTGACGCCTATATCGATCACAGTACGGGTTCATTGTTTGTTGCATCCGCTCAGGCGCTGGGGGCAGCGGATGAACCAGCGTTGCGTGACTTTGGATATGCGGTCGGGGTGGCGAACTGGCTGAGGGCTATTCCTGAACTGGAAAGACGCGGGCGGATACCGTTGCTGGACGGCACCTCTGAAGGGGTGCGTGCCTTGGCCGGGGCCGCATTGAATCGTCTGTACAAAGCCAGATCGCATCGGGCTGATATTTCGGTTGAGGCACGGTCGGCATTATATTCCGGGTGGTTGGCCGAACGGATATTGAAGCAAGCCATAGCCCGACCCGAACGTGTTGCCTCCGGTGCTCTGGTACCGGGAGAAATACAGCAGCGATTGTCCTTGATGTGGGCTGTGGGCAGCGGGCGCTGGTGATCAGGCCCGTTCCGGGTCGGCCGGTCGCAGAACCAGCCACAACAGGGCCCCGCCTGCCAGTGTCAGCAATGGGATCATTGCAAGGTTGACTGCTGTCCACCCTTCGACCGGGGACCCACCCGAGCAGTTCATCAATCCACCCGAAGCCAGCGAGGCCATAGTCACTCCGCCAAACACCAGCAAGTCGTTAAGGCCCTGCATCCGGCCGCGTTCCGGCGGCTCATGCGATGCGGCCAGCATCGTGGTCGCGCCGATAAAGCCAAAGTTCCACCCAACACCCAGAAGAATGAGGGCAACGAAAAAGTTCCCCAATTCAACGCCCTGCAAGGCGACCAGGCCAGCAGTTGCAAGAATCGCCAGACCCAGCGCAACAATCCTTTCGATACCAAACCGGGCGATCAGGTGACCGGTGAAGAAACTGGGCACATACATGGCAAGCACGTGGCTGGTAACGATGTCCGCCGCGTCATTGGCCGAGTAACCACAACCAACCACGGCCAACGGCGTTGACGTCATCACAAGGTTCATCAGCGCGTAAGATACCATGGCACATATGATGGCCACGGCGATGCGAGGTGTTTTCAGTAATTCCAGTCGCGACCGCCCCTTGGGCTCGGAGCCGGTGGGTTTTGCAGGTGTTGGAATATCAAGGAAGAAGAACAGGGCGGACCCCAGAACATTGATCCCAATGACAGCCAGATAGGTGCCCAGAAAAGGGATGACATAGGCTTCGGATGTGAGTTTTACGATTTGCGGGCCAATGATGGCAGCCGCCAGTCCACCAGCCATGACATAGGAAATCGCTTTGGGGCGGTAATCGTCTGATGCGGTGTCTGCTGCTGCAAAGCGATAGAACCCGTGCGCGCTCATGTAGATGCCTGTTAACAGGCTGCCGATAAGGAAGACGGGGAAAGAGCCAAGAAACAGGCCATAGGCCCCGATCAACCCGCCCAACGCACCGGATGTCGCGCCAACAAAGAACCCAACGCGACGCCCCCATTTTTGCATGATGGCCGAAATTGGCGTGGCCGCCAGCATCGATCCCAGAACAATCAGTGAAATGGGCAATGTCGCCAGGCAGGGATTGGTCGCCAGCGACTGACCGGCCAGCCCTCCGACGATGAACATCATTGGCATCTGCGCGCCCAGAATGGCCTGTGCCGCCACTAAGACAGCAACGTTGCGTTTGGCCTGACGGTCATTAGGAAGTGTCGAGATCATGGTCATGGCGGAATGGGTATCGGCTAAGTGTTTGCGGCACAACCCGGTTGCATCTGCGGCACATGCGCCTAACGTGCCAGTAACAACTGAGCAGGGGGACTACATGCCCGTTGGCCGCATCATCGAAACGCCGGGTTGTGTGGCGGAAGGGGCTGAATGGCTGGCCCGGAGCTGCCCACGCATGGCCTATGCAATGGAACAGATTGGCCCATTGCCGCTACGTCGCCGTCCTGACGGGTTCGCGCAGCTGCTGAGTGCCATTGTCAGCCAACAGGTCAGCGTGGCTTCGGCCAATGCAATATGGCAACGCCTGCAAGACGCCAAACTGACAGGTCCGCGTAAGATCATGTGGGCAACGGATGACGATCTGCGGGCCGTAGGGCTAAGTCGTCAGAAGATCCGATATGCAAAGGCGTTGGCAGAAGCGCGTATAGATTACAAAGCGTTACGTGATGTTCCTGATGCGGGGGTTGTGACCACGCTGACGCAAGTGCCAGGCATCGGCGTATGGACTGCGGAAATATACGCCATGTTCTCACTTGGTCGCGCTGACGTGATCGCCCCCGGCGACCTGGCGCTGCAAGAGGCCGCGCGCATCCTCTATGACCTGCCCTATCGCCCAACGGATAGAGAACTGCGCAAGATGGCCGAGGCCTGGTCGCCCTGGCGCTCGGTTGCGGCGCGGGTGCTGTGGGCCTATTACCGGGTTGCAAAGCAAAGAGAAGGGATCAGATGACACGGGTTTTGAATGCGCTCCGGAAAGAGCCTGTTTCGGGCGACACGCGCTCGGTTGTGGTGTTCGTGCATGGCTATGGCGCAAACGGTGCCGATCTGCTGGGTTTGGCCGACCCGCTGGGTGAACATCTGCCCGACACATTGTTCGTGGCCCCGGACGCGCCCGAGCAGATCCCCGGAATGCCCAATGGCTTTCAGTGGTTTCCGATTCCCTGGATTGACGGGTCGTCTGAGGAAGAAGCGCGCAGGGGCATGGAAATGGCGGTCGAGGACTTTAATGCCTTTCTGGATGCGCTGATGGTGGATGAAGACGTTCTGCCCGAACAGGTTGTCCTGTTTGGTTTTAGCCAGGGCACAATGATGAGCTTGTATGTCGCGCCCCGCCGCGAAGACCCCGTGGCCGGAATTGTCGCTTTCTCAGGCCGTTTGCTAGAGGCGGACCTTCTGGCAGACGAAACTGTCAGCCGGATGCCGGTATTGCTGGTGCATGGCGACGCCGACGACGTCGTCCCGCCGCAATCCTTGCCCGAAGCGGCGGAGGCCCTGCAATCCGCCGGTTTCAAAGAGGTCTACGCTCATGTCATGAAGGGCACCGGGCACGGCATCGCCCCGGACGGGCTGAGTGTGGCCCTGGCCTTCATGCGCGACAAGCTGAGCCTTTAGCCGGTAAGATTAAATCAGCAGAACACTGTCGTTTCGCATCGGATTAAGACCAAAGATGCGCTTCCGCAAACTCGACTGAGTTTCCGGCCGGGTCGCGCACGTACAAAGATCGTGCGCCTCCGGGCCAGTCAAATTCTGCGTCTACGGGGACATTCCAGTCCAGAAGGTGCTTGCGCATTACCGCGATTTCATCACGGGTCAGTACAAGACACACATGCCCGGCACCACGGGCGCCATGTGGCGGAACGGGCATGTCCGGGTTGAGGGGCGGCTGTTCCGTCTGTTCCGGGTTAAAGATCAGCAGGACCGATCCGCCAATTCGGTAAAACACGTGGCGGTCGGCGACACGCTGAATGCGTTTCAGGCCCAGTACTTCGCCGTAAAACTGTTCTGCTGCGTCCAGATCATCGACATAAAGCGACGCTTCCAGAATCGCCGAAGGGGCCGGTATTCCGGGAGTTAGTTTCATGACTTAAGTTTAGCAGATCAGGGCAGGGTATGTCACCGGCGCGGTCGACGGTCGCGTTTTCGTTGCGGTGTGGTGTTCAGGGATGGCATGGGCAGGCTGTCCCACTGGCCCGGTTCCAGATCGTCCAGAGTCCAGTCTCCGATTCTATAACGGATCAGGCGCAGGGTCGGCAGGCCCACGGCGGCCGTCATTCGACGCACCTGACGGTTTTTGCCCTCGCGTATGGACAGTTCTATCCAACTGTCTGGAACTGTCTCGCGTTCGCGGATTGGTGGGGTGCGGGGCCACAGGTCGTCTGGCTCGTCGATCTGGCGCACCTTCGCCGGACGGGTCAGGCCGTCTTTCAACTCGACGCCGTTTCGCAGCGCTTTCAGGGCGGTTTCGTCCGGGATGCCTTCGACCTGAACCCAATAGGTTTTTGCCATCTTGTGCTTGGGATCCGATATCTGCGCCTGCAACTTGCCGTGGTCAGTCAGCAGCATCAAACCTTCGCTGTCACGATCCAACCGACCGGCGGGATAAACCCCGGGCAGATCGATGAAATCGGACAGTGTACTGCGCGGAGTATCCCCATTGTCGCGGTCGGTGAACTGCGGCAGCACATCATAAGGTTTGTTGAAGCGAATGAACCAGGACATGACCCGCGCATACCCCGAAGAGTGCGTCCCGCGCAAGCTGTGGATAACTGTCATGCGCTTGTTACGGATTCGCATTACCCAGTTTGCGACATATTGTGGAAAATCAGGGCTTGTCAGAGTATTAACACGATATATAGTTATACTAAGGCCGGGGCGGGTGTTCCCCGCTCTGATGTCAAAAACGGGCAGAGCAGAGCGAGGAGCGATTCTGATATGGACGGAGACTTCAGGACCGAATTTGTCAGGGAGCCTGGTGCGCTGAAGCATCATCCGGCATTGGTTTTGAACGCCGATTATCGCCCCCTGTCTTATTACCCGTTGTCCCTGTGGCCCTGGCAGGAAGCGATCAAGGCCGCCTGGCTGGATCGCGTCGACATCGTGGCCGAATACGACGAAGTGGTTCGCAGCCCAAGTACTCAGATCCGAATACCTTCGGTCGTTGTTCTGAAAGACTATGTAAAACCCAGAAAGCGCGTGGCCTTCACGCGCTTTAATTTGTTTCTGAGGGACGAGTTCCGGTGCCAGTACTGTGGCAGCCGCGGTGATTTGACCTTTGATCATGTGGTGCCACGCGCCGCCGGTGGGGTGACCAGTTGGCAGAACGTTGTGGCGGCGTGCAGCCCGTGCAACCTGCGCAAAGGGTCGAAATCGCTGCGTCAGGCAGGAATGAGCCTGCGAAAGCCGCCCCGTCAGCCTGACGCCGAAGCACTGCGCAATGTTGGTCGGAAGTTTCCGCCCAATCACTTACACGAAAGCTGGATCGATTTTCTGTATTGGGATGCTGAGCTGGACGAATTCTAGGCCTTGCTTGCCCGCCACGCCGCGAGCCAGATCAGTACCAGAACAGCCGAGGCAATGGCATTCCATCCGGCCATCGAGATGTTGAACATTTCCCACGGGATATCGTCGCAGCGAACCAAAGGCGCTGACATAATCTGGTCGAACAGGTCGTCATTCGACATCCCACTGATGCTGCCGGATGTGCAACTGGTCGGACCTTCCCACCATCCTTGTTCAACGCCGGCGTGGTAAAACCCAATACCCGAAGTGACAGCCGCTGCCATCGCGCCACATAGCGGCAGGATGCTCAGTCTTGGCAAGGCCAGCGCCAAAACGCCAATCGCGATTGCGACCCCATGCGGGTAGCGCTGCCAGATACACATTTTACAGGGGGCAAGGCCGCCCAGATATTGAAAGCCAAAAGCTGCCAGCAGAAGGGCCAGGGACCCAAGACTTGCCAGTGCGATAAGTTGTGAACGTCTCGTCATAGGTATTTCACCACCAGGAAGCCGCCAAACAGGAGGACGATGAACAAGGTGAACATCAGCCCCAAGCGTTTTTCAATAAATTCACGGATCGGCTCGCCAAAGCCCCAAAGCAGCGCCGCAACAAGGAAGAATCTGAGCGCACGTGCCAGTATCGACGTTGCGATGAATGTCCCAAGCGGCATTCCTGTCCAGCCGGACATGATGGTGATGACCTTGTACGGGAAAGGCGTCACTCCGGCGGCCAGGACCGCCCAGAACCCGAAATCGTTGAAGCGTGTGTTGAATTCTTCCATCGCATGGGCCTTGCCCATGGATTCAAGAATGGGCTGCCCCAGACTTTCATAGAAAAACGCACCAATCGCATAGCCCAGCATCCCGCCCAGAACCGAAGCCACCAGAGCAACAGTTGCAATCAGCCAGGCGCGCGACGGGCGCGCAAGGATCATCGGAATCATCAGAACGTCGGGGGGAATCGGAAAGAACGAACTTTCGACAAAGGCCACAACAGCCAGCGCCCACAGCGCATGAGGGTGTTCCGCCAGACGAATTGTCCAGTCATAAAGTGATCGCAACATTAAGCACTCAAATCCCGTTCTCGGCCCCGGAAAGCCAAACCACGCACCTGACGGCCCGTCAACCATCGCGGTCGAAACAAATGGATTATTGGATGATTTTTGCCTCTGGACCTTCCCTCGGATGGGCGCTAATCCAGTGTCCGTGGCCCAAGTGGCGGAATGGTAGACGCAGGGGATTCAAAATCCCCCGGTAGTGATACCGTGCCGGTTCGAGTCCGGCCTTGGGTACCAAAGTAAAAACAGGGGGTTAGGGGAACCTGCTTCCTGTTTTTTCTTTTTGGGCTTATTGCGTGCTCGCACACTTAACTCTCACTTTTCGATCTGGTCTCGTTCTTTTCAGTCCTCTGTTATCAGTCTCATGCTAATACAGGGGCACCGAATACGTCCTGCTGTCGAACCGACCTGAACAGAAAAGGACAGTAAAGTTCCGGAAGACTGATCTGGCGGGTTTTCCTGTGTGCCAGAGGGGAAAATTCAAAACTTACGCTCATATATGCGGAATGGAGCAAGTCAGGCTGGCGCTGGCCTTGACATTGAATGCATCTGGATGAACCCTCAAGGGGGTTGGGAGAAACTGGAAAATTCAACAGGTTGCATCTGCTGTGAAGCGGGCCGATTTTTTTTATCGGCACGGACTCATGAGCAGGGTGATTGATTTGAATTCCAACTGCCAGACAAAAAATGTGGGAGTTCTGAAATGAAAAACAGCAGCAAATTGAGCCTCGGCGCGTTTGTAACCGCAGCCATGTTGGCTCCGGCGGCCTATGCCGAAGAGTTCATTACAATTGGTACTGGCGGCGTGACCGGTGTTTACTATCCGACAGGTGGCGCGATCTGCCGTCTGGTGAACAAGGGTCGGAAAGAACACGGTGTGCGCTGCTCGGTCGAATCGACCGGTGGCTCGGTCTACAACATCAACACCATTCGCGAAGGCGAGCTGGAATTCGGTGTTGCCCAGTCCGACTGGCAGTATCACGCGTATAACGGCACCTCGAAATTTGAAGAGGCAGGTCCCTTCGAAAAGCTGCGTGCGGTGTTCTCGGTCCACCCCGAGCCCTTCACCGTTGTGGCCCGCGCGGATGCCGGTATTTCCAGCTTTGAAGACCTCAAGGGCAAGCGTGTGAACATCGGTAACCCGGGTTCTGGCCAACGTGGCACCATGGATGTGGTTCTGGAAGCGTTGGGCTGGACCGTCGATGATTTCGAATTGGCGTCCGAGCTGAAAGCAGCTGAGCAGTCGGCTGCGCTTTGTGACAACCAACTGGATGCGATGATCTACACCGTGGGTCACCCGTCGGGTTCGATTCAGGAAGCTACGACAGCCTGCGATTCTGTTCTGGTGAACGTCACCGGTGATGCGATTCAGGGTCTGATCGACAACAACTCATACTACCGCACTGCGACTATCCCGGGTGGCATGTACCGGGGTTCGGACAATGACACCACCACCTTTGGCGTGGGCGCGACCTTCGTGACTTCGGCGGATGTGTCGGACGATGCTGTCTATGCGGTTGTAAGCTCGGTCTTTGAAAACTTCGAAGACTTCAAAAAGCTGCACCCGGCATTTGCCAATCTCAAGCCCGAGGAGATGATTTCGGACGGCCTGTCCGCTCCGCTGCATCCGGGCGCCGAAAAGTACTACAAAGAAAAAGGCTGGATTCAGTAAGCCAGACTTTACACGGGGCGTCCTTTTGCGGCGCCCCGGTTCACATCCGGGATAAACCGGGGACAAGAGGGCCAAAGAATCCAAGGCCGCAGGACGGAGAGATTTCACATGAGTTCCGATACACAGGGCAATCGCCCACTCTCGGAAGAAGAGCTTCAGGACCTTGTCGCCTCATCCGATGCAGGGGCGCGAAATCCCGCTGGAAATGTGGGGCTGTTTCTGGCGATTGTTGCCGTTTTGTGGTCGGTATATCAGATCGTTCTGGCCTCTCCCTTGTCGAATTACCTGCTGCCCGGAAGCGTGGTGAATAATTCACGCCAGATCCATCTGGCCTTTGCGATCTTTCTGGCGTTTGCGGCCTATCCGGCGCTGAAATCCAGCCCGCGCAATTATGTCCCTGTTCAGGACTGGGTCATGGGCGTTTTGGGCGCGGGTATCGCGCTGTACGGCTACATCTTCTATGAGAAACTGGTCAATAATGGCCTGCTGGCCGATGACATCGACAAATGGGTGGCTTTGTTGGGGCTGCTGTTGCTGTTTGAGGCCGCGCGCCGCGCACTTGGTCCAGCAATGGCGATCATAGCCACGGTTTTCCTGGCCTATGTGTTCTTTGGATCGTCTTCCTGGGTCCCCGAAGTGATCCAGTGGAAAGGTGCGAGCCTGAAAAAGGCCATGAGCCATATGTGGATCACGTCCGAAGGCGTGTTTGGCATCGCGCTGGGTGTTTCTACGAAATTCGTATTCCTGTTCGTGCTGTTTGGCGCGCTACTCGATAAGGCTGGGGCAGGGAACTACTTCATAAAAATGGCCTTTGGCGCTCTGGGTCACCTGCGGGGCGGCCCTGCCAAGGCGGCCGTTGTGGGGTCTGCGGCAACTGGCCTGATCTCGGGTTCGTCGATTGCCAACGTTGTTACCACCGGTACGTTCACCATTCCGTTGATGAAGCGCGTTGGCTTTTCCAGCGAACAGGCGGGGTCGGTCGAAGTTGCAAGTTCCGTGAACGGTCAGATCATGCCGCCTGTAATGGGTGCTGCGGCGTTCCTGATGGTGGAATATGTGGGCATCTCATATGTCGAGGTGATCACCCACGCCTTCCTGCCAGCGGCGATTTCTTACATCGCACTGGTCTATATTGTGCATTTGGAAGCGGTGAAGCGGAACATGCCAACCTTGGGTGACCGAGACGTGCATCTGGCGCGAACCGTTGTGGGTATGCTGGCCTTCTTCCTGGTGTTTGCAGGACTTTGCTATGGCTCGCAATTCCCGGTTGATGCTGTAACAAGCTTGATTCCGTCCGCGGCGGGCCTTGTGCTGAGCCTGATCGTCTGCGCGGTTTATGTCGGATTGCTTTTTCTGGCGGCACAAGTGCCGGACCTTGAGCCTGACGATCCGAATGCAAAGGAAGTCACGCTGCCGGTTGTCGCAGATATCTACAAGGCAGGTTTGCACCACCTTTTGCCGATCGTCGTTCTGGTTTACTTCCTGATGATCGAACAGAAATCACCGGGGCTGTCGGCCTTCTGGGCAACCGCATTGCTGTTCGTAATCCTGCTGACGCAGAAACCGCTCAAGGCGCTTTTCCGGGGGCAGAGCAGTTTAATCAGTACCTTCGTCGACGGTGTCGCTGACCTGTGGCAAGGTCTGATTGACGGAGCGCGGAACATGATCGGTATCGCACTGGCAACTGCAACTGCGGGCGTGATCGTGGGTACCGTGACCTTGACGGGTGTTGGTCAGGTTATGGCTGATCTGGTCGAGTTCCTGTCGGGCGGCAATCTTATCCTGATGCTGATCATGGTTGGCCTGCTGAGCCTGATTCTGGGCATGGGCCTGCCGACCACGGCGAATTATATCGTTGTCAGCTCGTTGATGGCCGGAGTGGTCGTTGAACTGGGGGCGCAGAGCGGACTTATCGTGCCGTTGATTGCCGTGCACCTGTTCGTCTTCTACTTCGGGATCATGGCGGATGTGACGCCACCGGTGGGTCTGGCCAGTTTCGCCGCTGCCGCTGTATCAGGCGGTGATGCAATCAAAACCGGCTTCACAGCATTCTTCTACAGCCTGCGCACCGTGGCACTGCCTTTTGTGTTCATCTTCAACACTGATCTTCTTTTGATCGACGTTACATGGCTTGAGGGGATCACTGTGGCCGTTTTCGCGACCATAGCGATTCTGGTCTTTACGGCGGGTACGATGGGGTATTTCCTGACCCGCAGCCGTATCTATGAAAGTGTCGCGCTCGTTCTGGTGGCATTTGCCCTGTTCCGACCGGACTATTTCATGGATCGCATCTCGCCTCCGTTCGAATCGGTTGAACCCGCTGCATTTGAAGAGACCATTGGTCAGACACCGCCGGGAACGGATGTCCGCCTAGTGGTCGCAGGCCCCGATTACGATACGCTTGAAATGGTGGACACAACCGTTGTTGTTACTGTGGGCGACGAAGAAGGAGGGGCCGCACGGGTCGAGGCGATGGGCCTGCTGCTGGTTCCCGAGGACGGGCTGGTCAAGCTTGACGAGCCGCTGTTCGGCGCGCCGGTGGCCGACGATCTGGCCATCTTTGACTACTATGGCGATGAACCCGTACGCCTGACGTCGGTCAGCTTGCCGTCCGACCAGCTGCCCAAGCAGCTGGTGTATATCCCAGCGATGATCCTCTTGGGTCTTATCGCGTTCCTGCAACGCGGCCGTGCCGCCAGACAAGGGGTGCCCGCATGACACGTTCTGTTCTGTGTGCCATTGATATCAGCAATGGCGAGATTGATGCTCCGGTCCTGCAAAAAGCCGCTGCTTTGGCGGATCTGGAAGGGGCACAGTTGGATGTCGTGACTGTGCTGCCCGATTTCGGGGAAAGCTGGGTGTCCGGGTTTTTTGAATCAGGTTTTCACGACAAGGCGTTGGCCGAGGCGCGAGCCAAACTGACGGCGCTGTGCATTTCCGCATTGGGGGCAGAGCGCAATGAAAGCATCCGCCATGTAGTCGCGACAGGCACAGCCTATCAGGAGATCCTGAAAACCGCCGAAAGTGCCGGTTCCGACCTGATTGTGATCGGCGCGCATAGGCCGGATTTCAAAGACTATCTGCTTGGTCCGAATGCGGCGCGTGTGGTGCGGCATTCCAACGTCTCAGTTTATGTGGTTCGCTGACTGATTTTCCAGCGCGCAAAAGATCGCGTCGCCGGTCGTAGAGAAAAGTCGGGTTGGTTCAGTAACCTGTCATCTCAAGATAGCCAACGCCTTTATGGCTGCCGTTTACGGTGACAGGGCCTTCCCAGTATTCGAAACTGGTACCCATCCACGCATCAGGTGTCAGGGCTGAGACCTGAATATCTATGCCCCGATCCGCTAGGTCGACTTGCCAGTGTGTCGGGATATTGCGTCCGGCAACCTCGTCGGTACTCAGCGGCAAAAGGCCGATTGTACCGTTGGGGATGGCCTCAGTACTGCCGTCAGAATTGATCCAGGTGGCCGAGGTGAAATCGCCTCGATCCCCGCGCAGGCGAAAAGCCATCAGCTTATCGCCTCCCTCAAAACTGAGCGAGAACCAATCCCAGCCCCTTTGATCCGCCGCCAAGGGTTGTGAGGACCATTCCCGATCCAGCCACCCCTGACCGGTTACCTGCACCTCGCCATCCGGCAAATGCAGCACGCCTTCGACTGTGTAAAAGGGCTGCGAGTAATAGTAACTTGCCTGTCTATCGGCGGATTTAACCGAATAGCCCGCGTCGCCGTGAAATACCAATGGCCCTTGCGCAGTCAGTGAAAGATCATAGCCGAATTCATCACCATTGGCCGTCAGTGACAGGCTGTCCAAATCCGATCCGGCCATGCGCCATTCATCAATCCAGGCCTCAAACGGTTGTGCGGTTACACCGGCCTGGCCAATCCCCCCGCGTGACAATCGCTCGGTAAAAAAATGATCCTTGGGGGTCGTAACAGCAGCATGACCCATCCAAAGTTGCGGGCTTTGCCACCCGTCGCTGTCATAGGGTTTCAGGGCTGACCGGAACAGGGTCCATTGAATGCCATAGTCCAGGCCGTCGTCCCCTTGGAGATTGGCGGTCAGATACCACCATTCGATGCGGTAGGCCGGGTGGGGGCCGTGATCCTTTGGGAAATCAAATTCATACCCGGCTGCCGGCACTTCAAAACCTTCAGCGGTTCCGCCTAGACCTGCATAGCCCTGCGCCCAAAGCGGTATCGGGTAGAGCCACATAAGCAGGATTAGTAGGGTCCTAACGTTCATTGGCGAACACTTTCAGTAGATCGGCGGGTGGCAGGCGCAGCATCCGTAGCGCGGGCAGGGCGGCGGCAAGCAGGGCAGCAAGAAGGGTCAGTAGAAACAGCCACAGCCAATCCCAGGGGAAGACGAACATCGGCAGGCGCCAACCAAAAGCCTGAACGTTGATCACCGTCAGCAGAACCCATGCCAGAACAAGCCCAAGTGGCAACGCCAGACAGGCGGTCAATGCCGCCAGCAATAGGCTGCGCAACAGTTCCAGCCCTGCAAGTTGCGCCCTGTTCAGCCCCAGCGCCCAGACCGGTGCGATCTGTGGCAGGCGCTGGGTCCACAGGGTCAGAAGACTGGTGAGAATGGCAAATCCCGCCACGCCGAGGGTCAGCACATTCAAGGCCGAGGTCACGACAAAAGTCTTCTCAAATATCGACAGCGACTGCGCCTTCATTGCAGCTTGCTGTACGACAGCCTGACGTGGAAGGTTGAACCGTTCCCTCAAGGTTTGCGCCATTTCGGTTGCGTTTTCGGGGTTTAGACGAATGCCAAAACGGCGGGCCTCCGTACCCGGAGCGATCTGGTTCAGTTGGTCCATCGAGACGATGGCTTGCCCGGTCGGATTCCCATAATCCGAATAGACCCCGGCGATGGTCAGGATGTGGTCCGGCGATAAGGCCAAAGCACCGCCGGGCCAGAGATCGGCACGCCGGGCCAGTTGCTCGTTGATCAGAACCGCACGTCCGGCCATGACGTCATCCCATGCATTCGGGCTTGAGGTGATCACTGGCCAGTTCTGCCGATAGACCGGATCATCCACGACACCGTAAAGAAACAGAGGCCCCGTTTCGTGCGACAATTCCACATTTCGGATTGGCAGAATGGCTTCGACCTGAGGGCGCAGCCAGTCGGTAATCTCCTGCCCCTGATCGTCGTCGCTGGCAGTTAGGTAGAGTTCTGACGTCAGGCGCTGGTCAAGCCACCCGACGAATGTCAGCCGGAAGCTGGACACCATCGTGCCTACGCCGACATTCGCTGCCAAAGCCAGCAACAGGGCCATCAGGGCAAGTGACAATCCGGGCAGTTGTGCCCGCATATCCGCCCAGACCCATTGGGCAATAGGCCCCCGCGCTGTGCTGGCGCAGAATGAAAGCATTACTGACAAAAGCGCAGGCAGCATCAGCGCTGCACCGGTCAGCAAGCCAGCCAACAGGGCAAACCCGGCGATCAGCCCCCCGAAACTGACATAGGCCAAACCGCCACCCAGGATCATCACCAATCCGAATGCCGCTGCAAGATGGCGCGCACGGGGGTCGCCCCGCCACGCTTGAACGCCCGGACTTGTCAGCAGGGGCATACGCGACAGGCGCCACAATGCGTGGCCGCTGGCCAGCAATGTGCCAAAGACTGCCATGGCAATCCCAGCCAAAAACCATTCCAGTTGCAGCGTCAGTTGCCCTGTTACTGGTGCGCCGTAAAGGCCACGCAACGTGGCCGCGACATCGGGCAGAAGTGCTCCGGCCAGAAAGAAGCCCAAAAGCAACCCGACGAGCCCACCGATCAAGGCCAGAAATGTCAGCTCGGCAAGGATCAGCCAGACCAGTAATCGCATCGAAACACCCAGTGCCCGCAGCGTGCGGATAATGCCCCTGCGTTGGGCAAATGCCAGCCCGACTGTGCCGTTCACGATAAAAAGGCCGACTGCAAAGGACAGCAATCCAAAGGCTGACAGGTTCAGGTGGAAACTGTCGGTCAGCCGAGCAGTGTCGATCTTTTGTGACGGGCTGATGCGTTCCAGCTCTGGCGCGATCGTGGTCAGGGGCTGAAGCCCGCGGGGTTGATCGGGCAGAATAATGAGCCGCGAGACTGAACCGGGCTGATTCAGAAGACGTTCGGCAACGCCGATATCCGTCAGGATCACATCCGGCGGCAGCGCTGAGGTACTGAGAACCGGGGGCAGAGTATCGTGACCGCGCAACAAGTGCTCCAACTCTGTCGAAACCAGCAGGCGGCCCGGAGCAGTCAATATGTCCGCCGGGTCGGGCGGCGCACCGCTTTGCTGGGCCTCGGTAATTGCGGGCAAGGCGGGATAGGCCACCATATCCACGCCCATCAAACGCAACGTACGTCCAGCGACCCGATAAGGGCCTTCCAGTACGGCGGCCACCTGCCACCCCGCGCGACGCAGGTCGACATAACGGGACATGGCGATGAAACCGGCTGGATCGTGCAATTCGTCAAACTGCCCAAGTGCCAGTTGGGCGTTGGCACGGGAATAGCTGGCGCGGGCCTCGGCATTGATGGCCTGTACAGCGGACCACAAACCAGTTGCCAGGGCGATACCGATCAGCAGCGTTGCCAGTTGCAACCAATGCACCCGCCAATGGGACAGCAGGGCCTGGACGACGGCCAATGTCATTGGATGCGCCCGCCGCTCAGGCGTAGGTGCGTGTCCAGACGGGCCGCGATTTGCGGGGAATGCGTCACCAGCAGCAAAGCTGCACCAGTATCAGCCACAAGTGACAGCATCAGGTCCAGCACTTTGGCGCTGGCGGTTTCGTCAAGATTGCCTGTCGGCTCGTCCGCCAGCAACAGTTTCGGGCGCGCGGCCATGGCCCGTCCTATGGCCACCCGCTGCTGCTGGCCGCCCGACAAGCTTTCGGGGTAGCGGTCCAGCAGATCCGAAAGCCCAAGCCGGTCTGCCAATTGCCCGGACCATTGGGCATTTTCGGTACCTGCAAGGCGGGCATGAAAGGACAGGTTTTGCCCCACGGTCAGCGATGGGATCAGGTTGAACTGCTGGAACACAAGCGAAACCTTTCTGCGCCGCAACCCGGCCCGGCCCGCATCATCCAAAGGGGACAGGGGCGTGCCATCCAGCGTAATCTCGCCTCTGTCGAAACTGTCCAGGGCGGCGGCCAGATTCAGCAAGGTGCTCTTACCGCTGCCGCTTTCACCGGTCAGAGCAAGCGTTTGTCCCTGATCCAGTGTCAGAGACACGTCGCGCAAAACGGGCCGCCCGCCGGGATAAGTCTTTTGAACTCGGTCGATGATCAACAGCATGAAGCGCCCTTTTTGCACAGGATGTGCGCCGGACTTCCCAACTGTCCAGTGCAGACCTTTCACCGGTTCCTTTCGCCGCAGGCTACCTTATCCGGTGGCGGGGTTGTGCCTTGCGTTTTGAAAGGTCATTGTGCCCTGACAGTTCGTGGCCGAAAATCAGGGTGTAAATACATGACGTTGCTGCATCAGATCGTTTGGGGCAGTACCTTTCTGGGTATTTGCATCCTGATCGAGATTCTCTTTCTGACCTGGTGCACGATGTCCATTATCAAGATGGACAAAAAATGGGTCACACGCGGGGTGTTTGTGGCAACCGCGGGGCCGATTGCCGTTGCCTTGGGCTTCATTATCGCAACGCACACCATTCAGGTCTGGATCTGGGCTATCGTCTGGGTGTTGCTAAATGTTCTGCCGGACTGGAACTCGGCCATCTATTTCTCGTTGGTGACGTTTACGACGCTCGGATACGGCGACATCGTTTTGGGTGAAGGGCTGCGCATTTTCGGCTCGTTTGCTTCGGTCACCGGGCTGTTGGCGTTTGGATTGTCGACCGCGTATCTGGTCGCATTGATGACCCGCGTTTTTCAGGAGAAGTTCTTTTCCTAAAGGATCGGTGCAAACAACCGTGCCAGCGGCGCACCAAAGCGGATGTGGGCCGGTTGTTGACGCAACCTACGGGTCAATTCGAAACTGGTTTCGAAATCTTCTTGTAGCATCTGGTCGACGGCCTGGGCAGCCCGGGCATCAAAGAACAGCGCCATTGCTTCGAAGTTGAGGCGGAAGGATCGGTTGTCGAGGTTTGTTGTTCCAACAGCGGCCAGCGTATCGTCGACAACGAACGCCTTTTGATGCATGAACCCGCCGGTATAGCGGAATACGCGCACGCCACAGTCGCGGATTTCATCGAAATAGGCAAACGCGGCCAGCCATGGCAGGCGATGGTCGATCATGTCAGGAACAAGGATGCGCACATCCACACCGCGCATCGCGGCATGTTGCAGCGCTGTCATGACATCGATGTCGGGTACGAAGTAAGGCGACGCAATCCACAACCGTTCTTTTGCCTCGGCGATAGCTGCAAAAAACATCATGGCGCCAGTTTCGGTTTCGTCTCCGGGTCCGGTCGCGACCAGCAGGGCATTCATGTTCTGTTCGGATTCACTGCCCGCCCAGTCAAGTTCATCAATCAGGTCTTCGTTATGCGCCCAATGCCAATCTTCAGTGAAGATAAGCTGCAATTGCCGGACGACATGACCGGACATCATTATGTGAGTGTCGCGCCAATGACCGAAATGCGGATGTTTGCCCAGATATTCCTCGCCAACATTGTGGCCACCGATAAAGCCTGTCTCGCCATCGATAATGACAGTTTTACGATGGTTTCGGTAATTCAGCTGAAACCGGAAATTTGGGCCGCGTTGCTGACGCGGGTCGGCTACATCAATTCCGGCTTCACGCATGGTATCCAGATACGCGCGCGGCAATCCGTAACTGCCGACTGCATCGGTCATGAAACGGACGTGAACCCCACGTTTCGTCGCCTCGATCAGCTTGGATTGCAGTTTGCGGCCCAGTGCGTCGTCTCTGATGATGTAGAACTGAATGAGGATATAGTTCTTGGCCTTGTCGATGGCGTCGAAAATGGCGTCGAATGTGGCTTGCCCGTCAACCAGTAGCCGGGCACCGTTTCCGCTGGACACAGGAAGATGCGCCAGAAACTCGAACGGGCGCGGATTGATGGACATTGAGGAGGGATCGGGCCTTGAGTAATCGGCAAAGGTTTTGATCCCTTCAACAACCCGCTCACTTTTCTGGCGCGCGATGCGATATCCGTGAAAGCGATGGTGTCCCAGAAAAAGATACAACGGCACCGCTAGGAAAGGGGCTGAAACCAAAAAAACCACCCAACCAACGGCACCTTGCGGTGTCCGCGCGGTTTGTGCCGCTCGGATCGAAAACACAAATGCAGCCACGTACAACGTGAATACAAAGATAGATACCAGTGCTGTCCACATGGGGTCTTACATCTTTCGGGCCGTTTAGTTTGCCCCAGTGTAGATGCGTGACCAGTCTTGCGCCATATCGACAATGATCCATCCCTTGTCAGGACCCCGATCCAGCCCATCTGCCAGCTTTCCGATCGGGCTTTCGCGGTCATAAGCCCATTCGCGTTCGGCGTCCGTGTGGTGGATCAGAATTCCCAAACGCGGACCATCACCCGACGTTGTCCAATCCAGCATAGCGAAATCTCCGTCCGAGTTGCCTGCGGCCAGAATAGGGCGTCTGCCAATCGTGCGTTCGATATTGATCGGCTTGCCTTCTTTGTCATCGATGAAGGCTAGCCCCGGCGCCTTGATGATCGTCGGGTTGCCGTCGATCACCTTATAGGTGCTGTCTGCATAGCTCCCCAATATCTGTTCCGGCGGGATACCATAGGCATCCTCGGCAAAGACGCGCATGAAATGAATGCCACCGCCGGATACGATGTAGGTCTTGAAACCTTCGTCACGTAGATAACGCAGCAACTCGACCATCGGCTGATAGGTCATCTGGTCATAACGAAGGCCGGTGTTGGGGTGGCGTTCGGTTTCCAGCCACTGCGCAACAGCTGCCTGAAATTCTTCGACGCTGGTGCCAGAATGCGATGCGTTGACAACTTCGATCAGCGCCTCATGCCCGCCTTCAAGAACGGTCGCTAGATCACCCTTTGCAGCAGCTTCCAGAGCAGGAGTTGTCAGGATCGACGGGTCCCGCTTGGCCAGATCGGCCAGACGATCCATGGCGAAAAGGAACTGGAAATACACCGGCTGTTCGGCCCAAAGCGTTCCGTCATTGTCGAATACGGCGATCCGATCATCAGGCGTCAGGTAATGAGCTGAGGCAGGGTCGGTTACATCGTCAACAAACAAAACGATTTTCGCTTTGGATTCTAGATTGTTCCATGAGGGCAAGGGGTCAGCGATGGCGACCGTCGCTCCTAGCACACTGCACAATATCAAAAATAGACGCACGGATTATTCCTCAATTTTCAACCGCTAATGAGAAGGGCCGGGGCCCCGGTATCGGGACTCCGGCTTTGCTGTGTCTTGGATTAAACAGCCAGGTTCACGGTGCGCCCGGAGGTGACGTCAACTTCTCCATCACTTTGTCGAGGCTGAAGCTCGCCGCTTCCTGTCGGGGTGGGTATTCCTTGAAGGTTTCAAGGAACTGCGCGACATAGGCCTGCGCAGGTACCAGCATGTAGGCACGGTCGAGCATCCAGTCATAGTAGGTGTTCGATGTGCGGTAGCCACGCTCGTACGGGTCGCGTCGCAGGTTGGTGATCAATGGCACGCGCAGAGGGGTCAGTGGCTCCATCCAGGCGCGCAAGGTTGCCCATGCCTTCTGTTCCAGGAAGGTAATTTTCCAATCACCGAAGCGCAGTGCCGCAAGGTCACCATCGTCCGTGAAATAGAAGATTTCCCTGCGCGGACTCTTGTCTGTTTCGCCGGTCAGCAACGGCAAGATGTTGTAGCCATCCAGATGCACGCGATAGTCACGCCCGCCGCCAACTTCGGCCACGGTGACACCTTCCAGAAGCTCTTCTTTCACGGTTTCGTTGCCAGCTGCAGCCAGGAATGTCGGTAACCAATCCATATGGTGCACGATCTCGTTCGACACAGCGCCTTCGGTAATCTTGCCGGGCCACCGAACCATGGCAGGTACGCGCCATGCGCCCTCCCATTGGGTATTCTTTTCACCCCAGAACGGGGTCATCGCGGCATCTGGCCAGGTATTCATGTGCGGACCATTGTCGGTCGAGTAAAACACGATGGTTTTGTCGGCGATGCCCAGCTCATCCAGCGCAGTCAGGAAGTCGCCAATATGCATATCATGTTCGATCATGCCAGCCGTATACTCATCTACCTGCTTGCCGACGATTTCATTGGCCTTTGCCCATTTCTCTTCGGAAACATGCGTGCGGAAATGCATCCGGGTGCCTGACCACCAGACGAACCACGGCGTGCCGCTTTCCTCTTGTTTGCGGATGAATTCAATCGCAGCCGCCGCGGTTTCATCGTCGACCGTTTCCATACGCTTCTTGGTCAGCGGGCCGGTATCCTCGATCTCGCCACCCGCTGTCGACTTGATTACACCGCGCGGGCCAAAAGCTTGTCGGAAGGTTCTGCCATCGGGCAGAACAGCATCATTGGGATAGTCGATGTTTTCCGGCTCTTCCTCGGCGTTGAGATGGTAGAGGTTGCCAAAAAATTCGTCAAAACCGTGGTTTGTCGGCAGATGTTCATCCCGGTCGCCCAGGTGGTTTTTTCCGAACTGACCCGTGGCGTAGCCTTCCGCTTTCAGAAGGCCCGCAATGGTCGGGTCTTCGATCTGCATGCCTTCCTCAGCGCCCGGCAGGCCAACTTTGGACAGGCCCGTGCGGAAAACGGATTGCCCCATGATGAAAGATGATCGCCCAGCCGTGCACGACTGTTCACCGTAGTAATCCGTGAACATCATACCTTCTTCGGCGATACGGTCGATATTGGGTGTCTGATACCCCATCAACCCCCGCGTGTAGGCCGAGATGTTGGACTGACCAACATCGTCGCCCCAGATCACAAGGATATTCGGTTTCTGGTTCTGCGCCCAGGCGGGTATGGCCAGTGTCAACGTGGCGGTTACCACGGCAAGTCGGCGCAAGTTACTGCGCCAGGTGCCGGATAGCGAACGTGGAGGTAACATGGTTTGCTCCTGATCTGAGAGGATCTTGGGGACCCCAAAGGAAATGAATCACCCGGCGTTCAAATGCATGAACAACGCGGCAGCAAAGTGTTGATTCCCATATTGAAAATCTTTGGTAGCAGGAATCGAACACCATTAGCATAGGTTACTTCTTGCGTCGGAAACTCATCATATGATTATATCGCAAAGTACAAATGTGAGACAAAATGAATAATCTGAAGCTATTACGAAACACCGGATGGTTCAGTGAACGCTCGTCAGAGTTTCAGGCCGATTTGGCAGCCCTTGGCATACCGAAATCGGTAGAGGCGGGAGAGACGCTGTATCACTATGGTGATCCGGCAAATGGTATCTACGCGATTCTCAGCGGTGGTGTGCAGATAACGGCCCCAGCGGATGATGGTCAGGAGTTTGTGCTTCACCGCGACGGCGCTGGGTTCTGGATCGGCGATCTGGCTTTGTTTGCAGGTGCGCTGCGTCTGGTCAGTGTTATCACGACGCAAGCCACTCAAGCCTTGTTTTTCCCAAATTTAAGCATCTCGCGGTTGATTCAGAACAATCCTGACTACATCCGGGATTTCTATGCGTTGACGCATGAGAATATGCGGACCGCTTTGCGCATCATGGCAAATCTGGCTGTGACGGGAACGGAAAAGCGGCTGGTCTTGAGGTTGCTTCACTTGGACGAAGGGACCTCGAAAACCGATGGATGGATTGATGTTTCCCAGGACGATCTGGCGGCGATGATTGCTGTATCGCAACCGACTTTGCACAGGAACCTTCACCGGCTTGTGGATTTGGGGTTAATCGAACTGGGGTATGGCCGGGTTCGACTGCTGGATCGGGGCGCATTGATAGCCAGTTGTCAGACCTGAGGTTTCGGGTCGTGACACCGGTATGCGGTTCAACATTCGTAGACAGGCTGGCCGCTGTGTACGGCACCCGACGAACTTAAGCCTACGCCACGCCGCAGTTCAGTTATTAGCACGCGCCTGACCGTCCTCCTCGCCCAATTGGCCGTCCAGAGACATCAGGATCGCGACCGGGCGTAAAGCAGGGATGTGGCTGAACACGATCAGAATACAGACCGTCAGTGGCACGCTCAGGAAAGCGCCGATCAGGCCCCAGACAGTTGTCCAGAATGTCAGCGCCAGAATGACAAGGAATGTCGACATGTTCAGCGAGCGGCCCAGCATGGCCGGATCAAGGAAGTTACCGATCAGGAATTGAAGGGTGCCGCACCCAAATAAGATGATCAGAAACGGAACGATCGTATCAAACTGAACAAGCGCGATCATGGCCGGAAAAAACACCGCTATGATCGACCCGATCGAAGGAATGAAGTTCAAAGCAAAGGTCAAAACGGCCCAGGTTTCCGCATATTCCAAACCAAGGGCCCTGAATACAAAATAACTGATGCCCGCTGTGATCAGGCTGATCAGGGTCTTAACCCCAACATATCGTTGCAGGCTGATCGATATGGCATCAAGCATGGTCGCAAAATCAGCGCCAGTTTGGGGGTCGCCAGCCGCAAGTTGAATTTTCTTGCGAAAGGCCAGACGCTCGGCCATCAGGAACGCGACATAGAGGCTGATCAGAAAGAACTGGTTCAGCAGGGACGTAGCGCTGCCCAGCAACAGGCGTGCGACATAGGTCATGTCGATGCTGACCAGATTGTCGCGGATGAAAGTGGTGACGTCGTTGCCGACAAGACCGGTTATGCGCTCAACCGCCCCGTCGAACTGGTTTTCGTACGTGCTGACGGACCGTGCAAACTGCGTTGCCTGACTGCCCAGCACGTACATGATCATGAACAAACCCGCCAGAACGATGGTCACACCAGCGATATTTGCCAGCCAGACTGGAGCGCGGGTTAGCGCGACGACGCGGTCGCTCAGCGCAATGATCAGAACGTTGACCAGCAGTGCCATGGCAAGCGGGATCAGGAAGTTCGCTCCCGCATAAAGCCCCAGCACCATCAGCGCCGCGATAATGCAGGTGTCGCGGACAACAGACAGTTTTAGCCTGGGGCGAGCCGTGAAATCTTCCTGATCCGGGATCATTCAGTATCCTGTTTATCTGTTCTTAAGCAGGCTAGTGATCGTCCCGCTTTGCCCAATCCTGCACCTGCATTCCGGTTTTAGCAATGCAGTCAGCGGTTTGCAGACCGGCTTTTGTCACTTTGATACCGATGACGGGTTCTGTGTTTTATTTCGGCGGGTTAGGGTTGCAGGATGACAAAACCCACGATTCCCCCATTTGGCCGCCCGCTTCAGGCGTTATGGCTGGCACTTCGCCGGTTCGTCAGGAAAAACGGACCTGTCATGAGCAGCCATGTCGCCATGTCGCTGATGATGGCCCTGTTTCCCTTTGTGTTGTTCACCGTGGCGCTGGCCGGGGCATTGTCGCAGGACTATGTCACTGATGAGTTGATTGACCTGCTATTCGGGGCATGGCCCAAGGATGTTGCGGACCCGATCGTGGCCGAATTGCGTGCGGTTCTGGCCGGTGCCGGGTCGGGCGTGATTACGCTGGGTGGCCTGCTTGCGATCTACTTTGCTTCCAACGGGGTTGCCGCAGTACGCGCAGCGATGAATCAGGCCTATCACGATCAGGACAGTTGGCCTTTTTGGAAAACCCGGCTTTTGTGTCTGGTCCTGGTTATCCTTGGCGGTTCGGCAATCCTTGTTATTGCAACGGTCGAGGTGGTCTTGCCGGTCTACACGAAACTGGTGGCAGAGCATACCGAAGCTCCGGTAGCGGACTGGCTGTCCGTAGATCGCCTGCGGTGGACGTTTACCGTGGCCGTTCCGGCAGGCACTGTCCTGCTGGCACATCTAATTCTGCCAACCCGCAGGCACAGCCTGACCCAAATTCTGCCCGGCGTCATACTGACATTGGTTTTGTGGGCAGCTGGCGGATGGGCATTTTCAGTCTATATCAGCCAGTTCGCCACCTACAGTGCCACATATGCGGGTTTGGCCGGGGCAATGGCCGCGCTGATTTTCCTGTATCTGTGTTCTGCGATGCTGATCCTTGGCGCTGAATACAACGGCGCATTAATCGACCTTCGGAACGCCGCTGAAGGAGATATGGCATGAGATTTGCCATTCTGGCGGCTTGTTTAACCCTCGCAAGTGAAGGGCAGGCGCAGTCACTGGAATATGTGGGCTCAGATCAGTGTTCAGACTGCCATCAGCACGAGGCCGAGGCATGGGCTTCGTCTCATCATGCCTTGGCCTGGACAGAAGTTGGCGACGGCCATCTGGTCGCCGATTTCGATGGAACCCGGTTCGTGCAGAACGGGATGACGGTTGAATTTACAAGACAGTCAGACAGGTTCACAGCTCGTGTAACGGAAAAAGACGGTGCGACGACGGCATATGATGTGCATTCCGTCGTTGGAATCGCACCTCTGCAACAATTTCTGTTTGAAACCGAACCGGGGCGGTTGCAAAGCTTTGATGTGGTTTGGGATACCGAGCAGAAGCGCTGGTATTACTTATACCCCGATCAGGATCTGCCACCAGAAGACGGGCTGCACTGGACGGGCCCTTACAAGAACTGGAACGCGCGCTGCGCCGAATGTCACGCCACAGGGTTTGAAAAGAACTACGACGCGCAATCCAGAACATACTCTTCCCGACAGGCCGAGATTGGTGTTGGCTGCGAAGCCTGCCATGGACCGGGGTCAGCTCATATCGATTGGACCAAAGGGCAGAGCGTTACTGAGGGGCTGAGTGATACAGGCTTTTCGATGAGCTGGGGAAAAGGTCAGACCGAGGCCGAGATCCAGCAATGCGCCGGGTGTCATTCGCGGCGCGAGGCACATGGCAACGGAAACCCTTTGCCGGGAACCTCGTATCATGATGCCTATAACCTGGCTGTGTTGCGGCCCGGTTCGTATCATCCGGACGGGCAGATACTGGATGAGGTCTACGTTTACGGCTCATTCCTGCAATCCAAAATGTATGCCCGAGGGGTCGGGTGCATGAACTGCCACGAGCCACACAGTGCGCAGTTGAAGGCCGAAGGCAACGGTATTTGTACCCAATGTCATTCCACGGCCGGAAACCCTGATTTCCCGACGCTGGCGAAACAGGAATACGATACACCCAATCACCATCATCACGTTACGGATAGCGCGGGTGCCCAGTGCAAAAGCTGCCACATGATCGAACGTACATATATGGGCGTGGACGGTCGCCGGGATCACAGCTTTCGCGTGCCGCGACCGGATTTGGGATTGGGGGCTGATGCCTGCACTGATTGCCACCAGAAAAAGGATCAGGTCTGGGCTGCCAGCCGGATCAAAGGCTGGTTTCCTGACACAGCCAATCGGGCCCCGCATTATGGCACGGTGTTCAAAGCTGCTGCCGATGGCCATTTGAACACGCCAGAGGGTTTGATTGCTGTCGCAACGGACCCCTCGCAACCCGCTATCGTGCGGGCAACAGCAGCGTATCTGCTGCAACCTTTTGGCTCGCTTGAGGTTGCCGCGTATACAGCGCCACTGTTGCAGGAAGACGATCCGCTGATACGCGCAAATGCAGCAGCCTTGCAGCGTCAGGCGAGCGCTACGGATCGTGCCCAAAGGTTAGAACCCCTTTTGTCTGATCCGTTTCGCAACGTTCGCATTGCCGCCGCCAAGGAGTATCTGAGTATCCCTCCTCAATCCCTGACACCTCAGCAACAGGATCTGACCGAGCAGGGGATGGCCGAGTGGCAGGCGGCGATCTCGAACAGGCTGGATGCCCCGGAAACACATCTGGTTCTGGGGGGGATGGCCTTGACGCTGCGCAACGCCCCGGCTGCCGAACGAGCATTTCGCGAGGTTGTAGCGCTGGATCCTCAGCGCGCCGAAGCGTGGCCCATGGTGGTGCAGCTGGCACAGATCAATCGCGGCCCGGAAGCCGCACGTATCGCCCTGCGAGAAGCCTTGGGCAGATTGCCCGATGACCCGGCCTTGCTGCAATTGCTGCAACAACTGGGGCCCTGATCCGGCACAGGTTTGCCCGATTTGTTCCAACTTCACGGCAAAATTTCACGCTAACAGCATTTCAGATTTGCTGTTTTGAGGTGATGTATGTCCGCGGATTCAACAAGACAGAAAGCAACCGGGACGAACCCCGCTACGCTGGCGCAGCGCATTGAAGAGCTGCGCAATCGCGAGCCTGTATATGTTTCGCACGGGGATACACTGATGTTGCAGGGTATGGCCGCGACGTCGCTGCGCGAACAACGGCTGACCGGGAACCGTATCCGATTGGAAGATTAAGTTCAGCCGCGAAACCCGGTTGCCACAACAAATTTTTCTGAACTGTCCGAACGTGATGCGGGCGGTTTCACATGCGCCACTTTCTGAAATTTCTGCTTCAGAAGTTTTTGCAAATCGCCCTCGGCACCGCCGGCAAGAACCTTGGCTACGAATGTGCCACCTTCTTCCAGCACGTCAAACGCGAAATGGGCCGCAGTTTCACACAGTGCGATGATCCGAAGATGGTCGGTCTGCTTGTGACCCGAGGACGCCGCTGCCATGTCTGACATCACCACATCCGCTTTGCCACCCAGCCAGTCCTTGACCTTCTGGTCGGCGTCATCCTCCATGAAGTCCAGCACATGGGTATCGGCACCCGCAACCGGTTCCACTTCCTGCAAGTCGATGCCCAGCACCGTTCCGATCCGTTTTCCTGACTTTTCGCCAAGCGCGTTTACCCGTTTGACTGCGACCTGGCACCAGCCACCGGGCGCGCACCCCAAGTCAACAACCCGTGCTCCGGGTACGAGAAAGCGGAACTTGTCGTCAAGCTCCATAATCTTGTACGCCGCCCGCCCCCGGTATCCTTCGGTCTGGGCGCGCTTGACATAGGGATCGTTCAGCTGTCGTTCGAGCCAGCGGGTCGAACTCAGCTTGCGACCACGTGCGGTTTTTACCTTTACCTTCAGGTCACGCTGACCACGCCCCGAGTTGTTTTTGCCAGTTGGTGTCTTCGCCATCAGAACGGTCCGTCTTCCAGTACCCCGTCCGCGCTCATCTGTGCATAAAGCAGGCCCTCGCGTAGCCCCCGATCTGCCACGGAAAGGCGATCAGTGGGCCAGCAGCGCAACAATGCCTGCAAAATGGCTGAGCCGGACATGATCAGTGCCTGCCGGTCTTCACCAATCCGAGGATCCCGGCGGCGCCCATGAGGGCCGAGTTCTAAATACCCGCGTATCACTTTGTCAATCTGATCACTGGTCATGCGCAGCCCGTCAACCTTGGTCCGGTCATAGCGCTTCAGGCCAAGATGCGATGCCGCAACCGTTGTGACAGTTCCGCTGGTGCCGACGATCTGAAAACCTTCGCGGGTCTGTTCATCTTTGTAAGGTGCGAAATCGGCCAGGTTTTCTTCGAAAAACCAGCTCATCAATGCAAAGCGAGCGGCGTCGTTTTCGACGTCATTGAACTGATCCCGCAACGTGGCAACACCCAGCGGTACGCTGATCCAGTCTACAACTTTTGCAGCCGGAAAAGGGCTGTCGACCGTGTGAAACCCGTTGTGCAAACGCATGATCGCAGCCGGGCGGTCACGGCGAGGGACGGACGAAATGTCGATCCAGACCAGCTCGGTCGAACCGCCGCCAATATCGACAACCAACAGCTGTTCGGTCTTGGTGGACACCAGCGGGGCGCATGAAATCACCGCCAAACGGGCTTCTTCTTCGGGTTGGATGATTTCAAGCGTCAGCCCGGTTTCGCGTTTGACCTGTCGGATGAATTCGCGGGAATTCTTAGCGCGGCGGCAGGCCTCGGTTGCGATCAGACGCATCCGTTTTACTTTGTTCCGCTTCAGCTTTTGTTGACAGATTCTCAGCGCCTGGACGGTGCGTGCCATCGACGCCCGCGACAGACGTCCGGTGCGTTCCAGACCCGCGCCCAATTGCACGGACTTGGAGAAGCTGTCAACCACATGAAACCCGCTGCCCTTGGGCTGGGCTATTAACATGCGGCAACTATTTGTTCCCAAATCCAGAGCCGCATACAGGGCATCCGGATCGGGTCTTGCCGGCGCGGGGCTTTCGACCGCTTTCGGGAACGCGCCCGCACCTTTGGGACGCTTGGGCGCCATCGTAACGCCCTCCGATTTTCGAGTTGATTTGACCCTAGGCGGGGCGTCGTCGACGTGCAAGCGATTTCCATTTCAAATTTGGCTTGGATGTCACACGCCGTTCATACTGAGGTGCGATTTGATCTTTGATCCCGGTTGAGGGATTCTTGATCGCAATCAGCCGCAGACGGAGCCTGCCATGAAAGATAAACGTGTCCTGACCTTTGACGAATTCGATGAAATGGTGAACCCGCGCCCAGAGGAATGTGAGTTTGACCGCGTCGTTGAACGTGCCCTGTCACGTCGTGGATTTCTGGGCGGCGTATTGGCGGTGGGAAGTTTCACGGCTTTGGGCGGGTCGCTGCTTCCGACTGGTGCGCGCGCAGCCGCAGATCGATTTGCGTTTGAGGCGATTCCGGCGTCAACTGCCGATGACGTCATCGTGCCGCCGGGCTACAAGGCCGAGGTGATGGTGCGCTGGGGCGACCCGCTTTGGTCTGATGTGCCCGAATTTGATCCGGCCACCCGTGGAACCGCTGCCAGCCAAGAGCGCGCATTTGGTGATAACACCGACGGTCAGGATGTGTTTTTGCACGAGGGTCACGTTCTACTGGTCGTGAACAACGAATACACCAATCGCGATATCCTTTGGGGCAACAACCCGGACGCCAAAGCCGCCTCGGATGACGATGTCGCCAAAGGCATGATGGCGCATGGTGTGACGGTGGTCGAGATTGCGGTTACCGACGGCAAATGGGGCATCGTCAAGGATAGCTCGTATAACCGCCGCATCACGCCGCAGACAGACATGTCATTGACGGGGCCTGCCGCTGGCCATGATCTGCTGAAAACTGCCGCCGATCCGACAGGCACCATCTGTAAAGGCACCTGGAACAACTGTGGTAATGGCATGACCCCATGGGGGACGTATTTGGCCTGTGAAGAGAATTTCAATGGTTACTTCTCGACTGAGGACGAAAACCATGAGGTCAGCGCCGAACTTCAGCGCTACGGCGTTTCGTCCAAGGACTGGGGATACGGATGGGCCGGAATTGACGAGCGTTTCGACGTCTCGAAAAACCCTAACGAACCGAACCGCGCAGGCTATGTTGTCGAAATCAATCCGACCGAGCCAACCTCGACCCCTCGTAAGCTGACCGCGCTCGGTCGGTTCAAGCACGAAAACGCCGAGGCCATTGTGAACAATGACGGTCGTGTCGTTGTCTACATGGGTGATGATGAACGGGGCGAGTTCCTGTACCGCTTTGTCTCGGAAGGTTTTTATGCCGCTGGGGTGGACACGCATGCGCTGCTTGAGAACGGTACGTTGTCGGTTGCAAAGTTCAACGACGACGGGACTGGTGAGTGGCTGGACCTGACCCCCGAAACAACTGGTATGACGTCGCAGGCCGAAATCTGCATCCATACGCGGCAAGCAGCATCGGCTGTTGGCGCGACCACCATGGACCGCCCGGAATGGGTTGCGGCCAACCCGAACGCGCCCGAGGTCTATTGCTGCCTGACCAACAACAAGAACCGCGGTGTGAAACCGAATGCCGGTGGCGACGACACTTCGGTCAACGGGCCGAATCCGCGCGAGGCGAACAAATACGGTCAGATCGTGCGCTGGCGCCCTGAAGGCGGAGACCATGGCGCATCGGGTTTCGAATGGGACCTGTTTGTACTGGCCGGAAACCCGACCGTGCATCAGGATGCGTATGGCGGTTCGGACAATGTCAACGCCGACAACATGTTCAACTCGCCCGACGGTCTGAAGTTTGACAGCAACGGCCTGCTGTGGATCCAGACCGACGGCAAATACAGCAACGAGGGCGACTTCGAAGGGCAGGGGAACAACCAGATGCTGGCAGGCGACCCGGTTACCGGTGAAATCCGTCGTTTTCTGGTTGGCCCGAACGAGTGTGAGATCACTGGGCTCAGCTGGTCGCCGGATCGCCGCACCATGTTTGTTGGTATTCAACACCCCGGTGAAGACGGTAATAGCCACTGGCCCGACGGTGGTAACTCGGTTCCACGTTCAGCCATCATTGCGGTTACTCGTGAAGACGGTGGGTTGGTCGGTTAACCTTGGCAAGACGCGTTGAAACAAGCCTCGGGCGGGTCATGCCGTCCGGGGCTTTTTGTTCATTATGCAATGCTCTCATAGTGACAATGAGAATTTTGGTATGCGTTTTTGCCGCGAGACGGGTTAAAACCCCGCCACGCCACCGTGGGCGAAAACGTCGCTTGAAAAGCGCCGGGTGTCGAAAACCGACCGACCAATCCCCACATTGAAGTTTAGAACCGGCCCATCGGGTTAGGAGGAATCACAGTAATGCCTGACGTCACCATCGTGTACTGGCGCGACATTCCCGCTCAGGTCATCGTCGGCAAAGGCCGTCGCGGCGCGAAGCGGCAACTGGAAGAACGGTTCGAGCAAGCCATCGACCGCGCCGCCATGAAGGTAAACGCAAAGGATAGTGATGCCTATCTGGCTGAATGGCGCAAAGCCGAGCCTTTTGCGGTCGAAGGCGATCCGGCAGAAGTAGCCGAGGCCGAGGCCCTGCGTCTGGAAAAGGAATACGATCAGGACCGCATTAAGGCGCTGATCGCAAATGACGGTTGGGCATAAGCCCGGATCTTAATGGGAGGCCTCAATGGCTTTGCTGAACTTCAAGAAACGTGATGTGGTCGAAAACAGCCCTGTGAACCCGACTGTCGAAGCCTTCCTGCAAGGCTATTCGATCGAGGTCATGCCGCGGACTGCCGAAAAGGTCGAGGATTTCCGCGCGCTGCTGCCCGAGGGCACACGCGTCTACATTGCCCATATCGAGGGCACCCCGATTGAAGATATGGTCAAGACAGCCAAGCGGATTGCAGCCGAAGGCTATCCTGTCATGCCCCACTTTCCGGCGCGGATCATCAAGGATGCGGCGACGTTGGAAAACTGGATCTCGATGTACCAGGGCGAGGCGGGCGTCGAGCAGGCGCTGTTGCTGGCCGGTGGTGTGACAAAACCGCATGGCGATTTCGACAGTTCCATGCAGCTGATGGAAACCGGTCTGTTTGACAAGGCAGGGTTCAAGCGTCTTCATGTTGCCGGTCACCCCGAGGGTAACAGGGACATCGATCCCGATGGGTCCACCAAGAACGTCGATGACGCCCTGCGCTGGAAACAGAAATTCAACGAAACCACGGATGCCGAGATGGCCCTGGCAACTCAGTTTGCCTTCGATGCCAAGCCGATCATCGCCTGGGCGGATGGTCTGAAAGAGGCAGGTATCGACCTGCCCATCCACATTGGTATCGCCGGTCCGGCCAAACTGCAGACCCTGATCAAGTTCGCAATTGCTTGCGGCGTCGGCCCGTCGCTGAAAGTTCTGCAAAAACGCGCCATGGATGTGTCGAAGCTTCTCTTGCCCTATGAACCGAACGATGTTGTGACTGAATTGGCCAACCACAAAGCGGCCAACCCGGATTTCAACATCACCAACGTGCACTTCTTCCCGCTGGGCGGGATCAAAACCAACGCCAACTGGGCGATCAATAATGGCGGTGCCTCGGCGCAGCCTGCAAACTCCTAAGGAACGGACATGACCCGTACAGTCTTAGAATCAAAAACAAAAACTGCCGTTCTGGGCTTTGATGAACCGTTCTGCGTGATCGGAGAGCGGATCAACCCGACCGGTCGGAAAAAGCTGGCGGCCGAACTGGAGGCAGGCGATTTCTCGACCGTCGAGAAGGATGCGCTGGCGCAGGTGATGGCGGGCGCGACCGTTCTGGATATCAACGCGGGCGTCGTCTACAACTCGAACCCCAACCCGAACGAGACCGAACCGCCACTGATGCGCAAGATCGTTGAGCTGGTACAGGGTCTGGTCGAAGTTCCGCTGTGTATCGACTCGTCGGTACCCGGTGCTCTGGAGGCGGGTCTTGAGGCGGCGGAAGGTCGCCCGCTGCTGAACTCGGTCACCGGTGAGGAAGAGCGCCTGGAACTGGTTCTGCCGCTGGTCAAAAAATACAATGTTCCTGTTGTGGCAATCTCGAACGACGACACAGGTATTTCGGAAGACCCCGATGTCCGTTTCGAAGTGGCCAAAAAGATCGTTCAGCGTGCTGCCGATTTTGGAATCCCCGCGCATGACATCGTTGTTGACCCGCTGGTCATGCCGATTGGCGCGATGGCAACAGCTGGTCAGCAGGTGTTTGCTTTGGTTCGCCGCCTGCGCGAGGAACTGGGTGTGAACACCACCTGTGGCGCATCCAACATCTCGTTCGGCTTGCCGAACCGCCACGGCATCAACAATGCCTTCCTGCCGATGGCAATGGGTGCCGGCATGACCTCGGCGATTATGAACCCGGTGGCTCTGCCAGTGACGCAGGCAAAAATTGCCGAGAAAAAAGAAGCCCTTGCCGCAGCTGGCATCATTCTGCCAGAAGGTATGGATGACGAGGCGTTCGTTCAGATGTTCGGCCTGGGCTCCACCAAGCCGCGCGCCGGAAAAGAGATGGAGGCCATCCGCGCTGCCAACCTGCTGACCAACAACGACCCGCATGGTGGTGAGTGGATCCGGTTCAACAAATCACCTGACGAGGCTGGTGGCGCAGCCAGTGGTCGTCGCGGCGGTGGCCGTCGTCGCCGCGCCTGATTGCATCAACAAAGACAGCTAAGGCCGGGCACTGCGCCCGGCCTTTTCGTTTGACCCTGATCAATGTCGATTTTGCGTAATGGTTCAGGATATCCTGATCCGGGACGCAACGATCAGGTGGCACGATGAGCAAACATCACCCCCCGAAACTCTCAGAAGCGGATCTGACCAAGCGGTTGGGCAAAAAGGAGTATTTCGAGCAACTGATTGATCTTCAGGCCAAACTGGCCAGGATTCAGCAAGCTTATCTGTTTCACGGGCTAAAGGGTGTGCTGGTGTTCGAGGGTTGGGATGCGGCAGGCAAGGGGGGAACCATTCGCAGGATCAGCCAAGCTCTGGACCCGCGCAGCTTTAAGGTCTGGCCAATTGGGGCACCCCGGAACTACTACCTCAACCGGCATTACCTGCTGCGGTTTTGGGAACGTTTGCCACCGTCCGGTGCGATATCAGCATTTGACCGCAGCTGGTACGGGCGCGTGTTGGTTGAGCGGATCGAGAACCTGACCCCGGAAACGCGCTGGCGCGCTGCCTATCAGGAAATCAATGATTTCGAACGCATGCTGGTCGACGATGGTGCCCGGATCGTCAAGCTGTTCTTCCACATCTCTGAAGATGAACAGATGCAGCGGTTTACAGAACGGCTCAGAAACCCGTTGAAGCGCTGGAAGCTGACATACGAGGATTTCCGGAATCGCGAGAAATGGGATGTTACCGAGGTCGCCGTGGATGAAATGCTGGCCCGGACGTCAACCGATCTGGCGCCGTGGCACGTAATACCGGCCAATAACAAAAGATATGCGCGCATCAGCGCCATGAAGGCCATTGTCAAAGCGTTTTCAGCAGGGGTCGATCTGAACCCGCAACATCTGGACAGCCGTACGCTTGAGGCGGCCATCCAGGCTTTGGATGTTGAAGACTCGCTGATCGACAGTCTTCGTGCGCGGACTGAGTGATGTTTTCCGGGCGAGCTGAAACGATCCGGCTTGCGCGTCAGGGAACTCTGGTTATATCTCAGAGGTGCGGCGGGTATGATGTAATGGTAGCCTGTCAGCTTCCCAAGCTGAACGCGCGGGTTCGATTCCCGCTACCCGCTCCAGAACTCTCAGGTCAGACGGCGATTTCCGGTGAAGGCCTGCTCTGGCAGGCATGGGGGTCTTTTCGGGACGTTCCACCAAATTGATTTATGCCTGTAGATAGTCCCGGTTTGGGGCATCCCCCTTGCGATTGGTAGGATTCCGGGCGTCTTATGATAGAGTGACCCCATCACTGTTGAGCAGAGCCCAACTATGCGGGAAATTGATCAGACCGGCACGAGAACACCCCAAGAGCCTTGCGCAGGTGATGTTCATGCCTTTCTGGAGAGCCTGACCGGCCCGTCCCGTGGAACGGTTTCCTGGCTTGTCGACAGCGCATTGACTGTTTCTGTTGGCGAAGGCCGTGCGCTAGGCCTACGCCTGAAAGACAACACACCGCCCCATGACGAAGATATCGCAACGCTTCAGTGGACCGAGGGGGGCTATGTGCTCAACGCGCTGGCAGGGCAAGACATCTGGGTCAATGGCCACAAGATTGTGTCGGCAACGCTGAAACACGGCGACATGATCGAGTTTGGCGAATTGGGCCCGATCTCCCGATACCGCATATGTACTCAGAGGTTTCCCATTCGTCATACGGTCGAGGATATCCTGAGCGACGCCTATGCCTATGCGCGGTCAAGTCGCCGACCCTTTGCCCAAAGAATGTCGGGTGCGCTGCGTGAGAGTGGGCGAAGGCTTGTTTCTCAAACCACTATGTTCTTCAGGATTACGGTGGTTGCAGCGATTGCGCTGATCGCAGGTCTGCTGTTCCTGCTTTATCAAAACGACCGGAGACTGGCCGACAGCCTGCAACAGGAAGCTCGCAAGATTGAAGCTGTGGCGACCATGCTTAGCCAGACGCGGGAAGATGTTCTAACCCCCGAAGACCTTGTGGCGTTGAGGGAAGCCTTTCAGAACCAGCTGATATCAACCGAGCAGCGGTTGGGTACCCTTGAACAACGCGCGGGGGCGTCTACGCGGGTCATCACCGCCTCTACTCAATCCGTGGCTTTCATTCAGGGCGCCTACGGATTGCGTCATATCGAAAGCGGTAAACTGCTGCGCCACGTGTTGGGGCCGAACGGAGAGAAGTTGCAAACACCCTTCGGACAACCCTGGATCGAACCGGACGCAACAGGCGAGCCCGCGGAGTTCCAGTTCACTGGCACCGGATTTCTGCTGGAGGGTACGCCGCTGATGGCCACCAACCGCCACGTTGCCTTGCCCTGGACATCCGGCGACCAAGCTCAGGCACTGAAAAACGCAGGTCTTGAGGCCGAGATGCTTCGGTTGCTGGCCTATCTGCCAGGTCAGACCGATCCGATCGAGGCTACTTTGGACCGGTTCAGTGAAACCGCTGATCTGGCACTTTTGTCGGTTGATCCAAACCGTATCGAGGGGCTGGGATTGCCACTGGCGGAAGATCTTCCACGAAGCGGTGACGAAGTCTTTCTGCTGGGGTATCCTACTGGCCTGAAAGCGTTAATTGCGCAGGCGGGGCCGGAATTTCTGAAAACGCTCGAGAAAGACGGGTCCGTCAATTTCTGGACGATCGCCGCACGGTTATCTGCGCAAAACCAGGTTCAACCTCTCGCCAGCCGAGGAATCGTGGCGCAGACAAGCCCGGGTGCAGTCGTTTATGACGCGGAAACAACGTCAGGAGGAAGCGGAGGGCCGGCCCTGAACCGCAAGGGAGAGGTGGTCGCGATTAACGCCGCGATCCTGCCAGAGTTCGGGGGCTCGAACATCGGGGTTCCGGTTTTGCACCTGAAAACCTTGCTGAGAGAAACTGTCAGCCAGTAATCAGTCGTTGGTCTGGAACGGCGATTTTTGAACAAGGAATACGACCACCAACGGAACGATCACAGAAATCAGGCCCACGGCGATCAACAGGTGCCCAAGTTGGCCGTAATCGGCAATCGATGTGACGACACCGGTTTCCGGGTCGGTTACCGCGCGCGACACCACGAAAATCTGGTTCAGGTATTTCGTTGCCAAACTGCTGGCCGACAAGGCCATGTTGGTGAATGACGCCATGACGGCAAAGAAAGTTGCCTTCAGATGCACAGGAGCATTACGTGCGATCCAGGCCAGCATCGGAACCATCGCGATTTGTCCCAGCGGAGATTCAACTGCGGTGTCAAGGACTGCGATGAACCTTGCGTCTACGATCCCGCCGGTATGCGCAGATGTCCATTCATGCACGCCGTAATACAGCGCAAGGTTGGGCAGGGCGAGGACCCCCGACGCGATGGTCAGAATGATGACGACCTGAGCAATCGAGCGGTTGGCCATAAACGGTCTCAGGACGATGAGCCCCACCAATGCAAGCAGGGACGTCAGAAGCGCCAGGATTGCCAGGAACTGCTCGTCAAACCCCAACTCGTCGATTTCGAACCAGGTCAACCCCGGCCCGGGCAGAGGAACCGCACGAAACACGAAAATGATTATCGCCGTACCAATCAGGGCCTTTGCCTGATTTGGGTTCAGTTCCTTCACCAAGCGTGACATCAGGTACAAGATCACACTCAGAGAGACTGCAAAAATAGTTTCCTGGGCGAGTTGGAATTTCGATGTTCCCAACACAATGCTCAATACAACAAAGGCGAGACCGCCCAGCAGGATCGGCCATTTGACCTCGGTGGTTTCGTCATGAGTATGAGGGGGATGACCTTGGCAAAGACGTTGACGCTGTATCAAACTATGCAAAACCACACCGCTGACGGACAGCAGTGGAATGACAAGCGCGATCAGGTAGACGTTGCCATACAATGCAAGGCGGTCTGATTTCTGCATGCCCTCGGTTCCCGAGAACACCCAGATATTGACCGCGGCAACGGCTGCAAAACCGGAGAAAATGGCGATCCTGCCCAGTGTTTGCATAGTTGTATGCTGTGCACGGGTTTCCTCGGGCGAAAACGGCTGCCCGTCGGGATTGATCTTTGGAACGGCTTCGACTGTCATCGCGTCGGCGACAACATCCTGAATGGCATAGCCGGAAGGCGCCAAGAGCAGGGCAATGATGTACCAGTGTTCCAGCGGCATGACATCAGCCATATGTCCGGGAAAGGCTACAAGCCCATACATGGTGAGCAGGGACAAGGTGATCAGGGTTGCCCCCAATAGGATCAGCAATGACTTCCACCGCCAAAACAGATCAACAATATGACCCAGCGGCATCTTCAGGATCCAGGGAAGCCCGGCCCAAAACGCCAGCCCGGCAACAAAGGATGCGGATAGGTTAAGGTAGTCCTTAAGAAAGAAGGCACCGACGACCGATGTCAGACCAGAAACACCGGCGGCAAAATAGACCATGAGCGGTGGCAGGTAGGACCATTGCATCTGTCGGGCCAGATCAACAAAGGTTCTATGCCACCATGCAGAAAGCCGCACTCTTGTAGAAGGCTGGTCAGTGGTCATGTTCACGTAAATCGCATCGCAGGATTTCCTTGACCTAATGACACAGGGTTACAGAAATGCGGACGCAAAAAGCAACAAACTGGTCACCACCCCAAAGAGGGGAACAACAAGAGGCACGCGGAACTGCGGTTCATCGGTTTCAGCCCGGGTCTTCAAAAGGATCAGTGACAGATTGACCAGCACAAAGACTCCCAGAACAATTTGCGACGTCCGCTCGGCCAGAATGGCGATTGGAAGCGTTTGGGTCAGCAACAGGATTATCGCCGTGACCATGATTGTCGCTACCGTTGGCGTCTGAGTGACCTGAGACACCTTAGCCAGAAACTTTGGCAAATGATCCCGATCCGCGAGCCCGTAAATCACGCGGGATGCCATGATCATCTGGATCAGAACACCATTGATCGTCGCAACGATGGCAATGGCTGAAAACCCCTGCTGGATAACATCGGGCGCGTCTGTAAAAATCAGGGCCAGCGGCGCGGCGGACGTCGAAAGGACATCGATCGGCACCACATACAGAACAGTCATGGACGTACCAAGATACAAGACCGTGGCCAGAATAAGCGTCAACAGGATCGCTTTCGGGATTGTTCCGGCGGGGTCTTTAACTTCTTCAGCGACATTCGCCATGTCCTCGAAACCCACAAAGGCGAAAAACGCCAGAAGCGAAGCGGCAAAAATCCCTCTCCAGGCGTTTGGGTCCAGCCCGGGAACCATCTGGGTGAGCGCATAGCCCTGAGGCTCAGGAAGGGACAGGCCCCAACCAATAACGACGAGTAGCCCGCTTATTTCTATGACAGTAATAACCGCCGCCACCATTACCGACTGCGTGATCCCCCATAGGGCGATCAGCCCCATGACCAGAACTACACCGATTGTCAGACTTGAAATGCCTAAACCTGTAAGCGTTTGAAGGTACGACGCGGCCCCGATAGCCACGGCCGAGGCCGAGATGATGCCCGAGGCGGCCACGGCGAGACCGACCAGCACGGCCATCCAGCTTTTCTGAAACCCTGCTTCGACATAAGCGGCTTCACCCGCACTCACAGGATATCGGGTTGCCAGTTCTGCGTAGGACAGGGCAGTCAGCGCAACAACAAGCGCGGCAATCAGGAACGAAACAGCGGCAAATGGGCCCGCAATCCCGGCCGTCGCACCAACAAGCACGTATATTCCAGCGCCGACGGTTACCCCAAGCCCATAGAGCGTGAGCAGCGGGGTCGTCAGCGCCCGTCGCAGCTTTGGTGTATTTTGTTCAACGATGGACATCATCTATCCGCCAATTGGAATGCGTTGCGTGTCTTGGGTTGGCATTAAAGTTTCTCTGCTTGGTCCCGTTGCCTCGATCATATGAGTGACTGACGTGCGTTTTGTCCCGAGAAGCCAGAGCGTAGTCGGCAGAAGAGCGCGCCTCGCATTTGCCGCGCCCGTGGAGTGAAACCTTCGCGCCGTTGAAATACTGATCACCGGTAAATTTGCTTGGGGTCAGGCAGGTGAGCGTCGGGCCCGTTGATATATTCGTACTTCACTATGTGGTCACTTTGCGTGCTTTGATTCAGGTCAATGAAAGCGGATCGTCACACTGAATCGTAGACCGGTGCGCCTTTTACACGCAATGAACCGCCGAACTTTCTGAGCCTTAAGGAATGCGGTCAAGCAGGGAGTCTCGGGTGACCAAATAGGTCGAAAGCTCCAAAGACTGGCCCGCAGAGTTCGTTTCGATCATCCGTATCAACTCCTGCGCAGCTTTTTGACCCATTTCACGGTGGGGTACGTGAACCGTTGTCAGGGCAGGGCTGACAATGCGCGCGATTTCGATGTCGTCAAAGCCGGTAATCGACACGTCTTCGGGCACTCGGAGCCCCATTTTTTGCGCCTGTCTCAATGCGCCGACAGCCAGAACATCGTTTCCGCACAAAACGGCGGTCGGCGGCGTGTCAGTCGCCATGAGATCCCTGAACGCCGTCGCGCCATTTTCGAATTCATACGTGGTTTCGATCACCATTAGGTCATCCGGCTGCAAGCCGTGGTCAGCCATGGCGCTTTTTATCCCTGCGATCCTGAGCCGCGCCCGATCATTGCCCGAACTGATACCCGATATCGTCGCAAGACGCGTATGCCCCTGTCTGATGATCTGGTCTGCCAGCGCTTTCATGGCTTTGCGGTTGTCAAACCCAACGGACGGCACAGGTTTGTCCGGCAGAAAGGACCAGGCAACCAGCGCGGGCACTTTCCGTCTATCCAGGTAATCATAGATATCTGCGTCCCTGTCATGACCGATCAGCAACAGCCCGTCTGCACCCCGTGCAACCAATGTTCGGATCTGATCCTTTTCCGCTTCGGGCTCATAGGCTGAACTGGAGACCAGCAATGTGTAGCCACGCTGATGTATCGCTTCCTGAAACGCTTGCAACCCCCTTGCGAATATAGCGTTTTCCATGGTTGGGATGATGGCGCCAATGGTAAATGACCGCTTGGCCGCCATCACGCGGGCCGCGAAATTTGGCGTGTACCCCAATTCTTCGACCGTCGACAGGACACGCTTGCGCGTTGCTTCAACAACTTGCTGCGGGTTGTTCAGACACCGGGACACTGTCGCGGTCGAAACGCCCGCGGCCTTGGCAACGTCATCCAGTGTCGGAGCAGACCGATGTTTTGACATTCTCGAACTCTCAATTCTGGTTGGCTTAAGTTAATCGCATTTTTCAGATGATGAAAGGGTCAATGTAAGCGCTTGCAATATTGATGTAAGCGCTTACAAAGGTGTTGAGCCGATTCTGAAAGGGAGTCCCGGAAATGGTCCTTGCTGCATCTATCGTCGTTTTCGCGATCTATTTCGCCAACGTTGCTTTGGGTGCTTTCGCAGGCCGCGCGTTTCTTGGCGACGTAGGAGAGATGTTGGTTCTGTTCGCGGCGTCGATTTTGTTCGTTGTCGCAATTCTGAAAAAGGAAGCTGACCGAAACGCAACGAACGGCAGCTGAACTTTTGCTTGGGAGGGCAATTCATGAACAACGACAAGATTGAACTGGCGTCAGCAGAGCGTCGCAACTTTCTGAAGCTGAGCGCAAGTGGCGCGTTCACAGCCGCATTGGTTGCCGGGGCTGGGGGTGTTTTGTGGTCTTCAGAGGCCGCCGCGCAAACCGCAAAAGAAGAGAGTGAGCGTGAGAAGGCCGCTGACCATGTTATGACGGTGGCGACAGCCTATGTGCTGGGCGCGTCGCGCAGCTATCCCATCATGCAGTTGGACCTGAAGGAAAACATCCAGAATGCCACCAACGGCAAGGTCTATGTCAAATTGGCCCCCGGTGGCCAGCTAGGCGCGGGCGGCGCGCTGGTGCAGAAAGTACAGGGTGGAACGATTCAGGCCGCGCAGCATTCTCTGTCGAATTTTGCGCCTTTTGCGTCCACGGTCGACCTGATCAACATGCCGTATCTGTGCGGGTCGAACCAGCGCTTCACCAACCTTGTCCATTCAGACACGTGGAAAAGCGAAGTCCACCCCAAGGTCGAGGCGGCTGGCTTCAAAGCCTTGTTCTACGTGAATATCGATCCGCGTGTTGTCGCAGTCCGGCAGGGTGGCAATGCGGTCATAACACCGGGGGACATGGGCGGGATCAAGTTCCGCGTTCCCGGTTCGAAGATGCTGCAACAATACTATCGCATGGTTGGTGCCAACCCGACGCCTGTGGCATGGGGTGAAACACCTTCGGCGATCAAGCAGGGTGTTGCCGACGCGCTCGACCCGTCAGTTGGAGCACTGTATGTCTTTGGTTTCAAGGACATCCTCAGCCATGTGACCTTCACGCAGGCCGTTCCGGACAGTCAGGTTTATTCCTGTAATCTGGAGTGGTTCAACTCGATGCCTGCAGACGTGCAGGAAGGCATCATGTGGGGTGCCGAGATGACCGGGCATCAGAACCTGTCCAAAGTTCCGTCGGCCCGCGCCTATGCCATGGCCGAGTTGAACAAAGCTGGTGTTGAATTCCATTCGCTCAGCGATGATCAGCTGGCGGAATGGCAGGATGCCGGTGGGTATCAGCGTTCGGAATGGGATCCGTTCAAGACGGAACTGGCCGGTTCGATGGACAACTTTGAGAAGCTGGTCGAAGCGGCTGGTACGCAGGGCAAATACTACGTCCACGACGCCTAAGGTGAAACCCGTGGGCGCCTGTCGGCGTCCACGATTCTTGTACCGCGCGGCCGACAGTGGCCCGTCAAGGCAGGTACGGACTGGGCTGTCCCATCGCCGGAGGATCAGATGACCGTTCTTCAGAACATTGACCGAAACGCCGAACGCTGGTTGCTGCTGGTGTTCTACGTGATGCTGGTGATCACCATGGCCATCGAGGTGCTGCGGCGCGAGATATTCGCCTATTCCTCGATCTGGGGCGAGGAAATCGTGCGGTATTCCTTTATCTATCTGGCTTGGATCGGTGCTGCTGCCGCGGTGAAAGAGCGCGCTCATATCCGGATCGATGTGATCATGCACTATGTCGGGCCGCGCCCCAAGGCACTGCTTTATATCTTCGGCGATCTGGTGATGTTCCTGGTGGCGATCATCGCACTCTATTGGTCGTATGAAGCCGTGCACGTTTCAGCCAAGTTTGGTTCCGTTACGGACGGATTGCGGATTTCCAAGGTTTGGTTCCTGATGGCCGTGCCGACCGGGTTTGCCCTGATGATCTGGCGGCTGATCCAATCCCTGTTGCGCGATCTGAAATGTCTTCGCGACGGCACGCCCGTCTTCGAAGGCGACAAACTGTTTGACTGAGGAGAGACCGGATGCTTTGGAACTCCCTCAATCAAACCGTTGAACTGGGCTGGGATTTTTATCTGCCGGTGATCCTGTTTGTTGCCCTGATCGCTTTGGCCGTACCGGTTTGGGCGGCCATTGGAATGGCTGCGATCGTAATGCTGATCATGTCCGGTGACCTTCCTCTCAGCCTTGTCGGAGAGAGCCTGTTTACCGGCATCGACGCTTTTGCCCTGACTGCCGTGCCCCTGTTTATCCTGACCGGGGATGTTCTGGTTCGGACGGGGTTGTCACGCAAGTTTCTGGATGTTGCCGAGGCTTTGACATGCTTCGCCAAGGGCGGCTTCGGATCGGCCACGGTGCTGGTCTGCGGAATGTTTGCCGCGATTTCGGGATCGGACGCCGCCGGGGCTGCTGCGGTTGGCAGGATGACCATCAACCGGTTGGTGGAAAGCGGGTATCCGCGCCCCTACGCCTGTGCTCTGGTCGCGGCCGGTGCCTGCACCGGCATCCTGATACCGCCCTCGATTGCCTATATCATCATCGGCCTTGTGCTGGGTATTTCCGCATCGACTCTTTTTCTGGCCGCCCTGATCCCGGGTCTGGCTATCCTGGTGTCGATCCTGATCACCAATATCATCATGAACCGCCTTTATGCATACGAAGGCGGCGGCATGATGACCATGGGGGAGTGGTTGGCCAATCTGGGCAAGGCGCTCAGGTCTGGCTGGTATGCCTTTATCGTGCCGGGGATTATCTTTTATGGCATCTTTTCGGGCCGACTTACGCCGACTGAGGCTGGTGCCACGGCTGTTGTTGTCACCATCATCATGGGCTTCATCTTGCGTACGCTGACATTGGCGGATTTTCCGTCGATGCTGGTCAGCTCTGCAAAGGTGAACGGGGTGATCCTGCCGATCATCGCGTTTTCAGCTCCGCTGGCCGAGGCGCTGGCGATCATGGGTGTTCCTCAGGGGTTTGTCACTTCGGTGACCTCGCTGACAGACGACCCATATCTGCTGATCCTGTTGATGATCGGCATCCTGATCGCAGCGGGCTGCGTCATGGAGACGACGCCGAATATCGTCATCCTGGCACCTATCCTGAAACCACTGGCGGACAATATCGGCATGAACGAGATACAGTTCTGCATCATGATGATCACCGCGCTGGGAGTGGGTTTTATCACCCCGCCGCTGGGGCTGAACCTGTTCGTCGTATCTGGCATTACCGGTGAATCCATTCTGAAGATTGCCGCCCGAGCCGTGCCTTTCGTATTGACCATGCTGATCGTGGTGATCCTGATCGCCTACGTGCCAGCCGTGTCGACAACATTGCTCCCTGAAATCTACCAATAGGACCTGCTGAACATGCCTCGTGAATATCTGAAAAAGGCAACTTTAACGGCTCAATCACACGCCTCAGAGGTGCATGATACGGTGAAGACAATTCTGACCGATATCGAGGCGGGCGGTGATGCAAAGGCAAGAGAATACGCCGCCAAGTTCGACAAGTACGAAGGGAATGTCTTGCTGACCCCGGCTGAGATTGAGGCCGCCTGTGCAAAAGTTTCCGAAAAGTTGAAAGCCGACATCCGTTTCGCTCACGACAATGTTCGGCGCTTTGCCGAGACGCAGAAAGCGACCGTTTCGGACGTCCAGACCGAGATTGTGCCAGGCTTCGTTGCTGGGCAGAAGGCAATCCCAGTGGACGCTGCGGGGTGTTACGTGCCGGGGGGGCGATACAGCCACATCGCCAGTGCGATTATGACAGTGACCACCGCGAAAGTTGCGGGATGTCGCCACATCACGGCCTGTTCGCCCCCGCGTCCCGGCGAAGGGGTCGCGCCTGCCATCGTTTATGCGGCGCATATCTGCGGGGCCGACAGCATTCTGGCCATGGGGGGCGTGCAGGGCGTTGCCGCCATGACCTACGGCCTGTTTGGTCTACCGCGCGCCAACATCCTTGTGGGTCCCGGCAATCAGTTCGTGGCCGAAGCCAAGCGCATCCTTTACGGCAAGGTCGGTATCGACATGATCGCAGGTCCGACCGACAGTTTGATCCTTGCCGATCAGTCTGCCGATGCGCATGTCGTCGCCACCGATTTGGTCAGTCAGGCCGAGCACGGATACAACTCGCCGGTCTGGCTGGTCACCGATGATCGCGACCTTGCGCAAAAGGTGATGGAACTGGTACCTGCGCTCATCGCCGATCTGCCGGAACTGAACCGCGAGAACGCCTCGGCCGCATGGCGCGATTATGCCGAGGTTATCGTCTGTTCCAACCGCGAAGAGATGGCCGCCTGTTCCGACGAATATGCACCTGAGCATCTGACGGTTCAGGCTGAGGAACTGGATTGGTGGCTGGAACGACTGACCTGTTATGGATCGCTGTTTCTGGGCGAGGAAACAACCGTGTCGTACGGAGATAAGGCGACCGGTACGAACCATGTTCTGCCAACCTCGGGCGCGGCCAGCTATACTGGCGGGCTGAGTGTCCATAAATACATGAAGATCGTGACGTGGCAGAGGGCCACCCGCGAAGGGTCAAAGCCCATCGCCGAAGCGACCGCGCGGATATCGCGGTTGGAAGGAATGGAAGGTCACGCCCGCGCCGCAGATGTGCGTCTTGCGAAGTATTTCCCGGACGAGCAGTTCGACTTGACCGCCGATGGATGACCCGCGCTCATTGTTTGACCTGACTGGCCGGGTGGCGTGTATCACCGGTGCCAGCTCGGGACTTGGGCGGCAAGTGGCACGGACTCTTGCCGCGGCAGGTGCGCGTGTTGTCGGCGTGGCCCGGCGCGGCGAGGCATTGGCGCAGATGCAGGCAGAGATTGGCACGCGCGCTGCAACGGTTGTTGCAGACGTTGCAGATCGCGATGGGGCAGATGCGTTGACACAGGCCGTCGCTTCCAAGTTTGGCCCCCCCGACATTCTGGTCCATGCGGCTGGGCTGAACACGCGTGAGGCCGCCGATGATGTTACTCCTGAGGGGTGGGATGCCACGCTTGCCCTGAACCTGAGCGCGCCGTTCTTCCTTAGCCAAGCCATGGTGCCGACAATGAAGGAAAAGGGGTGGGGGCGAATTGTAAATTTCGCCTCGCTGCAAACAACACGGGCATTTCCAGGTGGTATCGCCTATGGCGCGTCCAAGGCGGGGATCGGGCAGTTGACACGCGCCATGGCCGAGGCGTGGTCGCCCTTTGGCATAAACGCCAACGCCATCGGACCGGGGTTCTTTCCCACCGAACTGACGCAGGCTGTGTTCGACGACCCCAAGCGCGCGGAACGGAACGCCGCGCAAACCTGTATCGGACGCAATGGGCGGATGCAGGATATCGACGGGCCGATCCTGTTCTTATGCTCTCGGGCGTCTGACTATGTCACGGGACAGGTTCTGATGGTTGACGGAGGGTTTACTGCCAAATGAAGGCTCTGGTTTACAAAGGTGTTGAACACATGGTGTTTGACGATGTGCCGAATGCCGAACCGGGCGCATCGGAACACCTGATCCGGGTCGAGGCGGTTGGCATCTGCGGATCGGACATGCACGCCTATCTGGGCCATGATGCACGTCGCCCAGCGCCCCTGATCCTCGGGCACGAGGCAGCCGGTGTCATAGCTGATGGTATCCGCGCCGGTGACCGGGTGACGATCAACCCGCTGGTAACCTGTGGCCAATGCGCGGAATGTCGGGCGGGTCGCGAGAATCTGTGCCCGGACCGCCAGATCATCTCGATGCCACCGCGCGAAGGGGCGTTCGCGCAATATGTCTCAATGCCAGGCAGAAATCTTGTCGACGTGCCCGATGATGTCCCTTTCGCCAAGGCTGCGCTGGCTGAACCTCTGGCCGTAAGCTGGCACGCAGTCAGACTGGGGATCGAGGCTCTGCTTTCAGCGATGGACCGCCGCGCCTTGGTGATTGGCGGAGGGGCCATTGGCCTTGCGGCGGCCTTGGCCCTGCGGGCGCAGGGTATTGAAGACGTTACAATCGCGGAACCAAACGCGTTGCGCCGGACTTATCTGGCGGAAATCGAAAGTTTTGCACTTGTGGATGCGCCCAATGGGTCTTTCCCGTTGGTCATTGATGCTGTTGGATATGCCGCGACACGGTCGGTCGCTTCGGCTCTGGTCGCGCCGGGTGGCGTGATCGCGCATGTCGGATTGGGTGAAGATGCCGGAGGTCTGGACGTGCGTCGCATGACCTTGCAGGAGATCACCTTTATCGGAACCTACACCTACACCGCGCAGGATTTCCGCGAGACGGCTCAGGCGATCTTTGACGGCCGTCTTGGCGCACTGAATTGGGTTGAAGAGCGTGCACTGGCCGATGGCGCGCAGGCGTTTCGCGATATCCGCTCTGGCTCCGTAGCCGCACCAAAGATTATCCTGAGACCCTGGGGATAAACCTGACAGAACTGGAGGCCACCATGTACAAGAAAATTCTGGTCCCGATGGCTTTGGATCACGGCATTTCACAGCATACGCTGGAAGTCGCGCGTGCCTTGTCCGAAAACGGGGCCGAGATCATAGGCTTACATGTCTACGAAATGCCACAGGGATCGGTCAGCGCCTATCTGGACAAGTCCGCAGTGGCCGAAGGGTTCGAACGTGCGAGGGGGGCATTGTTGCAAAAGGTTGACGGGCTCGACGGTGTGAAAGCCGAAATCATCAAAGGGCACACCGCCCGCACCATCATTGACTACGCGACCAGCAACAATGTGGACTGCATTGTTATAGGTTCCCACAAACCGGACCTGAGCGACTATTTTTTGGGATCGACAGCGTCACGCGTCGTTCGTCATGCCCCCTGCGCTGTACATGTACACCGCAGAACCTGATTTCCTTCATCGCGCCATGCGCCCCAACAGGACCAACAGCCCGACCATGAACATAAACAAGAAGATAACCGACGATCTGGTGGCCAACGATATCTCGTTCGTCACCACCGTCCCCTGCAAGCAACTGGCAGGCGTAATCGCTGAAATCGACCAGCGAGAGGACATCTATCACATCCCGTCCAACAAGGAAGACGAGGGGATGGGCCTGTGCGCTGGGGCATGGATGGGCGGCAAGCGTCCCGCGATCATCATGCAAAACACCGCAATCGGAGTGACGATCAACACGCTGGCGACACTGATCCAGTATTATCGCATGCCTTTGCCCATGCTGATTTCCTATCGCGGAGAGCTGCGCGAACCGGTTGCCTGCCAGGTTGAAATGGCTGTGCATACAAAAGCGCTGTTGGCTCAGTTGAATATCCCGACTTATCACTTCCACCATCAGTCAGATGTTGAGGAACTCGACGCGATCCTCAAATACACCTTTATGTGCAACAAACCGGTCGCCATTTTGACCGATGCCAGTTTCTGGGGAGGCTATGGCGACCAATGATCCGTTCTGAAATTCTGAAAGAAATCGCTCCGATCCTGCGCGATCAGCTTGTTGTTTGTAACATCGGCATTCCAAGTCAGGAACTGCATGCCATCGACGACCAGCCCACCAATTTCTACATGCTGGGCACGATGGGGCTGGCCTCATCCATCGGTCTGGGTCTGGCCTTGTCGCAGCCCAAGCCTGTTATCGTGATCGATGGGGATGGGTCGGTCCTGACCAATCTGGGTACCTTGCCGACCATCGCCAATAACGTGGCGGACAACTATATCCTGTTGATCGTCGACAATGGGTCGTACGGGTCCACTGGGGATCAGCCGACATATGCGGGGCAGAAGACCTCTCTGGCGAAAATGGCGGAAGCCGCAGGATGCGAGCGCGTAATCGAATGTCAGGCCGAAGATACCGGCCGCGTGCTGCAAGAAGCGCTGGATTCGAAACAGATGACCATCATCGTGGCCAAGTGTGAAAGCGGAAATGCCAAGATGCCGGTTATCACGATGGATCCGGTGGTGATCCGCGACCGGTTCATGAAGGCCGTACAGGCCTGATGCTATCCAGCGCTATCCACAGTTCCGAAGACGCGCGCCGCCTGGCCCGGCGGCGCCTGCCGTGGATGGTGTTTGACTATATCGATGGGTCTGCCGGGGCCGAGGTTGGCGCAACCCGAAACAGGGCTGCACTGGATGCGCAGATCCTTCGTCCACGGATTCTGAAAGACGTCAGTGAAAGGTCGCTTGCTTGTTCCGTCTTTGGCAGGTCGACCCAGCGCCCGTTTGGCATCGCACCGATGGGTATGTGCAACCTGTCGGCCCCCGGTGCAGACCTGATGCTGGCACGTCTTGCGGCGCGGTACGAGGTGCCGCTTGGGGTATCAACCGTCGCATCGACTCCGATGGAAGACCTGATTCTCGAGGCAGAAGGACATGCCTGGTTTCAACTGTATTTCAGCGGTGATGGCAGTGGTACATTCAAGCTGGTCGAGCGCGCAAAGTCAGCGGGGTACGAAACACTGGTGCTGACGGTGGACGTGCCCGAAGTGGGGCGTCGCCCGCGTGAATTGCGCCATGGGTTCAGGATGCCGTTCAAAATGGGCCTGAAACAGGTGCTTGATTTTGCGCTTCATCCGCGGTGGTCGCTGTCCACGCTGCTGCGGGGCAAGCCCGGTATGGCGAATTTCCTGATGGGCGGATATGATTTTGATCGTCGGGAAAGCCGGGCCAAGGCGACTTGGGAGACTTTGGCCCGTCTGCGCGAACAGTGGGCCGGGAAGCTGGTGGTCAAAGGCGTTCTGGATGCTGAAGACGCGTTGCGCCTCAAGTCGGCAGGTGTCGATGCCATTCAGGTCTCAAGCCACGGAGGGCGCCAGTTGGACAGTGCGCCAGCGCCGATTGCCGTATTGCCGGAAATTCGGAACGCCGTCGGTCCGGATTATCCGCTGTTTTACGACAGCGGTTTGCGCTCGGGCGAGGATGTTTTGAAAGCCTTGGCAAACGGGGCAGATTTTGCCTTCTTCGGCCGCATCCTGCAATTTGCAATCGCGGCAGAAGGGGAAGAAGGGCTTGAGCAGCTGTGGTCTGTGCTGAGTGATGAAATGAGTATTGCCATGGCGCAGATGGGCGTTTCGTCGCTGGACGAGGTGCGACGCGCAACCTGAACCAAATATGGAGAACGACCCGAGGCGTACCTTCGAGTCTTTCCTATGCTGGTTTAACCGCGGCGTCTGCGGCGGCGTCCACCGCCTGTTTCGCTTTCTCCGCCTGTGTTGAAGCTTGGATTGGGCAACGTGACAACCTGCGCCAGTTCCGGGAACGGATCGGTCTTGTGCGGGATCGCGTTGGCGGCCACGAAATGATCTTGGAACTTCGGCTCAATTGCGGTTTCGATCTTGGTGATCTCGCGCACGACGCGTTCGATTTCAGCGCGTGATCCGATATTGCACAGCGCAATCCGCGCGCCTGTACCAGCGGCGTTACCCGCGCTGGTGACCTTGTCCAGCGGAGCATCAGGGATCATGCCCAGAACCATTGCGTGCTTGGTTGAAATATGGGCGCCAAAGGCACCGGCCAGAACCACTCGATCCACCTTGTCGACTTCCATCTCGTCCATCAGCAGACGCGCACCGGCATAAAGCGCGGATTTGGCCAGTTGGATGGCGCGGATGTCGCCTTGCGTGACAGTGATGCGGGGGCCACCTTCGGCGCTGGCATCGTGAATCAGGTAAGCGTGAGTGCGGCCTTCGGGGATGCAGCGGGCCGTTCCAGTCTGCTCGGCCGATCCGATCAGGCCGCTTTCATCCAGAAGGCCGGCCATACGCATCTCGGCCACAGCTTCGATAATGCCCGAGCCGCAGATACCGGTGATACCAGTGGTGGCGACATCAAGGTCAAAGCCGTCTTCGTCCGACCATTTCTCGGACCCAATGATGCGAAAGCGGGGTTCCTTGGTGAGGGGATCGATTTCGATCCGCTCGATCGCGCCGGGTGCTGCGCGCTGGCCAGAACTGATCTGAGCGCCTTCAAACGCAGGCCCGGTGGGTGAGGAACAGGCCAGAACTCGGCTGGTGTTGCCCAGCAGGATTTCGGCATTGGTGCCCACATCGACGATCAGAACCAAATCCTCGGAAATACCGGGTTCCTCGGACAGGGCAACCGCCGCACAATCCGCGCCTACATGGCCCGCGATGCAAGGTAGGATATAGACCTGCGCGCGAGGGTTCATGTTGGTCAGTTCCATCTCGCGTGCGGGCAGGGACATCGACTCGGACGATGCCAAGGCAAAAGGCGCCTGACCCAGCTCCACCGGGTCCAGACCCAGAAGCAGATGGTGCATGACCGGGTTGCAGACAAACACCGTTTCCACGATCAGCGCGGTGTCAATGCCGGCTTCTTCAGCGATTGAGGTGGTCAGATCATTGATCGCCTCGCGCACGGCTTTTGTCATTTCCTGATCCCCGCCGGGGTTCATCATGGAATATGAAACACGGCTCATCAGGTCTTCGCCAAAGCGGATTTGCGGGTTCATCAGGCCCGATGAGGCCTTGACCTCGCCGGTTTCCAAGTCGGTCAGGTGAGCCGCAATCGTAGTTGAGCCAAGGTCGATGGCCAGCCCATACAGCCCGCCTTCGTGCAAGCCGGGCCAGATTTCGACAATGCGTGCGACGCTGTCCTTGTGACCTTTGTGAACGGCCACAGTGACTTCCCATTTGCCTTTGCGCAGAACCGGTTGCAACTTGGACAAAAGTGACAGGTCCGCCGTGACCGCGTCAATATTCCACTGTTCGCGCAGCGCGCGTTCAAGGCGCTCCAGATCACCGGTTGGCGAATGCATGTCGGGTTCTTCGACCACCACGAAATACAGACGAGTTGCCGGATCCATGGTGATGGCGCGTGCGGTGGCGGCTTTGCGAACGACCTGACGATGTACCTGGCTTTCCGGCGGCACGTCGATCACGACATCGCCCTGAACCGAGGCCTGACAGCCCAGACGACGACCGGGTTTCAGGCCACGCTTGTCGTCATATCGCTGCTCGACCGCGTTCCATTCGCTCAGCGCATCCTGGGCCACCGTGACGCCGTGCTTGGGAAACTCGCCATAGCTTGGGGTGATCTGACACTTTGAACAGATACCACGGCCCCCGCAGACCGAATCCAGATCCACTCCCAATTGGCGGGCTGCGGTTAGAATTGGCGTGCCGACAGGAAAATGCCCGCGTTTGCCGGACGGGGTAAAGACGACAAGTGGGTCGGTGGTCATGAGTGACATGCCTTTTTGTGTTCGCGCGTTTTCCCGGCAAGATATGGGTTTGAGCGCAAAGGGAAAGGGCCAACAGCGGCACGATTTGCGCGGCATGCGTCGTTTTCTTTGGCTGTATAGGCAACTGGAGCCACAGAGTTGCCCCCAAGGGCTTTTCCTTTGGTTCAATCCATGCAATAGGGTCACCGCCAAACGGGCTTTTGCATGGGGTATTCAGATGCAGATTCGTGAGGCACTCACCTTTGACGACGTTCTTCTGGTTCCGGCCGCATCTTCAGTGCTGCCGGCAACAGCGGACACAACCACGCGTGTTACGCGTGAGATTACCATGAACATCCCGCTGCTGAGCTCGGCTATGGACACGGTAACCGAGGCGCGCATGGCCATTGCCATGGCACAGGCAGGCGGTATTGGGGTCATCCACAAGAACCTTTCCGTAGAAGAGCAGTCTCGCGAGGTTCGCCGCGTCAAACGGTTCGAGTCGGGTATCGTCTATAGCCCTGTTACCTTGCGCGCGGATCAAACCCTGGCCGATGCGAAGGCTCTGGTCGAGCGCTATAATTTCACCGGCTTCCCGGTAGTTGACGCGGATGGCCGCGTGGTTGGTATCGTAACCAACCGGGATATGCGCTTTGCCAATTCCGACGACACGCCGATCAAGGCGATGATGACCTCGGAAAACCTGGCAATGCTGAAAGAACCCGCCGATCTGGAAGAAGCCAAAAGCCTGATGCGGGCCCGTCGTATCGAAAAGCTGCTGGTGGTCGACGGCACGGGAAAACTGACAGGTCTGCTAACGCTGAAAGACACCGAACAGGCGGTTCTGAATCCAACTGCGTGCAAAGACCGGCTTGGCCGCCTGCGAGTGGCTGCCGCGACTTCGGTTGGGGACGCGGGTTTTGAGCGGTCCGAGCAGCTGGTGGCTTCGGGCGTGGATATCATCGTCGTCGATACGGCGCATGGTCATTCTCAGGGCGTGCTGGATGCGGTCAGACGGGTCAAGACTCTGTCGAACGAGGTTCAGATCATTGCCGGAAACGTGGCCACAGGCGAGGCGACCAAGGCGCTGATCGACGCGGGTGCTGACGCCATCAAGGTGGGCATTGGCCCCGGCTCGATCTGTACAACTCGCATGGTGGCGGGCGTTGGTGTCCCTCAGCTGACCGCGATCAGTGATTGTGCGGCTGCGGCGGGGGATGTTCCAGTCATTGCGGATGGTGGCATCAAGTTCTCGGGCGATTTTGCCAAGGCAATTGCGGCCGGCGCGTCTTGCGCCATGGTCGGTTCGATGATCGCGGGCACAGATGAAAGCCCGGGTGAGGTCATTTTGTATCAGGGCCGGTCGTTCAAATCCTATCGCGGTATGGGCAGTCTTGGTGCGATGGCGCGCGGATCGGCGGATCGGTATTTCCAGAAGGACGCGGCAAATGACAAGCTGGTACCCGAAGGGATCGAAGGGCAGGTTCCTTACAAAGGATCAGCCAGCGCAGTGATCCACCAGCTTGTTGGTGGTTTGCGCGCTGCGATGGGATACACCGGCTGCGCGACTGTCGAAGAGATGCGCAGAAACTGCCAATTCGTGAAGATCACGGGCGCAGGTTTGAAAGAGAGCCACGTACACGATGTTCAGATCACACGTGAAAGCCCGAACTACCGACTGATGTAAGCCGTTGCGCATGACATACGGCACCCATGCACGGGGTGCCGTAGTGATTTTGGATTGGCCTGTCACGGCCTGTTTCAGCCAAGGTAATCCGTGATGACACCTGCTGCCCGCGTTCAGGCCTCGATTGAAATTCTGGACGACATTCTGGCCGGGGCCCCGGTTGAAAAGGCGCTGACCGGCTGGGCACGGCGCAGCAGGTTTGCGGGCTCCAAGGATCGGGCAGCTATTCGCGATCATGTGTTTGATGCTTTGCGTTGCAAACGCTCGTTTGCTGCGTTGGGTGGTTCCGGAACTGGCCGCGGCCTGATGATCGGCGCAATTCGCGCATCGGGTGAAGATCCGGTTGAGTTGTTTACCGGCGACCGCCACGCGCCCGAAGCCCTTAAAAATGACGAAGTATCAAGGGATTTTGAATCCGAAGCCGAGAGATATGATTTTCCTGACTGGCTGTGGCCAAAGCTCGTCGCGTCCTTGAACGATGCCGCCGTGCCTTGCGCATTGGCATTGCAAGAGCGCGCCCCGGTTTTTCTGCGGGTCAATCTGTTGAAAACGGATGTAACCCGGGCGATTGATGCTTTGGCGACCGACAGTATTTCAGCCCGTCCAACACCGTTATGCGAGACTGCTCTGGAGGTGACAGAAGGGGCGCGTCGGATCGCGCAAAGTCAGGCTTACGCTCAGGGTTTGGTCGAGCTTCAGGATGCGGCAAGTCAGGCTGTCGTTGCTGCCTTGGATCTGCGCCCTGGAATGCGCGTTTTGGACTACTGCGCCGGAGGCGGTGGCAAGTCGCTTGCGATTGCGGCCAACAAGGGTGTCGAAGTGTACGCTCATGATGTGAATGCGCGCCGAATGAAGGATGTTCCGGCGCGGGCAGAACGGGCAGGGGCCAGAATAACCATCCTGAACAGCGCCGAACTAGCTGGTCACGGGCCTTTTGACGTCGTTTTGGCTGACGCCCCGTGTTCTGGCAGCGGTTCGTGGCGGCGCGCACCGGCAGGCAAATGGGCGTTGACTGAAGAACGTTTGCAAGAACTCACGGTCATTCAGGCTGACATTCTCGCAGATATCACGCCGTTGGTCCAAGCAGGTGGAGTGCTGGCTTATGCAACGTGTTCGGTTCTAGCCGACGAGAACGATGCGGTTGTCGACAGGTTTCTGGCGCAACATGCGGGCTGGCGCGAAACCTTCCGGCACGCATGGCAGGTAACGCGCGGGTCCGATGGGTTCTTTGCGTCACACTTGACGCGCTGATCTTTCAGTAAATACAACCTTGGGTAGCTAACTTGTTTTTTAACGCCGTTAGGCGAGTGTTAACCAATTCTACCTGTTATTACCGCAAAACCTGTGCCCGAGCCGTTTATGCCTGACATTACTGAATTTGTTCCAGCCCCTTCAGCCGCCAATACTCCATCGGTGTTTCGGATCGGGTCGTTGGTGTTTGTGGCGCTGTTGATCAGCCTGGCACCTGCGGTTGGGTTTCTGCCGTCGGATTGGACAAAAGGTTTGCTGGCAACAGGCATTTCACTTTTGGTTGTGGCGCTTTTGTTTGGGATCAAGGGGGCGATTGCAAACAGGCATTTGCATCAGATATCGGCCCTTTTGGCCGCTTTCGCAGAGCGCGAGGATGCTCCGGTTGTGATCTCGAACAGGTATGGTGACATATTGGCCGCGAACGTCCTGGCGGAGAAAAAGTTGGGGGCCGTACGGGGCGAAACCCTGGCCCACTGTTTACGCTCCAAGTTTGCCAATCCATCGGCGATCTTACTGACCCTGCAATCACGTGCGCAAGCTGCGGGACGCGCCCGGAGCGAGTTTCCCGGTGGCGACCGGTCCATTTCAGTTTCCGTGCATCGATTGAGGCCGGGGCTGTTCTGCTGGAGCTTTAACTGCGTTCAACAGGATAGCTGGCAAACCCTTGGCTTGCCGGTTGTAACCATTGGACGCGCAGGAGATGTATTGCGCGTCAATGCCACGGCCGAGCGTTTGTTTGGTGCGCACCCTGCCGGAGTGCAGGATATTTTCAGCGAAGCAGAACCGCGGATTGGGGCTGTCAACGCGGTCAGGACCCGCGATGGTCATATTCTGGCAGCCGTGTCCGAATTTTCTCAATCCGGGTCGGAACGAAGCCTTTGTTTGTTACCGATTACGCAGATGCCCGCACAGGATGCGGTCATGTCCTTCTCTGACCTTCCGGTTCCAATCCTCAGACTTTCCGAGGACGGCATCATTCTGGACAGTAATCGGCTGGCGGCGAAACTGTTGGGAAAGAAGCAGCTTGAAGGCAGTAACATCAGCGACATCATGCGGGGCGTAGGGGGCCCTGTGCTGGATTGGTTGAAACGAACCGAGGCGCATGAAGAAACGCAGCGATCAGAGTTTTTGCAGTTCATTAGGGACGACAAAGAAATCTTTGTTCAAGTCACCCTGAGCCGTGTGTTTGTCGATGGAAAGATATGCCTGATCGCGGTTCTGAACGATGCGACTGAACTGAAGACTCTGGAAGCTCAATTCGTTCAGGGCCAGAAGATGCAGGCCGTAGGGCAATTGGCCGGAGGTGTTGCACATGATTTCAACAACCTGCTGACGGCCATTTCCGGTCACTGCGATCTGCTGCTGTTGCGCCATGACCAGAATGACCCGGACTACGGGGATTTGGTGCAGATCAATCAGAATGCCAACCGGGCCGCCGCGCTGGTCAGTCAGCTTTTGGCGTTTTCGCGAAAACAGACCCTCAGGCCGGAAGTGTTGGATCTGCGTGACACGATCTCGGACCTTATTCACCTGCTGAACCGTTTGGTTGGCGAGAAGGTGCAATTGACGCTGAGCCACGATCCGGTGCTCAAACCCGTGCGGGCGGACAAGCGTCAACTTGAGCAGGTGCTGATGAACCTTGTCGTTAACGCACGAGATGCCATGCCGGACGGTGGTGAAATTCGCATTGAAACCAGTGTGTTGACCCTTTTGCAGCCTCTCATGCGGGACAGGGCAACCGTACAACCGGGCGACTATGTGACAGTCAAGGTTGTGGATGGCGGTGTTGGTATCCCAGCAGATAAGCTGCAGAAGATTTTCGAACCCTTCTACACCACGAAACGAACTGGTGAGGGCACCGGGTTGGGGTTGTCAACAGCCTACGGGATCGTAAAGCAAACCGGTGGGTTTATCTTTGTCGACAGCGCAATTGGACGGGGCACCGAGTTCACTGTCTTTCTTCCGGTTTGCGCGACGACGTCCGAGGTCGAAACTGAATCGCCAGTCCAGCCCGAAGCCCGGAGCGCCAGGCAGGGCGAAGGCGTGGTGCTGCTGGTCGAGGATGAGGCGCCTGTTCGCGCCTTTGCGACCCGCGCCCTGCGACTGAAGGGTTACACCGTGCTCGAGGCGGACTCGGCGGAAGAGGCGCTTCGACTGCTTGAAGATTCCGCGTTAAGTGTTGATATATTCGTCACAGATGTTGTCATGCCAGGAATGGACGGGCCCACTTGGGTGCGCAAGGCCATGGAGACGCGCCCGGATGCGCGTGTGATTTTCGTGTCCGGGTATACCGAAGGCGTTTTCGGTGATACCGGTCCGGATATTGCCAACTCAACCTTCCTGCCCAAACCGTTTTCCCTCAACCAATTGACAGAGGCTGTGTTTCAACAACTCAATTGATGGATCATAATGCGGCTTTGTGCAGCGCAAATTCTTCCGGTAAGGCATTTCGAAACTTCTGTTCGGTCGCAGGTGACAGATGCAAATCTCCCGGAGGCGATACGTTTTCGCGCTTCAGGTCGATCTGCATGTCCAGACGTGTTTGCAGAAAGTCCAACACCTTGTCCTGATGTTCGTATTTGAAGATATGACGAGCGCCAGAACTGTCGTTGCGGGTACGGAAAAATTGCGCCTGGCTGCCGACGTTGGCAAATTCGGGACGTGTGTCCTGCAAATAGGCTTGCACGAACGTGTCAAAACTCATGTCACGTGTCGAGCGTAGTTGACCTATCAAATCTTCGCGACTGCGGAACCGGTACCAGCTGCCCAGCCAATCCACCGGCTCGCGTACAACGGCCATAATTTCCATCTCGGTATCAAACAGTTTTCGAAACATGGTCTGGAAAAACCGGTCATACCGACGCACCGGGGCGTGTTTAAGCTCTGGTGGATGTGAAACGATGAGATCTGCCCGGTCACGCAACGCCGTATGATAAGCCGTGCTTCCAGTCTTGGGGACAGAAAGAAAAGCCAGTCGTTCTTTATAAAAAACAAGCATTTACCGATCCCCAAGATTGCCATGTTACTTGTGCAGATTGTCGTAAACGACTCTTTAACACAATTGCAGAAGACTGATTTCTGTAAGTTTTGGTTGAAATGTTCTCTTTTTGATCTCATAAGGAACAAGAGGCGAACAAAGCAGCGATTGCCGCCCGATTAAGGGTGTGACAAAAGGGAAGGCGACAGGACAATGGCGGATCTTCTGACAATGAGCGACAAGAAAAACGCAGACAAGCAAAAGGCGCTCGACAGTGCGCTGGCCCAGATCGAACGGCAGTTCGGCAAGGGATCGATCATGAAGCTGGGTGAAGATGCCCGGCAGGACATCGAGGCGAGCTCGACCGGGTCGCTGGGTCTGGATATCGCGCTGGGTATCGGCGGACTGCCGATGGGGCGTATTGTTGAGATTTATGGGCCTGAGAGCTCGGGCAAAACCACTTTGACCCTTCATTGCATTGCTGAGCAGCAAAAGCGGGGTGGAGTTTGCGCGTTCGTGGATGCGGAACACGCGCTGGACCCGCAATATGCACGCAAGCTGGGTGTTGATCTGGATGAGCTTCTGATCTCGCAGCCCGATACCGGTGAGCAGGCGCTTGAAATCACGGATACTCTGGTGCGCTCGGGCGCGGTCAATATGGTTGTTGTCGACTCGGTCGCTGCCCTGACGCCGAAATCGGAACTCGAAGGGGACATGGGCGACAGCAGTGTCGGTGTGCAGGCCCGACTGATGAGCCAGGCGATGCGCAAACTGACAGGCTCGATCAGCCGCTCGAACTGCATGGTCATCTTCATCAACCAGATCCGGATGAAGATCGGCGTAATGTTCGGCAGTCCGGAAACCACAACCGGTGGCAACGCGCTGAAATTCTATAGCTCGGTTCGGCTGGATATCCGCCGGATTGGCGCGATCAAGGACCGGGATGAGGTGGTCGGGAACCAGACCCGCGTAAAAGTTGTGAAGAACAAGGTGGCCCCGCCGTTCAAGCAGGTCGAGTTCGACATCATGTATGGCGAAGGCATCTCGAAGATGGGCGAATTGCTGGATTTGGGTGTCAAAGCCGGTGTTGTCGAAAAGTCCGGGTCTTGGTTCAGCTATGGTGATGAGCGGATCGGGCAGGGGCGTGAGAACGCCAAACAATACCTGCGGGAAAACAGCCGGGTGGCGTTGGATATCGAAGACAAGATCCGCGCGGCGCATGGGCTGGAATTCGACTTGTCGCCAGGGTTTGCCGAGGATGACGATATTCTGGAGGCCTGATGCCCTGAGGCGGGTGATCCGTAGCCTCTGCGTAAAGACTGCAACAGTTGTAACAAGGCGGCCTGATCGGGTCGCCTTGTTTCGTTCCAGAGTGCCTCTGCTGTGGACACTCACTTGACGGGGGGCTAAACCAACGGAGACCAAGATATATGTGCGCCGAGAGAGCCCTATGCCAACCCTGAACGACATCCGATCGACTTTTCTGAACTACTTTGAAAAACAAGGGCATGAGGTCGTCGCGTCCAGCCCGCTGGTGCCGCGCAATGACCCGACGTTGATGTTCGTGAACTCAGGCATGGTGCAGTTCAAGAACTTGTTCACCGGTCTGGAAACCCGCGATTACAAACGCGCCACAACGGCCCAGAAATGTGTGCGGGCGGGCGGCAAGCACAACGACCTCGACAATGTTGGCTATACGGCGCGTCACCACACGTTTTTTGAGATGCTGGGGAACTTCTCATTCGGGGATTACTTCAAACATGAAGCGATCCCTTTTGCATGGGAGCTGATCACCAGGGAATTCGGTATCGACAAGACCCGCCTGTTGACCACGGTCTACCATACCGACGATGAAGCCTTTGAAATCTGGAAGAAGGTCGGTGTGCCCGAGGACCGGATCATCCGCATCGCCACCAATGACAATTTCTGGCAGATGGGCCCGACCGGACCTTGCGGTCCGTGCACTGAGATTTTCTATGATCACGGCGATCACATCTGGGGTGGCCCTCCGGGATCACCCGAGGAAGATGGCGACCGGTTCATCGAAATCTGGAACGTCGTTTTCATGCAGAACGAGCAGTTCGAAGATGGCTCGATGGTCGAGCTTGACTTGCAGTCCATCGACACCGGTATGGGGCTCGAACGGATTGGGGCGCTGTTGCAGGGCAGCCATGACAATTATGACACCGACCTGTTCAAGACCCTGATCGAGGCTTCGGCGGATGCGACCGGTGTCGATCCCTATGGCGACCAGAACGTGCATCACAGGGTGATCGCGGATCACCTGCGTTCGACCTCGTTCCTGATTGCAGACGGTGTGATGCCCAGCAATGACGGCCGCGGATACGTTCTGCGCCGGATCATGCGCCGTGCCATGCGCCATGCGCACCTGCTGGGTGCCAAGGATCCTGTCATGCATCGCCTGGTGCCTACACTGGTGCAGCAGATGGGCGGGCATTATTCTGAACTGAAACAGGCGCAACCGCTTATCGAAGAGACGCTGCTGCTGGAAGAAACCCGGTTCAAGCAGACACTGGACCGTGGTCTGAAGTTGCTGGATGATGAGGTTTCGGGGCTTTCCGAGGGGGCACCCCTGTCAGGTGAAGCGGCCTTTAAGCTTTACGACACTTATGGCTTCCCACTGGATCTTACGCAGGATGCGCTGCGTGAAAAGGGCCTGAGCGTCGACACGGACGGTTTTGATACCGCGATGGCCGAACAAAAGGCCAAGGCACGTGCCGCATGGGCCGGGTCAGGTGAAGCGGCGGATCAGGTCGTATGGTTCGATGTGCTGGATACCGCCGGTGCGACGGATTTCCTGGGCTACGATACCGAGAAAGCCGAAGCGCAGGTTGCTGCCCTCGTTGTTGATGGTGCACTGGTCGACAAGATCGACGCGGGCAGCAGCGGTTGGGTCGTCGTGAACCAGACCCCGTTCTATGGAGAGGCCGGTGGTCAGGTCGGTGATACTGGCGCGTTGCGTCGGCTGGAGGATCGCGATCACCTGAGCCGCGTGGAGGACACGAGGAAGTTTGCTGACGGCAAGGTCTATGCTCATAAGGTGGCGGTTCAAAGCGGAGTCATTTGCAAGGGCGACGCGGTAGAGCTTGAGGTTGATCATGCCCGCCGTTCCGCCATTCGCGCCAATCACTCGGCCACGCACCTGCTGCATGAAGCATTGCGCGAAACGCTGGGTGATCACGTGGCGCAGCGCGGTTCGCTGAACGCGGCGGATCGTCTGCGGTTCGACTTCAGTCATTCCAAAGCGCTGAGCCTGGAGGAAATCCAAAAAGTCGAACGTGAGGTGAACGATTTCATCCGCCAGAATTCGACTGTTGAAACCCGGGTCATGACACCCGACGACGCGCGCGCATTGGGTGCCCAGGCCCTGTTCGGCGAGAAATATGGTGACGAGGTTCGTGTTGTCTCTATGGGCAAGGCGCCAACAGGAAAAGGTCATGACGGAGATACGTGGTCGATAGAACTCTGTGGCGGCACACATGTGAGCCAGACAGGTGATATCGGCACCTTTGTTGTGTTGGGTGACAGCGCCAGCAGTGCTGGTGTGCGCCGGATCGAAGCGCTGACCGGCGATGAAGCCTTCCGCTATCTTTCGGCGCAAGATCAACGTCTGGCTCAGGTCGCATCGGAACTGAAAGCGCAACCGGACGACGTGGTGGCGCGCGTGAAAAGCCTTCTGGACGAACGCAAGGCCTTGCAGAACGAAGTGGCTCAGTTGCGCCGGGATCTGGCTATGGCTGGCGGGGCCGGTCAGGGCGGTGGTGCCGAGGCGCGGGATGTAAATGGCGTGAAATTCCTAGCGCAAGCCCTCAGCGGTGTTTCAGGCAAGGACCTTCCTGCGTTGATCGACGAACACAAAAGCCGACTTGGATCGGGTGCGGTGCTGCTGATTGCGGATACGGGCGGCAAGGCGGCCGTTGCGGCAGGTGTGACAGAAGACCTGACCGGACGGATTTCGGCGGTGGATCTAGTAAAAGCGGCCGTGATCGAGTTGGGCGGAAAAGGTGGCGGCGGCCGTCCTGACATGGCCCAGGGCGGTGGCAAGGATGCATCAAATGCAGATGCGGCAATCAAGGCCGCACAACAGGTTTTGGGAGGATAATATGCCTGCTCTTTGGATTGCGCATGTCACGGTGACAGACGCCGAGGCTTACGGCAAATACGCCGAACTGGCCGGACCGGCCATCGCCAAGCACGGGGGCGAGTTTATCGCCCGTGCTGCGCGATACGTTCAGCTGGAAGGCAAGGAACGTCCACGAAACGTAGTGGCGCGCTTCCCGTCGCTGGAGGCTGCGGTTGAATGCTATAACTCGGATGAGTACCAGCAAGCCCTGAATCACGCGCGCGGCGCAAGCGAGCGTGAACTGATTGTGGTAGAAATCACTGAGTGACATTTGGGCCTTGCTTCCAAGGCACTGATAATTTCAAGAAAACCGGCAGTGGATAAGCAAGATTCGGCTTATGTCATGTTTGGTTGATGCCGATCAGCCCGCGATAGCGGGCTGTTTTTTATATAATTGTTAGGTTTCAATATCTTATCTTCCGGTTCTCACGTTCTACCGAATGGTTCCTGACCAAATTGTGGCCGCGCCAACAAAATTCTTACGTAAAATTGTCAGATTCTCGGACGAATTTTTGCCCTGTTTCCCTTGCAGGTTCTCAAAAGATTGCGCGTAACACCTGATCACAGATAGTTTCAAGAAACAGAATGTGGTGCAGTTGGACATGCAATCGCTCGAAGAACATCGGATCGGGGACCTCGCATGATTTCATTAACGAATTTACCCAAGAGGTGTGTTGCAGTGCTTGCATTGGTTGCGTCGCGCGCATTGGGCATCTGCACCGTGTGTATCGGTGTCATAGCGTCCGCACCTGTCGCGCAGGCATCCGACGGCGTTTTTATCCCTATCGTTGCGTCTTCGCCTCCGCCTTCAGGCGCAATCAACCTATGCAACCAATATAACTGGGCTTGCACTGCGAAACGTTCGGTAACGTTGTCCAGCCACCAAGAGCTGACGGTGGTAAATCAAGTGAATCGTCGCGTGAATGCGTCGACCCGGGAAGTTACGGATCAGTCTCAGTACAAAACGCGCGAGCGATGGGCATTGCCAACACCCAGAGGCGGTGATTGTGAAGACTTTGCATTGTTGAAGAAAAGAGATCTGATCCATGCGGGGGTTGATCCAAGTAAGCTTTTGATTGCAACCGTTTTGGATACGCGTCGTAATTCTCATGCTGTTCTGGTATATCGGTCCCAGCAAGGCGATCTGGTGTTGGACAATCAGACCAACAGAATCAAACCCTGGTCAAAGACAAGATACCTATTTCTAAGAATGCAGGATCCCAGTCAACCCAAGAGATGGGTTGGGATATACGGAGAAAGCTAGGTCTTGTTCCAATAAAGCGCTTGGCCACGATGGCGATGTTGTCAGTCGGATCGGTCAATCGCCACTGAGAACTACCACGCCGTAAGCCAAAAGGTCGCCGGACAAACGTTTCGGCGACCTTTTTTTTCGGTCGGGCTTTTTAACGAAGGCCTATACCGTCACCGGGGTAGTCGTAATCCGGATTATGTGGTTCGGGATCATCTTGCGGATCGGGATCATCTTGGGGATCGGGATCGCCTTGCGGGTCAGGATCGCCTTGGGGATCGGGATTACCCTGCGGGTCAGGATCACTTTGTGGGTCAGAGCCGCCTTGTGGACCGCCAAAGTCAGGCCTGTTGTTGTCGTCTGGTTCATTGGCGGGACCATCCCCCGAGCGTGAATCTGGTGAACCGATCGACGCGGTGGGCAGGTCGGTGAGCAAATCTGCGAGCGGCGAGCACTCGGCACCCAGGCGTGCTACAATCTTATCAAAGTCAGCACGACGCTGGATGTACCTCAACATCCCAGTTGTGACAGAGTCACATTCACAAAGAACTCCTGGGGACCCGGCGGATTGTCGTGCTGTAGCAACCGTACACGTCCCGGCGGCAAAGGTTTCACCGGCAGGTGAAAGCAGAAAAGTTGTCGCAATAAAAAACAGTGGAAACTTGCGAGCTCTATTACCCATTTTTAACTCCTTGGAACTCGATAACTAAACTACGACCCTCTATGCACCATTCCCGTATCGGTGTTTGTGAAGGACGTCACACTTCTGACGTGTTTTGACCATAATTTGAGGGCGTCTACAATATCTTGTTGATGAGGTTTGCGTCAGAAGTCTTCAACCATGTAGAGAAAAGTGTTATTTTTCAAGTAAAAACCGGGCAGGGCGCCCGGTTTTTCTGATTTCGTCTTTTGTCATACTGGAAGCAAAAATGCCACAATAATGCCATTGTTTCCGTTTGGTCAGTTTGCAACCTGAGGGTGTTCTAGGCGGATTTGGCCATCCGCTTACGCTCGTGCGGGTCAAGAAAACGCTTCCGCAGCCGCACCGCGTTTGGTGTGACTTCCACCAGTTCATCATCGTCGATATAGGCAATTGCCTCCTCCAATGAGAACTGGATATGCGGCGTCAAGCGGACCGCGTCGTCGGTTCCACTGGCGCGCACGTTTGTCAGCTTCTTGCCTTTAAGAGGGTTCACTTCCAGATCGTTGTCGCGTGAGTGTTCGCCGATCACCATACCCTGATACACGTCTGTTTGCGGACCAACAAACATGCGGCCACGCTCTTCCAGGTTCCACAGCGCATAAGCCACAGCCTGACCTTTCTCCATCGAGATCAGAACGCCTGCGCGACGGCCCGGAATTTGCCCCTTATGCGGTGCCCAATCATGGAACACACGGTTCAGTACACCGGTACCGCGCGTGTCGGTCAGGAATTCGCCGTGGTAACCAATCAGACCACGGGACGGGACATGGGCGATGATCCGCGTCTTGCCCGTACCGGCCGGGCGCATCTCGACCAGTTCACCCTTACGCGCGCCGGTAACCTTCTCAATAACGGAACCAGAATATTCGTCATCCACGTCAATGGTGACTTCTTCGATGGGCTCAAGCCGCTGCCCGTCTTCCTCACGGAACAGAACCTGAGGGCGCGAGATGCTGAGTTCAAAGCCTTCTCGGCGCATGTTCTCGATCAGAACGCCCATTTGCAGCTCGCCGCGGCCCGCAACCTCGAACGCCTCACCGCCCGGGGTGTCGGTGACACGGATGGCGACGTTCGATTCGGCTTCCTTCATCAGGCGGTCTCGAATGACGCGTGATTGAACTTTCTTGCCATCACGGCCCGCCAACGGAGAATCATTGATACCGAAGGTCACGGTGATGGTCGGCGGATCGATGGGCTGCGCGGGCAGGGCCTCAGTGACCTGAGGAGCTACCAGCGAATCCGCTACGGTGGCTTTGCTCATGCCAGCGATGGTCACGATGTCGCCTGCTTCGGCCACGTCAATGGGCTGTTGACCCAGGCCCCGGAACGCCAAGATTTTCGTGGCACGGAAGTTTTCGATGACCGAACCATCGCGGCTAAGCGCCTTGAGGCTGTCGCCAGCCTTCAGCGTTCCGCTTTCGACGCGGCCAGTCAGGATACGGCCGATGAAGGGATCGCTTCCCAGCGTCGTGGCCAGCATCCGGAAGGGTTCATTTTTGTGTTCGATCTGTTTCGGGGCAGGGACATGATCGACGATCAAGTCGAATAGTGCGCTCAAGTCCTTGCGGGGGCCGTCCAGCTCCATATCCGCCCAGCCAGAACGGCCCGAGGCGTACATTGAAGGGAAATCCAACTGGTCGTCATCCGCACCGAGATTGGCGAACAAGTCAAAGCACTCGTCCAGCGCGCGGTCAGGTTCGGCGTCCGGCTTGTCGACCTTGTTCAGGACCACGATCGGACGCAAGCCCAACGCCAGTGCCTTGGACGTTACAAACTTGGTCTGGGGCATCGGGCCTTCTGCGGCGTCCACCAACAGAACAACACCGTCGACCATGCTGAGGATGCGCTCGACCTCGCCTCCGAAATCGGCGTGACCAGGGGTGTCTACGATATTGATGCGCGTGTCTTTCCACTCGACCGACGTGGCCTTTGCCAGGATGGTGATGCCGCGTTCACGCTCCAGGTCGTTACTGTCCATGGCACGTTCCGCGACGGCCTGATTTTCCCGGAATGCACCGGATTGTTTGAGCAGCTCGTCGACCAGGGTTGTTTTGCCGTGGTCCACGTGAGCGATGATTGCGATGTTGCGCAGGTCCATGAGAGGTCAGCCTTTGAACGGGAAGTTGCCGCGCGCATAACGTGGCGCGGCAAGATATACCAGCCCTAACCGTGGTTCAGTGTCCGGCAGTCCTTGAAAAGAGGTGAATGATCAGGATTCCGGACAAGATCAACGTCAACCCCAGGATCGCAGGCCAATCCAGCCTTTGGCCGAACACGATGAATCCGATCACGGCGATCAGGAATATACCGAGACCGGACCAGATTGCATAAACGATACCGACAGGCATGACCTTCAGCGTCAGCGCCATGAGGTAAAATGCAAACGCATACCCAACGACAACGATCACGGATGGCCAGAACCGCGAAAACTGCTGGCTGGCTTGCAAGGCCGTCGTGCCAATGGTTTCCGCCAGCACAGCCAGCAACAAATACAGATAGGCTTGGGGCATTTGAGTACCTCGAAAAGGGTGGGTCGGGTGGCTAGATGGCGATTTGCGTGAGTGAAATACGTCGACCGCCATGCAGTCTACAAGATTACCTTGGGTCAGGTATACCTGACTGTTTTTTCAGTCGAATGAATGTAATATTTGCCCTATATTTTTTAATTTTGTTAACGAGTTTTGAGCGATGACGTTATTTGCGAAATCAATCATATTTGCTTCGGCTCTGATAGTGGCGATTGGGTGGCTTGCTGACGGGGGGTCCGTCGAAGTGAATGCAGCCAACTTGGTTCAACAGTTTGATGGTAGTAGTGTTTTTTGAACGCCGCTAAAAACCAAGCAAGAAAAAAGGAGCCTTCAGGCTCCTTTTTTTATGCCTGGGGATCGCGTGTTTCACCGTATTCAAAATGCGCAACCAGTTGGGGTTGCAGCCAGTCCCACAGCTGAGGCGCTCCCGCTGCAATTGCGGGTCGGACACGCGTGACAATCTGATCGAATTTAACACTGTATTCGACCCATGACCCGCCACCTGTTTCCAGATTTGCTATGGGTGTCTGAAAACGATCAACAGCCTTTGCAAATCTGGCTTCTGTGGTCTCAGCCGCCTCAAACTCGTGCCATAGTTCAGTAAATGACCGGTGTTGACAGTCCGGCAGAAGGCCAAACAATCGTTTGGCGGCGGCCTGTTCCTTGGCTTCCTGTTCCGCGTGGTCGACATGACCGTGGATCGGGTGGTCGCCCGCGTCGATTTCGACAACATCGTGCAAAAGCAACATCTGTAGTATTCGGTCCAAATGAACATCCGAATGCGCGTATTCCGCCAATACCCAGGCATAGAGCATGACATGCCAAGAATGTTCCGCCGAGTTTTCGAACCGGTCGCTGGCCATCAGGCGTGACGCGCGCAGAACGGATTTCAACTGGTCCGCTTCTGTAAGAAACGCCAATCTTCTCGTGAATGCGTCATCCTGAGGGGTCGAGTTATTCAAGAGGTTTGTGGCATGTTGGTGGGCCAGTGGAAACGCAAGGGCCAGATACGATGCGCGCCCGTCCGCCAGGTTCGACCGCGCAATTTCTACATGATCCTGCCGCGGGTCGGTGGCGCACAGAACCTGAAACAGCGGCTGGCAGCGATCCAGAATCTTGGCAAACCGGGCATCCGGGGTCTGGTCCGCCTCGAATTCGTGCCAGAGAGAAAGAAAATCCTGTGCCTGTTCGTTGGGCAACAGGCCAAACAATTCCTGTGCTGCGGCCTGTTCAGCCTTGGCCACGGTATCCCAATCCGTGTTGAGGTGAATCGGGTGATCACCTGTCACGATCTCGACCAGATCATGCAGCAGCAACATGCGGATGACCCGGTCGACCGAGATGTCCGGCCCGGCCAGTGGCGCCATGACCATTGCCCACAAAGCCAAGTGCCAGCTGTGTTCGGCGGAGTTTTCGGGCCTTGACTGGTCAAGCAGGACATTTGCCCGCTCGACCAGTTTCAGATTGTCGGCCCGTTTCAGAAATGCGACCTGCGCAACCAGGCGATCGGTCATTGCTTTTCAATCGCCTTGAGTTTCGCGCGATGCGAAGCGAGGCGCTTGATCACGAATTGTCTGGCCTTGCGTTCAGCCAGACGCACGCGGATTTCTGTCAGGAAAGCCTCTTCCAGAGATTGAGACGCCGCACCAAGAACTTCACCCACTTCCACAAAGAACCGGTCTTCGCCGGTTTCGTCCATGACCTTCATCGTATCTTCGGCCAGTTTGGCCGCGAGCGATGTGATGGTGTCGGACATTAGCGGGTGTTCTCAGTCAGCCGACGTTTCACATAGTCGCTGACATCTGTGATCAGCGTGTCCATGTGGCGATCCTGGAAGAAATGATCCGCGCCCTCAACCTCGTTATGGGTGATCGTGATCCCTTTTTGCTCGTGCAACTTGTTGACCAGCGCGGTGGTATCCGCTGGTGGTGCCACACGGTCAGCCGATCCGTTGATGATCAAGCCCGAAGACGGGCAGGGCGCAAGGAAGGAAAAGTCATACATGTTGGCAGGCGGCGACACGCTGATGAAACCCGTGATTTCGGGGCGGCGCATCAGCAACTGCATTCCAATCCACGCCCCAAACGAAAAGCCCGCAACCCAGCAGTGTTTCGAGTTGTTGTTCATGGATTGCAGGTAATCCAGCGCAGATGCCGCATCGCTCAGCTCGCCAACACCTTGATCATATTCGCCCTGACTGCGACCGACGCCGCGGAAGTTAAAACGCAGCACTGTGAAGCCCATGTTGTAAAAGGCATAGTGCAGGTTATAGACCACCTTGTTGTTCATGGTCCCGCCGAACTGAGGATGCGGGTGAAGCACGATGGCGATCGGTGCGTCTTTTTCCTTTTGCGGGTGGTAGCGGCCTTCCAGGCGGCCTTCGGGTCCGGGAAAAATCACCTCGGGCATGTGTGCTTTGGTCCTGTCATTTTCGTGCGGGCATCCGGATATACTTGACTATAATCGTCGGACACCTTAGAACGGTTCTAATTACATTGCTTGGCGCAATCGCGCTGTCAGTCGGAGATACGCACTGGCAGCGTCGGCGTCAATGATTTCGCGCAGATCCGTCTAAAAGGGGGCAGAGAATGAAGCTTTCGACCAAAGGGCGTTACGCAATGGTCGCTTTGGCGGATATTGCACTTCAGCCGACAGATCGGCTGGTAACCTTGGGCGAAATCTCGGAACGGCAGGACATTTCTCTGCCGTATCTTGAACAGCTCTTCGTCAAGCTGCGTCGCGCGGAACTGGTTGCGTCTGTCCGTGGGCCCGGAGGGGGGTATCGTCTTGCACGTCCCGCCTCCGAGATTCGCGTGGTCGAGGTTCTTGCGGCCGTGGATGAGACGGTTGATGCCCTGCAAAAAGGGGCCGGAGCATCCGGTGCGTCATCGGGCAGCAGGGCGCAATCCCTGACGAACCGTTTGTGGGAAAGCCTGAGCGCGCATGTTTATGTCTTTTTGCACCAGACGCGTCTGTCGGATGTGATCAGGAATGACCTTGCGCCTTGCCCGGCAGTTCCAAGCCTGTTTTCCGTCGTCGATGAATGAGCTGGGCAAGTCGAACATGCATATGACTACTGTGCGGGAAAAGATGTATCCATGAAACGTGTTTATCTGGATCATAACGCGACCGCACCGCTGCGACCCGAAGCACGCGAGGCGATGATCGCGGCGATGGATGTGGTCGGGAACCCGTCATCTGTTCATGCAGAAGGGCGTGCCGCAAAAGCGTTGGTCGAACGCGCGCGGGCGCAGGTCGCCGAGGCCGTCGGTTGCCGTCCGCAAGAGGTCATATTTACCTCTGGCGCGACCGAAGCAGCGAGGGTTCTGCAAAACCGCCCCGAAGGCTGCGACGTCTTTGTCGACAGCACCGCCCACGATGCGCTGTGGTCGCATTTCGACTTGACCCATTGCAGCGAGCATCCCTTTGGCCCCGGACACATATTGGCGATGGGGCTTGCGAACTCTGAGACCGGAGTCATCACGCATCCGCCTCAGAAAGTTGAGAACCAGTGGCCCTATGGCGCGCGACGCGCGGACTGGCTGTTGCTGGATATTACGCAGGTTGTTGGACGCATTCCGTTTTCCTTTGCTTGGAGTGGCGCAGATATGGCGATCCTATCGGCGCATAAGATTGGCGGGCCAAAAGGTGTTGGCGCTTTGATCCTGCGGCAAGGTATCGATATCGAACCTTTGGCCAGCGGTGGCGGTCAGGAGATGGGGCGAAGATCCGGCACTGAAAATGTGGTGGGTATTGCCGGTTTTGGCGCGGCTGCCGAGGCAGCTCAACGCGATCTGGCTGATGGAGTATGGGAAAAAGTCAGAGAACTTAGAAATATTCTAGAAAACGCCCTTGAGGCTGGTGCAATATCTACTATTTTTGTCGGGAAAAATCAGGAGCGACTCCCGAATACCCTGTGTTTCGCGACGCCCGGCTGGAAAGGCGAAACGCAGGTGATGCAGATGGACTTGTCTGGCTTTGCCATCAGTGCGGGATCCGCCTGTTCCAGCGGCAAAGTCAAAACCAGTCGGGTTCTGACGGCAATGGGATTTGATGAGACGGTGGCCTCATGCGCAATCCGCGTTTCGTTGGGGCCAGAGACGACGGAAGAAGATGTGCTGCGTTTCGCCGAAACGTGGCTTGAAAAAGAGAAAAAGCATCGCGCGCGGGCTGCGTGATCTGACGGAGGGTAAGTCATGGCCACTTTGGACCAGACCCAGGTGAAAGAAGGTGTCGATCAGGAAACCGTGGATGCGGTTCGTGAGGTCGGCACATATAAATATGGCTGGAATACCGATATCGAGATGGAATACGCCCCCAAAGGCGTGAACCCTGATATCGTCCGTCTGATCTCGGGGAAAAACGATGAGCCTGAGTGGATGACCGAATGGCGTTTGGCCGCGTTCGAGCGTTGGACCAAAATGGAAGAGCCCAAATGGGCGATGGTTCACTATCCGCCAATCGATTTTCAGAACCAGTATTACTATGCCCGCCCCAAATCGATGGAAGAGAAACCCAAATCTCTGGATGAGGTTGATCCAAAGCTGCTCGCCACTTACGAAAAGCTTGGTATCCCTCTGAAAGAACAGATGATTCTGGCTGGTGTCGAAGGTGCTGAGGATGCTCCCGCCGAGGGCCGCAAGGTTGCGGTCGATGCAGTGTTTGACTCGGTTTCCGTGGGTACCACCTTTCAGGCCGAACTGAAAAAGGCAGGCGTGATCTTTTGCTCGATCTCTGAGGCAATCAAAGAGCATCCTGAGCTGGTCAAGAAGTACCTGGGAACCGTGGTTCCCGTATCGGACAACTTCTATGCAACGTTGAATTCAGCTGTATTCTCGGATGGCTCATTCGTCTACATCCCGCCGGGCGTTCGCTGCCCGATGGAACTAAGCACGTATTTCCGCATCAACGCCGAGAACACCGGTCAGTTCGAACGCACCCTGATCATTGCTGACAAGGGCTCGTACGTCTCATATCTGGAAGGCTGTACCGCACCCCAACGTGACACGGCACAACTGCATGCTGCCGTGGTCGAGATCATCGTCGAAGAAGATGCCGAGGTGAAATACTCGACTGTTCAGAACTGGTTTCCGGGGGATGAAAACGGCAAGGGTGGTATCTATAACTTCGTGACCAAACGCGCCGACTGCCGGGGTGACCGGTCGAAGGTGATGTGGACGCAGGTGGAAACCGGATCGGCCGTGACATGGAAATACCCGTCCTGCATCCTGCGCGGCAATGAAAGCCAGGGTGAGTTCTATTCGATCGCGATTGCCAACAATTATCAACAGGCCGACACCGGCACCAAGATGATTCATCTGGGCAGGAACACCAAGTCGCGCATCGTGTCCAAGGGCATCAGCGCGGGCAAGGCTCAGAACACCTATCGTGGGCTTGTGTCGATGCACCCGAAAGCCAAGGACAGCCGGAACTACACACAGTGTGACAGTCTGCTGATCGGCGACAAATGCGGTGCACATACGGTTCCCTATATCGAGGTCAAGAACAACTCGAGCCGCGTTGAGCACGAGGCGACGACGTCAAAAGTGGATGACGATCAGCTGTTCTACTGCCGTCAGCGCGGCATGGACGAGGAAGAAGCCGTGGCCCTGGTGGTCAACGGGTTCTGCAAGGACGTGCTTCAGGCGCTTCCGATGGAGTTTGCGATGGAAGCACAGCAGTTGGTGGCCATCTCACTTGAAGGGTCGGTTGGGTGATGACGCAGTCACCCAGAACCCGCATCCGTAAGGATGATGTGTTGACTTGGCTTGGGTACGCATTGCCGGTTCTGGGCGGTCTGCTTGGCGTGGCCTACGTCAACACCCATTACATGGAATTCATCAACCCGGTTTGGGCGGTAGGTGGCGGGGCGGTCCTGGGTTGGATCCTCGCCAGACTGATCCGCAGATTACTGGGCTAGAACAATGCGGGGCCAAGACGCCCCTTGCGATACGCAAAAGGACAAAAAATGCTGGAAATCAAAAACCTGCACGTACAGCTTGAAGAAGAAGACAAGCAGATTCTCAAAGGTGTGGACCTGACGGTCGAGGCTGGCAAGGTACACGCGATCATGGGTCCAAACGGGTCGGGCAAATCGACCCTCAGCTATGTTCTGTCGGGGCGCGACGGGTACGAAGTTACGGAAGGTTCGGCCACTCTGGACGGTCAGAACCTGCTGGAGATGGAACCGGAAGAGCGCGCGGCAGCAGGTGTTTTCCTGGCCTTCCAATACCCGGTTGAAATCCCCGGCGTTGGCAACATGACGTTCCTGCGCACCGCGGTAAACGCGCAGCGCAAGGCCCGTGGAGAAGAGGAACTGTCTGCCGCAGACTTTCTGAAAGAGGTGCGTGCCAAGGCAAAGACGCTAAAGATCGACGCGGATATGCTCAAGCGCCCGGTCAATGTTGGTTTTTCGGGCGGTGAGAAAAAGCGCAACGAAATCCTGCAGATGGCCATGCTTGAACCCAAGATGTGCATCATGGACGAAACCGACTCGGGCCTTGATGTGGACGCGATGAAACTGGTGGCCGAAGGCGTGAATGCCCTGCGGGACGAAGGCCGTGGGTTCCTGGTGATCACGCATTATCAGCGCCTGCTGGATCACATCAAACCGGATGTTGTGCATATCATGGCCAATGGTCGCATCGTTAAGACGGGCGGACCTGAACTGGCACTTGAGGTTGAAAACAACGGTTATGCCGACATTCTGGCCGAGGTGAACTGATGGCTTTGCCGCAAGCGAAACAATCCGCAACCGAGGCGCGTCTGGCTACGTTGATCATGCCCGATGCGGGCTGCACCCGTGGTGCACGCGAAGACGCTTTGGCGCGTGTTCTGGAATCCGGCCTGCCGGGGCGCCGGGATGAGTATTGGAAATACACTCAACCCGATAGTCTGATTTCTGCCGAGGCTTTGCCTGCGGCGGTGTTTATCAATGATGAACCGGTGCTTTTCAACGACCTTGACCGTTTGAAAATTGTTTTTGTCGACGGGGTGTTCAGCGCCGAGGAATCCGATGACCTGTCGCTGGACGGTGTCAAGATCGACCGGATTGAAGACATCTGCTGCAAAGACATTCATTGGGCAAAAGACCTGTATGGCGTTCTGGAAGCGCGCGGCCAGTCCCCGGTTCAACGCCCGTTGGCTGCATTGAACACGGCTTTTGCGTCGGACGGCGTCGCCATTCACGTTACGGGCAAACCCTCCAAACCAATCAACCTGATCTATCGTCATGCCTCGCCGACATCCGACGCGATCCTGCATCACGTTATTCGCGTGGAAAGCGGGGCCGAGGTGACTATTCTTGAATCCGGCCCGGCGGCGTCGCGTTTCAACAAATGTACAGAGATTGAAATTGCCGACAAGGGGACGCTGCATCATGTGCGGGCGCAGGGCAGGGACCATGAACGTCGCGCCGCGACCCATATGTTCACTCGTTTGGGGGCAGAGTCGGTCTACAAGTCCTTCACCTTGACTGCGAATGGGGTGCTGACCCGTAACGAACAGGTCGTTGAACTGACCGGCGACAATGCGGTGGCGCATGTGGCCGGGGCCTGTGTTGGGGATGGTGATTTCCACCATGATGACACGGTGTTCATCACCCATGACGCGGTGAATTGCGAAAGCCGTCAGGTCTTTAAGAAAGTGCTGCGCAACGGTGCGACCGGAGTGTTTCAAGGCAAGATCCTTGTAAAGCAAGGGGCCCAGAAAACCGATGGCTACCAAATCAGTCAATCGCTGCTTTTGGATGATGACAGCCAGTTCCTCGCCAAACCGGAACTTGAGATTTACGCCGATGACGTGGCGTGTTCCCATGGCTCAACTTCGGGTGCGATTGACGATACGGCGTTGTTCTATCTTCGGTCACGGGGTGTACCGGTCAAGGACGCGACCAACATGTTGACGCTGGCATTCCTGGCCGAAGCAGTGGACGAGATCGAAGACAGCACATTGGCAGATGAAATCGTAAGCCGTCTGGAAGGGTGGCTGGCGCGCCGAAGCTGATGGCCCTGTCGTCGGATATCCTGGCAACGTACAAGGGGCCGGGGCGCGTGGTGCGCAGGCTTCTGGATATGGGTCAACGAGAAGACCGGGCGCTGATCTTTGTTATGGCGTTTTGTGTGGTGGCATTCATCGCCCAGATGCCTGGCCTTGCGCGCAAAGCGCATCTGGAAGGCGTTGAGCTGAACATGCTTTTGGGTGGTGCTCTGCTTGGATCCGTGTTCATTCTGCCCTTGGTCTTTTACACGCTGGCACTGGTGTCTCATTGGGCGGCGCGCTTGTTTGGCGGTCAGGGAAGCGCTTATGGTGCGCGCCTGGCGCTGTTCTGGGCGCTGTTGTCGTCTGCACCGCTGGTTCTGCTGAACGGCCTTGTCGCCGGGTTTATCGGACCAGGGCCTACATTGACGATTGTGGGTCTTGTCTGGGTTGCTGTTTTTGTCTGGTTCTGGGTATCCGGTCTCAGACAAGTGCAAAGGTCCGTCGCATGAATTCGAGTTTTCTGGGAAATATGGCTGTCCTGACGATCAGGAACCCGGCCGAAGCGGCGCGACGGCTGATGGCGCTCAAGCTGGGGCGAGAAGTGCTTTGGCTGGCATTTGCACTGGCGGTCGTTTTGAACTGCGTTGTCCAATTGGGAATAGGTTTGTCAATAACAATGGCGGCAGGCCAACCCTCTCCGGCGCTCGAAAGCATTCCCATGGTTTTGGTGCGCTCGGCCGGGGCCATGATGCTGAGCATCGTCGCATTCCTGCTGGTCGGGCGAATGCTTGGAGGTCTGGCGAAGTTCGATGATCTGATGGTTTTGACGATCTGGCTGCAATTCCTGCAAATAGCCGCCTTGGTCGTGACGCTGATCTTGAGCCTGACCCTACCGTTCCTGATGATGATGTCATTGTTGGCGACAGCAATCCTGAGCCTTTACGTCACGCTTCATTTTCTGAACGAAGCGCATCAACTCGGGTCGCTCTGGAAATCCTTTGCGGTAATTGTGTTGTCAGCCCTTGTCGCCATCCCCTTCGTTCTGTTTCTAAGCCCAACCGGGCCCGTCTAGGAATACCTCTCTTATGTATGATGTGCAGAAAATCCGCTCTGACTTTCCGATCTTGTCGCGTCAGGTGAATGGCAAGCCTTTGACGTATCTCGACAATGGTGCTTCGGCTCAGAAACCTCAGGTGGTCATTGACGCGGTGACGCGGGCCTATGCCGAGGAGTATTCGAATGTCCATCGTGGACTGCATTTCCTGTCCAATCTTGCGACAGAGAAATACGAGGCCGTTCGTGGCACGATCGCGCGGTTTCTGGGGGCATCGAACGAGAATGAGATCGTCCTGAACTCTGGTACGACCGAAGGGATCAACCTGGTCGCCTATGGCTGGGCTATGCCGCGACTTGAAGCGGGCGATGAGATTGTTCTGAGTGTGATGGAGCACCATGCAAACATCGTACCCTGGCATCTCCTGCGCGAACGACAGGGCGTCGTACTGAAATGGGTCGATGTCGACGCAGAGGGCGGGCTTGACCCGCAGGCGGTAATCAATGCAATCGGACCGAAAACCAAGCTGGTTGCAGTGACACACTGCTCGAACGTGCTGGGTACGGTCGTGGATGTGAAAGCCATAACTGATGGTGCCCACGCCAAGGGCGTCCCGGTTCTGGTTGATGGCAGTCAGGGTGCCGTTCACATGCCGGTAAATGTCGAAGAAATCGGGTGCGATTTCTACGCGATCACAGGCCACAAGCTTTATGGGCCGTCAGGGTCGGGTGCGATTTACATCAAATCCAAACGCATGGCCGAAATGCGCCCCTTTATCGGTGGCGGCGACATGATCAAAGAGGTCAGCAAGGATCAGATCATCTATAATGACCCGCCAATGAAGTTCGAGGCCGGCACGCCGGGGATCGTTCAGATCATCGGTCTTGGCGTGGCGCTGGAGTATATGATGGACCTGGGGATGGAAAACATCGCAGCTCATGAATCCAGCTTGCGCGATTACGCGATGCAACGTCTGACTGGGCTGAACTGGTTGCAGGTTCAAGGCACTCGCCCGGACAAGGCCGCGATTTTCAGCTTTACGCTGGACGGTGCTGGCCATGCTCACGACGTCTCAACCATTCTCGACAAGAAAGGTGTAGCGGTTCGCGCCGGTCACCACTGTGCCGGGCCGCTGATGGACCATCTGGGGGTGACTGCAACATGCCGCGCCAGCTTTGGTCTCTATAACACTACCGATGAAGTTGATACACTGATCGAAGCGCTTGAATTGGCGCATGATCTGTTTGCCTGATTTTGGTCTTGATAAGGGTGCGGCAATCGCGATTTGCAGTTGCACCCGGATTGGAACAAGGTTAGCTAACGGCCAAGGCACCTGTAGCTCAGCTGGATAGAGCGCTGCCCTCCGAAGGCAGAGGCCAGAGGTTCGAATCCTCTCAGGTGCGCCACCCTATATTCAACGTCGGATTGAATTCGGAAGCCCTGAACAGTGGGCTTGTCATTTGGCTTTCTTAGCGCATTGATCGTGCAGTCATTGCAACGGCTCACAAGCTAATAATCATAGCTGAGTTGCAGTGCTTGAGGGAGAGATATTCTGTCAGGTGCCGAGAATAACAAATTAGCACACTTGGCGGCTCTGCCGCCAATCGCTACGACTACGAGAAAACCGACCGGAAGATACAGTCAGAATAGGTTCTGAACAGACCAAAAGCGTCCGGGCGTTACCCGCGCCAGGTGCGAACCACGCCACAATCCATGTGTACGAAGTTCGATCCATAATACTGACCAACTCCGCCTGCGCGGCACGACATCGCTGCCTTGGCCATCTGTGAAACCGAGCGGGAGGCAAGGCGCAGATCAGCTGCTTGCCCTTCCATATGAAGCGAATTGCGCGCCACACGGCGCGACCGGGAACGCAGCATTGCGTTGGTCTGAGGAGAGCGATAGCCTGACAACAGCATATAGGGTTCGTTGACATCCAGCAGGTTGTGTGATGCCGCCATGATATCAATCGTGCGCAAATCGATGGATTTTACCTGATCTGTGCGCCAATCACGCATGAAGTTGTTCACTTCTTTGACAGCGTCCTTGATATACTTACCATCGACCCAATAGATCATATCCAACCGTTCGCCAGTGCGACCGGAATACATACGAATGCGACGAATATCGCCGCCACCGCGTAAAAAGCCTGCTGCGTTGGAGTAGGTGGGTGCTGCTACGACTGCCGTTGCTGCAAACGCTCCCAATAGGGCACGCCGGGTCAAGCCCGAGGAACTGCTCTCTGTCATTTTAGTTTCGTCCCGTACTGTTCCTGCCTGCACACGATGTTACGTGCACTGTCTTAATTATTCCCATCCCAGATGCGGAATGTATGGCACAATCGGAATCGACGGCCAAGAAGTGTTTCAATTGCACCTTTTCAAGGGGGAAATTTCGGCAGTTTTTTGCGCATATGTCACAGCGAATCACGAAAATTTCGCAGTTGTGGGCTTTGGGTCACCCTGCCGATGCAAACGCGCATCAGGCCCACGAAGAAGCGAATTGGTAAGGATTTCGTGAGTGGACAAGCGTTCTGACGCGACTGCATAATCGTGCGACGTATCAATCACCAGTTCAAGCTATTGAATTTCAAGGCCATCCTATGCTTTCCGTTCTCCGCACCAGTACCAGCATCCTGTTTGCCGCGTGTTTCGTGGCTACTGCATCTGTCGCCAATACGTCGCCTGAAGCGGTGCCAGGGACTGCGTTTCAGATGGCGATTGCTGAACATACGCCGCAGGCGCCGCAATTGGTCGATTTCTACCGGGCGAACGGGTTTTCGCCAGTTTGGGTGGGTGATACGCCCGAACACACACGGCGCCGGGCGGCGCTGATCAATGCGCTTACGAATGCGCATCTGCATGGTCTGCCACAGGCCGAGCCAACTGTTGCCGCCGTGATGGAGAAGATGGAAAAGGCCCGTTCGGTGCGCGATCTCGGTGCTGTTGAAGCAGAGCTGAGCCGTATCTTTGTCAAATATGCCGACGCGCTTTACGCAGGCTTAATCAGGCCTGGCAGTGTCGATGAGGGGCTGGTTCGATCCGTAGAACGTCGCAGCGCGGCCGAGCATTTGCAGGGAATAAACACGCAGGGCGCGGCCTACTTTGCAGCCCTGTCACCGCAAACACATCAATACCGGGCGCTGATGAAGCAGAAGCTGGTTCTGGAAAAACTGGTGTTCCAGGGCGGATGGGGGCCAACGGTGCCCGAAAACAAGCTGGAATACGGTGATACCGGACCGAATGTCGTCAAGTTGCGCGACCGTCTGGTGGTGATGGGTTACATGAAACCATCCGCCAGCCCGTCTTTCGACAACGCGTTGTTGGAAGGTGTACGCACCTTTCAAACAGCGCATGGGCTTGAACCCGATGGCGTGGCGGGCAAGGGGACGATTGCCGAGATTAACCGTCCAGCCACAGACCGGTTGAAAGCCGTTTACGTTGCGTTGGAACGCGAACGCTGGCTGCCTCGGGAACGAGGTACGCGTCATATCCTTGTGAACCAAGCCGATTTCTCAGCCAAGATCGTGGACGACGGGCAAGTCACTTTTGAAACCCGCGCAGTCATCGGTAAAAATGCTCATGATCGCAGAAGTCCAGAGTTTTCGGATGAGATGGAGCATATGGTGATTAACCCAAGTTGGCATGTTCCCCGCTCGATCGTGACCAAGGAATACCTGCCGAAGCTGCAATCAAACCCGAATGCCGTGGGCCATATTCTGATAACTGACAGAAGCGGCAGGCAAGTCGATCGGAGTGCGGTGGATTTTACCCAGTTTACGACCAGAAATTTTCCTTTCGCAATGCGCCAACCGCCCAGCCAAAGCAATGCGCTGGGTCTGGTGAAGTTCATGTTCCCCAATAAGCACAACATCTATCTGCATGATACTCCACAGAAAAACCTGTTCTCGCGTGAGGTTCGGGCCTTTTCACATGGGTGTATCCGCTTGGCCCAGCCCTTTGAATTTGCTTACGCCTTGCTGGCCAAACAGGAGGAAGATCCAAAGGCATTCTTCCATCGCGTTCTGAACACCGGAAAAGAAACCAAAGTCAATCTGGAGCAGAAAGTTCCGGTGCATCTGATTTATCGCACGGCCTATATCGGGCCCAAAGGCGAAGTGCAGTATCGCCGCGATGTTTATGGGCGGGACGGCAAGATTTGGGAAGCCTTGCAAAAGGCAGGGGTGGCCCTGCCGGACGTTCAGGGGTAAGCACAGGGCAAATCCTGCCAAAAGGAAGCCCGCCATGCAGTTTACCATACAACAGATCGCCGAGTCTCTGGGGGCAGAATGTCAGGGCGATGGCGGCCTGACGATCGTGCGCGCCGCCGAACCGGGCGACGCAGGTCCGACAGATTTGGCGATGGCTATGTCTCCGAAATATGCCGAGGCGCTTGCCAACGGAGCCGCACGTGCGGCTGTCCTTTGGGAAGGGGCCGACTGGCAGGCGATGGGACTGCGTGCCGCGATCTTTGTCAAACGTCCCCGCATGGCCATGGCTGGCATCACGGCCATGCTGGATCGGGGGCAGGGAGTTGAACCCGGGATTCACCCCTCGGCCGTGATCGACCCGACCGCTGAAATCGGTCGGGATGTGGCGATTGGTCCGTTGGTTGTTGTGGGCGCGCGCGCCCGTATCGGCGCAGGCTCTGTCATAGGGGCACAGTGCGTGGTGGGAATGGACGCCATATTGGGCGACCAGGCGGTGTTGCGCGAAATGGTCAGCATTGGCGCACGGGCGCGGATCGGAGATCGCTTTATCGCGCAACCCGGTGCTCGGATCGGAGGGGACGGGTTTAGCTTCGTAACACCCGAAGTCTCGGGCGTCGAAAATGTACGCAAGACAATGGGCGATCAGGGTGAGGCCAAAGCACAGAGCTGGCTGCGCATTCATTCGTTGGGTGCGGTGGAAATCGGTGATGACGTCGAAGTCGGCGCGAATTGTACAATCGATAATGGCACGATCCGAAACACTTGTATCGGCAACGGATCCAAGTTGGATAATCTGGTCCATGTCGGGCACAACACTCGCGTCGGTCAGGACTGCCTGCTGTGCGGTCAGACTGGTGTGTCGGGATCGGTTGAGATCGGAAACAACGTGGTTCTGGGCGGTCAGACCGGCGTTGTCGACAACATATTCATCGGGGACGGGGTTATTGCCGGAGGCGGCACCAAGATACTGTCCAATGTTCCCGCCGGCCGCGTGATCATGGGGTATCCCGGCGTCAAAATGGAAACGCATACGGATATCTACAAGGCGCAACGACGCTTGCCCCGCATGGCCCGCGACGTCGAGGCACTCAAAAAGGCTGTTTTCAAACAGACCCCGAGCGATTAAATCAACTTCAAACTGATAATCAGGGGATCGACATGAGCATCAGCGACCGCGTCATCGCGATCATTGCAGAGCAGGCCGTTCTGGAGCCATCGGATGTAACGCCCGAAAGCACGCTGGAAGATCTGGGTATCGACAGCCTTGGACTGGTCGAAAGCATATTTGCCATCGAGGAAGAGTTCGACATTTCGATTCCTTTCAATGCCAACGAACCCGAGGCCAGTGATTTTGATATCTCGAATGTAGCTGCGATCATCTCTGGGATCGAAAAGCTTGTGTCGGAAAAGGTCTGACAAACGCTCATGAAACGCGTTGTCATAACCGGAGCGGGTACGATCAATTCGCTGGGCCATTCGGTCCCTGACACGCTGGAAGCCATGCGCGAAGGTCGTTGTGGTATTTCCGATCTGGAATTTCGGGATGTCGACCGGTTGGCCATCAAGATCGGCGGACAGGTCCGGGGGTTCGAGGCAGAAGGGCGGTTCAACCGACAGCAGATGTCGCTGTACGACCGCTTCACCCAATTCACCCTGACGGCAGCCAAAGAGGCGATTGAGCAGTCGGGTATCGAGTTTCATGGCGAACTTGCAGCCAGATCAGGTGTTGTTCTGGGGACTGCGGGCGGTGGTGTTTCGACTTGGGATGACAATTACCGTTCGGTTTATGAGGATGGAAAAAACAGGGTACATCCCTTTGTCGTTCCAAAACTCATGAACAATGCTGCCGCAAGCCACGTTTCCATGGAACACAACCTGAAGGGCCCAAGTTTCACGGTCTCGACAGCATGTGCGTCGTCAAATCATGCGATGGCTCAGGCTTTTCAGATGGTGCGTAGTGGCGCGGCTCCGGTCATGGTAACGGGGGGCTCGGAATCCATGCTGTGTTTCGGCGGTGTCAAAGCCTGGGAAGGGTTGCGCGTGATGTCGAAAGACGCATGTCGCCCGTTCAGTGCCAACCGCAACGGAATGGTGCAGGGTGAAGGGGCAGGCGTCTTTGTTTTTGAAGAATACGAACACGCCCGGGCCCGAGGTGCCGAAATTCTGTGCGAAGTTGTCGGCTTTGCCATGTCATCGGATGCCTCGGACATTGTGATGCCCAGCAAACAAGGGGCCGCGCGTGCCATGGCTGGTGCCTTGGCCGATGCGAAGCTGAACGCAAAAGATGTGGGCTATATCAACGCGCATGGCACCGGAACGGCTGCAAATGACAAAACCGAATGCGCGGCTGTGGCCGACGTATTTGGCCCACACGCCGACGATCTGATGATCTCGTCCACGAAATCCATGCACGGTCACCTGATTGGCGGGACCGGCGCGGTTGAGCTGCTGGCCTGTATCATGGCGCTGCGGGACGGTGTCATTGCACCGACGATCGGATATGAGGAACCGGACCCGGAATGCGCGTTGGACGTCGTACCGAACGAAGCGCGCGAGGCAAAGGTCGACGTCGCTCTCAGCAACGCATTCGCCTTTGGTGGGTTAAATGCCGTACTGGCCCTGAAGCGGGTTTAGTGAAAAAGCCGCCGTTACTAATACGGCGGCTTCCACGGATGTTTTTTTCTTAGTTTGTGTTGACGTTCAGAGCGTCAAAGCCCGATGTGAAGCCGGAGAGCGACATGTCCATTTCAAGAACCTGATCCGGGAAACGGGCTGGAACCAGCGAAAACGTCGCTTTAGTGCCAGCTTTCATCGCATCGATATCCCCTTGGCTAAGACCTAATTGCGCGATGCAGCCCACGGGAACGCATTGGTGATAGTTGTACAATTTACGCGGAGCGCCATCGATTGACAGGGCCAGTTGCGCTTGCAGCAGTGTTTCCAGGGGTACGATGACGTTTGCCCAAGCAACGGCGGCACCACCTTCCGGCAGTTTCCCGATCGATACTTCTGCGATCGGATCACCATTGTTGCCTTCGAGAACCTGAACGATGGCACAAGGATCCTCGCCTTCCTGTGCCTTGATACAGGATACGTCCCAATCGCCGAATTCTTCCTTTACGAACTGTTCTCCGACCCGGGGTCCTTCCTGACCTAGGTCCAGACCAGCGTCTGGCGCGGTTGTGGTTGTGTCTTGTGCATACGCTGCTCCGGACAGCAGAACGGCGGCGACCGTGTTGAACGAAAGGATTTTCTTGAACATGAATGCCTCGGGTTGATGATTGATCTTTTTGCTTCGTTTAACACTCTTCTGAACCAGTGTCAGGCACTAACAGAACAGCCTTTGCGAAGGTGAACGGATTCTTGCCTGAGGGCTGGAACCGCACCTTCGGAGATTAGAAAAAGGGAGCTGTTCGACCAGCTCCCTTCCCCATAAGTTTCTCCCCGTCGGACTGGCCGACTTATTTATGCGCAAACCCTACGTAAGGGGCGCACACGGGTCAACAGCTATCCTCAATTTTTAATCTATGCGCCAGAATAATAATCCAGTGGCCGAACCAAAAGGGCCGTGCCAGCAGGCACGGCCAGTCGACAGGGAGGAAGTCTGCCCCGCAATGCAAGGCAAATAGACTATCGCAGTCAAAGGTTAACTTTGTATGCTGGCGGCGGATCGGTGAACAATAAGGCAATGTTAATGGGCACGAATATCTTTTTGGGCGGTGGCGGTGAAAACTATGGCCAGCCGCAGGAACTGGCGTTGAAATATGCGAACCGCCATGGGTTGATTGCCGGGGCAACTGGTACCGGCAAGACTGTGACATTGCAGATTCTTGCAGAAGGGTTTTCTCAGGCGGGTGTCCCAGTTTTCCTCTCGGATGTGAAAGGGGACCTGTCTGGGCTGGCCCTTCCGGGCAGCGAGACGCACAAACTGCATCAGGCGTTCCAAGACCGGGCTGGTCGGATCGGGTTCGATGATTTTGCCTATTCTGCCTGCCCAGTGACATTCTGGGATCTGTTTGGCCAACAGGGCCATCCCGTGCGCACGACAGTGACGGAAATGGGCCCGCTGTTACTATCGCGGTTACTGGAGTTGAGTGAGGCGCAGGAAGGTATCCTGAATATCGCATTCCGCGTGGCCGACGAAGAAGGGATGCCGTTGCTGGACCTTAAGGACCTACAGGCGCTGCTGGTCTGGATCGGAGAGAATCGGGCGCAACTGTCATTGCGATACGGCAATGTATCTACATCCTCGATCGGTGCGATTCAGCGACGTCTGCTGGTCCTCGAGAATCAGGGCGGTACAAAGCTGTTTGGAGAACCGGCGCTGGATCTGGCCGATCTGATGCGAACAGACGAAAACGGGCAGGGGATGGTGAACATTCTGGCGTCAGACCAACTGATGGCCGCCCCAAGACTTTATGCAACGTTTCTGTTGTGGCTGTTGAGTGAACTGTTCGAAGAGCTGCCAGAGGTTGGAGACCCCGAAAAACCAAAGCTGGTGTTCTTTTTTGATGAGGCCCATCTGCTGTTTGACGATGCGCCAAAGGTACTGGTGGACAAGGTCGAACAGGTCGCCCGCCTGATCCGTTCAAAGGGGGTGGGGGTATACTTCATTACTCAGAGTCCCGCCGATATCCCGGAAGATATTCTGGGTCAGCTGGGTAACCGTATTCAGCACGCATTAAGGGCATTCACGGCGCGGGACCGAAAGAACCTGAGGCTGGCCGCTGAAACCTATCGCGAGAATCCGACTTTTGACACGGAAACGGCAATTCGCGAAGTCGGCGTGGGGGAAGCCGTTACTTCCATGCTGCAAAAGAAAGGTGTTCCGGGCGTGGTCGAGCGCACGCTTATTCGCCCGCCGGGATCTCAGCTGGGGCCAATTTCAGATGCCGAACGCCGGGACATTCTAGCAGTTTCACCAATGGCGGGGAAATACGACAAGAACATAGATCGAAAATCTGCCTTCGAGATTCTTCAGGCGCGGGCCCAAGCTGCGGCCAATGCCGCAGAACTGGCCGAATCCGACGAAGTTTTTGAAGCGCAATCGCCGATCGAACGCGAATACTCTTCGGCCCGCAGATATTCGGGCAGCCGGGTTGACCGGTCCTCATCCCGGGTTGAGCGCAAGCAGGACACCTTTGCCACAGCGATGACCGAAGCGGTGATCAAAGAGCTTAAAGGCACTACCGGGCGCCGGATCGTGCGCGGTATCCTCGGCGGTTTGTTCCGCAACAGGTAAGAACGCAGCGCCCGTTGGGGGCGCTGTCGCGTTTACTTCAGTCGGCGTTGGCCTTCCTGACGGCAATAGGCGTCAGCCTCGGGGACAGACATCTTTGTGGCTGGGAAGTCGATTGCGCGGTCCCAGGTCACACGATCCTGACGATAGAGCTGGCAGGTCACAACACCTTTAGGAGTCTGTACCTTGACCGGCGTCGTCTCAAGATCTTCGGGGCTGGGAACGCATGCGGATACTACAACCGCAATAGCCGGAAACAGAATGAGTGATTTCAGATGTGGTGCTTTCATTTTCTACTCTTGTCTACTCGTCTTGTTGATCGATTGAAACGGCATAGGCGAGGGTGAGTGCCAGCAACCTGCCGCAAATCAAAAACACTGTGGTGGGTCCGTTTATTCAGAAAAACCTTAAGAATCAAGAAACCGCGCCAGATTAGTGGCGCGGTTTTGTGTATTGGAACGTGGCGTCGGTCTATTTCTCGGGGATCAGACCCCTTGGGCTGAATCTGAGAACAATCAACAGGATCAGGCCCATCGTGAACAGACGCATATGTGCGGCACTATCAATAAGATGTGACTTCAGCGCGCTGCCATCCGGTAAGCCTGCGGTGATCACACTCATCAACCACAAGCCAATCGGCTCGACCTGAACCCACAAGAGCCAAATCAGGAACGCGCCCAGAACGGCTCCGAAGTTGTTGCCGGAACCACCAACGATCACCATGACCCAAACCAGGAAGGTAAAGCGCAACGGATTGTAGGTGCCCGGTGTCAGCTGTCCGTCCAGGGTGGTCATCATCGCGCCAGCGATGCCGCAAATGGCCGACCCTAATACGAAAATCTGCAAGTGGCGACGGGTGACGTCCTTGCCCATTGCTTCGGCTGCAACTTCATTGTCGCGGATTGCGCGCATCATGCGGCCCCACGGGCTTTTCAGCGCCATCTGCGCCATCCATAGCAGCGCCAGAAGAACCAGCATGAACAGCAGCGAATACCCAAGTTTCACCGAAAGGGTGGATGCAGTGACCGGATCCAGCCCCAGCCATTCGGCGCGGGCAAGAAAAGCCGGATCTTGCTGCAAGTCAACTTCATACCCGACAACCGGCGAGGGGCGCGGGATGCCATAGACGTTCTTCACGCCGCGGGCCAGCCAGTCCTCGTTCTTCATGACGGCGATGATAATCTCGGCGATACCCAGCGTGGCAATCGCCAGATAATCTGACCGCAGCCCAAGCGCGGTTTTGCCAATCAGCCATGCCGCCCCGGCAGCCAGCAGACCTCCGGCAGGCCAGGCCAGCAGAACGGGCAGGTTCAGTCCACCGATGTTACCGGCAATCGCCGGGTCAATGGCTTCAACTGCGGCAACATTGGGGTCGAACACGGCCCGGTAGAGGAAAAAGCCGACGATAAGGACAGTGATTATTGTCAGCGTCTGCACCCGGCCTTTGGGCATTCTTGTTGCCACCAGTACGGCTGCAACAACAGTGGCAGCCCCCAGTAGCAAGGACAGAACGATACCATAACCGCCTGCGCCCCAGGCACCCGGGGTAGGCGCTGTTGATACTAGCACCACGGCCAGACCGCCCAGCGCGACGAAGCCCATGACCCCCACGTTAAACAGGCCCGCAAAGCCCCATTGCAGGTTCACACCGATCGCCATGATGGCCGAGATCAGCCCCATGTTCAGGATCAGAACGGCGGTGTTCCAGCTTTGCGTGAAACCGGTCAGCAGAATGAGGCAGCCAACAGCTATGAAAAGCAGAGTGTTTTTGACAGATTCGGTCATACTGCTTTTCCCTTGAACAGGCCCGTGGGCTTAAACAGAAGCACAATCAGCAGGATGACAAAGCTGACAGCGAATTTGTAATCGGTGGACAGGAGCTGAACCAATCCGGACGGCTCCAGGTTTTCGGGGGCCACATAGGTCAGTACTTTTTTCCAGGCATAGGTGATCGTCACTTCGGAAAACGCGATGATGAACCCGCCTGCAATTGCGCCCAGTGGGTTACCAAGGCCACCCACGATGGCCGAAGCGAATATCGGAAGCAGAAGCTGGAAGTAGACGAAGGGTTTAAAGCTTTTGTCCAGCCCATAAAGAACACCCGCTGTGGTCGCCAAGGCGGCTACGATGATCCAGGTGATCATCACAACACGTTCAGGGTTGATACCGGACAAAAGTGCCAGATCCTCGTTGTCGGAATAGGCGCGCATCGATTTTCCGGTTCGTGTTTTGTTGAGGAACCAGAACAACAAGGCCACGGCAATAACGGCCACTATCAGGGTGATCCCTTGCGAGGTCTTGATGGCCAGACCCTCCTGAAGGCCCGTGATGGACTTGAAGTCCCGCGCGGATATCAAGAATCTTGCACCGTCCGAGAACTTTTGATCATCCGGCCCGATGATAAAGCGCACCAGACCGTTCATGATGAACATTACACCCATTGAAACGATCACAAGGATAACCGGCTTGGCCTTTTGTTCGCGGTAAAAGCGGTAGACCAGTCTGTCTGTAACCAACACCAGCATGATGCAGCCAAGGATAGCAAAGGGCAGGGCGAGCAGGGCAGTTGGCAACGGCCCAAAGCTGACACCAGCGGCCTGTAAGCCCCAGGTGACAAGCACAGCGATCATCGCCCCAAAGGCCATGGTGTCACCATGGGCAAAGTTCGAAAACCGCAGGATGCCGTAGATCAGGGTCACGCCAAGCGCCCCCAATGCCAACTGACTGCCATAGGCAATCGCAGGCACGATGACAAAGTTGGCAAGCGCAACAAGCGCGTTGAGTAAGTCCATTATTTCTTCTCACTGTCCGGGTGCGACCTTATGGCATAACGGTCTGCGCGGGCACAATGTTTTGCACGCGGTTTATCGTCATATTTTCCTGCTGGTAGCGAAAATACCCTAGAAAAACTTTCAAGAAGGACGGACTTTCCACATCAAGCCCGGCTCAGTCACGCACCGGTCAATTCCGGTGCGTGGTCGAGATGGTCGGAAGGGGGCTCAGGCGTTTGTTTCAGTACAAGCGCCGCGATCAGTCCCCGCGTTGGGGCCTTTGACCGAAAGATCAAAGGTCATGTCGTCATAGTTCACGACAAAAGTCATGACCTCATCGCCCTGGATATAGACAAACGTTATGTTGCCAACGCCTTTGAAGACCATCGCGTCGCCAGAAACACTTGCGGTTTCGATGATGCCCTTGTCTCCTTCCGACGCCCGTTTGAGGCGCACTTCACTGCCGTCACGGTCTGAGACGCAGACAAAGTGGCGTTCTTCCGCAATTGCAGCGGTCGTGCACAAAGTGGCGACGGCCACCCATATCCATTTTTTCATTTTTGGGTCCTGAATAGAGTTTTTCATTCAGAAGGTTCGCTTGATTTCTCGGAATCAGATTTGTTTGTCCGGGAAACCGTTTCCTTCACAGCGCCGGGCGCTAAACGCACAATGTGACCGGATTGCAGCCGACGCGTGGAAATCTTGGGATGGCGGAATAATTTGAGCGTGGGCGAAACACATGCTCAGTCTTAGCCCGTTGGCTCAAAAAACAACGGGAAGAGTGAGGAAGCCCATTAATTGGGCACCTGACAAGCGCCACGATAAGAAGCCACAGACGGTATGCCGCTCGTAAGTTTCACGTGAACACTAATTCGTCCGTTATCTGACAACATGACGTTCCAGTTCTCAAATTCATCCAAAGGCGGTTGACCCTTCAGCAAAACCAAAACTACGTTCTGTTGGTTTTCCAGAGCAATCTTTGCGCCCGTTAAAACGAACTTTTCATGACCAGCAAACGCGAACATGCCATACGGTTTTTGATCGTTAGTATCTTCCGCCTTAAGAGGCTGAAATGCGAAGCTCAGGAGTCTTTGCAATACCCCTTGCGTTGTTTGCAGTCATTGAAATCATCGCCACCGCAATCAAGAGGTGGGTTGCAATCGTGTTTTGCGATACAGTGCATCTCGACACCGTTCGCCTTCAAACGCAGAATTTCTGCGAACCCGTTTCCGGGCACAAAAAAGAAGGTGGAAACCGCAAGGAATTTGGCAAGGTACTTCATTCTCACCCGCCCAAGAAACTCTTCCGCACTTCCGGATCAGCCAGCAATTCCTTACCTGTCCCGGTATAGGCATTTCGACCTTGAACCAGAACATATCCTTTGTCAGCGATTTCAAGTGCTTGGCGGGCGTTTTGTTCAACCATCAGGATCGGCAGGCCAGTGCGTGCGACCTCGATGATGCGGTCAAAAAGCTCATCCATCACGATGGGTGAGACACCTGCGGTGGGCTCGTCCAGCATCAGGACCTTGGGTTGCGTCATCAGCGCGCGACCCACGGCAACCTGCTGGCGCTGACCGCCAGAAAGCTCACCGGCGGGCTGGTTGCGTTTGTCGCGCAGGATCGGGAACAGGTCATAGACCTGCTCCATCGTGTCCGAGAAATCGTCGCGCCGAATGAAGGCACCCATTTCCAGATTTTCCTCGACAGTCATCGAGGTGAAAATGTTCGACGTCTGAGGAACAAAGCCCATACCGCGGATCACGCGGTCTTGTGGGGTGAGGCTGGTGATATCCTCGCCATCCAGACGCACTGAGCCGGCGCGCACATCCAGCATCCCAAACACGGCTTTCATCGCCGTTGACTTGCCCGCACCGTTGGGGCCGACGATAACGGCGATCTCACCCTTATCCACGGCAATGGTACAGTCGTGCAGGATATCCGGGCCTTTGCCATAGCCGCCAGTCATGGTGTCACCGATCAGAAACGGGCCGCCTTCAACGCGGTGTGTTGCACCGCTTTTACGACGGGCAGGCGTCATTGTACCGATACCTTGCGTGTTGGTAATTGATGCGTCCTTGTTGCCCTTGTCGTCCTGATAGGGGTTGTCGCTCATGCCAGCGGTCATGTCTGGGCCTCCAGCTTGTCTTTGTTTTTGAGGCCGGTGCCAAGATAGGCTTCGATAACGTGCTCGTTTGCCTTGATCTCATCCAGAGTGCCCTCGGCCAAAACCTTGCCTTCGGCCATGCAGATGACCGGGTCGCAGATCTTGCCGATGAAATCCATGTCGTGCTCGATAACGACGAACGTATAACCACGCTCTTTGTTCAGGCGCAAGATCGTATCAGCGATGGTCATCAGCAGGGTGCGGTTCACGCCAGCTCCGACCTCGTCCAGAAATACGATCTTGGCGTCCACCATCATGGTGCGTCCAAGTTCCAGAAGTTTCTTTTGACCGCCCGATACCTGACCGGCCTTGTGATCGGCCAGATGTTCGATGGTCAGGAATTCCAGCACCTCGTCTGCCTTGGCTTTCAGCGCGCGCTCTTCATCAGCGATGCGCTTGCGCCCGAACCAGGTATTCCACAGCGCCTCACCGGATTGCGCACCGGGCACCATCATCAGGTTTTCGCGGCAGGTCATCGACGAGAATTCATGCGCGATCTGGAACGTGCGCAGCAAACCCTTGTGAAACAGCTCATGCGGGGGCAGGCCGGTGATATCTTCACCATCCATGACCACCTTGCCGCTGGTCGGAGGCAGAACACCGGCGATCACGTTGAAAAGAGTGGTTTTTCCGGCCCCGTTGGGCCCGATCAGGCCGGTGATCGACCCTTTTTGGATTTCCAGCGACGCCCCATCCACCGCGTGAAATCCGCCGAAATGCTTATGCACGTCCTCGACGACGATCATGGTATCCCCTTGCCTTGTCCCCGTGAAACGAGGTGCAGCCTTTTGTCATTGAAACAGCCCGGACACAAGGCCCGGGCTGTCTGATTTTATGGCTTGATATGCGGGATCAACGGAAGTTGACGGTCTTGTTTTCGCCGTCGGTCACTTCGATCTCGCGGTACGATCCTGCGCTTTCGCCGGGGCCGATCAACTCGACACCGGACGCGCCGACATAATCGATGTCTTGACCGGCGGCCAGCAGTTCCAGACCTTTGGCCAGTTCACCCGGATAAATCTTTTCACCCGGTGCGTTGGCGACGTCCATTACTTTGCCCGCGTAATCTGCCGGGTTGGTCGAACCGGCGGCTTGCATGGCGAACATGAACAGCGCTGCCGCGTCATAAGATTCGGGCGAATAGGGCGACGAGCCGTCAAACCCGGCTGCTTCGGCCAGTGCAAAGTACTTTTCTGCACCTTCACCACCGGACCCGGCGATCTGACCGAACGAGCCGTTCAGGTCGGGGCCGACATTTGCGGGCAGCGAGTCACCGATCATGCCGCCGGGCAGACCAAAGGTGTCAAACGCACCGCTGTCCAGCGACGACTGGATGATGCCCAGACCACCCTGGTCCAGATAACCTGCGACAACCAGAATGTCGCCACCGGCCGAGGCCAGCGCGCCAACTTCAGCCGAATAGTCGGCCTTGCCGTCTTCGTGCGCCGTAACGATGGTCACTTCGCCGCCAACCGCTTCGAAGGACGTCTGGATCGCATCGGCCAGACCTTTGCCATAGTCGTTGTTGGTATAGGTCAGCGCGATCGAGTTGATGCCGCGATCCTTGAGGATATCAGCCATAACTTGACCTTCGCGCGCATCCGACGGCGCGGTGCGGAAGAACAGGCCATTGTCCTCCATGGTTGACAGGCCGGGCGAGGTCGCCGAAGGCGAGATCATGACCATGCCGTTAGGAATGGCAACGTTTTGCAGAATCGCGCCGGTTACACCCGAACAGTCGCCGCCGATGATGCCTGCAACGCCGTCAGCGATCATACGCTCGCCGTTCGAGGTGGACAGACCGTTGTCGATACAGCCGGTATCGGCACGTACACCAGCCACGCTGGCACCGTTCATGAACTTGCCGGATTCGTTGACTTCGGCGATTGCCAGCTCGGCACCCGATCCCATAGCGGGGGCCAGCGATTCAATCGGGCCGGTAAAGCCGATCAAAATCCCCAGTTTGACATCTTCGGCCATGGCTGCGCCGGCCAGCAATGTTGTTGCTGCAGTTGCAGTAAGCAGCTTTTTCATATGGTTACTCCCAGTTGTGAACGTATTCGTTCTGGCGACGACCCTAGGCAAGCTGTTCGGAAAAGAAAAGTCCTAACGCAAACGTGTTTTTTTCGTTTGAAATTCTATCTGTTTTGTTGGGACTCACCCCTGATTGTCACCGAAAGGGACCAGAATGCTCAGAACGGCGATGATTCTCTCTTTCTCACTGTGCGCCTTGAGTGCCGCGGCCCAGACGCTGTCGGTTTCAGCCGGGATGGTCCAACTGGAAGAAATGGTTGGCGGGTTGGAGACCCCATGGGCGATTGGCATTTTACCCGATGAAAGCTTCCTCGTCACGGAACGGGATGGAAGGTTGCTGTATGTTCGAAATAGACAAGTGGAGGATGTTTCAGGCGTTCCAAAGGTCGCGACTTTGGGGCAAGGCGGATTGTTGGACGTCACGATCTCACGCGATTTCAATCAAAGTCGAGAGGTCTTACTGACTTTTGCAAAACCGCAAGGCGACGGTGCAGGAACTGCTGTTGCGGTTGCGCGCCTGTCCAAGACTGGCAAAAACCTTCAGAACCTTCGAGTAATTTTCGAGGCATCGCCAGGTGGTAAAGGTGGTCGCCATTTTGGCAGCCGTGTGGTCGAAAAGCCGGACGGGACATTATTCGTGACCTTGGGCGACCGGGGACAGGCGGAGAATGCACAGGATCGGTCCAATCCCATGGGATCGGTCATTCGTATCAATCGCGATGGGACAGTTCCGGCGGATAACACCTTTGTCGGGCAATCGAATATCGAACCCGAAATATGGTCTTACGGCCATCGAAATCCGCAGGGCGCGGATTTGGACGCGCTTGGCCGACTTTGGATCTCGGAACACGGGGCGCGGGGTGGCGATGAAATCAACCAACCCCGTGCAGGGCGGAATTATGGTTGGCCGGTTATTTCATATGGCACGCATTATTCGGGTGAAAAAATCGGCGACGGTACAGCTAAAGAAGGGCTGGAACAGCCAGTTTACTACTGGGATCCTTCCATAGCGCCATCCGGTCTGCTGGTTTATTCCGGCAAGCTATGGCCGCAATGGAAGGGTGATATCTTCGTAGGGTCGTTGAAATTTGACTATATCGCACGGCTTCACGGTCAGCCGATGCACGAGGCCGAACAGATCAGAAGCCCTGAAACCGAGCGCGTCCGCGATATCGTCGAAGCGCCAGACGGGTCGATCTGGTTTATCTCGGTTGGGCAGGGAGCGGTTTACAGAATGGCTCCGGCGGAGTGACCTTACACCGATAGCCGCCCGCTCTGCGCTCCGCGTTCGCGATAGGGCGTGGTGTTGTAATGTGCGCGGTAGCATTTCGAGAAATGGCTGGGCGAGGCAAAGCCGCATGCCAGGGCTACGTTGATGACGCTCATATCCGTTTGCATCAGCAGGTTCCGCGCCTTGTGCAAGCGAAGTTCCATATAGTACCGCTTGGGCGAGCGGCTGAGATAGCGCCGGAACAGACGCTCAAGCTGGCGAGTCGACATACCGACTTCCTTGGCCAGAATCGAAGGAGAGATCGGCTCTTCGATGTTCTTTTCCATCATGAGAATGACCTGACTCAGCTTGGGGTGCCGGACCCCAATCCGCGTCGGTGTCGACAGACGTTGCGTATCCTGATCTGTCCGGATTGACGAATAAATCATCTGGTCCGCCACCGCATTTGCCAAGTCTTCGCCAAAATCGTCTGCAATCAACTTGAGCATCAGATCGATAGACGAGGTCCCCCCAGCCGTTGTCATCCGACCGCCATCAATCTGAAAGACAGCTTTCGTCAACTCGACCTCATCGAATTCTTCGATGAAACTGTCTGAGTTTTCCCAATGTATCGTCGCCCGCTTGTTGTCCAGTAACCCGGCCTTGGCCAGGGTATAAGCAGCCGTGCACAAACCGCCGATACGCAATCCGCGCCGTGCCTCGCGTCGTAACCAGTTCAGAATGCGTTTGGTGGTGGCTGCCTGTACGTCAACGCCTCCGCAAATCAGAACGACATCGTCGCGCTGCAACTCCTCAAGATCACGGTCCAGCTTGAATTCGGTCCCGGCCGAACATGAAATCGAGTTTCCGCCTTCACCGGAAAGTGTCCATGTATAAAGCTGTTTGTCCGCCATGCGATTTGCGATGCGCAGACTGTCGAGCGCTGACGCAAAAGACAGCAGCGAAAAATTGTCCAACAGGACAAAAACGAAATGGCGGGGCGTGGCCCCAGCATTTTCGACCGTGACTGCTTGGCGTTGCACTTGCATGACAAAATGTCCTTAATTCTGCGCAGGAAAACCTGGTATCCCGCAGCGTATTTGGCAGTCACCATGATCAAAGCTTGTTTGCGGCGTCAAGAGGCGCAAATGGGATATGGTCACTCTTCATTGCTTTTTGTATAGAGGCGACCTGAACACTTCAGCGGAGATCAAAGCTATGACCGAATGGCAAAAATCGAACTGGCGCAACAAGCCCCGGGTTCAGATGCCAGACTATACCGACGCGGCCGCATTGGCCAAGGTCGAGGCCCAGCTTTCGCAGTATCCCCCGCTAGTCTTCGCCGGTGAGGCGCGGCGCCTCAAGCAACATCTTGGTGCCGCCGGTCGCGGCGAGGCCTTCCTTCTGCAAGGCGGGGATTGCGCTGAAAGCTTTGAACAATTCAGCGCCGATGCGATCCGTGACACCTTCAAGGTGATGCTGCAAATGGCGATGGTTCTTACCTATGGTGCCAAGGTGCCGGTGGTTAAAGTCGGTCGTATGGCCGGCCAATTTGCAAAGCCACGCAGCGCCCCGACCGAGGTTGTGGATGGTGTCGAGCTACCCAGCTACCGCGGTGACATCATCAACGAACTGGCGTTCACGCCCGAAGCGCGGATTCCGAATCCCGAAAAGATGTTGCAGGCCTACACGCAGGCGGCGGCCACGTTGAACCTGCTGCGTGCTTTCTCAACTGGTGGCTTCGCCGACATGAGCCGCGTCCATTCGTGGACTCTGGGCTTTACCGACGAACAGGATGTTCAGAAGTACTCTGAGGTGGCAGATCGCATTCAGGACACCATCGACTTCATGGAAGCGGCCGGTATCACGGCAGACACGACACACGAATTCTCGACTGTTGAATTCTACACCAGTCACGAAGGTCTGTTGCTGGAGTACGAAGAGGCGCTGACCCGTCTGGATTCGACCTCGGGCAACTGGCTGGCCGGGTCTGGTCACATGATCTGGATCGGCGACCGTACGCGACAGCCTGATGGTGCACATGTCGAGTTCTGTCGTGGCGTTCTGAACCCGATTGGGTTGAAATGTGGTCCGACGACGACGGCAGAAGACCTCAAGGTTCTCATGTCGAAGCTGAACCCTGAAAATGAAGAGGGCCGCCTGACTCTGATCGCGCGCTTTGGCGCGGGCAAGGCGGGTGAACACCTTCCGCGTCTGGTCAAGGCCGTGAAGGAAGAAGGCGCCAAGGTCACTTGGGTCTGCGACCCGATGCACGGCAACACCATCAAGTCGGCCACGGGCTACAAAACCCGTCCGTTCGATTCTGTCCTGCGTGAGGTACACGATTTCTTTGGCGTGCATCAGTCTGAGGGCACGATCCCCGGCGGTGTCCATTTCGAGATGACCGGTCTCGACGTTACCGAATGCACCGGTGGTGTGCGTGCTGTAACCGAAGAGGATCTGTCGGATCGCTACCACACCGCTTGCGACCCGCGCCTGAACGCGTCTCAGTCGCTGGAACTGGCGTTCCTTGTGGCGGAAGAACTGACCAACCTGCGCCGCAACGGATCAAAACGCGCCGCAAGTTAAGCGTTCGAAAAGAAAGAAAAACAGCGGGCCATCGGTCCGCTGTTTTTTGTTCTGGGTGTTCAGACTGGTTCAGTCATCGCGCGACACGACCAGACGAAGGTGTTTGGCCGCGCGTTTGAAATCCGTTTGGTCTTCGGCAAAACCGTCAACGGTTTTAGGCGCAGCAGGAACCGGTGCCTGAATTTCCGAAAACGATTTGATCCGCGTATCCGTAATCGAAAATCTGCGTGGGGTTTTACCAATCGCTCCATCCGCGACCATGACCCCCAGAACCCGGCTGACGTCGCCCAGATCACTTTTGAGCGGCAAAAGGATCATGCAGGCCTGCATCCGGGTACGCCCCAGTATCCCGCTCGAATCCAGACCCAGTTCGGCAACGGCGGGTGCTGCAAATACCTGCTCCAGAACATCCTTAATCCTGGCGCGGTCATCGGGCTGAAAAAAGGACGTCACAGGCATGCCACGAACCTCCATCCCCGCAAGCCCGTTCAGGTGACTTCCGGCAAGGCGAAACCGAGCCAGTCCAGGGGCGATCCGTTCAAGAATGAAAGTATATTCGAGTATGTTTTCCAGCCCGCGCGGGTCAACCTGGGACCGCATCGGTACGCCGTCACCGCTCAGCAATGCAGTCCAATACGCTTCGGCCTGGCGGATCGGCGTAAGGCTGCGCCCACTGTCAAAGCGATCCATTGCGACGATCTTTCCAAATTCTGACCCGGAACCAGTCCCGAAAAAGGTTTTCATTTTTTCACCCTTACGTCAATTGGCCGCCATTTTCATAAAATGCAACACAACCGGAGCATTTGTGGCCTGCAAGCCATTACCAGGGGTAGTTTGACTCGGGTTTATTCAATTTTGGAGCAATTCTTTAACGAATGGTTAACTTACCCCAAACAAATGCGGCCTCAGCCAACTCTTGCTCTGTACCGGTCAATCGCATTAGGTGCGGCAAACATCCAAAAGGGTGAGGCCACAGGAAAGGACAGTCATGATCAGATCCATGACCGGGTTTGCCTCGGGGAAGGGTGAATACGGACCGCATAGCTGGACGTGGGAGTTGCGCAGTGTCAACGGTAAAGGCCTTGATATGCGCCTGCGTGTCCCTGAATGGCTGACCGGGCTTGAGGTGGCCCTTCGGGCCACGCTGTCAAAATCCCTGAGCCGTGGGAATGTGACCCTTTCAATGCGTCTGAATCGTGAGGAGTCTGCCTCGGAACTGGCATTGAACGAGGTCGCTATGGCCGCTGCTCTGAGTGCGTTGGAACAAACACACAAGATGGCAGCTGCGCGCGGCATCGCTCTGGAACCCGCGCGCGCCTCGGACCTTTTGGCACTGAAAGGCATGTTGGATGCAACCGCAGATGCGGATGATCCCGCTCCGCTGGTGGCGCGCCTGACCGAAGATTTCAACGACCTGTTGGCCGCTTTTGTCAATATGCGCCGGGCCGAAGGCGAGGCTTTGGCGGCCGTGCTGAACACTCAGCTGGATCAGGTTGCGGCGCTGACAGCGCAGGCAGCCGATCTGGCCGTGCAACGCAAGGACAAGATGGCCGCGGCACTTCGGGACAATCTGGCGCACGTACTGGACAATGCGCAGGGCGCGGACCCGGATCGCGTCGCGCAGGAACTGGCTTTGATCGCGGTCAAAGCCGACATTACCGAAGAGATCGACCGCCTGTCTGCACATGTGGCCGCAGCGCGAGAGTTGCTTGGGCAGGAAGGGGCTGTCGGACGCAAGCTTGATTTCCTGATGCAAGAGTTCAACCGCGAAACCAACACGCTGTGTTCCAAGGCTCAGAGTACGGATCTGACGGCTGTCGGGCTGGAACTGAAGGCGGTGATCGATCAGATGCGCGAACAAGTGCAAAACGTAGAATAATGATGGGAACGACTGATATGGTGGATCGCCGAGGCCTTTTAATCATCCTGTCTTCCCCGTCCGGGGCAGGCAAATCCACCCTGGCAAAGCGGCTGATGGACTGGGACAAGGACCTTGAGTTTTCGGTCTCGGCCACAACCCGTGCCCCGCGTCCGGGGGAAGAACATGGGCGGGATTACTATTTTCTTTCTGAAGACGAGTTCAAGCAGAAGGTCGCCGATGGCCAGATGTTGGAACATGCGCATGTCTTCGGTAATTTCTATGGCTCACCCGCTGATCCGGTGCGTAGTTCGATCCACGCGGGTAAGGACGTGCTGTTCGACGTGGACTGGCAAGGCGAGGTTCAGATCCGCAACTCGGATCTGGGTAAGCATGCGTTGTCGATCTTCATCCTGCCGCCATCGATCCCTGAACTGCGCCGCCGTCTGGAATCGCGTGGACAAGATAGCGATGAAGTTATCGCAAGGCGGATGCTCAAAAGCTGGGATGAGATCAGCCACTGGGGCTATTACGATTATGTCCTGATCAATGACGATCTTGAGGCGACCGAAAAGAAGCTCAAGACCATCGTCAGCGCCGAACGGATGCGCCGTATTCAACAGCCAAATCTGCAACAACACGTGCGCAAACTTCAAAACGAATTCGAGGGGCTGTCATGACGATCTTCGCGTTAGGCGAGCACATGCCGGATATTCACGAGGACACATGGGTTGCGCCCGATGCCAACCTGATCGGCAAGGTTGTGCTGGAAAAGGGTGCCTCGGTTTGGTTCGGCTGCACGATACGCGCAGATCACGAGGAAATCCGCGTTGGTGCAGGCAGCAACGTTCAGGAAAACTGCGTCATGCATATCGATGCCGGGTACCCTTTGTCGATCGGTCCGAATTGCACTATCGGACACAAAGTGATGCTGCACGGGTGTACGATCGGACAAAATACTCTGATCGGAATGGGCGCGATTGTTCTGAATGGTGCCCGGATCGGACGGAATTGCCTGATCGGGGCAGGGGCCTTGATCACGGAAGGCAAGGAGATTCCGGATAACTCCCTTGTGATGGGGGCTCCGGGCAAAGTGGTGCGCCAGCTGGACGAGGCCGCAGCAAAACGGATTACCCTAAGCGCGCTGCACTATCAGGAAAACATGCGCAGGTTTCGGGACACCTTAAGACCTGTCCAGTAAGACGCGCGGATTGATCGGGGTTTGAAGCATGTCAGATAACCTTCTTGATGGATTTGTTCAGGCCATTCCTATGCCCGCGCTGATGGTGGATCAGACCGAACGGATCATTGCCGCCAATACGGATGCAAAAACCCTTCTGGGGCAGAATATTGTAGGGCGGCATTTTGCGACCATCCTGCGGCAGCCACAGGTTCTCGAAGCGATTGAGCAAAGCCTTCAGTTGAAGGGAACCAAGACGGCGCGTCATCTTTCCAATGATGGCGCTCAGGACACAACATTTGATGTGCAATGCCGATATATGAACGGGGTCGGAGCCGTGTCGGGTGGCGCCATTCTGGCCACTTTTCAAGATGTCACGCACCTGGAACAGGCAAGTCAGATGCGCCGCGACTTTGTTGCCAATGTCAGTCACGAATTGCGGACACCGTTGACGGCACTGATGGGCTTCATTGAAACCTTGCGCGGCCCTGCACGCAACGATCCGGCTGCGCGTGACCGGTTCCTGCAAATCATGGCCGATGAAGCCAACAGGATGAACCGGCTGGTTGGCGATCTTTTGTCACTGAACCGCGTGGAAAGCGAAGAAAGAGTTCGCCCAAAACAACAGCTGGAGCTGACAGGGCTGCTGCAGTCCACCCTTAACTCGTTGCGCCCCCTAGCGGAAGAGGCGGGTGTGACGCTGACGCTTGACGCACAGGACGGCCCGCTTGCAGTAACCGGAGACAGCGATCAGTTACGGCAGGTATTCACCAACCTGATCGAAAACGGAATAAAATACGGTGCCAGCGGTGGCAGCGTCACAGTCAGCGTTTTGTCATCAGAGCGTGACGCGGCGATGCGTGGGCCTGGGGTGCGGGTGAAGATCATCGACAAGGGGCCAGGAATTGATTCTGTGCATCTGCCACGCCTGACCGAGCGCTTCTATCGCGCCGACAATCACAGGTCGCGGCAGTTGGGTGGAACGGGGCTGGGGCTGGCCATCGTCAAGCACATCGTCAATCGCCACCGCGGACGGTTGCGCGTGGAAAGTGAGTTGGGAAAAGGTTCCGTCTTTACAGTCATCTTACCACGGTAGCCCTTCCCGCATTATCACCCTTCAAAATCTGCCTCGTTATGTTTTTTTGACCTGAAATCTCCGGATAAACGAGGGTTGTCATAAAAGCGTTACACACTTGTCACAAAAGGCTTACGCACGGCACCTAGGGGTGCACGCAGGATCATCATGGGGGTGATCAATCATACCTTTTCAAGGAGACTGAAATGTCCTTTGTAAAACTGTCGGCTTCTGCGCTGGCAATCACCGCCGTCTCGGCAACCACCGCTGCTGCCCGTGACAACGTTCAGGTTGCCGGTTCGTCGACCGTTCTGCCATATGCCTCGATCGTTGCGGAACTGTTTGGTGAGAACACCGACTTCCCGACCCCGGTTGTTGAATCGGGCGGTTCGTCAGCTGGTCTGAAGCGTTTCTGTGAGGGTGTTGGTGAAAACACCATCGACATTGCAAACGCATCGCGCGCGATCCGTGAAAAAGAAATCAAGGCCTGCGCCGAAAACGGTGTGACTGACATCATGGAAGTCCGCATCGGTTATGATGGCATCGTCTTTGCAAGCCAGCAGAACGGTCCTGCCTTTACCTCTTTTGAACCTGCCGACATCTTTAACGCACTGGGCGCAAAAGTCCTGAAAGACGGTGAAGTGGTTGATAACCCTTACACCACCTGGGCCGAATTCAACCCGGAACTGCCTGAAGTAGAAATCGCTGGCTTCATTCCAGGTACCAAACACGGCACCCGTGAAGTATTCGAAGAAAAAGTTCTGCTGATCGGTTGTGAAGCGACCGGTGCGATGGAAGCCATGATTGCTGGCGGCATGAGCGAAGACGACGCAGAAGATGCATGTCTGGCCGTTCGTACCGACGGGAAAGCGGTCGACATCGATGGTGACTACACCGAAACGCTGGCGCGTATCGACACCAACCCCAATGGCATCGGCATTTTCGGCCTGGCGTTCTACGAGAACAACACCGACAAGCTGAAAGTGGCAACCATGTCGGGTATCGCTCCTTCGACCGAAAGCATCTCGACCGGTGAATATCCGGTTTCGCGCCCGCTGTTCTTCTACGTGAAGAAAGCCCATATCGGCGTGATTCCCGGCCTGAAAGAATACGCCCAGTTCTTCACCCACGACGAAATCGCAGGTGCTTCGGGTCCCCTGGCAAATTATGGTCTGGTTGCGGACCCTGAGCTGGCAAAGACTCAGGATGCAATCGCCAACGAAGTTACCATGGGTTCGGGCAGCTAATCCCGCCTTTGGTTCGAAATACCGGGGGGCGGCATTCCTGTCGCCCCCACATTTTTTAGCTTTCCCGGCCAAGACCAAATGGGGGTTTCATGCCGATAGTATGGCTTGTTCTGATCGTGTTCGCGATTGCTGCAGTCGGTTACCTGTTGGGGCGCACACGCGCCCTGCAAAGCGCCACAGGAGATATCCGGGCTTTGCACTCGCTTCCGTCGTATTATGGCGCAAATGTCGCCCTCAAGACGATCGTTCCCGCATTTGGCCTTATGATCCTCTGGTTGCTAGTACAACCGCTTTACGTGAACTCTCAGGTTTCCGAAATGATCTCAGGTTCCGCCATCGAAGACGGCGCGTCCCTCAATCTGGTCATGGCCGAGGTCCGTCGCACCGCGTACGGCCTGGATAACGCAGTTGCCGCCGGGCAGATAGCCGAGGAACTGGCGCGCAACGCGCGCGCGGATGTGATCGACATGACCCAGCGTCTGAAGGATGCCGGGCAGGTGGTGACGTCGGACATCACGCAACCTGTGCTGCGCGCAGCGCAAAGCTATCGGATCATGAATGCGACCGGCTATTCGATCATGACAGTCGCCGTCATACTGACGGCACTCGCCGGTGCTGCGGTCAGCTGGCTTCAAACCCACGTGGAATACCGCGCGCGCAATGTGGTAGAGCAGGGCGTGCGGATCCTGTTGCTGGCAGCCGCGTCCATCGCAATTCTGACTACTGTCGGGATCGTCCTGTCCCTGGTTTTCAACACTTGGGAATTCTTCAAACTCTACCCTGCTACCGATTTCTTTTTCGGCACGACTTGGGCCCCCAGTTTTTCGGGGCGCGGCGGGTCGTCTGAACTTGGCATTCTTCCCCTGCTGTGGGGGACATTCTATATCTCGCTCGTTGCCCTTCTGGTGGCTGTCCCGATCGGGCTGTTCGCCGCGATTTACCTCAGCGAATACGCGTCACCCCGTGTCCGCGCCGTAGCAAAACCGCTGCTCGAGATACTGGCAGGTATCCCGACCATCGTTTACGGCCTTTTTGCGCTGCTTACCGTTGGTCCGCTTTTGCTTGGACTGTTCGGGGATGACGGTCTTGGCTGGATGAAGGCTGGCACGGCAGTCATGACCGCTGGGTTGGTCATGGGCATAATGCTGATCCCGTTTGTGTCCTCGTTGTCGGATGACATCATCAACGCGGTACCGCAGGCTCTGCGCGACGGTTCTTACGGATTGGGTGCAACGCAGTCCGAAACCATCCGTCAGGTTGTTCTGCCAGCGGCGCTTCCGGGTATCGTGGGGGCGATCCTGCTGGCCGCATCGCGCGCCATAGGTGAGACAATGATCGTGGTCCTTGGGGCAGGGGCCGCAGCGCGGCTGAGCCTGAACCCGTTTGAAGCCATGACGACCGTCACCGCAAAAATCGTGAGCCAGCTGACCGGAGACGCGGATTTTGCATCGCCCGAAGCGCTTGTAGCCTTTGCACTGGGCATGACCCTTTTCACCCTCACGCTTGGGCTGAACATCTTTGCCCTCTACATCGTGCGCAAGTATCGGGAGCAATACGAATGACCGACGCCAGCATGCAAAGCCCTGAAACAGGTCATCGCTCAGTCTCGCTGACTGTAGGGGATGCACATACCAAAAAACGTGCAAATGCAGAGAAACGATTTCGGGCATACGGGATTGTCGCTATTGCAACGGGCCTGTTCTTCCTGATCGTTCTGTTCGCCTCGATCCTGTCGCAAGGTATTCCGGCCTTTCAGCGCACTGTTGTCAGCGTGGATTTCACCTTGTCCGCTGCGCAGCGAGACGAGGCGGAAAGTACGTTGTTCAAGACCAAGGCCTATTCCAACCTGTTCATCGCTCAGCTGAGCAAGGAACTGGAGGACCAAGGGATCAGCGTTGATTTCGACGAAGCGGCCATCGAACGTCTTCTTGGTAAAATCGGCGGTACAATCCGAACTTACTATGCCGACAACCCCGGCAAGCTGGGTGATCCGGTCAAGTTTGATCTGGCCGCCTCCAGCCGGGTCGACGGGTATTTCAAAGGCCGCGTGTCCCGTGACACCTTGCAGGACAGCCGGTTTCTACAGCTAAGCGATCTGGATCTGGTTGATGCGCTGGAACAGGCGGGCATCATCAAGCAGGCCTTCAACTGGCCGTTCATCACCGGCGCGGATTCAGGCGTTGACAACCCGGGCGGTGCGGGCATCGGGGCCTCGGTCATTGGGTCGTTTTTCATGATGCTGGTGGTTCTGGGCCTGTCTTTGCCCATTGGTGTGGCAGCGTCGATTTATCTTGAAGAGTTCGCCCCGCAGAACAGGTTCACCGACCTGATTGAAGTGAACATCTCGAACCTTGCCGCCGTTCCGTCGATTGTGTTCGGTATTCTGGGTCTGGCCGTGTTCATCCAGTTCATGCACCTGCCACAATCGGCACCGCTGGTTGGCGGTCTGGTTCTGACCCTCATGACACTTCCGACGATCATCATCTCGACTCGCGCCTCGCTAAAAGCGGTTCCGCCATCGATCCGCGACGCGGCGCTGGGGGTAGGGGCCTCGAAAATGCAGGCGGTGTTCCACCACGTGCTGCCCTTGGCCGCGCCCGGCATTCTGACCGGTACCATCATCGGTCTGGCACAAGCTTTGGGTGAAACCGCACCGTTGCTGCTGATCGGCATGGTAGGTTTTGTGGCGCGGGGATATCCCGACGGGTTCCTTGCCGGCTTTACCGAGCCGAACTCGGCAATGCCCGCCCAGATTTACACTTGGGCCGCACGCGCTGATGTCGGGTTTTACGAAAAGGCCTGGGGCGGCATCATCATCCTTTTGATGTTCCTGCTGACCATGAATATCATCGCTATCATCCTGCGCCGCCGCTTTGAACGCCGCTGGTAATTGGGGGCAATAATGAACGACATGACACGAGTGGAGAGAACCGTGGACTCCAAAGAAATCAAGATCAACGCGAAGAAGGTTCAGGTTTACTACGGTGATACCCACGCCATCAAGGACGTGAGTGTTGAGATCGAAGACAAGACCGTCACGGCCTTTATCGGCCCTTCGGGTTGTGGAAAATCGACCTTCCTGCGGTGTCTGAACCGGATGAACGACACCATCGATATCTGCCGAGTCGAAGGTGATATCCTGCTGGACGGTGAAGACATTTATGACAAGCGGGTCGACCCCGTTCAGTTGCGTGCCAAAGTGGGCATGGTGTTCCAAAAACCGAACCCGTTCCCCAAGTCGATCTACGACAACGTGGCCTACGGTCCGCGCATCCACGGCTTGGCGAAGAACAAGGCGGAACTGGATGAGATCGTTGAGAAATCCCTGCGTCGAGGCGCGATTTGGGATGAGGTCAAGGACCGTCTGGATGCGCCCGGCACGGGCCTTTCAGGGGGGCAGCAGCAGCGTCTGTGTATCGCGCGCGCCGTGGCAACCGAACCGGAAGTCCTGTTGATGGACGAGCCGTGCTCGGCGCTGGACCCGATTGCAACCGCACAGGTCGAAGAGTTGATCGACGAATTGCGTTCCCGATATTCGGTTGTGATCGTCACCCATTCGATGCAGCAGGCCGCGCGCGTCAGTCAGAAAACGGCCTTCTTCCACCTGGGTAATCTGGTGGAATTTGGTGAAACCGGTCAGATTTTTACCAACCCGGTCGATCCGCGCACGGAAAGCTACATTACAGGCCGTATCGGCTAAACACAGGTATCAAACAATGAGCGAACAACATATTGCATCTGCTTTTGACCGCGACCTCGAAACAATCCAGGCGCATATCATGAAGATGGGCGGTCTGGTTGAGGCCGCTATCATGAGCGCGGCGCGCTCTCTAGAAAGCCGTGACGTTGAGCTGGCCCAGGATGTGCGGCAAGGTGACAAGGCCATCGACGCCTTGGAAGATCTGATTGATGAGGAAACCGCGCGTCTGATTGCCTTGCGCGCGCCCACGGCCAGTGACCTGCGTTTGGTTCTTTCGGTCCTGAAGGTATCCGGCAACCTCGAGCGGATTGGTGATTATGCGAAGAACATCGCCAAGCGTACGACCGTTCTTGCCAATGCGGGCGAGATCAGCGGTAGCGCCGCTGCCTTGCGCCGCATGGCGCGCGAGGTCGAACGTATGCTGCGCGACGCGCTGGACGCATATATTCAGCGCGACGCGGAATTGGCCACCGACGTCATCAACCGCGATGAAGAGGTCGACCAGATGTATAACGGCCTGTTCCGCGAACTCCTGACCTTCATGGCCGAGGATCCGCGCAATATTTCCGCCTGTATGCACCTGCATTTCATCGCCAAGAACATCGAACGTATGGGCGACCATGTAACCTCGATTGCCGAGCAGGTGGTGTATCTGGTCACAGGCGATCGCCCGACCGAGGCTCGGCCCAAGGCCGACATAACGTCGCAAACAGCGTAGGAGACGCTTCAGATGTCCGCAGATCAACCGACAGTATTGGTGGTCGAGGATGAGTTGGCCCAACGCGAGGTGCTGGCCTACAACCTTGAAGCCGAGGGTTTTCGCGTCTCAAAAGCGGCCAACGGTGACGAAGCTATGTTGCTGGTCGACGAAGACTGCCCGGATATCATCGTTCTGGACTGGATGATGCCCAATCTCAGCGGGATTGAGGTTTGCCGCCGACTCAAAAGCCGTCCGGACACACGTTCTATCCCGATAATCATGCTGTCGGCCAGATCAGAAGAGGTAGACAAGGTTCGCGGGCTTGAAACCGGTGCCGACGATTACGTGGTCAAGCCATATTCGATCGTCGAACTGATGGCGCGTGTTCGAACACAACTGCGCCGCGTTCGACCGGCAACTGTTGGCTTGCGACTGCAATATGACGACATCATTCTGGATTCGGAAACCCACAAGGTCAGCCGCGACAGCAAGCCCTTGAAACTGGGCCCAACCGAGTTCCGGCTTCTCAGCACGTTCATGGAAAAGCCGGGCAGGGTCTGGAGCCGTGAACAATTGCTGGATCGGGTCTGGGGACGCGACATCTATGTCGATACGCGTACGGTTGATGTTCATATTGGACGCTTGCGCAAAGCCTTGACGCAACATGGCGGGGTTGATCCTGTTCGCACAGTCCGCGGTGCTGGTTACGCATTGGGATAACACGCATCAGACTTGTTTTGGTCGAATTTGTTTGATCACTGATTGCGGTTGTATCTGAGTAATTCTCCGCCGTGTCATATAACGTATAATTGGTATTATGGTAAAATAGTAGGACTTGTAATACGGAACGCAAGCCAACACTTTGAAAACACTGTAACGAACCTGCCCGGAATACGCATGGAGCTTGAGAACAAAACTATCGTTATCACCGGCGCTGCCCAAGGCATTGGTCGTGGTCTTGCAGAACGGTTTTCCCATGAAGGAGCACGTGTTGTTTGCTCGGATGTCGATATCGCTGGTGCTAAATTGGTTGCGGAACAAACCGGTGGTCAGGCGTATCCCTGCGACGTTTCCAGCGAAGCGCAGATCAAGAATCTCATTGATTTTGTAGAAGAAACTGTCGGTCCAATTGACCTGTTTTGCGCAAATGCCGGAATTCTGACGCTTGGTGGTCTCGATGTTGCGGACGAAGATTGGGATCGGATCTGGAAGATCAATGTAATGTCCCATGTTTGGACTGCCCGCCATCTGGTTCCACGCATGGTTCGTCGCGGCGGCGGATATATTATGATAACTGCGTCTGCGGCAGGTTTGCTGAACCAACCTGGTGCAGCCCCGTATGGGGTTACTAAACACGCCGCTGTAGGATTTGCCGAATGGCTTTCGCTGACATATGGCGCTGAAGGATTGAAAGTCTCGGTCCTGTGTCCGCAGGCTGTGCGTTCAAGAATGACCGAAGGACATGAAATCTCAGTAGCTTCGATTGATGGAATGCTCGAGCCCAGCGATGTGGCTGACTCCTGCGTACAAGCTATTAGAAATCAACAATTTTTAGTTCTACCTCATCCACAAGTCGCTGACTATTTGCAGTTCAAGGCGGCTGACTATGACCGGTGGCTAAGTGGAATGCAGAAGTTAAATCAGAGATTTATAGACAACACTTAAGGTTGCGCGCGAACTCTGCGCATCAATCCTTCCTGTGCAACAGATGCAACAAGTGAACCGTCCTCGGAATAGATCGATCCACGGTTAAAGCTGCGTCCCTGCCCCGTCCACGGCGAATCCATCACGTACAGATGCCAGTTCTGAAAATTCACCGGCGCGTGAAACCATAGCGCGTGGTCCAGACTTGCGCCGTTGAACTCTCCGCTAAACCAGCTCAGACCGTGAGGCCGCAATCCAGAGGACATCAGGTTCATGTCAGACGCATAAGCCAGCAGTAAGTGCTGCGTTCTGGCATCGACCGAAGCGGCAGCGGGCATACGAAACCAGGTCTGGTTTCGATCATCAGAGACTTTCGGTGTGAATGGGTCCAGATGATCGACTTCCCGGACCTCGATCGGGCGTTCGCGCAGCAATTCGCCCCTCAACCTTTCGGGAACACGTTCAACGTATGTTTTACGCAATTCAGATCGGGACGGGTACGTTTTTGGTGCGTTCACGACGGGCATCGGATGCTGATGGTCCCAGCCTTCGTCCCGGACATGAAAGGACGCCGACATGTTCAGGATTTGTTTTCCATGCTGAATTGCAACCACGCGGCGGGTTGTGAAAGAACCTCCGTCTCGCGCTCGATCAACTTGATAAATAACGGGTTTCTCAGGATCGCCCGGGCGAATGAAATAGGCGTGCAGCGAATGACACAACCGTTCTTCAACAGTTCGATATGCCGCAGCCAGCGCTTGCGCAATGACCTGCCCGCCAAATATGCGTGTTGGCGTTTCACCGCCCGACCCCGTCCCGCGAAACAGATCGACCTCAAGCCGTTCAATATCCAGAAGATCCAGTAAGATACGTTCCGCTTCGGTCATCGTCTGCTCGCAAGTTGTGTCGTCCGGCACCGGGTATCAGTACAGGGGAAATCATTCAATCATGGCCGCATGAACCAGCGCCTTGAGTTCGGCACGGGATGGGTACGAACTTGACGGGGACAATTGGGTAAAGAAAATCGCCGTCAGGTCATTCTGCCAGTCAATCCAGAAATAGGTCGACGCCATTCCACCCCAACTGAAATCCCCGATAGAGCCGGGAACCCTTACCAGACCGGGATTCAGAACAACCGCACCGGCCAGCCCAAAGCCCATTCCTTCCATCGGTTGCTCTGCAAAACTCTGCGGACCCATTGATGCAATGTCGCCGGGAAGGTGATTGCGCATCATGAAATCAACTGTTTTCGGACCAAGTATACAGCACCCGTTCCCGGCCCCCCGGTTTCGAAGCATGTCCGCGAATTTTGCATAATCATCAATCGTCGAGATCAGACCGCCACCGCCGGAAAAGGTCGTCGTGTTTTCGAACGGGGATTCTAGGTGGGAATCGAATAGTCTCAGGCTTTCGCTGCCGTGATCCGCGGAATTCAGCGCCATCGCGTCGCCAGCCAATGGGGTGTAGAGCGATGCGAAACGATCCCCTGCCCCAGCGGGTACGGAATAACCTGTTTCTCGCATGTCCAGCGGCTCAAGGATTTCGCTTCGAAAGAACTGCTCCAATGACTGGCCCGAGACCACCTCGATCACACGACCCAGCACGTCAATACCGACCGAGTATTCCCAGCGTGTGCCGGGCTGAAACGCCAGTGGCAGCCCTGCCAGATCGCGCACAATATGTTCCAGAAGCCCCTGATTGGGTTTGAAAATAAGGTCTCGTTCATCCATCGCATGGGGTAAAAGCCCAGGGTTGAACGGATAGCTTAACCCACTGGTATGCGTCAGTAACTGATGCAGAGTGGGAGACGGTGCAGCCTCGGTCTGATCCAGTCTCTCCGCCCCCGGTACCAGCGCGTGCATATCTTTGAATTCAGGTAGAAATTCAGAAACAGGCGCGTTCAGGTGAACAAGTCCACGTTCGACCAATGTCATCAACGCGACTGATGTGACCGGTTTGGTCATGGAATAAATGCGCACCAGCGTGTCGCGTTGGAATGGCCGGCCAGTCTTCAGACTGCTGACACCACTGGCATGAAAAAAGGCTTCGTCCCCTTTGTGGCGCAGCAAAAAGGATGATCCGGCATATTTGCGCTGCTCAACATAGCTCTCCATCCAATGGCTAAGCCGATCCAGCCGGGTTTGATCAAACATGGATTGCCTGTGGGACATTTAGATATTTCCGTTCGGTGTTAAGCAGTGACTGTTTAAGCTTGTGACCTGAAATAACAGCAAAAAGCTGCGTGTTGCAGAGAAATTCGTGATCAGACTTCCTCAGCGTGCCTCACAATGAAATGTTAGACTGATTTCGACGCAGATTCGCCTGAAGTTCAATGAACAAGATTTCAAGGGACCGAAACGGAGGAACCCTATGACGCGGACCATAGATTTTATTTACGATTTTTGCAGCCCGAACGCGTTTCTCGCCCATAAAATGCTCCCCGATCTTGCCGAGCGCTATGACGTAAGCATTACTTATGTTCCTGTCCTGTTGCCTGCGGTGTTCAAAGCGACGCATAACCAAAGCCCGTTTCAGGCATATTCCGAAAACCGCCAGAAAACGGCCTATTTGACGCATGATCTGCATAGGTTTGCCCGCCGTCGTGGGCTGAGCTTTCATATGAGCCCGCATTTTCCGATCAATACCAAACTTGCCATGCGAGGCGCGTGTTTTGCTAATGGAAAACCTTGGGAAGTCAAATATATAAACGCGATTTTTGATGCTATTTGGGTACATGGTCAGAAGGCGGACGAGATCGGTGTCCTAACGGATATTCTGAACGAAAACGACTTGCCCGTTCGCAAAATTCGCGAAGCCATGACAAGTCCCGACGTTAAACTGAAACTGAAAGAGAAAACTAAATCGTCGGTTCGGCGTGGCGTGTTTGGGGTTCCCAGCATGTTCACCGGGGCCGAATTGTTTTTTGGAAAGAACAGTCTGCCAAACCTTGAAGTTGAGCTTTCAAGGCAAGATAGTGACATAAAAACAGCTTGATAGGTCGTCACTCTAATGTGGACTCAAGAGCTTTCAGGCCGTGCTGGGCGAATATAGGAACATATGCGCCAAAAGCCTTTGCGCGGTCGGGGTCTGACGCATTCCCATCCAGCGCGCGTTTGTAGACACCCTGTAGAATGCCCGCCATACGAAAGAAATTGAAGCCCAGAAAAAAGCCGAAATTGTCTATGCCATCCAGGCCTCGACGTTTGCAGTATTGGGCAATGAATGCCTCATCGCTGGGCAGGCCCAGACTATTTCGATCCACACCTGCCAGCCCCCGGCCCTGTTTTCCCGGCGGCAACTGCCATTGCATGATTACTGCGGCAAGATCCGAATAAGGGTGACCGATCGTTGACAGTTCCCAATCCAGCACCCCGATACAATCCGCCCGGTTTGGCGCGAACATCAGGTTGTCGATGCGGTAATCCCCGTGCACCAGCGTGCGCTGCCCGTCATCGGCCGGTACCGAGGTTTCGAGCGCAGTGGCCAGTGCATCCATTTCCGCAATGGCCGAGGTTTCGGACGCGCGGTATTGCCTGGTCCAGCGAGCGATCTGACGCTCGTAATAGTTGCCAACCGGCCCATAGTCAGACAGGCCAACGGCATCGATATCCATCATATGCAGCTGGGCAAGAACCCTGTTCATCTCGTCAATGATGGCGGCGCGAGTTTCGTTGCTTTCTTTGGGCAGGGTTGGGTCTGGAAACACCCTGCCCTGCAAACGCTCCATCACATAAAAGGCCGAGCCGATGACGCTGTCGTCTTCACACAGCAGATACATCTTGGGCACCGGAACCTCGCTTCCGGCAAGGGCGCTTTGAACCCGAAATTCGCGATCAACAGCATGTGCCGATTTCAGCAATATTCCGGCGGGTTTTCGGCGCAGCACATAGGCTTTCTCCGGCGTGCGTAACTCAAACGTCGGGTTGGATTGCCCTACGTCAAATTTCCTCGCCTCCAATGGCCCGTTGTAGCCGGAAAGATGCGCTTTCAGATACGTATCTACGGCTGCCAGATCCAGATTAGTCTCGGTTTTCATTGGCTGTCTTCCCGTCACAGGGCCTCGGCAAAGATGTTTCCGGCGGTCACAACGTTGATCCCACCCGAAACCGGGATCACTGCGCCTGTCACATAGCTGCCGCCGCGACCGCACAGGAACAACATACAGCCTGCAATATCCTCGTCCCGTCCGACGCGACCCAGAGGTACAGACTTGCCAACCCGTTCTCTGGTATCCTCATCGGCTGTCGCAAAGGCAGTCATGCGCGACACAAACGGCCCCGGCGCCAGCGCGTTCACTGTGATGTGGTGCGGTGAAAGTTCCTTGGCCAAGACCCTGGTCAGGTGCAAAACAGCAGCCTTTGAGGCCGAATAGCTGTAGGCCCCATCGCCCATAGGGACTTCACCCATGACTGACCCCACATTGACAACGCGCGCCGGGTCTTCGGCGGTGGCTGATTTCATTAGCATTGGCAAAAGCCGCTGGGTTAGTTCGAATACCCCTGTCACGTTGACAGACATGACCTTTTCCCATGCATCGTAGGGAAACTGCCCCAAAGGGGCACCCCAGGACACCCCCGAGTTGTTCATCAGGATGTCCAGTTTTTCCGTACGCTCCTGAATGTCTGAGACCAGCTTGCCTATACCGGCTGCGCTGCCAATGTCACCGGCAAAACCTTCGGCGCTGCCCGGCACGTCCAGCGCGTTCAGTTCTGCGGCGACCTCGGCACAGGCGTCTCCTTTTCTTGAGGCAATGAGCACGCGCGCGCCGGCCCGTACCAGCGCCTCGGCTGCCATGCGGCCAATACCTGTCGCTCCACCTGTTACCAAAGCGGTTTTGCCGTGAAGCGAAAAGAGGGTGTCGGGGGTCATTTTGTGCTCCTCAGTTTCTTTGGCACCAGTTCATCGTGATACATATTGCGTTCCTCTTGCCGTTGCGGCAGGCGTTGGACCGTAGCGTTGACAAAAAACCATGCTGCACCAAAACTTCCTCGACACAAAGTACAGGCAGATCAGAGGCGGTATGCAAGCATTACTCAGCGTCGCACCGGGCGGTCCCGAAACCCTGGAGCTTACGACCCTACCCGACCCGAAACCGGGCAAAGGTCAGCTTTTGATCGGTGTGAAAGCAGCGGGCGTGAATTTTCCGGACACGTTGATTATCCGCGATCTGTACCAGATGAAGCCGCCACGGCCTTTTGCTCCGGGCGGTGAAATTGCGGGTGAAGTTCTGGCTGTGGGCGAAGGCGTCAATGGACTTAAGCCAGGCGACCGTGTTTTGGCCCTAACCGGGCATGGTGGGTTTTCGACCCATGTCACACTCAAGGCGGACACTGCAATCCGAATTCCTGATGCGATGCCCTATGAAGATGCCGCCTGTTTCATTTTCACCTACGGCACGTCCTACCACGCGTTGAAGGATCGGGCGGAGATTCAACCCGGTGAAACCCTGTTGGTACTGGGTGCCGCCGGAGGTGTGGGGTCAGCCGCCATTGAACTGGGCAAAGCCATGGGTGCCAGGGTGATCGCGGCCGTTTCATCACCTGAAAAGGCCGAATTCTGTAGCCAGATTGGTGCCGATGACGTGGTGATTTACCCGCGCGACATGGACAAGGATGCGCAAAAAGCCTTCTCAACCGAAGTTAAGAAACTCGCAGGTTCTGATGGCGTTGACGTCGTCTACGACGCCGTTGGGGGTGCGCTGGCCGAACCGTCCCTGCGCAGCATGGCTTGGAACGGTCGTTACCTTGTCGTCGGTTTCCCAGCGGGCATTCCGCGGATTCCCTTGAATCTGGCCCTTTTGAAAGGATGTCAGATCGTTGGTGTGTTTTGGGGCGCGTCAGTATTCCACGATCCAATCGGCCATGCTGACAACGTCAAGAACCTGTTCGATCTGTACAGAGCCGGGAAAATCAAACCCCGAATTAGCGCCCGGTTCCCGCTTGCCTGCGCGCACGAGGCGCTTGAACAATTGTCGCAACGATCCGTTCTGGGAAAAATCGTTGTCACGATGTCGGTAAGTTAAGGCCGGGAATAAAATGGCGGCCCGCTTCGCACACCGGTTTTTCGACTGTACTCGATCCGGCAAAGGCAGGTAGACAACCCAACCTCAAGGCGTCTATGTACCATTAATGGGGATCGTGAAGACATGCACAACGTTTTGGTATTGAATGGCCCAAACCTCAACCTGCTTGGCACACGGCAGCCCGAGGTTTACGGCAGCACCACTCTGAAGATGATCGAGAAAGATTGCCTGCGCCATGGTGCGTCCATTGGCCTTGAAGTCTCGCATCTGCAATCCAACCATGAGGGTGTGTTAATTGATGCGATCCATGGCGCACGCGGTGCGCAGGATGGCCTTGTGATCAATGCGGGGGCGTTCACACACACGTCGGTTGCGTTGATGGATGCCATCGCGTCAGTTGAACTGCCGGTTGTCGAGGTTCACCTGTCCAACATCCATGCAAGGGAAGCATTCCGGCACAAGTCCTATATCGCGCCTGTCGCTCTGGGGCAGATCTGTGGATTTGGCGCCCAAGGTTATGTTCTTGCACTGGACGCACTGGCCGCCCATCTGAAAGCAGGTGATACGGCATGACCCTCAGGGAATATCTGCGATTTGTCAGCTATGCCAAAACCCTGGAAGACCTGTGGGATGCGCATTGCCGACAAATGGCGGAATACGGGCTTGATCGTTTAATCTACGGCCATACGCAATACAGGACGGCAACCTCATTGGGCGATCCAGAGGATTTTGTCATCCTGACCAATCATAACCGCGCCTATGTGGACGGTTTCATCAAGGACGGTTTGTATTTTCACGCCCCCATGTTGAAATGGGCGCTGGACAATGAAGGCGCCGCCAGCTGGAGAATGTTGCTGGACATGCACTCTCGCGGGTCGATGACCGATAAAGAGCGCGAAGTTTTCGAGTTCAACAAGTCCATGGGTGTTGTTTCTGGTTACACCATCAGCTTCAACTCAGTCTCGGTGCGCTCCAAAGGGGCGATTTCCTTGTCCGCCAAGGAAGGGATGAGCCAGGAAGACATTGACGCGGTCTGGCAGGAGCACGGCGAAGATATTCTTTTGATGAACAACGTTGCGCATCTGAAGATCCTGACCTTGCCTTTCAACCCTCCGAACCGGGCCCTGACAAAGCGTCAGCGCGAGGCGTTGCAATGGGTCGGTGACGGCAAAACCACGCAGGACATAGCCCTGCTGATGGGCCTGACAGCGGCAACTGTCGAAAAGCATCTTCGACTCGCCCGTGAGGCGTTGTCGGTCGAAACGACGGCTCAGGCTGTTTTAAAGGCATCTTTGCATAATCAGATGTTCATTATGGAAGTTTAGGAGTGTTTTTGTGACGCCATCCAGCGTCAGTTTACCCTAGGTAAGGAAATCACTACTTTTCAAATCTAACCTAAAAGTTGCAAAGTGAGAGTGTTCCGTGAGTGGTGGCTTTAGCCAGGGAACATTCGATTGGATCTTTGCGATTTCAAAGCTCTCCAATCACTCTGACAAGGGGGCGCGTATTCGTCCGCGTACCTGTGTCGGAATTTTGGGGGGCCTCGACCATCCCCATCATGCGGGGCCCTCCAATCCTTCACTTCTTTGCCAATTCTATGATGTACCACTAACAAAAAAGGGCTACGCAATGCGTAACCCTTTCATTTTGTTCAGCAAGGCCCCAGTCGGAGCCATTCTTTAGCCCTGAGCGGCTTTTGCGACTTCGGCAGCGAAGTCTTCTTTTTCCACAACGATGCCTTCGCCAACTTCCAAGCGAACGAAGCCGGTGATGGTTGCGCCTGCTTCTTTTGCAGCGGCTTCAACGGTCAGATCAGGGTTCACAACGAATTGCTGGCTCAGCAATGTCGATTCGGCGACGAATTTCTTCATGCGGCCTTCGATCATCTTCTCGATCACCTGCTCCGGCTTGCCGGATTCGCGGGCGATGTCCATCTGAACCTGCTTTTCCTTCTCGACAATTGCCGGGTCCATGTCGGCCTCAGATAGGGCAGCCGGGTTCACAGCGGCGATGTGCATCGCAACCTGCTTGCCGATAGCCTCATCACCACCCGACAGTGCAACCAGCACACCGATTTTGCCCATGCCGTTGGTCGCAGCGTTGTGCACATAAGACACAACAGTGTCGCCCGACAGCTTGGCCATGCGGCGCACCGACATGTTTTCGCCGATGGTGGCGATCTTGTCGGTCAGAGTGTCGGCAACGCTTTTGCCGCCCAGATCAGCAGCCAGCAGTGCTTCGATGTTGTCCACACCTTCAGCAGCGTTTGCGATCTTGCCGACCATTTCCTGGAACTCAGCGTTTTTAGCAACGAAATCGGTTTCCGAATTCACTTCGACAGCAACACCGTTGCCACCGCTAACGTGAACAGCAACCAGACCCTCTGCCGCGGTACGACCAGATTTTTTGGCTGCTTTGGCCAAGCCTTTGGTACGCAGCCAGTCAACGGCGTCGTCCATGTTGCCGCCGGTTTCGGTCAGCGCTTTTTTTGCGTCCATCATGCCTGCGCCGGTCGAGTCGCGCAGTTCTTTAACCATTGCTGCTGTGATTGCCATCTTTTGGCTCTCCTCAATTCAAACGGAATTGGGGCAGGTCATACCCTGCCCCATATGTCATTTACGTGACGGGCAGCTTACGCTTCGGCAGGGGCTTCTGCGGCTTCTTCCGCAAGAGCTTCTTCAACCGGAGCTTCTTCGAATGCGCCTAGGTCTACGCCTGCTGCGCCCATCTGTGCGGTCATGCCGTCCAGAGCGGCGCGTGCGACCAGATCGCAGTACAGAGCGATTGCGCGTGCTGCGTCGTCGTTGCCGGGGATGATGTAGTCAACGCCGTCGGGCGAGCAGTTGGTGTCGACAACAGCCACAACCGGAATACCCAGTTTGTTGGCTTCTGCGATGGCCAATGCTTCTTTCTTGACGTCGATGACGAACAGCAGGTCCGGAACGCCGCCCATTTCGCGGATACCACCTAGCGACGCCTGAAGTTTGCCCTGGTCACGTTCCATGCCCAGACGCTCTTTCTTGGTCAGGCCTTCTGCGCCCGATTCCATGGCTTCGTCGATCTGGTTCAGACGGTTGATCGACTGGGAAACGGTTTTCCAGTTGGTCAGCGTGCCGCCCAGCCAACGGTGGTTCATGTAGTACTGAGCCGACTTTTCGGCCGCTTCAGCGATCGGGCCAGCGGCCTGGCGCTTGGTACCAACGAACAGAATGCGGCCACCTTTTGCGACGGTGTCACGAACAGCCTGCAGAGCCTGATCCAGCATCGGAACGGTCTGGGTCAGGTCCATGATGTGGATACCATTGCGCGAGCCGTAGATGAACGGGCCCATGCGGGGGTTCCAACGCTGTGTCTGGTGACCAAAGTGAACGCCAGCTTCCAGCAGCTGACGCATGGTGAACTCTGGAAGAGCCATGCAATTTTCCTTTTCCGGTTTACGCCTGGGCGGGGGTGAAAGAAGCGGACGCTCCAACCGGCGGTCTTGATGAGGATGTCTCCCTCAAAAAGGCCAAACCCCGCCTGCGGGTTTGAATGGCGCGCGTATAAGGCAGGTTTGCGCGCTACGCAAGGGCCAATCGCCCCTATTTTTCAAGCTGCGCCAATGCGTGCGCATGCCTGACGGCGTCTTCACAATGGGCGGCCAGAGCCTTTCGGTTTTCAAAGTCGCTGACCCGCGCTGGCGCATGATAGATTAGTTCAACCGTTCCTTGCCGACGTGCGCCAAGGGTCTTCAGCAAATGCGGTCCGAACTCCATATCCCCCCACCAGCCATAAAAGCGTTTTGGCTGGCCTATGGGCGCGTGAAACACCACAGAAACGGGTTGGATATACATGAAATCACGCAACTCATCTGCAAAGAACGCGGCGAAAAGCGTTGTTTTGAAAGGTAAAATGCGAAGCCCGTCGGTTGAGGTGCCTTCGGGGAAAAACAACAGTTTGTGACCCACTTTCAGGCGGGTTTCAAACAGCTTGGTTTGTTCCTTGGCTTTCTTGCGATCCCGTTCGATAAACAGTGTCCCGGTCGCACGGGCCAGCCAGCCGATACCGGGCCATTTGGCAACTTCTGCCTTGGAGACAAAATAGACCCGCTTGCGCGCGTTCAGAGCAAAGATATCCAGCCAGGACGTGTGGTTTGCCACCACCGCCCCCCTCTCTTTCATCAGCGCGCCTGATGTGCGGAACCCGATGCCAAGAATTCGAAACGCGTTGCGGCAGACAAACTGCGTGATGAACGGCGTCACAGGTCGCCGGACGCCGAAAATCGGATACTCGATCAGACGAACGGCCAGAAGGATGATCAGGCCACCAAAGACAAGGGCCGCCAGCGGGACTCCGCGCAGAATGACCAGAACCCATCCGGTAACGCCCAGCTCGATCGGATCGGGCGCGTCTTCACTATTCCAGAGCGGGTCGTTCACAGCGTCACGCCCCGCCATAAATTCGACGCTGCCGTTCATTCATGCGCGTCGTGTCGAGGATCAGGCAAACATCCGTTGTGTTGAAGGTGTGGTCGATAAAGGCGCCCTCGCCCACGAAACCACCCAAGCGCAGGTAGGCTTTGATCAATGCTGGCACCTGAACCATGGCGGCGCGGCGGTCCAAAGCCTCTGGTTTCACTAGGTCCATCGACTGAAAAACATCGGGCTGCGCCCGTACGCGCAACTCTGGCGGAGCCAGATGGTTGTGGTGAAGCATCGACAAGGGCTGCGCCAATGTGGTCACGTCTGTTCCGTGAAAACTCGCAACGCCGAACAGCACCTCAATGTCACGTTCCGCTACATAAGCGGCCAAACCGTTCCACAGGTGGTACATTGCCGTACCCCCACGGTAGTCGGGGTGCAGGCACGACCGTCCCAACTCCAGCAGTTTGCGCCCGCTGTTCTTGAGAACGGTCAGGTCATACTCGTCTTCGGAATAGAATTGCCCCAGTTCCGCAGCACGTTCGCCCGGTAACATCCTGTAGACGCCAATGATTTCGCCGGTGTGATCATCATAGGCCAACATATGATCGAAATACGGGTCGAAACGGTCTTTCTCGAGGCCAGCATCGTGATCGACCATCTCTCCGCCGCCCCCCAACTCACGCACGAAGACGTCATAGCGCAGGCGTTGAGCTGCTTGCAGGTCGGCTTCGGTCTCGGCCAGTTTTACAGTGAAAGAAGGGCCAGTATCCGGCATATGGGGTGATCCGTGTTCTTTTGGCTGCTGATACCGCAGTTTTTCAGCCAAAGGCAACAAGCCCCGCTTCGGTCAGCGCTGTTAACCTTTCCTAAACCACTTTCACGGATCAAAGACCGGCATCAGGGCGATGCGCGTACCGTCGATCACCACTTTCCCCTGCTCGCGAAAGTTCACGGTGATCTTGCCTGCAATGTTGGACTGAACCTGTCCGACGCCCCATTCGGGAAAATCCGGGTGGCGGACAAACATGCCCGGTGCAAGTATAGCATTCATGTCTGTCATAGGGGCCTCCGGGACGTGCGGCAGATACAGTCGGAGGTACGCATGGGCGAGAGCAACGTCAACCTGGCCGAATTGATCGGTTCGCGGATTTGCCATGATCTGATCAGCCCGATCGGGGCGATCACCAACGGGCTTGAGCTGTTGGATATGGTGGGCTCCGTACAGGGGCCCGAGATGGAGCTGATCTCGGGCAGCGTCGGAAGTGCCGGGGCACGTATTCGCTTTTTCCGTGTTGCCTTTGGCTCGAGCAGTGATCACCCGCTTGGTCGGGCCGAAGTAACCGAACTGCTGAAAGATATCGAGCGTGCGGGGCGGATACGGGTCAATTGGAACCTGACCGGGCCAGTGCCCCGTAATCAGGTCAAACTGGCCTTTCTGGCGCTTATGTGCTGTGAAAGCGCCATGCCGCTTGGCGGCGCGGTCGAGATCGTTAATCAGGGCAACAATTGGATCGTGACCGGGGTTGCAGACAGGTTGAATGTCGATGGTGATCTTTGGAAGAACGTCGTGACAGGTCGTTTTCCCACCAAAATCACGCCCGCGCACGTTCAATTCGCGTTGCTGCCTAAAACGGCGGCTGCGATGGGTCGGCGGATTGCCGTTGAAACCTCGGCAACCCGCGTGTCACTTCGGTTTTAAGCCCGGATCGTTCCGTTCCCGCGTACGAGATATTTGAAACTGGTCAATTGCGCCGCCCCGACCGGCCCGCGCGCGTGCATCTTGCCCGTCGCGATTCCGATTTCTGCCCCCATGCCAAATTCACCGCCATCCGCAAACTGGGTCGAGGCATTATGCATCAGGATTGCGCTGTCGAGACGCTCAAAGAAACGGTCTGCTGCTGCGTCATCCTCGGTCATGATGCAATCAGTGTGGTTTGAGCCGTATTGCTGAATATGAGCAATCGCAGCGTCGATATCGGCAACGGGCTTCGCAGCGATCACGTTGTCGAGGAACTCTTTTCCCCAGTCATCCGCCGTAGCAGCAACTGTACTCTCTCCAGCGAGAACACCATCGGCGTGAACCTCGACACCTGACTGGACCAGTGCCGCAACGACGTCACGCCCCAGTGTGTCGGCGATATCCTGATGAACCAGCAAGCATTCAGCGGCTCCGCAAATACCAGTGCGGCGGGTCTTGGCATTCAGTACCACTTCCAGCGTTTTCTGCGGATCAGCAGCCTTGTCGACGTAAATGTGCACGATGCCTTCGAGATGAGCAAAGACCGGCACACGGGCCTCTCGTTGTACAAGGCCCACCAGTCCCTTGCCACCGCGTGGAACGATGACGTCGACATAGTCGGTCAGCGTCAGCAACTCCTGCACTGCAGCGCGGTCGCGTGTGGGCACCAGTTGGATGGCGTCTTCGGGCAGGTTCGCGGCCTTCAGCCCTTCGACCAGACAGGCATGGATCGCGGCTGAGGAATGAAAGCTCTCGGATCCGCCGCGCAGGATTACCGCATTGCCCGATTTCAGACACAGCGCCCCGGCATCCGCAGTCACGTTGGGTCGGCTTTCGTAGATCACGCCAATAACCCCTAACGGTGTCCGGACGCGTTGGATGTTAAGGCCCGTGGGCATATTCCATTCTGACAGAACCTCACCCACCGGGTCGGCCTGATCTGCGACGGTTCTCAGCCCGTCGACCATGCCCTGAATACGCGCCTCATCAAGCATCAGGCGATCCATCATTGCGGGGCTCAGACCCTTGTCGCGGCCGAATTCCAGATCTTTTTGATTGGCTTCGATGATCCGTGCCCGATTGGCCCAAACCGCATCTGCGGCTGCAATCAGCGCTGCGTGCTTTCGTTCAGCTGTTGCGAAAGCCAGTTCACGCGAAGCGGCTTTGGCACGTTTCCCAAGATCTTCCATCAGAGCAGGAATGCTGTCGAAGTCTTTCATATCGCGTGCCTTTCAGATCATCTTATTGAAAGTTAAAGGGCCAGGTCGTCCCGGTGGATGAGGGCTGCGCGGCCTGGATAGCCCAGCGTCGCTTCAATCTCAGAAGACTTACGCCCCTTGATCGCATCGGCTTCCTGCGCCGTATACCGGCTGATCCCCTGAGCCAGACGACGGGACTCCAGATCAAGGATGGCGACAGGATCGCCACGACCGAAATCTCCGGTCACTTCCACAATCCCGGCAGGTAGCAGGCTTTTGCCATTGGCCAGTGCCTTGGCCGCCCCCTCGTCCACTGTGATCTCACCCCGAGGTTTCATTGCCGAAATCCAGCGTTTGCGGGCTGCATGTGGATCCAATGTCGCAGTAAACCATGTGGAATTGGCACCGTTTTCGAGCATTTTCAAAGGGTTCAGAACCGACCCTTCAGTAATTGCCATGGCGCAACCACCAGCGGTTGCCATCTTGGCCGCCAACAGCTTTGTCTTCATCCCACCTTTGGATAGGCCCGATCCCGCATCACCAGCCATGGCTTCAATCTCGGGTGTGATCCTGTCGATTGTCTCGAAGCGCGTCGCGGAGGAATCTTCTTTTGGATTACCGGAATAGAAACCATCCACATCCGACAGCAGAATCAGTTGGTCGGCCCCTACTGTCACGGCGATTTGCGCGGCCAGGCGGTCATTGTCGCCATAACGGATTTCGTCCGTTGCAACCGTGTCGTTTTCATTGACGATCGGTACGACGCCTAACCCCAGCAGAGTTTCCAAGGTCGCGCGTGAGTTCAGATACCTGCGGCGATCTTCGCTGTCTTCAAGCGTCACCAGAACCTGCGCTGTAGTGATCCCATGGGGTGCCAACGCCTCTTCGTAGGCGCGTGCAAGCCGGATTTGCCCAACCGCAGCAGCAGCCTGCGACTGTTCCAAAGGCAGTGCCGCCATCGGCAGGCCCAATACTCCGCGGCCAAGTGCAATCGAACCGGATGAAACAAGGATCACATCTTTCCCCTGCCCCTTGAGCCAGGAAACATCTTGCGCCAACGACAGCAGCCAGTCAGACCGCAGCAGGCCAGTGTCGCGATCAACCAGCAAAGCCGACCCGATTTTTACCACCAGACGGCGTGCCGAGGTCAGGGTTGCCAAGGCTGTGCCTCCTCAGCGGGTTTCTGACGCACACGGTTGTCGTCAATCTGGCTGCGCAGCGCCCGCAGAACTTCGGTTACACCCAGATGCGCCACACCGGACATCGTCATGACGGGGCCGCCCACGGCCTCCTCAAGCTCTGCGACGGCAAGGGCACGTTCTTCGTCATCCAGCGCGTCGATCTTGTTCAGAACAGTGATCCTGGGCTTTTCAGCCAGCTCGCCGCCATAGGCTTCCAACTCGTGAATGATCGTGCGGTAATCATCGGCGACCGTCGCAGAGGTGCCGTCGACCAGATGCAACAACACGGCACAGCGTTCCACGTGACCCAGAAAACGGTCACCAATGCCACGGCCTTCATGAGCACCTTCGATCAGGCCCGGGATATCGGCCACAACAAATTCGACGTTGTCCACGCCGACAACGCCAAGATTGGGGTGCAGCGTGGTAAACGGATAGTCGGCAATCTTGGGCCGCGCATTCGACGTGGCCGCCAGAAAGGTCGACTTGCCTGCATTCGGCATACCCAAAAGACCCACATCGGCGATCAGCTTGAGCCGCAGCCAGATTGTGCGGTCAATCCCCGCCTGCCCCGAATTGGCGCGGCGCGGGGCCTGATTTGTGGCAGATTTGAAATGCAGGTTGCCAAACCCGCCATTGCCGCCCTTGGCCAGCAGAACACGTTGCCCGACTTCGGTCAGGTCGCAGATGACGGTTTCTTCGTCTTCGTCCAGGATTTCAGTGCCAACCGGCACACGCAGAACGATATCGTCCCCATCCTTGCCGGTGCGTTGCTGCCCCCGGCCCGGTTGCCCGTTTTTGGCGAAGAAGTGCTGCTGATAGCGGAAGTCGATCAGGGTGTTTAGCCCATCCACAACTTCGGCCCAGACAGACCCGCCTTTGCCGCCGTCCCCGCCATCGGGGCCGCCGTATTCTATAAACTTTTCGCGTCTGAAGCTGACGCAGCCGCTACCGCCGGCCCCGGACCGGATGTAGACCTTTGCGAGATCGAGAAATTTCATGTGTGTCCCCTACTGCAAAGGCCCCATCGGCCACAAGTCAGAGTTTTTTACTGTATGTCCAGGTGGGCACATTCGCATCGCGCGCCACCGAATAGCTTTCCGCATCGCCCAGATACTGGAACCCGCAATGGGTCAGGACCCGGGCCGAGGCCGGATTATCCTGAAACACACTGGCGAACATCGTCGCGTTCTCCAGCGGGTTGGCGTTAACAAGTGCTTCGACAGCCATCGAGGCAATGCCCGTGTTCCAATAGATCGGCGCGACCCAATAGCCGACTTCAGACTGATTCCGATCAAGTCGTTTCAGCGAAATCACACCGATCAGTTCCGGACCTCCGTCCTTGGTGGCATCCATGACCCAGACGTCTTCATCCCGGTTGTCGGCCATCGAACGGGTTACAAAGGCTTCGATCGATCCGGGGGCCAGTGGATGTGCAATACTGGTGGTCATCCGCGCCACGCGCTCATCACCTGCATAATGCTCGATAAGGCCCATGTCCGACCGGCGCAGGGGGCGCAGATCGAACCGCTCGGTTTCAATGACCGGCTGATTAATTATTGTCTCAAGCTTCATTGGTGTGTTCCTCCTCCGAACAACACGAATAGTACGGACGCGACCGTAAGACCCGCCAACGTCCACATCAGATATTTTTCCGCCGGGCGACCTTCAACCGCATGCGCGATTCTATCCCCGGCAAAAGTCCAGATCGGGTGCAAAACGATCTGGCAGATCAACAAACTAAGCGCGATCGTGAGCGTTGCATCAAAGCTGGACGTCCCCGCCGCGACAAAGCCGGTAAAACCCGCAACAATCATGGCCCAGGCTTTTGGGTTCAGCGGATGCACGATCAACCCCGCCCAGAATCCCGGAACATCACCGACCGCATTTTCGCGCGACAATCGCAAATTCGCGATCTTCCACGCCAGCCAGCAAATATATGCAGCCGAAGCATATTTCAGCGCCGCGAAGACTGTCGGAACCTGTTCCGCCAGTTGCAGCAGGCCAAAGCCTACGGGCCAGATAATCAGCTGCTTGCCAAGCACGACACCGGCCACAAATGGCAATGCGGCGCGAAACCCATAGCGCGCACCAGTTCCCAGCAGGACCATGTTGGCCGGCCCTGGCGTGCCGACCTGAGAGGCGGCAAATATCAGGAAACTGGTGGTTGCGACTGTCATTGGTTCTTTCGATCACGACTGCGTAAAAACGAGAAAGGGGACCGGCACTTTGTGCCGGTCCCCCATGAATTTTCTTAAACCTTCTGGGTCTCGGCTTACTCTGCGGCCTCCGCCACTGGCAGGACCGAAATAAAGGTGCGGTTTTTAAGTCCCTTGTGGAACTTCACGGCGCCATCGACAGTTGCAAAGATGGTGTGATCTTTGCCAATGCCTACGCCTTCGCCCGGCCAGAACTTGGTGCCGCGCTGACGCACGATGATGTTGCCTGCGATAGCGGCCTGGCCACCATACAGTTTTACGCCAAGGCGACGACCAGCTGAGTCGCGACCGTTACGGGAGGAACCGCCAGCTTTTTTATGTGCCATTCTCTCTCTCCTTAGCCTTTAGCCAATTCTTTGGCTTGCTCAACCCATTCGGGTTTCACTTTGACCGTTTCGATAGCAGCAATCTGCTCATCCGACAAGGCGGCCAGAGCGGCAAAGCTCGCGATACCGGCCTCAACCAGCTTCTTGGCGGCGGCAGGGCCGACACCGTTCAGTTGGGTCAGATCGTCAGCAGCGGCAGCAGCGGGTACTTCAGCCTTGGCTACTGCTTTCTTGGCAGGCTTTGCAGCAGGTGCCGCTTCGCCAGCCGGAGCTGAACCGGTTGCAGCTTTGATGCCCGATTTGTCAGCGCCCGACGCCAGAATGTCGGTGATTTTGACCAGTGTCAGTTTCTGACGGTGGCCAACGGTACGCTTCGAGCTGTGCTTACGACGGCGCTTGACGAACTTGATGACCTTGTCACCTTTGATCTGTTCGATCACTTCGGCCTGAACGCCTGCGCCTGCAACGAAAGGTGCGCCAACAACCGGAGCGTCACCGCCCAGCATCAGAACATCGTTGAATTGAACTTTTTCACCTGCGTCGGCAGCCAGCTTTTCAACGCGGAGGATATCGCCCGCCTGAACCTTGTACTGCTTGCCGCCAGTCTTGAGGACCGCAAACATGCGTTTTTCCTTTTCTAACCCGCGTTCTGTGGTCCCCTTTGCGGGTGTTTTGGCCCCAAGAAACTTGAAAGCCACCTCGAACAGCGCGCCCTTTTCGGGCTGTGTGAATGGCCCCTGACAATGTCATGCAGGCCAAATAATAACGATACCCGGCGCGGAAAACCGGCCGGGATGCGCGCTTATCCATAGAATGCAGGTAAAAGTCAACACCAAAGCGGCGTCAAAGATCGGACGCCCTCAGCGCCTGTGCAACCGCCTGCCCCAGGCGATAGGAGATATCATTAAACATACGGTCAAAGCCGTCAAACACGGCGTCATTCAGGGCCCGTCCCGTTTCGGTTCTGGAAAACGCGATATTTTCGCGCATCTGAGCCTCGTCCAACGGGCGGTAGGCCATAAGAAGAAACGAGAAAAGCCACTCTTCGGTGTCCTCGCTCCGACTGTCCTTCTGCAACAAAAGCTCGGCCAGCAGTTCCTGATCGTCGGTCCGCGCATCAACATCAAGACCCCGAAAGAAGCTGTAGTCTGACGTCAATGCCCCCTGAACATTCTTTTCAATCAGGTTATTTGCCTCGATATATTCCTTGACCAAAGCGAACTGAGCGGTGCTGCGTTCTGCGGACTTATAGGCTTCTCGGGCCATGTCTTCGATTGCCTGATCCGACATGGCGCGCCGGGCCGAATTTTCCAGCGTTACGATGGTCTGGCCAAGATCGCTTTCAAAAAACAAGATGGCCTGATCAAGCTGAACATCGGACATGCCCGCCACGAAGGCGTCCGTCAGATGTTTCCGCATCCAAAGGGGATCGTAGATACGATTGACCTGCGCCTCGAAATAAGCGCCGCCCTTGTTGTCCAAAAAGGTATCATCAAGAGTCTCGCGATGGCCCTGCCCCTCGTGAACAAGGATTTCCATCACCTGCGTCAGACGCATGGCTTTTGCCAGTCGGTCGACTTTTCCATCGGCATACAGCGGCAGGGCCCAACTCAGAGCGACCACAAATGCCAGAACTACGCGCTGCATCATATGTCCTGTGCCGGGTGCAATTCGGCCATCCGTGCGGCAAGAACCTCGAACCTCATGGCCATGATCTCATATTGGATGGCGTTCAACAGCTCGTAGACTTCCTGCATCAGCGGCTGTTCCAGCGCGTCAACATATGTATCCACATCAGCGTCGGAAAAACCTTGATAGGTGTAAGCCGCACCGGCCAGATTAGACAGTTGCAGCGACTGGCGCATTGCCGGTTCATTTTGCTTCATCAATTCGCGCAGTTCATCCCCGCCCAACTGCAGCTCGATGACCCCCGACGCGCTGGCCGCCAGAAGGAAACGCACCTGAATTTCCTGCAAGGCACGCAGTGCGGTGCCTGTGGAATCAATCGCGTTGTTCATGCGTTTAAAACTTTCGACCCGTTTCGACCCGCTCTTGATCAGGTCAGAGATAATCCTTTGACCTGCCAATTGCTTGACGTCATCGTCTTCTTGCATGTGTGAGGCATTCTCGGCCTCGACCAGACGTTGCCCCAGATCAGACGCGTAAAACTCGACAGCGTGTGCCAGGGCCTCGTCGCTTAGGGTCTGCTCCAGAATGGAAACAGCGGTGTCGTGCATTGCATCGACTTCAAAAACCTCGTCCGTCAAACGGGTCCAGTCCGAGCCGAACCCCTCTGGGTCAACACCCAACATCTGCGGCGCGGACCGTGAACTCAGGGCGATGCTTTCAAGAGCCACGTCAAACCCGGTTGTGGTCAGAAAGGCCTCGATCCGATCCCGGTTCGCTGCAGAAAGCTCAAGAGGAACCAGAACAAGCGCCAGAAACGGGGCAAGAAACCAAAAGGCGATGCGGTGTGCAAACTGTGTCATAGCAATCAGAGTAGGTGTTTTACGCTGGCAGGCAACGGAAAATCCCGGCATTCACGATTTCCGGAATTTTCTGCTTGCACCCCCGTTCGTTCCTGACTAAATCCCCCCCTCACAGACCCCCGCGGAGAGGTGCCGGAGTGGTCGAACGGGGCGGTCTCGAAAACCGTTGTGGGTGCAAGCCCACCCAGGGTTCGAATCCCTGTCTCTCCGCCAAAATTCCAATATCGAAAGCCGTTAGAAAACGTCTTCCGGTCGGATCTGGGTTCTCAGCAAAATTGCAAGTGGTCCGTTGTCAGAAACTGTAGTGGCCTAGGTCGCCCGGCGTGTTCTTGCCGTGAATTCGAGTGCAATCAGCGTAGCCCGGCTCAAACCTCTATTCTGCTGAGAATTCACAGGAATTCCCCTTTGTATATCCGCTATATTTAACGCATCCCGGCGACACATTTTCCAAAGGAGACACACATGTCGCGTATTCTTATCCTGATCATCATCGCCGCTGTCGGTGTTGGTAGTTACTACTATCTCAACCAGTCCGAACAAACCCCGGCTGAACAAGTGCAATCCGCAACGCAGGAGGCGGGCGATGCAGTGGCTGATGCCGCGGCAACCGCTCAGGAAGCTGCGACTGACGCGCTTGAAGACGCAACAGAACAGGCCAGCGAGGCAGCTTCATCCTTTACCGAACAGGCTCAGGAAGCCGCATCGTCGGTTGCCGATCAAGCCAGCGAGGCGGCTTCGTCTGTCGCGGAACAAGCATCCGAGGCAGCACAGCAGGCCGGTGATCAGGTGGCGGCGCTGGCGGGTCAGGGACAGGAATTGCTGAACTCCTGGATTCAGGAAGGCAAGCTGGACGCCACCAATTTCGACTATGAAGGCATCATGACCTCGATTCAGGACAGCACATTGGCCACGGATCTGAAAGAACAGGCGATCAAGATCGTAAATGACATTAAAGAGTCGCCTGAAACCATCGCCTTGAAGATTCAGGAACTGACCGCGCTGTTGACGCAGCAATAACAAAGTAGGGGCCGGTAGCCCGTTCCCGGCCCCTACCCCTCACGCCTATTTTTCGGGCGTGCCCTTACGTTATCGTTTCTCTGAATTGACCCAGTGTGCGGCATTTGATTGGCTGCTCCGACACGATATCCGCGCTCAATGTCACCAGTCGGCAGTTTCCTGTTTAGACAGGTGTGCGCTTTGAACACGCCATCTAGAGGATGATCCCATGACTGACCTGCCCAAAATAATGAAAGCTGCTATCCTGAAACACGGCGGGTACTCGGACACTTCGACCGGACCAGTCATCGAGGATGCGGCTGATTGGCTTGAAGCAGCGGAACTGCCCGTTCCCAATCCCGGCCCCGGTCAGGTTTTGATCCGCCTGCGCGCGTCGTCGGTCAATCCGTCCGACCTCCACTTTATCAAGGGTGAATATGGCCAGCCGCGCGTCAAAGGTGCCGCGGCCGGATTCGAAGGCTGTGGCGACATTGTTGCAACCGGAAAAGGTGCCGAGGCGCTGAAGGGGCTGCGTGTCGCTTTCGTGGCGGCTGGATCCGGTGCTTGGGCGGAATACGTCGTGACGCAGATGCAAATGTGCATCCCCTTGCGTCCGGATGTTTCAGATGATGACGGGGCCGCGCAAATCGTCAACCCGCTTACCGCGATGGCGATGGTGGACATGGCAAGGGAAGACGGCGATGCATTTGTGATATCCGCTGCGTCCAGCCAGTTGGGAAAACTGATGTGCAGCCTCGGGCGTGATCTGGGGTTGAAACCCATCGCGCTGGTGCGCCGGGCCGAGACAGTCGAAATGCTGAAAAGTCTTGGAGCAGCCGAAGTGCTTGTGACGTCCGATCCTGAAGTCGTCGAGAAGTTTGCCGCGATAAGCGCCACGCTGAAACCTCGGGTCTTCCTTGATGCGGTGACGGATCAACTGTCCGAGAAACTGTTCTGCACCATGCCAAACCGGGCGCGCTGGGTCAGCTACGGCAAACTTTCGACCCAAGCGCCAACGCTTTTTCAGACAGGTCAGCTGATCTTCATGGGAAAACGGATCGAAGGTTTCTGGCTGACGCAATGGATGATGTCGACACCGCCCGCTGACCAGATGCGGGTTGTGGCCGAAGTTCAGGCCCGCTTTGCCGATGGTCGCTGGAAAACGGATGTTTCCGAACACCTTACGCTTGAAAATCTTGTGCCGAATCTGGCTGACGCGCTGAAAAAGAGTGACGGAAAGGTGATTATCACCCCATAGTAGAACTCACCTGCGTTACCGGAGGATATACGCGGGCGGAACAAGACGCGGGAAAACCGGTGGAGGGAGGACAGTGTGGATAACGCGCAGCTGCTGATTAGCGGGCTGGCGAACGGGTGTGTCTACGGCCTGATCGCACTTGGCTTTGTTCTGATCTACAAGGCGACCGAAGCGGTAAACTTTGCTCAGGGCGATTTCATGATGCTGGGCGCATTTGTGACCATCGGCCTGACAAATACCGAATATATGGGGTTGCCGTTCTGGCTCGCTCTGCCGGTATCATTGGGAATAATGGCCGCGCTCGGTTATCTTCTGGATCGCCTTATCATTCGCCGCCTGTTTGGTGAAAGCCAGACCGCCGTTGTCATACTGACCATTGCTTTGGGCTTTGTGATCCGTTTCATTGCCGGTCTGATCTGGGGGCACGAGCCGCAAACGCTGCAGAACCCGCTTGCGGGCAAAGAAGTGCGCATGGGCGGTCTTGTGCTGGGGATGGAAGATGTCGCGATAATCGTCGTCACGGTGCTGCTGACATGGGCACTCTATGTTTTCTTTAGCCGCACCAAAATGGGGCTGGCGATGCAGGGCGCCTCGCAAAACCAGCTGGCAGCTTATTACATGGGCATTCCCGTCAGGCGTGTTCAGGGATGGGTCTGGGCTCTGGCCGGAAGTGTTGCGGGAATTGCCGGAATTCTCTTTGCTGCAAAAGGTGCTGTGGATCCGACAACCGGATTGCTGGGCATCAAGGCTTTTGCCGCGGCCGTGATCGGCGGGTTCGGCAGTTTGCCGGGTGCATTGGCCGGAGGGCTGATTGTAGGCGTTATCGAGCCATTCGCCAGCCGGTACATCGCGGCAGGCTACAGCCAGGTCGCGCCATACGCTTTGCTGCTTGCCGTCCTGATCTTCCGACCAAACGGGCTGTTCAGTCAGGTCCGGGTCAAGAAAGTCTGAGCCATGCGTATTGTTTTCAAAACCGATTACATGCAGGATATCCGCCCGTGGAAAGACGGGTTCCAGTTGCGCCTTTATCTGCTTCTTCTGTTTGTCGTCGCGGCTGCGCCTCTCGTGCTGGACGATTTCTATCTGGGTGAACTGACAAACGTTCTGATCTGGGCCATTGCTGGTCTGGGTCTGATGATCCTGACTGGACATACAGGGCAAGTCAGTCTGGGCCATGCGGCCTTTCTGGCCTTCGGCTGTTACGCCAACGTGGCCCTGATTGAGGCAGGCGCGCCTTTTCTGGTCGCGTTTCCGCTGGCCGGAATTCTGACCGGGATCGCGGGCGTGACCGTCGCAGTCCCTGCCCTGAGGCTTCATGGTATCTACCTGGCGATCTTTACAATGGCGCTGTCCATCCTGATGGATGACATCATTGTTCTGTCCGAGCCGATCACTGGTGGTGTCGCGGGTAAATATATCGGCGGGGTCGAGGTCTTTGGCCTTACGGTTGACCGCTGGGGGACGCCTGATCTTTTTTTCTGGCTGGTTCTGTCTGTCACCATTCTGGTCACGTTGGGTTACGTAAACCTGCTGCGTGCCCCTTTGGGACGCAGCTTCATCGCCGTGCGCGACTCCGAGGTTTCGGCGCAGGCAATGGGTATCGATATCGCGCGAACAAAGATGATTTCATTTGCCCTGTCCTGTGCGGTTACAGGTTGGGCCGGCGCGTTAATGGGGCTGTTTGCCGGTGCGTTTAACAACGAAACCTTCAGCGTCCTGATCTCGATCCAATTGCTGATGATGATCGTTATTGGCGGGCTGGGTTCGATCCACGGCGCGTTTCTGGGCGCGATTGTGATTGGGTTTTTGCCGCAGTTTCTATCGATTTCAAAGGAATATGTCGGCGCGATCATCGGCGGAAACACCGTTGCCATTCCGGGGCTGGAGTTCGGCATCTTTGGCATGATCCTGATCGGCTTCATCCTTTTCGAACCCATGGGCATCTATGGTCGTTGGCTGAAAATCCGCACCTGGTTCGAACTGTTTCCTTTCTATCGCAAGGACATGTTCAAACGGCAGAAATCCTATCTCAAGACGGAGCGTCTGAGATGAACTTGCTGGAATTTGAAAACGTTACCCTGAAATTTGGTGGTCTGACAGCCGTGGACAACTTGTCCTTCGAGGTTCAGCAGGGCGAAGTCTTTGCCATAGTCGGGCCGAATGGCGCGGGCAAATCGACGGTCTTCAATCTGATCTCGCGCTTTTACGAACCGTTTTCAGGGTCGATCCGGTTTGATGGTCACGATCTGCTTCAGGTTAAACCGTCTGGCGTGGCTGCCTTTGGGGTGGCGCGAACCTTCCAGAATATCGAGCTGTTCGAACACGCAACTGTCCTGCAAAATCTACTGGTCGGAAGACACAGGCATCGGACAACGAACTTGATTTCAGAACTTTTGTTCACCCCTGCGGTCCGACGGCAAGAGTTGGAGAGCCGGGAAAAAGTCGAACAGATCATCGATTTCCTCGACCTGCAGGCCTATCGCGACAAGATGATTTCAGGGCTGCCTTATGGCGTACGCAAAGTGGTCGAAGTAGCACGTGCCCTGGCGACCGATCCCAAGCTGCTGTTGATGGATGAACCAGCCTCGGGACTGTCGGTGGAAGAGACGACCGATATGCGCTGGTGGATCGACGATATCCGGCGCCAAATAGGAATTACCGTGCTGATGGTCGAACACGACATGGGATTGGTATCGGGCGTGTCCGACCGGGTCCTGGCCATGGCAGATGGGGCAAAGCTGGCCCTCGGGTCTCCGGCAGACGTGCAATCGCATCCAGCCGTGATCGAGGCATATCTGGGGAAAGCCTCATGAACGCCCCGATCTTGCAAGTCCGCAATATCGAAAGTTTTTATGGCCCCATTATGGCCATTCGGGGCGTTTCGCTGGATGTTCACGAAGGGAAAATCGTGTCGATCCTTGGCGCAAACGGCGCGGGCAAGACCACATTGATGAAAACCATCTCTGGCGTGATGGACCCGGAAAAGGGAACAATCACCTTTGATGGCGGCGACATTCAGGGCTGGGAACCGCACAAGGTTGTCCAGCGCGGGGTGGTTCACATCCCGGAAGGGCGCGAAGTTTTTCCACTGCTGACGGTTGATGAAAACCTAAGTCTCGGCGCCTACACCCGCAAAGACAAAGACCAGATCGAACAGGATCGTGAGCTGGTCTTCCGTTATTTTCCGATTCTGAAAAACCGTCGGTCGCAAGAGGCCGGAACCCTTTCGGGCGGACAGCAACAGATGCTGGCCATAGGGCGCGGATTGATGGCCCGGCCTCGTATCATGTTGCTGGATGAACCGTCTCTGGGACTGTCCCCTCTGCTGGTGCAAGAGATCTTCGGCATTCTCAAACGTCTGAACGAAGAACAGAACATGACAATGTTGCTGGTTGAACAGAATGCCAATGCGGCGTTGGAACTGGCACATCATGGCTATGTCATGGAGGTGGGTCGCATCGTCATGGACGGTGCCGCGGACGCGCTTTTGCAATCCGAGGATATTCAGAGCTTTTATCTTGGAAAACAGGAAGAAGGCGCGCGCGAAAGCCGCCGCTGGAAGCGGAAAAAGACGTGGAGGTAAGACGGATGGACGCCACGCCCCTACCCCCTCAGGTCATGATAAACGGCGTTCAGTTCAACGCAACGGCAGGGCAGCGCCCGGTACGCGTTGATGGCTGCATCACCATTGCAGAGTTGTTCCAAAGCCGATGTGCCGAACTGGGCAGCCGAACGGCGCATCGCGAAAAAGACCTGGGTATCTGGAGATCCTATTCCTGGGCCGATTACTGGCAGCATGCCAAATGGATCGGGCTGGCCTTGCGCAAGCTGGGACTGGAACGCGGCGACGTGGTCTCAATCCTGTCCGAGGACCGCAAGGAATGGGCATGGCTCGACATGGGCATTCAGGGCGTTGGCGGTATCGCTTCCGGCGTCTATACCACGGATTCCGCCAGTCAGTTGCAATACCTGGTCAACGACAGCGGCACCAGGTTTCTGATTGTCGAGGATGAAGAGCATCTGGACAAGTTTCTGGGAATTGAGGCCGAGGTTCCCGATCTGATCAAGGTGATCATCCTCGAGGACGAAGGGCTGCATGACCTGAACCATCCGCGCTGCATGATGATCGACGAGCTGTTCGCCTTGGGCCAAGAGGCGGAACTGGCCGAGCCCGGGCGCTTCGAAGCGGAAATCGCATTGGCCAAACCGCAGGACATTGCCTTGCTGGTCTATACGTCGGGTACAACCGGTCAGCCGAAAGGCGCAATGCTTAGCAATGAAAACATCCTGGCCGCCATCGAATCCGCTGCACGGGTGCTGCCAGCGCTGCCCAGCGATGAACAGCTGTGTTTCCTGCCTCTGTGTCACATTCTGGAACGTAATGTCTCGGTCTATTTCCCCTTGGCGGCCCGCTGCACTGTCAATTTTGCCGAAAGCCCTGAAACTATTTTCGCAAACCTTCAGGAGGTTTCGCCCTCAACCTTCACAGCGGTGCCAAGGGTTTGGGAAAAGATCTACTCACACGTCCAGATCCTGACACAGGAAGCCACGCCTTTGGGGCGGCTGGCATTCGGCCTGGCATTAAAAACTGGTGCGCGCCGTGCCGGATATCTGAGCGCAGGCCAACCAGTTCCATCCGGCGTCGCCACCAGATTCTGGTTCTGGGATCAGCTGGTTTTGAAAAACCTGCGCCGAATGTTGGGTCTGGACAAACTGCGACGAGGCGGAACAGGCGCCGCGCCAATCTCGACCGATCTGCTAAAATGGTACTGGTCCATCGGCGTGCCGTTGGTGGAAGGGTTCGGGATGACCGAAACTTCGGGCCTCGCCACGCTCAACACCACAGACAGCAATAAGATCGGAACCATAGGCAAAGTTGTCGAAGGGTGCGACATTCGCATCTCGGACGATGGCGAAATCCAACTAAAGGGCTTGAACATATTTCAGGGATACTGGCGCAACAACGCGAAGACAGCAGAAACCTTCACCGCCGATGGCTGGCTGCGTACCGGGGATATGGGGTCAATAGATAAGGATGGCTATGTCACCATCACGGGCCGCCTGAAGGATATCATCATCACCGCAGGTGGTAAGAACATCACCCCAGCCGAGATCGAAAGCCGCCTTAAGTTCAGTCATTATGTCGCGGACGCAATCATCATCGGGGACAGGCGCAAATTTCTGACGGCACTGATCATGATTGATCAGGAAAATGTCGAAAAATACGCGCAGGGCCATAAAATCCCCTTCTCGAATTTTGCCTCGCTATGCGCGGCACCGGAAATCAGGCAGTTGATCAGTTCGGAAATTGCCGCTGTTAATGCAGAATTTGCGCGGGTCGAACAGATCAAGGATTTCCGTCTGATCGACGTCCTGCTGACCGCTGAAGACGACGAACTGACTGCGACGATGAAGCTGAAACGCGGACTGGTTGAAAAGAAACACGGGCATCTGATCGAAGACATGTACACTTGACCAAAAGATTAACGGGAGGAAAGAGATGAAGAAATTACGCAACAGTCTGGCGGCTGCATCACTGCTGACAGCATCGGCAACACTTGGTTGGGCGCAAACACAGGGCGTGACCGATGATGAGATTGTCATTGGTTCTGTCAACGACCTGAGCGGGATATTCGCCGCAGTGGGTGTTCCGGCAACCAAAGGTGCAAATGTCGTCTTTGATCGGGTGAATGCAGCCGGTGGCGTGCACGGGCGAAAAATTCGTTACGTGGTCGAAGACAACGGCTATCAGATGCCACGTGCGATGCAGGGCTATAACAAACTGCTCAATCGCGACAAGGTATTTGCCATGCTGCAATCGCTTGGCACGCCGATGAACATGGCAGGGTTCAAGCTGTTGGATCCCAAAGGCATTCCCAACGTAGCGCCTCTTACAGCTGCGCGTCAGATGTTGCAGGAACCCATGCGGAACAAGTTCACCTCCTTCTCGACCTATTTCGATCAGGCGCGTGTCGGTGTGAACTATCTGGCTGGCGAGTTTGGCTCAAAGACGGTCTGCACCATGTACCTGCCGACAGATTTTGGTGAGGAAATTCTAGAAGGCAGCAAGGCCGGAGCCGAAGAAGCCGGGCTCACTTTTGGATCAGAAACCACCCATAAACCGGATGAGACGGATTTCGTTGGATCGCTGAGCAAGCTCAAGGAAGAGGGTTGTGATATCGTCACCATGGCGCTTGGGGTGCGGCAGGCGATCACTGTCGTGGGCACCGCTAAGAAAATGGGTCTGACCGATATGAAATTTCTCGGCACCTCGGCCAGTTTCCTGACGGTCGTGGCGCAGGTGCCCGGTGGCGTGACCGATGGATTCTACGCGGCAGCTTCGTGGCAGGATCTTTGGGCGCGTGCGGATCAACCTGCCCCGGCCGCATTTATCGAGGAATACAAGGCAGCCACAGGCGAAGATCCGGTCGGATTTGCCATGCTGGGTTATTCGGCGGCTGAAATGATGGTTAAGGCGTTGGAGGCCGCAGGCCCTGATCTGACGCAGGACAGTTTCATCGCAGCGATGGAAACGCTGGATTATCAGGACGATCTGGTTGGCAACCACATAACCTATGGTCCTGAAGACCATCAGGGCGCGGATACTGTGTTCGTCAACGTTGTTGAAAACGGTGCGTGGAAACTCGTTTACGAAGAATGAATCCCTGACCCGCGCAAAGCAAAAGGGCTCGCAAGTGCGAGCCCTTTCTTTTGGGTATTCCCGGCGAATTAACGCTTCGAGAACTGGAACGAACGGCGGGCTTTGCGCTTACCGAATTTCTTACGTTCCACAACGCGGCTGTCGCGGGTCAGGAAGCCAGCGGCTTTCAGTGCGCCACGCAGGTTCGGATCATAGAGTTGCAGCGCTTTCGAGATGCCGTGCTTAACCGCACCGGCCTGACCGGTCAGGCCACCGCCTTTGACGGTTGCAACAACGTCGAATTCACCTTCTACGCCGGCAACCTGGAACGGCTGGCGCAGGATCAGCTGCAGAACGGGGCGTGCAAAATAGACGTCCTGATCTTTGCCGTTTACGGTGACTTTGCCGGAACCCGGCTTGATCCAAACGCGGGCAACAGCATCTTTACGCTTGCCAGTGGCATAGGAGCGGCCCAGCTCGTCACGTACGGGTTCACGTACGATCACTTCTTCGGCCACGGTTTCAACGCCTGCGACGGCGCTCAGCTCTTCGAGAGTATTGATCTGATCAACCATCGGTCATTAGCTCCGGGTGTTTTTCTTGTTCATGGACTTGACGTCCAGAACTTCGGGGGCCTGGGCCTCGTGCGGGTGCTCGGCACCGGCATAGATACGCAGGTTGGTCATCTGCTGGCGCGACAGGCGGTTGCCTGGCAGCATACGCTTGACGGCCTGGAAGACAACACGCTCGGGGTGTGCGCCATCCAGGATCTGCTGTTTGGTGCGCGATTTGATGCCGCCCGGGTGGCCAGTGTGCCAGTAGAAGTTTTCTTCGCGCTTCTTGCCGGTCATCTGGATTTTGTCAGCGTTGATCACAATGACATTGTCGCCCATATCCATGTTCGGAGTAAACGACGCTTTGTGCTTGCCACGCAGGCGCATGGCGACGATCGAAGCAAGACGGCCCAGAACAACGCCTTCGGCGTCGATCAGGATCCACTTCTTGTCGATGTCTGCAGGTGTTGCAGAAAAGGTTTTCATGGCAGGATAGTCCTGTTTGATGTGAAAGACCGCCCCAGCGGAGCGGCCCGAATTCGATGGACGGGTTTTATGAGGTGCCTGCACGCAGGTCAAGCGGCATTAGTCTTATTTATGCACGTAAAACCAAATACTTAGAAAATAGGTATTATATTACCCCATATTCAAACGCTGATTTGTTCAGGCGGATTGTCCAATAGAACACGCAGGCGCTGCATCGCGTCCTCGAACCGTTCCAGTGACACATGACCATTCATGGCAATACGTACCGCGTTCGGCGCGCGCCCATCGCGCAGCGCGAACTCGTCGGCGGATCGGAGTTGTATCCCTTCCCGCTCGGCCGCGCGACTGAATGCAGCCGACCGCCAGCCAGACGGAAGGCTCAGCCAGACAAAGGGAACGTCCGGGGCCCAGTTCAGATCAAACCCACCCAGGGTATTGACAGCAACGCGTAGATAATCCCCCATCCGCGTGCGCACATCCTTGGCGATCTGACGCGTACGCGGATCGGACAGCAGAAGGCGGGTCAATTCCGCCAAGGGCTGGGCCAATCCGAAATATCCGTATTCAGCGGACCGGCGCAGATCCACACTTTTTTCTCTGGGGGCGATAGCAAAACCCACACGCAATGCCGGTGTCAGAATCTTCGAGATTGATGACACATGCCATCCCCGTTCAGGCGCCAGTGCCCGAAAGCTGGGCTCTCGGGCATCGCCCATGCGATAGCAATCATCTTCAATGATCTGCAAATCAAAGCGACGGGCAATCTCAACGATCTCTTTCCTCCGCTCCAACGGTGTGTGTGCGCCCGTTGGGTTTTGAACTTCTGGCGACACGCAGACGGCCTGCGCTGTCGTGTGGCGCAGAACATGTTCTAACGCTGCCGGATCGACACCCCATCTGTCCATCTTCACACCGACCACTTCCGCGCGCATCAGTTCGCCTGCGCGACGGAACCCGGCATAAGACAGGTCCTCGACCAGTACGACAGGTTTGGGCCCGCGCAGGATCGTTTGAAACACAACGCAAAGCCCGTTCTGGCCGCCATGTGTCAACACAATATCATCATGGGTCAGTGCGCCCAGCGGAAGGTCTGACAACCAGTCCACAACCGCCTGTCGCACGGGCTGGTACGCGTCACGCGTCGGGTAATTCAGAAACAAACCCGGATCGGCTTGCGACACTTTTTTCAGACATTCACGGATCAGGGACACCTGCCCCATATCTGCCAACCTAGGGCTGAACAGACTTACATTGGCATTGTATTTGTCGTCCCGAAGATGCAGTTGCCGCGCCCAAACGTCGTCAAGAATGGGCGATTTTGGCGGCGCAACAAATGTACCACGCCCGACTTCGGCTTGTAACAACCCCTCATCTGTCAGGATTGTATAGGCGCGCGCGACTGTACCAGGCGTTATTTGCAGGCGATACGCCAGTTCGCGCACCGGAGGAAGTTTGACGCCCACTTCCAAAGATTTGTTATCTATGGCTTTTCGAATTGTGTCAGCAACCAGAGTGTATTTCGGTCCTTTGGATTTCGGTAGCGCCTCTGGCCAAATTGTATCCACTACAATTCTTCCTTTGCTTTTGACACAATTTCGAATGTATCAGTCACGTGTACCAAGTACAACTGATTTGTGTCAATACAATTGAAAGGAATTCCGAGATGACACGCACAATGCACACCCCCGCCCTTCTGCTGCTGACCGACAGCCCCCGGCTGCCTCTGGCCGCTGCACTGGCCGTGCGGTTTGCGGCAGCGGTCACTCAATGGGAGCGTCGTCGCCGTAGCCGCGTCAATCTTAGTTATCTGGATGACCGCTTGCTGAAAGACGTCGGTCTGACACGCCATGATGCGCGCCGCGAGGTAAAGCGCCATTTTTGGCAGATTTAACTGATCCCCAGTCCCATTATTGGGACCTCTTCCTGGGCCGGGGCTTGTCCCCGGTCTTTTTTATCCGAATTTCGCGGCCGCGGACCCTGCAGGTGGCAGGGAATAGGTCATCGTCGCTCTGGCAACAGGGTCTTCCGCGCCATCGGAATACATAAGTACGTCACCGACGGCCAAAGTCCGGCCCAGTTTCAGCAGGCGACATATAGCAATCATGTCCGTGTTGCCTGCTGGTTTGCGTAGAAAATCCAGGGAACTGTTCGTTGTGACCGCCAGGGATTGACGCCCTTTTCGCGCCAGAACCATCGCGTATACACAAACATCAGCCAGCCCAAACATGGATGGTCCCGAAACCGTACCCCCCGGCCGCAGATGCTGATCCTTCACAACAAGGCGCATGGTGATTGTATCTTCGGTCAGGTCCTCGACGACAAAGTCTTTATGCACCTGCGGGAAAACCTCCTTTAGGTATTGTGACAGTTCGTCCCGGTTCATTGCCAAAGCCATGCTTTCCCTCCTGCTCATACCGACCTAGAGTTGGCCCAACATGGGATCGGAGGGCAAGATGGCAATTCTGGAACGTAACGACACCGGCGCTGTTGCACGGCTTACAATGAACGCCCCAGAGCGGCTGAACGCGCTGAGTGACGAGATGCTGTCGGCGTTTCAGGCTGAACTGGACACGTTGCGTGAAGACACGTCGATCCGGGCAGTGATCCTGGCGGGTCAGGGCAAGGCTTTTTGCGCCGGCCACGACCTGAAACAGATGACGGCCGGACGCCAGTCCGAAGATGGTGGCAAAGCTTATTTCAATGACCTGTTTTCGCGCTGCGCGAAAGTGATGATGTCGATCCAGTCCCTACCCCAGCCCGTCATCGCACAGGTCCACGGCATTGCAACCGCCGCCGGGTGTCAGCTGGTAGCCACCTGTGACATGGCCGTCGCCGCGGAAGGCACAAGGTTTGGGGTGAACGGCGTCAATATCGGTTTGTTCTGCTCGACACCAATGGTGGCCCTCAGCCGCAATATCCCCAGAAAGCAGGCATTTGAAATGCTGACGACTGGTGAATTCATATCAGCCGAACGTGCTGCCGATTTGGGTTTGGTCAACCGCGTTGTCCCCGAGACGCGTCTTGAACACGAAACCAATGCGCTGGCAGAACTGGTTGCTTCCAAGCTGGGATCCGCTGTCAAAATCGGTAAAGAGGCGTTTTATCAACAGCTTCTTATGCCGCTGGATCAGGCTTATGCCTATGCCGGTGACGTAATGGCGCAGAACATGCTGTACCGTGATACAGAAGAAGGCATTTCAGCCTTTATCGAAAAACGTCCCCCAAATTGGTCCCAATAATGCAATTGTTTTGCACATTTTTCGCCACTGTTTTGAATTTTGCACTTTCCAAAAGGGCGACACTGTGGCAAAGCTGGGTCGAGGCCAAGGCCTCAGGACACTTTTGGGTCGCCGTGGGCGGAAGGTCCCTCCAGCTGGTCTCTCTCACCAGCGCTGACAATCCCGCAGCGGCGACCCCAAGACCCCTTCCATAAAATTCGTGAAACCGCTTTGCCTCAGTTGCGCCCGATTGTGGTCTGCCCTATGTGGCATCGCATGACACAAGTTTTGCATATTGTAGGCGGAGGCATGGCCGGGTCAGAGGCGGCCTGGCAAGCTGCTGAAATGGGCGTGGATGTTGTGATTCACGAAATGCGTCCGACCATCGGCACCTTTGCACATCAGACCGGCAATCTGGCGGAAATGGTGTGCTCGAACTCGTTCCGCTCGGATGATGATGAGCAGAACGCAGTGGGTCTGCTGCATTGGGAAATGCGTGCCGCCAATGGGTTGATCATGACAACAGCCGATGAACACCGCCTGCCGGCCGGTGGCGCGCTGGCTGTGGACCGTGACCCGTTTGCAGAAAGTGTGACCGCAAAACTTCGCGCCCACCCACGCGTAATGGTAACCGACGAAGAAGTGACGACCCTGCCCAGCGATGGCCAGTGGATCTTTGCGACCGGCCCCCTGACGTCGCCCGCGCTGGGTCAGTCCATCCAGGCCGAGACAGGGTCTGACGCACTTGCCTTTTTCGACGCCATCGCACCGATCGTCTATGCCGAAAGCATCGACATGAGCAAAGCGTGGATGCAATCACGCTACGACAAGGGCGAGACTGAAGAAGAGCGGACGGCCTATCTGAACTGCCCGATGGATCGGGATCAGTACGAGGCCTTCATAGACGCGCTTCTGGCAGCAGAAAAAACCGAATTTCACGAAGGCGAGGCAGCAGGTTACTTCGACGGCTGTCTACCCATCGAGGTTATGGCCGAACGCGGTCGCGAAACGCTGCGCCATGGTCCGATGAAACCGGTCGGGCTGACCAACCCGCATGAGCCCGGCGTGAAACCACATGCAGTGGTGCAGTTGCGCCGCGATAACGCATTGGGCACCTTGTTTAACATCGTGGGTTTCCAGACAAAGATGAAATACGGCGCCCAGACCGACGTGTTCCGTATGATCCCTGGCTTGGAAAATGCCAGCTTTGCCCGGTTGGGCGGCATTCACCGCAATACGTTCATCAACTCTCCCACGCTTCTGGATTCGCAAATGCGGTTGAAATCCAAACCCAACATTCGGTTTGCTGGACAGATCACGGGTGTGGAAGGCTATGTAGAAAGCGCCGCGATGGGGTTGCTGGCTGGTCGGTTTGCCGCTGCTCAGATTTTGGGGCGTGACCTGCCCGCTGTTCCGCAAGACAGCGCAATGGGTGCTTTGATTCACCACATTACGGGTGGTGCCGAGGCCAAGACCTTTCAGCCGATGAACGTGAATTTCGGCCTGTTTCGCCCCGTGGATGGCCTGAAAGGCGGGCGTCGGGGTCGTAAAGACCGGTACAAGGCCTATACCGACCGGGCCAAAGCTGAATGGAGTACCTGGTTGGAACATTGCTGACTGGACGCGTAATGCGGACTCGGCCTAGCATGCTGGAATGAACGACACGTTTCTGAACAGCACATACAACCTCGGCACGCCTGAAGCGACTGAAGCGCACTATCAGAACTGGGCTGCAACCTATGAAAAGGAAGTTGGTGAACACGGTTACGCCACGCCGGGCCGTGTAGCAGCGGCTTTGTGGTCTTTCGCACCGAAGCCGCAGATCCCAATTCTGGACTACGGCTGCGGCACCGGGTTGTCGGGGCTTGCTCTGCGCGCTGTTGGCTTTGAAGTCATCGATGGGATGGACCCAACAGAGAACATGCTTCAGGAAGCCGCCAGCAAGGGCGTTTATCGAACACTGACCGGATTCGATATCGCCAAGCCCGCGCCGTTGAAGCGTGGGGAGTACACGATGATTACTGCCATAGGAGTGATCGGAAAAGGTGCTGCCCCGCCCGAGACACTGGATTTGTTGATGCACGCGTTGCCCAAGGGTGGTTTGCTTGGCTTTTCGCTGAACGATCATGCGTTGGCGGACCATAAATTCACCTGCCGTCTGACGGATTGGGTCGACATGGGGGCCGCACGTTTGTTATTTCGTGAACACGGCCCCCACCTGCCCGGTATCAACCTTAACTCTGACGTGTATGTATTAGAAAAAGCGTGACTCTCGTAACGCGCTTTGCGCCATCCCCAACAGGCCCCCTTCACCTTGGGCACGCATATTCTGCGTTGGTTGCCAGCGATCGGGCTGTTTCTGAAAGCGGCCGGTTCCTGCTGCGAATTGAGGATATCGATCAATCCCGCTCGCGACGGCTATGGGAGGATCAGATTTACCACGACCTCAGATGGTTGGGGCTGACATGGCCGGAGCCCGTGATGCGCCAATCGGATCGTTTGGGCTTTTACCACAAGGCGCTGGATCAGCTATGGGCGCAGGGTCTTTTGTATCCATGCACGTGTAATCGCAAAGATATCGCCGCTGCAACCAGTGCGCCGCAGGAAGGCGCACCCATGCTTGGACCCGACGGGCTTGTTTACCCTAGGACTTGTCGAAAAAGGTTTGTTGGCAAAGATTTATCGGAACTTCCTCGTCCAACTCAGGACCCATTGCGATTGGACGTGGTCAAGGCGTGTCAGGCGGTCCACAACCCCGACAGGTATCAGTTTCTTGAGCTGGGTTCGGGTCCCGGCGGCGAAACCGGCATTATCACCTTTTCGCCTGATGAGTTGATTACCACCATAGGTGATGTTGTTCTGTCCCGCCGTGACATGGGGACGTCGTATCATTTGTCCGTCGTACTTGACGACGCGGCTCAGGGTATAACACAGGTGGTACGGGGACGGGACTTGTTTGACGCGACCCGCATCCACGTTCTGTTGCAGGTGTTACTGAACCTGCCGACACCCGAGTATTTCCACCACGACCTGATCCGCGATGATGCAGGCAAACGGCTGGCCAAACGCGATGATGCCCGCGCGATCTCAAAATACCGGGCCGAAGGGGCTAGCCCGGGCGACATACGCCGAATGGTTGGGCTTTGACCCCTACTCCATTGGCGCCATCAGTTTAGCCTCGACCCCATCCCGAACGGCGGTAAAAAAACAGGTTCGTCGGTTGGTATGGCAGGCTGCACCGGTTTGACGGACCAGAACCAATAGACAATCCCGGTCGCAATCGATCCGGAAATCCACCAGTTCCTGCACATGGCCCGAGGTTTCGCCCTTGATCCAGAAGGCCTGCCGGGAGCGCGACCAATAGGTTACCCGCCCGGTTTCGAGGGTCTTTTCAACCGCCTGCACGTTCATCCAGGCCATCATCAGAACCTCGCCTGATGCTTCATCCTGCGCAATCGCCGGGATCAGACCCGCCTCATTAAATCTCAATTTAGAGGGGTCAAACACGACTGGGTCAGACATCTGAAAAACCTTTTGCATCCGGTGGGCTGGCCACTATGTATGGGTAACACACGACGAGGGAAAGCCATGAGCGGCGAGAACGACCTGATTAAGCTGTATTCCGGGCGCATTCTGGCGCTGGCTGCGGATATTCCGCATCTTGAGCGACTGGAAGATCCTGATGCAACCGTCAAGAAACGCTCACCTTTATGCGGATCGAGTGTAACTGTCGACATCAAGGTTCGCGACGGTCAGATCAGTGCCTTTGGTCAGGACGTCAAGGCCTGTGCTTTGGGGCAAGCGTCTGCCTCGGTCGTTGGGGATGCAATAATTGGAGCGTCGCGGGCGCAGGTCGAAGCTGCGCGTGATCAGTTGGCGGCCATGCTCAAGAATGGCGGTCCTGCACCCGATGCACCGTTTGACGGGCTTGAGGTGCTGATGCCTGCTCGGGATTATAAGAACCGCCATGCGTCGATCCTGCTGGTACTGGATGCCACGGCTGAGGCCATGGCGAAGGCTGAACAGGCAAACTGCGCCTGATTATAGCTATTTGGCGGAAACCCGTTTACCCTCTGCCAAGATTTCAGGAGGGATGGGTTTGAATAATTTGCTCGAGCATTTCGTGACGCTTTGGGTCGTTATCGACCCGATTGGAACAATTCCCGTTTTCATCGCCGTTACTGCGGGATTGGACGCGGCAGGCCGGCGGCGGACAGCGCTGTTAGCAGCCGTGATAAGTGCTGCCGTATTGCTGTTTTTCCTTGTATTTGGTCAGGTGCTGATCGAAGCGCTGGATATCGGGCTTAATTCGTTTCAGGTCGCTGGCGGCATTATCCTGTTTCTGTTTGCCCTGACGATGATCTTTGGTGAAAGCAAACAAGAGGTCGAACAACGGCAAGCCGAAGAAGATCGTGAAGACGCGTATCACCAGCAGAACCCGGCGATATTCCCGCTGGCCGTGCCTTCACTGGCATCCCCTGGCGCGATGCTGGCAATCGTTATCCTGACCGACAACCACCGTTACAGTATCGCTGATCAGGGTATCACAGCGCTTGTCATGCTTTCTGTATTGCTGGTTGCGTTTGTACTGATGCTATTGGCCGAGCCCATCATTCGGCTGATCGGCCATTCAGGCGCGGCGATCATCAGCCGTGTAATGGGGATGATTTTGGCCTCGGTTGCTGCCAACTCAGTCCTGTCCGCACTGTTGGAAATCTTCAAAACCGGCCAATTGTAAAAAAAGCCGCCGCGCTTTCCGGGCGAAAGGGCGGCGGCAGGTATTGCGTGTCTCGCGTCGGGTCCGGTGTACCGCGCGGGGCCGAGGCATGGCCCCTCAAGGGGTTTGGGACAGGCAGGTCACCCTTGACTGAAATGGGGATGACAGCGCGGATTTTTCGGCACGAGATCGCAGGCAGAAAGGCTTAGAAACCAACCGGCAAGTGAAGGGCCACCATCAGCATCACGACCAAAGACAACACGCCAACGGCATCCTGCAGGATGGTCGATTGCGCGCGGCTGAAAGCGGTCTTGATCTGGGTCAGCATACGGTCACCTCCGGTCAGAGCTTTAATCCTTTGTTGACCTTTTGTTCTCATATTTTTCCGTGTAGGTAAAGAACTTTTTGAGAACATTTGTGAACTTTAGAGAACATTACAGCTAACCCACTGAAATCAAACGAATCGCCTGATCCTGTTTCATCAACCACAACAGTACGCGTGCGGCCCGTCCCCTGTCAGAGGTCAGTTTGGGATCGGTCGTTAGCAGCGCCCGCGCATCGGATTGGGCGACGGCCATCAATCCTGCCTGACGTTCGAGGTCCGCGATATGGAATTTTGGCAACCCGGATTGCGCAGTTCCGATCAGATCGCCCGCGCCTCGCATCTCAAGGTCAGTTTCCGAGATTCGGAAGCCATCTTCTGTCTCGCGCAGAACCTCCAGCCGCTTACGCCCTCCCTCGCTGAGCGGTGGTTGATACATCAGCAAACAAGTGGATTCCGCATCCCCGCGCCCGACGCGCCCTCGCAACTGGTGCAATTGCGCCAGCCCAAAGATCTCGGCCCGTTCAATGACCATGATCGTTGCGTTGGGTACGTTCACGCCGACCTCGATCACCGTCGTGGCAACAAGGACCTTTGTTTGCCCGTTCTGAAACGCGCTCATCGCGGCGTCTTTGTCGGCGGGTGGCATTTGTCCGTGAACCAGTCCCACCACTCCCTCGCCTAAAATGGCCCGCAAACGTTTGAAGCGTTCCTCGGCCGCCGTCAGGTCCGAAACTTCGGATTCGTCGACCAGAGGGCACACCCAGTAACACTGTCGCCCCTCATTAATCGCTCGCCGAAGGTGGGCGATGACTTCGTCCATGCGCTGTGTGTTGACAATCGCCGTTTTGATCGGTTTTCGCCCCGGAGGCTTTTCATCCAGCACCGAAACATCCATGTCGCCATATTGCGCCAGCGCAAGACTGCGTGGGATCGGGGTGGCAGTCATTACCAGAACATCGGCCCCCTTGCCTTTTTCCGACAATTCCATTCTCTGCCGCACGCCAAACCGGTGCTGTTCGTCGACGATGGCCAATCTCAGCGCCTTGAATTCAACATCACTTTGAAACACTGCATGTGTGCCAACCAGAATGTGAATATCGCCTTGTTTAAGTGCCTCAATCTTGGCACGTCGCTCCGCGCCCTTATCACGTCCGGTAAGCAGTTCCAGAACCACTCCGGCCTGCTCGGCCAGTGGGCGCAACCCTTCCAGATGCTGGCGTGCCAGAATTTCGGTCGGGGCCATCATCACGCCCTGCCCGCCTGCCTCAACGGCGATCAGAAGCGCCATGAAGGCCACCAGCGTCTTACCGGCGCCGACGTCGCCCTGTAACAGTCGGTTCATTCGGGCGTCAGACGCCATATCAGCCGAAATCTCATCAATAGCGCGCGTTTGTGCATCAGTCGGGCGATAGGGAAGGCTTGCCAGCACTTTCGATTGCAGTACCCCGGTTCCCACGCTGACGATCCCCCGCGACTTGCGCTCTCGCTGCCGGGCCAGAGCGAGCGTCAACTGATGCGCAAACAATTCGTCATACGCCAATCTCTGACGCGCAGGGGCAAACGGCGCGACATCATCAGCGCCGCGCGGATTGTGACCGGCGTGAATGGCCGCAGACCAGCTCGGCCAGTTTTGCTGTGACACCTGCGCCGGATCGATCCATTCCTCTAGCTTGGGTGTGCGTGTCAACGCGCTGCGGCTGGCCTTGAACGCTGTTTTCTGGGTCAGCCCTTGCGTAAGGTGGTAAACCGGTTCGAATTCCGGGATATCTCCGGCTTGTTCAACGGGCAGCATGTGGTCAGGGTGCACCATCTGCGCCATGCCGTCGAACAGTTCCAACTTGCCGGAAACCACGCGGCGAGATCCTTGCGGCAAAACTTTTTTCAGATATTCACCACGTGCGTGGAAAAAGACCAGCTGGAAATCGGCCTGACTGTCTTCGACATGAACGCGATAAGCCCCTCCCTTGTTGTGAGGCGGCCTGTGCGGGCCGACTGTCACTTCCACGGTCAGAGTGGCTGGCAGGTCCACCCCCTGAATTGTATCCCGCCTGCGCCGATCCACCACGGCATAAGGCAGGCTGAAAAGAACATCGCGCGGGGATTCCACCCCGGTCTGCGCCATGGCCTGTGCCGTCTTGGGACCGACGCCATCCAACGTTTCCAGCCCCGCAAATAGCGGGAAAAGCTGTTCGGGGCGTCCGCTCATGCGCCTTCTATCAGCTGAAGCCAGCCATCCTCGTCCAAAGTTTCGATCCCAAGTTCCGCCGCCTTTTTCGCCTTTGACCCGGCTCCGGGACCCGCGACCAGAATATCGGTTTTCTGGCTGACAGAGCCGGAAACCTTAGCGCCCAAGGCCTCGGCCCGCGCTTTGGCTTCGGCGCGGGTCATCTTTTCCAGCGTTCCGGTGAACACTACGGTTTTACCCGCGACCGGACTGTCCGAGGCTGGCGCGTCAGGGGCGATAACCGTCAATTCGCTGCGCAGCGTGTCGAAAGCCCGTCGTTCCTCTTCATTGGCAAATGCGTCCGACAGTGAAAGGCCAAGCGTTGCGCCAATACCGTCGATGCCGATCAGCTCTGCCCAGGCGGCATTGGCGTCGGCTGCGACATTGGCCTCCGCGGTGGCTGCGTCCCGCACTTCTTTCACGCGCGCGCGACGCCCTTCAAGCTGCGCAGCAGTACGCTCTGTATCTTCCGCCTCATCGGCCTGCCGTTGGGCCAGCGCGGCCGGGCGCGCAGTGTCCAACGCGAGTGCCATCGCATCCCAGTCGCGGTAAAAAAGCGCCAGATCGCGCGCACCCACTTCGCCAACATGCCGAATGCCCAGTGCGAACAACAAGCGCGCAAAGGGAATTTTCCGCTTTTCATCAATGGCTTCGAACAGGTTCCTGGCGGATGTTTCGCCCCACCCGTCCCGGTTTTTTAACCGCGTCAGACTGGCTGCGTCCCGTTGTTCCAGCGTGAAGATATCAGCTGGCGCATTGATCGGAAGGGTTGGATCCCCATAGAACATTTCAATCTGTTTTGCACCCAGCCCTTCTATATCAAAGGCTTTGCGCGACACGAAATGTTTTAGTTTTTCAACGGCCTGCGCGGGACAGATCAGGCCGCCGGTGCACCGTCGAACCGCGTCGCCTTCTTCGCGGATCGCATCACTCCCGCATTCGGGGCAATGTGTCGGAAAGGCAAAAGGGCGTGCATCGGCGGGGCGTTTGGACAAGTCGACATCCGACAGTTTGGGGATCACATCGCCAGCGCGATAAACCTGAACCCAATCGCCCACTCGGATATCTTTTCCTTCACGGATCGCGCCGCCCTTGGCATCGCGCCCTGCGATGTAATCTTCGTTGTGCAATGTGGCATTGGAGACTACCACTCCGCCAACCGTTACAGGATGCAACCGTGCCACGGGGCTAAGCGCCCCTGTTCGACCAACCTGAATGTCGATCGCCTCCAATCTGGTCCAGGCCAGTTCGGCTGGGAACTTATGCGCAATTGCCCATCTTGGCGTCGTTGAGCGGAAACCCAGACGTACCTGCAAAGACAGATCGTTTACCTTGTAGACGACCCCATCGATGTCATACCCCAAAGTCGCACGCTGCGCTTCGATATCCCGGTAATGAGCGATCATGTCCTCAGTCGTGGCACATAGGCGGGTCAAGGGATTCGTGGGGAACCCAAGGGTCGCAAGACGCTCAATTGCTCCAATCTGAGTATCTGCCAAAGGCTCTGACAGTTCACCCCATGCATAGGCGAAGAAGCGCAATGGGCGGGAACGGGTAATTTCCGAATCCAGCTGGCGCAGTGACCCTGCCGCTGCATTGCGCGGGTTGGCAAAGGGTTTGCCCCCCCGTTCAGCCTGCCGCTCATTCAACGCTTCAAAATCGGAATGAGACATGTAAATCTCGCCCCGGACCTCAAGAATTTGGGGCGCGTTCTCGATCAGCTGTGGAATATCAGAGACTGTGCAGGCGTTGGCCGTTACGTTCTCGCCAACTTCACCGTCGCCCCGCGTTGCGGCCTGAACCAGTTGTCCGTTCTCATAGCGTAAGGACAAAGACAGGCCGTCAATCTTGGGTTCAGCTGTGAAAGCCAATGGCGCGCCTGCATCAAGGCCCAGATATTTGCGAATCGAGGTGTCGAAATCGGCAATGTCCCCATCGTCGAACGCATTTCCCAGTGACATCATTCGGACGGCATGAGTAACTTTTAAAAACCCGTCCTCCGGTTTGGCCCCGACTTGCTCTGTCGGGCTGTCAGCACGTTTCAGGTGGGGGAAACGCGCCTCGATCTCGGCGTTTCTGCGTTTGAGGGCATCATAATCCGCATCCGACAACTCGGGCGCATCTTCTGCGTGATACAGAGTGTTGGCTCGCGACAGGATGTCCGCCAACCGCGCCAGTTCGGCACGCGCCTCATCATCCGTCAGGTCTGATATGGGAATGGAATTGCTCATGGCCTCGCCCTGTCACGCGTTCTTGGACCTCAGTGATAGGGCGAGGCCATGGCCAGGTCCAGATGTGCTGAGCCGTGAGTGCAAAGTGCCGCCCTGGACTACCAGCGACACAAACGGTTCAATTCAGAGGCCGACCGCCATTAGCGTCTCGTCCAATGTGTTGCTTTGCGGGTCGCGCAACACGTAACCCCGGCCCCAAACGGTTTCGATATAATTCTCACCACCAGTTGCGTTGCTGAGCTTTTTGCGCAGTTTGCAGATGAAGACGTCGATGATCTTCAGCTCGGGTTCATCCATGCCGCCGTATAGGTGGTTCAGAAACATTTCCTTGGTCAGAGTCGTACCCTTACGCAAGCTGAGCAATTCCAGCATCTGGTACTCTTTTCCGGTCAGGTGCACGGTTTTTCCGTCCACCTCAACGGTCTTGGCGTCCAGATTTACAGCCACGCGACCTGTATGGATGATGGACTGCGAATGCCCTTTCGACCGGCGAATGATGGCATGAATGCGGGCCACCAGTTCTTCGCGGTGGAAGGGTTTGGTCAGATAGTCATCCGCGCCAAACCCGAAACCTTTGATCTTGCTGTCCGTATCATCTGCGCCCGAAAGGATCAGGATCGGTGTTTCCACACGGGCAATCCGTAGCTGGCGCAACACTTCATGCCCGTTCATGTCCGGCAGGTTCAGGTCCAGCAAAATCAGGTCGTAATCGTAGAGCTTTGCCAGATCGATACCTTCTTCGCCAAGATCCGTTGCATAAACGTTTAGGTTCGCATGCGTCAGCATCAGTTCGATGCTTTTAGACGTGGTCGGATCATCCTCGACAAGAAGTATACGCATTTTCACTGCTCCAATTCGGGTCAATAATTCCAATTAAAATTAAACCTGACCAAGAATGGTTAATCTGACGTTACCGTTGAATCATTTATTCCTACTCACCTTTAGGTTGTCGATACTTTTTTAAGGCCGTGGCTTTTAAAGCCTCGACACCGTGTTCCGCGACCAGGGAAACCCAGCCGTTGAATTCTTCGTCGCTGATGCCGTATTTCTGTTTTGCCTCAGACAGGCTGATCAGCCCGTAAAGTACCCCACGCACGACCAGAATCTTGCGTGAGGCTACCCACCGCCTTGTGCTGGTCGGCGGCAGATCGGCGCGCGTCAGTATGGATCCATCCGGCAGAGAAACAGACCTTGGCCCTTCCACTTTGTGCAAATACATCGCTTTACCCTTTTTGCTGCATCAAAGCTGGCACCAGCCTACTTAAGGTCGTATGAAACCGCCCCTTGAGAGTGTGTAGAATTTTCCTATATTCTGCCGGTCTTTCTTAACCCGGACAGGAACCGCCAATGGCCCTCGACACCGAGACCCCGCTGAACTCGCTTGGCTTTGCCAAACCGCCCTCGGAAACGCGGGTGGTTGTTGCCATGTCAGGGGGCGTCGATAGCTCTGTCGTCGCGGCCTACTTGGCCGATCAGGGCTATGATGTGGTGGGGGTGACACTGCAACTCTATGACCATGGCGCGGCTTTGGCCAAGAAAGGGGCGTGCTGTGCCGGGATCGATATCCACGATGCGCGCCGCGTAGCAGAAGAGCGTGGGTTTCCCCACTATGTTCTGGACTATGAAAACATCTTCAAGGACGCGGTGATCGATGAGTTTGCGGAAAGCTATCTGGCAGGCGCAACACCCGTCCCCTGCATTCGCTGCAACGAGCGCGTAAAATTCAAGGACCTTCTGGAAACCGCCAAGGATCTTGAGGCCGACTGTATGGCCACCGGGCACTATATCCAGCGCAAGATGGGGCCAAACGGCCCGGAACTGCACAGCGCCGAAGATGCCAACCGGGACCAATCCTATTTCCTGTTTTCGACGACGCCTGAACAGCTTGATTTCCTGCGCTTCCCGTTGGGTCACCTGCCCTCAAAAGACGCGACCCGCGAAATGGCGGCTCAATATGGGTTGTCTGTGGCGGACAAACCCGACAGTCAGGACATCTGCTTTGTGCCCGACGGCAATTATGCCAGCGTCATTGAAAAGCTGCGCCCCGGTGCTGCGGAACCGGGTGAGATTGTTCATGCCGATGGCCGCGTTCTGGCACAGCATAACGGGGTGATCCATTACACGATCGGCCAAAGGCGCGGCTTGGGCATCGGCGGCCTGAGCGAGCCGCTTTATGTGGTTAAGCTGGACGTGGACAAAAAACAGGTTGTGGTCGGCCCCAAAGAGATGCTGGCAACGCGTGTCGTTCCCGTGCGTGAAATCAACTGGCTGGGCGATGAACCCTTCACTTCGCGCGAAGAATGGCACCTTTCAGTCAAGGTCCGTTCGACCCGCCCCCCGCGCGAGGCCATTATTCGACCGCTGTCCGACACCACTGCTGAGGTTGAATTGCTGACACCCGAAGAAGGCATCTCGCCCGGTCAGGCCTGCGTCTTCTATGCCTCAGAAGGCAGCCGCATCTTTGGCGGTGGCTGGATCTGGCGCGGGTACTAGGCTGAAACGGTTTCAACCTCGGGTTCGATCTGGATCTGAAGCGCATCGTTGAACCGGTTGAATGCACCGCACAATGCGATGCGCCAGGTTAACTCGACAATCTGGGCATCGCTGAACCAGTCCCGCAGGTTGGAAACCTCAGCGTCGCGCATGCGGCCTGATCGTGTCGTTACAGCCTCGGCGTATCGCACGACGGCCTTGTCGCACGCGTCCAGTTCAGGGTGGTTTTCGACATCTGGCAAACGCGCCGCGCCTTCGGGGCTGAGACCTGCAACCGTCAACAGCGGAGTATGATGCGAGACGCAGTAGTCACAGGCGTTCAATTTGGAAACCGTCACCATGGCCAGTTCCAGCGCACGACGCGGCAAGGTTTGCTGTTCCCGCAACGCCGTCAACATGCCCGCGACATGTTCCAGAACCGGTGGACAATGTGCGGCAACCCGGGCCCAATTGTCGAACGGGCCATAAGCACCCAAAGCCGCATGTGACGCGCGTGTCTCGTCTGCCATCTCAGGGTCTGACAAAGGGGGGATGCGGGTCATGATGAAATCTCCTTTTCAGCGAGGATATCTTAAGTCCGCACCGCTGCAACAGACGGTCGCGATAACAAACCCGAGACGGAATGCCGAAACAGATCTGTTACAGGGCATCCGTGGGCGAATTGAAGAGGATGTAAAGCCCGACGCAGACCATGATATATGGGGCGATCCGATCCATACGGGCGACGCGTGGCCCAAGGCTTTTGGCCCGAGGTGCGCCCCAGGCGGCAACTACGACCAGAACTGAAGCGGCCAGTGCTGCGCCGATCAAGGCGGCAACACGGTATGAAGGGGCAGACTCCGCCAATAGCGGTGTCATGACCGCGAAACTGTCAATCGACAGGCTCAGGAACAGGGAAACCACCGATGTTACGGCCCCTTTTACCTCGGTTCCTTCAGAATTGGCCCCGAAAAACTGCCGCCAGATTCCGCGCAAACCAAAGGCCAGTGGTACAAGACCCAGAAACCCGATCCAAAACGGTGCGCCGCTCTGGTCAACACCCAATGCGACGGTCATGGCCAATGTCAGAACAATTGTCTGCGCGACGGCAAAGCCAATGATGGCGCGGCGTTGCTCGATCACCAATATCAAACCCAGTAGGACGGCCAGATTGTCCAGATTGGTGGATATCATGGCAACCCCGGCTGAAGCGGCGAACAGCGTGTGATCAAGCATGCTCAATCTGCATTCTGTCCAGCACAGCTCGTGCCGCCCGCAACCCCGGTGCTTCTCCTCCGCGCCCCAACCGTTCCATTGTCAGGTTCATCGCGAGTTGCTGAGCGTCAGGGGCATTGGTCACATCATGCAGGGCTTTGGCGATCTTGTCTGGCTGGCAATCGTTCAGCAGGCATTCAGGCACGGCGCGTGTTTCAGATACCAGATTGACCAATGTAACAGTGTCCAGCTTGACCATGCGTTCGGCCATTTTCTGGGTCAGCCAATTGAGTTTGTAGGCGATCACCATAGGTGTATTCTGCGCCGCCAGTTCCAAAGAAACCGTACCCGAAGCGGCCAGCGCGATACATGCCGTGCCAAAAGCCGCGCGTTTTTCGACCGTGGCTTGCCCGGCCCCCATTTTTCGCGGGTCGAGCACTATTGGTGCGCCCGGCCAGCTTTGCGTCAGAGCGTTGACCAGGTCAGTTGTCGCACCCACGGTTGGAACCACGACACGATAACTGGGATGGTCCGTCAAAAACAGCCGCAATGCCTCACCGAACGTGTCTGCCAGACGTTCGATCTCACCCCGGCGCGATCCGGGCAGAGCCAGCAGGACTGGTACATCCCCTAGGTCGTACTTGCTCCGGAAGGCCGCAATCTCGGCCTGTGTTGCCGTCGGTTCGCTGGCAACAGGGTGGCCGACAAAGTCGCACTCCATCCCTGCCCGCTCCATGTATGGCGACTCGAACGGAAGCAGTGCCAGCACATGGTCGATGACCTTTGCCATTTTGTCCGCCCGTCCCGGACGCCAGGCCCAGACACTGGGCGCAACGTAATGCACGGTGCGAATACCACTGGCGGCTTTGACGATTTTGGCGACACGCAGGCTGAAATCAGGGCTGTCGATGGTAATCAGAACATCCGGCTGTGTGTCCAAAACTGCGTGCGCGGTCTCCGAGATCCGACGCTTGAGGTGGAAAAACTTCGGCAGAACCTCGATCAAACCCATCACCGAAAGTTCCGACATTGGAAACCGGCTGGTCAGCCCCTGAGCCGCCATCAAAGGTCCGCCCACCCCGTCGAATTCAATATCGGGGATCAGTGTTTTCAGCCCCTCCATCAACGCGCCGCCCAGCCGGTCGCCCGAAGGTTCACCGGCGACCAGAAAGACGCGCATCAGACTGCCCGCTCGCGAATATACAGGAACAGCCCAAGACGGTTACATTCGGCGATGACCTGTTCTTTTTCCAAAACCAGCACACCGCCCTTTTCCAGAACGATGCCAGACAAGCCTGCCGCGACCGCATCCGTGACGGTGTCGGGCCCGATGGCAGGCAGATCAGCACGCCGATCTTGATCGGGCTTTGGGCCTTTGAACAGTATGCCGCCGCCCGCGTCCGGGCGTTGCGTCAGGGATTGAAGCATCCAGGCGGTTCCAAAGATGCCCTCGACTGCCAAAACCTGCCCTTTTGAGACGGCACAGGCCTGACCAATATCCGCAGCCCCCATGGCCCGCAGAATTCCGGCAGCACGGTCCGCATCTGTCATGTCACTTTCGGATGGATGCACTTCGGTAAGACAGCCCAAAGGCGGCAACAGGCTTGGGGCGATTTCATGCGCGGCACGCACCCGCAAACCTGCGCTTTCCAGCAGGCCAATGACAGCCCGCAAAGCTCCGTCATCACCCGACAGCATGGCCTGTTGGATCACCGGAACCAACGGCATCGTTGCCGCGTCAATACGCTTGGGATCAACCTGCGGGCGCCGAACTGCGCCGGCCATACAAATCTCGGTCACGCCCTTCGCCTGAAGCCCGGCAATAAAACTGCCAAGCTGTTCAAGCGGAAACACGATATCTGCGACCAGATCATCCGGCAGGAACCCTTCCATCGCGCAGATCAGCGGACGTTCTGCCAGCTGGGCAACCAATTCGGTCGGCAGCGCCCCGGTTCCCGCAATCACCGCAAGCATGTTCCTATTTCCTCGGTGTCAGGAACGACCGATCGCTGTGTCCGGTGACAAAATCAACGATCCGCTGCACATAGTCGCTGTCGTTACCCTGACCAAGACGGTTGGCGCGATCCATGAACGTTCCATCGCCTTCAGACAGCTCCTTGAACGCGGCACGCAATGCCGAGATGTCTTCGCGCGAAACACCTTTACGCTTGAGACCCACGAGGTTCAGACCTTCAAGCTCGCCCCGGGACGCTTGTACCAAACCGTAGGGAATGACGTCTTTGGGCACCATGGTGAGCGCACCGATAATCGCCCCGCGACCAACGCGCACCCATTGGTGCAGGCCCGAAATGCCACCGACGATCACATCATCCTCGACGATGCAGTGACCTGCTGCCCCTGCGTGGTTCACCATGATAACCCGGTTGCCGATCTGCACGTCATGGGCCACATGAACACCTGCCATCAGCAGGCAATCATCCCCGATCCGGGTTACACCGCCGCCACCTTCGGTCCCGGTATTGATCGTCACGTGCTCGCGAATGCGGTTGCGCTGACCGATTTCAAGGCGCGTGTTTTCACCGCCAAATTTCAGGTCCTGCGGAATCTCACCGATCACCGAAAAATTAAAGATCACGGTGTCTTCGCCAATCGATGTGTCACCGGTCACAACGACATGAGACTTCAGTTCGACCCGATCAGCCAGTTTTACATTGGCGCCCACATAGCTGAAAGGACCGATGACGCAATCCTGCCCGATCTGCGCCCCGTCTTCGATAATCGCGCTGGGGTGGATACCGCTCATGTTGTTTTTTCCATATCCCAATCGACATAGGCCGAGAATTCTGCCTCGGCGGCCACTTCACCATCAACAGTTGCGCGGCCGTTGAATTTGAAAAGCTTGCCACCTTTCTTGCCGCGAACCGTTTCGACATGCATTTCCAGGACGTCGCCAGGAACAACTTTCCTGCGGAATTTGCATTTGTCGATGCTCATGAAATAAATCAGCAACTCGGTGTCGATGACATCCATACCCACGCCCAGCATTACGCCTGCTGTCTGCGCCATCGCCTCGACGATGGTAACACCCGGCATGATCGGTGTTCCCGGGAAATGCCCTTGGAAATGCGGCTCGTTCATGGTGACGTTCTTGATACCTCGGGCTGATTGATAGCCAGAGATGTCCACCACCTTGTCGACCAGCAAAAACGGATAACGATGCGGCAGGATCCTTTGGATCAACTGAATATCGGCGCTTTTGGGTTCCGTTGTCATGATTCAGGTATCCCGTTCTGAATGTTTCTTTTTCAGCGTGGTTAGCAATACAGCCTCGCAAGGGCAAGCGAACCTATTCGCTTGTGTCCTTTTGCAACCCGCTGCCATCGCCAATTGCCGTGTTTACACGGGTTATCGCAGCTTCTGTGATATCTGACGTGCTTACAACGACATTGGAACGTTCGATGATCACGCTGGCCCCAAAGTCGCGCAGCAAATCAACAAGGATCGGACGAACTATTTCAAAGAACGTCTGTTGCGCCTCTTCGCTGCGACGCGCCAACGCGTCAAGCTTTGCTCTTTGCCCATCACGGTGGGACTGCACCTTGACATCGAAAGCTTCGGCCAGAGGTCGAAACTCTTCGGCTGGCATGGTTGCACGCTTTTCAGTCAGGTCTTTTTCCTCGCGGCTGAGTTCCGCGACGATCCGTTCATTTTCTTCCGCAAGCATCGCGCTTTCTTTTTCGATCTCGCGCAAAACACGCTGCCCGAATGCCGAATTCTTGAACAGCTGCTCGCCGGACAATGTGACCACGCTGGCTTGCGGAACACCCAGTTGCTGTGCTTCAGCCGAAGGGGCCTGAAACAGCATCAAAAATGCACACAGGGCCCAAAGCGGGCCCTGTATCAAGGTAAAGAACCTGTTCGTCATCGCAGATCAGAACCGAGCCTGAATGGTCAGGTCAAAGTTCTGTTCCTTGTCGAACGTTTCCTTTTTCAGAGCCTTCGAGAAGTTGAACTGCAAAGGTCCAAACGGTGTTTCCCACAGGACCGAGATGCCGATTACGTGACGAATGGACCCGTCTGCACCAACGATATTTGCCCCTGCGGTGTTCACATCGTTGATGTTGTATAGGTTTCCAACATCATAGAACAGACCGCCCCGCAGGCCCAGCTCCTCGGGCAGACCCAAGGGGAAATCGGTTTCAAAACGCGCGACCCAGTAATAGTTGCCACCGATGGCATCATCCTGGCCATTGGACAAATCACGTGGGCCAATACCGGCCGGTTCAAACCCGCGGAAGGTACGAGGCCCCAAAACAAAGCGGTCAACAGCGCGGCTGAAACCATCGCCAGTCCAATTAAACGCACCCAGTTCCAGTGTTGCACGCAGAACGACTTCTTCGTTCCAGACCCGTGTTTGGGCGATCCCGCGAGCGGTGGTTTTGAAGTATTTGTTATCGCCACCAAGACCCGCCGCGTCGACGCCAACCTCGAACAGAACGCCTGAATTCGGGTCCAGACCACCGATCCGGCTGTCATAGATGTATGACAGTCCCAGCGAGCTGGATGTCCGTTTCCCCTGCGCAATCTCAGACGCAATCACCGCACCGTTGACCTGATCGCTCTGCTGGGTCATCTCGCTGCGGTCCCAGTCATAGCGCAACCGAAGAGCAGAAAGTTCGCCGATTGCATAGGTCAGTTGAGGTGTGAAAAACAACGAGCTCGTGTCGTAACTTGCAAAGCCGGAATTGGTTGCCGACAGACCCAGTCCAAGGTCGAAACGCAGCTTTCGGCCCAGCAAATAGGGCTCGGTAAAGTTAATCGTGTACTGTTCTGAATCCTGTGCTGTCGAGATGGACACACCAAGATTCTGACCGCGTCCCAGGAAGTTCGCCTCGTTCAGGCCGATTGCAATCCCGAAGCCGTCTGTGACCGAGTAGCTGCCGCCAAGGCTCAGAGAGCCTGTAGGCTGTTCTTCGACATCAACATCCAGAATGACCTGGCTGGGTGACGACCCTTCCCGAGGCTCAACTTCCGCAACCGCAAAGAACCCAAGCGCATTGATGCGTTCCGCGGCTTGACGGATTTCACGCGGGTTGAACGGGTCACCTTCGACGGTGTCGAACTGACGGCGGATCACACGGTCCAGCGTGGTGGTGTTGCCTTCGATATCGATCCGCTCAACAAAAATACGCGGACCCTTCGTCAGAACAAATTCGACATCCAGGGTAAGATCTCGGTCATTGCGCGTCACACGCGGTTCAACACGCAGGAAATCAACGCCCTGCTTCAACCCAAGGCGCTCTTGCCGCGCGATCGAGTTTTCCACCAGCGTCGGCGTATAGGTCACGCCAGGTTTGATTTTCAGCGCATCCTGATACGGCGCCGCATCGACACCGGCGATTTCGCTAACCGTCGTTATCTTTCCAAACGAGAACTTTTGGCCTTCGGTGACGTTCATCACCAGAAAGAACGCATCCCGTTCGCGGGTAAATTCGACGTTGGCGCTGTTCACACGGAAATCGATATAGCCCCGCGACAGGTAGAAATCACGAATGACTTGTTTGTCGAATTCGATGCGGTCGCCGATAAACGTGTCGTTGCGGAAGAATGTCCGCAGAAACGTTGCCTGTTTGGTTTCCAGAACCCGGCGCAGCCTCCGGTCCGAAAAGGCGCGGTTGCCGACAAAGCTGACGCGCTCGACCTCGATGGTCGTGCCTTCTGCCACTTCAAAGACCAGATCGACCCGGTTGTCGCTGCGACGGATGATGCGAGGAATGACAGTTGCCGCGACACGACCCTGGGCCGAATACACTTCGGCGATCGTGTCAGCATCCGCTTCGGCAGCCTGAGGCGTAAAAACCCGGCGTGGTTGCGACGAGATCACGTCCAGAAGAACGTCGTCTTTGACGCGAGCATTCCCTTCAATGCTGATCTGGTTGATCGTTGGGTATTCCTGAACCTGAATGACCAGAGTCGTGCCGCGCGGTGTCAGTTCGACTGTTTCAAATACACCACTGTCAAGCAAACGCTGATAGGCATCGTTAAGCTGTCCGGCCGTTACGGTCTGGCCCGGTTCGATTCCGGTACGAGCGATGATTGTCCCGGTTTCGATCCGGCGATTCCCCTCAACATCAAACGAGTTGATCGTGTAGCTTTGCGCCGATGCCGCATGTGGAAACGCCAGTAAGCTTACCGCAACAAAAAGGAAAAAAACCGTTAGCGCCTGCCACAAAATATTGTTTATCGGCTTATGCCCCCCGCAGGATGTGCCTGCGTCTCGCCTGTCAGTCATTTTATGCTCTACCCAGAATTTTGAGACTTTAATGCTGAGTAACGGGATTGAATGAGCTTGTCAAAAGGCGATATCGAAGCAGTCAGGCAGACAGCCACGGGACAACAGACCTACGATTTAACCGAGAATCACATTCCCGCCAGATAGGCGGCCCCAGCCATTGCCAACGCTGTAACGGCAAAGCTCAGCATAACGTCCCAATTCAACATGAACAGGAAGCTAAAGCTTTGATACGATTTTTTCAGCGTTTTGGACATGACTGTTCCCTTTTAACGGGAATACTGTAGCGCTGAAATATGGCGGGAATGCGGCTGGAATTTGCTCCAGCCGCCACATTCAGCAGAACAGGTCGTTGCTGACCGAAAACAGCATCAGCGTCAGAATGATCGCAATCCCAATGCCCATGAGTATGCGCAACGCCCGGTCGCTGGGTGGTTTCCCGGCAATGGCCTCGTAGGCGTAGAAAATCAGATGCCCGCCATCCAGCGCCGGAATGGGAAACAGGTTCAACAACCCGACCGCCGTCGAAAGGACAGCAATGAAGAAGATAAAGTTCTGCGCCCCTTGGCTGGCCATCGCCCCCGAGGTTTCGGCAATTCCGATTGGCCCCGAGATGTTGCAGGTGCTGATTGCGCCCGTCACCATGTGCCACATGCCGGACAAGGACCCTTCGATGATGCGGCCTGTCTGGATGACACCGCCCTTTAGGGAATCGAAAAGACCAGCCGGTACCGTAGCAGGCTCCAGCATCATGCCACCGACGATTCCGATGCGCCAATGGGTGACAAAACCACCATCAGGCTGCGGTTCATCCGTGCGCCGGGGCGCTAGGGCAAATTCCAACTCGGACCCATCCCGCCAGACTTCAAGCAGCAAGACGCGGCCGTCCGATCCTTCGACATGATCCTTTAGCTGTTCGAAGGCAAAGATCGGTTCACCATTGACCGAGGTGATGACATCCCCTTGCTTCAGTTGGATATCCATAGCCGCGCTGCGCGGGGCAACCTGACGGATCAGCGGCGGAAGCATCCAGGGGGCCTGAACCTCAAGGGGGTGGCCATCGCGGATCACGGAATAATCCAGAACCGGTTGAACAGGCAGTTGGTCGATGAATTCCTTCCATGCGACTTCTTCGTCATAGTCCGGTGTCGGACGACCGGCGATAGCCGTAATCACATCTCCCTCGCGCAATTCCTGCACGGTGCCTGGCAAAGGCTGCAACGCGCCAACGGTCAGGGGTTCACGCGAAACGCCCTGTGACCAGAAGATCAGGCCAAAAACCAGAATGGACATGGCGAAATTAAAGACCGGGCCAGCCGCGACAGTTGCTGCCCGTGCCCATAGCGGGGCGCCGTGCATGGTGCGGCGCAACTCCTCAGGACTTTGGGTCGCGATGTCTTCCATCGCCTCTTCATCCTTGCCGGAGGCCGCATTGGCATCGCCCAGAAACTTTACATATCCACCAAAAGGCAATGCTGCGATCTGCCACTTGGTTCCGCGCTTATCCTTGCGGCTCCAGAGCACCGGCCCGAACCCGAGCGAGAAGACTTCGGCATGGATACCCGACCACCTGCCCACAATGTAGTGGCCATATTCATGCACGGCCACAATGACCGACAGCGCAATAACAAAGGCAACAATCGTCCACAGCAGATTGCCGAATTGCGGGATCAGGGAAAGTACGTCCAAAATTCTATCCTGCTCGTTCCATCACAGTGTTATCGACCCACTGACGTGCCAGATGGTCGGTTTGCTGTACGTTATCAAGTGTCATCGGGGCATCAATAAGGCCACCCGTTGCGTCAAACCTGTCCAATACGGCAGAAACGGTGTCCGCCATATCAAGAAAGCCGATCCGGCGCGCAATGAAGTGATCCAGCGCGCGTTCCTTGGCGGCATTGAATACCGCGCCGGCCAGCCCACCGCACTCCATGACGTCCCAAGCAAGTTTTAGGGCTGGATAGCGTGTGAGATCCGGTTCGTTAAAGCGTAGCTGAGCCAGCTTTGCCAGGTCCAGCCGCTGAACCGGCAGCTTCTGCCTTTCCGGCCAGTGCAACGCATACCCTATGGCATGGCGCATGTCGGGGGCGCCCATATGTGCCATCATTGCGCCATCTCGAAACCCGACCATTGCATGGACAATGGATTCAGGATGAACCAAAACTTCGATTTGATCCGGAGATACTCCGAAATATTCTTTTGTTTCTATTACTTCCAACGCCTTGTTGAACATCGAGGCACTGTCGATTGTGATCCGCTGTCCCATATCCCAATTCGGATGGCTGGACGCTTGTTCGACGGTGGCGGTTGCCAGATCCTTCAGCGGCCAGTCGCGGAACGCTCCGCCACTTGCGGTGATAATCACGCGTTCGACCGTTTTGATATCTTCGCCGACCAGCGCCTGAAACACGGCAGAATGCTCACTGTCGACCGGAAGCAAACGCGCGTCATAGTTTTTTGCAGTTTCCAGAACCAGTGATCCGGCGCAGACCAGTGTTTCCTTGTTGGCCAAGGCCAGTGTCGTCCCTTGTTTCAGGGCTTCGATCCCAGGCGCAAGGCCTGCTGCCCCGACGATTGCTGACATGACCCAATCCGCCGGACGCGCGGCAGCCTCGGCAATTGCGCGCGGCCCGGCCGCCACTTCGACCCCACTGCCCGCCAAGGCGACGCGCAGGTCCTCCAACCTGTCTTCGTGTGCCGTGACAGCCAAATCGGCGCGCAACCGACGAGCGTCATCGGCAAGCTGTTGAATATTCGCGCCGCCGGTAAGCGCCACCACATCATAGTCTTCGGGATTACGCGAAATCAGATCAAGCGTGTTTTGCCCGATCGAACCCGTGGCGCCAAGAACGGAAATCCGTCGCATTACATCTCACCCGGCGTGTACAGAAGACCTGCGATCAGAACAAACACCGCAGCCCCCATCATGCCGTCGAACCGATCCAGAAAGCCGCCATGGCCGGGGATCAGGTTCGAACTGTCCTTGACCCCGAACTTACGTTTGATCGCGCTTTCGATTATGTCACCCGCCTGGCTGGCCATTGATGCGAAAACGGAAACAACAACAAAGGCAAATCCGAAACCCGCGTGGCTTGCGAAGGCGATACCGACACAGGCCGCGGCAGCCCATCCGCCTGCCGTTCCCGACCATGTTTTCTTAGGGCTGATCTTTGGCCAGAACTTGGGCCCTCCGACCATTTTGCCCACAAAATAGCCCGCCACATCCGTGGCCACCACCACCGCTATCAGCCAGACCATCCAGCCAAATCCCGAGTTTTCGCGAATGGAAATGAAACCCAAACCAGCCGCGACAATCCAGACCGCGAACAAGCCGTACAAGGTTTTCGAGCGGCTGATCTGTCCCATACCCACCAAAGCTGGCGCAAGCACGACAGGGAGCGTGTATAGCGCCGGCAGGTGGTAGCTGAGGATAACGGCAAACGCACTCAGAACGCCCAACTGCACGGCCACACCCTGGCTTTCAGGGTCAATCATCCGAACCAGTTCCCAGGTCATCAGGCCACAAGCAGCTGCAATGAAGACCTCGAACCAGAGACCGCCAAGCCAGACTTCGATCGCCCCTATCGCAACCAGAACGGCGGCAGAAAGGACCCGGCTCGTCAGATCAGACCACCGGCCATCACTCATGCCAGAACCGCCCCGTACCGGCGCTCTCTGGCCCCATAGTTGCGACATAGCCTTTCGAGTTCTGCCGCGGTGAAATCCGGCCACAACGTATCTATAAATTCATACTCGGAATAGGCCGACTGCCACAGCAGAAAATTTGAAATCCGTGCTTCGCCACTGGTTCGAATGACAAGGTCGGGATCCGGAAGAACGCGTGTATCCAGATACTTAGGCAACGTTTCTTCATCCACATCCTCGGGTTTAAGCCGCCCGTCGGCTACATCCCGCGCGAGACGTTTGGTGGCGCGCGCCACCTCGTCCCGACCGCCATAATTCAGGGCGACCGTCAAATGAACAAGGTCGTTGTCCTTGGTTTCTTCTTCCAGTGAATCCATCAATTCGATCAGTTTTGAATCCAACCTTACCCGATCACCTATGAACCGAACCCGGATGCCATTATCCGCCAGGGTCCGTGTCTCCTTGATGATGTAGCGCCGAAACAGGCTCATCAACCCGGCCACCTCAACCTGCGTTCGCTTCCAGTTCTCGGTCGAGAATGCAAACACAGTCAGGTACTTGATCCCCAGATGTGGGCAGGCCTCGACAACCTCGCGAACACGCCGCGCACCGGCATGGTGCCCAAACAGCCTGGGGCGACCACGCGCCTGCGCCCAACGGCCATTGCCATCCATGATGATAGCGACATGGCGCGGGCCGCAGACCGGATCAGTTTGGGGATCTTTCGGCATCAGACCAGATCAGACCTGCATGATTTCAGTTTGCTTGGTTTCAAGCGCCGCATCTACAGCCTTGATCATCGCATCCGTCAGATCCTGCACTTCGCTTTCCCACAGCTTCTGGTCGTCTTCAGACATACCGTCCGCTTTTGCCTTCTTGATCTGATCCATGCCGTCCCGGCGCACATTGCGGATCGCGATCCGGGCGCTTTCCGCATATTGGCCAGCGACCTTGCCCAGTTCACGGCGACGCTCTTCGTTCAACTCGGGAATCGGCAGCATTATGATTGTGCCGTTCAGCTGCGGGTTGATGCCCAATCCGCTTTCGCGAATGGCTTTTTCAACCTTTCCTACCAATGACTTATCCCACACATTTATAGTGACCATGCGCGGCTCTGGGACGTTGACGGTGCCCACCTGGTTGATCGGTGTCGTCGAGCCGTAAGCGTCTACCATAATAGGCTCAAGCATCGAAGCCGAGGCGCGCCCGGTTCTCAGCGAGGCAAATTCGGTTCTCAGATTGGCCATTGCGCCATCCATGCGGCGTTTCAGGTCATCGGTGTCCAGTTCGAAGTCGTCAGACATGCTGCTCACTCCCCGTATTCAGGTACTCTTTGGATGGGTCTTACGCCATCACATTTGGGATGTATAGCAATCATGAGGCGGTTTTGTACCAATGGCCAGAGGTGTTGCGATCATTTTGTACCAAACGCGCCTTCGCAAAACCCGACACGGCATCGTATCGGGTTTAGGCTGTCATCTGCGCTCAGGCATTCAAATCGACAACAACGCGCCCTTTGACCTGCCCTTTCAGGATATCGGCACCCAGTTGCGGAAGATCAGACAAGGCCGCCGGTTGAACCATCGACTCGAGCTTGTCCATGGGCAGGTCGGTTGCGATCCTTTGCCAGGCACGAACCCGGTTTTCATAGGGTTGCATGACACTGTCGATGCCAAGAAGGTTCACACCGCGCAGCAGGAAAGGAATCACCGTTGCAGGCAACGCCGCACCGCCCGCCAGACCCACGGCCGCGACCGAGCAGCCGTATTTCATTTGCCCAAGCACACGCGCCAGCATCGCACCGCCCACGGCATCCACGCAGCCTGCCCAAGTTTCACTTTCCAACGGGCGCTTGGTAGTCTCATTCAGCTCATCGCGGGGCACTATTGTCGTTGCACCCAGCGATTTCAGATAATCTCCGGTTTCGGGTCGCCCGGTCACGGCAGCCACCTGATAGCCGAGATGACCCAGAATGGCAGTGGCCACCGACCCGACACCACCGGCCGCCCCGGTTACCAGAACCGGGCCGCGATCGGGGGTCAGCCCGTGATCCTCTAGCGCCATCACGGCCAGCATCGCGGTAAACCCGGCGGTACCAACAGCCATCGCCTGCCGGGTATCAAGCCCATCCGGCAGAGGAACCAGCCAGTCCGCCTTGGCACTGGCTTTCTGCGAATAACCACCCCAATGCGCCTCGCCTACCCGCCACCCGGTCAGAACAACCTTGTCACCCGGCTTGTAACGCGCATCGGTCGATGCCTCGACAGTACCGGCATAATCAATTCCGGGGACATGCGGATACGCCCGCACCAAACCACCCCCTTTGGGGGACAGGCACAGACCATCCTTATAGTTCACTGTGGAATATTCAACCGCGACCGTGACGTCGCCGTGCGGCAGATCATCCAGCGAAAGCTGTCTGACCGACGCGCTCGCCAAACCGCTTTCTTCGTCCTTGTCCATCACAAGTGCATTGAACATCTCTCAATTCCTTTCGTGTTTCTGTAACCGGCCCGTTGCTTCACCTGGCCCCAAATATCCCGGGGGAGTCGCGCAGCGACGGGGGCAGCGCCCCCAAAACCCCCCTTTAAATCCAGAAATGCGGCTGCACGGTCGCGCGGCGCATTCCATCTGGTGTTTCTACGTCCAGCTCCGTTCCCGCATCCCAATGGCTCAGGCGTACCATGCCAATGGCGACGTTGGTGTTGAAATCGGGTGACCACGCGGCCGAGGTCACCTGCCCCACACGCTTGCCGTCCGCGTAAAGGCCCCATGGGCGGTCGCAGCCCGGTACAGGATCGCCGGCAATGGCGACGGGGCGGATTTGCTGAACAGGCCCTTCCTTGGCCACACGCAGCAACGCGTCCCGACCGATACAGCCAATCGCGGTATGTGTGTTGCAGAACTTGCCCAAACCGCACTCATGCGGGGTGTTGTCGTCGGTCATGTCATTGCCATAAGACAGCAGACCACCTTCAATCCGTTCGATCACGTTCGGGCATCCGGCGCGCACCTGCAAATCTTCCCCTGCTGCAAACAGGGCGTTCCAAAGGGGCATGCCGATATCGCTGCCTTCCACATAAATCTCGAACCCGCCTTGTTTGGAATAGCCCGATCGCGCCACAGCCAGATCGCGACCTTCAAACTGGAACATATCGAATTTGAAGAACCGGATGTCGCGCACCCGGTCGCCAAAGACACGCGCCATCAGGTCGTCGGCTTTGGGACCCTGAACAGCAAGAGGTGACACATCCGGTTCGTCCACCAGCACATCCAGACTATATCCAACGGCGATTCCCTTGACCCACAACAACAGGTCGCTGTCAGCGATTGAAATCCACCAGCGGTCTTCGGACAGTTTTACCGCAACCGGGTCATTCAGCATGCCTCCGGTTTCGTCCACGATGGGGACATAGAAACATTGCCCCGGCAACATCCCCCGTAAATCGCGCGGGGTCAGCATCTGCATCAAGCGCGCGGCGTCCGGTCCGCGCAGCTCGATCTGCCGCTCGCATGCGACATCCCAGACCTGCACATGGGATTTCAGATGCCGGTAATCGGCTTCGATGCTGTCGAAGACCGTGGGTAACAACATGCGGTTGTAAACCGTGTATCCCTTGACCCCTGCGGCCTCGACCCCTTCTGAAAACGGTGTGCGCCGCAAGCGGCGAGAGGCGGAAATCTGCGGCATTCAAACCTCCTTGGGCATAAAGACGATGTCGCTGACGGGCGTTTGCGAACCAACTTCGGTCAGCATTTTGTGCAATTGATCCCGGTGGTGGGTCTGATGGTTGAAGATATGGATGACACAGTTTTCGTAAGACATTGTGATGTCGACCTCTTTTACGACTAAGCACCTTTTGATTGGCCCAATCAACAGTCAGTTTCTGATGCGACAACTATTGCAGAAACTCGGCCAACTGCGAGTTTTGCCAGTGATTTTACCGCGCCATCTCTTGCGCAAGTGCGCCTGTGATCATCACTTGGGCCCGTGCCAATCGATCGGACAGATTTCAGCGGACTTGCCGCCAAAATCCCAAACGCGCCCGTAGTCGCGCACTTTCGACTTGGTGCCGCGCGCCACGATGATGTCAGGACCCATCCAGTATTTGGAGTTTGAAACCATCACGGGATGTTCGGGGTCTTTGCCCGCCAGCATCTCGATCTCACCCTGAATCTTGCGGCCGATCATGATGCGGCGCTTGGTGCCGTCACGCTCGATCTGAACCGGTGCCCGTTCGGCCCCGATGATTTCGCTGACGAGCATGGTGAACAGACCGGTGGTACCGCCCGCCTGCCCGCTGAAGATTTGCAGCAGCCCGTTATAGGCTTTGCCGCTGGCGCGCTCATCTACGTAAGCCGCCACTTTCCACTGGCCTTCGCCCATCCGGCCGGGAATATCGACCAGCAGGCCGACATTCAGACCCGACAGGTCCTCGCCCTCGTAATGGCCCTCATCAACGACAATACCCATCCAGGCATGACAATGCCCTTCGGTCGGAGGGTGCGCGCCCAGTGAAACGACGCAGGGACAGAACACATCGCACGAGCAGTTCAGGATCAACTCCCCCTTGATGGCCCATTCCGTCGGGCTCATCTCGCGACGTTTGGGATTGGGCATCCGGCTGTCGATACGCTGGCTGACGGGCAACCGGTCGGCATCCGGTTTTCTGTTCTTTGCCATTGGCTTATCCTCCGTAGTTAATAGGGTAAACGAGCAGGACAAGACCGCCCGCAATCAATACAAATCCCACCGGTCGGGTTACAGCATGACCGATCTGGGGAAGTTTCTCCAAAACCATGAATAGGGTCGCGAGGCCCATCCACAAAAGGCTCATGACACCGCCCACAAAACCCAGCGCCATGAAACCCCAGCAGCATCCGACACAGAAGGAAGCAAGGCCCAGCCCCATGCGGACGCCGCCCGCAAATCCAGTTCTCCAATGGCCCAGGAAATAGGCCATCGGGGCGTGGCACACGCCATGGCAGACCTCTTTGGCGCGCGAGAACTGAAACGCGCCAACCGCGATCATCAACCCGCCCGCAACCCAGCCGGACCTGGCAATGCCCAGCATATCAATCACGCCACCAAACAGCAGAGCCCGCTGCGTTCCCGCGATCACAGCCGCAAAGCCGACCCAGACCAATGAATACCCTGCAAGTACACCCAGCCAACCGGCACGGGTGCCATTGGCACCGCGGATCAGGTCGTCATAGCTGCGCAGGGTTGGCACAAGTGTCGGCAGCATCATGGCCGCCATCATGATCGCCCACATCCAGAACAGCGTGCCAAACTCGGCCATCGGCATGTACATATCCATGCGCGGGTCCATCGCAGCCATCGCCTGCCCCATGGGCCCCGGACGACCAATCAGGTCAAGGTCCATGTCGCGGCCCATCGCGAACATGACCCACCACGCCCACAGGATCAGGACATAAAAGCCCAGCCACATTCCGCTGCGCAGCCAAGTACGACTCACTTCGGCCTCCCGACTCAACTCTCTTGCTTTTCAAATGTCAGACTTTTAAATGTCAGACAAATAAAAATTTGCTCAGGGTCTTCTCAACATGAAAACCGCGCCTCGGAAAACCGCCGACCTGTCTGCCCAGATTGCGCAAGCCATCCGGGACGCGATTGTTTCAGGCGAGTTGATCGTGGATGCGCGCCTGCCCTCGGAAGCGGAACTTTCCGAGCAATTTCAGGTCTCGCGCCCAACGGTGCGTGAGGCTTTGAAACGACTGGCGGCGCAGTCCCTGATCCGCACGCAGCGCGGCGCTACCGGAGGTGCGTTCGTGAACCGCCTGAGTTTCGAAGATGCCTATTCGCAGCAGATCACAACCTCGACCCTGCTGCTGTCGATGAACGCGGTCAGCTTTGATACCGCCTGCGAGGCCCGCTATGCGCTGGAGCGCGCCTGTGCCCCCCTGTCTGCCCAAAGACGAACGGCGGATCAGCTTGCCACGATGCGAGCGGAAATATTTCGCCAGTCCCAGCCCGGCCTGACGGATGAGGCATTTTGTGCCTCAGACGTCACGTTCCACAGGGCCCTGGTGGACGGGGCCGACAACCCGGTCCTGTCCTATCAACTGGCTGGCGCGGTCGAGGCGATGCAGCCTTTGATGAACATGATTACCTTCACGGCACGTTCGCGCGAAGAAATCATCGCATTGCACACCAGAATTGCAGACGCGCTTGAGGCCAGAGACGCAGATACCGTCGACGCCGCGCTGGTCGATCTGGAACATTACACACAGCAACTGGCCCACGATGTGGCCGAACGCAAACGGAAACCGGCCTGAGGGCTTAAACGGAAACAACCTTTCAAAGGCAAAGGTACGAGCAGGCAGAATGTCATCCGGCGTCAAGACCGGAACTCTCAATATGAATTGAATGACAATGATTTACGGGAGGACGTTATGAACAAAAGACCGGACCCAACCTTTTATCCGTCAGCCAAGCTGGCAATGGAAGGCCCTGCTGAAACGCTTGCTTTCACGCTGATGCTCAGCCCCGATTTTTCGCAACCTGACGGGCTGGCAGTTGTGAATGTCGATCCATCCTCGGCCGATTTCGGGAAGATCGTGCATCAGGTGATCATGCCCGAAAAAGGCGACGAGTTTCACCATTTCGGTTGGAATGCCTGTTCCTCATCGCTGTCACCGCTCAGCGGTCATGCGTTTCTGGAACGTCGCTATCTGATCATCCCCGGTATCCGTTCCAGCCGGATATACATCATCGATGTAAAGAACCCGCTTGAGGCGAAGATTCACAAGATCATCGAACCCGAGGAAGTCTTTGATAAAACTGGGTATTCACGACCGCACACGATCCATTGCGGGCCGGAAGGCATCTATGTCAGCACGCTGGGCGGCGGCGGCGAGGACGGCACGGATGGTCCTCCGGGTATTTTCATCATGGATTGTGAAAGCTTCGAGATCATCGGGCGCTATGAGATCGAGCGCGGCGTGCAGGACAAGCATTATGATTTCTGGTGGAATCTGCCGCGCGATTACATGGTCAGTTCCGAATGGGGCCTTCCTCCACAATTTGAAAACGGGCTGGTGGCAGAGGATCTGCTTTCGAACAAATACGGTCATCGCATCCATTTCTGGAACCTGCGCAACCGGACCAATATTCAGACCATCGATCTGGGCGAAAACCACCAGATGGCGTTGGAAATCCGGCCCGCGCATGACCCGGTCAAACAACACGGGTTCTGCGGCGTTGTCGTTGATACCACCAACCTTCAAGGCGCAATCTTTACGTGGTGGCGCAATGACGACGGCACGTTCGAAGCCAAGAAAACGATCACCATCGACCCGCAACCCGCTGATCCAGATGATCTTCCTGATCTTCTCAAGGGGTTTGCCGCCGTACCACCACTGGTCACCGATATCGACCTGAGTCTGGATGACAAATACCTCTATGTCGCCTGCTGGGGCACCGGCGAGATGCATCAATATGATGTGTCCGATCCGATGAACCCGACCCTTGCCGGGAAGGTCGAAATCGGAGGGATTGTCAAAAAGACCAAACATCCGAACGGTCAGACTTTTGGCTATGGGCCGCAAATGGTCGAGATCAGCCGCGATGGTAAACGCGTCTATTGGACCAATTCGCTTTATTCCACGTGGGACGATCAGTTCTATCCCGAAGAAGGCGGCGCGGCCATGGTCAAGGCGGATGTGGGCGAGAATGGCGGGCTGGTTTTGGACCCGAAATTCTGGGTCGATTTCCCCAAAGGATATCGCAGCCACCAAATCCGGCTGGAGGGCGGAGATTGTTCAACCGACAGTTTCTGTTACCCCTCGGTCTGAATTGGAAACCCTGATGACATCAACGGCTGGCCTTTGGCTGGCCGTTGTACTGAGCGGCGCGTATCACGGGCTGAACCCCGGGATGGGCTGGCCGCTGGCGGTTTCCTCGGCCCTGATGGAGCAGCGCCAATCCGCCCTGTGGCGCGCACTGGCGGCCTTGGCCGGTGGGCATTTCGTTGCCATGCTGGGTGTCCTTCTGCCCTTTGCGCTGATGGCCGTTCTGGTCGATTATCAAAAGGAAATCCGCATCTGGGCTGCGTTGATTGTCATCGCGATGGGGCTTTACATTGCAATCACCCGCCGCCATCCCCGTTTTCTGTCGCGTATACCACCCAGCAAACTGGCGCTGTGGTCGTTTCTCGTGGCTCTTGCGCACGGGGCCGCCCTTATGCTGGTTCCGATCTATCTGGGCCTGTGCCAGCTGGATGAACTGGATGCCGGTCATCAGGCGATTTCCAAAATCATGACAACAAACGGTCTGCTGGTTCTGGGAGTTGCGGCCTTGCATACCGCCGCCATGGTTCTGGGCGGAGGGTTTCTGGCCTTCGCCGTTTATCGTTGGCTGGGGCTGCGTTTCTTGTCCCGCAGCTGGTTCAACCTTGAACTCATCTGGGCGCTGAGCCTTGTTTTGGTTGGTCTTTTGGGGCTGTGGTCGGCGGTTTAGTCGCTTTCCTTTGGGCCGGAACACACTGTCCTTGGGCGTAATCAATGCCGGTGCCGCGCTAGACCGGTTCCTGCCATTGGCGCTGGATAACCCGCCTTTCTTGAAGGCAGCTACTTTCGGTGGAATCGAACGGGTGCTGGTGATATGGTTGATCGCTGGAAACTTCAATAGGGTCGCGTAACGCTCTGTAATTAAAGACAACAAAGATGTGCAATCCGGGTTTGCATCCGCCGCTCACCTCACCTATATATGAGATGTCCTTCGGGACTATGGACATAAACGCGCTCGTAATAAACGGATCGGACCCGGGGGCGGTACCCGGCGGCTCCACCAAAATCCTTCGTTTGAGGATCATGGGGCCGAAACAGGATCGACGAACGTCTAAAGGGGTAAGCTTTGTCTCGGCTGTCTGCCACCGTTACCGGCGAAAACAGTACAATTGCAAACGACAATCGTGCTCCGGTTGCAGTTGCTGCGTAAGCAGTAACAAGACCGAAACTTAAGTCCTTGCGCCTAGCCGCGTAAGGCGGGGTTCGCAGGTACCTGGCAACAGAAACCTGCACTTCCCCCCAATATGTCTGATATTTATGCTGCCTTTGCGCAGATTCAGAGTTTGTTCATTCCTTTTTGTCATCGTGTTCGCAGTTGGACAGGAGCGTTGGGATGACGAATTCAGAGATACTCAGATCCTGGTATTCTGAGGTTTGGGAAAACGGAAACACCGAGGCGATCGATCAGTTCTTTGCACCCGAAACCATGGCCGAGGGGCTGATCCCCGAAATGCAGGTGGGTGCGGACGATTTTCGGGACCTCGTCACGGCGTTTCGTCATGTCTTGGGGGATATCAAGGTGGATTTGCCCAAGATCATCGAAAACGGCGATTGGGTATCCGCAATCCTGCATGTGCAGACGTGCCGGGCCGATAACGGTGCCCCTTTGGAGGTGACCGGTCAGGTCATGGCCCGGTTCAAAGACAATAAGATGGTCGAAGCGTATAATCATTTCGATTTCATCTCGTTTTTTGAAGAGATGGGTCAGTTTCCCGCCGATACCCTTCCCGTGTGCATGACCGGTCAGCGGCTCGACTGGTCCTGACGGTTCAAAACGCAAACTTGACCCCCTATGTTCTTGCAAGGTAGCACTGGCGCAGGGGGTCAGCTTGCGAACACCCCGTGAGGCGTCAGCCCAAGCTTCGCATGGATCCGAACGACTAAAGGAGACATGCTATGGCTGCTCTTAACGCCATCACACCGACCCAATTGAGCCGGTTAATCGGAACGCCTCGGGCGCCGGTTCTGATCGATATACGCACCGATGCGGATTTCAGCGACGATCCGCGGCTGATTCCGGGGTCAATTCGCTGCCCGCACACGGAAATCGACGCAATAAGCCGTCTGATTGGCAACGACCCTTGCGTAGTAATCTGCCACAAGGGCAAAAAGCTCAGCCAAGGGGTGGCCTCCTGGCTGCGCGGGATGGGCAAAAACGCCGAACATCTGGAAGGCGGGTTTGAAGGGTGGCACGAACAGCGCGAGGCGCCGTTGGTCCCCCAATCGATTTTGCCGGCGCGCATTGACGGCAGCACATTGTGGGTTACGCGCCAAAGGCCTAAAATTGACCGGATCGCCTGCCCCTGGCTGATCCGGCGGTTTGTTGACCGCTATGCACGGTTCCTTTTTGTCGCGTCGGAAGAAGTTCAGGGAGTCGTTGATCACTTTGACGCCACCCCCTTTGACGTTCCGAATACATTTTGGACGCATCAGGGCAGCGGCTGCACATTTGACACGATGATCCGGGCATTTGACCTGCGAACCGAGGCGCTTGAGCGTATGGCCCGGATCATTCGCGCTGCGGATACCGACCAGCATGATCTGGCCCCGGAAGCCGCTGGGTTGCTGGCGTTCTCGGTAGGTTTGTCCCGCCAGTATCGCGATGATCATGCTCAACTTGAAGCCGGATTGCACCTTTATGATGCTCTGTTCCGCTGGGCACGCGACGGGTTTGATGAAAAGCATGACTGGCCATCGGGTCATGGCGCATGAGACCTTCGGCACTGGACCTTTTCAAGGTATTCGGACGGATCGGCCTGTTGTCATTTGGCGGCCCCGCCGCCCAGATCTCGCTGATGCATCAAGAACTGGTCGAGCGCAGGCCCTGGCTGGATGAACAGACCTATCTGCGCGCGCTTTCCTTGTGCATGTTGCTGCCCGGTCCAGAGGCAATGCAATTGGCAACCTATGCAGGCTGGCGCTTGCGCGGTGTCGTGGGCGGGCTGATTGCGGGCAGCCTGTTCGTTTTGCCAGGGGCGTTTGTCATTGCTGTTCTAGTCGCGCTTTATTCAGCATTTGGCGACGTTCCACTGGTGCAATCCGCATTTACCGGCATTAAGGCGACCGTCATCGTGATCGTCCTGCAAGCCCTGCGCAAGCTGTCAGGTAAGGCGCTGACGGATATGGAACATCGTGTCATCGCGGGCCTGTCGTTTCTGTCGATCTTTCTGTTCAACCTGCCCTTCCCGCTGATCATTCTGATCGCGGCCCTGTGGGGGTATTTGCGTCATCAAGGACCCGCTGAGGCAGCCACGGCTCGGGACACGCCGCACCTTGCCCGCTCGGCCCGGACGATAGCGATCTGGTTGCCGCTTTGGCTGGGGCCGCTTGTAGCGTTGACACTCAGCGGGCATCAATTGCTCAGCGATTTGGGGTGGTTCTTTGCCCGTCTGGCCGTTGTGACCTTTGGTGGTGCCTATGCCGTTCTGGCCTATATGTCGCAAACCGTTGTGGATCAGTACCACTGGATCAGTGCAGACCAGATGATCGACGGATTGGGGCTGGCGGAAACCACCCCCGGACCATTGATACTGGTTACACAGTTTGTCGCCATGCTGGCGGGGCAGATCAACGGTGGATTCTCACTGGCGCTTGCTGCGGGCGCTGTCGCACTATGGGCAACGTTCGTGCCCTGCTTTTTGTGGATTTTCCTGACGGCCCCCTATCTTGACCGTTTGGCCACGCGTCCCCGCCTGTCTGCCGCCCTTCACGGCATCACCGCCGCTGTTGTCGGAGTGATTCTCAACCTTTCCGTGTGGTTTGCCCTGAATGTTCTTTTCGAATCGGTGCCAGATATGAATTTGGGTCCGGCGGCAATACCCGTGCCCCGGCTGTCTTCGCTCGATATCCCGGCGCTTGCGTTAACCTTTATTGCTGGAATATTGATATTTAGACTAAAATTGGGGATCGGTACGGTGCTGGTTCTGATGTCACTGGCAGGGCTGGCTGCGCATAATATCTGATCAATCCGATTATACCTGCCCTTTCGTTTCCGAACAAAACCCCTATGCTGAGCTTAACCACTTTTGAGGATGACACATGTCGCAAGGCATCGACTATGGCAACCTGATGCACACCGCCATGCGCGGGCTTATCAAGACTGTGCTGACGGATGTATCGAAATCCGGTCTGCCCGGAGCGCATCACTTTTTCATTACCTTCGACACACGCGAAGATGGCGTGGACATCGCGGATTGGCTGCGCGACCGGTATCCGGAAGAAATGACAATCGTCATGCAGCACTGGTTTGAAAACCTCGAAGTCGGAGAGAACGGATTCGCCATTACTCTCAATTTCGGGGACGCACCGGAACCGCTCTATATTCCTTATGGCGCGATCAAGACCTTTGTCGATCCATCGGTGGAATTTGGACTGCGGTTCGAAAGCCCGGACGACGAAGATGATGACGATTATGTTGCAGATGACTTGATCGAGGTCGAAGAGGAAGAAGAGGCACATCACGACGCCGATGTCGTGTCGCTGGACAGCTTCCGCAAATAAGCCTTTGAGCCCCGCCTTGCGCGGGGTTCAGCGTTTCATCAGAAATGTTTCGACTGATCGGGATTTCTGGCCGTCTATGAAGCGTGAAAATGACAGGTTCAGCCCGTCTTCGGCCAGTGTTCGGTCGAACTGCTGCAATTCATATCCGCCGTCCACGTCGATGAACAACGAAAACACGGTCAGTGTGTCGCCAACGATACGTCCCCATACGAAGGGTTCACCTTTCATCGGGTCCAGCGGAACCTCATGACCGAACACATTGCGTTTCATCGCGGCCGAGAACACATCCGGGCGGTCCGAGGGCACGAAGTCAATCGAGAACTGCTGTTCTTTTACCCGCCCGTCTAGCTTGTAGGTGGTGGTTTGCCAGCTGACGTTGAACCCGTTTTTGGTCTCGAAAATTGAAACGCTCATATCCCTTGGAGTTGAGGTTCCGTCCGCATCCACGACATTTGCCGAGCCCACATAATCCCCCAGGAACGGGGTAATGTCCGCGGCGCGCGCAGATGCGCCCAAAACGGACAGCCACAAAGCACAGACAGCAAATAACACGATCGCTTTTTCAAGCGTAATGCGATGGAAATTCGACATCTTGTCCTCCAAGGCGGCTACTAACCTATTGTAGCTGAGAGGGGGCCGCGCACAATGGCACATTCCCCGACGATAACAATAAAAGTGACGCACCCCGCGCCTATACCTTTGACGCCCTTGGGTTTAAGGTGCGCGCAACTGGCCGATTGCGTCACGGCTTAGCTGCGGCTAAACGGCATACAACAGCATACCAGACGGAGTGACAGATGTCTCAGACCCGCACCGAATCCGACAGCTTTGGCCCGCTCGAGGTTCCTGCCGACAAGTATTGGGGCGCGCAAACGCAGCGTTCGATCATGAACTTTCCGATCGGTTGGGAAAAACAACCCATTGCCATTGTGCGTGCGCTGGGCGTGATCAAGCAAGCCTGCGCGATGGAGAACAAGGCAACCGGCAAGCTGGATGCCAGAATTGCCGATGCCATCATTCAGGCTGCGGGTGAGGTGATCGACGGCCAGTTTGACGACAACTTTCCGCTGGTCGTCTGGCAGACGGGTTCCGGCACCCAATCGAACATGAACTCGAACGAGGTCATCGCGAACCGCGCCATCGAAATTCTGGGCGGTGTCATCGGTTCAAAAGACCCCGTGCATCCGAACGATCATTGCAACATGGGTCAGTCGTCGAATGACACCTTTCCAACTGCGATGCACATTGCCACGGCGATGAGTGTTCGTGACGTCCTTCTGCCCGGGCTTGAAAAGCTGGCCTCTGGTCTTGAGCAGAAGGCTGATGAGTTCAAGGACATCATCAAGATCGGCCGGACCCATACACAGGATGCAACACCTCTGACACTGGGGCAGGAATTCAGCGGTTATGCCCACCAGATCCGTCAGGGGATTGCACGCGTTCACGCAGCGCTTCCCGGCATCTATGAGCTGGCGCAGGGCGGCACCGCCGTAGGCACCGGCCTGAACACCCAAAACGGTTGGAGCGAAGCTGTGGCGGGCCATATGGCGCAGATCACCGGCTTGCCCTTTGTGACCGCGCCAAACAAGTTCGAAGCGCTGGCTGCTCATGACGCCATGGTCTTTATGTCCGGGGCTTTGGCGACCATCGCGGGCAGCTGCTATAAGATCGCCAACGACATCCGTTTTCTGGGCTCTGGCCCGCGTTCGGGGCTTGGCGAACTGATCCTGCCCGAGAACGAGCCCGGCTCGTCCATCATGCCCGGCAAGGTGAACCCGACCCAGGCCGAGGCGCTGACACAGGTTGCTGCGCATGTAATGGGCAACAACGCCGCGATGAATTTTGCAGGCAGTCAGGGCCATTTCGAGCTGAACGTCTATAACCCGATGATGTCCTACAACCTGTTGCAATCGATCCAGCTGCTGGGCGACGCCGCCGACAGCTTTACCGAGCGGATGTTGCTGGGCATCAAGGCCAATGAGCCGCGCATCGACAAGCTGATGAAGGAATCGCTGATGCTGGTGACGGCGCTGGCCCCGACCATCGGCTATGACAACGCCACCACGGTCGCCAAGACCGCGCATAAGAACGGCACAACCCTCAAGGAAGAAGCCATTGCGCTGGGGTTTGTGGACGAGGCAACCTTCGATGCCGTTGTACGCCCCGAACAGATGATCGGCCCGAAAGACTAATGGGCAAGCCGGTCAACCTGAACCGGTATCGAAAAGAAAAGGCGCGGGCCGAGAAGAAGGCCCGCGCAGATGAGAATGCCGTCGCCTTTGGGCGCACCAAGTCCGAGAAAGCAATCGTCAGGCTTCAGCAGGACAAGCAGAAGCGTGAACTCGACAATCACGAGCTGGATGAATGAGCGGTCGCCCGGTAAAACGTTCATTGACCCTCAAGGGCCACCGGACATCTGTCTCGCTTGAAGATGAATTCTGGCGGGCATTTCGCGACATTGCGAAAGAAAAAGATCAGCCAATCAATGCACTGGCCGCGCAAATTGATGTTGACCGCGACCCGGAAACCGGATTGGCCTCGGCTATTCGCGTGTTTATTCTGAACTGGTACCGAGACAAGGTTTAACACTTGTCAGATCTTGGTCGTTGGGTGTAACGTCCCCGAGGAACAAAAGGGGTACATTCATGAGCAACACAGTATTGGGGCCAGACGGTCAACCTCGGTGTTCCTGGTGCCAGGCCGCGCCGGAGTTCTTTGACTATCATGACAACGAATGGGGCTTTCCGGTCTCGGATGATCAGCGGTTATTCGAGAAACTGTGCCTGGAAAGTTTTCAGTCGGGTCTTAGCTGGCGCACGATCCTGAACAAGCGCGAGAATTTCCGAGAAGCGTTTTACGGTTTTGATTTCAACAAGATGGCCGAATTTTCTGAAGTTGATGTTGAACGTCTGCTGCAAAATGATGGGATCATTCGCCACCGGGGCAAGATCGAGGCGGTGATCAATAACGCCCGCCGCGCGCAGGAGCTGGTGGCGTCTGAAGGATCGCTGGCTGCTTATGTCTGGCGGTATGAGGCGGAAACCCCGCCGCCCCCGCAATCGGCATCCACATCGCCCGAGTCGGTGGCGATGTCGAAGGACCTCAAGAAACGGGGCTGGAAATTTGTTGGCCCCACGACGGTGTTTGCGTTCATGCAGGCCATGGGACTGGTCAATGACCATGCCGAGGGCTGTATCAGCAGAAAAAAAGCGGCACAGTTGCGCCGCTCTTTCACGAAACCCGTCTGAGGATCAGACAGAGGCTTTGAAAATCTTGTCGATATTGCCGCCCAAAGCGGCGTTGAATTCGGCGTCCGATTGCTGTTTCGAGAGACCTTCGGTCAGTGCGCGAGAGAAAGACGCGATCATTTTGCCGTTTTGACCCAGCAGGTTACAGGCCTCTTCGGTCGAATACCCGCCTGACAGCGCGACAACGCGCAGAACGCGCGGATGGTCGGCCAGTTCGTCATACAGGTTTGCCTGTGTCGGGATCGTCAGCTTCAGCATGACCTCCTGCCCTTCGACCAGCTGGTCAAGGTTCTTCAGGATTTCAGCTTTCAGAATCTCCTCGGCCTCGGCTTTGGTTTCTGAATGAATGTTGACCTCCGGCTCGACGATTGGAACCATCCCGGCTTCAGTCACTTCACGGGCTACGTCGAATTGCTGGGCGACCACGGCCGCGATGCCTTCGGCATTAGCCTCGTGGATGACCGAACGTTCCTTGGTGCCGAATACGCCTTCTGCCTTTGCCAGCGTGTCGGCCAGACCTGGGATCGGCTTCATCAGCTGAACGCCGTTGGCCTGAACCTCGAGGCCCTTGTCGATTTTCAGAAAAGGCACGATGCCTTTGACCGACCAAAGGTAATCTGCGACCTTGCGGCCCTCGATCTCTTCCCCGAGGGTGCGTTCGAACAGGATCGCACCGATGACTTTGTCCTTGGTGAAGTCATTTGCCAGAATGATCCGCGCGCGCATCTTTTGTATTTCACCGAACATCTCAGCGTCCGAACTGTAGGTCGACGCGTCAACGCCGTACAACGCCAAAGCTTTCGGGGTCGAGCCGCCGCTTTGATCCAATGCCGCGATAAAGCCTGCGCCGTTGATCATCTGCGCGCGCTGTTCTGCTTTGGCCATAGTGTTTTCCCGTTCAATGATGATTCCGATGTCTCCCCCCGCATACATCACAGTCAGGACCGATGGTAGTTTGTTAGCGCTCAATCAGCCGCAACCATATACCATCCCTGGATCGAACGGTCAGGTGGGCCACCGGAACCGGCGTTTTGCCGCTGATTGTTTCGAATTTGAAATTTCGCACCAGCATCGACAGGATCAGCGGCCCTTCGACCATGGCAAACCCGGCCCCGGTACAAACGCGGGGACCTGCGGAGAAAGGGATATATGCTTCGCGCTGGCATGTCTTGCCGTTTTCACTGTTCCAGCGAGTCGGGTCAAAGCCGTCGGGATTGTCCCATAACCGTTCGTGACGGTGCAGATGCCAAGGGCTGATGACGATTTGTGACCCGTTGGGAACGTCCCTGTTTCGGAAACGGTGTGGGCACGTGGCCTCTCGCACCATCATGGGAACTGGTGGGTAAAGGCGCAGTGCCTCGCGAAACACGTCGCGGCTGATCTTGAGTTTGGAAACCGAGGCAAATGTCGGATCGTCCAGAGCGGCAGATTCGTCAGCAATCCTTTCCTGCCATTCGGGATAAAGCGCCAGCAGATACAATGTCCACGCCAGAGCCGATGCGCTGGTCTCATGGCCTGCCAGAAAGAAGATCGCGACCTGATCAACCATCTCCTCGGGCCCGAAAAACTGACCGGTTTCAGGGTCAGCGGTCGTCATGATCTTGGTTGCCAGATCGTCGGGTGCGGTTCCGGCCTTGATCGCCTCAGCCCGCTCATGGGTCAGGTCAGTGATCAGGTTACGAATGTCTTCGGCGTTTTTCCGTGTCGTCCGGGAGTGAAACCGAGGCATCCATTTGGGCAGCGGAACGAAGGCTGCAAGGTTCAGCAGAGGTTGTTCGCGCTGGTAGTTGCGGAACTTTTCAAACACCTTGCTGGCTATGGCGTGGTCAATTGGCACCGAAAACAAGGTGCGAAAAATCACATCCGCTGCGGCGTGGCTTGTTTGTTCTTCGACTTCGATCTGTTTGCCGACATGGGGCCGCAACCGCTCAACACATGCGTCTGCCGCGGCCAGCATGGCGGGAAACGTGTCTTTCAGCCGCCCGCCCTCAAATGCCGGGTCAATGATGCGCCGCTGACGTTTCCACGTCTCTCCATTGGTTAGGAACACCGAATTTCCAAGCAAGGGGCGCAGGCCTTCGCTGATCCGGCCCGATTTAGGGAAATCTTCGGGGCGTTTCCTGAGGACGGTGTCAATCAGGTCTGGTTGATTGATCAGGAAAGATCGAAAGAAGGGTGTCCTAAATTCGGCCATCCACGCGCGGTAAAGGCGCGCTGGCTGTGCAGACAGCAGATCCTGACGAAACAGTTTCAGATAGCGCAGTAGGGAAACCTTGTCTGCGCGCGGCTGGGGCTTGGGCGGGGTCATGGGCGCACCGACGTGTATTTGGACACTGGCGTCTCAATCCGGCTGCGCGAGGGTGTGCGCCCAAGGAACCGCTGTTTCAGCGTCAAAGGGCCTGCCGTTATCCGAAAATAGTCGTACAGACCCGGCTTATCGAAGGCGCAAAGGTACTGAAAATGCAGTCGGAAGAACCGCCAGCGCAGGGCTTTCCAACGTTCAGGCGCTAGGGTTTGGGTAAAGGCGGTTGAAAGGACAAGCGGCCAGCGTTTGTCCGGCCCAGCCACCCCTGTGACGGCCACCGGATCACACAGCGCAAATGCGCAGCCATCCCCGGGGGCCGAGACATCGACCCACGTGATGTCTGAACTGGAGGACAGGAATTGAAGGTCGGACCGAAGGCCCTGCGCATTTGGCAGAAAGGATACCATAGGCATCACCTGCCCAAGGCTGAGAAAGGACAACTCTGCCCCTTGTTGCGGCACCGCCCTGTCGCGGATCAGGTCGGCCAGAACAGACACCCCCATATGCGCGCCCGAACTGTGGCCCACGACCAGTACCTCATCCACACCGGATATCAGAGCGGCTTCAATCGCCTTGCGGAATACGGCCAGTCTGTCCTTCAGTTTAAGCGGAGTTTCCCCCTTCAGCTGCGCGGAATAGGCGTAATCATGCATCAGGTAATAGGCAAACAGCCGGTTGTCGATCTTGCGGAACCACAGCATCAGCGCAACCGCAACGGCGATACCCGGAAACAGACCCCACCAGCCAGCCATCGCCACACATGCCCACACGACTGCAAACGCAACCAGCAGCTGAGACACCAACATCGCCACCGGATAGAGCGCCGCAATCACCGGGCCCTTGCGCAACCGCATCAGGCGCCACAAAGCGCCGGTCGAAATGTATATCCACGCCGTGTGGGCCAACTGCGCGTAGGTTGCAGGGATCGACGCGGACATGCTGTCGCGCACGATGTCTGACCAGACCAGAACTTCGATTTCTGTCTCAACAGACGCACCGTCCTGCAATGATGTCACGGACCAGCCGAACAGACCTTTTGCGGACTTGGGGGCCATGGCGATCTCATATCCCGAGATCCGGGCCTGCGCCTGCGACTCGGTTCGGTAAAGCTCGCGATATCGTCGCGGCGGCATCGGGTCATAACCGGGGATGTAGAACACCCGGCGTTTGCGAACCTGTGACTGATTTCTCTGACTGCTCATGCCTTTACCTTCTGCCGCGCAGGTTAACGCAGGCTTTAGGTCAAGGTAAGGGGGGCAGACGCTCAGCCGAAATTCGCAAGCGCCGGGAAGGTTTCAAGCAACCACCAGCTGAAGCGGGTGAACAGGCCTGTGATCAGCATGATGCCCACGAACAGCAGCAGCCCTCCCATGACCTTTTCGATCACGCCCATATAGGGCTTGATCCGGTTCATCACGGTCATAGAGCGGTTGAGAAACATGGCTGCCAGCAGAAACGGAATACCCAATCCGGCTGCATAAACACCCAGCAACAGCGTGCCGCGCGCCACCGAGGCCTCGGTTGCCGCAAGGGACAGGATCGCGCCCAGCTGGGGGCCGATACAGGGCGTCCAGCCGAAAGCAAAGGCCAACCCAAGAATATAAGCACCAAAGACCGAGCCACCGGAATCGCCGGTTTCGATCCGCGCTTCGCGGTCCAGAAAGGGGATACGGAAGACATTCAGGAAATGCAGGCCAAAGACAATGACAACGGCACCGGACAGTTTGGCAAAAAGCACCTGATTTTGCAGCACGAACACTCCAAAGGCAGATGCGGTAAAGCCCAACAGCAGAAAAACCGTCGACAGGCCCAGCACAAAGAACAGCGCTGACATGGTTGCCTTGCGCCGGGCGCGGGTCTCATCCTGCATTTCGTTGATCGTGACGCCGCTCATATATGCCAGATAGGGCGGCACGATGGGCAGCACACAAGGCGACAGAAAGCTGATCAGGCCACCCAGCAGGGCAACAAACATGGCGGGCAGCAGCCCCGCATCTATGATTTCTATTCCGAACATGTCTAAGCACATAAGTGATGAATGGCGGTCCGTCACGGGGCCAATGAGTCACATCCTCGTGCTTGGAATCTGGACAATATTACAACTTCGCCCTATCCCGAAAATCATGTCAGAGATTACAGATACGCTGGATGCGCTGGGCCTACTGTGCCCCCTGCCCGTCCTCAAGGCCCGCAAACGGCTGAAATCCATGCCGCAAGGTTCTGTGTTGCGTGTGCTGGCTGATGATCCGGCAGCCATCATCGATGTCCCGCATTTTTGCGCCGAGGCTGGCCACACATTGCTGTCTCAGGATTTGGATGGCGAACATCAGGTCTATCTGATCCGAAAAACCGACTGACTTTGTGATATAAAAAAGGCGGGCAAATCTGCCCGCCCTTTCATCAGTTGCCCAGCGACCACCATCCGCGCCGTTTGGGCCTGTCGGATTCTGGCTCAGGTTCATCTGCCACAGTTTCAAGCACCGGTTCAGGTTCTGCTGCCATGGGTGTTTCTTCCACGGGTGCGTCTTCGATCGGCTCATCGGCAGATTGAACTTCAGGTTCTTCCACCGCAACGATCGCTTCAGCTTGTGCGACTTCCTCAGTCTGCTCGGCAAACTCTGTTGCTTCCGGCGCAGCGTCAACAGCCTCAGCGGCTTCGCTTTGCTCGGCGACAGCCGCCTCGGCAGGTTCGGCTTCTGCGTCTGAGGCCGCCTCTTCAACCGCCGGTGCATCGGCCCCGGCATCGGTGTCCGGTGCTTCCGACTGTTCCGCACCCTCTTCTGCTACCGCATCTTTCTTACGACGACGCGGAGCGCGCTTACGCTTGGGCTTGGCGGGTTTTTCCTCTTCCGTTGCTTCGGCTTCGGTTGTCTCGACAGCGGTTTCCGTTTCAGCGGATTCGCCTACGGCATCCTCCTGCTCTGACCCTTCGCCGTCATCCGCGCCCTGTTCCGCCGCGTCACCGTTGCTCGCGCCTTTCTTGCGACGACGACGGCGGCGCTTGCGCTTGGGTTTGGTATCATCTTCAATCGACGCGATATCCTCTTCGGCTTCCTCCTCTTCCGAAGAATCCACCAGATCCATCAGCGAGGCATCGACCGACACGACAGGAGCTGTCGCTTCGGGAACAATGCGGCTGGCGGTCTTGAATTTCTCCATCGAGAAATCCGGGCTGACCAGATGCACATCGCCTTCGATCCGTACAGACAGGCCATAGCGCGATTCGATCTGGGCAATATGCTCGCGCTTCTGGTTCATCAGGAAGTTCGCGATACTGACCGGGCAGCGCACCAGAACCTCGCGCGAGCGGCGGCGTGTGCCTTCTTCTTCGATCTGACGCAGGATCGACAGCGCCATGTTGTCGTCCGAACGGATCAGGCCGGTGCCATGGCATGCCGGGCATGGCTGCGTGGTCGCCTCGATCATACCCGGGCGCAGCCTCTGACGGCTCATCTCGAGCAGGCCAAAACCCGAAATCCGGCCGACCTGAATGCGGGCACGGTCGGTTTTCAGCTTGTCCTTAAGACGCTTTTCAACCGACGCATTGTTCTTGCGCTCGTCCATGTCGATGAAATCGATGACAATCAGACCGGCAAGGTCACGCAGACGCAACTGACGCGCCACTTCTTCCGCGGCTTCCAGATTGGTTTTCAGCGCCGTTTCCTCGATCGAGCCTTCTTTCGTGGCCCGGCCCGAGTTCACGTCGATTGCCACCAGCGCTTCGGTCACGCCGATCACGATATACCCGCCAGATTTCAGCTGAACGGTCGGGTTGAACATCCCCGCCAGATAGCTTTCCACCTGATAGCGCGCAAACAGCGGCAGCGCGTCCTCGTACCGTTTCACATTCTTGGCATGGGACGGCATGATCATCTTCATGAAGTCCTTGGCGATGCGGTATCCGCCCTCGCCCTCGACCAGAACCTCGTCGATATCGCGGTTATAAAGGTCCCGGATCGACCGTTTGATCAGATCGCCTTCTTCATAGATCTTCGCAGGTGCAATGGATTCCAGGGTCAATGCCCGGATCTGCTCCCACAGGCGTTGCAGGTATTCATAGTCGCGCTTGATTTCCGATTTTGTGCGCTTGGCGCCTGCAGTCCGGATAATCAAACCCGCCCCTGTCGGAACATCAATATCCGCGGCGATCTCTTTCAGCTTTTTGCGGTCAACTGCGTTGGTGATCTTGCGGCTGATCCCACCGCCACGCGCGGTGTTCGGCATCAAAACACAATAGCGACCTGCCAGCGACAGATAGGTCGTCAGGGCTGCCCCCTTGTTGCCGCGTTCTTCCTTGACGACCTGCACCAGCAGCACCTGGCGCACTTTGATCACTTCCTGAATCTTATACCGGCGTGGGCGTGGCTTGCGCTGAGGGCGGATGTCCTCGCTGTCGTCTTCCTCGGCTACGGTTTCAATCGTGTCATCTTTCGCGGCTGCGTCAGCGTGTTCCTCATCCGCATCGCCATCATCTACGTCCGGGTCATTCTCAGACAATTCAGACGCTTCATCGCCATCGTCAGAGATTGAAGCATCCGCCGCGTCATCAGAATCCCCTGCTGCATCGTCTTGTGAAGACTCGACCGTTTCAGCCTGAGCCTCGTCTTCCGAAGCCGTTTCCTCAGCAGTGTCATCTGACACAGCTTCTGGCGCTTCGTTGTCCGCAGGCTCCTCAACAGGTGTTTCACCGACGATTTCCATAGGCGATGTCCCCTCGGGCACCTCCATGTCGGCATCGTCAAGGTCGATGGTTTCCATACCGGTCGGCTCGGTCGAAACTTCAATCGTTTCGACCAGATCGTCCGATTTAAGATCCGCGGCCTTTGATCGGGCGCGCGAACGCCGCTTTTTCGGCTTGCCCTCGTCGGCCTCATCCCGCGCCTTCATGGCCTCGGCATAGGCGCGATCTTCCTCCATCAGCGCCTCGCGGTCGGCGATGGGGATCTGGTAATAGTCCGGGTGAATTTCCGAAAACGCGAGGAAGCCGTGCCGGTTCCCGCCATAATCCACAAAGGCCGCCTGAAGCGACGGCTCAACCCGTGTTACTTTTGCAAGATAGATGTTGCCAGCAAGCTGGCGCTTGTTTTCGGATTCAAAATCGAACTCCTCGACCTTGTTTCCGTCGACCACCACGACGCGGGTTTCCTCCGCGTGGGTGGCATCGATAAGCATTTTCTTAGCCATGTGTCCTTGGTGCACCGCGCCAAACGCGTTGTCCTGACCCGTCCAGGTGGACAGGCACATTTGGGGAGGTGTCTTGTCAGGGCGATATCGGACGGCGCGCGGCAGGGTCTGGCGCTGTGGCCCCCTGCCCGGTCACTCAATCGTTGCGCGCGCGTCATCGCGGTTCTTCTCCGACAGGCGCGTTAGCCGCAGCCTGCCCATTTATTCCTTTCGCCCAGACGTTCCGGGCTCAGGTACTACATTGCCCCGAAAGGGGCACAATCGGTCTGCTTTGCGGCGAATAATATGTCATCACCTTCAGCAAAGCAGCGAAACTCAATGATTCGGGGCTTATGGACACAAAACTGGCCCGGCCCGTCCGGACACAATAAAAGCAGTCCTGTGGAAAAGACAATGGGCAAACTGCACCGCCCCCAACCGTGGCATGCGGGATCGCCTTCATCTGGCCAAAAATATCCCGGGGGAGTCGCCAAAGGCGACGGGGGCAGAGCCCCCGTCACCCAGTTTACAGATAGTCCGACCGCTGGAGGCCGTATTTGGCCATCTTTTCATTCAGCGTTCGGCGCGGCAGGCACAGTTCATCCATCACAGACGCGATAGATCCTTTGTGCCGCCGCATCGTGTTGTCGATCAGCATCCGTTCAAAGGCTTCGACATATTCCTTCAGCGGCTTGCCTTCGGTGGTCATGACCGGCTGCATTTCCTCGTGATCCGACATCAACAGCGAGGCGATCGTTCCGGACCCGCGGCGCGATTGCAGTACCGCGCGTTCGGCAATGTTGATCAACTGGCGCACGTTCCCCGGCCAGGGTGCCTGCAACAGCTGCGCGGCTTCCTGAGCGCTTACCTGAGGCGCATCACAGCCGTATTCTTCGGCGAACTGCTCGCTCAGACGGGTAAACAGGGTCAGGATGTCCTCGCCCCTCTGGCGCAGGGGCGGCATGGTGATGCGCAAGGCGGCCAATCGATAGAACAGATCAGGCCGCAAGACATCTTCGGAGGTTTTTCCGGCCTCTTGCAGGTTCGAGATCGCTACGATGCGTGTCTCGGCCGGCGTGCCCTGCTCGTTCATCACGCTGAGCAGCTTGGCTTGCAGGGAATCGTTGAGCGCTTCGACATCTTCCAGAACCAGCGTTCCGCCCCGCGCCTCTTCGATGGCGGGCAATTGGGCGTCTTCAGGCATCATCGGCCCAAACAGACGTTTGGCCAACGCGTCTTCCTCGTGCGCCGCGCAGGACACCAGCACGAATTTCTTGCCGGCACGGCTTCCAACCGCATGCAGGGCGTGTGCGACAAGCGTCTTTCCGGTCCCTGTCTCTCCGTCGATCAACACATGGCCATCCGCCTGACCCAGATCGAGGATATCCTCGCGCAGGCGTTCCATAACCGGGCTGGCACCGATCAGTTTGTTCATGATCTGGGTGCCGCCGGACAATTCCCGGCGCAGCGCGCGGTTGTCCAACGTCAGACGCCGCGCATTGCTGGCCCGTTTGGCCAGTTCAGACATGCGGTCGGGGTTGAAGGGTTTTTCAAGGAAATCGAATGCACCGACACGCATCGCCTCGACAGCCATCGGAACATCGCCGTGACCGGTGATCATGATCACGGGCAAGGTGCTGTCAGCGCCCATCAGCTTTTTGAGAAGCTGAATGCCGTCCATTCCGGGCATTTTGATGTCCGAAATCACTATCCCCGGATAATCCGGACCCAACACCTTGAGCGCATCTTCCGCGCTGGCGAAGGTTTCCGTGTCATAGCCGGACAAAGCGAGCCACTGGCTGATCGACTGGCGCATGTCCTGTTCATCGTCAACAATGGCAATTTTCATGGCTTGTGCCATAGTCATTCCTCGTTATTCCGCGGCTTCAAGGCCGTCTCTTCCCAGTGCAGGCAACTGCATTTCAAACACCGCACCGCCATATTGGCCGTTGCGCGCAGTCAGCCGTCCCCCATGGTCGTTCACGATCCCTGACGAGATGGCAAGCCCCAGACCAACACCGTCTCCGGGCTGTTTGGTCGTGTAGAACGGCTCGAACAGGTTTTCGATATCCTCGATTCCGTGCCCGTTGTCGCGTACGGTCAGCACTGCCATATCACCTGCTGCCAGGATGATTTCCACATCCGGCTCCACCACTGATTTGGTGGCGTCCAGCGCGTTTCGCAAGAGGTTGACCATGACCTGCTCGATACGCATTCGATCCCCCATTACGATCACAGGTTCCTCTGGTACGATCTGCGTGATCTTCACGTGGCGCTGACGCAGCTGAGGCTCCATCATCGACAGGGACGAGGCCAGCGCTTCACCAAGATTTACTGGTGAAAACGCATCCGCGCCCTTGCGTGCATAAGACTTGAGCTGCCGAGTAATTGCGCCCATCCGTTCTATCAGACCATCGATGCGACCAAAGCTGGCAAGGGCCTCTTCCGGGCGGTTGCGGCGCAGCAACAGGCGGGCCCCGGCCAGATAGGTTTTCATCGCCGCCAGTGGCTGGTTCAGCTCGTGACTGACCGCCGCCGACATCTCGCCCAGGGCAGCCAGTTTCGAGCTTTGCGCAAGAGTCTGTTCTGCCAAATCCAGCGTCTTTTCAACCCGTTCACGTTCAGCGATTTCCCGCTGTAGCCGTGCATTCAATGCGCGAAGCTCTGCCGACTCGCGCTGGAACAGGGTCATGCGCAACGTGGCACGGCGGCTCAACGCATAGAACGCAAGCGCCAGAAGAATCGCAAATCCCATGATTTCCAGCGCCAGAACGCTGTTCACCTTTTCCCGGATCGAGGCATAGGTCGTGAACGAGGTCATCTGCCAGCCGCGGAAAGGAATGCGCGTCTCGATCCGCATCACCGCTTCGCCCTGAAGATAGGCATCAGGCGGCAGCGCGGTCCAATCGGTTGTTGCCCGGATGGCGCGCTGGATCGCACCTTGTGGCGGTTGGCGCAGCATCGCCGTGTTCTCATCCAGCCCGCGCCAGCGGGGTTCCGTGGACAAAATGATGTTGCCGGTGCTGTCGGTAACCATCACCGCATCCGAGATACCTGCCCAGGCGCGTTCGAACTTTTGCAGGTCAACCTCGACGACAATTACGCCCAGGAACTCGGCCCCATTCTCCAACCGGCGCGAATACACAAAGCTGTACCCGCCTGCGTCCTTGGGAATAACAGAGAAGATCGTCGCGTTCGAGCGGATCGCATCCACAAAATAAGGCGTGTTCCGATGTCCTTCGCCCAACCTGTTTCGGTCGGTCGCGGCAACTGTGCGCCCGTCGCTGTCCAGCAAAACCAGTGAGGCCGCGCCGATCTCTTCCACGAATGAAATAAGGCGTTGGGTAGACAGGGTGTAATCGCCTGACTGCAATGCCGAAATCAACGTCGGGTCGCGGGCCAGCAATTGTGGAACAATCGAGTTGCGGCGCAATTCACTCAGCAAGTTGCCCGAATACAGCGTCAGTCGCAGCTCTGCCCGGTTGCGCGTGGATTCGGTGAACCTGTCGGTCAACAGCCGGTTCGTGACCCAGACCGTTGCAATTGTCGCGACCAGCAGAACAAGAACCGCCAGCCGCAACCGCCAGCCCAGCGGCGCACCACGAAACGGTTTCAACATATTTGACCAGCCAGATCGAACTTCTGTGTTCATGGCAAAAGGTTACGCCCCGGCGGGCGAGACCTCAAGTCACGCCGCTTCAAACACACCTGACAATGCGCGGAACAACGCCACCCCGTCTGTGCCGCCATGACCCTGATCAGCTGCGCGTTCGGGGTGCGGCATCATGCCAAGAACGCGGCGGTTTTCCGACAGGATTCCGGCGATATCCCCGATCGAGCCGTTCGGGTTTTCGGCATAGGTAAAAGCGATCCGGTCCTGATCTTTTAGCGCGGCCAGCGTCGCGTCATCCGCAAAATAGTTGCCATCGTGGTGCGCAATCGGAATACCGATCACATCGCCTGCGTTGTAGCCGCTGGTAAACGCGCAGTCGCTGGTCTCAACCTTTAGGCCAACGGTCTTGCAGATGTATTTCAGCCCAGCATTGCGCAGCAACGCGCCCGGCAAAATGCCGGTTTCGGTCAGAACCTGAAAACCGTTGCAAATGCCTACGGCATAACCGCCGCGCTGCGTGTGTTCGACGACGGCCTTGCAAATCGGCGATTGGGCCGCGATTGCGCCGCAACGCAGGTAATCTCCATAAGAGAACCCGCCCGGCACACCCACGATATCAATACCTTCGGGCAAAGCCGCGTCTTTGTGCCAGACCATATCGACCTGAAAACCGGCCTGCTCAAAGGCGACGGCAAGATCTCGGTCACAGTTGGATCCGGGGAAAACGATTACGGCTGCACGCATGGCGGGCCCTCCTACGAGACAAAATCTGTGACAACCGCAACACCCGGAGGCGTTGGATGGTCAAAAGCGGCAAGCTCGGCGCTTACCTGGTTCAGGGTTATTTTCCGGGTCACCAGCGGGCTCAGGTCGACCCCTTGACCCGCGATCAGCGACAACAGCGACGGATAGCGCCAGCTTGGCATCCCACGGGTGCCAAATACGGAGAGCTGACCAGAATAGAGCACATCCATCGGCAACGACATCTGTGCATGGTCCCCCGTGGGCATTCCGATTTGCACCATGCGCCCCATTTTGCGCAGGGATCGCATGGCGGAAACGGTCGTGGCTTCGACGCCAAGCGCCTCGATCGCAACATCGGCGCCGCCACCGGTGATGTCTTTCACCGCCTGTGGGGCATCACATGTCGCGGCATTGACCACCGCGTCGGCGCCCAGAGTTTTGGCATAGGCCAGCTTGTCCTCGGCGACATCGACTACGATAACACGCGTGCCGAGCGCCTTGCCAAGAAGAAGCGTTGATATTCCGACACCGCCGCCGCCAAATACAGCAATCCACTCACCACCCTGCACCTGCGCCCGGCCAACAAGCGCCTGCCACGCCGTGGTTACGCGGCACCCCAATGCGGCGGCGATTTCAGGCGCGATGCTGTCGGGCAAGGATGTCAGGTTGGCATCGGCATGAGCCACGGCAACATATTCAGCAAAAGCCCCGTCACAGGTAAAGCCGGGCACGACCTGGTTCGGACAGATTGTCTGATGACCCTTTGCGCAGTCCGGGCAATGCCCACAGGCAAGGATAAAGGACGCAATCACCCGGTCCCCAACACGCCACCGTTTAACGCGCGCACCGACCGAGACCACCTCGCCGCAAAACTCGTGACCGGGTGTCATGGGCAGGACAACGTCCGGGTCTGAGCCCGACCACGCGTGCCAGTCGGACCGGCACACACCGCAGGCCAGCACTCGCACCACAACACCGTCTTCGGCGGGAACCGGATCGGGGATCGTCGACACCTCAAGCGGTTGACGATAGGTGATCAGACGCGCGGCCCGCATCAATCAGACCAGTTCGATCTCGTAGCGTTCGATGACGGTGTTGGCCAAAAGCTTTTCGCACATCTCGGTCACGTCTGCCTCGGTTGCGCCATCGGCAAGCTCAAGATCGATGACTTTGCCCTGACGTACGCCTTCGACCTGATCAAAGCCCATTGCACCTAATGCGTGACGTACTGCTTCGCCCTGCGGGTCCAGCACCCCGTTCTTGAGCATCACATGAACCCGTGCTTTCATTTTGGCAACTCCACCTGAGGGCCGCATACAAGGCCCATTTCGTTGCGCGGGGGATAGCGCGCCTGATGGGTTTCGACAACCCTGTTTCAAACGCAGTTTGCCGCAGGTAGGTGACGATCCTGCGCCGTCAGATGGACCCGAGTAGTTTTGCCGGCACGGCAGCTGGAAGCTTCGGAATGGTCATCCGATCAAACGGCCCGGCCACACGCAAACACCCTGCTCTACCAACAACTTGGCAAAGACAAAACGCCGCCCTGAGGGGGCGGCGCTGCTAAGGCGTGGTATTTAGTTGATCAGCGTCGGCTTGGTGACGTTGCTGGCAGGCAGCACACCCAGTCTTCGGGCGACCTCGGAATAGGCATCTGTCAGGCTGCCCAGATCGCGGCGGAATACATCCTTGTCCAGTTTCTGACCGGTCTTGATATCCCACAGGCGGCAGCTGTCCGGGCTGATTTCATCCGCAACGACCAGCCGCTGATAGTCGCCTTCAAATACGCGCCCGATTTCGATCTTGAAGTCAACCAGACGAATACCCACCGCCAGCATCACGCCGCTCAGGAAATCGTTCACGCGCAGCGCGAGGCTGAGGATGTCGTCCATGTCCTGCTGGCTGGCCCAGCCAAACGCGGCAATATGTTCCTCGGTGACAAGAGGATCGCCCAAAGCATCATCCTTGAAGCAATATTCAACGATCGGACGTGGCAATTGCGTCCCTTCTGCGATGCCAAGACGTTTCGACATCGAACCGGCCGCGTAATTGCGCACGATCACTTCTAGTGGAATGATCTCGCAGTTGCGCACCAGCTGTTCGCGCATATTCAGGCGCCGGATGAAGTGGTTCGGAATACCAATCTGGGTCAGCCCGGTCATGAAGAACTCGGACAAACGGTTGTTCAGCACGCCTTTGCCGTCAATCACGTCTTTCTTCTCGGCATTGAACGCGGTGGCGTCATCCTTGAAATACTGTACGATGGTGCCCGGTTCGGGGCCTTCATACAGAATTTTGGCCTTGCCTTCGTAGATTTTCTTGCGACGCGCCATAAGCGACCTTTCCAGACTGGCGAAAGGGAATGAGTCCCTTCACGTTGGCGTCCTCATAGTGCAAGCCCTGCGTTCCCGCAAGTTCGCTGCCCCGAGGGCCTTTGACGCAGCGCAAATACCTTGCACCCAGAGTGTCCTATTGTCATATCATCAGTGAGAAACGGTAATCCAAGGGGTCCCCAACCAATGACCACATTCGACGAACGTGAAGCCGCGTTTGAAAGCAAATTCGCCCATGACGAAAAGATGCAGTTCATCGCTCGGATGCGCCGCAACCGCTTTATGGCTGTCTGGGCGTCTGCGCTGAAGGGCGAAACTGTTGAACAGGCACGGAAATACGGCCAGGAACTGGTTCATACCGACCTACAGCATGTCGGCGAAGACGATGTTGTCGAGGCGGTCAAAGCCTACTTGGGTGATCTTGCGGATGAAGCCACGATCCGTTCGAAAATGGCCGAGCTTCTGGTTGAAGCCAAAGAACAGGTGATGGTGGAAGGCGAGCACTGATTGCCTGAAATGCAAAATTCATGATCTTCATGAGTTTTATGAAATTGATTTGACGCCCTGGTCATGAGACACGGGGCGTCTCTGTTTTTTTGCAGCGTTTATACGCTTTTTCTGGAATAACCCTATGACAAACGCGCTGAGCAAACTTCTGGACACCAAAGACGCCATCCTTGCGGACGGTGCAACGGGGACCAATTTATTTAACATGGGTCTGCAATCAGGTGACGCGCCTGAGCTGTGGAACGTGGATGCTCCGGACAAGATCAGGGCGCTGTATCAGGGGTCGGTCGATGCGGGCAGCGACCTGTTTCTGACCAACACGTTTGGAGGCACTGCGGCGCGTCTGAAACTGCATGATGCGCAGAACCGCGTGGGCGAGCTGAACCGTATCGGCGCAGAACTTGGACGTGAAATCGCGGACAAAGCCGGGCGCCCTATCGTCGTGGCCGGATCGGTTGGACCCACCGGCGAGATTATGGAACCGGTCGGCAGCCTGTCGCATTCCGACGCGGTTGAAATGTTCCATGAACAGGCCGAGGCTTTGAAAGCGGGCGGAGTTGACGTTCTTTGGGTGGAAACCATCAGCGCGCCAGAGGAATTCCGCGCGGCAGCCGAGGCCTTTGCGCTGGCCGACATGCCCTGGTGCGGCACGATGAGCTTTGACACGGCCGGGCGCACGATGATGGGTGTCACCTCGGCCGATCTTGCGCTTTTGGTCGAAACCTTGCCAAACCCACCGATCGCTTTTGGAGCCAATTGTGGAACCGGCGCGTCGGATATCCTGCGCACGGTTCTGGGTTTTGCAGCGCAAGGCACCGAGCGTCCGCTGATCTCAAAGGGCAATGCGGGCATCCCGAAATACGTGGATGGCCATATCCATTATGACGGGACACCCGAACTGATGGGTCGGTATGCTGCCATGGCACGGGATTCGGGCGCAACAATCATCGGCGGGTGCTGCGGGACCATGCCCGATCATCTGCGCAAAATGCGCGAAGCGCTGGATACCACTTCGCGCGGCGAGCGCCCGACACTGGATCAGATCACCGAGGCACTGGGGCCGTTTTCGTCGGCTTCGGACGGAACCGAGGACGACGCAGGCCCCGAACGCCGCACGCGTCGCCGTCGCCGCGCCTAACGCTTATCAACGCCCTTCGAATTTCGGAGGGCGTTTTTCCATGAACGCCACCACACCTTCTGCAAAATCCCGCGACCGGCCACATTCTCCTTGAAGATGCGCCTCGGTTGCAAGCTGCTGCTGCAATGTGTTTTCGTAGGTCCCGCGGATGGCACGCTTGATCGCGCCATAGGCGGCGGTTGGACCTTTGGCCAGATATTCTGCCCTTTTGTGCCAATGTGCGGCAAACGCATCATCGGGGACAGCTTCCCAGATCATGCCCCATTCTTCGGCCTGCCGGGCGCTGATCTTGTCAGCAAACAAGGCGGCCCCCATTGCTTTGGCCAAGCCCATCTGACGCGGCATGAACCAGGTGCCCCCGGCATCGGGCAGCAAGCCGATACGTGCAAAAGCCTGCAGGAAATACGCACTCTCCGTTGCAATAACCACGTCCGCACACAGCGCAAGGTTGGCCCCTGCCCCCGCAGCAGGTCCGTTTACAGCCGCGATCGTCGGAACAGGACAGCTGTGGATGGCTTCCAGCATCGGCTCGTACTCGTCGCGCAATGATCGTTCCAGATCGATCTTGCCGGTCGATGATGCATCTCCCAGATCCTGCCCGGAACAAAACGCCGGCCCCGCGCCGGTGATAACGATACAGCGCGCTTTAACCGCGGCATCTTTCATCGCGTGGGTAATCTCTGCCCGCATCCGAGTGGTCAGCGCGTTCATCTTGTCCGGTCTGTTCAGGGTCAAAACCGCCAGACCATCCGATATGTCCAATAGAACCGTTTCGTAATTCATGAAAACTTTTCCCTCGCGCCACGTGTTTCAGCACACTTACTTGTCCGGGCAGGATGGGAAAAGCAGAACCAAACGTCAGTCTTCAAGAATTTGGCGAAGGCGTTCCTGTTCTTCCGCACTTAGAGCTTCGGTTTCACCCGAAACCTGCGCCCTTGCGCGTGTGCGAAGAAAGTTCAGCCCGACTGCGGCAGCGATCAGCAGCATGATCGGCCCGGCAAGCCACAACAGCAGGTTCGAACCACTGGTGGTGGGCTTGAGCAGGACATATTCGCCGTAGCGGTCAACGATAAACGAGATGGCCTCTTCGTCGCTGTCACCCGCAACCAAACGTTCGCGCAAAAGCAGACGCAGATCGCGCGCCAGATCGGCGTTGCTTTCGTCAATGCTTTCATTGCGACACACCAGGCACCGCAATCCAACACTCAGGTCGCGCGCCCGCTGCTCCAGAACCGGGTCGTCCAGAACTTCATCAGGTTGTACCGCAAACACGGGTGCTGCAAGCAGCAGCAGGATCAGAACAAGGCGCTTCATTCTGCGGGTACTCCGCCAGCGGGGGATTTACGCGCGCCTGCGGCGACGCGGAAGCGCCTGTCGCTCAGGCTGAGGACACCGCCGAGCGCCATCAGGATACATCCACCCCAGATCCAGTTCGCCAGCGGTTTGATATAGGTTCTCATGACCCAGCCACCGTCTGCCTGCTGATCCCCGATGACGACGTAAAGGTCACCAAGAAAACGATAGTCAATCGCGGCCTCGGTCGTCGGCATGCGTGCGACGGGATAATCCCGTTTCTCGGGATGCAGCGTTCCGATGGCGCGACCGCCCTTTTCCACCAAAACATCAGCCGTGGTTGAAAAATAGTTCGGACCCTGTACCCGTCGCACGTCCTGCAACGTCAGTGTAAACTGACCTACTTCGAACGGCTGGTTCAGCTGCGCCACACGGATATCTTCTGCCTCCCACGCGGTCAGACCGGCAATCGCAAAGATCGTCACGCCAAGGCCGGTATGGGCAACTGCCTTACCCCAATCGGCGCCCGGAAGTCGGATCAGACGTTTGAAGCTGCCATTGCGGCCTGTCCGGCTCCACAAATCAATGGCGGCACCGAAAGTGATCCATGCCCCCAGAAACAGGCCTACGGGCCCTAGCGCGCTGCGACCGGTCTGCATTGCCCAAACCAACAACGCAATCGCCAGCGCCAGACCAAAGGCATAGCGCAGGGACCAGGCCGTTTTGCCCAACCGACCGCGTTTCCACGGCAGCATGGCCCCGATCGGCAGGATCAGACCCAGCAAAACCATGAACGGTGAAAAGGCCGCGTTGAAAAACGGCGCCCCGACCGAGAGTTTGCGGTCGAACATCATCTCGGCCACCATCGGCCACATCGTCCCGACAAAGACAACGAAACAACTGACCGCAAGAAGGACATTGTTCACGATCAGCGCGCTTTCGCGGCTGACCATGCCAAAAACGCCCTTGGCCTCCATCGCCTGCGCCCGCGCGGCAAACAAGGTAAGCGCGCCACCGATGAAGAAGACCAGAATGATCAGGATGAACACACCGCGTTCAGGATCATTGGCAAAAGCATGTACCGAGGTCAGCAGACCTGAACGCACGATAAACGTGCCGATCAGGGAAAATCCAAACGCAATAATTGCCAGCAGAATGGTCCAGCTTTTCAATGCTTCGCGCTTTTCCACGACAATTGCCGAGTGCAACAGCGCCGCCGCTAGCAGCCAGGGCATGAAGGATGCGTTTTCCACCGGGTCCCAGAACCAGAAACCGCCCCAGCCCAGTTCGTAATAAGCCCACCAGGATCCCAACGCGATTCCGATAGTCAGGAAAACCCATGCCGCCAGCGTCCAGGGGCGCACCCACCGGCCCCATGCTGCATCGATACGCCCTTCGATCAGGGCAGCAATCGCAAAGCTGAATGCCATGCTCAGCCCGACATAGCCGAGGTACAAAAACGGCGGGTGGAAGGCCAGCCCGGGATCTTGCAGCAGTGGGTTCAGGTCACGCCCGTCAAACGGAGCGATGGCAAGCCTGTCAAACGGGTTCGACGTGAACAGGATGAAACCGAAAAACGCCACGGCAATGGCCGACTGAACGGCCAGAACACGGGCTTTGAGTGTCGGTGGCAAGCCGCCACCAAAGAAAGCCGCCATCGCTCCAAACAGGGTGACGATCAGCACCCACAGCAGCATGGATCCTTCGTGGTTGCCCCATGTTCCGCTGATCTTGTACAGCATCGGCTTTGCCGTGTGGCTGTTCTCGACCACAATCCTGAGGGAAAAGTCAGACGTTACAAACGCCCAGATCAAAGCACCAAATGCAAACGCCGTCAGCAGGAACTGGACGATCGCGGCGGGCTCTGCAAAGGCCATCCAGCCGGTCCAGCGTTTTGAGGCGCCGATAAGTGGAACAACGCTTTGCACTATGGCGACAAAGAACGCGAGGATCAGGGTGAAGTGGCCAAGTTCTGTAATCATGCCCCGGAATATACGCCGGTGCGGAACCGGGGGCCATGACCTTTAGCTAGTTCTGCACGCACAAAGTGTCGCGGGTCAGATACCGCGAAGCTTTCGCCAATCGTTCAGAGCCTGGTTTTCTTCGGGAAGTACGACATCGCGGGTCAGTACAGCATCCGGACCGGGATCGGCAGCACCGGGGCTGTCGCTCTGCATGGTGCGCAAGGCCTCGATATTGCTCAAGACCGTTGGCAGTTGCGTCATGGTTGAGCGGATATCCCGCTGAAAATCCTGCATTTTACTTTGGTGACGCGCGCCAAAGTAAAACGATACGATCACGCCCAGCAACCACCACAGCGGCTCTGGGACCAAGGCTATGCCCTGCATCCGTGCGGCAAACCATATTGGGTCGACCATGGCGGCAACAAACAAGCCAAGCGTTCCCAATGCCAGCGCCGGGCGCGGTAACCTGTTCACGCCGTCCATGACACGGTCAAAAAGACCCTTCTGAGGTGCCTGAAATTCGCTACCGAACTGCACCATGGCCTGAGTTTGAATCTCATTGGCGCGTACTGCGCCTGCTTCGGTGTTTTCACGATAGAGTTCTGCGGTTTCCTGTAAGACGTTGCGCCCGTTACCAAACAAAAGCGCCAGCACACCTGAAATCAGCCCCATGCCGCGATCCTTCTGGTAAATTCGCTGTCCGAAAGATGATAACGCGGCGAAAGAAATTCTTCGGCCCGTTTTATCCAGCCACCTTTGCCGCCTGATCGGCTACGCGCGTATTTTCTGGATGCAGGCCGCTGATCAGCAAGGCGAAAATAGTAGTTTCGCCGCGCAATCCCGTAGGCGTCGCGCAGGACATCGGGCTCTGGCTGCGCCGCGCTTTGGCAGGCCGCCACGGTTTGCGGGCCTATCACGCCGTCGGCGGTGACGTTAAACCCCATTTCCTGTAGCAGCCGCTGAAGGATCTTCACCGCCTGCGCACCGGCATTCACATACATGTCGAAAACCGAAGCATGCAGGGTTTCGGGAAGCTCCGCAATGTGCGGCTTGTCGAAATAGTGCTGCACAAAGATGTCGACCGCTTGTCGAGCGGACACTGCGCGCACATCCGCCTCGTCAACCCGACCGTCGCCAGTCAGATCCAAACCCAGCCTGCGCAGGGTGTGAATCGTGACCCCGAACTTGGTTGCCCCGCCCGGATCGTCGGGGTCATCAACAAAGCCCCCTTCACGGGCCACAATCTCTTTGGCAATTTGCCGAACCGTTTGCATACCACCCTCGTAACGTTAGGTGGCCACACCGTTTCCGACAGAAATTAATGATTTAAAACGAAACGGAGCGCTGCATGCACCATGCACGCAACGCTCCGTAACAGAGTCAAACGGCTTCAGCTTTCTTCCGCGCCTTTGTAGACACCTTGCTCTTTCAGAGCGTCCATGACCTCTTTCGGCATGTAGGTCTCATCATGTTTGGCAAGAATTTCAGTCGCTTCAAAGACGCCGTTCACGTAACTTCCCGTGCCGATCATTCCCTGATTTTCCGAGAAAAGGTCAGGTAGAACACCTGTGAACGAGACCGGAACGCTTTCGCCGCCATCCGTTACAACAAAACGGATGGTTTCGCCCTGTCCGCGGATGATCGAGCCTTCTTCGACCAAGCCGCCAATCCGAAACACTTCGGTCGGTTTCGGCGGCTCTGCAATCACCTCGCTGGGCGAGCGGAAAAAGTTGATCCCGTCCTGCAATGCCCAACCAATCAACGCAGTTGCCGCCACCAAGGCAACAACTGCCACCAGAATGACTTGTACGCGCCGACGTTTCTTGAGCGTTTTCATACCATCCTCACGGGAAAAGCGGGGCCATCATCAGGCCCAGAGTTTCATCTTCACCTAACATCAGGTTCGCGTTCTGCAAGGCTTGCCCACTGCTACCTTTTGTCAGGTTATCCAGCGCCGCAATCACAATTGCGCGCCGCTCAATCCTATCCGCCACAACACCGATATGACAGAAATTCGACCCCCGCACATGGTGGGTTGAAGGAGTCTCACCCATCGGCAGCATCTGGATGAACGGCTCGTCCGCGTAGGCTTTGGCAAGCGTTTCGTAGATGCTGTGCGGGTCGCCCTTCACATAGGTTGTGGCCAGAATACCCCTGTTTGCAGGGATAAGGTGGGGCGTGAACTGCACATGCACAGCCCGACTGGCAAGTTTCGAAAACTCCTGATCAAACTCGCCAAGATGCCTGTGTGTCCCTCCGACGGAATAGGCGTTGCTGCCTTCGCTCAGTTCAGCGTGCAGCAGGTTTTCCTTCAATGACCGCCCTGCCCCTGACACAGCGCATTTCAGGTCCAGAACGATATCGTCCAGATCAATGACCCCGGCAGATATCAGCGGCCGCAGAACATATTGCCCGGTCGCCGCATTGCACCCGGTGCCCGCAACAAGCCGTGCCCCCTTGATGTCTTCGCGGTAGAACTCGGTCAGACCATAGATCGCCTCTTCCTGCTGTTTTAGCGCGGTATGCGGATTGCCGTACCATTTTTCGTACTCGTCGGGGTCGGCCAGCCGGAAGTCGGCAGACAGGTCAATGATTTTCAGATCTTTCGGCAAGTTCCGGATCACTTCCTGACTGGTTTTGTGCGGCAAAGCGCAAAAACACAGGTCAACCTGCGAAAAGTCGATCTCGGAGATTTTGCACAGATCAGGCAGATCCATGTGGCGCAGATGCGGGAAAACCTGCGCCATGGTCATGCCAGCCTTACGTTCGGCGGCCAGCGCGACGATATCCATGTTCGGGTGCTCGGCGATCAGCCGCACCAGTTCAGCGCCGGTATAGCCCGAAGCGCCCAAAATTGCGATTTTATGGGTCATGTCAGACCTCTTTCACTTGAGTGTCACATGTTTCGACCGCCGATGTGACGGCCTTGAAATAAGGGAAGCAAAGTGGCTGCGTCCTTGACCTAAGTCAGGCAGCCTGGAACGTGATTTGTCGTCGGAGGAACTGCGTCGCCCGGTCGCTGACTACATTGGGTTTGCCAGTTGTCAGAAAACCACTCGGGCCCTCGCCCAACATGTTGGGGTGACGTTGCAGGTAATCTGCCAGACTGTCAGCAACAAGCGCACCCTGGCTGTAAACCTGCACATCGTCACCCAACGCCGCCTGGAATGCTTCGGCCATCAACGGGTAATGCGTGCAGCCCAGAATAGCAGCCTGAGGTTCTGGCATTTTGCGTTTCAGCGCATCCACATGGCTGCGCACCAAGGCTTCGGCCAGGATCATGTCACCGTCTTCTATGGCATCCACAACGCCGCCACATGCCTGTGCCTCGACATCTACTCCGATGGCCCGAAATGCCAGTTCCCGCTGAAAGGCCCTGCTGGACACGGTGGCAGGCGTTGCAAACAACGCCACATGTTTGACGGCCACTTCGCGCGGCGGAGAATTGTCGCCCCATTGCCGTTCGGTCAGTGCTTCGATCAACGGGACAAAAACGCCAAGAACGCGTTTGCCGCTGGGCACGCCTTCTTCCTGCATCCGCCGCAACGCTGCGGCGCTGGCCGTGTTGCAGGCCAGAATCACCAGATTGCAGCCACGCGACCACAGATCTTGAACCGCCTTGCGGGTCAGCTGATAGATATCCTCGGCATCACGCACACCGTATGGCGCGTGTGCACTGTCTGCAAAATACAGGAAATCAACGTCCGGCAGACGTTGCTGTGCGGCACTCAGGACGGTCAGACCGCCCAAACCGGAATCGAAGATACCTACTGCCATTAGATCCTTCAGGCGCGATGCCGTTCCTCAAACTCATAGCCGTAGTCATAAGACTTCAACGGCGTTGGAGACAGCTCATACGTGGCTTTGCGCAGGAAATCCATCATCTTGCGCGTATCCTTGCTGAGCGGGTCCAGAATGTCGCGCCTGATCGGCTCTCCGACTACGACCTTCACCGGTGTATCAACGCGTTTCTTGAACTCTTTGATCAGCAGGCCCATCCGCAAAGTACTGTGCAGATGGCTAGCGATCTGAAACAGACGAGAGGTGTGGCCATCAAAGAAAACCGGAACAACTGTGGCATTCGATTTTGCAACCATCCGCGCGGTAAACCCGCGCCAACCCGGATCCATGGGGTGGGAAAACGGCTTAACCCCGGTGCTGACCGTCCCACCGGGAAAAATGCCGATCGCCCCGCCTTCGCCCAGATATGTGAGTGCGGTTTTGCGGGTCTCAAGGTTCAGCTGCATCGCCTCTTTCGTTTCATCAAACGAAATTGGCAGAATGATGCGATTCAGGTCTTCGGCCTTGCGAAACACCCGATGGGCCAGAATGCGGAAATCACCCCGCGTCTCGGACAGGATATGTCCCATCATCAGGCCATCCAGAATTCCGTAGGGATGATTGGCAATCAGGATCAGAGGACCGTCTTTCGGGATATTCGAAAGCGATCCCCCCGCCACGTCCAGTGTAAGCCCATAGCGTTCGACCATCACAGCCCAAAAGTCGCGCCCATTGGCAACGTCTTTCTCGTACCCGTCCGCGCGTTTGATCAGGCGCATACGGCCCGTCGTGTTCTCCATCAGCTTGATGACCATCCGCCCACCTTTGGTTTCGGCGGAATGCGCATAGGAAATGTCGCGAACGGCATGACGACGGGAAGGCATATGGGTCTCCGGTTTGCTGCCTGCAAAATAAGTGCAAGTAACGATTTTGCCTAGCTATCGTGACACGCTTGTGACGTTTTATTCCGCCGCAGCCTGCAACCCTGTCCCTCCGCCGCGAATGACGGTCAGCAACTCCTCGCGCCGTTTGGCTGCTTTGGCCTCGTTCTCGCGCAATACGGGGCCAAACCCACGGATATCCAGCGGCAAACGAGCCAGGGCGGCAATCGCATCGCGTGTTGTCTGCGATACAAGCGGCAGAACCTCGCGCATGTCCTTTTCATATTGACGGATTAACGCACGTTCCATCCTGCGTTCCGACGAATAGCCGAAAATATCCAGCGGAGTACCGCGCATTGCCTTCAACCGGGTCAAAAGTTTCAGTGGGCCAAGGATGGCTTCGCCAAACGCACGTTTGCGGGGTCTGCCGTTGCTGCCCGATCCCCCCAAAAAGGGTGGGGCCAGATGGAACGTCATCTTGAAATCGCCATCGAACTCGGCAGCCGCTTTGTCACGGCTTGTCAGAAGAAGGCGCGCGACTTCGTATTCATCCTTGTAGGACAAAAGCTTGTGATAGCCTTTTGCCACCGCCTCGCGGATATCCGCATCCTCAACACTGTCGACCAGCTTGCGATACCGTTTGGCCAGCCGCGCACTTTGGTAATCGGTCAGATGGCTTGCGCGGAATTCGATCTTCTGATCCAGCGATCTGGGCATCTCGGTCACGGTCGGAGACAGAATGGACTGCACTTCAGCGGGATGCAGAACCGCCCAACGCCCGATATCGAACGCACGCTTGTTCCGTTCAATCGTAGTTCCGTTCAATTCGATGGCATCAAAGATCGCCTGATGGCGGACGGGCAACAACCCCCGCTGCCACGCCGCGCCAAAGATCATCATGTTGGAATAGATCGAGTCGCCCATCACGGCGCGTGCCAACTCGGTCGCGTCAAACAGCGAGACACCTTCTTTTAACCGTGCCTGGAGGGCCAGTTCCAGCTGATCGGCAGGAATTCGGAACTCGGTATTGCGCGTAAAGTCGCCTGTTACCGTCTCATGGCTGTTCACAACGGCGCCTGTACGGCCTGTGCGCGTCAGGCCCAAAGTTTTGGCTCCAGCGGACACCACCAGATCACCGCCGATCAGCGCATGGGCTTCGCCGGTTGCGACACGGATGGCGCTGATGTCTTCGGGTGCGTTGGCCAGACGGCAATGGATGTGAACCGCGCCGCCCTTCTGCGCCAAGCCCGCCATTTCCATCATGCCCGCGCCTTTGCCGTCAATCTGGGCAGCTTGCGCAAGAATCGCGCCCAGCGTGACAACACCGGTTCCCCCGACACCCGTGATCACCACGTTATGGGTGCCGCTGATCTTGGGCAGCACCGGCATCGGCAGGTCCGGCAAGTCGATTTCGGTCGTTGCCTCTTTGCGGATCTTCGCCCCCTCAAGCGTGACAAAGGATGGGCAAAAGCCGTTCAGGCAGGAATAATCCTTGTTGCAGCTTGACTGATCGATGGCGCGCTTGCGCCCAAGTTCTGTTTCCTTGGGCACAATCGACACACAGTTCGACTGCACCCCGCAATCGCCGCAGCCTTCGCACACATCGGTATTGATAAACACACGCTTGTCCGGGTCCGGGAACGTGCCGCGTTTGCGGCGACGGCGTTTTTCGGCCGCACAGGTCTGAACATAAACGATGACCGAGACGCCCTCGATCTCGCGAAATTTCTCCTGCACCTGCATCAGTTCCGCACGCTCGAACGTCTGAACACTCGACGGCAAAGCCTTGAAGTTCACGTCTTCCTTTTCGTCATAGACCAGAGCAACCTCACGGACACCCATGGCCTTGACCTCGGCAACGATCCGTTCTGCGGTCAGATCGCCTTCATTCTCCTGCCCGCCCGTCATGGCGACGGCATCATTGAACAGGATCTTAAAGGTGATGTTCGTGCCCGCTGACAACGCCGCGCGGATCGCCTGAACGCCCGAGTGGTTATAGGTGCCATCGCCAAGGTTCTGGAACACGTGTTTGGTGGTCGAAAACGGGGCCTCACCGATCCAGTTCGCGCCTTCACCGCCCATCTGGGTAAAGCCGGTGGTGTTCCGGTCCATCCACTGAACCATGTAATGACAACCGATCCCTGCATAGGCTCGGCTGCCATCGGGGACTTTTGTCGAACTGTTATGCGGGCAGCCCGAGCAGAAATACGGAAGCCGCGTTGCAATTTCCTGTGCGTTGTCAGCCCGGCGTGCCTCGGATAATGAGGCCAGACCCGCACGAATACCATCGGTTTCGCGCCCTTCTTCGATCAGGATCTCACCCAGCTTTTCGGCAATCATGATCGGGTCCAGCGCGCCGCGGGTCGGGAACAGTTCATCGCGATGCAACGTACCGGCGCCGCCCTTGTACCACCCATAAACCCGGCGGCCGCGACGGTCGTCAAAGATAGCTTCTTTGACCTGAACTTCGATCAGCTTGCGCTTTTCCTCGACGATCACGATCAGGTCCAGTCCTTCGGCCCAGTCGTGGAACCCGACCATGTCCAGCGGGAAGGTTTGTCCCACCTTGTAGGTCGTGATCCCCAGCCGCTCGGCTTCGGACTCGTCGATGTTCAAAAGCGAGAGCGCATGGGTCAGGTCCAGCCAGTTCTTACCGGCCGCAACAAACCCGATCTTTGCACCCGGTTTGCCCCATATCCGCTTGTCCAGCTTGTTGGCATGTGAAAACGTCTCGGCAGCAAACCTCTTGTAATCGATGACGCGCGTTTCTTGCAGGTGCGGCGTGTCCCCAAGGCGGATATTCAAACCGCCTTCCGGCATATCGAAATCAGGTACGACAACCTGCATTCGGTCGGGGCGACCATCCACAACCGAAGTAACCTCGATTGTGTCCTTCATGGTCTTTAGCCCAACCCAAACCCCGGCAAAACGGCTGAGGGCATAGCCGTAAATTCCGTAGTCGAGGATTTCCTGCACGCCCGCCGGGCTGACGACAGGCATATACATATCCACCAGTGACCATTCGGACTGATGCAACACGGTCGAGCTTTCGCCAGTATGGTCATCACCCATCGCCATAAGCACACCGCCATGCTTGGCGGTACCGGCCATATTCGCGTGGCGCATGACGTCACCGGACCGATCTACGCCCGGCCCCTTGCCGTACCAAAGACCGAAAACCCCATCGAACTTACCGTCGCCGCGCAAGCCGGCCTGTTGGCTGCCCCACAGCGCTGTTGCCGCCAGATCTTCGTTCAATCCAAACTGAAACGTAACATCGCTTTGGGACAACTGCTTTTGCGCCCGCATCATCTGCTGATCAACAGCGCCCAGTGGCGAGCCACGATATCCAGTCACCAGCCCCGCAGTGTTCAGTCCCGCCTGCCGGTCTCTGGCCTTTTGCATCAGCATCAACCGGACAAGCGCCTGTGTTCCGTTCAGAAGAACGGGGCTTTTTTCAAGATCGAACCGGTCGTTTAACGTAATCTGTGGCTGACTCATCAGACGTCTCCCCTCGCCAGATCAGTGTGCATGTACTCAGCGCATTTTAGGTCATAATTTCTGACCTGTATAGGTTTTATGCACTGAACCGTAACGATTTCGGCCTTTGATTGTAGAACTTGTTACCTGTTTCATATAGGCGTTCGAAAAGATAACGAAAGTTGCGGCGATGGATTGGGACAAGCTTAGAATATTTCACGCGGTGGCCGATGCGGGCAGCCTCACACATGCCGGGGACAAGCTCAATTTGTCTCAATCCGCAGTGAGCAGACAGATCCGCGCGCTGGAAGAGTCATTGGATGCCACCCTTTTTCACCGTCACGCCCGGGGGTTGATTCTCACCGAGCAGGGTGAACTGTTGTTCGACGCCACATCCGCCATGTCAAAACGGCTGGACGCAGCAGCCGCGCGCATTCGCGACAGCGAGGAAGAGGTTTTTGGCGTTCTTCGGGTCACGACGACCTTTGGATTTGGCACGCTTTGGCTCGCCCCGCGCCTGCCCAAGCTTTATGAACAATTCCCTGATCTCAACATCGACCTGATGCTGGAAGAACGTGTTCTGGACCTCCCCATGCGAGAAGCGGATGTCGCCATTCGCATGAAGGAACCCAGTCAGGCAGATCTGGTGCGCAAACGCCTGATGACGGTTCAGATGGCGCTTTACGCTACGCAAAACTATATCGAAGCCCATGGTGGAATGCTGAAATCACTGGAGGATATCCAAAATCACCGGCTGATCTGTCAGACACCCGCGGCACCCCAAGTAGGTGCCAGTGCGGCCATGGTACGCCATCTTATGACCTACAATCCTGCTTCGCTGTTGACGGTGAACAACTACTTTGGCGTTCTTCAAGGTGTGTTGCACAATCTCGGGATTGGGGTTCTGCCAGATTACGTCACACAGGATTTCCCGCATCTTGTGCCGGTTCTGTCGGATATCGAAACCGCTGACGTGCCGGTGTATCTGGCCTATCCCGAAGAACTTCGACATTCAAAACGTGTCGGGGCGTTCCGTGACTTTGTGCAGGACGAGATTATCGCACAGCGCAAACAGCTGAAAAAGATGGGGAAACTATAGCTATGCACACACAGCATAGCGGGCATGAGGTCATTTCAGGGTTAATTTCCTTGAACGTTCACAAACTGACCCCTAAATGAGCACTCGAAGACGGTGATGCTGAAACGCTCATCATCTTCATACCTCCCTGTTGGACTATGGCCGAGCTTATTGCTCGGCCTTTTTTTTGCTCAAGGTGTTGCATCAAGTCAGCGAAAGCTCTGGGAAAAATACACGCATAGGCATATGATCCCAAAAAAACGAAACAATTTCGTGTTCGAGGGAAAATCCATGTTCCACCCATTCCGCCTTGTGTTGGCGATTGTCTCCGCTCTATTTTTGGCGGTTCCGCTATATGCGCAAGACACCGGCTCAACATCCACAGTGACCATTCCAGACGATTTGACGCCTGAACAGGTCGACGGTCTTGTTGCCCGCATGTCAGATGATCAGGTGCGCGCAATTCTTTTGGAACGCCTAGATGCGGTTGCCGAAAAACAGGCTGCCGAGAAGGCGAACGTGGAAGACCCGCTAACCGAAATAAGCGAAATATGGGCCGAGATGGTGTCGTCCTGGACACACGTTCTGACCACGCTTCCAAATATCGTCACAGCACAGATAACTGCGTTTGGCAATTTCAGCGACACGTTTGGAACGAACGGTGTCTTTACCCTGTTTGGGCTTATTCTTTCTGTGTTGATTGCTGGTTTAATAGCCGAGAAGCTGTTCATTTTCCTGACCCGTCGCTGGCATGAAGCGACCGAAGTTGGGGAGGAGGCTGATCTCAAGGGAGCTGTCAGTTATCTGTTCCGCAGGTTCTGTCGCGAAATTGCCGGGCTGATCGTGTTCTATGTCGTCATTCGCGCGATTGGTCGCGGGATTCTGACACCCGAACAGATCACCTATGCCGGTCCGTTTGTGTTCTATCTGATCTGGATCCCGCGCCTGGGGGCTGCGGCCTCACGTTTTGTTCTGGCACCGGAGAAGCCCAAATATCGGTTGGTGAGTATTGACGATCATTGGGCAAAGTATCTGCATCGCAATCTGATCGGGCTGTTGATCCTGATCGGGTTCACGCTGTTTGTTGTGCGCTTCAACGCTCTTAATGGCGTGACAGGCGACGATACACGCATTGGCTTCTGGCTGAACGCGGCAACCCATGTCTATATCGCTATCATCGCATGGACCGCGCGCGAAGGGCTGTCTCAGATGATGCTGGGAACAGATCCGGATCACACGAAATTCGATGAAGAAGTTGCGCATTATTATCCCTACTTCGCCATTGGCGTTTCGGTGACAATCTGGCTGCTGGTCGAATTCCTGGTCGCGCAACGCGATCCATCGACGCTGAGATTGTTGGGTCGTGGTGCGCATTTCACAACAATGTTCTGGTTGCTGATTGCCCCTGCTCTCGACACGTTGATCCGCGGGCTGGTACGCCATTTGCAGCCGCCGATGTCTGGCGAAGGCCCGCTGGCCGAACGCGCTCATCGCGCGGCCAAGCGCAGCTACATCCGGATTGGGCGGGTCATTGCCGGGCTGATCATTGTCTTCATGATCGCCCGCACCTGGCATCTTGACCTACGCAATGTCGCCTCGGCCGGTGTCAGTGCCGAAGTTGGCGGCGCTGTCATTGAATTCCTTCTGATCATCGCAGTCGGCTACATCCTGAACGAGGTCGTCTCACTATGGATCAACCGCAGGCTGGCCAAAGAGCAGACCGCGGCTGAAGCGGTCGACGAGGAAGCAAGCGGTGAAGGCGGCGGTGCCGGGGGCTCTCGTCTGGCGACGGTTCTGCCGCTGATGCGGATTACGGCCCAGATCACCATCTCGGTTATCTTCGGTCTGCTGGCCCTGGGTGCGCTGGGTATCAACATCACACCGCTTCTGGCCGGTGCCGGTGTTCTGGGTCTGGCCATCGGCTTTGGTGCTCAGAAACTGGTGGCGGATATCGTCGGTGGTGTTTTCTTCCTGATCGATGATGCCTTCCGCGTCGGCGAATATGTCGATGTGGGCGGAACCACAGGAACGGTCGAAAAAATCTCGATCCGTTCAATGCAACTGCGCCATCACAGGGGGCCTGTGCACACAATCCCTTATGGTGAAATCCAGAAGCTTACGAATTATAGCCGTGACTGGGTGATCATGAAGCTGAAATTCACCGTGCCCTTCGATACCGACCCGAACAAGGTCAAGAAAATCTTCAAGAAGATCGGGGCCGAGATGATGGAGGACGAAACCCACAAAGAAGGCTTTCTGCAACCGTTCAAATCTCAGGGCGTGTTCGACTTCGACGATGTCGGCATGATCATTCGCGGTAAATTCATGGCAAAGCCCGGCAAGCAGTTCACCTTGCGCAAGGAGATCTTTAACAAGGTCAAGGCCGAGTTCAAGGCCAACGGCATTGACTTTGCCCGCCGCGAGGTGCGCGTTGCAATTCCCGGGCTGGAAGAGGTCGAGCATCTGACGCCCGAACAGAAGACTGCTGTTGGCGCCGCAGCTGCTGCCGAGGTCAACAAGGACAAGGGATCGGCGTAATCTTCGCGGTTTACGTCCGCGATTTGCAGCAGGACTGCTGTGCGGTTTATCGGAACCGGCCGTGATGCCGGTTCCGTTTTTCTTTGAAAGACGCGACCTGCGCCGTCTTGACCCTTTCCACACGCGCGCGCTTGCCCTACAAGGCGCGCAATCTCGGCCCACTTGGACACAGGACAGAAGATGCAAGAGCCCGCTATCACACCCGATCTGATTGCAGCACATGGGCTCAAGCCCGAGGAATATGACATGATCCTCGAGATCATCGGGCGTGAACCGACCTTTACCGAGCTTGGTATTTTCTCGGCGATGTGGAACGAACATTGTTCTTACAAGTCGTCGAAGAAATGGTTGCGCACTCTTCCAACCTCGGGGCCTCAGGTCATTTGCGGCCCGGGCGAGAATGCCGGTGTCGTGGATATCGGCGACGGTCAGGCCGTGGTTTTCAAGATGGAAAGCCACAATCACCCGTCCTACATCGAACCCTACCAAGGTGCGGCAACGGGTGTCGGCGGCATCCTTCGGGACGTGTTCACCATGGGCGCGCGCCCGATCGCTTCGATGAACGCGCTGTCCTTCGGTGAACCCGGCCACCACAAAACCCGCCAGCTGGTCAACGGCGTGGTTGAAGGTATTGGCGGCTATGGCAACTGTTTCGGTGTTCCCTGCGTTGGGGGCGAGGTTCGCTTTCACCCCGCTTACAACGGCAATTGCCTTGTGAACGCCTTTGCCGCCGGTTTGGCCGACAGTGACAATATCTTCTACTCTGCCGCGTCGGGCGTGGGCATGCCGGTGGTCTATCTTGGTGCAAAAACTGGTCGCGACGGTGTTGGTGGCGCAACGATGGCCTCGGCCGAATTTGACGACACCATCGAGGAAAAACGCCCCACTGTTCAGGTGGGTGATCCCTTCACCGAAAAGCGCCTGATGGAAGCAACACTGGAGCTGATGCAGACCGGCGCCGTGATCTCGATTCAAGACATGGGTGCTGCGGGCCTGACCTGTTCCGCCGTTGAGATGGGCGACAAGGGTGGTCTGGGCGTGCGCCTGGATCTGGAAAACGTCCCCCAGCGCGAAGAGAATATGACAGCCTATGAGATGATGCTGTCCGAATCTCAGGAACGCATGCTGATGGTTCTCAAGCCCGAGCTTGAGGCCGAAGCCCGCGCCGTGTTCGAGAAATGGGACCTGGACTTTGCCATCGTCGGTGAAACGATTGCCGAGGATCGCTTCCTGATCATGCATAACGGTGAGGTCAAGGCCGATCTCGTCCTGTCCAAACTGTCTTCGACCGCGCCCGAATATGATCGCCCTTGGGTGCCGACGCCCGAAGCCGAAGACCTTGCCGAAGTGCCTCAGATCGACCCGATTGACGGCCTGCGTGCCCTGCTGTCGTCGCCCAACTACGCGGGCAAGCAGTGGGTTTATGAGCAGTACGACACGATGGTGATGGCGGATACAAACCGGACACCGGGCCTGGGTGCGGGTATGGTGCGTGTTCACGGCACCGACAAGGTGCTGGCGTTCACCTCTGACGTGACCCCGCGCTACGTCCGCGCCAACCCGGTTGAAGGCGGCAAACAGGCGGTGGCCGAAGCCTACCGTAACCTGACGGCTGTTGGGGCGAAACCGTTGGCTACCACCGACAACCTGAACTTCGGCAACCCGGAAAAGCCCGAAATCATGGGCCAGTTTGTTGGCGCCGTTCAGGGCATCGGCGCCGCAGTCGGCGCGCTGGATATGCCGATCGTGTCCGGCAACGTGTCGCTGTATAATGAAACCGACGGTCAGGCGATCCTGCCCACCCCAACAATCGGCGCTGTTGGGCTGCTGAACCACAGCGATGAAATCATCGGCAACGAGGTGCGCGAGGGTCACGTGGCTTTGGTGATCGGCGAAACCAAAGGCCATCTGGGTCAGTCAGCCCTTTTGGCCGAAGTCTTCAACCGAGAAGATGGCGACGCGCCGCATGTGAATCTGGACGCTGAAAAACGCAACGGTGATTTCATTCGCGCCAATCGTGGAATGATCAAGGCCTGCACAGACCTGAGTGATGGCGGCCTTGCGCTGGCGGCCTTCGAACTTGCCGAGGCAGCCGGAGTTGGCGTGTGTCTGGATGATGCACCGACGGAGTTTCTGTTCGGGGAAGATCAGGCGCGGTATCTGGTCGCTTGCAACTTTGATCAGGCCGAGGCGTTGATGATCGCGGCGGGTCAGGCAGGTGTACCGCTGGTCTCGGTAGGTCGGTTTACTGGCGATACCGTCAGGATCGGCGGCTCGGAGGCCTCGTTAGAAGACCTGACGGCCGTTTTCCGCAACAGCTTTGCCGACGCCGTCGCCTGATCAGGCTGTTTAAATATCGCTCGAAACCTGCGCCCTGAATAAGCGCAGGTTTCGTCGTTTTGGCACATTCATGTGCCCTTGCGCGCCAGGTTCAAGCGCTCTACATCTTTGGAAAGACCTTCAGGAGTTACCTACATGCCGATGAGCGCCCATCAAATAGAACACCTGCTTCGAGAAGCCTTTCCTGATGCGGTCATTCAGGTTGGCGGCAACGACGGTGTTCATATGTCCGCCATGGTGGTGGACGAAAGCTTTCGCGGCAAAAACCGAGTTCAACAACAGCGCGCCGTCTATGCGGCCCTGAAGGGCAAGATGGATGGCCCGGATGGAGAGCTGCACGCACTGGCATTGACCACGAAAGTGCCTGAATAGCAGACGAACCGATAGGATGGGCTCTACTGAGACTAACCTTTCTGTTCTTAGACGTTATCAGCTCCTTGGCGATCCTGTTTTGTGATCTACCGAAGCTACTGAAATATGGGCCCAGATATTGGCGCGTCACAAGGAATATGAGACGGCGAAAACTCACACAGCGCAAAGGTTGAGAGTGCCCAATTATGAATGGCTTGTTGTTCTGGATAGGTTTATTTGCAGCATTGATAGTTGCCGCCGCGCTGATCGAAGCCTATGTCAAACGCAACCGAAAAAGAAAACTGTCCGATATGCGTCCGGATCCGGGTGAACTCAGCAAAATGGGCGGCCTTGAGAGATATGGGCTTGATCCGGTGAAAATGGCGCAGGCTGAACACCGGCAGCTTGAAACGGAAGGATGGGCACTCAGTTTGCCCAGTGATGGAACAATCCCCGCAGATGCGGATGAAAAGGGAAAACAAGATGACCGACGTTAAGACCCGGATCGACGAAACCGTCAAAGCCAACGATGTGGTGCTGTATATGAAAGGCACCAAGGAAATGCCGCAATGCGGGTTCTCCTCGCGCGTGGCTGGCGTGCTGAACTATATGGGCGTCGAATACACGGATGTGAACGTTCTGGCCGACGAAGAAGTGCGTCAGGGGATCAAGGATTATTCCGACTGGCCAACTGTGCCCCAGCTTTATGTCAAAGGCGAGTTTGTTGGCGGTTGCGATATCATCACCGAGATGACCTTGTCGGGTGAACTGGATGCGTTGTTCGACGAAAATAATGTCGGCTACAACAAGGAAGCAGCCGACAAAATCCGCGAAGCAAACGCGTAATCCGGCCTACCGGCTGGAACAACCCCGATAGATCTCCTGCTCATTGGCGGCGCCCGCCGCCAAATAGCTAACCGACGCGTCCCACCCTTTCGAGCGCAGGATGTAGGTTCCACTTTCACCAAAGGATTCGTAGCGGATACCTGAACCGCTTTCGACCTGACGCATAACAACCAGAGAATTGTCCACCAAGGTTGCCGCGGCCCCTGTACTATCCGGTGCGTTGAAATAGGTAACAGGCAGCGGTATTCCGTTTTCGCAGGTGAAGGTGACAGACAGAATATCGATTTCGGCCAGTGCCGTTGTTGCGGGCATGACCAGCGCCGCAACACAGATGAATTTGCGCAGGACCTTCATCGTGCCTTTTTCTCCTCAACTACTGCGGCCAGCGCTTCGGCTCGTGCGGCCAGTTCGGCCAGCGTATCTGTAACAGATGGCGGAACCACAGCCACTTCGATGCGCTCAGGTTCGGGCGCCGGGGCGCTTCGCAGCGCCTGAAGCTCGGCTTCGGCTTCGGCCAGTTTCCCTTCGAGCGATTTGACCTTGTCCTCTGTTGCCGCAGTCTTGTCGGCCAGCATCAAGCCGGCCATCAGCAACATGCGGGATTCCGGCATACGACCGATCTGATCGGACAGCACCTGTGCCTCGTCGTCCAACACTTTGGCGGCAGCGTGCAGAAAGGGCTCTTCCCCGTCCCGGCAGGATACCTCAAAACCGCGCCCGCCGATATGAATGGTCACTTCGGGCATCACTCTACCTCACCTTCAACAAGTTTCGCCTGCGACAGCAAAGGTTCCAACCTTGCAAGAACTGCCTGCGCTTCGGCGGCGTCTGACGCCTGTGCTGCGCGCGTTGCTTCCAGTTCCGCGACGGTGGCCCGGTTCAGCAGCTCGGCATCTGCGACACCTTCGGCGGCGGCGGCGCGCAATTCCTCTATCGCAGTGCGCAACTGCTCGTTTGCCTTGCGCAACCGTTGCAGATCGTCGTCCAGTCGCGACATTGCAGCGCCGTGACTGGTCCGTTCAGCGCGCAGCATCTCAAGCTCGGCGCTCAGGTCGTCGACGCGGACTGTATCTGACAGTTCGTCCTTTAGACGGCTGTTTTCCGCTTTCAGCGCCTCCAGCTCGGTGCTGTTGTCCAATGCGGCCTTGGCTTCGGCCAATTCAGCGCGCGCGGCTTCGACCGTCGCGATTTTCGCACGGGCTTCTTCCAGCTCGGATCGCAGAGCGTCTGTTTCGGCTGTATTGGCCGGAGCGGTTCGCAACTCCTCAAGATCGGCTCTCAGCCCATCCACTTCCTGTTCGTGCTGTTCCTTTAGGGTTCTCAGACGTTCCTGAAGCTGCGCGTTCGCAACTTTTTCATCTTCAAGCGCTGCCTGGAGGCCGTCATCCGGCCGGGCATCCACGGACGCGCCGCCCAATGCGTCGACGCCCGCTCCGATACGGTCCATCGCCGCAATAATGCGGTGCTGTAATTCCTCAAGTTGGCTCATGCCCCTGTCACCTCTTTATCAAGGTTCATTCTGTTGCGAAGCGATCCGAATCAAAATCGAATCCCGCCTGCCGCCAGTCTAACGGAATGCGACAGAAAATACCCACTGTTTGCTTTCAACCACTTGGACCACGCAGTTCACGCAATCCAAGCGGATAAACCCCGGTTCTGCTTGCACTTTGAGTGCTGAGTGGTATTGAGCCCGCAATCTGCTTTTTATCCAAAGGAACAACGCCCGTGGACCTGACTGCGCTGCGCAATGCCAACCCCGAACACTGGGACAAAGCTGCGGCCATCCGCACATTGACCCTTGATGCCGTCGCCGCTGCAAACTCCGGACATTCCGGTATGCCCATGGGCATGGCGGATGTCGCGACTGTCCTGTTCGAAAAGCATCTGAAGTTTGACGCCTCGGCCCCGAACTGGCCGGATCGTGACCGCTTCATCCTGTCCGCAGGCCATGGTTCGATGCTAGTCTATTCGTTGCTGTACCTCACCGGATATGCAGATGTAACGCTGGAGGAGATCAAGAATTTCCGCCAGCTGGGCGCAAAAACCGCAGGCCACCCAGAAAACTTTCTGGTCGCCGGTGTTGAAACCACGACCGGACCGCTGGGTCAGGGTATCTCGAACGCCGTGGGCTTTGCGATGGCCGAGGAAATCCAGCGCGCACATTATGGCAAGAAGGTTGTTGACCACTATACCTATGTCATCGCGGGCGACGGCTGCATTATGGAAGGCGTAAGCCAGGAGGCAATCACCCTGGCCGGTCGTCACGAGCTGAGCAAGCTGATCGTCTTCTGGGACAACAACAACATCACCATCGACGGCACCGTCGACATCGCCGACCGCACCGATCAGGTTCGCCGCTTTGCGGCCTCGGGCTGGCATGTGATTGAAATCGACGGTCATGACCCCAAGGCCATCGACGCGGCCATCGTTCAGGCGAAGAAGTCGAACAAGCCGACAATGATCGCGTGTAAAACCCACATTGCTCTGGGCCACGCGGCGCAGGACACGTCAAAGGGGCACGGTGCGCTGACCGATGCGGATCAGCTGAAGGCCGCCAAGAAGGCTTATGGCTGGGCGCATGACGCGTTTGACGTGCCTGCCAGTGTCAAATCCGCATGGGAAGCTATCGGTGCGCGTGGCGCTGCCGAGCGTTCGGAATGGGAAGAGCGTTTCGCACAACTGTCCGAGCGTAAGCAGGCTGAGTTCACCCGCGCATATGCATTCGAGGCCCCCAAGCGTCTGGCCGGAGCCATTCGCGCCTTCAAAAAGCAGATGTCCGAAGACCAGCCGAAACTGGCCACCCGTTCGTCGTCGGAGAAGGTCCTGAACGTTGTAAACCCGATCATGACCGAAACCGTTGGCGGTTCGGCGGACCTGACCGGGTCAAATAACACAAAATCGGCCGATATGGGCGTGTTCCTTCCGGAAAACCGCAAGGGTCGCTATATCCATTATGGTATCCGTGAACACGGCATGGCGGCGGCGATGAACGGCATGGCGCTGCATGGTGGTATCCGCCCCTATGGCGGTACATTCATGGCCTTCACCGATTATGCCCGCCCGTCCATGCGTCTGGCGGCGCTGATGAAGATCCCTTCGGTTTTCGTGATGACCCATGACTCGATCGGTCTGGGCGAAGACGGCCCGACCCACCAGCCTGTCGAGCATCTGGCGATCTCGCGTGCAACCCCCAACACTTTTGTCTTCCGCCCGGCTGACACCATTGAAACGGCCGAGGCATGGGAACTGGCGCTGACCTTCAAGGACAGCCCCTCGGTCCTGTCGCTGACCCGTCAGGGTGTTCCAACGGTACGTGCCGAGCACAAGACCAAGAACCTGACCGCACAAGGTGCTTACGTTCTGGCCGAAGCAGAAGGTAAGCGTCAGGCAATCCTGATCGCCACAGGTTCCGAAGTGTCGCTGGCCATGGAAGCCAAAGCGATGCTCGAGGCCGAGGGCATCGGCACCCGCGTCGTCTCGATGCCCTGCATGGAGCTGTTCGCACAGCAGGACGAAGCCTACCGCAAGCGCGTCCTTCCGGCGGGTCCGGTCCGCGTTGGTATCGAAGCCGCGGTTCGCGCTGGTGGCTGGGATCGTTGGTTGCTGGGTGAACGTGGCCGCGAAGCCAAAGCCGGGTTCATCGGCATGTCCAGCTTTGGTGCCTCGGCCCCTGCGGGAGAACTGTACAAGCATTTCGGCATCACCGCCGAAGCGACCGTCGCAAAGGTCAAGGAATTGTTGGGGCTGTAAATCAGTCCCACCTGATCGAGCAAAGGGCGGCCTTGGCCGCCCTTTTCATTTGGGTTCAATGTGTTTTAGTATTCTTTGAAAGCAACGGGGCAACCAGCTTGGTTGCCAACGGGATCAGAACAAACCCCCATGCCAAGCCAAAAACACCGTCCATGGTTGCTTTGGCGATCCACTCGACAACATTCGTCCATTCCTCAGAAACCGTATGCCCAATAGCATAGGCCCAGTCATGGATGTGATGCGCCAGCCAGCCAAAGCCAAGAACTTCCAACCCGTGGATGACGATCGAGCCCCCCACCCACAGCATCGCCGCTGTTCCGACAATGGACAGTGTTTTCATCACCCCGGGCATTGCCTTGACCAACCCTCGGCCCAGACCGCGACCGATAGGTGTCGGCGCGTTCTGCGCCAGATAAAGCCCAACATCATCCATTTTCACGATCAGAGCCACCGACCCATAGACGGCCACCGTCACGCCGATCCCCACAACGGCCAGCGTCGCGGCCTGCATCCATAGGTTCGGGGCTTCGATCGCCGCCAGTGCAATGGTCATAATCTCGGCAGACAGAATAAAATCGGTCTTGATTGCGCCCTTGACCTTCTGCTCTTCCAGATGGCCCGGGTCCCGGTTTTTCATATCCTCTTCAATTACATGGCTACCATGAGGAAACAGGACGTGAAAAATTTTCTCGGCGCCTTCAAAACACAAATATGATCCACCCAGCATCAACAGTGGGGTGATCAGCCACGGGGCGAAATTGGCCAGCAACAAGGCCACCGGCAACAGGAGTATGATTTTGTTGAAAACCGAACCGCGCGCGATACGCCAGATGATCGGCAATTCGCGCGCCGGGGCAAAGCCCTGAACGTATTTTGGTGTTACCGCAGCGTCGTCAATGATTACGCCTGCAGTCTTGGCCCCTGCCTTGCCTGCCGCTGCCACGACATCATCCACCGATGTCGCTGCAACCTTGGCGATCCCGGCCACATCGTCCAACAAGGCCAAAAGACCACTCATCGCGTTTCCTCTCCCGTTCGCTGCCGCATCCGGACCCTACCTGATCCAACGGCTAGCGCAAGCGTTAGCGCAACCGTCGCAGGTTTGCGCTAACACCTTAAAAATATGCCGTTTTTGCCCTTTTGAGATTCCCATTTCGCCGCTATATGGCCCTCAACGCAAGCGCATCAGGAGACGTCACATGACCATCAAGGTCGGTATCAATGGTTTTGGCCGTATTGGCCGCTGCACCCTGTCGCACATCGCCGCGTCGGGGCGTAACGACATCGAAGTGATCAAAGTCAACGCAACCGGCCCATTGGAAACCTCTGCGCATCTGCTGAAATATGACAGCGTTCATGGGCGTTTCCCGCGCGAAGTTTCAATCGAAGGCAACACGATGGATCTGGGTCGTGGCCCAATGCAGATGTTTTCGACCTACGATATGAATGAACTGGACTGGGAAGGTTGTGACGTCGTTCTGGAGTGCACCGGTAAATTCAATGACGGCACCAAGGCCAAAACACATCTGGATCGCGGTGCGGGCAAGGTGCTGCTGTCCGCCCCCGGCAAAAACGTGAACAAGACCATCGTTTTTGGTGTGAACCACAACACCCTGACCGCGAATGACAACATGGTGTCGAACGGCTCCTGCACCACCAACTGCCTGGCCCCGCTGGCCAAGGTTCTGGACGAGGGTGTCGGCATTGAACATGGCATCATGACCACCATTCACGCCTATACCGGAGACCAGCCCACGCTGGACCGTCGCCACAGTGATCTCTATCGCGCCCGCGCTGCCGCAATGTCGATGATCCCGACCTCAACCGGTGCTGCCAAAGCTTTGGGTGAAGTTCTGCCAAACCTGAAAGGCCGTCTGGACGGGTCTGCCATCCGGGTCCCTACCCCGAATGTTTCTGCGGTTGACCTGACATTCCGTGCGTCGCGTGACACCTCGGTGACCGAAATCAACGCTATCGTCGAAGAAGCAGCCAAAGGCCCGATGCAGCGTGTTCTGGGATATGAGCCCGCGCCGCTGGTATCAACCGATTTCAACCACACCGAAGAAAGCTCGATCTTCGCACCCGACCAGACCCGCGTCGTCAATGATCGCATGGTGCGCGTGCTGGCCTGGTATGACAACGAGTGGGGCTTTTCGGTTCGCATGGCAGACGTAGCCGTCGCCATGGGCCGCCTTAACTGACCCTTCGGACTTCGCTTGTACGTTGGTGCCCGCTCAGGTTATCTGAGCGGGCATTTTCATTCGGAACCGACATGAACAATCAAATTGCTATGTGGCTTGGCGTCCTATTGCTTGGGGGCATGATGCTGGACGTGGCCTTGTATGGTACCGAGCACATTTTGTTCCTCGGTAAGAAGCTTTACGACTTTCTGGACTGGCTCGCTTTTTGGCGATGACAGAGGTTTTTCTTGACATTTCTCTTGATCTGTAATTGTTAGCGCTAACTCATATAACTGAGATATTTTTACGGAGCGAACCATGACCCTGAAACTAGCGATCAACGGATTTGGACGGATCGGGCGCGGGGTTCTGCGCGCGGTGATGGAAAGCGGACGTACAGACGTTGAGATCGTCGCGATCAACGACTTGGGCAAACCCGACATGAACGCGCATCTATTCGAGTTTGACAGTGTTCATGGCCGTTATCCCAACCCTGTCACGCTTACAGACGCCGGCATGGATGTGGGGCGCGGCCCGATCCGCCTGAGCAGTGAGCGTGATCCCGAAGACCTGCCTTGGTCTGATATCGACGTTGTTCTGGAATGCACCGGGGTTTTCCGCACCCGCGAAGCAGCGGAACGTCACTTCAAGAACGGATCGCGGAAAGTCCTGATCTCAGCCCCTGCACGGGGTGACGGCGGTGTGAAAACCATCGTCTTTGGTGTCAACGATAACGAACTGACCGCCGACGATCTGATCGTTTCGAACGCATCCTGCACCACGAATTGCCTTTCTCCGGTTGCCGCAGCTTTGGACGCTGGTCTTGGCATCAAACATGGCAACATGACCACCGTTCACGCCTATACCGCCAGCCAGCCGGTGCATGACACGGTTGGAAAAGACCCCTACCTGTCGCGCGCCGCAGCCCTGTCGATGATCCCCACCACAACCGGTGCCGCCGCCGCCGTGGGGCTGGTACTGCCGCAACTCAAGGGCAAATTGACCGGTCAGGCCATCCGGGTACCCACCCCGAACGTTTCGGTCGTTGATCTGGTTGCCGAGGTTTCGCGCCCAACGACCGAAGATGAGGTCAATCAACTTTTCATTGACGCCGCAGCAAAGATCCCTGGTGTTCTGGCGGCGGAAAGCCGTCCTCTGGTCTCGGTCGATTTCAACCACGACTCGCACAGCTCGACGGTGTCACTGGCAGAAACCAAAGTCACCGACGGCACGCTGGTTCGCGTGCTGGCCTGGTATGACAACGAATGGGGCTTTTCGAACCGGATGCTGGATACGGCCGCCTCGATGGGTGCCCTAGCCTAACCGCTCGCGCAGTGCGGCATTGACACGGGGCGTGACAAACTTTGACACGTCCCCGTTCAAGCGGGCAATTTCTTTCACCAGTTTTGAAGCAATCGCCTGATGGCGTGCTTCGGCCATCAAAAAAACAGTCTCGATCGAGTCGTCCAGTGCGCGGTTCATACCAACCATCTGGAACTCATACTCGAAATCCGCGACAGCGCGCAAACCGCGTACAATGATCTGCGCACCGACATCCCTTGCGCAATCGATCAAGAGATTTTCGAAGGGATGAGCGATGATTTCCGTGCCGGTTTGTTCGGTCAGTTCGGCGCATTCGGCCTCGATCATGGCGACGCGCTCTTCCAGCGAGAACAACGGGCCTTTGTCCCGGTTGATGGCGACGCCAATGACCAGTTTATCCACCAATGCCGCCGCCCGGCGAATGATATCGATGTGCCCTATGGTGATAGGGTCAAAGGTTCCCGGATACAAACCAACCCGCATCGCGCCCTCCTGCGCAACAAAATTTCTGCGCAAGCAAACACAACTTTGCTGCAGGTGCAAGTGATTGCTTTGGCACCCCTTGCTGTTAGTGCCCCATTATCATGCCTTCCAGAGCGTCTTTTTCCATCGCCAGTTCGGCCAGTTGGGCCTTTACCACGTCACCAAGTGTGACGATGCCGATCAGTTTACCGTCTTCGACAACCGGCATATGGCGAAAGCGCCCTTCTGTCATGCGGGCCATGATATCCTGAACTGAGGCCTGACGCGTCGTCGTGATCAGATCCTGCGTCATGTAGGATTTTACAGGCTGGTCGAGACAGCCGCTACCGCTGGCGGCAAGCTCGCGGACGATGTCGCGTTCAGACAGAATTCCAATAGCGGTTTCTCCGCCATCGTCCGAAATAACAACCGTCCCGATCCGCTTTTCCGCAAGAATTTTCGAGGCTTCTGAAACTGTCGCCGTTGGCGCCACCGTTACAACGCCGTTTGTCGCTTTGGACGTCAGGATAGCCTGTACCAACATGAAGAATTCCTCCGGAATAATAACACTTATTCCAAAGCGTTGCGCGATTGTGGCGACCTGTCAAGCACCGGCATCTGCTTCCAATCGAAGCACTTCCTCGCGAATGCCGCGCGTTAGGGCATCGGCAAAGCGGTTCAACCGTTCATTGCGCTGATCTCCTTCATGCCGGACCAGATAGAAACTTCGTGTCAGACTCACTTGATCCGTCAGGATTTTCCGTAGCCCCGGATGGAACGGCAACGTAAAGTCATGTGCCACGCAAACGCCTGTTCCCAAACTGACCTGCCGCAATTGCACCGAGACCGAGTTCGATGCAAGCGCGACACGGTCAACCCCAATATCGTTCAGGTAATCCAGTTCGCGGTCAAAGATCATGTCAGGGATGTAACCGATCAACCGGTGCCCCTTGAGGTCAGCGACCGAGTGGATTGGTTCGTGACGTTTCAAATATTCATCGGTCGCGACCATGTGCAGTTTGTAGTCACTGACTTTCTTGACCAAAAGCTGCCCTGCGGTTGGCGCGCTGACGGTCACGGCCATATCGGCCTCGCGACGGGACAAGTTGATAACCCTCGGCAGAGCCAGAATCTGAATATCCAGTTCCGGATTTGAATCACTGATCCTGGCGCAGACCTGGGGCAACAGGTAATTTGCGCTGCCATCTGGCGCGCCGATCCGGATTTGCCCGCTGAGTGATTTCGTGGATCCTGCCACGGCTCCGGCCGCTGCGCGCATCGCCTCTTCTGCATGCAACCCATGCTCCAACAGGCGCTGCCCTGCCGGTGTCAGGACATATCCCTGCTGCGACTTTGTGAACAACGCAGAATCCAGCGTCGTTTCCAATCGCGCAACACGTCGCCCCACCGTAGCGGGATCGATTTTCAGGATACGACCAGCGGAGGAAAGACTTTCCTCTCGCGCCACGGCCAGAAAGATCCGCATATCGTCCCAGTTTGGGGTCACACCGTTAACCTTTGCATTTTTGCAAAACTCTTTTGAGACATTGCCTCTGTTCGCGGGATTTCTGCAAGCCTATTGTGCGCACAAATCTATCGGAGGAGTTATTGATGCAAGATCTGACCCATTTCCTGAACGGCGAAATGGTCGCCGGTACATCCGGTCGTTTCGACAACGTCTACAACCCGGCAACGGGCGAGGTTCAATACAAGTGCCCGATGGCCAGTGCAGCGGAAACCACGGCGGCGATTGAGGCCGCAGCCGCTGCCCAGCCCGAATGGGGCGCAACCAACCCTCAGAAACGTGCACGTGTCATGATGGCAATGGTCGGCCTGATGAACCGCGACATGGACAAACTGGCCGAGGCACTTAGCCGCGAGCACGGCAAGACCATCCCCGATGCCAAGGGCGACTTGCAGCGTGGTCTGGAAGTGATCGAATACTGCATCGGTGCACCGCAGATGCTGAAGGGTGAGTTTACAGACAGCGCAGGCCCCGGCATCGACATGTATTCCATGCGCCAACCACTAGGTGTCGTGGGGTCGATCATGCCCTTTAACTTCCCTGCGATGATGCCCCTGTGGCATGTCGGTCCTGCACTGGCCTGCGGTAACGCCGTTGTTCTGAAACCGTCCGAGCGTGACCCCTCGGTTCCGCTGATGCTGGCCGAACTGTTTGTCGAAGCCGGTCTGCCCAAAGGCGTGTTCCAGGTCGTGAATGGCGACAAAGAGGCCGTTGATACGATCCTCGACAGCGAGATCATTCAGGGCGTCAGCTTTGTGGGGTCTACCCCGATCGCGCAGTATATCTATAGCCGCGCCACAGCAAACGGCAAACGCGCCCAGTGTTTTGGTGGTGCCAAGAACCACATGATCGTCATGCCGGACGCCGATCTGGATCAGGCCGCCGACGCGCTGGTCGGTGCCGGGTTTGGCGCAGCTGGCGAACGCTGCATGGCAATCTCTGTTGCGGTTCCCGTTGGTGAAGAAACCGCGGACAAGCTGATCGAAAAGCTGATCCCACGCGTCGAAAAGCTGAAAGTAGGCCCCTACACCGCTGGTGACGATGTCGACATGGGCCCTGTTGTAACCGCCGCCGCGAAAGAACGTATCCTTGGCCTGATCAATTCGGGTGTCGAGCAAGGCGCAAAGTTGGTTGTCGATAACCGCGACTTCAGCCTGCAAGGTTATGAGGACGGTTTCTTTGTCGGCCCGCACCTGTTTGACCATGTCACTCCGGACATGGACATCTACAAACAAGAGATCTTTGGCCCGGTTCTGTCGACCGTCCGTGCTGGTTCCTACGAAGAGGCGATTGGCCTGGCGATGGACCACGAATACGGCAACGGCACAGCGATCTTTACCCGCGACGGTGACACAGCGCGCGACTTTGCAAGCCGGATCAATATCGGCATGGTGGGCATCAACGTTCCGATCCCCGTTCCGCTGGCTTATCACACTTTTGGTGGTTGGAAAAAATCCATGTTTGGTGATCTGAACCAGCATGGCCCGGACAGCTTCAAGTTCTACACCCGCACTAAAACAGTGACCGCACGTTGGCCGTCCGGCATCAAGGAAGGTGGCGAGTTCAACTTCAAAGCCATGGACTGATTTCAGCCTGCACGACCATGGAACCCGGCCCCATTCAGGGCCGGGTTTTCGCATCTTTCCGCCGACCAGCGTTCAAATTCCCCACGCTCACAAGAAATTCAGGTGCGTCGCTCTGGAAAATTGCGTCCAATGGAAATATCTTGCCGCCAAATACACAGCGAGCAGTGAACTTACCGGAGGCAACCTTGTCCCAATCCCGAATAACCCGTCGTTCCGCCCTACTGGGCGTTGCATCTCTGATGGCGACCCCCGCCCTTGTTCGGGCACAAAGCACTGATGCTTTCCCGCAAACCGAAGACGCGATCAGCACACAGTTGCCGGTACGGCGCAATGTGTCGTCCTTCTCGCAGCAAAACTGGCAGGACCATTTTGATGAGCTGGGCGTAGGCTGCCTGTTGGCCGACATTACCAGCCGCGCGGTTCACTATTGGGCGCCGGATGGCACCTATAAGCTGTACCCCAGCTCTGTGCCCATGAGCGAAGAGCTTACAAAACGCGGCTACACAAAAGTTGTGCGCAAGACCGAGTTTCCAAGCTGGACACCGACTGCCTCGATGCGCGAGCGTGACCCCAACCTGCCTATTCGGATGGAAGGTGGCGATCCAGGCAACCCGCTGGGAACGCGCGCCATGTATCTGGACTGGCCTGCTTATCTCGTCCACGGCACGCACGACACGCGCAAGATCGGTCGTCAGAGCTCGTCAGGATGCATTGGCCTGTACAACCAGCATGTCGAAGAACTGTATCCGCTGGTTAAGGTCGGCACACAGGTTCGTTTGATCTAATCTACCAGCTCAGAAAAGCAAAAGCCCCGGTCATACGCCGGGGCTTTGATCTCTTTAGGAACAGAGCGTCATTCCGGCAGGATAACAGCGTCGACCACGTGGATCACGCCATTGCTGGCTTCAATGTCTGCCTGTATGACCTTGGCGTCATTCACTTTGACGCCGTTTTTGGCATTCACGCTAAGCCGATCACCCTGAACAGTCAGAACCTTGGCGCGCTTGCCAGCAATGTCGCCGGACATCACTTTGGCTGGTACTACATGGTATGTCAGGATCGATACGAGTTGATCCTTGTTCTCCGGCAACAACAACGTTTCCACCGTGCCTTCGGGTAGTGCGGCAAAGGCTTCGTCTGTCGGGGCAAAGACGGTGAATGGACCTTTTCCTTTCAAGGTATCTACCAAACCTGCGGCTTGAACTGCGGCCACCAACGTGTTGAACGATCCGGCTGCTACAGCGGTATCAACGATATCTGCAGCCTGCGCTTTGAGCGGCATGGCAAATGCAAATGCGGCGACGGCACCCATAAAAGTACGACGAAACATGGCTGTCTTCTCCTCTCCAGCTTGTTATGGAAAGGGATACGGGGCTTTCGTCACGCCGGATCAGTCTGAGATCATTTTTCTTTTAGCTGCACCCAGATGCTTTGCGCGCGCCCTTCAGCCAAAAAGGGCAAATCGGCGACGGCATCGAGTCGATCCTGTTGCAGGTAATATCCCGGCCAAAGCATTGAATACGCGCCAGATTGCAGCAAAGCGTGCAGCATGTATTGCTCACCCCAACCCGGGCAGTCATAGAAGAACCGCTTGGGGTATTCGTAGGGCAGAAAAACATCGTGCACATGGATCACCACTCCGGGCTTCAGTGTTGGAATGATGCGGCAAAAAAGATGAGCGACGTCGTTGCTCATCCGCACGACGTGGCTGGAATCAATAAACAGGATGTCGCCGGCTTCCAGCTCTGAAAACAGCGCCGGATCGGCCTCCTCCAGCCGTTTTTGTTCGAACCGATCAACAACATGGACAATGTCAGCGCGGGGATACGGATCGATGGCCGTAATTGTGGTGTTAAACCCGCCATCGATGACCGCCTGCCGGGTTACTCGGGTCGAGTTACCGCATCCAACCTCGATCACCCGCCGGGGCTGAAAGCGGCGGATCATCAGATACAAGGCATCCGCGTCCGGGCTGTCGTAATAGCCGTTTCCGGTACGATAGCCAGTCTGATTGCGCTCTGGATCCTTTAGCGCCTCTAGCGCATTCTTGTGCATGGCGTATTCACTGGCCAGCTGCGAAATATCAAACCCATCCATCCCCGGGGACAAAGCATAGACGGGGCGCGTCAGACCTCCGGCAGCCTCAAAAGCTTCCAACCGTGTGCGCTCATCCTGTTCGGTGACCTTGTCGACCAGTTTCACACCCAGCTCATCCAGGGCGGCGTTGATCTGCGGGAATTTTCTGGGTTTCAAGTCGCTGGCTCCGTAGTCTTTGCTGCGATGTTCCTTACCTTTGCTAGTCGTTCCTCTGCAAGGACAAGCCGGGCAAACCCTTGGCAAAAAGAAAATTTCCGTATTCACTGATCGAAATAACTACCGCGAGGGCCGCCATGCAGCAGGAATTCACGATCGGGATCGAAGAAGAATACCTTCTTGTAGACCGCGACAGCCTCCAATTGTCCGAAGCCCCCGAAGCGCTGATGGAAGCCTGTCAGAATGATTTCGAAGGTCAGGTCAGCCCCGAATTCCTGCAATGCCAGATTGAAGTCGGCACCCGCCCGCATGCAACCGTTGCTTCGGCGCGCGAGGACCTGAAACGCCTGCGGTCCTGTGTATCAGAACGGGCAGCGGATTATAATCTGTCGCCAATTGCCGTGTCGTGCCACCCTTTCGCAAACTGGAAGGATCAGCATCACACCCGAAAGGAACGCTATGATGCGCTGCAACATGCGCTGGGGGGCGTGGCCCGCCGGATGCTGATCTGCGGAATGCATGTTCATGTCGGGGTTGAAAGCCAAGCATTGCGTTCTGATCTGATGCCGCAATTGTCTTACTTCCTGCCGCATCTTCTGGCGTTGTCCACGTCCTCGCCTTTCTGGAATGGCGAGGATACGGGCCTGTCTTCGTACCGCCTGACTGTCTTTGACAATTTGCCGCGCACTGGTCTGCCGCCGGTCTTTGCAAGCTGGGGCGAATATGAACGCACGACAGGTATTTTGATTGAACTGGGGGTCATTGAAGATACCACTAAGATCTGGTGGGACCTGCGCCCCTCGCATCGCTTTCCAACGCTTGAAACGCGGATTATGGATGTCCAGCCAAGGTTGGAGCACACGCTTTCACTTGCCGCCCTTATTCAGGCGTTGACCAGAATGTTGTGCCGCTTGAAAGATCGCAACTTGCGCTGGCGGCAATATGATCGCTTTCTTATAGGTGAAAACCGCTGGCGCGCGCAGCGATATGGTGTGGGCGAAGGATTGATCGACTTCGGCGATCGCTCGATCAAACCCATGTCCGATTTGATCGGTGATCTGATGGGATTGCTGGCCGAAGATGCCGAGGCACTGGGCACAATGTCGGAACTTGCCCGCCTGCGGCAGATTGCCGAAAACGGCACCTCGGCCACACGCCAGCGCCGCGTTCACGCCGAGGCTGCCGCACGAGGAGAAGATCCCGGCAAGGCCGTCGTACGCCACCTGATCGAAGAGTTCCATGCGGATCTTTAGGCACTAACGACAACAGCCCCGTGCCCAGAGCCATTGTTGAACCTGCAAAATTTCTGTAAGAATTCAGAAATAAACAACTGTTCAATTCATTGCCGATGGGAGGGAGCGCCATGGATTTCGCACTCAGCGAGGAACAAACAGCCATTTTCGACATGGCACATGCCTTTGGGCAGGAACATATCGCCCCTTTTGCCCGGCAATGGGAGGCTGATGGAACGATCCCCAAAACCTTGTGGCCCCAAATCGGAGAGCTTGGCTTCGGTGCCCTTTACGTGTCAGAGGCTAGCGGTGGGTCAAACCTGACCCGTCTGGATGCAACCCTGGTTTTTGAGGCCTTATCGATGGCCTGCCCGTCGGTCGCAGCCTTCCTGTCGATCCATAACATGTGCGCCAAGATGCTCGACAATTTTGCCGACGATGACCTCAAGGCGCGCATTATGCCCGATGTTCTGAGCTTGAAAACTGTGCTGAGTTATTGCTTGACCGAGCCCGGCTCTGGATCGGATGCGGCGGCGCTGAAAACACGTGCTGAACGAACCAATGAAGGCTATACGCTGAACGGAACAAAAGCCTTCATTTCAGGCGGCGGATATTCCGACGCTTACGTCTGCATGGTGCGTACCGGTCAGGATGGACCCAAAGGGATATCGACCGTTTACGTTGAAGACGGCACTCCCGGCCTCAGCTTTGGCGCGCTCGAGCAGAAGATGGGCTGGAAAAGCCAACCCACCGCGCAAGTTCAGTTCGACGATTGCAAGATACCGGCCGGAAACCTTGTGGGCACGGAAGGTGACGGGTTCAAATATGCGATGATGGGGCTGGATGGCGGGCGGCTTAACATTTCGGCCTGTTCCCTTGGGGCCGCTCAGGCGGGGCTGGACATGACGCTGCAATACATGTCTGAACGTAAGGCTTTTGGCCAATCCATCGACCAGTTTCAGGCCCTTCAGTTCCGTCTGGCGGATATGGAGATCGAATTGCAGGCCGCGCGCACGTTCCTTCGGCAGGCAGCCTGGAAGCTGGATCAGGGCGCACCCGATGCCACGAAGTTCTGCGCCATGGCCAAGAAATTCGTCACTGAGACCGGATCGAAAGTGGTGGATCAGTGCCTGCAAATGCATGGTGGTTATGGCTACCTTGCTGATTACGGCATCGAAAAGCTTGTGCGTGATCTTCGTGTGCACCAGATATTGGAAGGCACGAATGAGATCATGCGTGTGATCGTATCGCGCCAGTTGCTTGCCAATCGCTGAGGCATCCATGTCAGATATCGATATCCGCACCACAGGCCGTGCCGGGCGTATCACCCTGACCCGTCCTCATGCGCTGAACGCGATGACCTATGACATGTGCATGGCCATCGACACAGCGCTGCGCAACTGGCGCGAGGACGATGAGATCGACCTGATCATCCTGGACGCCGAAGGGGAAAAAGCCTTCTGCTCGGGCGGTGATATTGCTGAACTTTATGAAACCGGCACCAAGGGCGATTTCTCTTACGGTCAGAAATTCTGGCGTGACGAATACCGTCTGAATGCCCTGATCTTCGAATATCCAAAGCCGGTCATCAGCTTTCTTCAGGGGTTCGCGATGGGCGGCGGTGTTGGCATCGGATGCCATGGCAGCCATCGCGTTGTAGGTGAAAGTGCAAAGATAGCCATGCCAGAATGCTCCATCGCACTGGTGCCGGATGTCGGCGGCTCTTTGATGCTGGCCCTTGCACCCGGACGCACGGGTGAGTTTCTGGGGACAACGGGCTATCGGATGGGGCCTGCGGATGCGATCTATGCAGGGTTTGCCGATCTTTTCATCCCACAATCACAATGGTCCGATCTGATCGAGCTGCTCGAAGCCTCTGGAAACGCTGAACTATTGGCTGACCATGCTGATACACCGCCTGTTGGTGAATTGGCGAACTTGCAGGCCCAGATCGATCAGCATTTTTCCGGTGAAACCCTTGGCGACGTTCTGAACAGTCTGCGCAGCGACGACAGTGAGTTTTCGGAAAAAACTCTGGGCATACTGAGGAAGAACGCGCCGCTTTCCGTGGCCTGCACGATCGAGATTCTTCACCGCCTGCGCACCCCTTCTCTGACCATACGCCGAGCTCTGGAGATGGAGTATCGTTTCACCTACCGCGCGATGGAGCATGGAGATTTTCTGGAAGGTATCCGCGCGCAGATCATCGACAAGGATCGCAATCCGAACTGGCAGTTTCCTGACATGAACGTCCCTCTGGTTGCCGTGTCGAAAATGCTTCAGCCCCTGGGTGCGGACGCCCTGACTTTCGAAGAGGATTAAGAGATGCAAATCGGTTTCATCGGACTGGGAAACATGGGCGCGCCAATGGCGGCCAATTTGGCAAAAGCCGGTCATAAGGTACTTGGCTTTGACACAGCGGGCGTGACGGTTGACGGGGTCACTCCGGCCGAAACCGCTTCGGTAGCCGTCGCAGCGGCCGATGCTGTCATCACGATGCTGCCAAACGGTGCGATTCTGAGGGCCGTTGCCGATCAAATCATTCCCGCAATGGCGCAAGGTGCCGTGTTAATCGATTGCTCGACGGTTGATGTGGAAAGCGCGCGGGCAGTTGCGGATCAGGCCATCAACGCCGGACTGTTGTCCGTAGACGCGCCGGTTTCAGGCGGCATCGGTGGTGCTGCGGCTGGCACGCTGACCTTCATGGCTGGCGGATCAGAGGCCGCGTTTGCCAAGGCATCCCCCCTGTTCGACATCATGGGGCAGAAAGCTGTTCACTGTGGTGAGGCCGGTGCCGGCCAGGCCGCCAAAATCTGCAATAACATGATCCTTGGTGTCACCATGATCGCAACCTGTGAAGCCTTCGCCCTAGCCGACAAGCTTGGTCTGGACCGGCAGAAGATGTTTGACGTGGTAAGTACGTCGTCCGGATACAGTTGGACGATGAACGCCTATTGCCCTGCCCCCGGTGTCGGTCCGCAAAGCCCGGCGGACAATGGGTACGCCCCCGGATTCGCGGCCGAGCTTATGTTGAAGGACCTGCGCCTGAGCCAGCAGGCGGCAGAGAGTGCAGATGCAGATACACCGATGGGTCAGGTTGCCACCGCGCTTTATGAGCAATTTGTCGAGAATGAAGATGGCAAGGGACGCGATTTCAGTGCCATGCTGCCACGGTTCGAAAAGCGCGGGCGTGAATAAGACAACTGGCGGCATCTTGCCCAACGATTTGACAGATGTTGGGCAAGCGACCATCTAGGCAGTCATGAACAAAAGGCCCGGCTGGCCAAATCGCAAAGGACGGCGACATGACGAGATTTTTGGTGACGACGGCAACTCTGACGGCTTTGGCCCTTTCCCCGGTTGCCGCGGTTGCAAAGAATAAGGCCGGTCATTGCCCTCCGGGTCTGGCCAAGAAATCCGTTCCCTGCGTGCCGCCTGGTCAGGCAAAGAAAATCTATCGCGATGGTGACTTCATTACCAACGACTACCGTTGGATCAATGACCCCTATCGCTATGGGTTGAACCGAAACTACTCATATGTCCGTGCGGGTGATTACGTGTACCGGGTCGACCCCGAGACACGCAAAGTCCTGAACCTGATCGGCGCGATCGCAGATATCCTGAACTGAGGCCGCGTCTAGGCACTTATTCTGCCGCGACGCGCGCCCCTTTCAGCATCGGCTTCAGGTATCGCCCGGTGTGGCTGCGTTCAACATCGGCTATGTCTTCTGGTGTTCCGGTGGCGACTATTTCGCCACCGCCATCACCACCTTCAGGTCCAATGTCGATGATATGATCCGCAGTTTTGACCACATCCAGATTATGTTCAATCACCACCACAGTATTGCCCTGATCGACAAGTTCGTGCAGCACTTCCAACAGCTTGCGCACATCTTCGAAATGCAGACCTGTTGTCGGTTCGTCGAGAATATAGAGCGTTCGCCCGGTTGAACGCTTCGACAGTTCCTTAGACAGCTTTACCCGCTGCGCCTCGCCACCTGACAACGTTGTGGCTTGTTGACCCACCTTGATATAGCCAAGACCCACACGAGCAAGGGCGTCCATCCTGTCCCGGATTGACGGCACGGCCTTGAAGAACTCCTGCGCATCTTCCACTGTCATATCAAGCACATCCGCGATGGATTTGCCCTTGAACTTGATCTCAAGCGTCTCGCGGTTATACCGCGCGCCTTTGCAGGTTTCGCAAGTCACGTAGACATCCGGCAGAAAGTGCATCTCGATCTTGATGACACCGTCACCTTGACAAGCCTCACACCGCCCGCCTTTGACGTTAAAGCTGAAGCGACCGGGTTTGTACCCGCGTGCCTTAGCCTCAGGTAACCCGGCAAACCAATCTCGGATCGGGGTGAAGGCCCCGGTATAAGTCGCCGGGTTTGATCGCGGCGTTCGCCCAATGGGGCGCTGGTCGATGTCGATGACCTTATCGAGGTGTTCCAGCCCCTTGATGGTTTCACAGGGTGCTGGTGTCTGACGCGCCCCGTTCAGCCGCATTGACGCGGTTTTGAACAATGTCTCAATCGTGAGGGTGGATTTACCACCTCCCGACACACCTGTGACGCAAACGAATTTGCCCAAGGGGAAGTCGGCTGTGACATTCTTCAGGTTGTTGCCCGTGGCTTTGACCACCGTGACTTTCTGCTTTTTGCCTTTACGGCGCTGCACCGGAACCGCGATTTCACGCGTTCCCGCGAGGTACTGCCCAGTAATAGAGGCCGCATCTGCCGCAATTTCCGCAGGCGTTCCGTGACTGACCACCTGCCCGCCATGTACGCCTGCCCCCGGACCGATGTCGAAAACATAGTCAGCTTCGCGGATGGCTTCTTCGTCATGTTCTACAACGATCACCGTATTGCCCTGATCCCTTAGGTTCTTGAGCGTGCCTAAAAGTCGGTCATTGTCACGCTGATGCAGTCCGATCGAAGGCTCATCCAGCACATAGAGGACCCCGGTCAGCCCCGAGCCGATCTGACTGGCCAGACGAATACGCTGGCTTTCGCCACCCGACAGTGTTCCGCTTGAACGGGACAGCGTAAGGTATTCCAAACCAACGTTATTCAGGAAACCAAGTCGCTCGCGAATTTCCTTGAGGATGGCGCGGGCAATTTCGTTTTTCTGGGCGCTCAGGTGGTTGGGCGCATCTTCTATCCACGCCAAAGCCTCACGGATCGACATCTGCACCACCTGCCCCACATGCAGCCCGGCGATCTTTACCGCCAGCGCTTCGGCCCGCAGCCTGTAGCCTTCGCAGGCGCCGCAGGGGCGATTGTTTTGATATCGTTCAAATTCCTCACGAATCCACGCGCTGTCAGTTTCGCGGTACCGGCGTTCCATATTCGGGATCACGCCTTCAAAACTTCGGGTCACCTGATAGACGCGCCCACCTTCGTCGTACCGGAACTGAATTTCATCATCCCCGGACCCTCGCAGAAAGACCTCCTGCACATTTTTAGGCAGATCTTTCCAGGGCGTGTTCTTGTCAAACTCGTAATGGCGCGCGATGGCCTCGATGGTTTGCAGGAAATATGGTGATTTACCCTTGCGCCATGGGGCCAAAGCACCATCGTAGAGTTTCAGCGTCTGGTCCGGCACCACCAAGCGTTCATCGAAAAACAACTCGACCCCAAGACCGTCACAATCCGGGCAGGCACCGAACGGCGCGTTGAACGAAAACAGGCGTGGTTCGATTTCGGGAATGGTAAAACCGCTGACCGGGCAGGCAAAATTCTCGCTGAATGTGATGCGTTCCGGATCACCTTCACGCGGGGCAGTTTCCAAAATGGCAATCCCGTCCGCCAAGTCCAGAGCGGTGCGCAGGCTGTCGGCCAGGCGCGTTTCCATTCCTTCCCGCACAACCAGTCTATCAACAACCACATCGATATCGTGACGGAATTTCTTATCCAATACAGGCGGTTGATCCAGTTCGTAGAACTCTCCGTCCACCTTGACGCGTTGGAAACCCTGTTTGCGCAGCTCCAGGAATTCTTTTTTGTACTCACCCTTCCGGTCGCGCACGATGGGGGCCAGAAGATAGCCGCGTGTGCCGTCTTCCATTGCCATGATCCGGTCGACCATGTCCTGCACTTGCTGCGCCTCAATCGGTTGCCCGGTGGCTGGGCTGTAGGGCGTTCCGGCGCGGGCAAACAGCAGACGCAGATAGTCATAGATTTCGGTTACCGTGCCCACAGTTGAACGCGGGTTCTTCGACGTCGTCTTTTGTTCAATCGAAATTGCCGGAGACAGGCCGCTGATATGATCGACATCCGGTTTTTCCATCATATCCAGGAACTGCCGGGCATAGGCCGAAAGGCTTTCGACATACCGGCGCTGGCCTTCTGCATAGATGGTGTCAAACGCCAATGAGGACTTCCCCGAACCCGACAATCCAGTTATGACCACCAACTGATCCCGAGGGATATCAACGTCTATACCTTTGAGGTTATGTTCGCGCGCGCCGCGCACCTCGATATTCTTCAGCTCAGCCATATGCGGCCCCCAACAAACAAGTGGTTAAGAGATAGGCGAGCCAGACCAAGACTCCAACAGAAAAGTTAGAACATTTAGTGAACAGTCGAATTTTCGCCGATCAAAACCTGCAATGAACACAGGATTGACTAAAGGTGCCTAAAAAGGCGCAACCCTTGATCTGTTAGAGGAGGAAAATGGCGCGGTTGACGGGGCTCGAACCCGCGACCCCCGGCGTGACAGGCCGGTACTCTAACCAACTGAGCTACAACCGCGCATCTATTTTCGTGGCCTTTAACCTGGACCAAGGATGGCAGCGATGGCGCGGTTGACGGGGCTCGAACCCGCGACCCCCGGCGTGACAGGCCGGTACTCTAACCAACTGAGCTACAACCGCCCGCTGCAAGTTCATTGCTGAACGTTTGGGTGTATTATGGCTACGCTCGGGCAGCGTCAAGCGGCGTTTTCAAGTTTTTTGTCAGATTCCAGATTTTTGTATACGGCGCGATTTTTTGCGGATGCCGCGGGTTCTATTTCCCTTGCAGCCAACCTTCGGGAAAGATATCACCCCGTCCCATGGGTGATTAGCTCAGTGGTAGAGCGCTTCGTTCACATCGAAGATGTCAGCGGTTCAAATCCGTTATCACCCACCATTTTCAAAGCTCGCCGATGCCCAAAATGATACACTGGTTTCATCCAGCGTTTTGGCGCTGCATGTTACAGTTTTCACTACATCCCTCGACAAATAAAGGCGAAGCTATTGCTTCGCCTTTATTTGATTTTCCAAAGACTTAATGCGCGGTTGCGGAAGGTCCGGTATTACCGGTCGACGCGGCCGCCGCTGCTGCGGCCTCTTCCGCGGCTTCATCCCACTCGATCGGTTCAGGTTTGCGCACCAATGCGTGTTCCAGAACTTCCGAGACATGTTTGACCGGGATGATCTTCAGCCCTTCTTTGACGTTGTCCGGGATATCCGCGAGATCCTTTTCATTCTCTTCCGGGATCAGAACGGTCTTTATCCCACCACGCAGCGCGGCCAGTAGTTTTTCTTTCAATCCACCAATCGGCATCGCATTCCCGCGCAGTGAGACTTCGCCGGTCATGGCGATGTCTTTCCGAACCGGAATACCGGTCAGAACCGAGACAATCGACGTGACCATGGCCAGACCTGCCGATGGGCCATCCTTGGGTGTCGCGCCATCCGGCACGTGAACGTGAATGTCGATCTTGTCAAACTGCGGCGGCTTTACCCCGATCTGAGGTGAAATCGAACGCACATAGGACGAAGCGGCGTCAATGGATTCCTTCATCACATCGCCCAGCTTACCGGTCGTCTTCATCCGCCCTTTGCCGGGCAGTTTCAACGCTTCGATATGCAGCAGGTCGCCACCCACTGACGTCCAGGCAAGACCGGTGACAACACCAACCTGATCGTCCTGCTCGGCCAGACCGTAACGGAATTTCGGCACGCCCAGGAAATCTTGCAGGTTTTCGGGTGTAACCTTAACGGTTTCTGCATCCTTCTTGATGATCTTGGTCAGCGACTTGCGCGCGACCTTGGCGATTTCACGTTCAAGGTTCCGTACACCCGCCTCGCGGGTATAGGTGCGGATGATCTTTTGCAGCGCCTCATCGGTCAGTTCGAATTCCTTGGCTTTCAAACCATGGTTCTTGACCTGTTTGCTGATCAGGTGCTGCTTGGCGATCTCACGCTTTTCGTCCTCTGTGTAACCGGCCAACGGGATGATCTCCATCCGGTCAAGCAAAGGACCGGGCATGTTGTAGCTGTTCGACGTGGTCAGGAACATCACGTTGGACAGGTCATATTCAACCTCAAGATAATGGTCCATGAACGTGTTGTTCTGTTCCGGGTCCAGCACCTCAAGCATCGCGGATGCTGGGTCGCCCCGGAAATCTTGTCCCATCTTGTCGATTTCATCCAACAAAATCAGCGGGTTCGTGGTCTTCGCCTTTTTCAACGCCTGAATGATTTTGCCGGGCATGGAGCCGATATAGGTCCGACGATGGCCCCGGATCTCGGATTCGTCTCGAACACCACCCAGTGAGATGCGAATGAACTCACGCCCGGTAGCTTTGGCAACCGACTTACCCAGCGAGGTCTTGCCCACGCCCGGAGGGCCGACAAGGCAAAGAATCGGCCCTTTCAGCTTTTTCGAGCGCTGCTGAACCGCGAGGTATTCAACGATCCGTTCCTTGACCTTCTCAAGCCCATAATGGTCCGCGTCCAGAATCTCCTGCGCGCGGCCCAGATCCTTTTTGACACGGGATTTAGTGCCCCAAGGCAGAGCAAGAATCCAATCCAGATAGTTGCGCACAACTGTGGCTTCGGCCGACATAGGTGACATGTTCTTGAGCTTCTTAAGCTCACCCTCGGCCTTTTCCCGCGCTTCTTTCGACAGCTTGGTTTCGGCGATTTTGGCTTCCAGTTCAGCAACTTCGTTGCTGCCGTCCTCGCCATCGCCAAGTTCCCTCTGAATGGCCTTCATCTGCTCATTCAGATAATACTCACGCTGCGTCTTCTCCATCTGGGATTTGACACGGGTCTTGATCTTCTTCTCGACCTGCAGAACAGACATCTCGCCCTGCATCAGGCCATAGACCTTCTCAAGCCGCTCGCTGACGCTGAGGGTTTCCAGAAGCTCCTGCTTTTGTTCGACTTCTATGCCCAGATGCCCGGACACAAGGTCGGCCAGCTTCGCAGGCTCGGTGGTATCGCCTACTGCGGTCAGTGCCTCTTCGGGGATGTTCTTGCGCACTTTGGCGTAACGCTCGAACTCATCCGCGACAGTGCGCAACAGCGCTTCGGTCGTGGTGACGTCGCCGGGAATTTCGGTCAGGTATTCCGCGCGGGCTTCGAAAAACTCTTCGTTTTCAAGAAACTCGGTGATCTGAACGCGCGCCTGCCCTTCGACCAGCACCTTTACTGTGCCATCGGGCAGCTTCAAAAGTTGCAGCACATTGGCCAGAACGCCGGTGCGGTAGATGCCTTCTTCATCCGGATCGTCAACACCGGGATCGATCTGGCTGGACAACAGAATTTGCTTGTCATCCTGCATCACCTCTTCCAGCGCGCGGACCGATTTGTCACGGCCTACGAAAAGCGGCACGATCATATGTGGGAACACCACAATATCGCGCAGCGGCAGGACGGGGTAGGAGGAATTCAGAGGCTCTTGCATGCTCTATCCTTATCGTTGGCAAGACGGAACTTGTCCCTCATCGAGGCAACATTTGTCCGTCTCCTGTCTTGGACGATAAAGGTGGGGCCTCATCGCCCATTTTCAACCTTACCGCCATGTATCACCAATCAGAATGAACCGAGGTTTGGCGGACTGCAAGGCGTGCCGGGAACATATCCACCAAAATAGTAGAATACGCCCCGGTCTTGCGCGATCAGTCGCCAGAAAACAGCCCGGCTGTGCAGAATTGCCCGTTTTCGCCTTGGAGGGGGCAAAACATCACAGCGGTTCGATATCCCCCTGCGCGCGCTGCGCGTGGAAATCGGCTTGCCAGACTTCGAACGCACCCGCGGCAATCGCGTCGCGCATGCCGGCCATGATCTCCTGAAAATAATGCAGGTTATGCCATGTCAGCAACATGCCGGAAATCATCTCATTCGCACGGAACACGTGGTGCAGGTAAGCGCGGGAATAATTAGAACAGGCTGGGCAAGTGCACTGCTCGTCCAGCGGCCGCGGATCGTCTACGTGACGGGCATTCTTGATGTTCACCACGCCGTAGCGGGTGAAAACCTGCCCTGTACGCCCGGACCGCGAGGGCAACACACAGTCCATCATGTCGATCCCGCGGGCAACAGCACCGACGATATCGTCGGGCTTGCCGACGCCCATCAGATAGCGCGGCTTGTCCGATGGCAGGAAATCGGGGGCATAGTCGAGGCAAGAGAACATGGCCTCCTGCCCTTCGCCGACGGCCAGGCCACCAACCGCATAGCCTTCGAAACCAATAGATTTCAAAGCCTTGGCGCTTTCTTCTCGCAGGTCTTTTTCCAGCCCACCTTGCATGATGCCAAACAGCGCATGCCCCGGACGATCGCCAAACGCATCGCGCGACCGTTCCGCCCAACGCATCGACAGGCGCATCGACTCGGCAATGCGGTCACGATCCGCTGGCAGCGCAGGGCATTCATCGAAACACATGACAATGTCCGAGCCCAACAGGCGCTGGATCTCCATCGACCGTTCCGGCGTCAATTCGTGCTTTGACCCGTCAATATGGGATTTGAAGGTCACGCCCTTTTCAGTCAGCTTGCGCAATCCGGCCAGCGACATGACCTGAAATCCGCCGGAATCTGTCAGAATGGGCCGATCCCAGTTCATGAACTTGTGCAGTCCACCCAGTCGATCAATACGCTCAGCGGTCGGACGCAGCATCAGGTGATAGGTGTTCCCCAGCAGGATGTCTGCCCCCGTCGCGCGAACGCTTTCCGGCATCATCGCCTTGACCGTTGCCGCAGTGCCAACCGGCATAAAGGCAGGCGTTCTCACGTCGCCGCGTGGTGTGCTGATCACACCGGTCCGGGCTTTGCCGTCTGTGGCTTTCAGATCAAAAGAAAACTGTTGGGTCATGTCATCGCCTCGGGTCGCCGAACCGGGCAGGCTTTGCCCGATCCGGTCGGTCTTTGCAACCCGTCAGGGTAGCGAGGCAACACGGTCTGTAAACAGTTGAACAACCCCTGCCCCATCCACGTCGCGGCAGACCCGAACTGCGGGACGTTCCGGATCAGGTCGCGTCGCACCCTTCTGGTCGCCTTCGGTGACAACCCGCAGACCCGTTTCGACCATGTCAAACATAGCACCATGAGAACAAGCAATCACAGCCGTCGAATCGTGCAGGCCGCAGCCCTCCAGACCACCGACGTCCTTGTAGAACTTCAGGTAAAAGCGAGAGATATCTCGCAGAAAGGACCCCATGTCAGGTGATCGCATTGCCAGGCTTTCGAAATCTGCAGTCTCGTAGAGCGTTTTCAGCGTGACATCCAAGCCGACCAGTACGGTTTCCGGCGGTGTGGCAAAGACCTCTTCAGCGGCAATCGCATCATGATAGATGTTGGCCTCGGCATGTACTGTAATATTACCAGGGCAGTACACCGCCCCGCCCATAATCACCAAACGCCCCAGATTGTCGGCGAATTCCGGATCCAGACGAATGGCGTTGGCGATGTTGGTCAGGGGGCCCACGGCGCACACCACCAGCTCTTTCTTGTGGGTTCGCGCCATATCAACCAGAAATTCAGCAGCCGGCAGGGCGTGGTTGCTTCCAATTTCGGGAATGTCAGTCAGGTCACCGAATCCTTCGGGACCATGCACATGTTCGGAGGGCGAATGCGTATCGGCACCCAAGGCAACCGCAGCCCCTTCCGCGACAGGCAGATCCAGACCCAGCTTATCAAGCAGGAACCGGGCATTGCGGCTGGATTGGTGAACATGCGTGTTTCCGAACACGGTGGTCAGGCCGATCAGCTCGATCTCGGGCGCTGCGGCGGCATAGGCGATTGCCATGGCATCATCGATGCCAGGATCTGTATCGATTATCAGTTTCATCCAAGCCCGATACCGCAAACAATTAGGGATGCAAAGCGGTCACAGCACTATTTTTCGATACAGCGTTTTACTATTGGAGCATTTGCATGGGGCTGCTTTCCACTCATACCAGAGTTGAAATCGGGCGACTCAATCGCCACATGTATACTATAGTACACAAAAACAAGAGGACAGTATGACCGAAGACCAAATCATCGGATTGCTTTCGTCAAACATCATTTACCTGCTGGCTGCGGTGCTGGTAATTGTTATCATTTTCAAAGGCATCAAGATTGTGCCTCAGTCCGAAAAATACGTAGTTGAACGGTTTGGGCGCCTGCATTCCGTGCTTGGCCCCGGCATCAACTTTATTGTTCCGCTACTGGACATTGCGCGTCACAAGATCTCGATCCTGGAACGCCAGCTGCCAAACGCGACGCAGGACGCAATCACCAAGGACAACGTTCTGGTGCAGATCGATACATCGGTCTTCTACCGTATTCTCGAACCTGAAAAGACGGTCTACCGAATTCGCGACGTAGATGGCGCGATTGCCACCACTGTCGCCGGGATCGTTCGCGCCGAGATTGGTAAGATGGATCTGGATGAGGTTCAGTCGAACCGGTCCCAACTGATCACGCGTATTCAGGAAAGCGTTGAAACAGCTGTCGATGACTGGGGTATCGAAGTCACCCGCGCCGAGATTCTGGACGTAAATCTGGATCAGGCCACCCGTGACGCCATGCTGCAACAGCTGAACGCCGAACGAGCCCGCCGCGCACAGGTGACAGAAGCCGAGGGCAAGAAACGCGCAGTCGAGCTGCATGCCGACGCCGAGCTTTATGCGGCGGAACAAACCGCCAAGGCGCGGCGCATTCAGGCCGAAGCCGAAGCTTATGCCACTGGTGTGGTCGCCAAGGCCATTCAGGATAACGGCATTGAAGCGGCCCAGTATCAGGTTGCCTTGAAACAGGTTGAAGCCCTGAACGCGCTTGGAAACGGTACTGGCAAGCAAACCATTGTTGTGCCTGCCAACGCACTGGAAGCCTTTGGTGACGCGTTCAAAATGTTAAAAGGAGGAAAGTGATGGCTGACCCCTTCTGGTTGACCTGGTGGATCTGGCTGGCCGCCGCATTGGCGCTGGGTATCCTTGAGATTTTCCTGCCCGGTTTCATCTTTCTGGGCTTTGCAATCGGAGCCGCAGTCACGGGGCTTATCCTTGCCGTACCCGGAATGGCTCTGTCTTTGAATGTATTGGCGCTGATCTTTGCAGTGATGTCACTGATTGCATGGCTTGTTTTGCGGAAACTGTTTGCGTTGCCGAACGGTCAGGTCAAAACTTTCAACCACGACATCAACGACTAAATTGCCGCGGCGCCCCAATCGGCGCCGCCGCCCTACTGGACGCTGTTGCGGCTATTCCCTATATAATCACTCAGGCAACTGACCCGAGGCAAAGATGACCCACCCGAGCGAACAGTTTGAAGGCACGCCGCTGATTGCGCCGTCAACCATTGAGCACCCCCTGTACGAGCCCGTGGTCGAGGCGTGCCGCACGGTCTATGACCCGGAAATCCCCGTGAATATCTATGACCTCGGCCTGATCTACACGATCGACATTTCCACGGACAACGCGGTGAAGGTGATCATGACGCTGACAGCCCCCGGATGCCCGGTTGCCGGCGACATGCCCGGATGGATCATGGAAGCGATCGAGCCTGTTGCAGGCGTCAAAGAGGTCGACGTGGAACTGACCTGGGAACCGCCCTGGGGTATGGAAATGATGTCAGACGAAGCGCGTCTGGAACTAGGATTTATGTAGGCACCTGCCACAGTTTCCCGGGTATTTGTCACAAAACATTGGCGTTTTTGTTACCTGCTCGTGCTGTCCCTGTCACAATGATGCGGGAAAAGACCTGCGGACGGCACCAATCGGTATCGTACTTCGGGCCAGACATGATTTGACCGCCCCCCGAGTTCCGGCCCAGAAACACGGACCGTTCTTGCCCGAGAACGGTCCTTTTCTTATCCAGATCACCAAACGACGGGTGATCAGTTCAAGTTGCAGGTCTTTTTGATTTCCGCAGATCTGGCATCCAGTTGATTGATGTAGTCCCCCGATAGCATTTGCAGCCTTTTGTGTTCCGTTCCTGTGACCAGCCCCAAAAGTGCCCCGGCAGGAGTAATGGCGGCAACACTTTCCAACTGTTGGTCCTGCGCGTGCTTTTTCTCAGTCGCGATGGCGCGCAAATCGCCCTCGGCGGTCGCGCAGTTTACCGGATGCCTCTCTCCATCATTGGCGGCCACCGCATCATCCGGAACAAACAAAAGAACTGCAATGGTAAGTACCGCTCCCAACAAGACTGGATTAAAAATTGCCTTTAATCTCTTCACAATATTATCCTTTCCGATGTTTCCATAATGCGAACCGTTTTGGAGATTGACCAGCTTAAACCTATTCAGCTCCACGGTTTAACGGTCGGGTGTTTTCAGCGAACCCATACTGTATGCCGGGTTGTTTCATCCTGATAAAACTCTTTATAACACACCGTCTTGAGCCTTGGCCCCCTGAGCCCTAGATTAAATGCAACGCGCGACAACGGAGACTTACATGTTCGGCATTCCCGGCAAACAGGCTGTGACCATGACGCCCAAAGCCGCAGAGCAAATTACCCGCCTGATGAACTCGGGTGGCCACGTCGGCTTGCGCATTGGCGTAAAGAAAGGCGGCTGTGCGGGCATGGAATATACCATGGAATATGTCGATCAGGCCGATCCACACGACGAAGTCGTTGAACAGGATGGTGCACGCGTCATGATCGCACCAATGGCGCAGATGTTTCTGTTCGGGACTGAAATCGATTACGAGGTGTCGTTGCTGGAATCAGGTTTCAAGTTCAGGAACCCGAATGTCGTCGACGCTTGCGGTTGCGGTGAATCCATCAAATTCGATGAGAGCATCGTGCAGAAATCCTAGTTTGCGCCGGGTAATCCTGTGACTCGGGCCCGACCGAACGCCGTGCGTCGATCAAAGCGCGCGAACCCACCCGATCAGTGGAATTGTAAGATCGTGCCGACAATGCTATCCGCATCTTAAATCATCGAATGATCAGGGAGATACGGGTATGCGGCGCAAGCTTGCGGCAGGAAACTGGAAAATGAACGGAACCGGTGCTGCGCTGAGCGAGCTTGAAGCACTGTGCAAGTCCCACCCAGACGCTTCTGTCGATATCCTGATCTGCCCTCCGGCAACATTGCTCAGCCGCGCGGCAGACACCGTACGCGGGTCAGCAGTTACTGTTGGCGGGCAGGATTGCCACGCGGCAAGCGCAGGCGCGTATACAGGCGATATCAGCGCTGAGATGCTGCTGGACGCGGGCGCGACATCAGTCATCCTGGGTCATTCCGAACGGCGCGTGGACCATGAAGAGCATGACGAGGATATACGCGCCAAGGCCCGTGCAGCGATGGACGCGGGGTTAAAAGCGATCATTTGCGTTGGCGAAAGCCTGGAACAGCGCGAGGCGGCCAATACGCTCGACATAATCGGCGGTCAGATGTCGGGGTCGATCCCGGATCAGGCAACCGGCGAGAACCTGATTATTGCCTATGAACCGATCTGGGCCATAGGCACTGGCAAGGTTCCAACGCTTGATGAGATCGGAGAGGTTCACGACTTCATCCGCGCCCGGCTAGAGCGTCGCTTTGGCGAAGGAGTGGGTCGCTCTGTCCGTCTTCTGTATGGCGGGTCGGTCAAACCCTCCAACGCGGCGGAGATCTTTGCGGTTTCAAATGTCGATGGTGCGCTTGTGGGCGGCGCCAGCCTGAAGGCCGGGGATTTCACGGGCATTATTCAGGCGCTGGAGAGCGTCTAGGTTTCGCCTTTACTCGGCAATATCTTCCGCCCAAAGCTCTGGCTTTTCTTCGATAAACCGCCGCATCAGTGCGATGCAGTCGGGATCGTTGGCTATCACCACCTCGACGCCGCGGTCGCGCAGGAAGTCTTCGTTGCCACCAAAGTTCTGGGTATCGCCGATCACCACGCGCGGGATACCAAACTGAACGATAGTGCCGGAACACATCATGCAAGGTGACAAAGACGTGTAAAGAACCGTATCCCGATAGGTTTTCTGACGTCCGGCTTTGCGCAAAGCATCCATTTCCCCATGTGCGATCGGATCGCCGCCCTGCACACGTTGATTGCGCCCTTGTGAAACAATATCGCCACCCCGCGCCAGAACTGACCCGATTGGGCATCCACCTTCATCAAACCCGGCTTTGGCCTCGTAATAAGCCACGCGCAGCAGGCGCTTGTCGGTCTCGGTCAGCATTCCGGTCTCCATTTCCCGTGTTTTCCGAACCCTGCCCAAGCAAAATGGCTTGGTCAATAAAACGCTCACGCTAGCTTCATCAGGATAAGACCTGACACGATCAGAAGAGCCGCCAGAATCCGCGCAGGGCTAAGGGCTTCGCCCAGAAACAGGATACCTACACAGAACGCCCCCACAGCCCCGATACCGGTCCAGATGGTATAAGCCGTGCCCAACGGCAGGTCGCGCATCGCCAGCGCCAACAGGCCGAAAGAGCCGATCATCGAAAGACCCATCAAGGCAGTAGGCCACAATCGGGTGAAACCAGCCGATTGCTTCATGGCTACAGCCCAGACGATTTCCAACAGGCCAGCAAAAAGAAGAAAGATCCAGGGCATATTACGACCTCGTATTCGTTCGGGTCGTCCCGAAAGATGTCCCATTGTGGGGAGGTCGTCCTCTGAACCCTAGTTAAGCTCCTGATGCCGGGGTTCAAGATACGAAAAGCCGGGCGGTCGGAACCGCCCGGCTGCGTACATTGTCAAACCACTTAATTGGTTATGATTTCCGGCCCCATGAAGGTGTTGGGCAGGAAGGTCGATATCCACGGAATATACGTCACCATAATCAGGAAGACGAAGAGAACGGCAAGGAACGGCAGCGCCGCCCTCACAACGCTCATCATCGGCATTCCCGCAACGCCCGAAGTTACGAACAGGTTCAGACCGACCGGAGGCGTGATCATTCCGATTTCCATATTCACCACCATGATAATGCCCAGATGGATCGGATCGATGCCCAACTCGATGGCAATCGGGAACACCAGCGGTGCAACGATCACCAGCAGGCCCGACGGCTCCATAAACTGACCACCGATCAGCAGGATCACGTTCACAACGATCAGGAACGCCACCGGCCCTAACCCTGCGGTCAGCATCGCCTCGGCGATGTGCTGCGGCACCTGTTCGTCCGTTAGAACATGTTTGAGGATCAGCGCGTTGGCGATCACGAACAACAGCGTCACCGTCAGCTTTCCTGCCTCGAACAGAGTATGCTTGGTGTCGGGGTGAAAGAACGCCGTGACCAAAGCGTAGGGCTTTTTCAGCAGTGGCAGGTTCTGTGCCTCCCCTTCCGTACTCAGCGGACCCATGTCCTTGTAGACGAAACTGGCGATGAAGAAGGCATAGACGGCAGCAACCGCGGCAGCCTCGGTCGGGGTAAAGATACCCCCATAAATGCCACCCAGAATGATAACGATCAGGAACAGGCCCCAACCGGCCTCGCGGGCCGAGGTAAAGACCTCACCCCACCCCTTCCATTCACCCTTGGGCAGGTTCTTGACCTTTGCCATGACATAGATGGTGATCATCAGCATGAAGCCAGCCATCAGACCGGGAATAACGCCAGCCAGGAACATGCGCCCAACTGAAACTTCGACGGCGGCGGCATACACAACCATCACGATGGACGGTGGGATCAGGATGCCCAGCGTACCCGCGTTACAGATCACACCGGCGGCAAACTCTTTGGAATACCCAACCTGGCGCATACCTGCGATGACGATCGAACCGATAGCTACAACCGTGGCCGGGGACGATCCTGAAAGCGCGGCAAACAGCATACAAGCAAACACACCCGCAATCGCCAGACCGCCGGGCAGATGCCCCACGCAAGCAATCGAGAATCGGATGATCCGACGCGCTACGCCGCCTGTCGTCATGAAGGACGAGGCGAGAATAAAGAACGGGATCGCCAAAAGGGTGAAATGCCCCTCGAACGCCTCGAACAGCGTGCCTGCGACAGAAGCCAGCGAACTGTCGGAATAGATCAGCAGGAACAGGGTCGAGCTGAGGCCAAGTGCAACCGCAATCGGAACCCCGATCAGCAGCAGGCCGATGACCATCGAGAAAAGAAGGATAACGTCCATCAGTCATGCACCCCTTGTTGTGCGCGGACTTCCTCAATCTCGTCCTCGACTTCGTGGCTGGCGACAAGGCGATCGGTCTCACCACGCCAGATTTGAACGGCGACCTGCGTAAACCGGATCACCAGCAGCAGCATGGATACAGGCAGAACCAGGTAAGGTACGACCTTGGGCAGTTTTTCATACCCCTCGCCATAGTTGATCAGGTCTTCCAGAAAGCGCAGCGGCGCAACCATGGGGATGTCGTCCACCTCGTAGAAACTCTGGCTGCGTGCGCCGAAATCAAACCCAGTCGGGAACCAGCGGCCCGATGTTGGCGGTAGATCTGCAAAGACGGCCCAATAATCATATGCCCCCTTGAGCATCAGCAGCGAAAACACCAGGCAGCATCCGACCGAGACTAACGCCAATAGACGCCTCGGTGCTGGCGCTAGCATGTTTAGGATTGCATCCACGCCCAGATGAGCATGTTTCTTGACCGCGTAAGACGCGCCCAGCAGCACCAGCCAGCCAAACGTGAACACTGTCAACTCAAGCGCCCATAGGATATTGGAATTAAAGACAAACCGCGCGATCACGTTGGCAAATGTAACGACCGTCATAAGGCCCAAAAGCAACGCGATCAGGGTTTCTTCGATATGGTCGATCAGCCCGCCCTGGCCGGAGTTCGCACCAGACATCTTTCCGTCCCCGCATTTTATTGAAGAGAGAGTTGAGAATGGGGCGGGCCATTTCAGCCCGCCCGGCCTGCGCGTCGAATACTCCCCAGTCCCCGGACGCGCGGCCTTTGACCGGATCAGAACCCGGCGTTGATGGCCTGTGCCGCGTCGATCTTGTCCTGACCCACGTCACCGGCGAATTTGTCCCAAACCGGTTTCATCGCGTCGACCCAGGCCTGACGCTGTTCAGGGGTCAGTTCACGGATGACGCCGCCTGCATCGATGATCGAGGCTTTGGCCGCTTCGTTCACAGCAAAGGCTTCTTTGTTCCGGGTGTCAGTAACTTCGGCCAGAATAGTCAGGAACTGATCCCGCACCGCTGGATCAAGACTGTCCAGCCAGTCCACCGATGTTACGACCAGATAGTCGATGATGCCGTGGTTGGTTTCGGTGATACCGTCCTGCACCTCAAAGAACTTCTTGCCGTAGATGTTCGACCAGGTGTTCTCCTGCCCGTCCACAACGCCTTGTTGCAGCGCGCCATACACTTCCGAGAATGCCATTTTTTGCGGGCTGCCACCAATGGCCTCCATCTGAGCCACCAGCACATCTGACGACTGCACGCGGAATTTCAAACCGTTTGCATCCGACGGATCAACCAAAGCCTTGTTGGCCGACATCTGCTTCATGCCGTTGTGCCAGAACGCCAGCCCTTGCAGGCCGCGGCGCTGCATGCTGTCTTTCATCGCCTGCCCCTCGGCCGAGGCCTGGAACGCGTCTACAGCGTCGACGTTCTTGAACATGAACGGCAGGTCAAACAGGCGGAACTGTTTGGTGAACTTCTCGAACTTCGACAGCGAGGGCGCTGCCAGTTGCACGTCGCCCTGCAACATCGCTTCGAGAACTTTGTCGTCGTTGTAGAGCGTCGAGTTCGGGTAGACCTCGACACACATCGTGCCGTTCATTTCGTCGTTGACCCGCTGCTCCAGCAGCGATGCCGCGATGCCCTTGGGGTGTTTGTCGGTGTTCGTCACATGCGCGAACTTAACGACGATTTCACCTTCGTCGCATGCAGCCATACCAGCCGTTGCGGTTACAGTCAGAGCAAGCGCAGTTGCTGCCGTTGTCAGAAGCTTCATCTGATATCCTCCCAGAGTTCCTTGAAACTTGCAGTCGACGCCGGGTAAGCGCCGTATGGCGTGCAGTGAAGCGACTCAGGGTAAAGCACACAACTTTTGACTGCGATTGCGGAAAGTGCCTGATTACCTGTTTAATACCAAAGTGTTACGTCGTTACTGGTTCGGGTTCTGCGCTTCACAGTCCCGAGCCGTGCGAAAACTCGCACATCCTCAGTGCGGCTTGTGCGGAATTCCGCACATATTCCGAATCACTTCATTCGAATCAGAAGTGCCAATCCGGTTCCCGCTCATCTGCGGTAATCCTCGGGACGAATCTGATAGCGCGCCAGCTTGTCGTAAAAGGTCTTGCGCGGCAGCTTCAGCGCCTTGGCCGCATCTGACGCTTTTCCATTGTGGCGGCCCAAAGCTGCAATCAATAGTGACCGCTCGACCCGCGCCATCTGTTCGCTCAACCCCAGATCCGTTGCTTGTGTAACCTCCTCGGGCATTCCAAGAACAAACCGCATCGCTGCTGACATCAGCGAACGGGCGTTGCCCGGCCAGTCGCTGGCCATCAAGGCCGCGAGATGTTCGGACGAAATCTCGGGAATTGCGATGCCAGCCTGTTCGGCCGCTTGCGCCACATAGTGGCGAAAAATCACCGGAATGTCGTCGGGGCGTTCCGCCAATGATGGAACACGCACCCGCATCACATCCAAACGATAGAACAGATCTGCGTTAAACCGCCCTTCAGAACATAAAGCGGACAGATCAGCGGTTGTCCCTGCAATAATACGCCCCCCCGGACCGCGCTCGATGATCTCCAACGCCGCAAACTGCGTGGCTTGGGGCATGGCGGACACTTCGTCCAGAAACAGGGAACCACCCACGGCATCGCCGCAGCTTTGGGCAAGATTATCGGGGCTTAGGCTTGAAGCCGGGCGTTTGACAAAAGGCCCCTGACCAGCGGGCGACATCAGGTGAACCACTTCGGCAACTTTGGATATGCCGCTGCCCGGCGGGCCGGTAACAAGAACTTCGGCCCCAGTCGGTGCAACAGTTCGCACACGATCCCGCAGTGCCTCGGCTTGCGGAGACAGACCAAACAGCAAACGTGCGGCCGGATCCCCCCTTTCAAGTTCAGATTTCAGGTCGCGCTGTTCCAAAACCTGAGTGCGGGCCGCGAATGCGCGTTCAAGAACGTCCATCAGGTCAGACGCAGCGCATGGTTTCTCCAGAAAATCGAACGCGCCTTTTCCCATGGCTTCCACGGCCATTGGGATATCGCCTTCTCCGGTCAAAAGGATCACCGGAAGTTCGGGGTCGATATCCCGAGCATAGGTCAGAAGATGGAAACCATCCCGCCCGGGCATTCGGATGTCCGAAATAATCACACCGGGGAAATCCCGCCGAATATGATCCTTGGCCGCCACAAAAGATCCGGCTGTTGTCGGTGCATAGTCCGCCAGTTCAATGGTTTGCGCCAGTGCCTCGCGAACAGCTGCGTCATCATCGACCAACAGAACCCTGCGCATCATGCTGCCTCTTCTTTTCCATAGGGTTCCAGTTCGACGGTAAACACTGCGCCATCAGCAGTGTTTGCCCCGCGAATTTCACCCCCAAAGCTTTGAACCAGACCATATGATATTGAAAGGCCGAGCCCCAGACCTTCAGAGGATCCTACGCTTTTTGTCGAATAAAACGGCTCGAAAACACGGTCGGGGTCTTCAATCCCCGGGCCGGTATCCCGCACAGAAACGCGCAACCGGTCTTCTTCGTGCATCACAATCGAAATGTGCCGTTTGGGTCGCCCCAGCATCGCATCCGCCGCGTTATTGATCAGATTAACAAAGACCTGCACCAATCGGACTTCACCCCCCCAAACATAAACCGCAGACTGTCCCGGCTCCCATTCCAGCGTCACATCATCGTCACGCAAACGGGTTTCGGTCAACTCGACGGCGGTTTTCAGAACCTGCACCAGATCGACCCGGCCCATTGGTTCGCTTTCGTTGCGGGCAAACGCGCGCAGATTCTTGATGATCCGGGCCATGCGGGCGGCCATTTCCGAAATACGCCCAAGGTTTTCGCTGGCCCTGTCGCCTTTGCCGCGTTCAAGAAAGGCCGTGCCATTGTCGGCGAATTGCTGGATTGCCATCAAGGGTTGGTTGAGTTCGTGGCTGATCCCCGCCGACATTTGCCCCAATGCGCTGAGTTTACCTGCCTGCACCAGTTCGGCCTGCGCTTTTTTCAGGGCTGCTTCGGCCTCCTGACGTTCTGCAACTTCGCGGCGTAGCGCAGTGTTCGCTTGGGTCAATGCACGGGTACGCTGCGCTACCCGGCTTTCCAGAACCATGTTGGCATTAGCCAGCGTCCGTCGCCGCTCCATGGCAAGATACAGCATGGCACCAAACGCCAGACAGATCGCTGCGACCGCCGCCGCCTGCAACCCCGCAAGTCGCCGGGCCGGAGCCACGTCCACCAAAACCTCGGCGGTCATATCGATCACAGGCAATTCAAGCGTTAGGTGCAACGCGTCGCGTGGCAAATACCGCCCCCAGTTCAGCCGCCACAATTCATGCTGGCCGACCCGCGTCGCTGCAAAATCCACCGACGCACCTTCTGGCGGTGTCAGCCCGGACTGGCCAGCCTCGCGGCTCCAGAACAGCAAGTCTGATCGGTTCGAGATGAAGACGAAACCGTCAGAATCAACAAAGAACACGGCTTCGGTACTGCCCCGCCAGGTTTGTTCAATGTCCTGGACGTCGGCAACCACCATCACTGCACCTTCGACTTGCCCAGACGGAGCAAAAGTCGGAGCGGCATAGGAATATATCCGGTCGCCACTCTCTGGAACCACCTCATGCGCGGTGCCCACCGCACCCTGCATGGCGCGCCTGAACGCTGGATGTGCGGACATATCTCGCTGTGCCACTGGCTGTGCGGTGACCAGAACCCGACCGCTGCGATCCAGATACATCATGTTGACGGCCGCTGTCTTGTCGGCGACGTCCAGCAACATCGCTTGCGCGTCATGTATTTGTGTCGGTGTATCCAACGCGTGCAAGGCGGGATGTGTCGCCATCAGAACCGCCAGTTCCTGATAGACCTGCATCTGGGTGCTGAGCCGATCCGCCGCCAGTTCAAGGTCAGCTTCGGCCTTGTCACTTAGCTGAGACAGCGCCTGACGATAACCATAAGACCAAACAAAACCTGACAGCAGCCCGACAGCGGACAAAAAACCGACAATGATCCAAACTCTCTGCATAGACAGGGTCTTGCATTCAACGCGGCTCGTGGCAAGTGTGCGTCGCATGAAGTCATTCTCGCAATCCCCGACAGATCCGGGTTTCGTTCAGAACCCGTACCCTTTCTATGATCATGCCCGCACTGCTGGTGATCTGTTCTATTGGCGCGACTACAATATGGTTGCTGCAACGTCCTGTCAGGCGGTGCGGACACTTCTTCGCGACCGCCGGTTTGGGCGGGAAGTTCCGCCTGAATGCGCGACACAGGGCCCTGCCCATCTGGCCCCCTGGCTGGCTATCGAAGCCCACTCGCTGCTTGAAGCTGAACCCCCGCGACATACCCGCCTGAGAGCGCTTGTCATGCGCGCTTTCACGTCGCGGGAAATTTCTGCATTGCAGCCTTCCATTGAATCGCTATGCCACAGTCTTATCGAGACGTTTCCGAATACACCTTTCGACCTGTTGAGTGCCTATTGCACGCAGGTCCCGGTGAGAACCATCTGCCGACTGCTGGGCGTTCCCGAAGACATGGCACCCAACCTGTTGCAGTGGTCGCATGACATGGTCGCCATGTATCAGGCCAACCGGACGCAGGCGACCGAGGATAAGGCGGCCAAGTCGTCTCAGGAGTTCACGGATTTCCTGTTGGGATACATTAACCAGCGACGCAATGATCCCCGTGACGATTTGATCACCCGGCTTATCAGCGCCGAGGAAGAAGGTGAAAAGCTGACCATCGACGAGTTGGTCGCAACATGCATCTTGCTGCTGAATGCAGGTCACGAAGCAACTGTGCATTCGCTGGCGAACGGTGTGAAAACTCTGTTGCAAACTTATACCAGCCCCGGCGTTCTGGCACCGGACCAGATCGACGCAACGATTGAAGAAATTCTGCGCTATGACCCGCCTTTGCACATGTTCACACGTTATGCGTATGAAGACGTTGACATATTTGGGCATTCGTTCAGGCGCGGTGATCAGGTCGCACTATTGCTTGGCGCTGCAAACCGCGACCCTGCTGTCTGGGATGAACCCGAAAGGTTTGTTCCGACGCGCTCGATTGAGGTCAACACAAGTTTTGGCGGAGGCATCCACTTCTGCGTCGGCGCCCCTTTGGCAAGGTTGGAAATGCGCATAGCCCTGCCCATTCTGTTCAATAGCTGCCCGAACCTGCGGCTCGCTACAGAGCCAACCTATTCAGACAGCTATCACTTCCATGGTTTGGAACGGTTAATGGTTCAGGTCTGACCTGTATAAGGCGCGGCTCGATCCGGCGTTGGAAGCACCTGCCTTTTACGCCCCTTCAACCAATGCGTTGAGGGGAAGCATCGTTGTGGACTTGATTTCTTCCATCGACAAAAGCGCGGTCACGTTGTGCACTCGCACCTCCGATATCAGCGACTGGTAGAATTGATCATAGGCGCGCGCGTTCTTGACCCGAACCTTGAGTATATAATCAATGTCACCTGCCAGCCGATGCGCCTCTTGCACCTCGGGGTGATCACGCAACGCCTTAAGGAACTTGCGCTGCCACTCAGCCTCGTGTTCCGATGTGCGGATCAAAACAAAGAAAGTCGCTTCAAACCCGAGCGCTTCGGCATCCAGCAAAACCGTTTGCTGACCTATTATTCCTGCACTCTTGAGCTTGCGTATACGATTCCAGACAGGCGTCTTTGAACTGCCGACCCGAGCCGCTATTTCGTCCAGTGACTGCCCTGCATCGCGTTGCAGCTCGGCCAGAATTTTCCGATCCGTATCATCTATCCGCACCGACATTCCAATTTTCCTTCCACATCGAAGTTTTCGTTCCAAAATTTTTCATTGATGGAACATTTGTCCTTATTTGAGCGTCCATATGGCGCTTTGGTGGGAATATTTCCTATATTGAGGGTCAAGTCAAACCACACCCGAGATGATCCAATGCAGGACGTTCGCACAACAGGCCCCAAAGGACATGTCGACTTTGTCGGCGCAGGTCCGGGCGACCCCGAGTTGCTGACGCTCAAGGCGCTGACCGCGTTTGAGCGGGCTGATGTTGTGCTGCATGACCGCCTTATCAGTGAACCCGTTCTGGACATAGCCGGTCAAAGCGCCGCCTTGGTTGATGTCGGCAAAGCCGGGTTCGGCCCATCCTGGAAGCAAAGTGATATTGACGCGCTTTTGGTCGAATATGCCCTGAATGGTAACCGCGTGGTCCGCCTGAAGTCCGGTGATCCCACTGTCTTTGGCCGTCTGGATGAAGAGATCGAGGCCGTCGAGGCGGCTGGCATTTCGTGGCAGATCGTTCCTGGTATCACAGCGGCCTCTGCCGCAGTGGCTGGCATCGGCCAAAGCCTGACTCAACGCGGTCGAAATTCCTCGGTGCGGTTCCTGACCGGGCACGACATGAAAGGTTTTGCCGATCATGACTGGAATGCCCTGGCACGGGCTGGTTCGGTTGCTGCGATCTATATGGGCAAGAAATCTGCTCGCTTTATCCAGGGTCGCCTGATCATGCATGGCGCCGATCGCGCCACCCCTGTCACGCTGGTCGAAAACGCCTCGCGCCCGAACCAACGGATACTGTCCACCACACTGGATCAACTGCCCGCCGACCTGGCCGCCGCCGAATTGGACGGACCGGCCCTGACATTCTATGGCCTTGCCCCGCGCGAAGCGGCGCAGGCCGTAACCGAATTCAATAAGGAGCTTGCCTGATGGCCCGCGCTTTTACCCCCAAAGTCGTCACCGCAAATGATTTGCTGGTAGGTGACGTCATTTACCAGACCGAAGATGACAGTTGGACGCGTGATCTGTCCCAAGCGGAACTGATCACTGACGAAGCACATGCACAGGTGCGTCTGCTGGATGCGGCGCGTCAGGCAAATAAAGTCGTTGGCGCCTATCTGGCCGATGCCGTTGCTGGCAAGAACGGCCCCGAGCCCACCCATTTTCGGGAAGATTTCCGCCGGACTGGTCCGTCCAACTATGCCCACGGCAAACAGGAAACTTCCCCGCAGCCCCGGGCCTGACCTCTGGCCATATCTCTCCCCTTCAAGGCCCCTAGGTTCGGGGCTGCAAACAAGGACAGCTAGACATGTATCGCTACTCCGAGTTCGACACAGCATTTTTGGCAGAACGTAACGCGCAGTTCCGCGCCCAGGTCGAGCGTCGCATTGACGGCTCGTTGACCGAAGACGAATTCAAGCCGCTGCGCCTGATGAATGGGCTGTACCTGCAACTGCACGCCTACATGCTGCGTGTCGCCATTCCCTATGGCACGCTGAACAGTGCGCAGATGCGTCAACTGGCGCTGCTGGCCGAGAAGTGGGACAAAGGCTATGGCCATTTCACCACGCGTCAGAACATCCAGTACAACTGGCCAAAGCTGAGCGACGTGCCGGATATGCTGGACGCGCTGGCCGAGGTTGGCATGCACGCCATCCAGACTTCGGGCAACACCATTCGCAACGTGACCGCCGACCACTTTGCCGGTGCCGCTGCAGATGAGGTCGCTGATCCCCGCCCTTACGCCGAATTGCTGCGCCAGTGGTCGACCGACCACCCGGAATTCCAGTTCATGCCACGAAAGTTCAAGATCGCCATCACTGGCAGTGAAAACGACCGCGCCGTGATCAAGGCGCATGACATCGGCCTGCAACTGGTTGAGCGTGACGGCGTTCTTGGCGCGCGCGTCATTGTTGGCGGTGGCCTGGGCCGTACGCCCATGATCGGCAAGGAATTGTCCGAGTTTGTCGCCTTTGACGACCTGCTGGCTTATCTGGAAGCCACCGTTTCAGTTTGGAACCAGATTGGTCGCCGTGACAACAAGTACAAGGCACGTATCAAGATCACCGTGCACGAGCATGGCATCGACGCTATCCGCGCCAAGGTCAACGAACGCTTCCTGAAGGTCCGCCCGCAGTTCAAAGGCGCGGATATGAACCTGCTGGAAGAGATCAAGGGCCACTTTGCACCGCCTGCCTTCCGCCAGGCTTCGGTTGCGTCGTTTGAAAGCGCCTATACCAACGATCCGGTTTTCCGCTCATGGGTCGATACCAACATTGCGCCGCACAAAGACGCGGACCATGCGATCGTCACGATCTCGATCAAGAAGCATGGGGCAACGCCGGGCGATGCAACTGCCGAGCAAATGCGCGTGATGGCCGATCTGGCCGAAGAATTCGCCTATGATGAGCTGCGCATTAGCCATGAGCAGAACGTAATCCTGCCGCATGTCCACAAATCGGACTTGCCTGCAATTCACGCCAAGCTGAAGGAATACGAGCTGGCAACCGCCAATATCGGTCTGATCAGCGATATCATTGCCTGCCCCGGCATGGATTATTGTGCGCTGGCGACGGCGCGTTCGATCCCGGTTGCTCAGGAAATTGCAACGCGGTTCGAGGACCTGAAGCTCGAGCATGACATCGGGCACCTGAAGATCAAGATCTCAGGCTGCATCAACGCCTGTGGTCATCACCATGTCGGCCATATCGGCATTCTGGGTCTGGACCGAGCAGGCGTGGAAAATTACCAGATCACTCTGGGTGGCGATGCGACCGAAACTGCGGCAATTGGTGATCGCACCGGTCCGGGCTTTGCCTATGACGAAATCGTTCCTGCCGTAGAGCGCATTGTCGACACCTATCTGAACCAGCGTGCAAGCGCAGAGGAGACATTCCTGGAAACATATCGCCGGGTGGGCATGGCACCGTTCAAAGACGCCTTGTATCCTGAGGCCCGCGCAAATGCCGCTTGACCTGATCCAAACGGAACTGGGCCGGGACAGACGCGAACTGACTGAACGTGTCGAAGACCTGAATGCCCGGTTCCGGCACCACAGCGCCCATGATGTTATGCATGGAGCGATTGATGAGATCGATGAGCTTGCTCTGGTCTCAAGCTTTGGTGCGGAATCCGTCGTTCTGTTGCACATGGCGGCGGTGGTGAACAAGGCAACGCCCGTTCTTTTCGTGGACACGCAAATGCTGTTCACCGAAACGCTGGAATACCAGCAGGAGGTGAGCGAGCGTCTCGGGCTTACCAACATTCGCATCATCCGGGCCGAGGATGCAGAGGTTGAACGCGAAGACCCATACGGCGCATTACGCCTGCGCGACACGGATGCATGTTGTAACCTGCGCAAGACTTTCCCGCTGCAAAGAGCGCTGGTGGGGTTCGATGGCTGGATAACCGGACGCAAGCGGTTTCAGGCAGGCACGCGCGCTGCGCTGGAATTCTTCGAGGTCGAGGACGGAACAGGTCGGATCAAGGTCAACCCGCTTGCCCATTGGGCGCCCGAGGATGTGCGGGCCTATATGGAAGAAAACAACCTGCCCCGGCATCCGCTGGTGGCCAAAGGATACCCTTCGATCGGCTGTGCGCCCTGCACCTCGCCTGTCAAAGAGGGCGAAGATCCCCGCGCCGGACGGTGGCGCGATCAGAACAAGGAAGAATGCGGCATCCATTTTGTCGATGGCAAGATGATGCGCGTCGGAGAAAAAACATGAACGTAATCGTAACGGATGAGGGCTTTTCGCCTGATGACTGGACCGACGGCTTTGTCACCCTGGATGATGCCGCCAATGACGTGGTCGCGCTAGACGTGAGCTCGGAGACAGACCCGGACGAACTGTATGACCGGTTGGGCGGTACGAGGCTGGTTCGGGTAGACTTCCCGTCTTTCGCAGATGGTCGCGGATTTACCATCGCCCGCACATTGCGCCTGAAGGGCTACAAAGGCCGGCTGCGCGCCAAAGGGCATGTGCTTGCCGATCAATACGCCATGGCGCGCCGCAGCGGCTTTGACGAGGTCGAGATCGACGGAGAATTGGCAGACCGCCAACCCGAGGATCAGTGGCTGGCCCGCGCGAACTGGAAAGAGAATAACTATCAGGCCCGCCTGCGCGGCTAATCCCGCACTTGCCAGCTTGTGACGCAAAGGGGGCAATCTGTCCCCTTTTCCTGACTTGGATCAAAGATTAAACGGAGATGTCGGTTTAGCAGACCGGCAGGTAAACGATGACAGAGATCAAGCCCGTGAGCGAAGCAACCGCAGTAAAAGTCCCCGTCCTTCCGGACGCGCAAACCGTAACCGACGTCAAACACTGGACCGACAGCCTGTTTTCTTTCAAGGTGTCGCGCCCGGCCTCGTTGCGGTTCCGCTCGGGCGAATTTGTGATGATTGGTCTGCTGGGTGACAACGGCAAGCCGTTGCTGCGCGCCTATTCCATCGCCTCGCCCTCGTGGGATGAAGAGCTGGAGTTTTATTCGATCAAAGTTCAGAACGGCCCGCTGACGTCGAAATTGCAACATATCAAACCGGGTGATCAGATCATCTTGCGTCCCAAACCGGTTGGCACATTGGTGCATGACGCCCTGCTGCCCGGCAAACGCCTGTGGTTTTTTGCAACCGGCACCGGCTTTGCACCTTTTGCCTCGCTGCTGCGTGAACCACAGACCTATGAGGATTATGACGAGGTCATCATCACCCACACCTGCCGCGAAGTGGCAGAGCTGGAATATGGCCGTCAGCTGATCGACAGCATCCGTCAGGACGAACTGTTGGCCGAACTGATCGGTGAAGGATTTGCCGACAAGATCCGCTATTACCCGACCACCACACGGGAGGAGAGCCCCAAGATGGGCCGCATCACCACCCTTCTTCAGGATGGCACCGTATTTTCCGATCTGGGTATTGATGGCGGCATCAAACCTGAAACCGACCGTGCAATGGTCTGCGGTTCGCTGGCTTTCAACCTGGATATTAAGAAAATTCTCGAGGGGTTTGGTTTGCGTGAAGGCGCCAACTCGGAACCCAAGGAGTTCGTGATCGAAAAAGCCTTTGTCGGCTAAAGCAACCCTGCGTTCAGGGCTTTGCCGCCCTGAACGCGAAAAACACCGGCAGAAAACAAGTTTTTTCGCATTACCCTGTATTTATGCCGCTTGAAGTGCGGTCTCGCCCGGTTTAAATTCCGGGCTCGAAATTCTGCAATCATCAAAGGAATGAACCCATAGCTCGCAGACCTCACAACGCGCCGCCTCAACGTGAAACCGGCCCGCGCGTAAATGAAAGAATCCGTGCCCCCGAAATTCGGCTGATTGGTGCCGAAGGTGAAAACGTCGGGGTGGTTCATCCCGCCAAAGCCATGCAGATGGCCGCAGATGCAGGTCTTGATCTAGTCGAAATCTCGCCTAATGCGAACCCACCGGTCTGCAAGATCATGGATTTCGGCAAGTACAAGTACGAAACGCAAAAACGCGAAAACGAAGCGCGCAAAAAACAAAAAGTCATCGAAGTGAAAGAGGTCAAATTCCGACCCAACACCGATACGCATGACTATGACGTCAAAATGAAGAACGTCTTTAAGTTTCTGGAAAAGGGCGACAAAGTCAAAGTCACCCTGCGCTTTCGTGGCCGTGAAATGGCACACCAGAACCTGGGTCGCGAATTGCTGGAGCGTGTGGCCGAAGACATCAAAGAGGTCGGCAAGATCGAGAACATGCCGAAGATGGAAGGCCGTCAGATGGTCATGATGATCGGTCCGCTTCCGCATAAGTAATCTGCTTCAAAGACCAAAACGATCAAAGCCCCTTCGCTGCCGAAGGGGCTTTTTTTGTTCAGGTCGCGCGTCTGCTTCGTAACCAGTTGACCGCATCCCTGAAATCGAAAAGCAGGGAAATTACGTCAACGATCAGAAGCACCCAAAGAAACTTGGCAAAGGCAGTGCTCAGGGTCGCATCGGAAAACAACAAAAGCGCTACAATGACAACTAGTGGAACCCAGCACAGAATGTGCGGCAAGGCCATCGCGCCACTCATCCCGCGCGCAACCGCCATGATGGGTATGTTCAGCGCCATACCGGTAATCGCCAGAACAGCGATGAGCATCCCTTGTGGCTGATCCAGGAAAGCAAGCGGAACCAGATTAACCGGCACCAATATTACGGCCACCCAGATCTGCACCCAAAGGGGAAGCGCACGGAAACTGCGCCAAATATCCAGCACTATTGATTTCGCCTTTTCAGATACTTCTCCCGCGACATTAACAAATAAGCTGCGGGCGAACAGTGCGCTCACGGTAAAGTCAAAGCACAGCAGAAAGGGCGCGTTCCAGTTTGCTGACGAGTTCGCCTATCTGTTCCTCTTCAATAATAAAGGGCGGCGCCAGCAGGACATGATCGCCGTTCAGGCCATCCCGCGTGCCAGCCATGGGATAGCAAATCAACCCTTCGTCCAGTGCTGCCTTTTTCACCTTACCTGCGATGCCACGTGATGGATCAAAAGGGGCCTTGCTGTCGCGGTCAGCGACCAGTTCAACACCACGGAACAACCCGCGCCCACGGATATCTCCCACGTTCGGGTGCTGTCCGAATGCAGCCTCGAGGGCGGATCGCAGCTTGTTGCCCATGACCCCGGCACGCGCAGGTAAATCCCGTTCGGTCAACTCACGGACTACCGCCAATGCGGCGGCTGTGGCGACCGGATGACCGACATAGGTGTGTCCATGTTGGAAAAACCCTGATCCGTCGCGGATCGCGTCATAGATTTTGCCGGTGCACAGCATGGCTCCGATTGGTTGATATCCGGCCCCCAACCCCTTGGCGATACACAAAATATCCGGCGCGATGTCGTCATGATCGCAGGCAAACAGGTGACCGGTTCGGCCCATACCGCACATCACCTCATCCAAAATCAGCAACACACCATAGTGGTCGCAGATCTCGCGAATACGCTTGAAGTACCCTTCAACCGCAGGGACTGCGCCAAGGGTAGCTCCAACCACTGGTTCGGCCATAAATGCCATGACAGTATCAGGGCCCAGCCGCAGGATTTCGGATTCCAGCTCATTGGCCACACGCTGACCATAGTCAAAGCTGCTCTCGTCTTCCGATTTTTCGGCATATTCGTAGCAGGCAGAGATATGCGTCATCTCGATCAGCATCGGGGCGAATTGCGCCCGTCTCCATGCGTTACCCCCAGCGGACAAAGCCCCTAAAGTGTTGCCGTGATAGCTTTGCTTTCGCGCGATAACGTGACGGCGTTCAGGTTGTCCGATTTCTAGAAAGTACTGGCGCGCCAGTTTGATTGCCGCCTCGGTCGCCTCGGACCCGCCCGAAACAAAATACACCCGGTCCAGATCCCCCGGCGCGTGCCGGATCAACAATTCGGCCAAAGCCTCAGCCGGTTTTGATGTCATGAACCCTGTATGTGCAAAGGCAATCTGTTCCACCTGCTGCTGTACCGCTTGGATCACGGCCTGATTCGAATGGCCCAAACAAGATACCGCCGCATCACCGCAATCCAGGTAACGCTTGCCCTTTGCGTCGATCAGATAACAGCCATCGCCGCCAACCGCGACAGGAAGGTCCGATTTCGTGTGACGTGGGAAAACATGACTCATTTCTGTGCCCTTCCAAGCAATTCGACTAATGCTGCAACCGAGGCCGCGTTATCTGCCCACAGCCTGCCATCCGGCCCCGTCAGACTGTTTTCAAACCCAACCCGCACGTCACCACCGCGTCGCGCAGCCTCAGCCAGACAGGCATGTTCTTGCGTTCCAAAGGCGCACACCATCCAACGGGCCGGGCATTCTGGAAAGGCGTCGAGATCGGCAGGCACAGATTGCTGGCCATCGCTGTATCGCCCCAGAACAAGCAAACGATCTGTCTGATCCGCGTGTACGATGCCCAAAGCGAGCCACTGTTCCAGTAAACGTGCGTCCTCAGTATCGTACAAGATATGCTGAACCCGTGTGCCCTGATCCGCACATAGTGCATAGACCCTGGGCGCAAGGTTCAGATCGCGGGCGATTTCACGCACCGAGATTGATGCCCATTCAGGTCGCACCTTTTGCAAACAGTCCAGTTGCGATGCCACGTCGAACTGCCCGGCAGCTTCGGTCGTGATCTGTAGCTCCATTTTTGGAACCTCGCGCTGCAATTCCGCAAGCGTTTCCCGGTACAATCCGGCGTCCAGTGAATGCCGTCCGTCTGCATCCCTAATATGCAGATGCAACCCATCCGCACCTGCGGCATGGCAATCCCGCGCAGATATGACGATCTGATCAATCCTGAGTGGCAAGGCTGGATGATCCAACGCGTTCCGCCGGGCACCGTTTGGCGCAACTAGAACGTAGGGCCTGTCCGAGCTGTCAGTTGTTATTGATGTCATAGCACCACCCAAATCTTTGCCCTCAGTTAGAGTCGCTGGACGACGTATTCAATTTACACAAAAGAAAACATATGTTTCTTTTTGGTATGACACCCACCCTTACAGCCTTGACCAGCCAAATTCGACGCGAGATCGATGAGATGCCAGCGCAGATGCAAGTCGCGGCGAAATATATCATCGACCATCCCGGTGATTTCGGCCTGAACCCGGTCCGAGCGACCGCCGACCGGATCGGCATCAGCACCAGTGTTCTTGTTCGACTGGCGCAGCGTATGGGTTTCGACAGTTTTGACGCCTTTCGCCACCCATTTCGCCTTGCTCTCACAACCGACAGTGAAGACAGGATTGGTCAGGAATGGTTAACCACGTCACCCAGACAAGACCCTTTCAATGACGCACAGGCCAGATTTGCGCGCAATGAGATGAATGTTGTGTCCCGATCCCTGCGCCTGATGGAGCCGCAATTGGCCAAGCGTGCCGTTGAATACATGGTGTCTGCACGTCGTTGTTATGTGACCGCCACAAGGTCCAGTCATGCGCTGGCCTATTATTTTCACTACGCCGGCCGCATGGCCCATCCCGGATTACAGCTGATACCAAGACACATGGGCTCGGCTGTCGATGACCTGGTCGAGGCCACGTCCGAGGATTGTTTGTTTGCCATCACCGTCCATCCCTATTCCGCAGATACGATCCATTCGATGCGTTTTGCCCGCGACCGGGCCATGAAGATTGTGTTGCTGTCGGAGAGCGAGGTGATTGCACCCGGCGTCAACCCGGATGTCGTTCTACCCGTCAGCACCCGCACTTTACATCCGTTTTCTAGCTTTTCTGGCGCGATGGCGGTTCTGGAATGCCTGCTCGGACATCTCTTTGATGCAGGAGGAGACGCCGCACGGGATAGGGTCGAACAGTTTCAAAAAGCCCGGGAGGACACCGGCGCGTATTGGCGGCCCGGCGTATTGCCAAGGATGAGAAAACCCTAGAATATCAATAATACATTGGCCGCAAGTACGGTGTGATACGCCATATCGCGGACCTTGGCGGCGGTCAGTCGTTTCTTTTCGCCCGCGGCTGAGGTCTGGTCGGGATTTCCTTCAACAATCCGCCAACCCCCATTCCGGCAATATCGGCGCCTGTTGTTTCAATCCCGCATGCGACACGCGACAGCACCCAATCCGCCCCATTCAACGCCGGAGAGCGCGCGCATCCCGGCAAGCCGATCACAGGTCGGCCCTGCAAGTCCCCAAGAAACAGCAGGTTTCCCGGATCAACCGGCATACCAAAGCGATCAATCGTCCCACCGGCCTGCCGAACGGCCGACGGTGCGACATCGTTGGGATCCGAGGTGGCCGAACCCGTCAATATCATCAGAAGATCGCCCTTCCCCTTAGAAATCGCGCTGGTCAAGGAATCCGTTCGATGCGGAACAATCTGCACCTCCGCAAGCTCCATTCCCACTGCCTCGACCCGTCCCCGAATGGCCGCAATCCCCTTTTCGTTCGGTGGACCACCGGGAATTTCCGTTACAACAAGACCGGCTGTCCGATGAACAGGCCGCGCCAGACGCACAGCTCCTTGTGCCAGCCCGGCGGCGCGCTGAACATCAGCCTCTGGCACGGCATATGAGATGACCTTAATGGTCGCCATCATGCCGTTCGCCCCCATTTGCTGGTACTGTGGAACGGTCGCAACGGTAATCATCGGATTGACCAGATTGAACATTTCAAGTGCGTGAACATCGAGCACGGCAACCCCGGGCCCATCGGCCAAAAGGTTTACCCGCCCGGTAAATGCCTCGGTAACCCGCAAGTTGGCTGATGCTGGATCAGGTGCCAGCGCAGACGCCAGCTTACGTGCCGCCTGATCTTCATGGCAATCACCGGAATCCAGTCGGGCAACAATGACCTCGCTTAGACCGGCCTTTATCAGTTGCGCCACATGTTCCGAGCGCAATTCAAGCCCCTTGCGAAGCTTTCGCCCATCCGCTGTAACCGAATGCGCCAGAATGGCCCCCTCTGCCTGGGACACCGGCACAGGCCCAAATTTCATGCTTTCCCTCGCAGAACTGCAGTGATCTGCGCCAGTATCGCAACCGCGATTTCCGAGGGACCGGCGGCCCCGATATCCAGGCCAATGGGCCCATGAATGCCAGAGATTTGCGCATCGGTAAAACCCGCCGCTTTCATACGCTCAATGCGCTTGGCATGGGTGCGTGTTGACCCCAATGCACCGATATAGAACACATCGGCGGCCAACGCGGCTTGTAGCGCCGGATCGTCAAGTTTTGGGTCATGTGTCAGCAGGACAATAGCGGTCCGCGCGTCCAGTCCCAGCTTCGCAACGGCTTCATCCGGCCAATCCGTCAGGATCGTTTCACCGGGAAAACGTGCTCTGGACGCAAAGGCGTCACGCGGGTCGATAATGGTTGGATCATAGCCCGCAATCCGCGCCATCGGCACCAGAGCCTGCGCGATGTGAACTGCCCCAACGACCAGCAACCTCAGCGGTGGGTTATGTACTGCGACAAAGGTCTGGCCATCCTCTTCGAACCCTGACCGATCCATACGCAGCCTGTCGGCATAAGCATTGCGGCGCAACGCCCTGCGCCCGGTCTCGACATTGACTTCGTAGGCAACGGGCTCACGAGCGGCCCGAGCGGCAACCAGTTCCGCCAACATAGGTTCGGACAGGACTTTTCCTATGGGTTCAACAAGAACGCGTATGGTCCCCCCACAGGCCAAACCAACCGCAAAGGCATCGTCGTCACTGACCCCGAATTCAAGTAAACGCGCTTCACCTTCATCAATGGCTTCAAGCGCCTCGACGATAACAGCACCTTCGACACATCCACCAGAAACGGAACCTTCGATCCGACCATCGCCGCCAATCACCAATTGGGATCCCACCCGCCGCGGCGCACTGCCCCAGGTTTCGACAACTGTAGCGAGCGCCGCGCCGCGCCCGCTGCGGTGCCAGTCAAGCGCCGTTTCAGGACTGTTGTCGAATCGCTCCATCGGAACCTCCGGATGACCTATGACACCAACATAAGCGGGAATTGCGTGATGAAAAGCGCATCAGGCTTACCAAAAGGTCTATATTGAACCCCATAGGGCAAGGCCATTGCCCGAGCCATATTCAACAAATCATAGCATTGATTGTTTGTGACCCGAGTTCTAGCCTGTGCAGGCAACCGACCTCAAGTCTGGCTTGCATACCATACAAATCATAGATCGGAGACATGCAGTTGAAACGTATTCTTGCATTGGGCGCGGCAGTTGGTCTTTTGACTTCAACCGCAGCGTGGGCTGACACATTCCAACGCTATGGAGAGGTTGAAGGCTGGAAAGTCTTCATCGACACTGAAAAAAAATCCTGCCTGATCGAGGCGGTGGATGATGCGGAAAACGTTGTTCAGATGGGCCTGACCGAAGATCGTGGCGTGGGATATGTCGGCATCTTCACCAAGGCTGAAACCGATATCAAACGTGGCGAGACGCAAGAAGTCGCCATCCTGCTGGGCGACAACATATATCTGGGTGAAGCGACCGGCATGAAAGGTAACATCACCAAAGGCTATTCCGGTGGTTATGTTCTGTCGGACAGCCCACAGTTCGCGGATGATCTGGCCAAGAAGAAGGTCATGATCGTGTTTCCCGAGACATCCTATGCCTTCACCGTCGATCTGACAGGCACTTACAAAGCCATGGAGATGGCCCGCAAGTGCAATGAAGAACAGCTGTCGTAAGCTGCTAGTCGGAAAGCGCGGCCATCAGCCGTGCTTTCTGCCCCTCATCGTCGGGTTGTGAAATCGCTGCGGCCAAATCTTCGAGTGAGGCAATCGAATGCCCTGCGCGAAAACTGTCAACATGCGGCAGCATCGCGGCAACCCCTTGCGCCCTGGGCGCGAACCCGTCCCAACGCAACAAGGGGTTCAGCCAGATCAGGCGTTTTGAGGACAGGTGCAGACGCTCGATCTCTTTCCTGAGGAGCTCAGGATCGCCCCGCTCGAGCCCGTCTGTGATCAACAGAACAACCGCCCCCTGCCCCATCACCCGGCGTGACCAGTCCCTATTGAATTGATGCAGGCACTCTCCGATACGCGTGCCGCCCTCCCAATCCTGCGCCTCGGCCCCTGCTGCGGCAAGTGCCGCGTCTACATCCCGTTGGTGCAGGTGGCGCGTTATGTTGGTGAGGCGTGTGCCGAATGTGAAGGCATAGACCTTGGCCCAACCCGCTCCCTTGGCGTTGGACACTGAGTGCAGGAAATGCAGGATGATCCGACTGTACTGGCTCATCGAGCCGGAAATATCGCAAAGTGCGACAAGATTTGGCCAGCGTAGTTTGGGCTGTAGCCTGGCAATTTCGCGCAACTCCCCCCCTTGCCGCATGGCCGCGCGCAATGTGCGGGCACGGTCGATGCGGTGCCCCAAATGACTGGTCTGCCCGCGGCGTGATTCAATTGGCTTTACCGGCAGTGTCATCCGCGCCAATACGCGCTTGGCCTGCGCGATTTCGGCCGTGCTCATCTGCTCGAAATCCAGATTGCGTAGCCGTTCCTCGGATGAGGCGGTCTGGGTTGCGTCGATTTCGATCTCGGTTTCGCCTTCCTCTTGCCCGGCAGCGTCCGGCAAATCACGCTCAACCCCGTCCAGCAGTGCCTCAGCCGCGCGCTTTTCACCGGCGTCGGCCTTGTGCTCCTCCTGAACGCCGCGAATTGCAGGAAGCATCATCGCCATCATGTGTTCCATGTAACGCGGGTCTCGCCAGTACATTCGGAAGACTTGCGCAAAAATCACGCGGTGTTCCGGGCGGTTCACGAAACAGGCGTGTAAGGTCCAGTAGAAATCCCGTTTCTCGGAAAAACCTGCCGCCTGCACTGCACGAATAGCGTCGATCACACGACCGGGTCCGATCGGCAGCCCAGCCTTTCTGAGCGCGCGGGCAAAATGGGTGATGTTGTGCGCCAGCTTTGGGTTGTCGGGTATATCCAGCGGAAGTTGTTCGGCCATCAGACGTTACGGGGGCTCTGCCCCCATACCCCCGGAGTATTTGGAAAAAGATGAAACATCAGACCGGTTCGAGCGTGGCCTTGGCCTCGTCGAGGATGCGTTTTGCCTCGGACCCTTGAAGTTTTTGAATGTCGTCCTGATATTTCAGGATTGCACCCAGCGTATCCCCGATCACCTCGGGGCTGAGGTTCATCACATCCAGCGCCAACAGGCATTTCGCCCAGTCAATGGTCTCAGCCACGCCGGGTTTCTTGAACAAATCCTCGGTGCGCAAACGCTGAACAAAGGCTACAACCTCGCGACTGAGTGCTTCCGCAGCTTCAGGCGCACGGGCGTGCAGGATTTCGATCTCACGCTCGAAGTCGGGGTAATCTACCCAATGATAGAGGCAACGGCGCTTGAGAGCATCATGCACTTCCCGCGTCCGGTTCGAGGTGACAATCACGATGGGTGGTTCAGGTGCTATTATAGTGCCAAGTTCGGGGATGGTGACCTGAAAGTCACTGAGCGCTTCGAGCAGAAACGCTTCAAACGGTTCATCGGTCCGGTCCAATTCGTCAATCAGCAGAACTGGCGCTCCGTTTTCGTCCGGGCGCATCGCCTGCAACAAGGGGCGTTCGATCAGGTATTCGTCAGAGAACAGTTCAGTCTGCAACGCGCCCCGGTCGGCCCCACCCGCGGCCTCGGCCGTTCGGATCGCGACCATCTGCGCCGGAAAGTTCCATTCGTAAACGGCAGAGGACGCATCCAGCCCTTCGTAGCACTGCAACCGGATCAGGCGCCGGTTCAACCCGGATGCCAGAGCCTTGGCGATCTCGGTCTTTCCAACCCCTGCTTCGCCTTCCAGGAACAACGGGCGTCCAAGCTTCAGTGACAGGAACACAACCGTCGCAAGGGCGCGACCGCAGACATAGCCCTGACGACCCAGCATCTGCTGCACGGCATCGATGGAATCTGGCTGTGTCATGGAACCCCTCTCTGCTTTAGGGATAAACAGGTCATGCAAGTGTCTGGGCGTCAAGGCCTCAACCTTGGACAGAGCTACGACGTTCAGGTCGGTTGACAAGATTTTTTTTGTGCCTTGCGCGGACGCAGTTGGTCTTTCGCAACAGCTATGCTAGCGGAAGGCCATGACCGACACCCTTACGCTCCGCCGCCCTGACGACTGGCATCTGCATCTGCGCGATGGCGCGATGTTACAGGCCGTCCTGCCCGAAACCGCGCGCCATTTCGCCCGTGCGATCATTATGCCGAACCTTGTACCGCCGGTTGTGCGCGGCGATCAGGCCGCCGCCTATCGAGACCGCATTATGGCGGCTCTGCCCGATGGTATGACGTTCGAGCCGTTGATGACCCTGTATCTGACCGAAGATACAGATGCCGCAGATGTCGCAGCGGCCCATGCCAACGGTCTGATCAAAGCCGTCAAGCTGTATCCTGCCGGGGCTACCACCAACTCCGCCTCGGGTGTGCGCGACTTCGACAAAGTGCGCCCGGTGCTTGAGAAGATGGCCGAAATCGGCCTGCCCATGTGTGTGCATGGCGAGGTGACGGATCCGGAGATCGACATATTTGACCGCGAAGCCGTGTTCATCGACCGTGTTCTGGATCCGATCCGCAGATCGACTCCGGGCCTGCGTGTTGTGATGGAACATATCACCACGTCCAATGGTGTGGATTATGTCAAAGCCAACGCGGTTGATCTGGGTGCAACGATCACGGCGCACCACTTGATTATCAACCGCAACCATATCCTGGTTGGTGGCATCAAACCGCATTACTATTGCCTTCCTGTTGCCAAGCGCGAGGAACACCGTCTGGCCCTGCTATCCGCCGCAACATCGGGCGATGCGCGGTTTTTTCTGGGCACGGACAGTGCCCCGCACACGGATGCAAACAAGGAAATGGCTTGTGGCTGTGCGGGCTGTTTTACGGCGACCAACACCATGTCTCTGGTGGCTGAAATGTTTGACCGGGAAGGTGCATTGGAAAAGCTGGAAGGCTTCGTGTCGCTCAACGGGCCGGGTTTCTATCGCTTACCGGTGAACCAGGATATGATTACCCTGACCAAGGGTGAGCCCGTTTCGTATCCCTCAAAGATTGAAACAGGCGATGGACCAGTCACTGTGTTTGACCCGGGCTTTCCGTTGCACTGGTGCGTGGCTTAACCCGCCATACGTTCGGCCAGATCGCGGGCACGTCCCCCGGTGCGCAGCATCGACCAGATCGTGTCCGATTCATCCGCGCCGATCAGCTTGGTCGCTTTGTCGCGCACGCGATCCTCACGGTCCGACAACGACATTGGGTTCAGCAGATCATGCGTCGCTTCGCGGCGAATGCCATCGCGACGCAGCAGGGACAGATGCGCCTGCGTTTCTGACAGGCTGTCATCTGCCTCGACCGTGATGCGGTCGCGCAAAGACGTTATACGCGGGTCGACGCAGACCTTGTCGGTGAAACTACCTGGCAAAGCCGTATCATATCCCAGCGCCTGCATCGCGATCACTGTCCGATAGGAAAACTTGGCCCCCAGTCCGGTTGTCGGTGACAGTTGATTGCACACACTCATCCAGCGCGGATGAGTCTTTATCTGGATCTCGGCGACCTCTGGCTCCGCTATGTCCAACTCCCGCGCGGCTTCCAGCGCGGCGTGAAGACCGTGGCAACAGGCGTGAAACTTGTGGCTGACCGTTTCAAACAGCCATTCATCGCCCAACCCATCCAGAGCAGTTTGATCCGCTGCACCTTGATGCGTTGCCCCAAATCCATAAGGACCCTCCAGCGCGTCGGCGTTGGCCTGAAAACCGCGCTGTACCAGCAAGGCCGTCTCGACCCCTGCTGAAGCGGCAAGTCCGGCGTTATACGGCTTGCCCATGGTTCCGAACTGCGCCTTCAGCCCCGCCGCTCGCGTCGCCGTCAGACCCAGAACCATTCGCATCTGGTTTGCGTCAAAACCCAGCAAACGGCCAACAGCGACTGCCGCCCCAAAGGCACCGGATGTCGCCGTCTGGTGAAACCCTGCCTGATAGTGACCGCGCCCCAGCCACAAGCCAATTCGGATTGAGGTTTCCATACCCACCAAAGCGGCTTCGAGAAAGTCGACAAGAATACGGTCATCCCATTCGGCCACCGCAAGGGCTGCGGGCAAAATGGCGACGGAAGGATGCCCAATATGGGCGAAATGCGTGTCATCGTAATCCAGCGCGTGAGACACCGTGCCATTCACCAACGCCGCACCACGTAGCGGCGCCGAGCCGCCGCCAAGGAGATGCGCCTGAGGGTTCCCGCCCTCGGACAGTATCATGTCGCGAACCGTGGTTGAGACGGGTTCGCGCGCGCCTGCCCGGCCCACAGCGACCCAGTCAAGAACAGATAGCGATGTGACGATTCGCGCCTGAGACGACGTAGAAATCGGCCCTGCCGCAAAAGCGGCCAATGATACAGTAAATTCCGTCATGCGCGTAGTCTAGCGTGCGCCTGACAAGGGTAAAGACCTAGCTGTAGAGTTCTTGCGCGCGCGTCTCGAACGCGCGCACGATCCGATGCATCGCTTCGTTGAAAACCACACCGATAATCCCTTGCAAGATGGCGTTCTTGAATTCGAAATCCACATGGAACGAGACGTTGCAGCCCCCATCAGGCGCGTCCTCGAACTGCCAGTCGGATTTCATGTATTTGAAGGGGCCGTCCAGGTATTCGGTGTCGATTTTCTTTTGATCCGCAAACAGGGTTACCTTGCTGCCAAATCGTTCCCGGAAAACCTTGAACGAGATGATCAGATCGGCCTCCATCACCTCAGCCTCTTCCATCGCATAGGTCTTGCGAATGCGGGCAGCAGCGCACCACGGCAGAAATTGGGGGTACTTGGCCACATCGGCAACCAGGTCGTACATCTGCTGGGCTGTATACGGCAGGTGGCGGGTTTCCGAATGGATAGGCATGACGTCCGGTATTTGCAGGTGACAATGGCGCGTCATGTCGTATGTTGCGCGCCAAAGATCAAGGGGGCTGCGATGACTGACCGCGCATATGTGATAGATGAGATGATCTCGGCAAAGGCTATCGCCGCTCGAATCGAGGAGCTGTGTCGCGACATTTCGGCAGAGTTCAAAAACACTGACAAGCTGGTGGTCGTGGGTCTGCTGCGCGGCAGCTTTGTTTTCATCGCCGACCTTGTGCGCGAACTTGACCTTCCGATCGAGGTGGATTTCCTTGAAGCATCTTCTTACGGAGACGCGATGGAAAGCAGCAGGGAAGTTCGCATTCTCAAAGACTTACGCGGCGCAATTGAAGGGCGCGACGTGCTGGTTGTCGAGGATATCGTTGACACAGGCCATACGTTGAACCATGTCACCAAGTTGCTGCAAAGCCGTAACCCCGCGCGCCTGAAATCCATTGCCTTGCTGGACAAGCCGAGCCGCCGCGAAGTGGATTTTCGATCAGACTGGATCGGTTTTGAGATACCCGACGAATTTGTCGTGGGTTATGGAATTGACTATGCTCAACGCAATCGCAACCTGCCCTATATTGGCAAAGTCCGCTTTACGGACGAATAGCCCGAGCGGGCCTTTTCCGGCCTCGTACTCAGACCCGATTAAAAATTCATTATTTAGAATATCAATGGACAACCATCGCCTCGTCGCTTTACCTTTCAGGTAGTCGCAGGAGGATTTTTGATGAAGCGTCTTATCTCGATAGCGGGCGTCTTTTTGGTGATCGTCTCCCTTGCAAGCGCGTCATATGCAAAAGACAACAAGGGCAAAGGACAAGGTGCCAACAAAACCAAAGTAGAGAAATCCATTAAGTCAAACGGCAAGGCTGTTCCGCCCGGTCAAATCAAACGATACACCCGAGGTCAGAAATTACCGGACGAACTGCGTTTTGACTATGTTGACGACCTCGACAACTGGAAGCTCAAACCGCTGAAGCCGGGGCAACGGTATATTCGGGTCGACGACGAAATAATCTCGATATCAGATGATACGAAGACTGTAATAGAAGCTGTTGGAATCGTTGGCGATCTGATGAATTGAAAGCCTCGGTCCTAGCAGTCGCGGCCTAACACAGCTTCGATGGCCCTCAGAAATATCCCGGTCCCAATCGGAATAAGCGCATCCGGGAAATCATAGTCCGGGTTGTGCAACTGGGGTTGGTCACTTCCCGACCCCAACCAGAACATGGCGGTTTTCGCGCTTTTTCCAAACTGGCCGAAATCTTCTGAAAACCGCTGTGGCTGATCGACCAATCTGCAAAAAACGCCCTGCTCCGTGCAGGCCTTGGACAGGATCGAAACTGCTTCCGGGTGATTGGCACAAGCCTCAAACACTTCGTCATAACTGATTTCGACCGCCAGCCCTTCGGCTTTGGCCGTTTCGTGGACCAACGATTCAGCGTCGCTGATCAGCTGCGCCATTCGCGCGTCCGTGACTGTGCGAAGCGTCACCCACAGCTCGGCCTGCCCCGGTGCTACTCCGACCGTGCGCTCACCCAACGTGGCATGTGTGACGGTGGTCAATGCGTAGTCGTCATTCAGATCCCCTCCGCCACCTAACGCGGTCAAAGCCGGCATCAGACTTGCCAGCGCACTGGCAGGTGACACCCCATCTTGCGGAGCAGCGGCATGCGACGTCTTTCCAGCCAAAACAATCTGCATCCCGCGTGAGGCACAGTTAGAAGGACCGTCACAAATTTCGACCGCGCCCAACTCCAGTCCTGGTAAGTTGTGCAAAGACAGTACGAGGTCGGGCGCAACCCCGGCGAACTGGGGATCAGCCCGGAAAGCGATTGCACCATGGCCGGTCTCTTCTGCTGGCTGGAAGATCAATACGACGCGGCCCTTCTTGGGGCGGTGATGTTTCAACCCGTCTGCTACGCCCAGAACCATAGTCATATGCCCGTCGTGGCCGCATAAATGACCTTTGCCCGCGACCTGTGATACATAGGAATGGTCCGCCAACTCCTGGATCGGCAACCCATCCAGTTCGCAGCGAATGCCCAGGGTGGGACCAGGTTGGCCACTTTCGAAAACGGCGGCAATCCCGTGCCCACCTATTCCGGTCAGGACATGGTCAGCGCCTGCGTCGCGCAGAAGTTCAGCCAACCGTGCTGCGGTACTCTCTTCCTGTCCCGAAAGTTCAGGTTGTTGATGCAGCTCGTGGCGCAGATAGGTCAGTCGCGCGATCTGATCAGGTGTCACGCGTGTTGCAGCTTTTCTAGACGCGCCGCGCGCAGCCGGGCAAAATCATCACCAGCGTGATAGGAAGACCGGGTCAACGGCGACGCAGATACCATCAGAAAGCCTTTGCCGTAAGCTGCCTTTTCGTATGACGCGAACTCGTCGGGTGTCACGAAACGATCAACACCGTGGTGTTTCGGTGTTGGTTGCAGATACTGGCCAATCGTCAGAAAATCGATATCCGCCGCGCGCATGTCATCCATGACCTGACGCACCTGCTGTTCGTTTTCGCCAAGCCCAACCATGATGCCAGACTTGGTAAAGATCGACGGATCAAGTTCTTTCACCCGCTGCAAAAGACGCAGTGAATGGAAGTACCGCGCGCCGGGGCGAACCTCGGGGTACAAACCCGGTACGGTTTCCAGATTATGATTGAAGACGTCCGGCTTTGCCTGAACCACAATTTCCAGAACGTCAGCATCGCATTTCAGAAAATCGGGCGTCAGAATCTCGATCGTGGTTTTGGGAGAGCGGTGCCGCACCGCGCGGATGGTCTGAGCAAAATGCTCGGCACCGCCATCACTCAGATCATCCCGATCAACGGAGGTGATAACCACATGGTTCAGGCCAAGTTTTTCGACCGCATGTGCCACCCGGCCGGGTTCAAAGGCGTCAAGGTCGTCTGGGCGGCCAGTAGCGATATTGCAGAATGTGCAGCCACGGGTACAGATCTCGCCCATGATCATCATGGTGGCGTGGCCCTGGCTCCAGCATTCGCCGACATTGGGGCATCCCGCCTCTTCGCAGACTGTGACCAGATTATTGTCGCGCATGATCCGGCGCGTATCTGCATAACCTTTGCCGCCGGGTGCCTTGACCCTGATCCAGTTCGGTTTCTTGGGCTGCGCATTATCCGGGCGGTGCGCTTTTTCCGGATGGCGCTGTTCGGGGATCTTCAGATCTCGCACGGGCAATATTCCTGACTTTAGGTCAATCTTGTCGCTCATAACATAAACAGATGTGCAGTGTTACACCAGCGGCGCATAGCCGCTATGCAACGCCGCCGCGCATAAGCGAAAACGAGATTGTAAAAATCCGTTTCACCGCATGTTTTCAATGAGTAATGAGAAGAGGTTATTAATTCAAAATGCGGCATATCGTCGATTGAAGGCAGTTTAGAACTGTTTTAAGTCACGGCAAAATCACAGGTGAATCACAGGAGCTTGAACATGAAATCCGGCGCAATACTGCCCAACGTGATCTTTCACACCCGTGTCCGCGATGACTCAATCGAAGGACCAAACCCATTCCGTTGGGAAGACAAGACCACCGCTGACTATTTTGCCGGAAAACGCGTGATCCTGTTCTCATTGCCCGGCGCGTTCACGCCCACCTGTTCGACATATCAACTGCCCGGCTTTGAAAACGGATATGGCGATTTCATTGCCCAGGGTGTCGATGAAATCTACTGCATGTCTGTCAACGACAGCTTTGTGATGAACAAATGGGCGCAAGATCAGGGCCTGACCAACGTCAAGGTCATTCCGGATGGATCGGGCGAGTTCACCCGTAAAATGGGTATGTTGGTTGACAAGGACAATCTGGGCTTTGGCATGCGGTCATGGCGCTATGCTGCCATCGTAAACGACGGTGTTGTCGAAGCCTGGTTCGAAGAACCTGGCCTGATGGATAACTGCCCCGAAGATCCCTATGGCGTGTCTTCGCCCGAAAACCTGATGAAACATCTTCAGGCGATGGCAGAACCCGAACTGGCTTGAGTAATAACAAGACGAAAAAAGGCCCGTTTTAACGGGCCTTTTTTTGTACCTTCAGCCAATCATGCGGTCGCGTTCAGCCTGATCCCGATAGTGACGTTTCAGCCGTTGTAACGCGATCCGCAGAACAATCTTTCCGGATCGTGCCGACCAACCCATGCGTTTTTCCGCCAGTTCCAACCCTTCGAGATAGCAACAACACCGCAGGGCAACATCACTTAGTCCGGGGCCAAGGTCAGACAGGGCCCGCGCCACGCGGTCCCGCGCATCCGATGATCCCTTTCCTCCGTGGCTTTCACTGTCATAACTGCTGCGGCCACCAGCCGTTAAAAACCGCTCCCAGTTCTGTGAAACCTGAGGACCAATCTGCGCCAACTCGAAATCTTCGCGCAACCGCTCTCCTGCGCTGACAAGCGATTCATCCAGAAAAGGCTTGCCATCGCGGTCACGTCTGCGTGCAAGGGCAACCAACGGGCTTTCCGTGGCGCTATAGCGAATGCGCCTGATCCGGTCAGTCGCCCCACCCGATGTTTTTGCCTGAAACAACGACTGAGCTTCGGCAAATCCGACTTCGGTACCCACGCGCGCCTTGTTTTCCGCTTTTGCGATCAGGTGGCTCAGTGCCGTTCGGCCAGCCGCAGAAATTCTGTACCGTGAAATGCGACCGGGGTTATCGCAGGAAATCCAGTCCTTTAAGGCCAGAGCCTGAGCGATCTCGCAATCGACGACCGCGGTTCTGGTCGCTCCGGCGTTGCCGGTGTCACGAACGACTACCGCTTTGTCCATTTCTTCAGCCACGGCAAGAACCGAACCTGTCTCGCTCAGGCGGCGCAGAATGCGCAATGCCTCTCTTTCGAACGCCTCTTCCTGGGCAGCTTCATCCGCGATCACGACCGAGTCGCCTGCGTCGTCGGGCATGGAAAAATGTGTTTCTGCCAGCGACTGCAACGCCGCATCCACCAAAGGATCGTCACGGCGCATCTCGATACGCCGGATTTGCCGGAGGATGGTTGACGCATGGCAACCTGCCGATCTCGCGATATCGCGGATCGAGCGTCCGGTTTCGGTATGAGCAAGGTATCTTTGCGCCCCCTCTGGAACCCATGCCGGAATGGTGAAAGCCATGTTGTTTTCCATGATTATTTGCCCTCGTCGACAAAACAAAATGTCACTTTTCGCCCTCGGATAGCGGGTTAACCAAATCTAACTAGAGGTCCATTCGTTACTCGTTCGTTAACCGCACAAGGCACGAACCAGATTTGATTCAAAAAGATAAACAGTCGTGAAACCATCGTTCGGAGAGGCTGTCACGCAGGCAACACCCGCTTAGGTTGTGCATTAAATAGTCCGGTAAACCTTCAGACACAGGACACGTAAGATGCAGGACCTGATGACAATGATCTCAACGCTTCACCGCCCACGCATGTTGGCAAGAGCCGCCAATTTCGGAGCGAGAGAGTACAACCGGGACAGGCATTTGCAACGTATTCTGGGATACGGGTCATTGCCGGGTTCAGGTCAGGCCCTACTGCGACTGATGGAGATGGAAAAAGAGGTGAATGAACTGCGCAAAGAAGATGATGCCGCATACTCTCTGGTCCGGCATCTCGACATTCTTATCGCGCTGTTGGGTGAGGCGCGGCTGTATCAAGCCAACCGCGCCCCGGTCCTTCAATAATTAGGAAAACGCATCCGGCATGGAGGCCTTTTTCTCGGCGATATAGGCTTCCAGCGCTGCGGCTGTATCCGGCTCCATATGCGGTTGCTGATAATTCGCCAGCAGGTGTTCAACCCGCACAGAGGCTAGAGCCCGCGTATCACGCGCACCTTCTTCTTGCCAGGTTTCATATGGCTTGTAGTCCAGCAGATCGGACTTCCAGAACGATTCCTTGAAGTTCGCCTGCGTGTGGGCGCATCCTAGATAGTGCCCGCCGGGGCCAACTTCCCGGATCGCATCCATGGCCTGCGCGTTGTCATCATAGGCCACGCCCTTGGCCAGCGAATGCAAAACGCCCAACTGGTCGGCATCCATAACAAATTTCTCGAAGTCGGCCACCAGGCCACCTTCCAGCCAGCCGCAGGCATGCAGCATGAAGTTCACGCCAGCCAACAGACCCATGTTCAGCGAGTTCGCTGTCTCATAAGCCGCCTGCGCATCCGGAAGTTTCGAGCCGCAGAACGACCCTGCGGACCGATACGGCAAGTTCAGACGCCGCGCCAGCTGACCCGCGCCATAGGTGATATGCGAAGCTTCCGGCGTACCGAAGGTCGGCGCGCCAGAATTCATGTCGATCGAGGTCACGAATGCCCCAAAGATCGCGGGAGCACCAGGACGGACGATCTGGCTGTACGCCACACCGGCAAGAACCTCGGCCAGAACCTGGGTCAAAGTACCGGCCACCGAGACCGGCGCCATCGCACCGCCCACAATAAAGGGCGAGATGATGCAGGCCTGATTGTTGCGGGCATAGACTTCCAGCGAGCCCATCATCACATCGTCGAATGTCATCGGCGAGTTTATGTTGGTCAGCGACGTCATCACCGTGTTTTGCTGGACGAATTCCTTACCGAACAGGATTTCGCACATTTCAACCGAATCCTGCGCCCGGCTGGGATCGGTCACCGAGCCCATGAAAGGCTTGTCCGACAGAGTCATATGCGCCTTCAGCATATCCAGATGGCGCTTGTTCACCGGAATGTCGGTCGGTTCACACACCGTACCGCCCGAATGGTGCAGCCACTTGGACATATAGGCAAGTTTCACGAACTTGTTGAAGTCGTCCATCGTCGCGTAACGACGGCCGCCTTGTGCATCGCGCACGAAAGGAGGGCCGTAAACCGGGGCCAGAACCATGTTCCGGCCACCAATCACGACCGACTTCTCGGGGTTGCGGGCATGTTGGGTGAACTCGCTGGGCGCTGTTTTAATCAGCTCACGAGCAAGGCCGCGCGGAATGCGCACGCGTTCACCGTCGATATCCGCACCCGCGTCGCGCCAGCGTTCCAGAGCGGCAGGGTTATCAACAAAGTTAACACCGATCTCTTCCAACACGGTTTCCGCGTTGTTTTCAATGATCTCCAGTGCCTCTTCGTTGAGGATTTCGAAGTTCGGAATGTTGCGTTCGATGTATTTCGCGGTCTCGATACGAACTGCAGTCCGCTCGGCACGGCGGGCAGCGCCACCGCCACCTCTCGCCCTGCGCCGGGTGTTTGCCTCAGTCATGAGAAGATCCCGTGTTGTTGGTTAGATTGAGCGTTTGATACAGGTTTGCCGGGGCGCAAGCATAGGGATTGCGGCACGTTGGGGGGAAAAGCGACATTGCCGCGCGGCAATCCGGCGAACCGGCCGCCAAGGGTGAAATCTGGAATTGGAAAGCGTACCCTTCTGCCCTGTCCATGTGCGCCGACGGAGCCACCGGCGGAAACCCTCGTGTCAAAAATCATTGCAGTGATCTTTTTTGATTCCCGCGCTGGAATCGGACCTCGCTCTTGCGAAATGTGCGGGCTTGCCCTAAGGCGCTGACATGACCCAGACATCCCACGACCGCCTTCTGATCATCGACTTCGGCAGCCAGGTTACGCAGCTTATTGCCCGCCGCCTGCGTGAGCTGAATGTCTATTGCGAAATTCACCCTTACCAGAATGTCACGATGGATTTCGTGCGGGAAATGGCCCCGCGCGCGGTGATCTTCTCGGGCGGGCCGGACAGTGTGACGCGCGAGGGCTCGCCCCGTGCTCCGCAAGAGATTTTTGACTATGGCGTGCCGATTCTGGGCATCTGTTATGGCCAGCAAGTGATGATGCACCAGCTTGGCGGCAAGGTCGAAAGCGGCCATGGCACGGCCGAGTTTGGTCGGGCTTTTGTCACGCCGAAAGACAAACTGGCAATTCTGAACGGCTGGTTTGACGACGGGGATGAACAGGTCTGGATGAGCCACGGCGACCACGTCAGTGATATCGCACCGGGGTTTCAGGTCTTCGGCACATCGCCTAACGCGCCCTTTGCGATCACAGCCGATCCGTCGCGTCACTTCTATGCCGTGCAATTCCACCCCGAGGTGCACCACACGCCGAAGGGCGCGAAGCTGTATGCGAACTTCGTCAAGCTGGCCGGTTTCAAGGGCGACTGGACCATGGGGGCCTATCGCGAAGAAATGATCCGCAAGATTCGCGAGCAGGTTGGCGACAAGAAGGTCATCTGCGGTTTGTCGGGCGGTGTTGACAGCTCGGTCGCAGCGATCCTGATCCACGAGGCGATTGGGAACCAGTTGACCTGCGTCTTCGTCGACCACGGGCTGTTGCGCAAGAACGAGGCGACAGAAGTCGTCGGCATGTTCCGCGACAACTACAACATCCAGTTGATCCACGCGGACGAATCCGAACTGTTCCTTGGCGAGCTTGAAGGGCAAAGCGACCCGGAAACCAAGCGCAAGATCATCGGTAAGCTGTTCATCGACGTCTTCCAAAAACACGCTGACACCATTGAAGGGGCCGAGTTCCTGGCGCAAGGGACGCTTTATCCGGATGTAATCGAATCAGTGTCATTTTCGGGCGGGCCTTCTGTAACCATCAAATCGCACCACAATGTCGGTGGCTTGCCGGAAAAGATGGGCCTGAAGCTGGTCGAGCCCCTGCGAGAGCTGTTCAAGGATGAGGTTCGCGCGCTTGGCCGCGAACTTGGCCTTCCACAAAGCTTCATCGGACGTCACCCTTTCCCCGGCCCTGGTCTGGCAATCCGCTGCCCCGGTGAAATCACCCGCGAAAAACTGGGCATCTTGCGTGAAGCTGATGCGATCTTTATCGACCAGATCCGTAAACACGGCCTCTATGACGACATCTGGCAGGCTTTTGTTGCCATCTTGCCAGTGCGGACCGTAGGTGTCATGGGCGACGGGCGCACCTATGACTACGCCTGCGCGCTGCGGGCCGTCACATCTGTCGATGGCATGACCGCGGACTACTACCCGTTCAGCCATGAATTCCTGGGCGAAACGGCAACGCGGATCATCAACGAAGTTAAAGGCATCAACCGGTGCACCTATGACATCACATCGAAACCCCCCGGCACCATCGAGTGGGAGTAGCTCAAACAACCCAACTTATTGTTTATATTGATTTTTGTGGCTAGCAAGTTGTGAACCAAGTGAACCAATCATCTCCTAACAAGTCATCCTATCGATCTGAAATTGATGGTTTAAGAGCATTTGCTGTCTTATCCGTTGTAGCCTTTCACGCCTTTCCTAGTTGGATAAAAGGTGGGTTCATTGGTGTTGATGTCTTTTTCGTAATTAGTGGTTTTTTAATTACTAGTCACATATTTGAAAATTTAGACAAAGGGCAATTTAGTTTTACTGACTTTTTTGGTCGTCGTATTAGACGGATATTCCCAGCCCTTATACTTGTAATGGCTTGCTCATTGGCTTTCGGTTGGTTTACATTACTAGCGGACGAATTTTCTCAACTCGGTAAGCACGTCGCGAGCGGTGCTGCGTTCATTACAAACTTTATTTTGGTTGATGAGAGTGGTTATTTCGATACTGCCTCAGAAACCAAGCCAATGCTTCACTTATGGAGCTTAGCTGTTGAGGAGCAATTCTACATTGTTTGGCCACTAGTACTTTGGCTTGCTTGGAAGCGTAGGTTTGATTTACTTACGATTACAATCTTAGTGGCTTTGATCTCGTTTTATTTAAACCTGCGTTTTGTTAACTCATATCCGACAGAAACCTTTTTTTGGCCGGTGGGGCGTTTCTGGGAGCTTTTAAGTGGAAGTGTTCTAGCTTGGCTTCTCTTGTATAAATCAGAGGTACTTAACCGATTTAAGCTATGGGTTGATAAGGTCGCAGTCAGAATTATTCACCCAAAAGAAGTTAAAGCCGATGGCTCAACTACATCTAATCTGATGTCACTTATCGGATTACTATTATTGGCTTATGGCGTAATCCGCATTAATGAAAGTCTTTCGTTTCCTTCAAAATGGGCTCTAATTCCAGTTTTAGGGGCTGTTTTAATAATCGCTAGTGGTTCTAAGGCTTGGCTGAACCGCGTATTTCTAATGAATCCTATAGCTGTTTGGTTTGGGCTCATTAGTTATCCATTATATTTGTGGCATTGGCCGATTTTATCCTTCCTTCAGATTGTTGAAGGAGAAATGCCACATAGAGATGCTCGAATTCTTGCTGTTCTGCTTGCTGTTCTACTAGCTTGGCTTACCTACAAACTTGTGGAAAGTCCTATTCGATTTGGCTACTTGAAGCATAAGGTGAGTGCTGTTTATATAGCTGTAGTGCTCTTTTTCATAGGTGCTGTTGGCTATTACGTTAATAATGCTGATTGGTCCGAGGCTAGGGGTTATGAAGATGTAGTATTTCCCCGCAAAGGTTTTGAACACGGCTTCGGCTCTTCTTTGAATTGGTATAAAGGTAAAGAAGGTTGGCTATTCTTAGGAAACCAATTTGATCAAACGGTAGCTAAACGTAGATTATTTTCCGAACCTTCAAGTCAAAATATATCGAATGAAGTTGCCAGATTTGAGGCTTTAGCTAGACAAGGTATGGAATCGAATACTAAGGTTGCTCTTTTGGTGGGACCAAATAAATCTAGTGTTTATACTGAGTATCTACCCAATGAAATGAATCCTTCAGAACAAAGGTATAGCACTTTTTTTACTGATAGATTGAAAGATATATCAAATCTTCTGGTTGTAGATCCAACTGATTTTCTAATCGGTGCTAAATCGAAAGAGGGAATTCTTTATTGGCGGACAAATACACATTGGAATCAAAAAGGTTCGTACCTAGCCTTTAAATCTCTGATGGAAGGACTATCCCTGAAAACTCCAAGCGTTGATTTTGTTCAGAGCGGTACAACACATAGAGGTGATCTGATAGATATTAGTAAGTTAAGTGATTTTCCATTAAGTGATGGTGATGATTGGCGCTTTAAGATACTCAGAGAATCAAAAATTTCTAAAGAGGAATTTAATGGCCAACCAAAAAGTTCTTTTGGATGGAATGGAAAGGTTTTGAACACCAAGGCATTAAACGATATGTCTGTTTGGGTGATTGGGGATTCCTTTACATCAGCAATCAGACCCTATATTGAAGCATCTTTTAGGGATGTTCGATATATCGGCCATTGGAGCCCCAAACTAAACTCGCTGCCGTCAGAATTGGCGTCGTCTGCTGAAAAACCAGATTTAGTTTTGGTTGTAAGGGTTGAAAGATCCTTTTAGAAAAATCTTTCAATCACCTTGTCACTAACGCTTTGATATTATCGAGTGGGAATGACCAGCAGATGCCTGCGAAAAACCTAACTGATTGAGCTGCAAAACGTCCTTCTCGTTCAAGCTATTGTTCAGGGCAGTCATCTATACGACCTTGAATCTGGTGCACCTTCGACGTTTGAATAGCCGGGCAAACCTAGCCTGCTTATCATAAGCGCTTGGCCTTGCGGTCTTTTGGCAGCGCGGCCCCGCAACGAACCTGATGGACGCCCGAAATGAGCCATGCGCAGAAAGACGTAATCAAGGCCGGTCTATGGATGACCGGCGCGATCGCCTCATTCTCTTCCATGGCGGTTGCAGGGCGTGAACTGAGTTCTGCGCATGATACCTTTGAAATCATGATGTATCGCAGCATCGTTGGGTTCGTTGTTGTTGCAACTGTCCTGACTGTGACTCGCAACTGGCAGCAAGTTTCGACGGAACGGCTGGGATTGCACGCCTTACGAAACACCTTACATTTCACGGGGCAAAATCTCTGGTTCTACGCCGTGGCAGTGGCTCCCTTAGCGCAGGTATTCGCGCTGGAGTTCACGCAGCCGCTTTGGGTAATCCTGCTCTCGCCGCTGTTTCTGAACGAACGGTTGACGCCGCTCAGGTTGATAGCGGCGCTTATCGGGTTTTCGGGCGTTCTGATCGTCACACGCCCAGGTGCTGCCCCCCTGAGCCCCGGCTTAATAACAGCAGCGGCATCTGCGGTATTCTTCGCGTTTACAACGATTACCACCAAGAAGCTCACGCGATTTGCCAGTATTGGGTGTATCGTTTTCTGGCTGACTGCAATGCAAGCAGTCCTTGGGGCCACAGCCGCTGGCATCGACGGTCAGATTGCGCTTCCGACAATGCAAACCGCGCCCTACTTGATTCTGGTTGGGTTGGCGGGTTTGCTGGCGCATTTCTGTATTACCAATGCCCTGTCTATCGCCCCGGCAACCGTCGTCATTCCCTTTGATTTTGCACGCCTTCCGACAATCGCGGTGATCGGGATGCTCCTCTATCACGAGCCCATCGACCATTGGGTGTTGATCGGCGCCGCTATCATCTTTGCAGGCATTTTCCTGAACATCTGGTCCGAAAATCGTAACAGTTTAGCAACAGTTCAGAACTGTAGTGGCAACAAGTAACGCACCGTCACCAGTTGACCTTAAACTAACTGAAAAGAAAGTATCGCGCATTACACACGGGTAGGCGATGGACTCACTCAATTCTTCGCCAGGCAAATACTCGAAAAAAGTTCGGGAGGACAGAATGAAAACAACACTACTCGCAACGTGCGCTTTGTGCGTTGGAGCAACGGCTGGTTATGCAGGCGGTCTGGACCGCAGCGGTCAGGGTATCAACCTGATCTTTGAAGAAGGCTCTGCAGTTCAGTTTCGGTTGGGGTATACCGACCCAAGCGTAACAGGCACGATGCCAGACTTTTTTGGCACAAACGGTGGCCAACCCGTTGCTTCCGGCGAAGTTGCAAACGACTTCTTTACGCCACACTTGGGGTACAAAACGGCGCTTACGGAAAAGCTTGATTTCGCGCTGATCTACGATCAACCCTACGGCGCCGATATTCAGTACGCGAGCACGTATCCCCTGTCTATCAACCCAATTCCCGGCGGTCGGACCGACAGCCTGAGGGCGACAGCGGATACAGATGCCATCACTGCACTGCTGCGCTACAAATTCGATGGCGGATTCAGTGCGATCGGTGGTATTCGCGCGCAACGCGTCGAGGCTTCGATAACTGTTCCGATTACCGCAGGCTATCAGGTGGATACCAGCGCTGATACCGCATTCGGGTATGTCGTTGGTGTCGCGTGGGAAAAACCCGAAATCGCCGCACGTGTATCGCTGACTTACAACTCCAAGATCAGCCACGACCTTTCGCAGACAGAATCGCTCAATCCGCCTCCTTTCCCACCAATTCCACCGGGGACTGTGGCAACGTTCAACACCACAAGTGAGATTGAAACGCCCCAGTCAATCAACCTGGATTTCCAGACTGGCGTGGCGCCCAAGACATTGTTGTTTGGCTCGATCCGTTGGGTCGACTGGCCACAACTTGTGTATAATCCGCCAAACTATCCGCCGACCAGCAACCTGGTTGACTATGACGACGCCACGTTCACCTACTCGCTGGGTTTGGGTTATCAGTTCTCGGAAGAGTTTTCTGGTGCTGTGACACTGGGCTACGAAACTTCCCAAGGTACGCCGGTTTCGAACCTCGGTCCGACAGATGGGTTCTGGAGCATCGGTCTGGGTGGCACGTATTCGCTTGAGAAGGCAAAAATCTCGGGCGGTGTTCGTTATACCGACATCGGGGATGCCACCGCGAATGGTGCTGGTCCCGCGGCACGTGGTACGTTCACAGGCAACAGCGCCTGGAGCGTTGGTTTCCAGATCACATACGCTCTGAACTGATCTGAGTAATCTTATGTAACTGTAAAGCCCCGCAGTTTCTGCGGGGCTTTTTCGCATGAACCGGGTCGCCGTTGGTTAACTTCAATGAAACAGTGCCCGTATGGATGCACAAAAACACCTCTCTCTTCGCGCCTGGGCCGAGCTTTTGTTGCTTGGACTGATCTGGGGCGCCTCCTTTGTTTCCATCCGGGTCGCTCTGGACACGCTTCCCGTGATGACGTCGGTTTTGCATCGCACATTCTGGGCCATGCTTGTCTTGTGGCTGGTGACTTGGATCAAGGGGATCAAGGTGCCGCGCTCGCCCGGTATCTGGGGCGCTTTTTTGGTCATGGGGCTATTGAACAACGTCATCCCCTTTAGCCTGATGGCTTGGGGGCAGCTGTACATTGACACGGGTCTGACGGCGATCCTGAACGCGGCGACTGCGATCTTCGGCGTTCTGATTGCAGCACTGTTTTTTCGCGACGAACGATTGACAAAGACCCGGCTACTGGGTGTCTGCTTGGGCTTTCTTGGTGTCTCAATCGCGATCGGAGTGCAGAATTTCTTGAATTTCAGCCTGCAAAGCACCGCTCAGATTGCAGTGTTGACCGGAACAGTTTCCTACGCATGTGCCGCGGCTTGGGCGAGGCAAACGTTATCGCACCTTTCCCCAGTGATTGCCGCCGCCGGTATGCTGACGGCTTCGACAGTGCTGGTATTACCAATAACACTAGCAGTTGATGGAATACCCAGCTTGGCGTTACCCGCGATAACCTGGGCGGCCATCGGGTATTATGCGATAGTCGCAACGGCCGGCGCATATCTGCTTTACTATCGGGTTTTGGCAATGGCCGGCAGTGGCAATCTGATGCTGGTGACGCTTGTCATACCCCCGGTCGCTATTGTTCTGGGCGCATTGCTGCGCGAAGAGTCCCTGTCCCCAAACGCCTTTCTGGGCTTTGCCGTTCTGGCGATTGGCCTTTTGGTTCTGAATCGTTCGTCCCGGCCCAATTGACGCCGTGCGCTGCCCGATTTAGCTAGGGCAAAAAGGACAGCGCAAAATGATCTACACCTCAGCCAATGACTGGCGCACCGCAAGCCGCAAGAAAGTGCTGTTCTTTGGCATGTCAGGATTAGGCAAGACCTACGTATCCAACATCCTCAGAGATTCCGGGAACTGGTTCCACTACTCGATCGATTACCGGATCGGAACGCGCTATATGGGCGAGTACATCACCGACAATGCCAAGGCCGAGGCCATGAAAGTTCCGTTCTTGCGTGAACTGCTGTTGTCGGATTCGATCTATATCGGTTCGAATATTTCATTCGCCAATCTGACACCTGTTGCTGCTTATCTGGGCAAGCCGGGAAACCCCGATCTGGGCGGCTTGGACATGCCGGAATACCGCCGCAGGCAGGAACAGTTTCGCTTGGCCGAAATTCATGCGCTGCTGGACACCGAATACTTCATCGACCGCGCCGAGCGTCTGTACAAATATCCTCACTTTATCTGCGATACGGGCGGATCCATCTGCGAGTGGGTGGATCCCAAAGACCCAAGGGATCAGGTTTTGTCCGAACTCGCGCGGCACACCCTCATGATCTGGCTGAAGGGTGACGAGGGTCATACGGCCGATCTTGTGCGCCGTTTCGACAAGGCCCCAAAACCCATGTCCTATCAGGCCGATTTCCTGACCCGTTCCTGGACAGAGTATCTGGATCAACACGGCTGTGCAGAGACCGAGGTCAACCCCGATGATTTTGTCCGCTGGACCTATGCACAAGCCCTGGCCCATCGTCAGCCCCGGTACGAGGCGATGGCAAAGAACTGGGGCGTGACGATTGATGCCAATGACATCGGCAAGATCCGCGATGCGGCCGATTTCGATGAGTTGATCGAACGTACCCTTGAGGCCAGACGCAATAACGCCTAACTACCAGTTTTCCCTAATCTCTTCGAAGTCAGACACATGCCCATCAAAATCCCCTCAGATCTGCCCGCTTTCGACGTCCTGAACAAAGAGGGCGTTATGGTCATGTCCGAGGATCAGGCAATGCGTCAGGATATTCGCCCCCTGCGCATCGGGTTGCTGAATCTGATGCCGAAGAAGATTCAGACGGAAAACCAGTTTGCGCGCCTGATCGGCGCAACCCCGTTGCAGATCGAACTGTCTTTGATCCGTATGACGGAACACCAGACAAAAACCACCGCCGCCGAGCATATGTCCGAGTTCTATCAGCCTTTTCAGGAGGTCAAGGACCATAAATTTGATGGCCTGATCATTACTGGCGCGCCAATCGAGCATCTGGAATTTGGTGACGTCACCTATTGGGATGAAATCAGCGAAATCTTTGACTGGACTCAGACAAACGTACATTCAACCTTTGGAGTTTGTTGGGGCGGGATGGCGATGATCAACCATTTTCATGGTGTCCGAAAACACATGCTGGATGCCAAGGCCTTTGGCTGTTTCCGTCACCGCAACCTGAACCCTGCATCACCTTTTTTGCGTGGGTTCTCAGACGATTGCGTTATCCCAGTCAGCCGCTGGACGGAAATGAAACAAGATGAGATCGACGCCGCGCAGGGTTTGACGACCCTGCTGGGCAGCGACGATGTAGGCCCTTGTCTGGTCGAGGATCCCAGCCACCGCGCGCTGTATATCTTCAACCATTTTGAATATGACAGCGACACGCTGAAACAGGAGTATGATCGCGACGTCGCCAATGACACGCCCATCAACGTGCCGATCAACTACTATCCGGATGATGACCCATCCAAGACACCTCAAAACCGTTGGCGCAGCCACGCGCATCTTCTTTACGGAAACTGGATAAACGAAATCTATCAGACTACGCCTTTTGATATGAGCAAAATTGGCCGCTAAGAACTTGATATCCTTTGGCCTCATCATTCTGGGCCTTGCCGTTGTGACTGCGTGGCGCAGCGCCCGGAACGAAGCACAGGCAGAAGTGGCTTTCCCACCCGAAGGTCAGATTCTTGATGTCGACGGGATCGCCGTTCATGCGGTTGTCATGGGGAAAGGGCCAGATGTGGTCCTTCTTCACGGCTCAAGCGGCAACACCCGCGACATGACCTTTGCGCTGGCACCCATTCTGGCGGAAAACTACCGCGTCATCGTTTTTGACCGGCCCGGCCTGGGGTTTTCAGAAAGTTTCAACCCAGACGGTGAAACGATCACGGAGCAAGCGGATATCCTGCAAAAAGCTGCTGCCCAACTTGGGGCGGAAAAGCCTGTCGTTGCGGGCCAAAGCTATGGTGGTTCAGTGGCACTTGCATGGGCGGTCACAAGGCCCGAGGATCTCTCGGCGCTTGTTTTGATCGCACCTGCTGCCATTCCGTGGGAAACGCCGCTGGATGGGTTTAACCAATTGGCATCTACCACGGTCGGCAACGCGCTCGCCCTGCCCCTGATCTCTTCCTTCGTGCCCGATTGGTACGTGGCACGGGCATTGGACACTGTATTTGCGCCTCAATCGACCCCCGCTGGATACGCCGAACATTTCGGACCCGGCCTGACCATCCGGCGCAGTTCCATGCATGCAAATGCCAAGCAACGGGCCAATCTATTGGATGAGATAACCCAATTGCAGCCGAAATACGGTGAGATTTCAGTGCCAACCGAAATCGTTCACGGCACCGCCGACGACACTGTCGGCCTCGAGTGGCATTCCCGACGTCTGATCCAGCAAATCCCGCAGGCCGAACTGGTCGCGTTACCAGGGATCGGTCACATGCCGCAGGTTGTCGCAGCGCCCGAGGTTGCCTCCGCAATTGATCGTGCAGCGCGGCGTGCAGGTTTGCGTTAATCCAAGCTCTAATCCATAGTCGGATATGGGTTTTATCGTGAGGTGACATATGGCCCGGACCGAAAAAGGTTCTATAGAGAAGTATTTTCAGGAAAGCGCGCCCAAAGCTGTGCGGGATGAGATCGAGAATTCGAAGAAAGGCGAAATCCTGAACCCGACCTACCCGTATAGCGAGAAGATGAAGACCAAGGACTATGATGAGCAGATGGAACTGCTCCAGATCGAGCTGGTCAAAATGCAGTCTTGGGTCAAGGACACGGCGCAACGGATCGCCATCATCTTCGAAGGCCGCGATGCTGCCGGTAAGGGCGGAACGATCAAACGGTTTCGCGAAAACCTGAACCCGCGCGGAGCGCGCAATGTGGCGCTCAGCAAACCCTCGGAAACTGAACGCAGTCAATGGTACTTTCAGCGCTACATCCCGCACCTGCCTGCAGCCGGCGAGATCGTGTTCTTTGACCGCAGCTGGTACAATCGCGGCGTGGTCGAAAACGTCTTTGGTTTCTGCACCCGGGAAGAGCGCGAGCGGTTCTTTCGTCAGGTTCTGCCGCTTGAAACGGGTCTGGTCAATGATGGCATCAAACTCTTCAAGTTCTGGCTCAATGTCGGGCGCGCTGAGCAACTGAACCGTTTTCTGGCCCGTGAAACCGACCCGTTAAAGCAATGGAAACTCAGCCCGATTGACGTGGCAGGGTTGGACAAGTGGGACGAATACACACAGTCGATTTCGGAAACTCTCACCCGGTCACATTCAGACATATCTCCTTGGACAATAGTCCGGTCCGACGACAAGAAACGCGCCCGTCTTGCAGCAATTCAAACGGTCCTGCACACGCTGGACTATGATGAGAAGGACGCAAAAAGCATTGGTGGCATTGATCCCCTGATCTGCGGTGGTCCGGATGTCTGGGAAGCGTAGATTGCGTTTTCGCCCTGCCCGGCCAAGGCTTTCAAGGGCAAGTGTTGGACGACCGGGTGTATTTGGTCTATCCCCTTGTCTTCCAATACCTAATCGAAGAACCTGAGGCCGGGATGTCGAAACGCGGTTATCATCACGGAAACCTAAAGCAAGCTCTGATCGAGGCAGCCTTGTCCTTGATCGAAGAAAAGGGGCCGACAGGTTTTACGTTATCTGAAGCCGCCAAAACCGCTGGCGTAACACCAGCCGCAGTCTATCGCCATTTTGAAGGGCGCGAAGACCTTATCGCCGAAGCCGCACGGCAGGGATTCGAGATGTTCGCGGACCTGATGCAATACGCTTATGACACAGGCCAACCCTCTGCCCTGTCCGCCTTCGAGGCAACCGGGCGGGCCTATCTGGCTTTTGCCCGGAAGAACCCCGGCCACTACATCGCCATGTTTGAAAGCGGAATTTCGTTGAATCGCACCCCAGAATTATCCATGGCCGCCAATCGGGCCAAATCGGTTCTCGAGAAAGCAGCCGCTGACTTGTCGCAACATATTCCACCAGAAAAGCGCCCGCCCGCGTCGATGTTCAGCGCGCACATCTGGGCAATGAGCCATGGCGTGGTCGAATTATACGCGCGCAATACCGGGGCGACGTCTCCCTTCCCTCCGGAAGACCTGCTGGAAAGCGGCATTGGTATCTATCTGCGAGGGCTGGGTCTGATCCCGCAGGACGACTGACACCTTTCAAAAAGTTCGACTGCTTTGCGGTAAGCTCAGCCCGGACGTAACGTTGATAAGATTCATCTCGCCCATTCCCTTTATGTCGACACGTCCCAGGTCCGAGACCTGAAACTCGTCAATCAGGGCGTATTTCATCTCTTCCGGCGCAACTATTTTCATAGGATTGGCGAATATTTGCAGTCGGGACGCGATATTTACCGCCGGACCGAAAACGTCGTAGACGTATTTCTGAATGCCCACGACAGACCCGACTGCGGCCCCCATGCCCAAACCGATCCGGGCCTGCCATTTGTGCGGATGGCTTTCGTTACGGCGTTCGAGATAACGCAGGAAACGTACCGCGCAATGGGCCACTGCCGTCGCGTGATCGGGTGTCGGGTCAGGCATGCCTGAGACCGCAAGATATGCGTCACCAATTGTTTTGATCCTTTCACACCCGAATTGTTCAACGATCCTGTCAAACGCCGTGAAAATGTCGTTCAACTCACTCAGGGTCACTGTCGGGTCGGTCTTGGCCGCGAAATCGGTGAAACCCACAAAGTCCAGCATGACCACAGACACCTGCTTGTAGAGCTGCGGAGTGACAACACCGAATGTCTTGAATTCTTCATAAACCGCCCGTGGCATCAAGTTCAAAAGCAGGCGTTCAACCCGTTCTTTTTCGCGTTCCAGCTCTCGCGTGTTGCGTTCGACCATGGTGGAATAGCTGTCGATCATACTTTCCAGCTCGCGAATGCGCGTGATGTTCTGGCATTCGACAATCAGAACCTGCTCTGACAATCCGCTTGCCAACGAAACTGCGACCGCAAAGATCAAGGTCCGCCGCTTTGGTTTGATCTGCAACTCAACCGAATATCTCAGGCCCGATTGCTTGACGTCTTCCAGTTCTTTGGGATCAAGGGCAGGCAGAATGTCCGTAAGAGTACTGCCGTTCTCGGGGGTTCCAAACCACTCTGCGAAAGGTCCGTTATGAAACACGAACTGAAGATCCGAGGCGCGCACCACGGCAATGCCGACACCGATGGCGCGTAACAGCTGTTCGTTTATTGCATGAATGCTCATGCCGCGTTTCGGGCGACGATAATTGAACGCTTCCCTTCAATTGCAGCCAGCGCGGTTTTGATATCCTGATCGGACATACCATGCACGCTCAGCGCTTCGCCAAACAGCTCAGCCATCACATCAAATTCGTCGTGTGAAATACCCAGATGCCTGTGAACGGCTTCGATCCTGTCATCACTGAATGACGCCGGTCCGCCAATCAGGGACGATACGAATTTCGTCTGATGATCAATCAGCCGAGGCATGTCGATATCTTCAAAATAATGGCCGATATCATCCGAATCCAACGCCATTTCATAGAAGGTCATCACGACACGGCTGATCGTTTTGAAGCCACCGTATTTGTCATAAAGCGTTTGTGTCACACGAAAACCCAAGCGATACAGAACAAAAACACTATAACTCTATATCAAATTGATATTTTTGTTAATGTTTATGGTGTTTTTTATTTTCCGGCTTACCGGGTATTCTTTTAAGGGAAAGCAATAGCGACCAGGGTACACGATCCTGGGCTTTCGGAAATCTGGCGTGGTTCACGAAACTGCGTTGCACAGCCAAGACGCCGGGGCAGACATAGTTCTCTGTCAAAAGTGGTAATGGCGGAGAGACAGGGATTCGAACCCTGGAGACGGTTCCCCGCCTACACACTTTCCAGGCGTGCGCCTTCGACCACTCGGCCACCTCTCCGTGCCGGCGATGTTTGGACCAATGTCATGGAATTTGCAAGGCCCCAATTCGGTGAAATCACGGGAAAGATCAATTAAATCCGGTCGCCTTTCCGGTGTGCCAAACCACCGGAAAGGCTACTCTTCAGCTTTCGGACAGGTCGTCAAAATTCATCGCCAGCGTCGGGGTCCAGATCAGATTCGGTCAGTTCAACTGGCTCTCTTGTCGTCAACTCATCTGCCTTCTGTTTGGACGCAGAACCAGCAGCTTTCACCTTGTTTGAGGTCTGCAAAGCTTCGGGATTACGCAACCAGATATCACGCTGTGCAAACGGCACCTCGATGCCTGCTTCAAGGAAGCGTCGGTTGATTTCGTGGTTCATGTCGGATTTGACGGACAGAACCCAGTTCACATCCCGCAGGATCGCCCTGATTTCAAAATCCAATGCATCCGCTCCAAACCCCTGAAACACCACACTGGGCGCCGGGTTGGCCAAAACCATCGGGTGGTTGTTCGCAACCTCACTCAGGATGGTCTCGACCAGACGCGTATCAGTGCCATATGCGACGCCGACCGGAACAATCACCCTGCCGATTGTATTGCCACGCGTATAGTTGGTGACAACACCGCTGATCAGGTCCGAGTTGGGAATGATCACATCCGATCTGTCGAACGTCTCGATACGGGTCGAGCGGACGGAAATGTCACGTACGTAGCCCATCATCCCGTTCACATCAATCCAGTCACCCTTGGAGATTGGCCGTTCGACCAGAAGGATGATGCCGGACACAAAGTTGGACACAATCGTTTGCAGGCCAAAGCCAATACCGACAGACAGTGCACCAGCAACAATTGCCAGCGACGACAGGTCGAACCCCGCGACCATAATCGCTGCCAACGCAGCCAGAAAGATCCCGATATACCCCGAGCCAGCGACAATCGCATTCTGCCCGCCCGGATCGATGCTGGTTTTGGGCAACAGCGAGTTGCGCAACCCGCTTTGCAACAACCGTGTCAGCGTATATCCGATTGCGAATACAGCGATAAATGTCAGGAAATTGCTGGGCGAGATCATGACACCGCCGATGTCAAAGCCAAGCAGCAGACGTGACCACACCTCAAGCAGGTCCGTTTCACGCGCACCCCAGTATATCGCCAGAACAGGCAGCGCGACGATGGCCAGTGCAAAGCCCACCAAGACTGAAAAAAGAGAGTCGCGCGCAGCGTCGCCCTGCCCTGTGATCCATCCGTATATCTGACTGACGAACCGTTGAAAAATTGCCAATGCGGCAATCAGAACCAGCGTTTTTACCGCCGGAAACACGATCGCTTCGGCCGCATTGGTATACCCGGCGATTGCCAGAACGGGTGTTGCAATCCCCAGCAGGAACATGGCCTTGCGCAGGAATTCCAATAACTGGCTGAATCCGGCGGCCCGGGTAGACGCCGTCTGGTCCAGCAGGCGGTCGTTCGTTCGGGTCTGCCGCACGCGGAGCAAAAGCAATGCCGTTCCGACGATCACGGGAAAGCTAATAACCGCACGGGTCGCATCCGAGACGTTTTCGATCTGCTGAAACAGAAGCGCCAGTTCGTGCAGGATCAACATCAAAGCCAACAGATCAATGTATATCCGCAATTCGGTAATCCGAGCAGCAGACAGGCGCTTGAATCCTTGTGAAGCGCCAATCACGTAAATCTGTCGGCCAATCCAGTCGTAGAAGAAGGCAATTGCCGCCCAGTAGGGGATTTTTTCCAGCAACAAACTGCCCCGCAGACCCGGAATACCCGAAAGACTGATCGCGGCGATGGCGGCAACGACACCGATCCATGGCAACAGAATCCGCAACAGAGAAATGATGAAGGACCAAACACCAGTGCCCGCTCCGCCCAGCAACCTCAGATAGTCGCCGCCCCGCTCGGACCAACGTTTGCCGAAGATCAGTAAAACCGCGGCCAGGATCACCAGAAACAGGATTCCCAAGCCACGATCACGGATACGTTCTTTCACTACGTCCGAACGCAGGTTGGTAATTGTTTCATTTGTCAGGCTCTGAAGCGCCTCTTTTACGTCTTGCCATGCAGGTCCCCAATATACGGGGTTGATCGGTGACGGCCCGCGCTCAAAGAATTGTTTTGTCTGCCGCGTCCGGATGATCCGATCGATTTCACTGATCAATCCATTTGCGCGGGTATAAGCTTCTTCGGAAATGATGCGCGGCACCCGCAAACTGTTGAGCTGCTCATTAAGATGAGTTCGCAATTTAGCGATGTCTTCAGGTTCGGCCGCGTCCCCTTCGGGTTTCGGACCAAGCGCCTTGATCTGGCTTTCCAGCGTTGCGATACGGTCTGTGTTGGCGCTGCGTGCCTTGTTAAAGTCCTCTCGGTAACCGTTTATTTCAGAACGTAAATTCTCAAACGCAGCGTTTGACGCACGGTTCGCTTCAATCACGGACTCGGCACGGTCAGCCGTTTTTATCCAGCCCCGGTAATACTCACTTTGCCTGTCGGTCAGCTGCGCGACAGCACCGCCTGCGAGCCCGACAAGACACAGGAATACCAGTGTCAGAAACAGGCGAACCTGCCCAGGCATCACACGTCCTCGAAAACGCCGGGAATGCTGCGCGGTGCTTCAGTCATCCAATCCGGCACCGGCAATTCTTTCTCGCGCAGGAAATCCGGGTTGAACAGCTTGGACTGATACCGCGTGCCATAGTCGCAAAGGACAGTCACAATCGTGTGGCCCGGCCCCATTTCCTTGGCCAGACGCACGGCGCCCGCCATGTTGATCGCGGTTGACCCGCCCATAACCAGCCCCTCTTCACGGAGCAGGTCAAAGATATAGGGCAACGCCTCGGTGTCAGTGATCTGATAGGAATGATCCGGCGTGAACCCTTCCAGGTTCTTTGTTATCCGCACCTGTCCGATACCTTCGGCAATCGATCCGCCCTCCATCGCGATTTCACCGGTGGTGTAGTAAGAGTAGAGACCCGCACCCATAGGATCGGCCAGACCGATTTTCACACCCTTGGGCTGCAACGCTTCGGCAACCCCGGCCAACGTACCGCCCGACCCGACAGCACAGATAAACCCGTCGACCTTACCTGCTGTTTGTTCCCAGATTTCGGGCCCTGTGGTTTCAACATGGGCCTGACGGTTCGCCACGTTGTCAAACTGGTTGGCCCAGATCGCCCCATTAGGTTCCGTCTGCGCCAATTCCTCGGCCAGACGGCGGGAATAATGCACGAAATTATTGGGGTTGCGATAAGGTGCGGCCGGAACTTGAACCAGTTGTGCACCTGCCAGCCGCAGCATGTCTTTCTTTTCTTCCGACTGGGTCTCCGGGATCACAATCACGGTCTTGAACCCCATTGACGCACCCACCAGCGCCAGGCCAATACCAGTATTGCCTGCGGTGCCTTCCACAATGGTGCCGCCGGGCTTCAAATCGCCCCGCGCAATGGCATCACGGATAATATAGAGTGCAGCACGGTCCTTGACGGATTGACCGGGGTTCATGAATTCGGCTTTGCCGAGAATTTCGCAACCAGTTTTTTCACTGATGCGGCGCAGCCGGATCAACGGTGTTTTTCCTACTGCGTCAGCAAGATCTCGTGCAATGCGCATGACGGCCCCTTGTCGTTTTGTACCATCGAAGATTTACAGCCGCACCGCCGCGACCACAAGCGGGATAGTCACCCGCGCAATCTGTCCCGATGGCGGGCCAGCCAATAAGCCAGAGACACCAATTGTAGATCCTTGAAAACATGACGATCCGTCAAGTCTATGAATTCATCGAACGGCAAGATTTGACTACGGATGTCTTCACCTTCTGTGTCCAGGCCGCCAGTGATTGTGGTGTGTGTCAACTCACCCAGGCCAACATAAAGATACATGAACCCGGTGGAAGATCCGCTCGAGGTATAGGCCCCGCCGGCATATTCCAGCCTATCAAAACGAATACCCGCCTCCTCCATCGCCTCGCGATGCGCGGCCTGTTCGGGTGTCTCGCCCGGATCAATCATCCCGGCCACCGCTTCCCAAAGCCAGGGTTCCGGATCGTTGTTCAGGAAAACCGGCGGTCTGAACTGTTCCACGATCAAAACGGTATCACGGACCGGATCATAGGGCAGAACGCCGACCGCACTGCCCTGCAACAAGCTTCCACGGCGCAGCACCGGACCCATGCTGCCGTCATGCCGCCGGTGTTGCAGATCGATTTCCTCCATCCCGAAATAATCGAGATACACCCGGTCATGGCGATGCACGATCACGTCTTTTGCAATGTCCCGCGGATCACCGGTTCGCCGCTGCCCGGCCATAATCTTCGACCAGGCACGCGTTTGCGTGGCGCGAATACTGCGGGCCATGACCCGGGGGGCGACCTTCCCGAAATAGGCCATCTCTTCCTCAGCTGCGAGCGTTGTGAGTTCGCCCAATCTGTCCGCCCAGTTCTGAAGCGACCACAAATCACCCGGTCTCCATGCATCGGGTGCCGGAAAAAAGACCTGCGCTTCGGCCTCGGTCCCGTCTTCTAATTCGACTTTCAAAGGCTTCAGATCATAGTCGAAAGACCCTTCGTAATAATCCAGCCTGGCCAGATCCTCAGGCGACAAGTCCTGCACGAGCAACCCTTCGGCACTGGCGCCTTCCGTTTCCAGGATCATCGGGAAATCCTGCCCCTGAACAGAATGGACAGCATGTCCTCGAAGTCGGGCGGGCCGTGCTTTGCTTTCGCTCAGAGGATGACCAAGAACGCGTTCCAACAACGGCAAGTGCCGCAGCGTTCCATAAAAAAACAAATCAGACAAATTCGATCTCTCATGTAAGGAAACGGATCAGCGCCACGAACGGTTGGCCTGTTCTGTGGCCAGCCCCGAGACAACGGCACCAATCAGGAATGCAATCAGGATTTCCGGATAAATCAGCAGCTTACCGTACTCAATCCCGATTTTGAAAATGGCCAGTATGGCCTCGAACGGGCCACCGTAACGATTGCGCATGGCAAGCCGGAACATTTCATAACAGCCCTGCACGAACAGCGCCCAGAAAATCATCGAGGCGACACCAGTCAGCCCATTGTTGATCGCAGCAGTCCAACCGCGCCCGGCCCGCTTACCCATGATGCCCCACCCGCAAACCGCACCAAGGGCCATGTTGACCACGGTAAAGTACCCATAATCCTTACCTTCTTCACCGTTTTCGATGATCATGCCAGAGACAATGAAGGCCAGCACGATGAGGCAAATGGCGGCTACGAGACGCGAGGCAGTGGGCATATAACGGTCCGTCAGTTAACTTGCTTTACTACGGTGATCTGTGTCACATCGCAATTGCGCGTGTCAAAGGCTGCGCCACAGGCAGTCAAATAATAATTCCACATGCGGCGAAAACGCTCATCAAACCCCAAATCTGCGATCTGTTCCCATTTTGCGTTGAACGTTTCATACCATCTCCGCAGTGTCAGATCATAACTTTTGCCGAATTCTTTCGACTTCACCACATTCAGACCGGCCTGATTGATCTGCTGCCGCAGGATCGAAGGTGATGGGAGCATTCCGCCCGGAAAGATGTATTTCTGAATGAAATCTACGCCGTTCTTGTAGTAATCCCAGCGGTGGTCACCCACCGTTATGATTTGCAAGGTCGCTTGTGCCCCCGGCTTCAGTCTCTCACGAACGGTTTCAAAATAAACCGGCCAGTATTTTTGGCCCACCGCCTCGAACATCTCGATTGAGGCGATGCCATCATATTGTCCACGCTCGTCGCGATAGTCCTGCAACTTGAACGTCACTTGATCCGAAAGCCCTGCTTTTTCAATACGCTCTTTCGCATATTTAAATTGTTCCTCACTGATCGTAAGGCCGGTTACATGCAGGCCCCGTTCTTTCGCGGCATATTCGGCAAAACCGCCCCATCCGCATCCGATTTCCAGAATGTGGTCGCCGGGTTTGGCCCCCATCTCATCGACAAGGCTGGCGTATTTGGCAGTTTGCGCCTTCTCCAGACTTTCTTGCCCGGTCTCAAAAATGGCACTGGAATAGGTCATCGTGTCATCCAGCCACAAACCGTAGAAGTCGTTACCTAGATCATAGTGGTACGAGATATTCTTCTTCGCCTGCGTCCTGTTATTACGGTGAAGCCAGAACCGCAGCCGTTCATAGGCCTGAACAATAAATTTCCCAGTAAATCCGTCATAGACGGTCTCAGACCCCAAATGGACCAGATCCATGAATGAGCGGAGGTCTGGCGTGCTCCAATGTCCCTCAAGGTAGGCATCAGAAAAACCCAGTTCGCCTTCGCGGATCAGGCGGGCAAAAACATCTCCGTTGTGAATGTCGATCTGGGCGACGGGCCCTGCCTTGGGCCCTTCAGCGCGAAAAGTGCGGCCATCGGGCAATGTAATGTCCAACCGCCCCGACTCCATTCGGGTCAGCATCTTGAAGACCTGGGCGAAATACCTGGGCAGATCCGACTGCCCCTCTGTCGTCGTCAGCACCATCCGCTCTCCCCTCTGCGGTACAGTTATCAGGCTAGGGCGCGATTTTGTTTCTGGCAAGTTTTCAGTTCCTTAGTGGGATTTTCGGCTTTCATACGCACGCAAGGCGCGGTTTCGACCGTCCGCCAGTTTCACGACAGGTTCGGGATAATCCGCCTGCGGACACAGGTTCCATGACCGGGGAACCGCAGCAAAATAAGAAAGCGCAATGTCACTGGGTTTCGTCTGGCCTTCGGCGATCCAGCGCCGCAGGTAAGACCCCTGCGGATCAAACTTTTCCGCCTGCGTTTGAGGGTTGAATATGCGAAAGAAAGGTGCCGCGTCGGGGCCTGACCCAGCAACCCACTGCCAGCCCATGGCGTTACAGGCCGGGTCCCAGTCAATCAGGCAATCCTCGAACCAACTCATCCCGATTTTCCAGTGTGTCATCAGATGTTTGGTCAGGTAGCTGGCAACAATCATCCGGGCCCGATTATGCATACGGCCTGTCACATACATCTGTCGCAGGCCAGCATCGACGACAGGAATTCCGGTTCGGGCCTGCCTCCAGGCGGCAACTTCAGGATGGTGCGGATCGACGTTCCAGGGGAAATCATCCCATTCCGCTTTCCAGTTTTCGGTCAGCAGATGCGGTGAGTGATACATCAGGTGATAGGCAAACTCACGCCAGACCATCTGCCGCAGAAATGCCTCAGTGCCGGGGGTTCCCATCATCGCAGCCTGTTGAACCCTGTGCCAGACTGTACGTGGCCCGATCTCGCCCAATGAAAGGTATTCTGACAGGTTTGATGTTCCTTCCAGATCCAACCGGTCACGGTCAGTGGAATAACGGGGGATATGGTCGAGAAAGTGCTCAAGGCGATCGCGGGCGGCCTGCTCGCCGGGTTGGACATGGGGACGCACGATTGCAGCACCCCGATTCATGTCCGCACCCATCTGCCAGGTGCTAAGTCTGTCACTGGAAGGCCAAGTCGCTGGCGCTGCCAAGCGTGACACCAACGCATCCGGCGCGGGCACGTCCCGCCGCTGAACCGCGCGCCACATAGGGGTGTAGACACGAAACGGCTGGCCCTGTTTTGTTGATACCGTCCAGGGCTCAAAAAGCAAATGACCGGAAAAAGACTTTGCGCATACCCCCAGTTCGGTCAGAGCCGTTTTGATCTGTGTATCGCGTGTGATCGACGCCGGATCATAGGCCCGCGACCAAAAAACAGCCTTTGCGCCCGTCTCTTTAACAAGTGTCTGCAAATGCTCAAGCGCATCTCCACGCCGCAGGATCAGTCGGCTACCCAGCCTCGTCAGAGCGTCGCTAAAGACCTCCAGACCCAGCCCCAACCGCCATTTCGGGGCCGCGCCAAGGTGTCGCACAAGAGGGTCATGAACAAAAACTGGTATGATCGGACGACCGCTTGAGACAGCTGCAGTTAATGCCGGATGGTCCGACAGGCGCAGATCCCGTCGGAACCATAAGATGATCGGAGACCGCTCGTTTTCCATATCCACCCTGAGGTTTTCTTCGTTCTACGAAGCCCCAAGCTGAGTGGATCACAAAACGTGTTCAAGCGCCTCCAAAAGCTGATCAATCTCCTGCTGCGAGGTATAATGTGTAAAGCTGACCCGCAAAACGCCCTGTGCCAGATCCACGCCCATCGCTTGCAATGGGCGCACAGCATAAAAGTCTCCTCCCCCCGCCATAACACCGTATTGCGCCAGTTCTGCTGCAACTGACTCAGCGGGACGGTTCAGCGACAGCGCTACCGTCGGCGCACGCCGGGTGGCATCTGAAGTGCCGATCAGACGTACCGCGTTGCGGTCCTTTACCGCATCCAGAACCGGTTGAAGTAAGGACACCTCATGCGCGCGCATCAGGTCATGGGCAAAGGCACCCTGCTCTGCTGCACCGGCGTCAGGCCCACCGTGATGCGTGCACAGGAGCTCGACGTAATCGGCCATACCTGCACTTGCCGCAATCTGAGCATGATCCGGGCCTGCCGGGGTAAAGCGCTTGTAAAGAACGTCGGCGTTGAAGTAGTGCGCTTGGTTGGGCAGCAACTCTCCCAGTGTTCGGCGAATGACCATGCAGCCTTGATGCGGGCCAAAAGTTTTATAGGCTGAAAACAGATAGATATCCGGCCCCAAATCGCCAACATTCGGAAACCCATGCGGGGCGTAAGATACGCCGTCCACGCAGACAAATGCACCAGCCGCGTGGGCAATCGCAGTGATCTCGGTGACCGGGTTAATCTCTCCAACGACATTGGAACAATGCGGGAAACAGACCAGACGCACTTTTTCGTCCAGCATATTTTCCAGATCCTGCGGGTTCAGTGATCCGGTTTCAGGATCGATCTGCCACTCCCGCACTTCAATCCCTGCCTCGGCCAGACGACGCCATGGGCCCGAATTTGCCTCGTGATCCTGATTGGTCACGACAATCGCCTCGCCAGGTTTCATCCATTGCCTGAACGCCTGTGCCAAAACATAGGTATTCTGTGTCGTCGAAGGGCCAAAGCTCAGCTCATCGGTTTCAACACCCAGGATGGCGGCCATGCGCACGCGTGCCTCATCCATCTCGGCACCTGCAAGACGGCTGGCCTCATAAGGGGCGTAGGGCTGAACCTTTCGCTGCGTATAGAACCGCGTCAACCGGTCGATCACCGGCTTGCAGGTATATGACCCACCCGCATTCTCAAAAAACGCCTGTCCTTTCAGGCTGGGTTCGGAAAAAGCCGGAAACTGTGCCCGAACGAAATCGATATCCAGAGAGCTCATGCCTCATTGCTCCTTAGTTGTGCTGTCATATCAACAAGATGCCCGCTCATGTTTCCGGACATCTCAGAAATCATGGCAGGTCTTCCAGCCCAGCCTGTGCTTGCGCCATGAGCTGACGAAACACCGGGCAGCCCTTCACTTCGGAAGGACAACGCTACTTAGACAGCACCATCCGCGACCGTCAAGCTGAAGCAAAAGAAAAAGCCCGGCGGGGTTGCCGGGGCTGAATTTCTAACACTCTGGGGCAGGTCTCGTTCGGGCCTCAACCCTGAACTTTGGTATATGTCCCCTCGCCTGCAAGAATACCACGGAAACCTCCGGGCTCATCCAGACCAAAGACGATCAGAGGCAGGTTGTTGTCACGCGCCAGCGCGATGGCTGACGCATCCATGACCCGCAACCGCTTGGCTAGAACGTCGTCATAGGTGACCGTGTCATAACGCACCGCGTCGGCATGTTGTTTGGGATCCTTGTCGTAGACGCCGTCGACACCGTTCTTGCCCATGAAAATCGCCTCACACGCCATTTCATTGGCGCGCAAGGTCGCCGCGGTGTCGGTGGTGAAATACGGGTTGCCGGTGCCGGCCGCAAAGATGCAAACCCTTTTCTTTTCAAGGTGTCGTACGGCGCGGCGGCGGATATACGGCTCGCACACTTCATCCATGCGAATGGCCGAAATGACCCTGGTGAACACCCCAATCTCTTCCAGGGCAGATTGCATACCCAGTGCGTTCATCACCGTGGCCAACATCCCCATATAGTCTGCTGTCGTCCGCTCCATACCCTGAGCAGATCCACTCAGGCCCCGGAAAATGTTTCCGCCACCGATAACCATGCAGATCTCAACGCCCAGATCGTGAACCGATTTCACCTCTTGCGCGATGCGTTGAACTGTCGGCGGGTGCAGGCCAAAGCCCTGATCCCCCATCAATGCCTCTCCTGAAATTTTCAACATGACACGTTTGTATGTGGTTTTCGGGGTTTCGGCAGTTTCAGAAGACGGGGAAAGGCTCATGTTGCGCTCCGGGCTGGCACGGGGTTAATTTCCGGCGCAAAATGAAGCAAAAGCTCCGCAGGTTCAATGCGGTTGGTGAGGATTGAGGCAACCGCATATGACCCGGCGATCAACGGACGCGATATTTCAGCAATTGCCCCCTATTCCCGTTGACAAACCTGTCCTGATTGCAGGGCCGACGGCATCCGGGAAATCAGCACTGGCGCTGGAGATCGCCGAACGGCATGGCGGCGTCATCGTCAATGCAGATGCAAGTCAGGTCTATGACTGCTGGCGAGTGATCTCGGCCCGACCATCTGTCAAAGAAGAAACACGCGCGCCGCATCTGCTCTATGGTCACATCGCCTATAATCAGGAATATTCAGCCGGTCACTGGCTGCGCGAAGTGGTGCCACTGCTGACCGGGGGCCAGCGGCCAATCATCGTCGGCGGGACCGGTTTATATTTCACGGCCCTGACCGAAGGCATGGCCGAGATCCCCGCAACTCCGTCGCAGGTGCGGGCCGAAGCAGACTTGCTGACCGTTGCCGAGCTTGTCGCCGGGGTCGACGAACGGACACTGTCTGGCCTGGATACGCAGAACCGCGCGCGCGTGCAGCGTGCTTGGGAAGTGCAGCGCGCCACTGGTCGCAGCCTGTTATCTTGGCAGGCCGATACGCCACCGCCAATTTTACGGCTGGATGATGCGGTTCCCATCGTTTTTGACGTCGACAAAACGTGGCTTCTGAATCGGATTGAACGCCGTTTTGATCAGATGCTGGAGCTGGGCGCAATCGACGAAGTTCGCGCCATGCGGGATCGTTTCGACCCCGTTCTTCCCGCCTGCAAAGCCATTGGGGTGCCAGAGCTTATGGCCTATCTGGATGGAACACTGACTTTGGATCAGGCCCGTGAAAGGGCCACGATCTCGACCCGGCAATTTGCCAAACGCCAACGCACGTGGTTCCGGGCCAGAATGAAAACATGGAATCACGTTGATTTCTCAAAGTGATATCTGGTGTTGTTCATTCCACAAGATTTGACAACCAAAGCAAACGGATCAACGGAAACGAATTAGTTTTTCGTCTGTTATCAGTGATTTGACACAGAATCTCCGCAAGGATTTCTCCTGACGAAGCGCCACATGACAAAATCCGCGCCAAAGTATCAACACTGCGGGAACGTCGCTTTTGTGCATTTTATGTCGATTCCGAACGTTGACGTTAAGTGAATTCTGGTGCCGAATAGCGGCATGGGGATGCAAAGAGTCCAAAAACCGGAACCCTTCTTTCTTTCGACAGGACAAGCCCGTGTCGCTTAGAACAAGAACAAATCAACAAAATCAATGTCACAGGGAGACATTTATGACCAATACGGCAATCACCACAGACAAGGTGCACTGGGCGGCCGAGATGCACGCGCAGGAATACCGTGACGGCAAGCTTAGCCGCCGGGAATTTCTGGCCCGCGCGACGGCGCTGGGTGTCGCAGTACCGGCAGCCTATGGATTGATCGGTCTGCAGTCGCCTGCGGCGGCGCAAGAGCCGCAGCGCGGCGGCACCATCCGCTATCAGATGGAAGTGCGCGCGCTCAAAGATCCGCGGACTTATGACTGGACGCAAATTGCTACTTTCACAGCAGGCTGGCTGGAGTACCTCGTCGAATACAACAACGACGGCTCGTTCAAGCCGATGCTGCTGGAAAGCTGGGAAGCCAACGCCGATGCCACCGAATACACATTGAACGTTCGCAAGGGCGTAAAGTGGAACAATGGCGACGATTTCACAGCCGAAGACGTGGCCCGCAACATCGCAGGATGGTGTGACGCTGGTCTAGAAGGCAACTCGATGGCATCGCGTATGGCGTCGCTTATCGACGAAAGCACTCAGCAAGCTGCGGACGGTGCAATCACCGTTGTCGACTCCCATACTGTCAAACTGAAGTGCAACGCGCCTGACATCACGATCATCCCGGGCATGGCGGACTATCCCGCTCCTATCGTTCATAGCAGCTTTGATGCAAACGACATGCTTTCAAACCCGGTCGGCACAGGCTTCATGCTGCCCGACAGCCACGAAGTTGGCGTCAAAGGCGTGCTGGTGCGCAACGAAGGCTTCGAATGGTGGGGTTATGAGGCCGGCAAAGGCGGCTATATAGACCGCATCGAGTTCATCGACTACGGCACTGACCCGGCTGCATTCCTTGCGGCTTATGAGGCCGAAGAGATCGACATGAACTGGGAGTCTGTTGGCGAATTCGTCGACATCTTCGACGGCATTGGGCTTGTGCGCTCGGAAATCCCGTCGGGCTTCACCATCGTTATCCGCCCGAACCAGTTGGCGGAGGACGAAAACGGTAACAAAATCTACGGCGACAAGCGCGTTCGTCAGGCTTTAGCCATGGCGGTGGACAACGAAGTGTGTCTGGAACTGGGTATGTCGGGTTATGGCATTCCGGCTGACAACTGCCACGTCGGGCCAATGCACCCTGAACATGACTCGGCCGTAACTCGCATTCCGTATGATCCTGCCGGCGCGAAAGCCCTGATGGACGAAGCGGGTATGGGTGACTTTGAGCATGAAGTGCAATCGATCGACGATGACTGGCGTCGTAACACCACAGCTGCGGTTGTAGCGCAACTGAACGACGCTGGCATCAAGGCCAAGCACACAGTTCTGCCGGGATCAACTTTCTGGAACGACTGGACGAAATACGCCTTCTCGTCGACGAACTGGAACCACCGCCCATTGGGCACCCAGGTTCTGGCGCTGGCCTACAAGTCAGGTGTTGCCTGGAATGAATCAGGTTTCGCCAATGCAGAGTTCGACGCCTTGTTGTCTGAAGCAAACTCGATCGCGGACGTAGATAAGCGTCGCGAAGTGATGGCCAAACTGCAGGCGATCATGATCGACGAAGGTGTCACGATCCAACCTTATTGGCGGACTGCGATGCGCCATCATCGCGACAATTTGGTGGGTGTTGAAAAGCATATCGCTGACCTGCCGCAGCTTTATAAGTTCGGCTTTACGTCCTAAGCCAAAACACAAAAGGCCGCGCCACCTCGGCGCGGCTTCTTCGTCCTGAATGCGGCGAACAAATAATAACAGCTAAGCGTGGCGTTCCATGAAACCCGCGCTAGCCGACCCACAGGGGCAAATATGGGACTTTTCATTCTAAGGCGCGTTGGCATCATGCTGTTGACGGCATTGTGTCTGACATTCCTGGTTTTCTTCTTAACCAACCTCTATCCGAACCTCGAAAAGCTGGCGAAAACGCAGGGCAACTTTCGGATGTCGGATGAGCAGGTTGAGAGCTACCTGAACAAAAATGGTTACCTCCAATCCACTCCGATAAAATACGGCGAATGGCTGGGTGTCCTGCCCTCATATCGGTACACGAATGAAGACGGAACCGTTCAGGGAAGATGCATTCTGCCGGGCAAAACCGCCGAGGAATCTCCGAATTTTTGCGGAATCCTGCAAGGGTATTGGGGCTATTCGACTGTCTTCAAAGAAGAGGTTTCGACCGTTGTTGGCAACAGATTGGCTCTGACTGGCCGTCTGATGCTCTGGGTCATGCTGCTGATGGTTCCGTCTGCGTTGATCCTTGGTGTTTTGGCAGGAATGAAAGAAGGATCTGCCACCGACAGGACGCTGTCGACCTTCGCCATCACAACGACGGCGACACCGGAATACGTCTCGGGCGTGATCTTTATCGCCATCTTCACCTCTTCTGCAGTTGGATTGAAGTGGTTCAAGGGTACGGCCACGCAAGCGATGGAGAACCCGACCTTTGAAAACTTCTTCCTGCCGGTCCTGACCATTGCGCTTTATGGGATGGGTTATATTGCCCGGATGACCCGCGCCTCGATGACTGAAGTGATGACCGCCCAATATATCCGGACGGCGCGTCTGAAAGGTGTATCCTTCCCCAATATCGTCATGAAGCATGCGCTGCGTAATGCGCTGATCGCACCGTTCACCGTCATCATGCTGCAATTCCCCTGGCTGCTGAATGGTGTGGTGATCGTCGAGACCCTGTTCAACTACAAGGGCTTCGGCTGGGCGCTGGTTCAGGCCGCGGGCAATAACGACATTCAGCTGTTACTGGCGATTTCGGTCGTGTCGGTCTTTGTGGTGCTGGTGACCCAGCTGATCTCTGATATCGGCTATGTCTACCTCAACCCGCGCATCCGCATTTCTTAAGGAGGGTTAGATCATGGAACCACTTACCTGGACCGGCTCTATCGCCTTCCTGAACCCGCTTTTTGCACTTGGCCTTGCGCTGATGCTCTTGTCCATTGCCGTATGGATGCTGGCCAGCATCGTGCTGCCCGAAGACCAGATGACGGTGAACCCGGACGGTACGTTGAGCTCAAGCTCAGGCCTGCGGACACTGATACAATTGGCGCTGCGTTACAGTTTCCTGGCCAGTGTAGGAATCGCGCTCGCCTATATTGTGCTAGGCGTTCTGATGGGCACCAGCGCCGGAATTATTGGTGCCATGTCCCAGCAGTTTTTGCCCGTATGGGTGTCTTTGATCATCCTTTATGCCATGTCGATCGCTTTCAAACGCAAGCTTGGCCTCTACGGCAAACTGTTTGACAGTCCAATCGGCATGATTGGCTTTGGCCTTGTGATGTTCTGGGTCTTCACCGGGATTTTCGGCGCGATGGATCTGATCGTTACACATGATCCGCTGTCGCAGGTCTCGGGCATGAAGAACAAAGTGCCAGGGACGCCACTGTCCAATCTGGAGGACGGTCAATACGCCTGGTATCTGCTGGGTGGCGACAACCTGGCCCGCGACGTGTTCAGCCGCATGGTCAAAGGGGCTTGGATTGTTGTTCAGATCGCCCCGCTTGCCACGATATTTGCCTTCATGGTTGGCATCACGCTGGGTCTGCCGGCAGGCTACTACGGTGGTCGGCTGGATACCTTGCTGTCCTTCCTTGCAAACCTGATCCTGGCCTTCCCGGTGATCCTGCTGTTCTATTTGCTGGTCACGCCTGAGATCGTTGCGACCGGTGTGCCGAACTACATGGCGGCTGTCTTGTTCGTATTCCCTATCATATTCCTCGGCGTGCTGCTGAACTCACGCTACTATACCAGACCGAACTTCCGAACACCGCTGCTGATCGGAGTTTTGGGGGTTGCGGGTTGGTTCTACCTGTCTCTGATTTCGACCGGTGGCTACATCATCAATACCGACGCCTATCGTATCTGGGGTCTGCCGACCTATCTGGATCTTTTCGATATTCCAGGCGGTATTCTGGTGGTCTTTGTCTCGGTGGTCTTTGTGAATTCGCCCACCGTGTTCCGCATCGTGCGCGGACTGGCGATGGACATCAAAACCCGTGATTATGTGGCGGCAGCACAAACCCGTGGCGAGGGTCCGTGGTACATCATGCTGTGGGAAATCCTGCCCAACGCGCGTGGCCCGCTGATCGTCGATTTCTGCCTGCGCATTGGCTATACCACCATTCTTCTGGGAACCTTAGGTTTCTTTGGGCTGGGCCTGCCGCCCGAAAGCCCTGACTGGGGGTCGACGATCAACGAGGGGCGCAAGCTTTTGTCGATCTACCTGCACCCTGCTCTGCCGCCCGCGCTGGCTTTGTTGACGCTGGTTCTGGGTTTGAACCTGCTGGCCGACGGTTTGCGCGAAGAAAGCCTGAAGGACTGATGTGAAGCGCCCGGGGCCAGCCCCCGGACCCCCGAGATATTTTTAGCCAGATGAAGAGGATCCCCTCGATCTGGTGAGGAGATACAAGATGAGCAAGATGGCGGATTATGACGGCCCGATCCTTGAGATCGACAAGCTGTCGATTTCCTTCTTTACCCGCCTGCGGGAAATTCCGGCCGTGATGGATTTCTCTGTCAGTGTGCAACCCGGTGAAGCTGTTGGTCTGGTCGGTGAATCTGGTTGCGGTAAATCCACGGTGGCGCTGGGCGTCATGCAGGACCTTGGTAAAAACGGTCGCATCGTTGGCGGTACGATCAAGTTCAAGGGTCGTGATCTGGCGGAAATGAGTTCAGATGAATTGCGCGACATACGCGGCAATGAGATCGCGATGATCTATCAGGAGCCGATGGCCTCGCTGAACCCGGCGATGAAGATCGGCAAGCAGCTGATGGAAGTGCCCATGATTCACGAGGGCGTCAGCGCAGAAGAAGCGTATTCGCGCGCTCTGGAAGTTGTCACCGATGTGCGCCTGCCGGACCCCGAGCGAATGCTCAACTCGTTCCCGCACCAGCTGTCAGGCGGTCAACAGCAGCGCATCGTGATCGCGATGGCCTTGATGTCGAAACCGGCGCTGCTGATCCTTGACGAACCAACAACGGCACTTGACGTAACGGTTGAGGCTGCCGTGGTCGAGCTGGTGAAGGATCTGGGCAAGAAATACGGCACCTCGATGCTGTTCATTTCGCACAACCTCGGTCTGGTTCTGGAAACCTGTGACCGGCTTTGCGTGATGTATTCAGGTGAGGCGGTCGAGCGCGGCTCGATCAAGGATGTGTTTGATGAGATGCAGCATCCTTATACGCAGGCCCTGTTCCGGTCGATCCCGCTGCCGGGGGCCGACAAGAATTCGCGCCCGCTGGTGGCTATACCGGGGAACTTTCCTCTACCCCATGAGCGGCCCCCTGGTTGTAATTTCGGCCCGCGCTGCGACTATTTCGAAGAGGGTCGCTGTGACGCCAAGGACATACTGATGGAGGCGGTTCCCGGAAATGACCGGCACCATACCCGTTGCCTGAAATTCAAAGAGATCGACTGGAACGCACCGATCACGGTGGGTGAACAGAAAGAGAAAGGTGAGATCGGCAGGGTCGTTCTGAAGATGGACAACCTCAAAAAATACTATGAGGTTGCGGCAAACGCCCTGTTCGGCGGTGGCGAAAAGAAGGTTGTGAAAGCAAACGAAACGCTCAGTTTCGAGGCGCATGAATCCGAGACGTTGGCCATTGTGGGCGAATCCGGTTGCGGCAAATCCACGTTCGCCAAAGTTTTGATGGGTCTTGAGACGGCCACGGACGGGCAGATCCTTCTGGACAACCGCAATATCGAACAAGTGCCCATAGAAGAGCGTGACGCAAAGACCGTTGGTGAAGTTCAGATGGTGTTTCAGAACCCGTTCGACACGCTGAACCCGTCGATGACCGTCGGGCGCCAGATCATCCGGGCATTGGAGATTTTCGGTGTTGGTAATTCCGAGGCCGATCGCAAGAAGCGGATGCTGGAACTGCTGGATCTGGTGAAACTTCCGCGCGCCTTTGCAGACAGGATGCCGCGTCAGCTGTCAGGTGGCCAGAAGCAACGCGTTGGTATCGCGCGCGCCTTTGCTGGTGATGCGCGCATCGTGGTGGCCGACGAGCCCGTATCAGCGCTGGACGTTTCCGTGCAAGCTGCGGTGACCGACCTGTTGATGGAAATTCAGCGCGTGCACAAAACCACGTTGCTGTTCATCAGCCATGACCTTTCCATCGTGCGATACCTCAGCGACCGGGTAATGGTGATGTATCTGGGCCACGTGGTCGAGCTGGGCACAACTGACCAGGTTTTTGCACCCCCCTACCACCCTTATACCGAAGCGCTGCTGAGTGCTGTTCCCATCGCCGATACATCGGTCGAAAAGCAGCACATCGTACTGGAGGGTGATATCCCTTCGGCCATGAACCCGCCACCGGGATGCCCGTTCCAGACACGGTGTCGCTGGAAGTCCGAAGTGCCTGACGGTCGCTGTGAGTCGCATGTACCGCCAGTGCAGACATTGGCCGAGGGTCATCAGGTAAAGTGCCACTTGTCCGAAGAGGTGCTGGCACGGATGCAACCCGTGATCAAAGTCGCGGCTGAATAGGTTTGCGGATCTTTACTGGAAAGGGCCGGTCGTTGACCGGCCCTTTCTGTGAGCGCCGCGTGTCACGAGGAGACCGGCGACGCTTGTGAGTGGTGGTTCCCTACAAGACTCTCAGCCGGTCATGACGTTGTTGCCGAAATGCATGAACTCCTGATCCATGCCTGAAATCTCTCCGGCCTCCAGTTTCAGGCTGGCACTGTCAAGCATCTGATAGCTTTTCTGCCCCTTTACCCACTCGTCCGCAGATTGCAGCGTGGTCAGCGTGTAAGACGTGACTTCATTCAGGTAATGGGTTGGGATAATGATCTTGGGCTTTAGCTTGGCCACGATGTCATTACCCTGATCGAAACTCAGGATATGTTGCGACCCGTCTACCGGCAGGGTCAGAACATCGACCTGTCCGACGGCGTCCCAAAACTCCTGCGGTGGGTTATGGCGATTGTCACCCCAGATCAGCGTACGAATGCCGCCTGTTTCCACCAGATAGACCACCATATCCATATGACCCACATTGTTCGGTGGGCAGGCATCGACCCCAAACTCGGCCAGTGCATTGGTCCAGTTGTACCACCCCGGCGCCACGCAGGCATGCTTATCAGCAAAACCAGTGATCTTGATATCGGCGAACTCGAAATTGCCCACCATCCTGTCCAGAACCATGGTCGAGCTTGGGCGTTCGATCGCGTCGTGATCAAAATGCGCGTGGGTCGACAGGGTAATGTCTACCGGAATCTGGGGGAATTCATTGCGGAACCAAAGCCCCCACGCGCCCGACGGGTCATCACGCCAGGGGTCAAGCAGGACCGTTGCGCCGTTGGGCGAAGTGATCTTGATGGCGCAATGGCCATAATAATCGATACCGACAACTCCGGCACTGGCCTGACCCGTCGATCCCTGCAGGTCAATCACATGGTTATTGTTCCCTGGCTGCAACCAGGCTTGCGATTGCGCTTCGACCGGTTTCGCCCCCAGCACTGAAGCGGTCGCGCCAACACCGGCAGCACCTGCCGCCATGAAAAATGACCGCCGAGACAAACCCGGTGCCAGATGATCCCTGTCCCCTTTCAGGATGGTCGGCTTCAGATCCTTGCGATCCATATCTATGTACCTCTCTGTTGGACGTGCGCCTTTTTTCCGCACCTCATCCCAAAAGGTAACAAGCTAAAGCACATCGGCTCAGACCGAAAAAATAGGGGTGGAATATGGGGGCAATCCCCATATTCGACATTCACGAAATCGAGAGCAAGTGACTGCGCAGGTTTTTATCCCGGCCCTCAAGTCCAAGTTTTCGGCGAATGTTGTTGCGGTGAAAATCGATTGTCGACGTCTCTCGGGACAGGGCCTTGGCTATGTCCTTCGTGGTTCTCCCAAACATGACCATCTGAGCAATTTCCATTTCTGTCGGGGTCATTGCCGCAAAGGCATCCGTCAACTTGTCAGACAGCGAAGACGTGATCTCGTTCAGGTTCTTCTCGGCCAGCTCAAGATAGACAAACTGCGCCTCATCCCCTGAAAGCTGCGCCCGAACCTTTTCAAGATACGGCAAAACTCTGCTGCGAACCTGCTCGACGATTTCGTGATCCCGGTTCTTGCGGTCATCGTCGAGACTTGAGAGCAATACGCGCAACGCTGTGTTCGTCTCCTGCAGCTCTCGGGTTCGATCCGAAACACGCGTTTCAAGCTGGGCAAGTGTTTCGTTCAGTTTCTCTTCCAACGCGCGTCTCAGATAAACCTCTTGCAACAAAGCCAAATCCGACTCGACCATGCGCGCGAACTGCGCCAACCCCTCACGGAATAACAAGGCCCGCCGGTTCTGTTTACGGTCCAGAACACAGATTGTGCCGAACACCGATCCATCGGGCCATTTCAGCGGTAAGCCGATGTAAAAGGTCATTCCGTGTTCCAGGTCGTCGTTGTCCGCCCAAACCGGATCACATTTGGCGTCTTCGACCACCAACTCTCCGTCACGCTCCAGAACACCCTTACAGTATAGCTTGGGGTTCAACTGGAAACTCAGACCGACCGGATATGGATTCTCGGGGTGATCGGATGTGATCAAAACCGCATGATCCGGCGCATCGGTTTTCATGATCAAGCTTGCGGGCACGTCGGCCAGTTCTGCGACCAGATCAACAAGTTGCTGCCAGTTTGCCAGCGTTTCTTTGGGAATCTGCGGATGATCAGCAGGCATAATGGGCCTCACCAGTTACTGGGCGATACCCTGTCAGGTTAGTTGGAGGCGTTGCACTGAATCAAGAATACGACACTCTGCAGCGCAGCATCAGTTTCAGCCGCCCCAGATAACCTTCACGTAGTTCTGGGTTTCCTTGTACGGCGGGATCCCACCGTGCTTTTCAACCGCATCAGGACCCGCGTTATAGGCCGCCAGCGCCAAAGGCCACGATTTGAACTTGCGGTACTGCCAAGACAGATATCTGGCACCGCCTTCGAGGTTCTGCTTGGGATCATGCGGGTTTACGCCCAAAAGCTCGGCCGTTTGTGGCATAAGCTGCGCCAATCCCAACGCACCTTTATGTGACTTCGCCTGTGGGTTCCATCCACTTTCCTGCTGCACCAGACGCAAAAAGAGATCTTCAGGGATGTTGTGAAGGCGAGCAACACGCCGTGCGATTTCCAGATATTCTCCACGATATTTTCCTGAATACCGTTTGCTGACCTGATCACGCGTTGTTTTGGGTTTCAGCCGGGCCGAGTCGCGGTACTGGGTTGCCGCACGAGAATCCAGAACCTTCGCCTGTTTCAGGAAGATATCCTTGCGGCTTTTGCTGGACAATGTTTGTGCCTGCACCGGCGCAACGGCCAATACAAGGCAGGCAACGGAAAACCCAGCAACCCAAGAACGCATCTTTGCTTATCCTGCTCGATCAAAACCAGTGGGAGTATAGGTATTCCCGCAAAAAATGAAAGCTTGGTAAATAGTACAGTAAGACTCTTGTTCGACAGTGTTGTATCAACTGTTTTCAACCATGATGCAGGCCGTATAGGGTCTCACGAAACTCATTGCGCCAGATTCGGCGCATTTACGCAGAACAGAACGAGGATTTACATGGCGGGTTCAGTCAACAAGGTCATTCTGGTGGGAAATCTTGGCCGCGACCCCGAGGTCCGGTCGTTCCAGAACGGCGGCAAAGTGTGCAACCTGCGCATTGCCACCTCGGAGAACTGGAAAGACCGCAACACAGGTGAGCGGCGCGAACGGACAGAGTGGCATTCGGTTGCCATCTTCTCGGAACCGCTGGCCCGCATCGCCGAGCAATATCTGCGCAAGGGCAGCAAGGTTTATATCGAAGGCCAGCTGGAAACCCGCAAATGGCAGGATCAATCCGGTCAGGATCGGTATACGACCGAGGTTGTCCTACGCCCCTATCGCGGGGAACTGACCCTGCTGGACGGTCGTGGTGAAGGCGGTGGCGGCAGCGGCGGCGGTTATGGTGGTGGCCAGGCCGGTGGCGGTTACGATGACCCCTATGGCGGTCCTTCCAGCTCTGCGGCACCAGCCTCGGGCGGAATCGACGATGACGAGATTCCGTTCTAACCAAAGCGGAGTAACAATATGACATGGTCCTTCTCTCTCGGCCGATTGCTCGGTTCCGAACTGAGGGTCCATGTCACCTTTTTTCTGCTGCTGGCTTGGGTTGGTTTTGCCGCATTCTCGGCCGGTGGCCTGCCAGCCGCGATTGAGAACCTTCTCTTTGTTCTGGCCCTGTTTGCCTGCGTTGTCGCGCATGAGTTCGGTCACGCTCTTATGGCGCGGCGCTATGGTATCAAAACCCCCGACATCACCCTTCTGCCCATCGGTGGCCTGGCCCGACTTGAGAGAATGCCGGAAAAACCGATGCAAGAGGTTCTGGTGGCGCTTGCGGGTCCGGCAGTGAATATCGCTATCTTCATAGGCCTTGCCGTGCTTGGTGCAGGGATGCCGCTTGAGACCCTCGCGCAATTGGAATCACCAAATGTGAGGATTTTGGACAAGCTGGCCTATATCAATCTGCTTTTGGCCATCTTCAACTTGATCCCGGCCTTCCCAATGGATGGAGGCCGCGTTTTTCGCGCCCTTCTGTGTTTGCGCATGAATCGCGTCAAAGCCACCCGAATTGCAGCGGTTGGTGGCCAGATTGTCGCTGTCGGGTTTGGATTTCTAGGGCTGAGCTCCGGCAATCCAATTCTGGTATTGATCGCCGTATTCGTGTTCTTTGCAGCGAATGCAGAAAGCCAGGATGTCGCTTTGCGATCCGCGGTCCGCCGTGTTCTGGCTCGTGACGCGATGATCACTGAATTTCATGCCCTGTCCCCCAGCGATACGCTAAGCACAGCTGCGCAAGCCGTCATTCACACCACACAGCACGAGTTTCCGGTACTGGACCCAAATCACACTTTGCTGGGCTTTGTGACACGCGATCGCCTGTTCACCGCTCTGGCAAGCGACCAGCCCAGAACTGCGCCCGCGACCTCGATCATGGATGCTGACGTTCCCACAGTCTTGCTGACAACCGGCCTTGAGGACGTACTGGAACACCTGCACAATGGTGCGCCGGCGATTGCAGTTCTGAGCCATGGCGGTCGTATGATCGGTTACATAACCCGCGAAAACATCGGCGAGCTGATGGTCATTCAGGGTCGTTAACCCCTGCGTCACACCGGGGCGAGAGCGTCCGACAGAACCGATAAGACCGCATCCTTCGGCACATCCGAGGTCACAAAAGCCTGACCAATTCCGCGGGCCAGGATAAACCGCAGCTGGCCGTCCACGACCTTTTTGTCCTGCCCCATCAGATCCACCAGTGACTCGGCACTTGGCAATTCGCCCGGAATATCAGCCAGATCCGTTTTCATACCCATTGCCCGCAGATGCGCGCGTACCCGGCTTGGGTCTTCTTGTGAACACAGCCCAAGGCGGGACGAAAGCTCGAACGCAAGTGCACAGCCGATGGCCACGCCCTCGCCATGCAAAAGACGGTCCGAATAACCAGTGGCAGCCTCCAAGGCATGACAGAAGGTGTGTCCCAGATTCAGCAGGGCGCGGTCACCTTGTTCGGTTTCGTCCCGGGCCACGATATCGGCTTTCATCTGAACCGAGCGGGTTACCGCACGCACCCGCGCGGCCAAGTCACCCGAGGACACGCTTTGCCCGTTCGCCTCAAGCCATTCAAAGAAATCAGCATCCCCAAGCAAGCCGTATTTCACCACCTCGCCATACCCTGAAAGAAAGTCCCTCTGGGTCATGGTCTGCAACACAGATGTATCGGCCAGAACCAGCGATGGCTGATGAAAAGCGCCGATAAGGTTCTTCCCCTGAGGGGCGTTGATCCCTGTTTTCCCTCCGACGGAGCTGTCGACCTGCGCCAGCAAAGACGTGGGGATTTGCACGAACCGAACACCTCGGCGCAGGACGGCTGCGGCAAAGCCGGCAAGATCACCAATTACGCCGCCACCAAGGGCCACAACAACGTCGCTGCGTTCAACCTTTTCAGCCAACAGCCACTCAACCGCGCGTTCGAAATGAGGCCAGCTTTTGGTCGCCTCCCCGGCTGGCAAGGCCAGCGCGGACATTTCGATTCCGGCGGCTTTCAGACCCGCACGTAGTGCGTCCAGATGCAGGCCAGCTACGTTCTCATCTGTCAGGACGGCCACCTTGGGGCGCGCCAATAGCGGTGCAATCCAATCGCCTGCGCGCGCCAGAAGATCCGGACCGATCTCAACGTCATACGACCGGTCTCCAAGTTCAACGTGTACTCTTTGATGCATTATCTGATTTCCAAAACATCAGGGCGCGCCAATAAGGCGTCGACAACCCGGTCCACCATATTCTCGATCGAAGTTTCGCCATCCGAATCCACGATCAAATCTGCCTCGGCGTAAACCGGAACACGCGCCTCGTAGAGGGCTTTCAATGTCGCATAAGGATCAGCAGTGCGCAGCAGCGGGCGCGTGTCCTTGTGGCGAACTCGGTTCCACAAAACTCTCAGGTCTGCCCGCAGCCAGACAGACGCCCCGCGCAAGGTGATCATACGCCGGTTGTCGGGCTGAAGAAACGCCCCGCCACCCGTTGAAAGGATGCCTTTTTTCTCGTCCAGCAGACGGCTGATGACCTGTGTTTCCTTGGTGCGAAAAAACGGCTCCCCGTCCCGCTCAAAGATTTCGGGGATGGTCATGTTGGCGGCTGATTCGATTTCGGCATCACTATCCAGAAAGGGAACACCCAGACGCGCGGCCAAAGCGCGGCCCACGGCTGTCTTACCAGCCCCCATCATCCCCACCAGAACCACGGTTTTGTGCAGAGCAAATCGGGTCTGCGCGTCCGCTGAGTGCGTGTTATGCTTAATTTCGCTCATTTCACCGTGAATGACGTGATCTTGGGAAAAATGCCAGTTATAACTTGGTCAAAACCAAAAATTGAGGCAGCGTGACGCCATGAGCCGTCTGATCAAATTCCTGATATATGTTCTGTGCCTAGTATTCATCGGGCTGGTTGCCTATGCCTATGTCGGTCCATTCTTTGGCGTGGATTTCTCTGCGCCTCAAAGTGAAATTCGCGAGCCGGTTGTACTGGATGTCAACTAAGCAACTGCTTTTGGCAATCACACTGGCCGGGTCAGCACATGCGCAGGAACCCTTGTCCGCCATCGAATGGCTGACAGACCCGCCGGAAAACCTGCCGGGAACCGTTCTGCTGGAACCACCGGTCACGCAAGATGGCACTTTGCCAGGAATTGAGGTGACTTCGCTTGAAGCGCTGTCGCAGCCGCTGGGCCTTGTTTCGTCCTCTGTCACTGGCCTGCCCGTCGACCTTTGGCAAGGCAGCGATGCGGATCGCTTGGCCGAACTGATCGCCGACGTCCACGTGCGTGACAACCCGGCGATGCAGCGATTGTTGTTCACGTTACTCTTGTCTGAAACACGCGCGCCGTCAGGGCCTCTGGCCGAAGAAACCCTTTTACTGGCGCGGCTGGATCGGTTGATGCAACTGGGTGCCGCTGATCCGGCGCAATCGCTTGTTCAACTGGCCGGACCTACTGACACGCAAGACCGTTTCAAGCGCTGGTTCGATGCGACGCTCTTGACCGGGGATGAGGATCGCAGTTGTACCGCCCTTATTGCCGAACCGCATCTTTCGCGGAACTATGCGGCTCAGATCTTCTGCAAGGCCCGCCGCGGGGATTGGGCTTCAGCCGCGCTGACCCTTGAGGCAGCGCATGCGCTTGAAATCCTTCCACCCGAGGATCTGGCAGTTCTGGACCGTTTCCTCAGCCCGGAACTGTATGAAGGCGCAGCTTACCTGCCGCAGCCGGAAAACCCTGATCCCCTGACGTTCCGTTTGTTTGAGGCAATTGGCGAACGGCTTCCTTCCGCTCCGCTGCCGCGGGCGTTTGCCAATGCGGATCTGCGCGATGTCGCGGGTTGGAAGGCACAGATCGAAGCAGCGGAACGGCTTACCCGTATTGGCGCATTAACCCCCAATCAGCTGCTGGGCCTTTATACCGAGCGTGATCCGGCAGCCTCAGGTGCTGTCTGGGATCGGGTGGCCGCCGTTCAGCGTTTTGAAAGCGCGTTAGACACCGGGAACGCGGAAGCGATCGGAAAGACTTTGCAACCGGTCTGGCAACAGATGCGCGGTGTCGGGCTTGAGGTTCCGTTTGCCGAACTGTTCGCCGAGCGCTTGTCGTCTGTCACATTGCCGGTTGCCACCACCGAAATCCTGCGCTGGCGTATTCTGATGCTGTCGGGGCTTTACGAACAGGCCGCCTTGGCAGCGCCCGACACATCCAACGAAACCCGATTTCTTGCCGCTTTGGCACAAGGTGACCCCGGGCGCGCGGTGTCCCCGTCCCCTTTGGCTGATGCTGTCGCTCAGGGGTTTGAATGGGCAGCGCCTGTGCCGGGCGACATTGATGCGCTGCTGGCCAACGGTCAATTGGGCGAAGCCATTATTGAAGCCATGCAACTGTTTGCACATGGCGCACGGGGCAATCTGGTGGACCTGACAGCGGCGATTGCAACATTCCGGCGCGTTGGGTTGGAAGACACCGCGCGACGTGCGGCCCTGTCCCTTTTGATCCTGCAAAAGCGTTGATCATGGGCTCTCCGGCATCAGACGCCCTGTGGATTTCAACGTTCTTGCAGGCGCAGGCGGCAGAGCTTGGCGCGGCTACCAATACGCTGCTGGCCTATGGGCGCGACCTGAAAGATTTTGCCGAATGGCTGGACCGCAAGAAATCCGGATTTGATCAGGCAGATCGCGACCTGATCGAAGCCTACCTGATCGACTGCGATGCACAGGGCTTGTCACGTTCGACCCGCGCGCGGCGTTTGTCTGCTATCAAACAGCTGTACCGGTTTGCCTTCGAGGAAGGCTGGCGCGCGACCAATCCTGCCATTCAGATCAAAGGTCCCGGCCGGCAGAAACGGCTGCCCAAGACGCTGGATGTGCCCGAAGTTGATCGTTTGCTGGAGGCTGCCCGAAAAACCGGGAGAACCGAATCTGACAGGCTAAGAAACACCTGCCTGATGGAGGTTTTGTACGCCACCGGAATGCGGGTGACTGAACTTGTCTCCCTGCCCGTCTCCTCGGCCCGTGGCGACCCCCGGATGCTACTGGTGCTGGGAAAAGGGGGTAAGGAGCGAATGGTCCCCCTGTCGCCGCCGGCCCGGGATGCTTTGGCCGCGTGGCTGACCGCGCGGGACGAGGCCGAGGACCTGGCCGCGGAAAAAGGCGCTCAGCGCTCGCGCTTTCTGTTCCCATCACGCGGAAAGTCCGGTCATCTGACTCGGCACAGGTTCTTTTTGCTGGTGAAAGAGCTGGCTGTGCGCGGCGGTGTTTCTTCTGAAAAAGTCACACCACACACGCTGCGCCATGCATTCGCAACGCATCTGCTGGCCAACGGCGCTGATCTGAGATCGATCCAGACGTTATTGGGTCATGCAGACGTGGCGACGACCGAAATCTATACGCATGTTCTGGATGAACGTCTGGCGGAACTGGTGTTGCAACATCACCCGCTGAGCAAAGACCGCAATGAGGACAAAGGCTAAGACCTTGATCCAGCGGAGCGACGTCCCCATAACGGATGCAGTACACTAACCTATCAAGGACCAATGGAACCCTTACCTTCTATGATCGACGGCGCATTCTGGTTTACGACCGGCGCTATCCTGTTTCTGCTTATCCTGTCCGGATTTTTCTCGGGCTCGGAAACGGCGCTGACCGCCTCATCAAGGGGGAAACTGCGCGCTCAGGCCGACAAGGGATCGCGCGGGGCTAAAAAGGCGCTGGAAATCACCGACGACAACGAACGTCTGATCGGGTCGGTTCTGCTGGGCAACAACCTCGTCAACATTCTGGCTGCGTCACTGGCGACGGCGTTGTTCACACGTCTTTTTGGCGAAAGCGGCGTGGCATTGGCGACACTGGTCATGACCTTTTTGGTGCTGATCTTTGCCGAAGTTCTGCCCAAGACATACGCCATCACCAATTCCGAAAAGGCCGCTGCGGCTGTTGCGCCGATCATCAGCGTGGTCGTGACGGTGTTTTCGCCTGTCGTCGCAGCCGTACGATTGCTGGTGCGTGGCGTATTGCGCTTGTTCGGAGTTCAGATCGATCCTGACAGCAACATTCTGGCCGTGCGCGAAGAAATCGCAGGCGCCCTGCAACTGGGCCATTCAGAAGGTGTTGTTGAAAAAGAAGATCGCGACCGCATCCTCGGCGCGCTGGATCTGGGCGACCGCACGGTGGAAGAGATCATGCTCCACCGTTCCAACATCGAGATGATCGATGCGAACGCCCCACCCGAAGCTATCCTGAGGCAATGCCTTGAAAGCCCTCACACTCGTCTGCCTGTTTTCAGGGACGAGCAGGAGAACATTGTTGGCGTTGTTCACGCCAAGGATTTGTTCCGCGCGATGTATGCGCAGGCTGGCAGCAGTGACGGCGGCACCGACCGTCTGGCCAGCTTTGACATCGGCAAAGTCGCGAATGCCCCTTATTTCGTTCCAGAGACCACAACTCTGGATGACCAGATGCGCGAGTTTCTGCGAATGCACGCTCATTTTGCGCTGGTCGTAGACGAATATGGCTCATTGCGTGGCCTGATCACGCTTGAGGATATTCTCGAAGAAATTGTGGGCGAAATCGCCGATGAATTCGATATCGCCGAAGAGGTGCCGGTCGTGCGGACGGATGATGGCCAATTCCTTGTCGAAGGCGCGATGACCATTCGTGACGCCAATCGTGCGCTGGACTGGTCGCTACCGGATGAAGAGGCCAACACTCTTGCTGGTCTGGTCATCCACGAAGCCCAGATGATCCCGGTTGTTGGGCAAGTATTTTCGTTCCATGGCTTCCGGTTCGAGGTAACAGCACGCGAAGGCAATCGTATCACAGCCCTGAAAGTGCGGCCCTTATAGGGTTTGGACGCAAGACAAAAACGACGCGCTCTGTCGCTCGTATGACAGAATGCTTTATCGTTGATCTGCACCGTCCTACCAGAAAAGGAGGAGCGGATGAAAAACACATGCCAGGTGGCCGTCATTGGTGGCGGCGTTGTCGGATGTTCGGTTCTTTATCACCTGACCAAGCTTGGGTGGTCGGACGTCATGTTGCTGGAACGGTCCGAACTGACCAGCGGCTCGACCTGGCATGCAGCAGGCGGGTTTCACACCCTCAACGGCGACACCAACATGGCGGCGCTACAGGGCTACACGATCAGGCTGTATAAAGAACTGGAACAGATCACCGGCATGTCCTGTGGCCTGCACCACGTGGGCGGTGTGACACTGGCCGACAATCAGGACCGGTTTGATATGCTGCTGGCCGAACGCGCCAAGCATCGGTTCATGGCGCTTGAGACAGAAATCGTCGGCCCGGAAGAAATCAAAAAGATCGCGCCCATTACGAACATCGACGGAATTATCGGCGCTCTTTACGATCCGCTGGATGGTCATTTGGACCCGTCAGGCACCACCCATGCCTATGCCAAGGCCGCGCGAATGGGCGGTGCTACGATTGAAACCCATTGCATGGTGCGTGAAACCAACCAGCGCCACGATGGAAGCTGGGATGTCGTCACCGACAAAGGCACAATCCATGCCGAACACATTGTTAATGCGGGCGGGCTTTGGGCACGCGAAGTTGGTGCCATGGCGGGTGTCTATTTTCCCCTGCACCCGATGGAGCATCAATACCTTGTCACAGACGCGATCCCCCAGATCGAAGCGATCATTGATGCGGGTGGCGAGCATCCGCATGTCATGGATCCGGCGGGTGAAAGCTATTTAAGGCAGGAAGGGCGTGGTCTGTGCATCGGGTTCTATGAACAACCCTGCAAGCCTTGGGCAGTAGACGGCACCCCGTGGGATTTCGGGCACGAGTTGCTGCCCGATGACTATGACAAGATCACCGACAGTATCGAATTCGCCTATCGCCGCTTTCCCGTGCTGGCTGAGGCCGGGATAAAATCGGTGATCCATGGGCCGTTTACCTTTGCCCCTGATGGAAACCCGCTGGTCGGTCCTGTACCTGGAATGCGCAACTACTGGTCGGCCTGCGGTGTTATGGCAGGGTTCAGCCAGGGTGGCGGCGTTGGCCTTACGCTGGCGCAGTGGATGATCGAAGGCGAGCCAGAGCGCGATGTGTTTGCCATGGATGTTGCCCGCTTCGGCGACTGGATCAGCCCAGGTTATACCCGCCCCAAAGTCATCGAGAATTATCAGAAACGCTTCAGCGTTGCCTATCCGAACGAAGAACTGCCCGCCGCACGCCCCAACCGCACAACACCAATGTATGACATCTTCAGCGATCTTGGCGCGGTTTGGGGGCAGCAATACGGCCTTGAAGTGCCAAACTATTTTGCGCAGGAAGACGAGCCGGGACTTGAAACGCCATCCTTCCGCCGCTCGAACGCGTTCGAGGCGACGGGGCGCGAAGTGCGGGCGGTGCGTGAAGCTGTAGGTATCAACGAAGTCCACAATTTCGGCAAATACCGCATCACCGGACCCAATGCTCGGAACTGGCTGGACCAGATCATGGCTGGTCGCATTCCGAAACCCGGTCGGCTGTCTTTGACCCCGATGCTGTCGCACAAGGGCAAGCTAATCGGCGATTTCACGGTTTCCTGCCTGAGTGACACTGAATTCCAGCTTACGGCGTCCTATGGCAGTCAGGCCTTCCACATGCGGTGGTTCCAACAAAACGCTCAGGACGGTGTAACAATTAAAAACATCAGCGACCGGTTGAACGGTTTCCAGATTGCCGGCCCAAAGGCAACGCAGGTTCTGGCGACCTGCACCCGAGACGACCTGACGGATTTCAACTTCCTGAACGTGCGACGGATGACTGTCGGCATGACCGACTGTATCGTTCAGCGTGTCAGCTATACGGGCGATCTTGGTTATGAAATCTATTGCGACCCCTTAGCGCAGCGTCAGCTTTGGTGGACACTGTGGGAGGCCGGACAACCCCACGGAATTGTTCCGTTCGGAATGCGCGCAATGATGAGCCTGCGGCTGGACAAGTTTTTTGGCTCATGGATGCGAGAGTATTCGCCGGATTACACCGCCGCTGAAACGGGATTGGATCGGTTCATTGCGTTCCGCAAAAACACCCGTTTCATCGGCCGCGATACAGCGGAATTAGAACGGGCCAACGGAACCATCCGCCAGTTGGCAGCCTTCGAGGTTGAAACAGACGATGCGGACGTCAACGCCTATGAACCGATCTGGCTGGATGGTTCGGTTGTTGGGTTCTGTACCTCCGGCGGCTACTCTCATTTTGCGCAGAAATCCGTCGCCATGGGCTTTCTGCCGTCCGGGCGCATAGAAGATGGTCTGGAGGTTGAAATCGAGATTCTGGGGCAGATGCGCAAAGCGAAGGTTATCTCGACACCTTTGTTTGACCCAGATGGCACACGCATGAGGGGATGACAGCACACATGACTGACAGCAGTGTGGCGCAATGACCGAAATCCCCATCATCCTGCTTGCCGCCGGTCATTCCAGCCGTATGGGCGGGCTGGACAAGCTTATGCAGCAAATCGATGGCATTCCACTGCTGACCCGTACGGCGACCCTAGCGCGTGGCGTGGCACCTGTCCTTGTCGCCCTGCCACCGCGCCCGCATCCAAGATACGATGCTCTTGCAGGAATGGACGTACAGACCGTTCCCGTACCGGACGCGGCCGAGGGAATGAATGCCAGTTTGCGCACCGCCATAAAACACCTTCCTGTTGATGCACCCGCGGTCATGGTTTTGCTGGCCGACTTACCCGACCTGACCCAGACCGATCTGAGAACGATCTTGAAAGCACGCCAGTTGCATCCCGACAATGTAATCTGGCGCGGAACAACCACAGATGGAAAGCCCGGGCACCCGGTGATCTTCGATCGGACGCTTTTCAGTAAGCTTTCGGCATTACACGGCGATCACGGCGCGCAGACGGTGGTCCGGTCACAACAAGGTGGCGTATTCCTGCAACCCCTGCCCGGTCAAAACGCGGTTTTGGATCTGGATACGCCGGAAGATTGGGCAGCTTGGTGCAAGAAACGCACCGTTTAAATAAACACGGCCCGGTCGATATCGACCGGGCCGGTGCCCAATACAGGACTACCACTTTCCACAATTCCAAAAGTTTGACCAATAGGTCTTAAAGACACTCTGGTTCCCTAGCCGCTAAACCTAAACAAGACCCCCTCGTTAACACGCCGCTAAAACTTCCGGTAACTGAGTTAGCCGCCAGCGCCCCCTAGCGCTTTTGGCTTCCCCTCACTTGGGCAATTTCATCCTCACTTATCCGATCCTTAGAAACAACGTAAAATTGGAAGAATAGGTTAATTTCGCGTGCCTCGATTTGGCTTTTAGGCAACATAGCACCAAGGCTTGCTCAACCTATAGGCGATCCAAGTCCGGTGCACGTATCATCGATTCGGGATTAAGCGCAAACTTATGCACCCATTCAGCTGCCTATCGGCAAAGTTACAGCGTCAAGCCCGAAGTTTCCCGGACTCGCCCACAACCATTGGAAGAGCAGCATTTTTCCCCACTGTTCAGTGAAAGCATTGTCAACAAAACAATGAAAATTCAACTTTTTTGAAAGTTTGACGTCTGTTTTGGCAACAATCCTCCGATTCGCCTTCGACCTCCTCGGTTAAATCAGCGAATCCTGATCAACGTCCTTCACCACAAAACACCCGCTTTGTGGCAAAATTAAGATTTATTAATTGATCAGTCAGGAAACCCCAATCCTGACAGTGCATCTCATGTCTCAACGCGCAACGGAAATTGCGTGATCAAACCAGGAGACAGAAATGAGCATCCGAAAATCTTCGCTTTTACTTCCCCGCACATCCAACTGGATGGGGGTCAGCGCATTGGGCGCAGCCATGCTGGCCACAACCGCTATACCTTCGATGGCGGATGAAGCGCTTGCCGATCTTGTCGAAACCGTTTCCCCTTCGGTTGTAACCATCATTGCCGAGCAAAAGACCGCCCCAAGCCCCACACAGGGTCAGAATTTTGACTTTGACGGTCACCCGTTTGGGGAATTCTTCAAACGATTTGGTGGGCCTGAAGGGTTCAACATGCCTCAACGCGGTCCGGCACAAGGGCTCGGGTCAGGGTTTGTACTGGATGAAGCCGGTTATATCGTCACCAATCACCATGTGGTAGACAATGCCGCGACTGTAACCGTTCGCCTAAGTGATGACCGGACATTTGAGGCCGAGGTGGTTGGCACCGACCCGCTGACAGACATTGCAGTCTTGAAGATCGATGCAGTCCCGGGCCTGCAAGCCGTCGAACTGGGTGACAGCGATGCAATCCGTGTTGGCGAAGATGTCGTAGCGATCGGCAACCCGTTTGGTTTGAGCTCCACGGTCACTACCGGCATTGTATCGGCTAAAGGTCGCAATATCTCGGACGGGCCATATGCCGAGTTCATTCAAACGGACGCAGCTATCAACAAGGGCAACTCTGGTGGCCCGCTTTTCAACATGGACGGCGAAGTGATTGGTGTAAACTCGGCCATTTATTCCCCCAGTGGCGGATCTGTCGGGCTGGGATTTGCCGTAACCTCGAACATCGTTGAACATATTGCAGCCGATCTACAGGATGACGGGCAGGTCAGCCGTGGGTGGCTGGGTGTTTCGATCCAGAATATCAGCCCGCAGCTTGCGGCGGCGCTGGGTATTGATGCCTCCTCGGGTGCACTGGTGGCAGATGTTGTCGCCGACAGCCCTGCAGATGGCGTCCTGGAACAAGGCGATGTTATCCTGTCTTTCAATGGCGAAGCCGTAGACTCCAGTGGTGACCTGCCTATTCTGGTGGGCACAACCAAGGTCGGCACCGCCAGTAATTTGACCATTCTGCGCGATGGCAAACAGGAAACGGTCACTTTGACCGTTGGCCAGCATCAGGCAGCGGCGGCTCAGTCCGACACCCCTGTCGAATCTGATGCAGCAGGCACGTCGCTTGGTGTCACAGTGGCCCCGCTGACCGAAACGGTGCGGGCTGAAGCGGGTATTGCTAAAACCGTCGAAGGTGTGGTCGTCACAGACTTGCAACCGGACAGCCCTGCGGCCCGGGCGGGTCTGCAACGCGGTGACGTGATCGTCAAACTGGGCAACCAGGACACGTTCACACCCGAAGCGCTGAAGGCCGCACTGGACAGCGAAAAAACAGACCCGGCACTGGTATTGATCAATCGGGCCGGCAGCCAGATTTTCGTTGCTGTCGAACTGGTCTGACTAACACCATGCGCGCGCCGCTTGATGGGGAGATCCGGCGCGTGCCTCACCCGGCGGACCTGAGTTGTCCGCTGTCCGTCGGGCTTGCCGGGTGCGTGCCCAGCACCCGGCAAGATCGTCAGCAAACCATATGCTTTGTTTGAATTTTGTGTTTAAATCCTTAGGGAAAGGAACCACATCATGAGCCGCCGTCTGTTGATCGTCGAAGATGACGCTGACACCAGGGATTTCATTGCCAAAGGGTTTGGCGAAGAAGGCTATGTGGTCGAAACGGCTGCTGATGGCCGCGAGGGATTGTACCACGCTACGGACGGCGGTTTTGACGCCATTGTGTTGGACAGGATGCTTCCCGGTCTGGACGGTCTGTCCCTGATCAAATCCCTGCGTGCAGCAGGGCTGAAAACACCGGTGTTGATGTTGACGGCCATGAGCGCAGTGGACGAGCGCGTCAAAGGATTGCGATCAGGCGCCGACGATTATCTGGTCAAGCCCTTTTCGTTTCAGGAACTTCATGCGCGGATCGAAGCCTTGTTGCGGCGTCCGCAGGAATCCGAGGAAACGCCGACGCTGACCTGCAAGGATCTTGAAATGGATCTACTGACCCGCAAGGTTACGCGGGACGGCCATGAGATTACGCTGACACCTCGTGAATTCCAGATCCTTGAGTTCTTTCTACGCCGCAAGAACCGTGTCGTGTCGCGTACCATGCTGCTTGAAGGCGTCTGGGATTATCATTTCGACCCGAACACCAACGTTGTGGATGTTCATATTTCAAAGCTGCGCCGCCAGTTGGATGAAGGTGGAGACATACCTTTGATTGAAACTGTTCGCGGTGCGGGTTACATGATGTCCGATGGATAACCTTCGGCTTTCCCTTAATAATTCAAGAACAAGACTTGTCGCCACCAGCATGGTGCTAAGCACGTTCCTGACCGCGTCTGTGCTGGCATTGGTCTATGTGACAGCCAACCGGAGCATCGAATCCGAGACCCGATCGGTCGTGTCCGCCGAACTGACCGGGCTTGCCGATGAATATGAACGGCGCGGGCTGATCGGGCTGATTACAGCGATCGAGCGTCGTCTTCCAAGCGCGTCCGATCGAGACGCGCTGTATCTGCTGGCGGATCGGCAGGGCGTCAAGCTTGTGGGTAACCTGAAAACCTGGCCGGTCAATGTGACCGCCGGAAGCGGTTGGGTCGACCTCGAGTTGCGCAGGGCTGACAATGACCAACTGGTGCCCATCTCGGCCGCTTCGATCCGATTGCCCGGTGGTGAACGCCTTTTGGTGGGACGGGATGCGGCGGCCCGTCAACAATTCGACCGTGTATTGTTCCGATCTCTGGCACTGGCGCTAGGAATAGCATTTGTTCTGAGCGTGATCACTGGCTGGCTGTTCACACGTCTGGTGTTTTCACGCCTGTCAGACATCGCAAGCACAGCCGAAAACATCGTTTCCGGCGATCTTTCCAAGAGGATGCCCCTGCGCGGAACCGGGGACGAGTTCGATCAGGTCTCTGGCACGTTGAACAACATGCTCGACAGGATCGAAGAGCTGGTGAGCAATCTGCGCACCACGTCGAACTCTATCGCACATGATTTGCGCTCTCCTTTGTCCCGCCTTCGCCAAAGGGTCGAATCCCTTTCCGAGCCCGGCAAAAGCGATCTGGACCGCGAAATCGACATTGCGCGGGCTACGGGAGAAATCGACCATGTTTTGCGGGTCTTGGGGCAGCTTACCGAAATTTCGCGGGCCGAGGCCGGTCTAGGGCGCGAGCAATTCGAAGACATTGACTTGCAGCAACTGGTTGGAGATGTCGTGGAACTGTATGACCCGGTGGCCGCAGATCAGGACATCCGCCTTGAGGTTACAGGCTCTGCCCCCTCAATTCAGGGGCACCGGCCCCTACTCTCGCAGGCTCTTTCTAATTTGCTGGAAAACGCGATGCGTTATGCACCGGCAGATACCGCAATCACGATCTCTATCGGTACCAAGGACGGATTTGCCCAATTGCGGGTTCGGGACCGTGGTCCGGGTGTTCCGCCCGGAGAGTTGGATCGCCTTCAACTTCCCTTCGTCACACTTGATCCGGCGCGGACGGAACGCAATGCGGGATTGGGGCTCGCGCTGGTTGCCGCGATTTCACATATGCATGGCGGGACATTCGCAGCCCGAAACTGCGACCCAGGTTTGGAAACTACGATCAATCTGGCAATTCAGAGTTAACCCGGCAGTCCGTTTATCGCCAATACCTTGTTTTTGTACCGTTTATCCCCTGTAACTTCCGCACCGAACCAACCCGGCGGGACATAGGCATTTGCGTCTTCACTGGTATGGAACTCAACCTCAACCAAACGCAGGGGTTCCAGACCGCCTGAAAAAACATCCAGCTCGAACTGGTGGCCGTCTGGCATTAGATCCGTGTAACGCACCTTCTCGACCCGGCGACCTTGGGTTTCCGGCCAGAAGGTTTCAAACTGGTCTCGGGTTATCTCTGCCTCACGCTCAACACGTACAAGATCACCGCCGCCTTTTAAGGTCAGGAAAAACACATTGTTCTTTTGCCGAAGGCGCAATTCGGTCGAGTCCTCCGGCGCGGTGAGGTACCCCTGACGCACCTCTGCTTTTTCTGCGCGGCTCAGGTTCGGCAACCTTGCCACCAGAAACTTGCGTTCAATTTCTTTGCTCATCAGGGTGCCCCCGCTCTTTCTTCCAGCTCATCAAACAGCGCCCGATATGCCGCACCAGCAGCGCTACGACCTGCGTAAGTACAGACAGGGCCCCGATATTGCCCCATCTTTTCGACATCCGCAGCGAAAGGCACAACCGCGTGTAAAATGCGCTTGGGATGCTGGGCGCGCATTGAAACCATCGTTTCCCGATGCAACAACTTCCGGTTCTGCACCATCGAAAAGAACGCCCGCAGCTTCTTCTTACGCAGCCCGTGTTTGTCGAAAAAGCCAACCAGCTGATCGAATGACCGCTCGGACAGGGTTGTGGGAATGATCGGAACAACGATTTCATCAGCGGCCCGAAAGATATTCTCGGACAAGGTGGAAAAATTGGGCGGACAATCCAGAAGAACCAGATCATAATCACTGCCAGCCGCCGACAATGCCCTTTTCAGACGCGATCGTTTGTTCCGCATGCGCGACAGGAAGATATCAAAGTCGCGGAAAGTCAGGTTTGCGGGCAGAACGTCCAACCCGTCAAAATCACTTGCCCGGATGGCTTTGGTAAACCGCTCCACATCCTCAAAAAATCGGGCATCCGTCAGTTTTTTTGACGGCTTCACCCGAAAATAGAACCCGGACGCCCCCTGAGGATCGAGATCGCATAGCAAAACTTTTTGGCCAGCCTGCGCATAGGCATAGGCCAGGTTCACCGAAGTAGCGGTTTTTCCGACACCGCCCTTATTGCTGTAACAGGCAATGATCTTCATTCCCTACTCCTTTTTGTGGTGAAACAGACTGCGGAACATGTGCCGGATTTCTCGCCCGTCGAACTGAAGGAAGCTTGCGACAACGCGTTTTCTTTCGGTCTTCTGGCGTTGATCAAGCACAGCGATTAGGCCACCCACGGACAAACCGATCTGCGCGTTTATGCGGCCTTGCGTATCGGCGTGCGACGCTACAAAGGTCAGCAACGCGTCTTGCTGCACAGAATAGTCGTTGAACAAACCAAGATTATCCTGAATTTTTTCAACGGTTTAAGGATCGTTCTCAATCCGTTCGCATCGAAGAGCGGGGCAAACAATTCCATCAGATATCTTAGTTTTTTGCATTCGATACGAAGCTCATGCACCGTCTTGTCTGGCGTATCATCGCTTATGCCGCGCGCCAGTTTGCACATCTTGCGATAATGCTTCCAGATCAGCGCGCAGGCATAGTCATACGTGCCGCGATGCGCGTTTGGTCCGAGGTCCAAGTGATCAGTACTGGTGAACATTGCGGTCAGGTCGTTCATGGACGTCGTGTAGTCGGCGCTGCGCAACCAGCGAGATAGGCGCAGTTGCTCTTGTGTACGTTCCGTTTGAAACTGATCAAACATCTCGGACAGTCCTGCGTGAAGGCTCGGCGGGATAAGATTGAAATACTTGTCTTTTTTCAGAAGGTAGACATCCAAATCACGCAGAGGTCCCGTGGGGGCCATAAGATCGGAAAAGAGCCGCTTCAGTTCGGCCGTCTGGGCCTCGGACAACACAACCTTGAACAGGCTGATCACTGACCTGATCTTGCGCAACGATACCCGGTAATCGTGCAAAAACTCGGTGTCGATATCAGCGATCATGCCCTCCTCGTTTTGCCGTGCAACCCTCAGATATATTTGAACGATTTTCGCAGCGACTTCGCTGCAAGGATCTGCTTGACCGAACTTTATTTCAGGCTTGGCCTGATAGGGAACCATGTCTGGAAACAGACTGGGATAGACCGTTTCAACGTCACGAACACCGCCCGAAACGCGATCGAGAGCGGAACGGACCAACTGATAGGCCTTCTTATACCCGCGCAACTGCTGAATTCGTACAATGGTTGCCTGCCCTGATGGCGTCGACATGTACGTTAAAGTTCCCCTGACTTTTGTCTTTTGCAGATCATCAAGCACGGCGAAGGTCTTTGCCTCGATCTCTCCAACACCAATCTGCGTCAGCGCCCGTAGTTCAGGAAAGTCGCTCAGCGCCTTCTGAACCGGCCCTTCTGGCAAGTCCCGTGCAAACCGCAGATGCCCCGAGTGCTGCTGAGACAAAGGGCCGTGGTCCTTCCGCAGCAGGTGCAACACCCCGCCAGTATCGATCAAAGCACGACCCGAGGCGCGCAGTGACTGATCGTGACAATCCAGCAATGCGAAAGCTGCGACGGGGCTATCGGGTGAAACTTTTTGGGAAAACCCGGCAATGGCATTTGCCAGAGCCGTTTCGTCAATCCTCGCTGGGAAAATGAACTGATCGCTTGACGATCTGGTCATGATACGCCTTTCCAGTTCAACTTCAGAAACCCCTTTACAGGTTTCTCAACGATCATATGCGCGCGCCCCTTGTTTGGTTTGGTTGCTCCAACGCCATCCAAGGTTCTCCTTTTCAGTCTCGGCTGAACCCGAAAGGACATCAAGGCATTATGCCTGCGACCGAGTGTAATCACGGGGTGACAGGCCTCGGGTGCCGAAGTAAGACACCGCTATGAGCGAACCAGTATCTTCGATCCGAAACCTTGGCCCCGCCTTTGAACAGGCCTGCGCACGTGCTGGTATTCATTCGGCTGAGGCACTGCGAGAACTGGGGCCGGACGAAGCCTATGCCCGCCTGTTGCGCGCCGGCACCAGGGCGCATTTCATCGGATATTATGTTCTGGTGATGGGATTGCAGGGCCGCCCGTGGAACGATTGCAAGGGCGACGAGAAGAAAGCCCTGCGCGAAAGGTTCGACGCAATCAAAGCTGGTAACGGTGCTGCTCCGGAAAACCAGATGATTGCAGATCTGGACGCCATCGGAGTTCGTGTTGCACCAAAGGACTTAAAGCAGCTCTGAACGAATAAGGCCGCACCCAACCAAGGATGCGGCCCCTGTTTGTCACCAATGGCTGTGGCTTAACCGACCAGTTCAATGCCCGAGAAGAAGTATGCGATTTCAACCGCTGCGGTTTCCGGTGCGTCCGAACCGTGGACCGAGTTTTCACCGACCGATTCCGCGAATTCAGCGCGGATGGTGCCGGGGGCTGCGTCCGCAGGGTTCGTTGCGCCCATAACTTCACGGTTCTTTGCAATGGCGCCTTCGCCTTCCAGAACCTGAACAACAACCGGAGCCGACGACATGAATTCGCACAGTTCGTCATAGAACGGACGTTCGGCATGAACGTCATAGAACTTGCCAGCCTGAGCTTTGGTCATGTGAATGCGCTTTTGCGCCACGATGCGCAGGCCTGCTTCTTCGAACTTGGCGTTGATCTTGCCGGTCAGGTTGCGGCGGGTTGCATCGGGTTTGATGATCGAGAATGTGCGTTCCAGTGCCATGTCGGCCTCTCCTTATAATGTGACGCGGGACCCGCGCCGAAATCCATCGCGCGCCGGGTATCACGGACTTTGACCCATGAAAAGTGTAATGATGCCTTGCCCGTGGCTTTGCAGTTCAGATTGTGTCTGGCAAAGGGTCGACGCGGTCCAGTCGACGGACGTAAAGCACCGCCAGCAAGCCAGCAAAGCTACAGGCCCACATCATGCCCAGTACCAGATACGGCCCATTTTCGGGGCTAACGAACGCGCCGGTCATTGAGGTCAGAACAGCGCCCAAAGCCACGATCAATGCCCCCGACAGCCCTGCCGCGCTTCCTGCCAGTCCGGGGCGTACTGACATGACGCCAGCCGCGGCATTGGCATTGGTCAAACCGTTGCCAAAGCCGACACAGATTGCCGAGCCGAAGAAGACCCAGACCGATCCCAGATCAGCGAGAAACAGCATCAATCCACAAAACGGCCCGGTCGAGGCCACGATCCGCCCTGACAAGATCATTGTCGTCAGGCGCGTCCGGGCCGCAATCTGACCGGTGACAAAATTGCCAACCATGAACCCGCCGGTGATGATGCCAATCCCCAGCCCCAGCATTGCAGGGCTCAGGTCGAACCACGCTGCAGCAACCAGCGGCGCACCGGTGATAAAGCTGTAGAACCCCCCAATCGAAAACGCTGCGCATAAGGCATAGCCCCAGAACCTGCGGGCACGGAACAGATGGGGATACTCGCGCAGTTGGGCACCAAATGTGGACGAGCGGTTGGTGTTGGTCTCGCCCATGTCGAACCAAAGCAGCACCAGCAACCCTGCCCCAAGCAACGAGTACAGGACAAACCCCGAGCGCCAACCGAAAAGCATATCCAGCGCCCCACCCAACATCGGCCCAAGCATCGGGGCCAGCGCCATGGCCATCGCGACGTAACCGAGTTTGCTTGCCGCCTCATTCGGTGCGTAACGGTCTCTGATCGACGCGCTGGACAGGACCGAGCCCGCGACAACAGCAGCCTGAAGCAGACGGAAGCCAAGAAAAACCCAGATCGATCCAGCCAGCGTGCATCCGATCGACGCAAGGACAAATATTGATACACAAATCAAAAGGATAGGTCTGCGACCAAAGCGATCCGATAAAGGGCCCATAATCAGTTGCAATACTGCCGAAACCGCCAGATACCCCGCGACCGACAGGTTCATCAGACCGTAATCCACAGCGAAATCTTCACTCATATGTGCCAGCGACGGCAGGAACATGTTGAGCGTCAGTACAGACAGCGCCGTAGCAAAGATCAACGTGATCAGGGATGGAGGCGTCCGGGCCGCGCGCATGTGGAAAACCGTTTCAAAAAGCAAACGAGACAGCGCTAACACATTGCTTGACACTTGAAAATGCCAAGCCGCTGGCGGCGGCATCACACCTCTGCTAAGAGCGCTCCATGTTACGGATCGAAGACATCACCTATGCCGTTGAAGGCCGCCCATTGTTTGATGGCGCCAGCGCAACCATACCAGACGGTCACAAGGTTGGCCTTGTGGGCCGGAATGGCACGGGAAAGACCACGCTTTTTCGCCTGATCCGCGGGGAGCTGGCGCTGGAATCGGGCAATATTTCGGTCCCCAAGCGCGACCGCATTGGCGGGGTCGCGCAAGAGGTCCCCTCGTCCAACGTTTCGCTGATCGACACTGTTCTGGCCGCTGATACCGAGCGCAGCGCCCTGATGGCCGAGGCTGGCAACGCAACAGATCCCACGCGAATTGCCGAAATCCAGACGCGGCTGGCCGATATCGACGCCTGGTCGGCCGAAGCCCGCGCGGCCTCGATCCTCAAGGGGTTGGGGTTTGACGACGCAGACCAATTGCGCCCCTGCTCGGATTTTTCCGGTGGCTGGCGGATGCGCGTGGCCTTGGCGGCGGTTTTGTTCTCGCAACCGGATTTGTTGCTGTTGGACGAACCGACCAACTATCTGGATCTTGAAGGCGCGCTATGGCTGGAAAGCTATCTGGCGAAATATCCGCACACGGTCATTATCATCAGCCATGACCGGGGCTTGCTGAACCGTGCCGTAGGGTCGATCCTGCATCTGGAGGATCGCAAACTCACCTATTACGCCGTGCCTTATGACAAATTCGCCGAACGGCGGGCGGAACGTCTAGCGCAGGCGGAATCCGAGAATGCAAAGGCCAAGGCCCGCATCGCACACCTGCAAAGCTTTGTGGATCGCTTCCGCTACAAGGCGTCAAAAGCCGTACAGGCCCAATCGCGCCTGAAGATGATTGAACGCATCCAGTTGGTCTCAACCCCGCAAGAGGCCGCGCTGCGTGCGTTTTCCTTCCCCGAGCCCGAGGAACTGTCGCCACCGATCATCCAGATTGAAGGCGGTGTGACGGGTTATGGCGAAACCGAAGTACTGCGCCGCCTGAACCTGCGCATCGATCAGGATGACCGCATCGCGCTGCTGGGCAAGAACGGTCAGGGTAAATCGACCCTGTCCAAACTGCTGTCAGACCGCCTGCCCCTGATGGCAGGCAAGATGACCCGCAGCAACAAGCTGCGCATCGGGTATTTCGCTCAGCATCAGGTGGACGAGCTTTATGTGAACGAAACGCCACTGGACCACCTGCGCCGCCTGCGCCCGGACGAGGCGCCGGGCAAGTGGCGCTCGCGTCTGGCGGGGTTCGGCCTGAACGCGGCTCAGGCGGAAACCGAGGTTGGCCGCCTGTCGGGTGGGCAGAAGGCGCGCCTGTCGCTGCTGCTGGCAACCATCGACGCACCACATATGCTGATCCTCGACGAGCCGACGAACCATCTGGATATCGAAAGCCGTGAGGCGCTGGTCGAAGCGCTGACCGCCTATTCGGGTGCTGTCGTGCTGGTCAGCCACGACATGCACCTGCTGTCGCTTGTTGCCGATCGGTTGTGGCTGGTCTCGGACGGTACGGTCAAATCTTATGACAGTGACCTTGAATCCTATCGTGCCCTATTGCTGGCGCGTGACAAACCGGTGAAAGAAAAGCCACAAACAGAGAAGCCCAAACGCGCCTCGCGCGATACCATGCTGGCATTGCGGGCGGACCTGCGCAAATGCGAGGACCGGGTCGAGAAACTGACAGAGATGCACGACAAGCTCGCGGCAAAACTGGCCGACCCGACGCTTTACGAAGACGACAAGATCAACGATCTGGAAATCTGGAATCGCAAATTCGCCGAGGTGGTCGAGGCTATGCAAAAAGCAGAAGCGCTTTGGATCGCCGCTGCTGAGCGACTGGAACAGGCAGAAACGGTATGAGCGATCCTGTCGTTGAAACCAAAGCAATGATCGCGGGAATGCATCCCGAAATTCAACCCGGAGAATTCGCATTTGTAGTCTGGCCCGAAGATATGGACTGGCCCGACGGGACACGCGCCAGTTACGTCGAGGCCGAAGGGCTGTCTTTAGTCGTTCCGATCAATTGCGCACCAAAAGAGGCGGTCGCTATGCGCTGTATCACGCTTCAGGTGCACTCCTCGCTGGAAGGCGTGGGTCTGACCGCTGCAGTCTCGGGGGCGTTGGCACAGGCCGGAATTCCGGCAAACATGGTTGCGGGCTATCACCACGATCATGTTTATGTTCCGTCCGGACTGGCCGAAGACGCCCTGAGAATTTTGAAACATCTGCAACAGAGTAGCAAAGAGTGATTGACACCGCATTTCTGATCACCGCGTTCACAACGCTTTTCGTGGTTCTTGATCCACCGGCGCAAACGCCGATTTTTGTGGCCCTGACCCAGAACATGGATTGGCATACGCGCCGCTCTGTCGCTGTTCGCGCGTGCCTGACTGCTGGCGGCATTCTGGCGATGTTCGCGGCCTTCGGCGAAGCGCTGCTGGGATTTGTCGGCATCTCGATGGAGGCGTTTCGTGTTGCGGGGGGTGTTTTGCTGTTTCTGACCGCGCTCGACATGCTGTTTGAACGCCGGACCAAACGTCGTGAAAACAGCGCCGAAGAGGAAGAACATCCGGACCCGTCTGTGTTTCCACTGGGTATCCCACTGATTGCAGGGCCCGGTGCGATTGCCACTATGATCCTGCTGGCCGGTCAACATCCCGGCATTCAGGGCCTGGCCGTGGTCATCGGCGTTATGCTGGTCGTTCTGGCAATGGTTTTTGTGATGTATCTTTCATCAGGGGCCGTGGCACGGCTTTTGGGGAAAACCGGATTGAACGTGTTGACCCGGCTTCTTGGGATGCTGCTGGCTGCATTGTCTGTTCAGTTTATTCTCGATGGCCTCAAGGCCTTTGGATTTGCATCTTAAATCCCCATATTCACAAGGTTAGAGGGATTTCCGGGTAACCGCATGGACAGTTTCGACATTGGACGCCTGATCTATCTGGCCCTGCTGGGGGCGGCGCTGCTGATGTGGTTTGTCACGCATAATCGGCAGTCGCTTAGCAAGACATTCCAGCAGGTTATGGCATGGGTGTTCATATTCGTCGGGGTCATCGCACTGGTCGGCCTGTGGGAGGATATTCGCTCCTCGGTCGGTCCCGCACCGCAGATGAGTGTCACCGGAAACTCGGTTGAGGTTCCCCGCGCCTATGACGGCCATTATTACCTTCCGGTTCTGGTGAATGGTGAGCTGATTACCTTTCTTGTCGACACCGGTGCCAGCCAGATCGTGTTGAACGCGCAGGATGCCAAACGGGCAGGCATTGATCCCGATCAGCTGAGTTATTTCGGGCGCGCCTTGACTGCAAACGGTGAGGTGCGTACCGCGCCGGTACGGCTTGAGACCCTGACGATAGGACCCATTACGGATCAGAACGTTTCGGCCTGGGTCAACGAGGGTGAGCTGGATAAATCGCTTTTGGGGATGGAATATCTGCACCGTTTTTCAAGCATTCAGTTTGCGGATGGCAAGCTGATCTTGTCCCGTTAATGCCCCTCACCTCTTGAGAACAAAAGTGGAACATGGTAGCTTGCAGGCATGTCTGCTCAGCTTCTTGGCCACAAACCTGCGCGTCAGGTACCGGGGGTAAATCTCCATTCGCAGATCACCCTGCAACCGGGCCGCGTGCACGAGGCTTGCGGCCCCGCCCGGCGCAGCTTTGCCATCTGGCTGGCCGGTCAGACACAGGGGCCCGTGCTGTGGATTTCCCCCGCGTGGGAGCCCGCCCAACTGAATCCCGACGGAATGATGGCCTTTGCTGATCCGGCGCGTTTTCTGTTCGTCCATCCCACCCGCGCCGAAGATCTGCTATGGTGTATCGAAGAGGCGCTGCGCAGCGGAGCCATCCCGCTGATCATAGGCGACCTGCCCGGCGCGCCGGGGCTGACACCAGTGCGGCGGATGCATCTGGCCGCAGAACAAGGCGGCACGATGGGCCATACCCCGCTTGGCCTGCTGCTGACGCCCGGTGATGGCGGCGCACAAGGGGTTGAGACACGCTGGCACATGGCCTCCGCCCATCAGGGGGATGCCAGGCACTGGACCCTGACCCGCCGCCGCGCCCGCGCCCTGCCCCCGGTCAGCTGGCAAGCCACTCAGACCGCTGCCCGCACCGGTCTGCACCTGAAACGCATTGAAACAGAGGACATTCTGACGTGAAGCCGCAAGGATCACGCAAGATGTGACTGGCCAAACTCCGGATCGCACCCTAGCGTCGCCGCATGAGCCATCCGATCCATGACAGCCGCTATTCCTGGATACGCCTTCTGATCACGCTCGCCATCGCAACTGTGGCGAATGTGGGAATGTGGGCTGTAATCGTGGTCATGCCCGCCGTCGAAGCAGAATTCAGCGCCGGTCGCGCCGAAGCCTCAATGCCATATACACTTACGATGATTGGATTTGCGCTGGGCAATATGTGGCTGGGGCAACTGGTGGACCGGCTGGGTGTGACACGCGCCCTGATCGGCGCTGCTGTTTTAAGCGCCTTCAGTTATCTATTGGCAACGCTGGCCCCGAATATAACGCTACTATCCGCGGCGCATCTGCTGGTCGGGCTGGGAACATCGATCGGATTTGGGCCCTTGATCGCCGATATCTCGCACTGGTTCATGAAACGGCGTGGAATCGCCGTCGCACTGGTGGCCAGCGGGAATTACCTGTCTGGGGCAATCTGGCCTACTCTGCTGTCCGGTATTCTGGCACGCGACGGCTGGCAACAGGTCTATCTGACATTGGCGGCTCTGACGTTGCTGGTTGTCATCCCCCTGTCCTTGTTGTTGCGCCGCAAGGTCCCAATCGAAGCGCACAACACAGCCGCGGCCACAGCCCGGATCAACGCACGCAGTGTCGGTGTTTCACCACGCGTGTTACAGTACATTCTTGGTCTGGCCGGCATTGGATGTTGCGTAGCGATGTCCATGCCACAGGTCCATATCGTGTCGTATTGCGTCGGGCTGGGATACGGCCCCGCAGTGGGGGCTGAGATGCTATCGCTGATGCTACTGGGCGGCGTCGCCAGCCGTATCGTCTCGGGCCTGTTGGCCGACCGTCTCGGTGGAGTCATGACACTTCTGATCGGCTCTGTATTGCAGTGCATCGCGCTGTTCCTGTTCCTGCCGTATGACGGGATGGTCTCACTTTATGTGATCAGCTTGCTATTCGGTCTGGCGCAGGGTGGCATCGTGCCCAGCTACGCTTTGGTTGTCCGCGAATACATGCCGCCGCAAGAAGCCGGTGCGCGAGTCGGATTCGTCATGATGATGACAATTCTTGGCATGGCGCTTGGTGGCTGGATGTCAGGCTGGATTTACGATGTCACCGGAAGTTACCAACTGGCTTTCGTCAACGGCATTCTTTGGAACGGTTTGAACATTGCCATCGTTCTGATGTTGATCAAAAGATCCCGCCCCAGACGGGACACGGTCATGGCATGACACACCTGACCCGCCGCTTCGTACTTACGGGGATGGCGGCTCTGCCTTTGGCGAATACGGTGCAGGCCGCCTTGAAGCCATACAATTTGTCACCGAACGGCACCCGGGTCGGTTTTACCTTTGACCTCTCCGGAATTCCCCAGACCGGATCAATGCCGATCCGGGACGCGAACGTGGAAATTGACACGCAACGCCTGCAAAACAGCCGGGTCACGGTGGTGCTGGACGTTACCAAGGCCAGAACCCGCTTGCCCTTTGCCCGCATGCCGATGCTCGGCCCCAGTGTATTGGACGCCGAAACCTATCCGACAATTCAGTTCGTATCGACTGACATTCAATTGGGGGCGGATGGGCGCATTTCGAATGGCGCTCGTGTCAAGGGAGAACTGACTATCCGAGGTCTGACGCACCCCATAACCTTGGAAGCCAACCTGTACCGCCAGCCTGGTACAGCCGCGAATGACTTGAGCCGCCTGTCCATAGGTTTAACCGGGACTTTGAACCGGCACGATTTCGGTGCCTCGGGTTATCCCGATCTGGTAGGACAACACATTGGGCTGGACATTCGTGCCGAGATCATTCGAGCAACCTGACTGACAAAAAGCAAAAAACGACTGGATAAAGTCGAATAGTTGCGCGCATTGTCCGGTGACGCCGCCTATCTGAGAAAACCATGCGCACGATCATTTCATTTGCCGCCCTGTTTCTGTCGGTCATTCTGCTTCAGCTATCAACAGGCGGCGTCGGGCCACTGGATGCCATCTCCGGGATCACGTTAAGCTTTTCGACCGAACAGATCGGTATGCTGGGTTCGGCGCATTTTCTTGGCTTTTTCATAGGTTGCTGGTGGGCGCCGCGACTGATGGGCAGCGTCGGGCATTCCCGCGCATTTGCTGTATGCACAGCGCTGGGCGCGATGGGGTTGATCGGCCACACCCTGACAGACAATCCTTATGTATGGGCGGCGCTGCGCATCGCCTCGGGCACATGTGTGGCAGGCTGTTATACCGTCATCGAAGCCTGGCTGAATGCAAAAGTAACCAATGAGACACGTGGACGAGCCATGGGCACCTATCGCATCGTCGATATGGGTGCCTCGCTGAGTGCTCAGTTGATCATCGCCGTCCTGCCACCCGCCTCGTATGTATCCTACAACCTCTTGGCGATCCTGTGCTGCGCCTCGTTGCTGCCGCTGACACTGACACGCGCAAGTCAACCGAAGACGCCTGACGCCCCCCGCCTGCGCCCGAAACTGGCGTGGCACAGTTCGCCGTTGGCCGTTGCGGGCGTCATTGTTTCGGCACTCAGTTCGGCATCTTTCCGAATGGTCGGGCCCGTCTACGGTCAGGAAGTCGGGCTGGGAGTGGATCAAATCGCCTTCTTCCTAGCTTCTTTCGTTCTGGGCGGGGCACTGGCGCAGTATCCGATGGGGTGGCTCGCTGACAAGTACGACCGGCGCTGGGTCTTGATCTGGCTTTCGGTCGCGGCGGTACTAAGCTGCGGGGTCACAATGGCGGCAAGCGACACGGGAACTGTCGGTGTCATGCTGGCAGCAGGGCTTTTTGGGTTTACGACATTCCCGATCTTTTCGGTGTCATCCGCACATGCCAACGATTTTGCGACAACCGAGCAGAGGGTCGAGTTGTCTGCCGCCCTGATGTTCTGGTACGCGCTGGGGGCAATTGCGTCACCCTATATCACATCAACACTGATCCAGGATTTTGGACCCAGCGCGCTGTTTGCATTTGTCGCGGTCGGCCACGTATTCCTGATCGGCTTCGGCCTGGCCCGGATGCGGTCGCGTCCAACACCCGCGGAAAGAACCAATTACGTCTACGCACCGCGTACATCCTTTACGGTCGGAAGGTTGCTGAAACGCGCCCGCGAGGAATGAAAAGCAGACCCGCGGCCCTGCATTGCGGAGAGTCTGCGAATTGGCTGACTACAATCAGATCGCTTTAAAACGGCAATCGGCGACTTGGTCGTCCCATCAGGGGCGCGTCACAAATCAGAGTTATTCCAGTCATCTACGAAACCGGGCTTTTGCTGAGCGGTGACATAGGTTAGACGAACGCGCAGTTAGATATGCGGAAACGGAATATGGCTCGGATTCTCATCACCTCGGCAATCCCATACATCAATGGGATCAAGCACCTCGGCAACCTGATCGGCTCGCAACTGCCTGCCGACTTGTATGCACGCTATCAGCGTGGCCGGGGGAACGAGGTCATGTTCCTGTGTGCCACCGACGAACACGGCACCCCGGCCGAACTGGCCGCTGCTAAAGCTGGAAAGCCTGTGGCCGAGTATTGCGCGGACATGTACGAAATTCAGGCCGACATCGCCAAGCGTTTTGGGATGAGCTTTGATCACTTTGGCCGTTCATCCAGCGAGCAGAACAAAAAGCTGACCCAACATTTCGCCGGAAAGCTGGATGAGGCCGGGTTGGTCCGTGAAGTCACGGAAAAGCAAATCTATTCCAACGCGGATGGTCGTTTTCTTCCCGACCGCTATATCGAGGGTACCTGCCCCAATTGCGGGTATGAGAACGCACGTGGCGACCAGTGTGAAAACTGCACCAAGCAGTTGGATCCGACCGACCTGATTGAACCGCGCTCGGCCATTTCGGGCTCGACCGATCTGGAAGTGCGTGAGACCAAGCACCTCTATCTGCGCCAATCGGCGATGAAGGATCAGCTGGATGCCTGGATTGACAGCAAAACTGACTGGCCGATCCTGACCACATCCATTGCCAAGAAATGGCTGCATGACGGCGACGGGCTGCAAGACCGGGGGATCACCCGCGATCTGGACTGGGGTGTTCCGGTCAAGAAAGGCGATCAGGACTGGCCCGGTATGGAAGGCAAGGTCTTCTATGTCTGGTTCGACGCGCCGATTGAATACATCGCCTGTGCCAAGGAATGGGCGGATTCCACGGGGAAACCCGATTCCGAGTGGGAACGCTGGTGGCGCACCGACAAGGGCGCGAACGATGTGCGCTATGTCCAGTTCATGGGCAAGGACAACGTGCCGTTTCACACGCTTTCTTTCCCCGCCACCATTCTCGGGTCGGGCGAGCCGTGGAAAATGGTCGACCACCTGAAATCCTTCAACTATCTAAACTACGACGGCGGCCAGTTCTCGACCTCGCAGGGTCGTGGCGTTTTCATGGATCAGGCGCTCGAGATTCTGCCAGCTGACTACTGGCGGTGGTGGCTGCTGAGCCATGCACCGGAAAGCAGCGACAGCGAGTTCACGTGGGAGAACTTCCAACAATCCGTGAACAAGGATCTGGCCGATGTTCTGGGCAACTTCGTCAGCCGCATCACCAAGTTCTGCCGCTCGAAATTCGGTGAGGTGGTGCCCGAAGGCGGTGAGTTTGGCGAGCGTGAGAACGCTCTGATCGATGAACTTACCAAACGTGTCCGCGCCTATGAGGCGCATATGGAAGCAATGGACGTCCGCAAATCGGCTCAGGAGCTGCGGGCCATCTGGGTGGCTGGCAACGAATTCCTGCAAGCTGCGGCGCCGTGGTCAACCTTTAAGGAAGACCCCGAACAGGCCGCTGCACAGGTGCGTCTGGGTCTGAACCTGATCCGGTTCTATGCCGTGCTCAGCGCGCCGTTCATCCCTGATGCTGCGGCCAAGATGCTAAGCGCCATGAACACGCTTGATACCAGCTGGCCGGAAGACGTAGCCGCAGCGTTGAACGCGCTACCCGCGGGTCACGACTTTACCGTGCCAGACGTTCTGTTCGCCAAGATCACAGACGAACAGCGCGAAGAATGGCAGGCAAAATTCGCCGGTAAACGCGGCTGACCACCCAGATATTCGGAAGCTCAAACGGGGGCCGTTGGCCCCTGTTTTCGTTCGGCACCTCGGAACGGGCCGACACCTAAACCAGCTTAGTTGCACAAATTTTTGGCGTCATCGCGAACCACCTCGGGATTCATCGCGCTTGAGAAATCGTGGTAAACAAGCCATCCTGCAACCAAGTTTTGTCGACTCGCGCGATTGTGACCGCCGGGATGGGCACCAATTGTTTCTGAAATGCACGAGGCTTTCGCCATGTCCCAAGTTTTCCCTTTTCCAACTCAGGCCAGCAATCCAATTGCCACCGCATTATTGCTGATATCCCTGGGACTGGCCCAACCTGCAACTGCACAGGACGAAGGAGCGGCACCGAAAGTTACGATTGCGGCCGCCTACACCGAAGAAATCACCGACGAGGCTTCCTTCATAGGGCGCGCTCAGGCGATCAATAAGGTCGACATCGTCGCCCGCGTGAACGGTTTTCTCAACAGCCGAAATGTCGAGGATGGGGCAACGGTCAAAGAAGGCGACCTGTTGTTCACCATCGAACCGGACCTTTACGAAGCGACATTGGAGGCCCGAAAAGCTGATCTGAACCGGGCCGAGGCAAATCTTGAGTTGGCCAAGGTTGACCTGGCGCGTAAGGAAGAGCTTTACAAGCGCGACGCGACACCTGAATCCGAACGTGACATCGCGCGGGCAAACGAACTGGTCGCCGAGGCTCAGGTCAAGGCCGCAAATGCAGCGATCCAGCAGGCCGAACTGGACCTCAGCTATACACAGATCCACGCGCCTTTTGATGGGCGTATCGGCAGCATCACCACCAGTGTCGGTGATGTGGTCGGCCCGACCAACCCCCCACTGGTGAACATTGTCAGCGAGACGCCAATCTATGTGAATTTCTCGCTGAACGAAAAACTTTTCACTTCGGTTCTTCAGACCGTTGGCGCAAATTCCGCTTCTCTTGCTGACAGCCCGCAAAGCCCCAATGTGCATATTACGCTGCCAAATGGAACCAAGTTGGATGAAACAGGCAGGATCGTATTCGTTGACAATCGTATCGACCCGTTAACCGGTGCGATCACAATGCGCGCCCAGTTCGAAAATGCCGACCGTTTGATCCTGGATGGTGCATTCGTGAATGTGCAGATTGAAGCGCTGCAACCAACCCTGCAAGTTCTGGTGCCGCAAGCTGCACTGCAACGCGACCAGCGTGGTGACTTTGTTCTTGTAGTAAACGACAAACAGATGGTGGAGCAGCGATACATCACCACAGGCAACACGGAAGGTACTGCCATCATCGTTACGGAAGGCTTGCGTGAGGGCGAAAGCGTGATTGTCGAGGGCCTGCAACGGGTCCGCCCCGGCGTGGCCGTTGACGCGGTCTTCGCTTCTGAACAGCCGGGAGAATAAACGATGTTCTCAGCCCTGTTCATTAGCCGGCCAAAGCTGGCGTTTGTCATCTCGCTGGTACTGACCATCATGGGTGGCATCGGCTATCTGGTGCTGCCGGTCGCGCAGTTCCCTGACATTACCCCGCCCGTCGTCAACGTATCCACCAAATATACCGGCGCAAATGCGGAAACAGTGGAAAACACTGTTGCCGCACCGATCGAGGCGCAGGTCAACGGTGTGGACGACATGATCTACATGACGTCCAGATCGTCTGACAACGGCTCGTATTCATTGGACGTAACCTTCGAAGTTGGCACCGACCCCGATATCGCCTCGGTCAACGTGCAGAACCGGGTGGCGCAGGCAATGTCGTCGTTGCCCGCCGAAGTGACATCTTCGGGCGTTGTCACACAAAAATCGTCGACCAACATGCTGATGCTGGTCACGCTGACCTCGCCCAACGGCACCTATGACAGCGTGTTTCTTTCCAACTATGCCTCGATCAACCTGCGCGATGCGCTGGCGCGTGTGCAGGGCGTGGGCAAGGCTGATGTTCTGACCAACCTGGAATACGCCATGCGGGTCTGGATGGACCCGGACAAGATGGCAGCCCTGTCCATCACACCAGGCGATGTGATCAACGCGATCCGCGAACAGAATATCGAAGTGTCCGCAGGCTCGATTGGTGCACCGCCTGTTCCCGAAGGCCAGACCTTTCAATACACGATCAAGTCCAAAGGGCGACTGACGTCAGCCGAAGAATTTGGCAACATCGTGATCCGTACCGGAGATGCCGGCGCAATTGTCCGCGTAAGGGACATCGCCCGGGTTGAGCTTGGTGCACAGTTTTACTCGGCGTCCGGTTATTTTCAGTCCGTGCCCGCCACCGTGATCGGTATCTATCAGGCCCCCGGCGCAAACGCCCTGGCCGTTTCAGAGCGCGTGCAGGCGGAACTGGAGCGGCTGTCCCGCGCATTCCCGACGGATGTGGAGTATGATGTCCCCTTTAACACGACAGACTTTGTCGAAGCTTCTTTGAATGACGTCGTATCGACACTGATCCTGACCTTTACCCTCGTGATCTCGGTCGTTTTTGTGTTCCTGGGAAGTTGGCGCGCGACGATCATTCCGGCGGTTGCCATCCCGGTCTCACTGATCGGCACGTTTGCTTTCTTGCTGGCCTTCGGCATGTCTTTGAACACGATCTCGCTGTTTGCGCTGGTTTTGGCCATCGGCATCGTGGTCGATGACGCCATTGTCGTGGTCGAAAACGTCGAGCGCATCATCGCTGATGAGGGGCTGCCCCCAGCCGAAGCCACCCGTAAGGCTATGGGGCAGATCACCGGCCCCGTCATCGCGACCACACTGGTTCTGTTGGCGGTGTTCGTACCGGTGACCTTCATGCCGGGTATCTCCGGGCGGCTGTACTCTCAGTTCGCTGTTACGATCTCGACCGCTGTTGTAATATCATCCATCAACGCGCTGACACTGTCGCCCGCGCTGTGTGGGCTGGTCCTTAAGGCCCGCTCGGGGCCACCCAAGGGGCTGCTTGCGCTGTTCGAAAATCTCATTGGTGGCGTTCGCAATGGCTATGTCGCCATTGTTCGCAAACTGCTTGTCTTTCCGGCTATCGCGCTAGCCATCGTGGTTGGGCTCGGCATGGGAACAGGGGCAATCATGTCGAACACGTCAGCTGGGTTTATCCCGCTGGAAGACAATGGTTATCTCTTTGTTGACGTACAACTGCCTGACGCCGCGACGCTGGAACGGACCGAGGCCGTGACAAAGCGCCTCGATGACCAGATACGCGAGATCCCGGGTGTGTCCAGCACCGTTCTGATCAATGGCTTTTCATTGCTGAACGGCACAATCACCAACGGCGCTGCGATCTTCGTGAACCTCGACAACTGGGCCGAACGGCAGGAGGAGGACCTGAGCGCCAAGGCCATTCTGGCCAAGGTGCTGGCCATCGCGAATAACGAAACCGCAGCCTCGACTGTTGCCTTCAACCCGCCACCAATTCAGGGTCTTGGCATGTCTGCCGGGGTTGAGATGGAGGTGCAGCAAACCGGAGGCGGCTCGCCGCAGGATCTGGCTTCGGCTGTGGGGTCGTTTGTCTATTCGGCCAACCAGCGCCCCGAGATCGGGCAGGCCTATACGACATTCCGCGCCAACGTTCCGCAGCTGTTCGTGGATCTGGACCGCGAGAAAGCCAAAACACTGGACGTCTCGGTGGCTGAGATTTTCCAGACCATGCAGGCCCAGCTGGGGTCGTATTATGTCAACGACTTCAACCTGTTTGGTCGCGTCTATCGCGTAATGATCCAGGCGGAAGGCAGCTATCGCGACAATGTCGATGACATTGCCAGCCTCTATGTGCGCTCTCAGAAGGGCGACATGGTGCCACTGGGCACCCTGATCGACGTAGAAAACGTGTTGGGGCCGGTTCTGCTGAAACGGCATAACCTGTTCCGGTCGGCAACGGTTACGGCGGTGCCTGCACCGGGCCTTTCCAGCGGCGATGCGATCACCGCGATGACAGAGGTCTCTGCTTCAGCCCTGCCGCCGGGATACTCGTTCGAATGGACGGGGACGGCACAACAACAGTTGGCGTCAGGCAGCCTGGTGATCATTATTCTGGGGCTGGCCATCCTATTCGGTTACCTGTTTCTGGTTGGACAGTATGAAAGCTGGACTATGCCGGTCTCGATTTTGCTGTCTGTGGTCGTGGCCCTGTTCGGGGCGGTGGCCGCGGTTGCCATCGTTGGCAGTGACATCAACCTCTATACGCAGATCGGGATGATCATGCTGGTGGGCCTTGCTTCGAAGAACGGCATTCTGATCGTCGAGTTTGCAATGGAACAGCGCGCCAAGGGTCTTTCGATCAAGGACGCTGCCGTCGAGGCAGCTCATCAGCGGTTCCGCGCTGTCATGATGACCGCCCTGTCTTTCCTGCTAGGCGTCGTACCGCTGCTGGCTGCCAATGGTGCGGGTGCGGCCAGCCAAAAAGCCATCGGTGTCGCCGTGTTCGGTGGCATGTTGGCCGCGACGCTGGTTGGCGTAATCGTGGTGCCTGTCCTCTACGCTCTGATGCAAAGCATGCGCGAGTGGCTGAAAGGCAGTAAAAACGATCCCGGCCCTTCAGAAGAAGCGGCCTGATCCGATCAAAGCCCCGCCCATCAGCGGGGCTTTTTTCTGGTGTCAGTCTGATCTTTCCCGCCGCCGTTCAGAGAGTTCGCGGATCACCACCTTTGCCTCTGGTGTCGGTGCCTGCTCGACCCGGCGATAATCCGATCCATCCCGGTTCCGTGTCAGCAGCCCACATGAAATCATGGTCCGGCGCAGGGTTGCAGGGTCATCAAAACAATGTTCGGCATTGAGGCACGTGTTGACCTCACCCTCTTGCAGCACCGCGGCTGCCGGTACCGCAGACCAGAGCCCCCACAAGGACAAAGTCTGCACCAATCGTTTTGACGGCCATTGTCGAAGCCTGCCCTGTGCGTCGAACAGGTGCAATGTGCGCTCAACCGTGCGCATGTCAGCAGTCGGTTGTTTCGGGCGGGCCTCGATCCGCCTGGCAGCCGCACTGGTGGCGCGCATATGTTGCACGTTCTGAAACCCGGCGGCACGGGCGACCATATTCATCAGGGTCAGGTGCGACGGGCTGGAGTCGCCAAGTTGTTGGGACAGGGTGCGCACGAATCCGGTCAGATCATCGGTGTGCAAGGGTACAGGAGTTTTGCTCATCACAAGTCCATATCGGGCGTTTTGCGCAATCGTTGGTCGCTGACTTGACGAAACAACGCCCTGATGGTTGCGATAGTTTCACATACACTGGCAGGTTTAGCACTCTGGGTAAGAGCAGCGACGCCTCGGTGTCTGCCGACCGTGACCAACGGCTAGCACAACACGCATCACCCGCCAAGAGGACAGAAAGATGGATCAGGCCGTGCTGCTGATCCGCCGTTCGGTCATCCAACCGTCGATCCGCGCGATCTGCTCCGCACTCAGTCGCAGGCCCAGCTTGTTGCGCCTCCAGACGACATCTTCGGCGGTCCGTGCATATTCCTTGTCGATCAGCCACGCGACCTCCCGCTCGGTCAGGGTTGCGCCAAAATCCTCACCCAGATCAGACAGCTGCTGCGCATCCCCAAGGACATCTGTTGCTTCGGTTCCATAGGCCCTGATCAGGCGTGCAGCCCAGGCGGCACCCAGAAACGGATACGCGGCCAGAAGCTGATCAGTCAGGGCTTCAACAGCGTCAACCGGAAAGTCACCGCCGGGCAGCGCCACACCAGCGGTCCAGGGGCCCGGCATATTCGGAAAGAATTCACCAACCTTCTCCAGAGCACTTTCCGCAAGCCGGCGATAGGTGGTGATCTTGCCGCCAAACACGTTCAATACAGGCGCCCCACCCTGCGCATCGACTTTCAGCGTGTAATCTCGCGTTGCTGCGGTGGCACTGCTGGCACCGTCGTCATAAAGCGGCCGCACACCAGAATAGGTCCACACAACATCTTCGCGGGTCACAGCGCGTTTGAAATACTTCGATGCGAAGGCGCACAGATACTCCTGTTCGGCCTCGGTACAGACAGGTTTCGTGTCAGGGTCCGGATGATCCTGATCCGTTGTGCCGATCAGGGTAAAGTCCTGCTCATACGGAATGGCGAAAATGATGCGGCCGTCTTCGCCCTGAAAGAAATAACACTTGTCGTGGTCATACAGCCGGGGTGTCACAATATGGCTGCCCCGAACAAGCCGAACACCCTCGCGTGAGTTCACACGGATCTTGGTCTGGATGATGTCCCCGACCCAAGGGCCACCCGCATTGATCAGCATTCTGGCCCGGACAAGACGGGTTTCGCCGCTGTTGCGATCACGAAGTGATACCTGCCAAAGGTCGTCCAACCGCTCGGCCGAAATCACCTCGGTTCGCACCATGATCTGCGCACCGCGCGCCTCGGCGTCGCGGGCATTCAGAACCACCAACCGCGAGTCTTCGATCCAGCAATCAGAATATTCGTATGCCGTTTCGAACGTGTCCTGTAGCGGGACGCCTTCTGGTGCCGATCGCAAGTTCAGCGACGTGGTGCCCGGCAGAATTTTGCGACCACCCAGATTGTCATACATGAACAAACCCAACCGGATCAGCCAAGCCGGACGCCGCCCCCGCATCCACGGCATGACCGTACTGAGCAGCCGGGAGGTCGGCGTTTCCGAGTCAAACCGCATGTCCTTGTGGTAGGGCAGCACAAAGCGCATCGGCCAGCTGATATGCGGCATCGCGCGCAACAGGGTTTCACGCTCGATCAGAGCCTCACGGACCAGACGGATTTCGAAATACTCCAGATAGCGCAAACCGCCATGAAACAATTTCGTCGAGGCTGATGACGTGGCCGAGGCCAGATCATTCATCTCTGCCAAAGCAACTGACAGCCCGCGACCAGCAGCATCCCGAGCGATGCCGCAACCATTGATCCCACCACCGATAATAAAAAGGTCCGTTGTCTGAACGTCCGCTGACTGCATGCCAATGATTCCTTGTCAGGATGGATGATAGGCATTTGCCAGAACATCCTTCGTATGGTCAATGTTTATGTTCGATTTTTTTCGTTTTGCAACATGAACCTGAAATTTTCTAATACCTTCCTTGCAAAATCGGCCAAAAAGAACAAAAACGAAAGGAACACTTCAAGTTTGGAAACACCATGTCCCTATCTTTCCGCCAATCTGACATTCTGGACATTGCCGGGGCCGAAGGCCGCGTCACCGTTGACGGGTTGGCCGAAAGATTTGGTGTCACGGTCCAGACGATCCGGCGCGACCTGACCGAGTTGGCCGAGGCAGGTAAACTGGATCGGGTGCATGGCGGCGCGGTGCTTCGCTCGGGCGTGTCAAACATCGGCTATGAAGACCGCCGTGCCCTGAACGCCGACGCCAAGACCCGTATCGCACAGGCTTGCGCCACCGATATCCCCGACGGCGCATCGATCTTCATGAACATCGGAACCTCGACCGAGGCCGTGGCGCGGCAATTGCTGAACCACAAGAATCTGATGGTTGTGACCAACAACATGAATGTCGCAAACATTCTGATTGAGAACCCGGATTGTGAGGTCGTCATGGCCGGTGGCGTTCTGCGGCGCACCGACGGCGGGTTGATCGGAAATCTGACCGTATCGACCATTCGGCAATTCAAATTTGACCTTGCCGTAATCGGCTGTTCAGCTTTGGACACTGACGGAGATCTTCTGGACTTCGACTTTCAGGAGGTACAAGTCAGCCAGACCATCATTGCGCAGGCACGCCGCACATTTCTGGTTGCCGACCATTCAAAGTTTTACCGCTCGGCCCCGGCGCGCATCGCTTCTTTGGCTGAAATCGATGCGATTTACACGGATGCGCCGTTACCTGGCGATCTGCACCTGCGCGGTCAGGAATGGCAAACGGACATCGTCCTGTGTAACTAGCGGACATTAAGAATAGTCCCCAAATTACCGCGCCGCTTGCCAGATGCCACCCGGCCTGACACTATCGTTTGCATAAAGATATGTGCACGGGAGGGGAGCACCGGGCCATGATTGCGCTTTTATTTGCGTTACTTACTGCCACGATGGGGCTCAACTATTTCAACATGACGAAGGCAGGCAATGCGCTGTTCTTCCTTACGATAGCCCTGAGTATCTACTGGTTGAAATTCCACGCCACCAGTCAGCTGACAATTCAGCTTTGAGGGCCTCATCATGACACCCGAACTGTCACGTACACTAAACGCGATCGGAATGCTGGCCGTCAGTCTCGTTCTGGCGCTGGCGTTCTTCTATCAACTTGTCCTTTACGAACTGCCCTGCCCGCTTTGCCTGTTGCAGCGTGTCGGCTTTGTAGCCGTCGGCGTCGGGCTGGGCCTGAACCTGCTTTATGGCGCGCGACCGCAGCACTATGCCATCATGCTGATTGCAGCTTTGTATGGCGGCAGTGTTTCGATCCGGCAAATCCTGTTGCACATTGTGCCTGGAACCGGCCACTACGGATCGCCCGTTCTGGGGCTGCACTATTACACTTGGGCGGGCATCGCCTTTTTCCTTGTCCTGCTGGGTACTTCGTTCATGCTGCTGTTTGATCGCCAATATGACTCGGGCGCGGCCAGCGAGGTACGTTTTGGGGGAAACAAGCTGGCCAAAACCGCCTTCTTTGTCATGCTGGCACTTGCCGTACTGAACGCCGGTTCAACTCTGCTGGAATGCGGACCGGGCGTTTGTGATGACCCGCCCACGGATTACAAGTTGATTGACGAACTGAAAACGAATGATTGAGGATACCCTAACCTTCCCCTGATGGAGGCACACAAATGGGACTATTGGGCCAGCCGCTGGGCTATTATGACTATCTGACATTGGTCGCGCTGATCCTGCTGCTTGCAGCAGTTATGGCGCTGTTCCTGTTCATTATGGGCCTTCCGGGGCGGATCGCGATCAAACGTAATCATCCCCATGCCGAAGCCGTAAAGATCATGGGATGGATGGGGTTTTTGGCTGTCGTGCCTTGGGTTCACGCCTTCATGTGGGCTTTCCACGATGGCGTCACGGTCGATATTCGCCGCGGCCCGGACGAGGAAAAAGATGCCATCCGCGATGAAATCAAACGCCTGGGCGGTAGGGTCAAACCCGAATACCAGGATCGTCTGGACACAGATGACACACAACCCAGTTAAGACCGAAGGACCCTAATTCCTATGTTCGTCGCCCTCGGCATCACGCTGTTCTACATCATTTTCGTCTGGCTCATTTTTTTCAAGCTGGAATGGCTGAAGTTCAACATTGCCTGGGGCATTGTTTCGTTCTGGGTGGGTGCACACCTGCTGTTGATCTTCCTTGTGGCATTGCGCTTCTTTCAGCCGTTTTCAGCAGACAGCCACGTGGTACGTTCGACCATACAGATCATCCCCAAGCTGACACAGCCGACGATTCTGTCCGAGGTTCTTGTTGAACCGAATACACCGGTCGCAAAGGGCGATCCGCTGTATCGGTTCGATGATACGGTGTTTTCGCTGGCGGTCGATAATGCGCAGGCCCAGTTGGTGGCGGCACAGCAGAATGCCAAAATCCTTGAACAGGATGTCATTGCGTCGACCGAAGCTGTCGAACGGGCCAATGCGCAATTGGCCTATGCGCAAACCCAACAGGCGCGGTATGAGAATCTTGTTCCGGCCGGAGGCGCCCGTCAGGACGATCTGGATCGATGGAACGAACAGGTGACGGAAGATCAGGCCGCCGTCAAACAGGCTGGGGCCAACCTGACCAAGGCTCAACTGGCGCTGGAATCGCAGATTGACGGCGTGAACACGGGCATCCTTCAGGCGCAGGCGCAATTGGCCGAAGCCGAGTATTTTCTGGAAAACACAACAATCTATGCGCCTGAAAATGGCATGATCGTCTCACAGCAGGCCCGCCCCGGATTGGTAGTCGGTGACGTCCGGTTGGGTGCGATTGCCAGCTTCGTGACTGATGAAAGCCCTTATATCCTTGCCACATTCCGCCAGCAGAACCTGAAATTTGTCGAACCGGGACAAGAGGTCGAAGTCGCGCTTGATCTTTATCCCGGTGAAATCCTGACGGGCAAGGTCGAAGCGATCTGGTGGGCCACCCGTCAAGGGCAACTCATCCCGTCGGGCCGCCTGCCCGGTTTCGAGCTGCCCAAACTGCCCGGTCGGATTGCGGTTCAGATCACCGTCGATGTGCCGGAAGACCACATCTTCCCAGCGGGCGGCCATGCCGCTGTGGCAATCTATACAGGCCAGGGCAAAAGTTTTGAGTTTCTAAGGCGCATCAACATCCGCCTTTATTCCTTCGCCAACTTCATCCGACCCCTGGATATCTGAGGATGCGCGCCATGACACTCCGCAGGTTGTTGGGAACCGCCATTTGCGCCGCCACTCTCGCGGCCTGCACACCCGTTGGGCCGGATTTCGTGCGCCCCAACTCACCGGTCGTGAAACAGTGGATTGAGGTCAACAACCCCAGCGCCGGTCAAAGCGGGCTGACGTCGCGCAGTGCGCCTGTCGTGAAATGGTGGCAAACATTCAATGATCCTACCCTCAACAAACTGATTGCCGAGGCCTACGCCCAGAACCTGACACTTCAGGTCGCTGGCGCGCGGGTTTTGCAGGCCCGTGCACAACTGGGTATCGCCTTTGGCGAGCTTTACCCGCAGTCGCAGGCCATTGGCGGCTCGCTTGAACGGCGCCAGATCAGCGACAATCTGGGGCCGATTTCGGATGTCAATCGCGTCATCCCGCTGGATACCGAATTCTCGACCTCGCAAGTCGGCTTCGATGCCCAGTGGGAGTTGGACGTCTGGGGCGCGCAGCGGCGCGGCGTTCAGGCCGCGCGATCCAATCTGGCCCTGCAAGTGGCGAATTACGACGACGCGTTGGTGACGCTGACCGGGGATGTCGCCGCGCTTTACGTCAATATCCGGGCGTTGCAAGAGACGCTGGCAATTGCGCGTGAGAACATCAAATTGCAGCAGGATTCGGCAGACCTGACTCAGCTGCGGTTTAACAATGGCGTCACCACGGAACTGGACGTGCAGGAATCCACCGCCCTGCTGAACAACACTAAGGCGCTGGTACCCGAACTGGAAAGCGACTTGCAACAGACCAAGAACGCGCTTGCGGTGTTGTTGGGCACGACACCTTCACGCATGACCGGTCTGTTGGGCAATTCCGGCCACATTCCATCGGCCCGAGCAAATGTGGCAGTGGGCGTTCCCGCTGAATTGCTACGCCGCCGCCCGGATGTGCGCGCGGCTGAACTGGCGGCAGCCACGCAATCGGCACAAGTGGGCATCGCGATGGCGGACCTGTATCCCCAATTCATCCTGTCTGGCGCGATCGGGCTGCAGGCATCCGGCGGGCGCGATCTGTTCAGCGGTGGCAGCACAACCGGTCTGGCCAGTGCCGGTGTGGTCTGGAATGTGCTGAACTATGGCCGCATCAAGAACAATGTTCGCGCGCAGGACGCCGCTTATCAGGCGCTGATTGCGAATTATCAGAACACTGTGCTGACCGCTTATTCCGAAGTTGAAAGTGCCATGGTCGCTTATGCGCAGGCACGTAAGCAGGTCGGGTTCTATCAACAAAGTGTCGAGGCCTCACGCAAAGCTGCCGAAATCGCCGTCAGCCAGTATACAGACGGCATTGCCGATTATTCGCGCGTGCTGAACACCCAGACCGCGCTATTGCGGTCGCAGGCCAATCTGATCGAGGCACGGCAGCAGGTATCCAGCAATCTGGTGGCGGTTTACAAGGGCCTGGGCGGCGGATGGCAGATCCGGCAAAACCAGGAATTCCTGCCCGAAACCGTTCTGGCCGAGATGGCCTATCGCACGGACTGGGGCGATCTGCTGCAGAAAACCCCAACCCGCGCAAGCCTGAATTAAGTGCTACTTGGTTAACCCGCGCAATCCGCCCGAGATCAGGATATTGACCTCATACAGAATGGCGCGGCCAGCCCGCCGGGGCTGGCCAGATAATTCGGGCTCCATTCCGGATCGAACTTCTGCTTGAACGCGCGCAGGCCTTCAAAATGGTAGAATTGCTCGCCATGTTCGTAAACGAACCCACCGATGCGGTTCCAAAGCGAAGCAAGCTGACGGTTTTCGATCCCTGAAAACGGTGCGGCACCCAGTGAAAACCAGTGAAACCCCTGCTGCGCGCCCCAATCCATCATGTCGGCGAAAAGAGCGTCCATAAGGAAACTTGGGCTATCGGGTTCATAGCGCATAAGATCCAGCGACAGCTCCGACTTGTTCCCCCCTTGGAACAGATTGGCAAAGGCCATGATCTTGCCGGTGTTGCCATCACGCAGGATAGCATGATCGAAATAGGACAGGTATTCATCATCAAATCCCCCCAGCGCAAAGCCCTTTTCTGCACCGGCCTTTTGCGCAAGCCAGCGGTCTGAAATCCCACGCAAGTCTGACAACAGAGGCGCCAGTTCTTCCTTCGGAACAATCTCGAACACATATCCTTCGCGTTCAGCACGGTTCTTGGCTTGCCGGAACCGCTTGCGCGACTTTCCGTCCAGCGAGAAATCGTGCAAAGAAACCCGCGCAACCTCGCCAATTTTCAGGATCGACAGTCCAAGATCCAGAAAAGTTGGCAGATATTTGGTCGAGACACTGTAGAACGCGCAAAGTTTACCTTCGCGATCCGCCATTTCCCGAAGCTGCCAAATCAGTTGCTGCCCGGCACCCTCGTCACCAACCGGTTCTCCTTTCGAAATCAGCGCATTGCCTGTGTCGGCGTAGGCAATAAACGCGGTCTCATCCGGTGAGATCAGGAATTGCTTGTCACCGGTAAGCGAGATTTGGGATTCCGTATCCTCACTCTCCATCACTAGCCGCTCGACAACCTCTGGGATTTCAACCCGCTGTGGTGTCGGAATCTCACGCCCGAACAGAGAGTTCATGGCAACAATGCCCACGATCACGGCCACGACAAGGCTGGACCGCAAAAAGCGCGAGGCGTCACCGTTCCAAGCAAACTGCCACCACAGATCATTTTGGTATTCGACATGCGAATATGCAAACAGCCCGATCCAGAAAATCACCGCCAGCAGAACTACGACACTGATCAGCCATGGGATGTTCAACCGAAATATCGACGCGCCACTGACCCGGTAGAACGCACCGCGAAACATGGCCAGCAGACCAATCGTTCCCAGCATCGAAAGCGCTTCGTGGATGTCGAGCCCTTTGCAAGCGAAGCAAAGAATCCCGCCCCCATCAACACCATCGCAACGACCCATGCCCTGTAGAGCTTGCGGAACAACCCGCGCGAGACCAGCAACAGCAATACGCCTACGACGCTGCCTGCAAGATGCGAAGCCTCGACAAATGACAGGGGCAGCAGATCTTTCAGCGTGCCGAGCTTTTGCGCCCCCGCTGGCAGCGCGCCCGACACCAGCAAGATCACCCCGGCCACTGCGGCAACCCCGGCCGCGACCATTGGAACCATGGGGCGGATCACACGATAGACCCAAACCGCGGCACCGCCGATCATGTGTCTTTGGGTCAAGACCGATGCAACGGCAATGGAAAGGCTGGCGACTGCAAATGGCAAAAAAGTGTAAACCACCCGGTAAAGCAGCAACGCAGCAATCACATCCGAACGACCCGACGCCCCCAGACCGGCAATCAATGTCGCCTCAAACACGCCGATCCCGCCCGGCGCATGGCTCAGGATTCCAACGGCAATGGCAGCGATATAGATGGTGAAGAAATACGGGTACCCGACCCCCAAATCATCCGGCATCAGTACGTAAAGCGCCATGGATGCGCCAAACAGGTCGCCGATGGCAGCCAACGTCAGCAGGCCCGCCAGTTTGCCTCCGGGCAAATCGAAACCGACACCTGCAACAGCCAACCGTCGGCCACCGCTGGACAGCCAAATGAACATCGCGACAAATGCAACCAGCAAGCACAATCCTATGGTGGTTTCGACCGTTTCGCTGACGGGCATCACCTTGGATATTCCATCCGGGTGCAGGGTCAGCAACAGGCCCAGAATCAGGATCAGACCCATCCAGAACGCCACCCATGAGGTTGCGATTACACCAGCCACCCGGCCAAGATCCAAGCCAAGCGACGCGTATATCCGATACCGGATTGCGGTTCCGGTGATGTAGGAAAATCCAAGGCAGTTCGACACCGCGTATCCACTGGCTCCGGCCATCCCCGCCACAGGTAACGGCACCTTGCCATCCGCCACGCTTTGTACCGCGAACACATCATAGAGCGACAGCGACAAAAAGCTGAACGCTGTCCAGCACATCGCAAAAACATCAACTTCCATGATGTCGCCGAAATATCTGTCTGGACATCCGACCATTTCACATGGGCCGACAGATCGTGCAAAACCGAAAGGGCAATCCCGGTAATAACGACCGGTATCGCGATGCGCAGCCAGGGTTTCTCCAGTAGACCAGCAAGACGTTCGGCCCACTTTTCGGCCAAAGGTTCGTCACCATTATCAGATGTGGTCATGCCGCAAGCCTTCCGGAAATACTGAACCCTTAATCAGCAAGCAGCCTACCTAAGGGTAAGCCGCACCCTGTCTACTCACGAACTCTGGCACAATTCGCATTTATCTCAAAGCACTAGAGCCGCCCCTTGCGCGTTGACAGCAGCAGGTTCGTTTCCGAACGTGTAACGCCGTCGATCCTGCGAATATGAAACAGAACCTCGTCCAGCTCGGCCAGAGTTTCCGTACTGATTTCGGCAATCAAATCCCAACTGCCGTTGGTCGAATGGACCGCCGTGACCTGCCGCATGGCCCCGATCCGGGACATCACGCGCTCGGTACCGCGCCCCTCGATTTCTAGCATCATCAGCCCACGCACAGGGCTTTGTGCCAGATCCCGACGCGTCAACACAGTAAAACCGACGATCTCACCAGATTGCTTGAGCCGTTGCAAACGGCTGCGCACCGTAGTGCGGGTTACGCCCAGCGTTTCCGACAACTCTGACAGGCTGGCGCGCGCGTCACGCTGCAATGCGCCCAGCAGACGACTATCCAATTCGTCCATATCACTTTCTCATTAAGGAGTTTCCTGAACCATTTTGAGCAATTTGCGCTCTTCACGCAAGACACAGTGACGGCCTAAATGGACCACATGGAACGCAATAACATCATTTTAGTCGGCGCGCCGATGGACGCCGGAAAACGGCGTCAGGGTTGCCGAATGGGTCCTGACGCATATCGCGTGGCCGGGCTGGATCAGGCTTTGACAGATCTTGGTCACTCCGTTTGCGATTGGGGCGACGTGCAACCTGAAGAAACCGGCTTGCCCGAACATCCGCACCTGTTCGCGCTGCCCGAATGCATCGGTTGGACGCAAGCGCTGAGCAAGGTCGCGCTGAAAGCGGCTGATCGGGGCATTCCGATCTTCATGGGCGGCGATCACGCGTTGTCCATGGGAACCGTGACCGGGATGGCCGCTTATGCTGCAAAGATTGACCGCCCACTGTTCGTTCTGTGGCTGGATGCCCATAGTGACTTTCACACCCCGACAGCACAGACAGCGGCAACCTGCATGGCACACCCGTCGCCTATTTCACAGGAAGGCCGGGGTTCGAGGCATTTCCTTCCTTACCTGCCATCGTGCCAACGGACCGCGTCGGCATGATCGGCCTACGCTCTGTCGACCCGGCAGAACGTTCGGCGCTGGAACAAAACCGGGCCATGCTGGCCGACATGCGCAGCATTGACGAACATGGGATCAAGGCCCCGTTGCTGGCGTTTCTGGACCGTGTCAAAGTTGAAAACGCCCTTCTCCACGTTTCGTTGGATGTTGATTTCCTGGACCCGGCCATCGCCCCTGCCGTCGGCACCACTGTTCCTGGCGGTGCGACCGAGCGCGAGGCTCATCTGGTCATGGAACTGCTGCATGAAAGCGGACTGGTCAGTTCGCTGGATCTTGTCGAACTGAACCCGTTTCTGGATGAACGTGGCCGCACTGCAAAACTGATGGTCGATCTGGCCGCCTCACTTATGGGCCGTCGCGTCTTTGACCGCCCCACCCGGAGTTTCTGATGCTATCGCTACAAGCACCGTCTGCAGCAGTAATGATCCGGCCACATGCCTTTGCCTCCAACCCGGAAACACGCGATGACAATGCGTTTCAAACGCTGAGTATCACGTCGGCCGCAGCCACGTCGGAAGCTGCGAGAGATGAACATGACCAGGCAGTTCAACGCCTGCGCGACACAGGAATCACTGTTCACGTTTTTGATGATTTTGGCGATCTCGACACACCCGACAGCGTTTTCCCAAACAATTGGTTTTCCACACATCCTGGTGGTCACATAGCAGTTTACCCGATGTTCGTGCCGTCTCGCCGACGCGAGCGGCGAACCGATGTCATCGAACTGCTCAAACATGAGTATCGCGTGCAGGATGTCATAGACTATTCCGGGCTGGAACAAGACAACCTTGCGCTGGAAGGGACAGGTGCGATGGTGTTGGACCACATTGCCCGCATCGCGTATACAGTCACGTCCAATCGCGCCGACCCGGTCTTGCTGGAGCGGTTCTGCACTCATTTCAACTATGAACCAATTGCCTTTCAGGCCCGCGACGCAAAAGGCAGGGACGTTTATCATACCAACGTATTGATGGGGATCGGCACTCATTACGCGTTAATCTGCCTCGACATGATATCGGACCCCGACCGTCGCTTGACCATTCGCAATCGGTTAGAGGAATCCGGTCGAACCGTGATTGATCTGACTCATGACCAAATCGCCGAATTTGCGGGGAATGCAATTGAGTTGAAGGGACGCGATGGATTGGTGCTGGCATTGTCGAGCCGAGCGTTAGGCGCCCTCACCCCTGATCAAATCAAAATAATCCAAGCCAGTGCAACGCCTTTGCCACTGTCCGTCCCAACAATCGAAACTGCTGGTGGGTCAGTACGCTGCATGATTGCAGGCGTCCACCTTGCCCGCCGATAGGAGAGTACGATGCAACCTTCTGACAAGGCACTCGTGCCTTTTGTGTCCGTCGACAACATGATGCGTTTGATCCACCACATTGGCGTCGAACAGATGATCGTTCAGATCGCCGATCAAATCGAATCCGATTTCAAACGGTGGGAAAGCTTTGACAAGACCCGCGTATCCCGGCGCATTCTCCGCACGGTGTGATTGAACTGATGCCCACCTCGGATGGTGAGGCATATGGGTTCAAATACGTGAACGGTCATCCCAAAAACACCTCCGAGGGTCTGCAAACTGTGACCGCATTCGGATTGCTGGCGGATGTTTACACCGGATATCCCACTCTGCTGACCGAAATGACGATGCTGACGGCGTTGCGCACGGCGGCAACGTCGGCTCTGGTCGGACGCTATCTTGCCCCGAAGAATGCCACAACCATGGCCATGATCGGCAATGGGGCGCAGTCCGAGTTCCAATGCCTCGCTTTCAAGGCAATGTGCGGGATCGACACTGTGCGGCTTTACGATACCGATCCCGGTGCAACAGCGAAATGCGCCGCAAACCTACAAGGCAAGGGCCTGACGGTCGTCCCATGCAAGACGCCGGAAGATGCTATTGAAGGCGCTCAGATCATCACCACCTGCACGGCAGACAAGAAAAACGCCACCATCCTCACCGACAACATGGTCGGTCCCGGCGTCCACATCAACGCCATCGGTGGCGATTGCCCCGGCAAGACAGAATTGCATCGCGACATCTTGCTGCGCTCAGACATTTTCGTCGAATATCCCGAGCAAACCCGGATCGAGGGCGAGATTCAGGCGCTGGATGCTGATCATCCCGTGACCGAGATGTGGCAGGTCATGACCGGTGCTGCCAAAGGGCGCACAGACAACCGCCAAATCACCCTGTTCGACAGCGTTGGCTTCGCGATTGAAGATTTCTCAGCCCTGCGTTATGTCAAGCAGGCGATCGAAAGCACCGCATTCTTTGAACCTCTGGACATGCTGGCAGACCCGGACGATCCGCGCGACCTGTTCGGAATGCTGATGCGGGCCGGTTAGGCGCACCTAAGGGGGCTCTGCCCCCGTCGCCCGTGCCGGGCGCCTCCCCCGGGATATTTATTAGCCAGATGAAGCAGGGGATCCGTTCTTCATCTGGCTTTAAATATCCCGGAGCGCGAGGCAGAGCCTCGCATCCCACCTAACCCGCAAGCGATGGCAGGTAGAGTACAATACCAGGGAACGCCACAAGCATTGCTATGGTCAGGGCGTCGGCCACGAAAAACGGCGTCACACCTCTGAAGACATCCTGAACACTCAAATCCGGACGCACCCCGGCGACGACAAAGCAATTCAATCCAATTGGCGGTGTAATCAGGCAGAATTCGGCCATTTTGACTACCAGAATTCCGAACCAGATCGCGCACATCGGCCCAGACATGCCAAACGCACTGTCTGCAGCACTGACCATTTCGCCGCCGTTCAGCGCCATGACCGCCGGATAAACAACAGGTAAGGTCAAAGCAGCATTCCAATCGCATCCATGAACATGCCCAACACGGCATAAGCCAGCAGAATGCAGATCAAGATCATCATGGGCGACATCTCGAGCCCGGTTATCCAGTCAGAAAAGGCGCCGGGAAGGTCTGCAAATCCTAGAAACCGCACATAGATCAGAACGCCCCAGATGATCGAAAAGATCATCGCGGTAAGCTTGGCCGTTTCCAGCAGCGCGGATTTGAATTCACTCCACCGCATCCCGTGGAACAAGGCGAAGCAGAAGACAATGAAGGCGCCGATTGCGCCGCCTTCCGTCGGTGTGCCCCACGCTTTTTCACCAAACGGGTTATAGACAAAGCAGATGATGATCAGGATGACGGCGACAATAGGAATGGCTCCGGGAAGGGCCGAAAAGCGCTGTTTCCATGTAAAGCCTGTGACCGGGGGACCGACGGATTTAAAGATCACGGCGATCCCGACAATCAGCACGGCATAGATGATCGCTGAAAAAGCACCCGGAATGAACCCCGCCAGAAGTAGCTTCCCGACATCCTGCTCGACGATGATCGCGTAGATCACCAGTATGGCCGATGGTGGGATCAACGAGGCCAGCGTTCCTCCGGCGGCCACCACACCAGCAGCAAAGCGTTTGTTGTAGCCGACCTTTAGCATTTCCGGGATCGCGATGCGGGCAAAGACGGCAGAGGTGGCGACCGAGGCACCCGAAACCGCGGCGAAACCGGCGGTGGCAAAACAGTTGAAACCGCCAACCCTCCAGGAACCCAGGCGACCCAGCGTTTGGCAGCTTCAAACAACGCCCGCGTGAGCCCTGCGTAATAGGCCAGATACCCGATCAGGATAAAGGTCGGGATCAGGCTGAGGGTGTGAGAGGCAACTTTGGAATGCGGCACTTGCCCGGCGGTTTTGACCGCAACTGTCAGCGCTTTTCCAAACCGCGCAGGATCATACCCAAACTTGGCCCAAAAATCCAAACCAGCCCGATAAGCCCGGCCAAGCCCGCAGCGAACGCCACGCGCATGCCGACCACGACAAAGACCAGAAGCCCGCCCGTGACCCAGAGGCCAATTTCAATCGTGTCCATAAATCAGTCCTGCCCTTCGAACTGTTCGGCCTCAGCCGCTGCTTGTGCTGCCGCGTCCTGTATCAACGGAACGGCCACCGGAGCTTCCAGTCCCAGCCATAATGCGCGGCCATAGCCCCAAGCCTGCAAAGCAAGCCGCAGGCACAGTACGGAAAACGCGATGGGGGCCAGTAGTTTCGCCGGCCACAATGGAATTCCGATATCAATGGAACTGTCGCGGCTCCACAATGGTGCGCCCAAGTCAAAGGAGCGGTCGAAGTGAGACCAACTGCCCCAAACCAGTGCAAGCATCAGAAGCAGGATCAAAACCACCGAGACCAGTTCGAACAGCCACAACCCCCTGCCGTGAAGGCGCGATAGAACGATGTCCATGCGGATGTGGCCGCCATCGCGCTGAACATATGAAATGCCCAGAAATGCGATCAGTGGCATCGCCTGTTCGATCCAGTCAACATATCCTGGCAATGGGGCATTCAGGGCATTGCGCCCACTGACCGAAATAACGGCGAGCACCATCAAGCCAAATACTGCGAAACCGCTGATGAGCGCCAGAAAACGCTCCAGTTTCAACAACTTCTGATCCAGCTGGCTCAGACGGCTTCCGTCCACCAGCACTGTGGCCTGTCCTGCCATTCCGGTGTTCCCCAATATTAGTGTACCGGGTGCCCGTTGGGCACCCGGGTTCAGGATCAGTTGCCGCCGCGCTGTTGGGTCAGCGTCGCCTGAACGAGATCATAAAGATCCTGCGCTGGCAGTCCCTGTTCCGTCATTTCCGCGATCCACTTCTCACGGATCGGGTCGGCTGCCTTGGTGCGGAATTCTGCGATCACGGCATCATCGATCATGACTTTCTGGACACCCTTTTCTTGCAGAACACTGTCCCATTGCTCGAGCAATCCGTCGTAATTTGTCAGGTAATGGTCAATCGCCTCATCAATCGAGCTGTCCAGCGCCTCGCGATGCGCGGCTGGCAGGGCCTCATAGGCGTCAATGTTGACCACGACTGGGCAGTTTACCGTTCCTGGGTTCAGGTTTGCCGTCCACCAGTCGGCTTCGTTGATCGTCCCGAAAGACAGATGTGCGTGCTGGGCAAAGGCTACAGTGTCGACGACACCTGATTCCATGGCATTGAACGCTTCGGTTGCAGGGACCGATGTCGGAACACCTCCGACCGCCTCAAAGGCTTGCCCCAAACCACCAGTTGCACGGACCCGCATTCCGTCAAAATCAGACAGTTCATCGCGTGGCTCGCCGGTACCGACCAGGTTATACTGCGGCATCGGTGAGGTCATGATGATGCGGGCGTTCCATTGGGCCATCTCATCTTTGACTGCGGGATGATCATAAACCGCATGGCTGACCGCCACCTCCTCCTTCAGGTTGTTTACGCCAAGGAAGGGCAGCTCCAGAACAGTGATCGCGCGGTTTTTGTCGCGGTGGTAGCCTGCACAGAACTGAGCCATCTCGAAGGCGCCGATTTCAATACCGTCCAAGTTCTCGCGCGGCTTGGATAGTCCGCCATAGCTGACATTGATGGTGAATTCACCGCCGGTTTTTTCGCTGACAAGCTCGGCCAGTTTTTCAACATGCTCGGTGAAGGCACGACGTTTGCCCCAGACTGATGCGTTCCATTCAGTTGCAAAGGCTTCACCGACAAAAGCAAAGCTCAGGGCGGCGACGGCCGCGCCGCTCAACATCTTTTCATCATTTGATCTCCCATTGCTGCGCCTCCTCCCGAGGCGCTTGAGGATCAAGCTAGCGCCAACATTCTACTGTGCCAACCCTGCCTTGGCTTTCCGCTGGTATCAGAAGAAGTTCCCGCTTGGATTGCGCATGCAGGAAAACCAGGTGTTCGTGGACTGACCCCCGCTTGTGTCAAGCAATGCAAGCAGGACATGTGTTACACCTATCCATTTACTTTAAAGAGATTTTTACGAAATTTACGCGTTTTCTTTACTAGAGGTGGCCGTAGTTAGAAATTTCTTTACAAATAAATTCAGGGATTCCGGCAATTTATTTATTTATTTTCAGAACTCGGTAATATTCGACCTTGGGGAGGAACGGGATCGACATTGCCAGACCAAGTGGCAAAAATGTCCCAACGTAATCCAGTCCAGAGGAGGAGCCTCAAAAATGACCACCGCTGCCCAGGCAGATGCCAAGACCTATCCGCCATCCGCAGAAACCGTCGCCCGTGCGCATGTTGATGCCGAAAAATATGCCGGCATGTACGCCGCTTCGATCAGTGACCCCGACGCATTCTGGGGCGAGCAAGGCAAGCGCGTTGACTGGATCAAACCCTTCACCCAGGTCAAAGACGTTAACTACGATTTCGGTTCGGTTAAAATAAACTGGTATGCCGATGGCACCTTGAATGTCTCGGCCAACTGTTTGGATCGCCACCTGAAAACCCGCGGTGATCAAACGGCAATCATCTGGGAACCGGACGATCCAAATGATCCGGCTCAGCATATCTCTTACGCAGAACTGCACCGCCGCACCTGCCGCATGGCCAACATCCTTGAATCTATGGGTGTGCGCAAAGGCGACCGCGTCGTCATTTATCTGCCTATGATCCCCGAGGCCGCTTATGCCATGCTGGCCTGCGCGCGGATCGGCGCAATTCACTCTATTGTTTTTGCAGGCTTCTCGCCGGACGCTCTGGCAGCCCGGATCAACGGCTGTGACGCCAAGGTTGTCATCACCGCGGACGAGGCTCCGCGCGGTGGTCGTAAGACGCCGCTGAAATCAATGCTGACGCGGCACTGCTACACTGCAAGGATACGGTCAAGTGCCTTGTCGTCAAACGCACCGGTGGCCAGACCACCTGGATTGACGGTCGTGACTTTGACTACAACGAAATGGCCCTTGAGGCGGACGACTACTGCGCACCAGCCGAAATGAGCGCCGAAGATCCGCTGTTCATCCTCTACACCTCCGGCTCGACAGGTCAGCCAAAAGGCGTTGTTCACACAACCGGCGGCTATCTTGTTTACGCCGCAATGACGCATGAGATCACCTTCGATTACCACGAAGGCGACGTTTACTGGTGTACGGCAGATGTGGGCTGGGTCACCGGCCACAGCTATATCGTCTATGGCCCCCTGGCCAATGGTGCGACAACGCTGATGTTCGAAGGCGTTCCAACCTTCCCCGACGCGTCGCGTTTCTGGCAGGTCTGCGAAAAACACAAGGTGAACCAGTTTTACACCGCGCCCACAGCGATCCGCGCCCTGATGGGTCAGGGCAAAGAGTTTGTCGAGAAATGCGACCTCAGCGATCTGCGCACTCTGGGAACCGTGGGTGAACCGATCAACCCCGAAGCCTGGAATTGGTACAACGAAGTCGTCGGCAAGGGCAAATGTCCCATCGTGGATACATGGTGGCAAACTGAAACCGGCGGTCACCTGATGACCCCCCCGGCGCCCATGCAATGAAGCCCGGATCGGCAATGAAACCGTTCTTTGGCATCGAACCGGTGGTGTTGGACCCGCAGTCCGGCGTCGAGATCGAAGGTAATGGTGTCGAGGGTGTGCTCTGCATCAAAGACAGCTGGCCCGGCCAGATGCGCACTGTCTGGGGCGATCATGAGCGGTTCGAAAAGACCTATTTTTCGGATTACAAAGGCTACTACTTCACTGGTGATGGCTGTCGTCGCGATGAAGATGGCGACTACTGGATCACCGGCCGCGTGGACGATGTGATCAACGTGTCTGGCCACCGCATGGGAACGGCCGAGGTGGAAAGCGCTCTAGTTGCACACGCCGCCGTAGCAGAAGCTGCGGTTGTTGGGTATCCCCATGAAATCAAGGGGCAAGGCATCTATTGCTATGTCACTTTGATGAATGACCGTGAACCAAGCGAAGAGCTCCGTAAGGAGTTGCGCACCTGGGTCCGGACCGAAATCGGACCGATTGCCAGCCCCGATGTGATCCAATGGGCCCCGGGCCTGCCCAAAACACGTTCCGGTAAGATCATGCGCCGCATCCTGCGCAAGATCGCCGAAAATGATTTTGGTTCGCTGGGTGACACCTCGACACTGGCCGATCCGTCGGTGGTCGAAGACCTGATCGAAAACCGCGCAAGCAAGTGAGGATGTGATGGACGCCGCCACGATCACCACTCCCGCAGTACTCATCCTTCTCGGCCCTCCGGGCGCCGGGAAGGGCACGCAGGCCCGGATGCTGGAAGAGAAATTCGGGCTTGTTCAACTCAGCACGGGTGACCTGCTGCGCGAAGCCGTTGCAGCAGGCACGGACGCAGGCAAAGCCGCCAAAGCCGTGATGGAAGCCGGTGATCTGGTCAGTGACGAGATCGTCATTGCGATCCTGCGCGACCGTATGGCGCAATCAGATTGCGCCAAGGGCGTCATTCTGGATGGGTTCCCCCGCACAACGGTTCAGGCAGAGGCGCTGGATGGTCTGCTGGCGTCCAATGACCAGAAGATCAACGCAGCAATCAGCCTGGAAGTGGAAGATGCCGAAATGGTGATCCGCATTTCGGGCCGCTACACCTGCGCGGGCTGCGGCGAAGGGTACCACGACCAGTTCAAGAAGCCAGCCGAAGACGGAAAGTGCGACAAGTGCGGCAGCACCGAATTCAAGCGCCGCGCGGATGACAACGCTGAAACCGTGGCTTCGCGCCTAGCGGCTTATCATGCACAGACCCGCGCTGATCACCTATTACGACGGTCACGGTGTTCTGAAACGCATCAATGCCATGGGCAGAATCGAAGATATCGCTGGCGATCTCGAAGGGATCGTGAGCGACACCATGAGTTAAGGGAGGAGATAAGCCACAAGGCTT